>CAWIAT010000023.1:0-383336 GCA_963834225.1 uncultured Actinomycetota bacterium | reverse complement strand
TTGAGTCGGGTGAGCGCAAGTTTCAGCCGGCTGGTTTGGTCAACCCGGACCCGCCGGTCTACCTTGAGCCCAGAGCACTCAACCCGCAGTCCGCACCATCAAGGAGAGCAGCCACCATGGCCCGTGCAGTCGGAATCGACCTCGGCACCACGAACAGCGCCGTCGCCGTCCTCGAGGGCGGCGAGCCCACCATCATCGCGAACGCCGAGGGCGGTCGCACCACCCCGTCGGTCGTCGCGTTCTCCAAGGGCGGTGAGGTGCTCGTCGGCGAGATCGCCAAGCGCCAGGCCGTGACGAACGCCGACCGCACGATCCGCTCGGTCAAGCGCCACATGGGCACCGACTGGAGCTCCGACGACGTCGACGGCAAGAAGTACACCGCGCAGGAGATCAGCGCCCGCATCCTCCAGAAGCTCAAGCGCGACGCCGAGTCCTACCTCGGCGAGACCGTCACCGACGCCGTCATCACCGTCCCCGCGTACTTCGACGACCACGAGCGCCAGGCGACGAAGGAGGCCGGCGAGATCGCGGGCCTCAACGTCCTGCGCATCGTCAACGAGCCCACCGCCGCGGCGCTCGCCTACGGCCTCGACAAGGGCAAGGAGGACGAGCTGATCCTCGTCTTCGACCTCGGCGGCGGCACCTTCGACGTCTCCCTCCTCGAGGTCGGCAAGGACCCGGACGACGGCTTCGCCACCATCCAGGTCAAGGCCACCTCGGGCGACAACGCCCTCGGTGGCGACGACTGGGACGAGCGCGTCGTCAACCACCTCCTCACCACGGTGAAGAACACCTCGGGCGTGGACCTGTCGAAGGACAAGATCGCGATGCAGCGGCTGCGCGACGCGGCCGAGCAGGCGAAGAAGGAGCTGTCGTCGGCGAGCTCGACGAACCTGTCGCTCCAGTACCTCTCGATGTCCGAGAACGGTCCCATCCACCTCGACGAGACGCTGACCCGCGCCCAGTTCGAGCAGATGACCAAGGACCTCCTCGACCGCACCAAGCAGCCGTTCCAGAACGTCATCAAGGACGCCGGCATCGACCTGGCCGCCATCGACCACGTCGTCCTCGTCGGCGGCTCCACCCGCATGCCGGCCGTCTCCGCGCTCGTCAAGGAGCTCACCGGTGGCAAGGAGCCCAACAAGGGCGTCAACCCCGACGAGGTCGTCGCGCTCGGCGCGTCCCTCCAGGCCGGTGTCCTCAAGGGTGAGCGCAAGGACGTCCTCCTCATCGACGTCACCCCGCTGAGCCTGGGCATCGAGACCAAGGGCGGGCTGTTCACCAAGCTCATCGAGCGCAACACGGCCATCCCGACCAAGCGCAGCGAGGTCTTCTCGACGGCCGAGGACAACCAGCCCTCCGTGCTCATCCAGGTCTTCCAGGGCGAGCGCGAGATCGCGCAGCAGAACAAGCCGCTCGGCACCTTCGAGCTCTCCGGCATCGCGCCGGCGCCGCGCGGCGTGCCGCAGGTCGAGGTCACCTTCGACATCGACGCCAACGGCATCGTCAACGTCTCCGCGAAGGACCGGGGCACCGGCAAGGAGCAGAAGATCACCATCTCCGGCGGGTCGGCCCTGTCGAAGGAGGAGATCGAGCGGATGGTCAAGGACGCCGAGGCGCACGCCGAGGAGGACAAGGTCCGCCGCGAGGAGACCGAGACCCGCAACATGGGCGAGTCCCTCGTGTTCTCCACCGAGAAGTTCCTCGCCGAGTCCGGCGACAAGGTCTCGGCCGAGCTCCGCGGCCCGGTCGACGAGGCGCTCGTCGCCCTCAAGGACGCCATCAAGCCCGACTCCGGCGCCTCGCGCGACGACATCCAGGCCAAGATCGACGCCCTCAACACCACGTCCCAGGAGATGGGCGCGGCGATGTACGCCGCGGCCGCCGAGCAGGGCGAGTCCGGTGACGTCCCCGGCGCCGAGTCGACCGACGGCAGCGCGCCGTCCGACGGCTCGGGCTCCGACGACGACGTCGTCGACGCCGAGGTCGTCGAGGACGACGAGGAGAAGAAGTGACCGACCCCTCCACCCCGCACGACGACGTCGTGCCGGAGGACGTGACCCTCGAGGGCGAGGTCGTCGACGACGCGTCGGACGACGCTGCCGACGACGCGATCAACACCGAGTCGGTCAACGACGGCGAGGAGGTGGCCCCCCCGCACGGTGGGGCCACCCCCGCCGCGGGGTCGCCCGACGAGCACCACGGCGCGAACGCCGGTGCGGGACATCCCGACACCGCCCTCGCGGCGGAGCGGCTCGCCGACCTCCAGCGCCTCCAGGCCGAGTACGTCAACTACAAGCGCCGCGTCGACCGCGACCGCGCGCTCGTCCAGGAGCGCGCGGTGCGTGACGTCCTCGAGTCGGTGCTGCCCGTCCTCGACGACATCCACGCCGCGCGCGAGCACGGCGACCTCGCCGGGGGGCCGTTCGCGGCCATCGCCGACAAGCTCGAGGGCTCCCTCGGGCGCTACGGCCTCGAGCGCTTCGGCGCCAAGGGTGAGGCGTTCGACCCGATGCAGCACGAGGCGCTCATGCACGCCCCGTGGCCCGAGGGCGACGCCGACCTCCCGGCCGACGCGTCGTCGACGACCGTCGTCACCGTGCTCCAGCCCGGCTACCGTGCCGGTGAGCAGGTCCTGCGGCCGGCTCGGGTCGCGGTCGCCGACCCGGGCTGACCCCCCACCCCGCCCGCTCCACCACCCGCCCGACGGCAGCCGAGAGGAGGCGCCCGTGGCCAGCCAGGACTGGTTCGAGAAGGACTTCTACGCGATCCTCGGCGTCCCCAAGGACGCTGACGCCGCGGCCGTCAAGAAGGCGTACCGCAAGCTCGCGCGGCGGTACCACCCCGACAAGAACCCCGGCGACGCCGCCGCCGAGCAACGGTTCAAGGACATCGGTGAGGCCCACGCGGTCCTCGCCGACCCGACCCAGCGGCAGGAGTACGACGCCGTCCGCTCGATGGCGGGTGGCGGTGCGCGGTTCCGCGCCGGCGGTCCGGGCGGCAACGGTGGGTTCGAGGACGTGTTCTCGGCCTTCGGCGGCGACGGCCAGCGGGTGCGCTTCTCCACCGGGGGTCCCGGCGGCGCGGGTGCCGGCCAGCCCGACCTCGACGACCTGCTCGCGCAGATGTTCCGCGGCGGCGCCGGTGCCACCGGTGCGCGGGGCGGGGGAGACGCCTTCTCGGGGTTCGGTGCACCGCGCGGCCCCCGCCGGGGCGCCGACGTCCAGGCCCGCACGACGCTGAGCTTCCGCGACGCCGTGGAGGGGGCGACCGTCACCCTCTCGACCGCCGAGGGCGGGCGGATCACGACGAAGATCCCCGCCGGCGTCAAGGACGGCCAGAAGATCCGCCTGCGCGGCAAGGGAGCCGAGGGCGACCCCGGTGCCCCGCGCGGCGACCTCATGCTCGGCGTCTCGGTTCAGAAGCACCCCGTGTTCGGCCGCGACGGTGACCACCTCACCGTCGACCTCCCGGTCACCTTCGCCGAGGCCGCGCTCGGCGCGACCGTGCGCGTCCCGACCCTCGACGGCTCGACCGTGCGGGTCAAGGTCGCCCCCGGCACCCCGAGCGGGCGCGTCCTGCGCGTCAAGGGCCGCGGGGTCGCCGGCCGCCACGGCACCGGCGACCTGCTCGCGCGGGTGTCCGTCATCGTCCCCCAGCGACTCACCGACACCGCCCGCGAGGCCCTCGAGGCGCTCGCCGCGGAGGAGGCCGACCTCGACCCGCGCGCGGAGCTGTTCACGCGCGCCGAGACCTGAGGGAGCACGCCGTGACACCCGTCGACCGCTCCGCCTTCGCCCCCGACGACGAGACCCCCGTCTTCGTCATCTCGGTCGCGGCCGAGCTCGCCGGGATGCACGCGCAGACCCTGCGCCAGTACGACCGGCTCGGGCTCGTCACCCCCTCGCGCACCCGCGGCGGTGGCCGCCGGTACTCGCAGAGGGACGTCGTCCTCCTCCGCGAGGTGCAGCGGCTGTCCCAGGAGGAGGGCGTCTCCCTCTCGGGGATCGCCCGGATCCTCCAGCTCGAGAACCAGGTCGAGGCCCTGCGGGCGCGGGTCGTCGAGCTGGCCGCCGACCTCCACGCCGTCCGCTCGTCGGCCGGAGGGGGCGCCCGGGTGTTCTCGGTGTCGCCGACCGGCGACGTCTACGCGGCCCGGCTCGGCGAGCGGCCGCGGCACACCCGCTCGCAGGCCCTCGTCGTCTGGACCCCCGCCCCCCGGACCCGCAACGACCAATAGGTCACGTCAGGTCCGGGTCCGCCCGTACCCGCAACGACCAATAGGTCACGTCAGGTCCGGGTCCGCCCGTACCCGCAACGACCAATAGGTCACGTCAGGTCCGGATCCGCCCGTACCTGACGTGACCTATTGGTCGATGTCGGTACGGGAGGGGCCGGGGGCCCGGGGGGCGAGGCGCCGGGGCCCGGGGGTCAGGCGCGGGTCGGGAGGCGGGTGACCCAGTAGGACGCCGTCCCCGGCGAGGCGACGCCGAAGCGGGCGTTGACGGCCCACAGCGAGCCGCCGGCGAGCGTCGCGGTCGAGGGGACGTCGAGCGTCTCGTCGGTGAGCGCCCCGCGCCAGTGGGCGGTCCAGCAGTGGCGCGTCCGGCGCAGCCGCAGCACCGACACCTCGGCCGGGCCGCTGCCTCGCACGTCGTAGAGGGTGTTCCCGGCCAGGACGAGGCCGTCGCCGCCGACGAGCCCGGGGCCGCCCGACACGGGGATCTCGCGTGCCACGCCGGTGCGGGGGTCCACCGCGAAGAGCCCGCCGGTGGCGCTGTTGTTGAGGATGAGCGACCCGTCGGAGAGCTCGCGGATCCCGTTGGCGTTCACCGCGGTCCCGTCCCCGGCGGGCCAGTCGCCGGAGAGCGGCAGGAACTGCGGTCCGGACCCGGTCGGGCGACCGCGCCGGTCGAGTCGGATCACCGTGAGCCGGTCGACCACCAGCCGCGAGTCGGTGACCCACACGGCGCGCTTCGTCACGACGAGGTCGTTGAGGAAGGCGGCGCCCGGGACCACGACGTCGGCCACGACGGCGCCGGTCCGCCCGTCGACGGCCCACACGTGACCGACGGTGCCGACGTTGCCGGCGGCCCAGACCAGGCCGGAGCGCGGGTCGCGGAACAGGCCGCGGATCTGGCGGCCCGTGGCCCCGGCGAGCAGCACCCTCGTCCCACCGCCGCGCAGGTCGCCCGTGACGATCCGTCCGTCGGCCAGCGAGCCGACGTAGAACCGGGTGCCGGGACCCGAGGTGATCCCCTCGGGTCGCAGGCCGTCCGGGAGGGCGACCGTCTCGGGGAGCCGGGAGGGGCGGCCGTGGTGCCGGGCGCCCGCGGGGGTGGAGGCGGACGCGGCGGTCGGGGCGGCCACGAGGGCCGAGGCCGCGGCGAGGGTGAGGGCGCCGCGCCGGGTCAGGGACGATGAGGGGACGAGGTTCTCGGGTCGGGGATCCATACTCCATCGTGCGTGGCGGCCGTGGCGTTCGGGGGTTCCGTGACCGACTCCTGAAAGACTCGACACCAACCCGGACAGGGAGGGACGTGGACGTGACCGAGGAGGCTGCCCAGGGGGTCCCGGATGCCGGGGACCCGGCCCGCCACGCCTACACGCCCCGCCACGGAGGGCCGGACCAGCACCCGAGCGGTGAACCCGGCGCGCGGGCGGGCGACGGAGGGGACGTCGGCGACTCCGACACGTCCACCCCCACCGCTCCCTTCGTCGACGCCGGCGGTTTCGAGCTCCTCGTCGCCGAGCTGCACGCGCCGCTCCTGTCCTACCTCCTGCGCCGGACCGACCGCGAGACCGCGGCCGACGTCCTCGGCGACGTCCTGCTCGTCCTGTGGCGGCGCCGCGCCGACATCCCACCGGACGCCGCCCTGCCGTGGTCCTACGGGGTCGCCCGGCGCTGCCTGGCCAACGCCCGACGGGGCGCCGGCCGCCAGAACGCGCTCGCGGCGCGGCTCGTCGTCCTCGACCCGCCCCGGCCCGCCGACGGACCCGAGGCCGCCGAGGGCGTCGACGACCGCGCGCTGCGCGACGCCATGTCACGGCTGGCCCCACCCGAGGCGGAGGCCCTCACGCTGTGGGCCTGGGAGGACCTGGCGCCCGCCGAGATCGCCGTCGCCCTCGCAGTCACGCCGAACGCGGTCAGCATCAGGCTGCACCGCGCCAAGATCCACCTGCGCGAGTGGCTCGAGGTCCACGACCGGAAAGAGCGCGAGGGGAACCGGACAGGAACGGGTCGAGGGGAGGAGGAGCGATGACACCACCCACGACGCACCGGGCGCCGGAGCCGGACCAGGACCTGCGCGAGCGGCTGCGTCGCTCCGACCCCCTCGCCACCCGAGCCGGACGGGTCGACCCGACGTCCCTGCAGGTCCTGGTGTCCGAGGTGACCCGCACGCGGGTCCAGCCGGCCCAGCGCGTCCGCCCTGCGACGCGCCGACCGCGCCGGCTCGCCCCGGCCGTCGCCGGTGCGGCGGTCGTCGTGGCCGTCGCGGTCGGGGTGGCCGTCGCGTTGTCAGGGGTCCTCGACTCCGACCCGCCGACCCCGGAGGCGGCGGGTCAGGAGCTCGCCCTCACGGTCCCGGTCAGCGACATCGCCACCACCTCGACGTGCGTGAAGCTCTCGCCCGAGGTCCTCGCGCCCGCCCAGGTGGCCTTCGACGGCGTCGTCACCGAGGCCGACGTGGGCCTCGCCGTCCTGACCCCCACGCGGTGGTACGCCGGTGAGCAGGCGGCCACCGTCGTCGTCACGGTTCCGCCGCAGGTCGACACCGCCCTCGTCGGGGCGCCGCAGTTCGCGGTGGGCAAGCGCTACCTCGTCTCGGGGAGCGACGGGCGGCTCGCAGTGTGCGGGGCGAGCGGCGAGTGGTCGTCCGAGCTCGAGTCGCTCTACCGGAGCGCCTTCCCCGGCTGACCGGCCGACCCGCCCGCCCGGTCGGGGCGACCGGGGCTGACGTCAGGCGGCGGCGCGGTCGCGCTGCACCTTCGCGGCGGCGGACAGGACCACGAGGGCGGCGACGAGGGCGGCGAGCCCGACGACGACGGACCGTGGCTCGGCAGCCGCTCGGCCGTAGGCGATCCAACCCAGGCCCCACGCCATCGCGATCGCCACCGCCCAGCGGCCGTCGAACCGGAGGGCCAGCTCGCGCCCGACCCAGGCGGCCACCGCGAGGACGACCACGCCGAGGGCGACGGCGACGGTCGGACCGGGGTCGACCCCGCTCGCGACGAAGGCGGCGGTGACGTTCGCGCACGCCGCGACGGCGACCCACCCGAGGTAGAGGCCGAACGTGCCGTCGACGAGCAGCGACTCGGCGGTGCCGTACGACGGGTGCTCGGTGAGGCGGCGGACGATGAGGCCGAGGGTCACGACGAGGGCCGCGATGACGCCGACACTGACCCAGATCCACCCCTGCTGGGTCACGAGGAGCCAGAGCGCGTTGAGGACCATCGAGGCCGCGGCGAGCCAGCCGACGGCGCGGTGCCGGCGGTCGGTGGTCTGCTCGGGCAGCCACTGCCACACGGTGTAGCCGAGCAGGCCGAGGTAGATGACGCTCCAGATCGAGAAGGCCGGCCCGGCCGGGGCGAGCAGCGTGGCGTCGGCCGCGAGGGCGCCGCCCGAGGACTCCTCCACGCGGGTGCCGATGACGCCGACCCCGACGAGCGTGCCGATGACGCAGAACGCCTCGGCGAGCGTGACGGCCACCTGCCGCAGCCGGTCGGAGCGCTCGACGTCCGGACGGGTCCCCGTGCTGGTCATGAGCCCATTCGACCACGCCCGACCGGTGGGGGCCCCGGGTGCTGCCGTTCACCCAGCCGGGACGTCTATCGTTCCCCCGACAGGCCGCGCCGTCCGCCCGGACGTGCGGCCGGACCTGCCGAGAGCGGTGGTGGGCCATGCCCGATGACGACCAGCCCGGGTCGTCCCGGCGGACGGGAGACCCCGATCCGCCGGTGAGCCGCGCCGTCCGGCGGGACCCGTCGTCCGCGTACTACGCGCGGGTCGCCCTCGGCACGGTGCTCCCCGGGGCCGGCCTCCTGCGCACCCGCTGGAGGGTGCTGGGCTGGGTGCTCCTCCTCGCGGCGCTCGCCGTCGTCGCCTGGGTCGCCTGGTCCGTCGCCCGGGGCGGGGTGCTGAAGACCGCGCTCGACACGGCGGTGAACACCACGGCGCTGCAGGTCATCGGCGTGGGGGTCGCGGTCGGCGCCGTCCTGTGGATCGGGTCGATCGTCCTCACCGCCCAGCAGTCGTGGCCCCGGGTGCGTCGGGGACGGTGGGCCAGAGGGCTGTTCGCCGCACTCATGTGCCTCGTCATCGCGGCACCGGCCGCCCTCGCGGTGCGCTACTCCAACGTCCAGGCCGACCTCGTGCAGGACGTCTTCTCCGACGGCTTCGGCGAGGGGCACACCGCCGACCCCGACGAGCCCGACCCCTGGGCGGACATCCCCCGCGTCAACATCGCGCTGCTCGGCTCCGACGCCGGCCGCGACCGGATCGGTGTGCGGACCGACTCGATGATGGTCGTCAGCATCGACACCCGGACCGGCGACGCCCTCCTCATCGGCATCCCGCGCAACCTCGAGAACGTCCCGATCCCGGACCGCAACCCGCTGAGCCGGTTGTGGCCCAACGGGTACGACTGCGGCGACGAGTGCCTGATGAACGGCATCTGGACCCTGGCGACCGACCACCCCGAGCTCTTCCCCGGCGACCCCAACCCCGGGCTCACCTCGACGATCGACGTCCTCGGCGAGATCACCGGGCTCGACATCTCGCGCTCCGTGGTCATCGACCTCCGCGGCTTCCGCTCCCTGGTCGACGCGATGGGCGGCGTCGAGGTCAACGTCACCGAGCGGGTCTGCGTCGAGTGCTCGTCGCGGCCCGGCGGCGGCATCAGGTGGACGAACGACGGGAAGGTCGAGTGGATCGAGCCGGGGTTGCAGGAGCTCGACGGCCGGCGCGCCCTCTGGTACGCCCGATCGCGCGCCGGGAGCGACGACTTCAGCCGGATGCGGCGCCAGCGCTGCGTCGCGGGAGCCATCCTCGAGCAGGCCGACCCGGTGTCGATGTTCGTCCGGTACCCGCAGATCGCCGAGGCCGTGCGCGACAACGTGCGGGTCAGCATCCCGCAGCGCGAGCTCGAGGCGTGGGTCGAGCTCGTCGTGCGGATCCAGGAGGGTGACTCGATCCGCTCGCTGCCCGTCACGAGCACGGTCATCCGCCCCGCGAGCCCCGACTTCGAGAAGATCCGCGCCCTCGTCGAGAGAGGTGTCCGGGCCGGGGTGACCACCGCGTCGCCGAGCCCTTCGTCGACTCCGTCGTCGAGCCCGACCCCCTCCGACAGCCCCTCGCCGACCGCCTCGCCGAGCGTCCCCCCCGACGACTCCGCGGCGCCGATCTCCGCAACCTGCTGACGCGCCACGGGCACCCGTGGCCACTACGGTGATCGCACGCAGTCATCCGACCACCTCAGGAGGCCAGCTCGATGCGGACCCTCGACACCATCGTCAGGACAGCGGAGGCGGTGGAGCCCGCGTACGGCGCGCCCGTCCTCCTCCTCATCGCGGTGGCCGCGGTCGCCGTGCTGCTCTTCCTCATCATGCAGCTGAAGATGCATGCGTTCGTGGCGCTCGTCCTCGTCAGCTTCCTCACCGCGCTCGCGACGAGGATCCCGTTCCCCGAGGTCGTGCCGACGATGCTCGACGGGTTCGGCGGGACGCTCGCCAACGTCGCGCTCCTCGTCGGTCTCGGCGCGATGATCGGGCGGCTCCTCGAGGTCACCGGCGGCGCCCAGGTGCTCGCCGACACGCTCATCAACCGCTTCGGAGAGCGCCGGGCGCCCCTCGCCCTCGGCGTCGCCTCCCTGCTCTTCGGGTTCCCGATCTTCTTCGACGCCGGGCTCGTCGTCATGCTGCCGATCATCTTCAGCGTCGCGCGGCGCTTCGGCGGATCGGTGCTCACCTACGCCCTGCCGGCGGCGGGCGCGTTCGCCGTCATGCACGCGTTCGTCCCCCCGCACCCCGGTCCGGTCGCCGCGGGAGAGCTGCTCGGCGCGGACATCGGGCTCGTCGTCGTCGTCGGCCTCCTCATCGGGCTGCCCACCTGGTACGTGTCGGCCTACCTCTTCGGCACCTGGACGGGGCGGCGCCTGTTCATCCCGGTGCCCGCGCTGCTCACCGGCGGGGTCGAGGCGCCCGAGGAGACCGAGGACCGGCCGGCGCCGAGGTTCGGCACGGTCCTGTTCGTCCTCCTCCTGCCGCTCGTCCTCATCTTCCTCAACACCGGGCTGAACACCCTGGGGACCGCGGGGGTCGTCGACGGCGACGCCACCTGGGTCGGACTCCTGCGGATGTTCGGGCAGACCGCTGTCGCCCTCCTCATCACGGTGATCGTCGCGTCCGTGGTCCTCAGCGGTGGTCGGTCCCGTGCCGACCTCGAGACCATCGTCAACAGCGCCCTCGGCCCGGTGTGCGCCATCATCCTCATCACCGGCGCGGGGGGGATGTTCGGTGGCGTGCTGCGCGCCAGCGGCATCGGCGAGGCCCTCGCCGGGAGCCTCGAGGACACCGGCCTCCCGGTCATCGTCGCGGCCTTCCTCGTGGCGACGGCCCTGCGCGTCGCGCAGGGGTCGGCGACCGTGGCGCTCACGACGACGGCGGGCCTGATCGCCCCCACGGTGGCGGCGACGAGCGGGCTGTCGAGCCTGGACCTCGCGTGCATCGTCATCGCGATCGCCTGCGGCTCCACGGTGCTCTCGCACGTCAACGACTCCGGCTTCTGGCTCGTCGGCCGCTTCCTGGGGATGGACGAGCGGACCACGTTCAGGACGTGGACGGTGATGGAGACGCTCATCGGGACCGTCGGGTTCGTCATCGCCCTCGGCGTGAGCCTCGTGGTCTAGGCGCACCATGTCATCGTCCTCGGAGCCCTCGCTCGCCGGCCACGGACGCACCCGCCACGTCGTGGTCATGGGGGTGTCGGGCTGCGGGAAGTCCACCGTGGCCCAGGGGATCTCGGATGCCATGGGGCTGCCCTTCGCCGAGGCCGACCGGTTCCACCCCAGGGCGAACATCGCGAAGATGAGCGCCGGGACGCCCCTCACCGACGACGACCGGTGGCCGTGGCTCAAGGACCTCGCCGCGTGGATGGCAGCCCAGGCGCAGGAGGGGCAGTCGACCGTGATGGCCTGCTCGGCGCTGCGCCGGACCTACCGCGACGTCCTGCGCGACGGGCCTCCGGGCGTGCAGTTCGTCCACCTCCACGGGTCCGAGGCGCTCATCGCGGCGCGGATGTCGGCCCGGCCCGACCACTTCATGCCGGCCTCCCTCCTGGCGTCGCAGGTCGCCACCCTCGAACCGCTCGAGCCCGACGAGGACGGCGTCGTCCTCGACCTGCGGGCCGACCCCGACACCCTCGTCGACGGGGCGGTGGAATGGCTGTCCCGGCACTGAGGCCGTCGTCGCGGGGATGCGTCCGGCGCGCGAGGATATCGTCGGGCCCGTGAGCGAGCACCTGCTGGTCTTCCCCGACAAGGACCTCGCCGACGAGGTCGCCGCCGAGCTGTCCGACGAGGGCTTCAGCGAGGTCCGCGTCATCCGGGAGGCGCTGGCGGGAGAGGACGACTCCGAGGCGCACGAGTGGGCGGTCTACGTCCGCGAGGAGAACGTCGGCGACGAGTCGGGCCCGGTCGAGGGTGGCCTGCGTGACCGGTTCGAGGCGCTCGTCGCCGAGCACGGGGGCTGGTACGACCCGGAGCCGCGCCACCCGCCGGTCGCCGGCGTCTGAGGGCGGCCCGCCCGCGCCCGCAAGGAGTGCAGAGTTGAGCGGAATACACTCAACTCTGCACGGGTTGCCCCTCGTGAACCCGACCCGCCTCCCGGAGGAGTCCCTGCATGGAGCTGAAGCCCACGACCCGCGTGGCCGAGGCGCTGGCCGTCGCGCAGCGCGCCGCGCAGAGCGCCGGCCACCCCGAGATCACCCCGTCGCACCTCGCCCTCGCCCTCGCGGAGCAGGAGGGGAGCACCAGCCCGGCGCTCCTCACCGCGGCCGGCACGACCACCGAGCGCGTGGCCGCAGCCGCACGCGGCGTCCTCGAGGGACTGCCGCGCGGCAGCGGGTCGACCGTCGCGACCCCGGGCCTCGGGCAGGCCGCGCTCAGCGTCCTCCAGCACGCCTCCAGCCTCATGGCCGCCCGCGGCGACACCCACCTCTCGACCGACGTCCTCCTCCTCGCCCTCCTCGACAAGGGCGCGGTCCAGGGCGACGCGAGAGCCCTCGAGGCCGAGCTCGACCGCCTGCGCGGGGGCGCGACCGTCACGAGCGAGAACCCGCACGAGGCGGGGGAGGCGCTGCAGAAGTACGGCACCGACCTCACCGACATGGCCCGTGCCGGACGGCTCGACCCCGTCATCGGCCGCGACTCCGAGATCCGCCGCGTCGTGCAGGTGCTCAGCCGTCGCACGAAGAACAACCCCGTCCTCATCGGCGAGCCCGGCGTCGGCAAGACCGCCGTCGTCGAGGGGCTCGCCCAGCGGATCGTCGACGGTGACGTCCCCGAGTCGCTGCGCGGCAAGCGGCTCATCGCCCTCGACCTCGGCGCGATGGTCGCGGGGGCGAAGTACCGCGGCGAGTTCGAGGAGCGGCTCAAGGCCGTGCTCGAGGAGATCAAGGCGTCCGACGGGCAGGTCGTCACCTTCATCGACGAGCTGCACACCGTCGTCGGCGCCGGCGCCACCGGGGAGTCGGCGATGGACGCGAGCAACATGCTCAAGCCGATGCTCGCCCGCGGGGAACTGCGCCTCGTCGGGGCGACGACCCTCGACGAGTTCCGTGAGCACGTCGAGAAGGACGCCGCGCTCGAGCGCCGCTTCCAGCAGGTCTACGTCGGCGAGCCGTCGGTGGAGGACACCATCGCCATCCTGCGCGGCCTCAAGGAGCGCTACGAGGCGCACCACAAGGTCGAGATCGAGGACTCCGCCCTCGTCGCCGCCGCCTCGCTGTCCGACCGCTACATCAGCGGGCGCCAGCTGCCCGACAAGGCGATCGACCTCGTCGACGAGGCCGCGTCGCGGCTGCGGATGGAGATCGACTCCAGCCCGGTCGAGATCGACGTCCTGCGCCGAGCGGTCGACCGGCTCCGGATGGAGGAGCTGCACCTGGCGAAGGAGACCGACGACGCGTCGGTCGAGCGGCTCGCGCGCCTGCGCGCCGACCTCGCCGACAAGACCGAGGAGCTCGCCTCCCTCACCGCGCGGTGGGAGTCGGAGAAGTCCGGCCTCAACCGGCTCGGTGAGCTCAAGGCGTCGCTCGACGACCTGCGCACCCGGGCCGAGCGGCTGCAGCGCGAGGGCGACTACGAGGGCGCGTCGCGCGTCCTCTACGGCGAGATCCCGGCGCTCGAGAAGGACGTCGAGCAGGCCCAGCAGGCCGAGTCCGAGATCGACACGAGCGACCTCATGGTCAAGGAGCGGGTGGGGGCCGACGACATCGCCGAGGTCATCTCCGCGTGGACCGGCATCCCCGCGGGCCGCCTGCTCCAGGGCGAGACCGAGAAGCTCCTGTCGATGGAGTCGATCATCGGCTCGCGCCTCATCGGCCAGGCCGACGCCGTGCGCGCGGTGTCCGACGCCGTGCGCCGCTCGCGGGCCGGGATCGCCGACCCCGACCGGCCCACGGGCTCCTTCCTCTTCCTCGGCCCGACCGGCGTCGGCAAGACCGAGCTCGCGAAGTCGCTCGCCGACTTCCTCTTCGACGACGAGCGCGCCATGGTGCGCATCGACATGTCCGAGTACTCCGAGCGGCACGCGGTGGCCCGCCTCATCGGCGCGCCGCCCGGTTACGTCGGGTACGAGGAGGGCGGCCAGCTCACCGAGGCCGTGCGCCGACGGCCGTACTCGGTCGTGCTCCTCGACGAGGTCGAGAAGGCCCACCCCGAGACCTTCGACATCCTCCTGCAGGTCCTCGACGACGGACGGCTCACCGACGGGCAGGGCCGCACGGTCGACTTCCGCAACGTCATCCTCGTCATGACCTCGAACCTCGGCTCCCAGTACCTCGTCGACCCGACGATGGAGCCCGGCGACCAGCGCGAGGCCGTGATGGCGAGCGTGCGGCAGGCCTTCAAGCCCGAGTTCCTCAACCGCCTCGACGAGGTCGTCGTCTTCGACGCGCTCACCACGGGTGAGCTCGCGCGGATCGTCGACCTCCAGGTGCGGGCCCTCGCGACCCGGCTGCGCGACCGCCGGGTGACCCTCGAGGTCAGCGAGGCCGCGCGCGCCTGGCTCGCCGAGCAGGGCTACGACCCGGCCTACGGCGCCCGTCCGCTGCGCCGGCTCGTCCAGCGCGAGATCGGCGACCGGCTGGCCCGCGCCCTCCTCGCCGGTGACGTCCGCGACGGCGACACCGTCACCGTCGACCTCGACGAGGCGGGCCACACCCTCCGCCTCACCTGACCCTCCCTGCCCGTGGACGGATTTCGGGGTTCCCCGGAAAACCGGCCCTTCCCACCGGAAGGCTTCCCGTGGGAAGGGCGGGTTCCCGGTGGGAAGCGCGGGGGCGCGGGTTAGCCTGACCGGCATGCGCCGTCGCTCCGTGTTCGCCGTCGCCGGCCTCGCCCTCGCGCTGACCGGCTGCTCCGGGGCGGCCGAGACCCCGGCCAAGCCCCCCGCCGAGCGGCTCGCCGCGGCCAAGGTCGCCTTCGACGGCGCGAGGACCGTCGCCCTCGACCTCGCGAGCCGCGACGTCCCGCCCCGCGAGAACGGCGTCACCGCGGCGAAGGGCTCCGGCGTCATCGACCCGACCGAGCCGAAGTTCGCCGGCACGATCACCGGCACCATCGAGGGCGTCGCGGGCACCGTCGACCTCGTCGCCCTCGGCGAGACGGCGTACCTGAAGTTCTTCACCCCGGACTACGTCGAGACCGACCTCGACACCCTCGACGCCCCGAACCCTGCCCTGTTCTTCGACCCCGCGAAGGGCATCTCCTCCCTCCTCACCGAGGCCACCGCGACCAAGGACGCCGGGCAGACCCGCGCCGGCAGCGAGGTCCTCGACAAGGTCGACGGCACCCTCCCCGGGACGCGCATCGAGGACCTGTTCCACCTCGGCGACGGCACCGGCACCTTCAGCGTCTCCTTCGGGCTCACGGCCGACGGGCAGCTGCGCACCGCGTCCCTCAAGGGCCCGTTCTTCCCCGGGACCACGGCGACCTACGTCCTGACGCTCACCGACTACGGGAAGCCCGTTGAGGTCACCCGCCCCTAGGGCCCTCCTCGCGACCGCAGCGGTCGCCGTCTCGCTCGCCGCCGCCGACACCTACGTCGTCGTCCTCGCGCTCACCGACATGATGCGCGGCGTCGGGGTCGGCATCGACTCCCTCCAGCGCGCGACCCCGATCATCTCCGGCTTCCTCCTCGGGTACGTCGCGGTCCTGCCGCTCATCGGCCGTCTCGCCGACCTCGTCGACCGCCAGAAGGTCCTCCTGGGCTGCCTCGCGGTCTTCGTCGCCGGGTCGGTGCTCACGGCGCTCGCCGTCGAGCTGCCGGTCCTCGTGGCGGGCCGCGTCGTCCAGGGCGTCGGAGGAGGCGGGCTCGTCCCTGCGACCCTCGCGATCGTCGCCCAGCTCTGGCCCGCCGACCGCCGCGGGGTTCCCCTGGGGGTGGTCGGCGCGGTCCAGGAGCTCGGCTCGGTCCTCGGACCCGTGCTCGGCGCCCTCGTCCTCGTCGTCGCCGACTGGCGGGCGATCTTCTGGATCAACGCCGTCGCCGGGGTGCTCCTCGCGGCCGTCGTCGTCGTGGTCGGTGGTGGTGCCGTGGGCCGCCCGCGGCCGCTCGCGGTGGTCCTGTCGGTCGTCACGGCCGGCGTCCTCGCGCTCGCTCTCGTCGCCCCGAGCTCGCTCGTGACGAGCGTGTCGCTCGGCGTGCCCTTCGTGCCCATCGGCGGCGCGACCTCGCGACTCGCGACCCCCATCGGGCTCGGCGGCCTCGCGCTGCTCGTCCTCACCCTCGTGGTCGTCGGCCGCGGTGGCTGGGCGCTGCTGCGCCGGGCCGACCTCCTCGGGGCGGTGCTCGTCGGCGGGGCGCTCGGCTGCGTCGTCCTCACCTTCGCGGCGGCCGAGCCCGAGCGCGAGGTCGTCGGCCCCCTCGGGTACGCACTGCTGCCGGTCGCCGCCCTCCTCGTCGCCGCGTACGTCGTGCACCACCGGAGGTCCGCGTTCCCCCTCGTCCCGCGCGGGCTCGTCCGGGGCCGCCTCGTCGGGGCCCTCGTCGTGTCCGTGCTCGTCGGCGTCGCCCTCGTCGCGGTCGTCGTCGACGTCCCCCTCTTCGCCCGCCTCGTGCACACCTCGAGCCAGACCGAGGCCGCCCTCGTCCTCGTCCGCTTCCTCGTCGCCGTCCCGGTCGGGGCCCTCGCCGGCGGCTGGGCGCTGCGGGTCACCGGACCCGGCCTGGTCGCGGGGATCGGGCTGGCCCTGGCGGCGGTCGGGCTCGCCGTGATGACGACGTGGGGTCGCGGCTCGCTCGAGGACGTCGCCTCCTCCCTCGTCCTCGCCCTCACCGGCCTCGGCATCGGGCTGGCCCTCGCGCCCGTCAACGACGCGGCGCTCGCCGAGGCGTCGGTCGAGTCGCACGGCACGGCATCGGCGCTCGTCGTCGTCGCGCGGATGGTGGGGATGGTCGTCGGGGTCGCCCTCCTCACCGCGATCGGCCTCCACCAGTACTACGCCGAGGTCGGCGGACTCGTGGACCCCACCGACACCGAGGCCCTGCGCGACGCCGCCGTCCTCCAGGTGCGCTGGGTCTTCCGCGGGGCCGCGATCGCCGCCGCGCTCGGCGCCCTCGCCTCGCTCACCCTCGGCGTGCGCCGCCGCGAGCGGACCACCGACTCCACCCCGACCGTCGGCCTCTGACGTCCGGGGGCACGGCTGCGCACGGTGGTGGTGGGAGGGCTTCGCACTGCTGACGTCCGGCGCAGCAGTGCGAAGGTCCGAGACACACACCTGACCGGGCTCCAGCCGACGCAGCCGTCCGCCATGGTGCGGGAGTGGCGTCGCGACCCATGGGGCCGGTGGGGCCGGTGGGACGACGTGCTCGCCGCGAAGGCGGCCTACGCCGCGGGCTTCATCGCTCGCGCCTGAGCGCCGGGCCCACACCCTGCCCGTCGGGACCGACGGGCACCGGCAGCGGGCTGACCCCGGTGAGCCGGCGCCGGTAGTGCACGTGCCCGGCGTAGCCCTCGAGGGCGTCCCAGAGGGCGCGGTGCGCGGCCCACGGCAGTGGCTCCTCACCGTGGCGCCAGGACGACCCGAACGACACCCACACCGGGACCCAGTGCTCGGCGTCGTCCCACGCGCCGCGCCGGGCGAGGAGGGTCCGGCGGCGGTACTGGAACGCCTGCCTCGGGCCGTCCGCGCTGGTGGGAGCGGTCGCCATCGGCCAGACCCGGAGGTCGAGGTGCATGAGGGCGACCTCGAGGTCGGCGAGGACCTCGGGCTCGACGAGGACCGTGGCCACGGTCTCGTGAGGGCGGCGCGTCATCCCGGCACGGTAACCCCGGGGTGTGACGCGGCGGAAGGCCCGGACCGCCGGACGTTCGACGGCGGCGAGGGCCCGAACTCAGCCGTCGAGCTGGACGAGGACCGGCGCGTGGTCGCTCGCGCCGGTGCCCTTGCGCTCCTCGCGGTCGATGACGGCACCCGCCACCCGCGCCGCGAAGGACGGGGAGCCGAGGACGAAGTCGATCCGCATCCCGCGCTTCTTCTGGAAGGCGAGGCGCTGGTAGTCCCAGTAGGTGTAGGTCCCGGGGCCCGGGGTGTGCGGGCGCACGACGTCGACGAAACCGGCCTCGAGGAAGGCGCTGAAGGCGGCGCGCTCGCCGGGGGAGACGTGGCTCTTGTCGACGTAGTACTCCATCGACCACACGTCCTCGTCCTGCGGCGCGATGTTCCAGTCGCCGCACAGCGCCACCGGGGTGCCGTCGGCGGCCCACTCGACGGCGCGGTCCCGCAGCCGGGCCAGCCAGTCGAGCTTGTAGGCCATGTGGGGGTCGTCGAGGGCGCGGCCGTTGGGGACGTAGACCGACCAGAGCCGCAGGCCGCCGCACGTCGCCCCGAGGGAGCGCGCCTCCGCCGCGACCGGCTCGCCCCAGCCCGGGTCGCCCGCGAACCCCACCTGGACGTCGTCGAGGCCGACGCGCGACAGGATCGCGACGCCGTTCCACTGGCTTCGGCCGTGGTGGGCGACCTCGTAGCCGAGTGCGCGGAGCCGGTCGAAGGGGAACTGCGCGTCGGTGGCCTTGGTCTCCTGCAGGAGCAGGACGTCGACGTCGGAGCGCTGCAGCCAGGCCTCGACGCGGTCGATGCGGGAGCGGATCGAGTTGACGTTCCAGGTGGCGATGCGCACCCGTCCACCCTAACGAGGCGCCCCGACGCCCGGCGCCGGTGGTGGTGCACGCACACAGTGGTGGGGGCACCCACGACGGGCCCGGGCACCCGCCCTACAGTTCCCGCGTGAGCACCGCACTCGTCACCGGCGCATCGGCCGGGATCGGTCGGGCGTTCGCCGAACGACTCGCCCGCGAGGGCACCGACCTCGTCCTCGTCGC
Organism: uncultured Actinomycetota bacterium; assembly: GCA_963834225.1. GTDB lineage: Bacteria > Actinomycetota > Actinomycetes > Actinomycetales > Dermatophilaceae > Oryzobacter. The sequence goes on along the minus strand of CAWIAT010000023.1, from coordinate 364,732 downwards.
GCGCGACCGGGCCCGCCTCGAGGAGCTGGCGGGGAACCTGCGGGACCGGCACGGCGTCGCCGTCGAGGTCCTCGTCGCCGACCTCTCCGACCGCGAGGCCACCGGTCGGGTGTGCGCCCGCCTCGCCGACGACCTGCGCCCCGTCGACCTCCTCGTCAACAACGCGGGGATGGGCCAGCGCGCGTCCTTCCTCGACAACGACCTGAGCACCGAGGAGGCCGCCCTCGACGTCATGGTCCGGGCGGTCCTCCTCACCTGCCATGCGGCCGGACGGGCGATGCGGGAGCGGGGGAGCGGCGCCATCCTCAACGTGTCGTCGGTCGCGTCCTTCATCTCGAACGGGACCTACTCGGCCGAGAAGTCCTTCGTCACCGTCTTCTCCGAGGCGCTGGCGAGCGAGCTCGCGGGGTCGGGCGTCACCGTGACCGCGCTGTGCCCCGGCTTCACCCGCACCGAGTTCCACGAGCGGGCCCGGATGGAGATCTCGGCGCTGCCGTCGTCGTGGTGGCTCGACGCCGACGACGTCGTCGCCCAGGCGCTCCAGGACGTCGCGAGCGGCAAGGTCATCTCCGTGCCGGGAGCCCAGTGGAAGCTCATCACGACGGCGATCCGGGCCACCCCGCGGCCGTTGCGCCGCGGTGGCGCCGTCCGCGTCCTCAACCGCTACCGCAAGCGCGGCGTGCAGCACGGCTGAGCCCGGCGCCGCGACCCACCGCGACCCACCGCGAACCCGGATGTATCAGGGCGGCGGTGACCGGCTCCTCCTTCTCGACGCACCGGGTCGATCAGACCCGGACGTGAGCGGCCGGTCCGGCACCGGCCCACCCGGACGAGGGCTCGGTGCGCAGGGGCGCCGAGCCCTCGTCGGGGCGCCCCACCGGACCTACCATCGAGGGATGGACCCGGGTGTGGAGTCCGAGGTGGTCCGCGAGTACCGCCACCTCCTACGCACCGGCTCGGCCGACTGGCAGGAGACGGCGCACCGTCACGCCCTCCTGGCCCTCGGTCCGGCGGTCCGCGAGCGGCTCCTCGGCGAGCTGCGCCGCCTCCTCCTCACCGGGACCCGCCTGGCGCCCGACGACGTCCACGCCGTCGCGCGGCTGCTCGTGCTGTGCGAGCGCCGTCGGCCGCGCACCGTCCTCGACGGGCTGCCGGCCGACCTCCTCGTCGTCCTCGCGGCAGCGGTCGTCGCGAGCCCGGCCGGATCGTCGCTGGGTGCCGGCATCGACGTGTGGGACGGGGCCGAGCCGCCCGAACCCGCCGAGCCCGACCCGGACACCGACCACCACCAGCGCTGGCACACCCAGTGGGCGACACCGGGGTCCGAGGGAGCGGCGGGCGCCTTCATCGCGTCGCCTCCCCCGCCCCGGCGGACCGGTCAGTGAGGCCCGCGGGGGCGCCGTACGGTAGGAGCGTGACCGACATCGCCGCCGACCGCGCCCGCCTCCTCGACATCGTCCGCGACAAGGCCGTCGTCCACGGCCGCGTCACCCTCTCGTCCGGGGCGGAGGCCGACTACTACGTCGACCTGCGCCGGATCACCCTCGACGGCGAGGCCTCCCCGCTCGTCGGCCGGGTCATGCTCGACCTCGTCGGCGACCTCGACTTCGACGCCGTCGGCGGCCTCACCCTGGGTGCCGACCCCGTCGCGACGTCGATGCTCCACGCGCGGGCCGCGGCCGGGGGGCGTCTCGACGCGTTCGTCGTCCGCAAGGCCGGGAAGGCCCACGGGCTCCAGCAGCGGATCGAGGGGCCCTCGATCGCGGGCCGTCGGGTGCTCGTCGTCGAGGACACCTCGACCACGGGCGCCTCCCCGCTCGACGCCGCGGAGGCCGCGCAGGAGGCCGGGGCGACCGTCGTCGCCGTCGCCACGATCGCCGACCGCGCGACCGGTGCGGCCGAGAAGTTCGCCGCCGCCGGGCTCGAGTACCGGCACGTCTACTCGCTGCGGGACCTCGGCCTGGCACAGGCGTGAGGGTCGCCCGACCACGGTCCGGTGGCCGGGCCGTGGTCGGGCGACCAGTCGCCCCGCGTCAGCGACCCGCGTGCTCGACCTGCTTGATCTCCCCGCTCTGGACCCGCTCGAAGTAGCTCTTGATCACGGAGCGGATCACCGTTGCCATGAGGTAGAGCCCGATGAGGTTCGGGATCGACATGAGGAAGATCATCGAGTCGGAGAAGTTGATGACCGGCCCGAGGGCGGCCGCCGAGCCGATGACGGTAAAGACGAGGAAGACGACCTTGAAGACGTTCTCCGCGAGCGTGGAGTCGCCGAAGAGGTAGCCCGTGGCCTTCATCCCGTAGTACGACCAGCTGATCATCGTGGAGAAGGCGAACAGCACGACCGCGAACGCCAGCACGTTCGGGAACCACGGCAGCACCGTCTCGAACGCGTCGGACGTCAGCGCGACACCACCGAGCTCGGACGCCTCGGGGTTCTTGTACGTCCCGGTGATGACGATCGTCAAGGCCGTCATCGTGCAGATCACCACGGTGTCGATGAAGGGCTCGAGCATCGCGACGAAGCCCTCCGTCGCGGGCTCGCGGGTCTTCACCGCGGAGTGGGCCACCGAGGCCGAGCCGAGGCCGGCCTCGTTGGAGAACGCCGCGCGCTGGAAGCCGACGATCAGCGCACCGATGGCACCACCGGCGACACCCTCGGGGGTGAACGCGCCGCTGAAGATGGAACCGATCGCCTCGGGGATCGACGTGAAGTTCCAGAGCAGCACGACCAGGCAGGCGGTGATGTACAGGACCGCCATGAACGGGACGATCTTCTCGGTCACCCGGGCGATGCTCTTGATGCCGCCGATGATGACCGCGCCGGCAGCGGCCGCGAAGACGAGACCGACGATCCATGGGGCGTCAGCGAGGAAGGAGCCCTCCCCACCGGTGACGGCCACGATCTGCGCCGTGGCCTGGTTGGACTGGAACATGTTCCCGCCGCCGACCGCACCGCCGATCATGAAGATCGCGAAGAAGACCGCGAGGACCTTGCCCAGGCCGCCCATGCCGCGCTCGGCCAGGCCGTCACGCAGGTAGTACATCGGGCCACCGGAGACGGTGCCGTCGGCGTGCTCGCGCCGGTACTTCACGCCCATCATGCACTCGGCCATCTTCGTGGCCATGCCGAGGAGGCCGGCCAGGATCATCCAGAAGGTCGCGCCGGGACCGCCGAGCGAGATGGCGATGGCGACGCCCGCGATGTTACCCAGGCCCACCGTGCCCGAGACCGCGGTGGCGAGCGCCTGGAAGTGGCTGACCTCGCCGGCGTCGTCGGGGTCGGAGTACCTGCCACGGACGAGGTCGATGGCCAGCCTCGGTCCGCGGACCTGCATGAAGCCGAGCCAGACGGTGAAGAACGCGCCCGCCACGACGAGCCAGACGACGATGAGGGGGAGGGTGGCTCCGGCGAGGTCGACGGAGTAGAAGACCGTGCTCGTGATCTTCTCGGAGGCGCGGTTGAACAGGTCGACGGGGTCCATCAGGGCACCACCGTCACGGGGAGGGAGGCGTGCTGGACGAGCCGGCTCGCGACGCTGCCGAAGACGGCCTCGCGCAGGCCGCCGTCGCCGGTGCGACCGACGATGATGTGGACCGCGGAGGTGTCGGAGGCCACGTCGGCGATCGTGTCGGACGGCTTGCCGTGCTTGACGACCTCCTCGTGGGGGACGCCGCCCTGCTCGGCGATCGCGGCCATCGGGTCGAGGACCTGCTCGGTCGCGGCCGCGAGCTCCTGTTCCTTGGACCGGTGGCGGTCCTCGTTGTCGGCAGGGGTCTGGAAGGAGTACGGGGACCACGGGATGACGTGGACCAGCACGACCTTCCAGTCGTTCCTCCTGGCGCGCTCGACGGCGAACTCGACCGCGCGGGTGGATGCCTCACTGTTGTCGACGCCGACGACGACGGTGTCCATGACGGGCCTCTCCCTGGTGGGGTGACTGCTGCTGCAGCCACCGGACTTCCACAGGACCCTAGTGGAGTTGTGACCCGGGTCACAGGGTCGGCCCTCTAGGCTCTCGACATCCCGACGCACCTGGAGAAACCGTGACCATCGCCCTCATCGTCATCGCCGTCGTGCTCGTCCTCGTGATCGGCTGGGCGGTGGCGACGTACAACGGCCTGGTCAGGCTGCGCAACCTCGTGCAGGAGGCCTGGCGGCAGATCGACGTCGAGCTGACCCGGCGCCACGACCTCATCGGCAACCTCGTCGAGACGGTCAAGGGCTACGCGGCGCACGAGCGCGGCACCCTCGAGGACGTCATCCAGGCCCGCGCTGCGGCGATGGCCCCGGGGCAGTCGCCGGCGCAGCAGGCCGAGAGCGAGAACTTCCTCAGCCAGGCGCTCGGGCGGCTCATCGCCATCGCCGAGGCCTACCCGGACCTGAAGGCCAACGAGAACTTCATGGCCCTCCAGGCCGAGCTGACCTCCACCGAGGACCGCATCGCCTCGTCGCGCCGCTACTACAACGCGACCGTCCGCGACCTCAACACCAAGGTCGAGACGGTCCCCTCGAACATCATCGCGGGGCTGTTCTCCATCGGTCGCGCCGAGTACTTCGAGGCGGTCGGTGAGCAGCGCGAGGCGCCGAAGGTCGACTTCGGCCAGCGTGACGCCGTCATCCCGCCGCCGAGCGGCTACGCCGGTGGGACCGCCCCCGGCACGCCCGAGGGCCCCGGCGTCACCCCGCCCCCCGCCCCGTAGCGCCGCCCTGCCACTGCCCAGCAGCGGCAGACGGCGACCTCAGGGGTCTCGCACGAGCTGCTCAAGCCGCTGGATCGATCGATCCAGCGGCTTGAGCAGTTGATGGAGTCCGGGGAGTGGGTCGAGGGAATCTGCCGGCGTCCGGTGCTGCCCGAAGACCTCGAACCGTTCGGGCTCAGCGCGGTTCGAGGTGATGTCCGACCCTGTCGGGGTCGAGTTTCACCTCCAACCGATGGAGGGCGGCCGGGTCAGGCGTGCGAAGCGTCGAGGGTGGCCCGCTCGGGCGGCGTGTCGTCGGCCGGCAGGACCATCGCGTCGACGTTCCACGAGCGGGCGCCCTGGGGGTGGTCCTTGCCCACCTCGTCGCGGGAGCCGCCGGCCTCGTCGTCGCCACGGTCGCCCGGGCCGTCCACCGGTCGGTGGACGGCCGGTCCACCGCGCGGGCGTCGCACGACGACCTCGTCCCCGCCACGCTGGAGGCATGGACGCGATCACGATCAGGGGCCTGAGGAAGACCTACGACGGGCGGGCCGCCGTCGACGGGCTCGACCTCGACATCCACACCGGCGAGGTCTTCGCCCTCCTCGGGCCCAACGGGGCCGGCAAGACGACGACCGTCGAGATCCTCGAGGGCTTCCGGCCTCGCGACGAGGGCGAGGTCGCCGTCCTCGGCACCGACCCCCACGGCGCGAACCTGGCCTGGCGCAACCGGATCGGCATCGTCCTCCAGAGCTCGGGCGGCCTCGACCTCCTCACCCCGCGCGAGGCGATCGCGAGCACCGCTCACTCGTACTCCGACCCGCGAGCGGTCGACGACGTCATCGCCGCGGTCGGGCTCCAGTCCAAGGCGGACACCCGGGTCGTCGGCCTCAGCGGCGGACAGCGCCGCCGCCTCGACGTCGCGCTCGGCATCGTCGGCCGGCCCGACGTGCTCTTCCTCGACGAGCCGACGACCGGCTTCGACCCCCAGGCCCGCCGCGACTTCTGGGAGCTGATCCGCTCCCTCGCGGGCGAGGGCACGACGATCCTCCTGACGACGCACTACCTCGACGAGGCCGAGGCGCTGGCCGACCGGGTCGGCGTCGTCGCCGCCGGGAAGCTCCTGGCCCTCGACACCCCCGCCGCGCTCGGCGGTCGCGGGGCCGAGCAGGCCACGGTCGCGTGGGACGAGGACGGCGCCCGCCGCACGCTGCGCACCGACACCCCGACCGCCGACGTCGCCGGGCTCGCCGCCCGCTTCCCCGGTGAGGTCCCCGGCCTCACGGTCACCCGACCCTCGCTGGAGGACACGTACCTGTCCCTCATCGCCCCGCACCTCGCCGACGAGACCGTGGAGGTTTCCGCATGAGCACGCTCGCCCTCGGGCTCGACCGCACCGTCCTCGAGCTGAAGATGTACTCGCGTGAGAAGGAGGCCGTCTTCTTCTCCTTCCTCCTGCCGATCCTGCTCCTCGCCCTGTTCTCGACGATCTTCGGCGGGCAGTTCGAGGGCGGCGACGGCACGATGACGGCCGGCCGCTTCTTCCTCCCGGGGATGGTCGCCGCGGGTGTCCTCCTCACGAGCTTCCAGACCATGGCGATGTCGGTCGCCACCGAGCGCGACGACGGCACCCTCAAGCGCCTTCGCGCCACCCCGATGCCGCCGCTCGCCTACTTCCTCGGCAAGGTCGGGCTCGTCGCCGTGTCGAGCCTGGCGCAGGTCGTCCTCCTGCTCCTCGTGGCCCGGGTCGCGTACGGCGTCGTCCTGCCGACCGACGCGTCGGCCTGGGGGAGGTTCGCCTCGGTGTTCGCGCTCGGGGTCCTCGCCGGCACCGCGCTCGGGATCGCGTACTCCTCGCTCGCCTCGGCCCGCTCGGTCGGCGCCGTCGTCATCGGGCCGATCCTCGTCCTCCAGTTCATCTCCGGGGTCTACATCGCCTTCAACGACATCCCCGGGTGGCTCCAGCAGGTGGCCTCGGTCTTCCCGCTCAAGTGGATCGCCCAGGGCATGCGGTCGGCGTTCTTCCCGGACGACATGGCGGCCCTCGAGATGGCGGGGTCGTGGGAGACCGGGCGCACCCTGCTCGTCCTCGCCGCCTGGACCGTCGTCGGGCTGGCCCTGTGCGTCACGACCTTCAAGTGGTTCAAGCGCGGCACGACGTGAGCACCCCCGCGCGATGATGGACGGCGTGACGACGACCGAGACCTCCTCGCAGGAGCAGTTCTCCGCGATGTGGCGGCGCCAGCAGCCGGCGTGGCACGGGGCGATGGGCTTCGTGTGGCTGGCCGCGGTCGTCGTGACGCTCGTCGACCGGCCCGGTCCGGGCGGCCGCGCCCCCTCGCTCGTGCTCCTGGTCGTCATGGCGCTGGCCTACGTCGCCCTCGGCGTGCGGGCCATGGCGCACGAGGACGTCCGGTACGCCGTCGCCTACCACCTCATCGCCTGGGCGGCGCTCCTCACGATCCAGTGGGTCGACCCCGGCACGCAGTCGTGGCTGCTGTTCTTCGCGCTCTTCCCCCAGCTGTGGGCGATGATGCCGTCGCGCTGGGCGACCGTCGCGACCTTCGTCGTCGTCATCGCCTTCTCGCTCGTGCGCTGGGCGCAGCTCGACTTCGACCCGGCGAACGCCACCGAGATCCTCATCTCCGCCACCATCTCGACCGGCCTGTCGCTGTCGCTGGGCCTGTTCATCAACCGGATCATCGGCGAGGCCGAGAGCCGCGCCACGACCATCGACGAGCTGCGGGCGGCGCAGCAGCGGCTCGCCGCCGCCGAGCGCGACCGCGGGGTCCACGAGGAGCGCGAGCGCCTGTCCCGCGAGATCCACGACACCCTCGCCCAGGGCTTCACCTCGGTCGTCGCCCTGTCCCGGGCCGTCGACGCGGCGCTGGCCCGCGGCGACGTCGCGGCCGCTCGTGAGCGCCTGTCGCTCATCGAGGCCACCGCCTCGGACAACCTCGAGGAGGCGCGCCTCATCGTCGCCGAGCTCACCCCCGGTCACCTCCAGTCCCGCACCCTCGCCGAGGCCCTCGAGCGCCTCGGGGCAGCCCTGAGCAGCGAGAACGGGCTGCGCGCCGACGTCCGCGTCGAGGGCGACCCGGTTCCCCTCGGCGGCACGGCGGAGGTCGTCATCCTGCGGACCGCCCAGGAGGCCCTGTCCAACGTCCGCCGGCACGCGTCGGCCGCCCACGTCGGCCTGACCCTGGCGTACGCGGACCCCGAGCGGGTCGTCCTCGAGGTCTGCGACGACGGCCGCGGCTTCGACCCCGACGCCCCTCGCACCGGATTCGGCCTGGACGGGGTGCACGCCCGGGCTGCGGAGGTCGGAGGCTCGGTGCGGCTGCGCAGCACGCCCGGTGCCGGGACGACGCTGCGCCTCGAGGTGCCCCGGTGATCCGCCTGCTCGTCGTCGACGACCACCCCGTCGTGCGCGCCGGGATGGTCGCGGTGCTCGGTGAGGAGGCCGACTTCGAGGTCGTCGGCGAGGCGTCGAACGGGGCCGAGGCGCTCGCCCTCGTCCCTCGCCTGGAACCCGACGTCGTCCTCATGGACCTGCGGATGCCGGTCATGGACGGGCCGGAGGCGACCGCCCGGATCACCGCCCAGCCCGGGTCGCCGCAGGTTCTCGTCCTCACGACGTACGACACCGACGCCGACATCGTCCGCGCGGTCGAGGCGGGCGCGCGCGGCTACCTCCTCAAGGACACCCCGACCGCGCTCCTCGCCGACGCCATCCGTCGCGCGGCCCGCGGGGAGACCGTCCTCGCGCCGCCCGTGGCGGCCCGGCTCGCCGACCGCCTGAGGGCGCCGTCCCGTCCCGAGCTGACGGCCCGCGAGCTCGACGTCCTGCGGCTCGTCGCCCGGGGCCTGTCGAACGCCGACGTCGGGCGCGAGCTGTTCATCGGGGAGGCCACGGTCAAGACCCACCTGATCCGCGCCTTCGCGAAGCTCGGGGTCACCGACCGCACGGCCGCGGTGACCGCCGCCTACGCCGCGGGATTCATCGACCTCCAGCGGGACTGACGTCGTTCAGTCGCCGTGGCGCAGGTCCTCGACCGCCTCGTCGGTCTCCTCGATCGCCGTCCGCGTCGCCGATCGGTGCCGCACGAACTCGACGATCATGGGCAGCACGGAGATCGCGACGATCACGAGCACGGCGAGCTCGAGGTTGTCCTTGATGAGCGAGACCCCGCCGAGGAAGTAGCCGAGCAGGGTGACGCCCGACGCCCAGAGCACGGCGCCCACGCCGCTCCACACGAAGAAGTGGCGCCGGTCCATCCGGCTGACGCCCGCGACGACGGTGATGAAGGTGCGCACGATCGGCACGAAGCGCCCGAGGACCAGGGCCTTGGCCCCGTGCTTGTCGAAGAACGCGTGCGTCTGCTCGAAGTGCTTCTTCTTGATGAAGCGTCCGTCGCGCTCGTAGAGCGGGGCGCCGATCGCGCGCCCGATCTCGTAGCCCGTGACGTTGCCGAGGAAGGCGGCTGCGCTCAGCACGACGCACGCCACGACGATGTTGACCTGCACCTCGCCGCCGGCGATGAACAGCCCGATCGCGAACAGGAGCGAGTCGCCGGGGAGGATCGGGAAGAGCAGCCCGCACTCGATGAAGACGATGGCCACGCTGACCCAGAAGAACTGGGTGCCGAAGCGGTCGAGGAGGAACTGCGGGTCCATCCAGTCGGGTCCGAGGGAGTGCATCACGTCCGCAAGGCTAGGGCTCGAAGCCGCGAGCCACCGCATCGCGCGCCGGGCCGCGCCTGTGGACGCGGTGTTCCTGCGCCGGCGAACCCGTGGGTGCCCGGCCCTCGGGAGGGGCCCGATGGGGTGGGTCCGGCGGCGATACATTGAGCGCTCCGGCCACGCCCCACGCCGGTGTCACCACGGCACGAAGGAACGCCCATGTCCCACACCTCCCCCCTTCGCCTGATTCGACCCGTCGTCGCCGCGACCGCGCTCGTCGCGCTCGCCGCCTGCGGCGCACCGGTCGACGAGCCGTCGGCCTCGGGCTCGGCCTCCGGGTCGGCCAGTGCCACCGCCTCCTGCGACCCCGCCTCCCTGACGACGATCACCGCCGGCACCCTGACGGTCGGGACCGACAAGCCGGCCTACGAGCCCTGGTTCTCCGGCGACGAGCCGAGCAACGGCAAGGGCTACGAGTCCGCTGTCGCGTACGCGATCGCCGAGCAGCTCGGGTACGCCGAGGACAGGGTCACCTGGGTCATCGCGCCGTTCAACTCGGTCATCGCGCCGGGCGAGAAGAACTTCGACATCGACCTCAACCAGGTGTCGATCAGCGACGAGCGCAAGCAGGCCGTCGACTTCTCCTCCGGCTACTACGACGTGCGCCAGACGGTCATCACGTACGAGGGCAGCCCGATCGACGGCAAGACCACGGTCGCCGACCTCAAGGGCGCCAAGCTCGGCGCGCAGGTCGGGACGACGTCGTACACCGCCGCCGACGAGCAGATCGCCCCGTCGCAGGACGTGGCCGTGTTCGACACCAACGACCTCGCGGTGCAGGCCCTCCAGAACAAGCAGATCGACGGCATCGTCGCCGACCTGCCGACGGCGTTCTACATGACCGCCGCCCAGCTCGACGACGGCGTCATCGTCGGTCAGCTCCCTGCCGAGGGCGCCACCGAGCAGTTCGGGGCCGTCCTCGACAAGGGCAGCCCGCTCACCGCGTGCGTGACCCAGGCCGTCGACGCCCTGCGGGCCGACGGCACCCTCGACCGGCTCGTCGACCAGTGGCTGTCGACCCAGGGTGCGCCCGAGCTGAAGTAGCCGTGCCCGACAGCATGCGCACGACGGGACCCGCCCACGGCACGGCCGGCGCGTGGGTCCCGTCGGCGCTCGAGCAGGAGCGGGCCGCCTGGCGCCGGGCCCGTGCGGCGCGGTCCACGGCGATCGCGGCGGTCTCGACGGTCGTGCTCCTCGTCGTCGCCGCCGGCCTCGTCGTCACCTCGCCCGGATGGCCGCGGGTGCGGTCGACCTTCTTCTCGTGGGACAAGGCGCTCGACGCGCTGCCGGCCGTCCTCGAGGGGCTGTGGCTCAACATCCGGGTCATGCTCGTGTGCGCCGTCCTCATCGGCGTGCTCGGGCTGACCCTCGCCGTGATGCGGACGATCCGTGGGCCGGTGGCCTTCCCCCTGCGCCTGTTCGCCACGGCCTACGTCGACCTCTTCCGCGGGCTGCCGCTCCTCCTCGTGCTCTTCCTCCTCGGCTTCGGGGCGCCGGCGCTGCGCCTGTCAGGGCTGCCGTCGTCGGCGCTGTTCTGGGGATGCTGCGCGCTCGTGCTGTCGTACTCGGCCTACGTCGCCGAGGTGTTCCGCGCCGGGATCGAGTCGATCCACCCGTCGCAGCGGGCGGCGGCGCGCTCCCTCGGGCTGACCTACGGGCAGACGCTGCGGCACGTCGTCATCCCGCAGGCGGTGCGCCGCGTCGTGCCGCCCCTGATGAACGACCTCGTCTCGCTCCAGAAGGACTCGGGGCTCATCGCGGTGCTCGGCGTCATCGACGCCATCCGGGCGGCGCAGATCGAGACGGCCCGCGACTTCAACTTCACGCCGTACGTCGTGGCCGGCGCGCTGTTCGTCTGCCTGACGATCCCGATGGCCCGGTACACCGACCACATCGCCCGCAGGCGCGGGTACGCCGGCGTGACAGGAGCCCTCTGATGACGCTGCTCGCCCTCGAGGGCGTCCGGAAGTCGTTCGGCGACAACGTGGTCCTGCGCGACATCCACCTGTCGGTGGATGCCGGGCAGTGCGTCGTCCTCATCGGGGCGAGCGGGTCGGGGAAGTCGACCCTGCTGCGCTGCGTCAACCTGCTCGAGGTCGTCGACGACGGCCGGATCACCCTCGACGGCGAGGACGTCACCGACCCGCGCGTCGACGCCGACGCGGTGCGCGCCCGGATGGGGATCGTCTTCCAGGCCTACAACCTCTTCCCGCACCTGTCCGTCCTCGACAACATCACCCTCGCGCCGATCCGGGTCCACCGGGTCCCCAGGGACGAGGCGCAGGAGCGGGCCCTCGCGATGCTCGACCGGGTCGGCCTGCGGGAGAAGGCCGCCGCGCGACCCGACGACCTGTCGGGCGGTCAGCAGCAGCGGGTGGCGATCGCCCGGGCGCTGGTGAACTCCCCGCGCCTCATGCTCCTCGACGAGGTGACCTCGGCCCTCGACCCCGAGCTCGTCGGCGAGGTCCTGGACCTCCTGCGCTCGCTGACCGACGAGGGGATGACCATGGTCCTCAACACCCACGAGATGGGCTTCGCGCGGCAGGTCGCCGACACCGTGTGCTTCCTCCACGACGGGGTCATCCACGAGCAGGGACCCCCCGAGCAGGTGCTCGGCGACCCGCGCGAGGACCGGACCCGCCAGTTCCTCTCCCGCCTCCACGCGTGAGCGCCGACGAGGGCGCGGACCCCCAGGACAGCGACGAGCGCGCCGAGCGCGGCGAGCGGGACGTCGGGGTCGGGCCGTGGGTGGGGGAGTGGCCGGTGGGTGACCACTTCGACCCCGAGCTGCTGCGCGACGGCGACCGGCGCAACGTCACCGACCGGTACCGGTACTGGCGGATGGAGGCCGTCGTCGCCGATCTCGACACCCGGCGGCACCCCTTCCACGTGGCCATCGAGAACTGGGGCCACGACTTCAACATCGGCTCGGTCGTGCGGACGGCGAACGCCTTCAACGCCGCCGCGTTCCACGTCGTGGGGAGGCGGCGGTGGAACCGACGCGGCGCCATGGTCACCGACCGCTACCAGCACGAGCACCACCACCCCACCGCCGAGGACCTCGCTGCCTGGGCCGCGACCGCCGGGCCGGGCGGGGCTCCGCTCCCGCTCGTCGGCATCGACAACCTGCCGGGCTCGGTCGGCCTCGAGACCCACGACCTGCCGCGCGAGTGCGTGCTCGTCCTCGGCCAGGAGGGGCCCGGGCTCAGCCCCGGGATGCTCGCCGTGTGCGACGTCGTCCTGCACGTCGAGCAGTTCGGCTCGACCCGGTCGATGAACGCCGGCGCCGCCGCCGCGGTGGCGATGCACGCCTGGGTCCGGCGCCACGTCTTCGACCAGCGTCCGACACCCGCGGAATAGGCCCGGCGGTGGCGCCGCTGGACTGCGGGTGAGTCCCGTCGCCGCACCTGCCCTGTCCGTCCTCGACCTCGTCCCGGTCCGCTCCGACCAGAGCAGCGGCGACGCCATCGCGGCCACGCTGGCGCTGGCTCGCGTCGCCGACGAGCACGGGTACCGGCGCTACTGGATCGCCGAGCACCACAACATGCCGGCGGTGGCGGCCACCAACCCGCCCGTCCTCGTGGCGATGGTGGCGGGCGCGACACAGCGGCTGCGCGTCGGCTCGGGCGGCGTCATGCTGCCGAACCACGCGCCGCTCGTCGTGGCCGAGCAGTTCGCCCTGCTCGAGGCCGCGTTCCCGGGTCGCGTCGACCTCGGCATCGGGCGCGCGCCCGGGACCGACCCCGTGACCTCGTGGGCCCTGCGGAGCGGGGCCGGCGGGGTCGAGGCCGATGCCGCCGAGCGCTTCCCCGACCACGTCGACGCGGTGCTCGCGATGATGTCGCCGGACGGGGCGGCGCTGCGCCTCGCCACCGGTGACCACGTGCTGCGCGCGACGCCCCGGGCGACCTCCGTCCCCACCATCTGGCTCCTCGGCTCGTCCGACTTCTCCGCGCGGCTGGCGGCCTCTCGCGGCCTGCCCTACGTGTTCGCCCACCACTTCTCGGGGCGCGGGACCGCGGAGGCGCTCGCCCTCTACCGCGAGCAGTACCGCCCCTCAGCCGAGCACCCGGAGCCGCGCACCCTCCTCACCGTCAACGTCGTCGTCGCCGACACCCACGAGGAGGCACGACGCCTCGCCCTGCCGAACCTGCGCTCGATGGTCGCGCTGCGGACCGGCCAGCCGCTGCGGCAGGCCCAGCTCGTCGAGGACGTCGAGGCCGAGGCGCTCGCCCCCGCGCACCAGGGGCTCGCCGACGAGATGCTGCGGCGCTGGGTCGTCGGTACCGCGGCCGAGGCGGCCGCGCAGGTGCGGGCCCTCGCGGCCGAGCACGCGGTCGACGAGGTGATGGTCAGCCCGGTCGCCGGGGCGTTCACCGGCACCCCGGCCGACCGCTCACCGGCCCGCGAGGAGACCCTGCGCCTCCTCGCCGACGCCCTCGCCTGACCCACGGCGGAGGAAATTCGGGTAGACCTGTCGAATCCGTCGTCAGCCGCCCGTCATCGGGGTGAGGTCGCACCCGCGACCCGTGACCGAAGGGACCGACCCATGACCACCGACGCCATCCTCCTGCCGGGGGACGAGGACCACCGGGACGACACGAGGAGCCTGAGATGACGCAGTACGTCGTCCTCATCACCGGGGACCCCGACCGCTGGTGGACCAGCATGACCGACGAGGAGCGGGCGGCCGGGTACGCCGAGTACGGCCGCTTCGACGAGGAGCTCACCCGACGCGGCCACCAGGTCACCGGCGGCGCCGAGCTCCACGGGATGGCGCGGGCCCGGTCGATCCCGCCGGGTGGTGGCCCGGTCACCGACGGGCCCTTCGCCGAGGTGAGCGAACAGGTCGGTGGGTTCTACCAGGTGCAGACCGAGGACCTCGACGACCTCCTCGAGTGCTGCCAGATCATCGCGGCGCTCGGCGACGGCATCCAGGTCAGGCCGGTCGTCACGGCGGAGGACCGGTCGTGAGCCGTCACCTCCTGCTCCTGCCCGCGCCCGAGGCGGAGTGGGCGACGCTGCCCCCCGAGGAGCACGAGAAGGGGATGCGCTCGCACGAGGAGTTCCACCGCGCCCTCGAGGCCGGCGGACACCGGATCGTCCTGACGGCGCCGCTCACCCCGTCGGCTCGAGCCGTGTCGATGCGGCCGGACGGCGAGGGAGGCGTGCTCGTCTCCGAGGGGCCGTTCACCGAGTCGGTCGAGCAGGTCGTGGGCTTCTACCTCGTCGACACCGACGACCGCGACGACCTCCTGCGCCTCGCCGGGGAGTTCTCGGCCCGGGGTGAGCTCATCGAGTTCCGCGACGTCGTGGCCGACGGCGACCACGACCACGGTGGTGGGCCGTCGTGAGGTACGTGGTGCTCATCGCCGTCGACCCCGGCGCCTGGGAGCGGGCGAGCGAGGAGGATCGCACCGAGTACGTCGACGCGCACGACGCCTTCGAGCGGGCCGTCGCCGCCCGGGGGAGCAAGGTCTCGGGGGCGCCCCTCGCGTCGGCCGACACGGCGACGACCCTGCGCCACGTCGACGGCGCGCTCACCGTGACCGACGGCCCGTTCGTCGAGCTCGTCGAGCAGGTCGCGGGGTTCTACCTCGTCGACCTGCCCGACCTCGACGCGGCGGTCGCGGCCTGCTCCCTCCTGCCGCGGGCCTACACCGTGGAGATCCGCCCCACCGTCGAGATCGAGGGCGACGAGCCATCCCGTGACCTCTGACGAGGTCCTCGCGGCCACGGTGCGCGAGGAGTGGGGACGCCTCGTGTCCCTGCTCCTCGCGCAGTTCCGCCGCCTCGACCTCGTCGAGGACGCCCTCGGGGACGCCGTGGAGGCCGCTGCGCGGCGGTGGCCGCGGGACGGCGCCCCTGACCGGCCGGCGGCCTGGCTGCTGACGACCGCCCGCCGCCGGGTCGTCGACCGGCTCCGGGCCGAGTCGGTCGCCCTGCGCCGGTCGCCCCTCCTCGTCGTCGAGGCGCGGACGGCGGGCGCGGCGCCGATGGCCGACCCCGGCGACCTCGTCGAGGACGAGCGCCTGCGCCTCGTCCTCATGTGCTGCCACCCCGCCCTCGCCCCGGAGGTGGCGAGCGCCCTCGCGCTGCGCCTCGTCGTCGGAGTGCCCACGGCCGACATCGCCCGGCTCTTCCTCGTGTCCGAGTCGACCGTCGCCGCCCGGATCACCCGGGGCAAGAAGAAGGTCGTCGCGGCCGGGATCCCCTTCGCGGTCCCCGATGCCGCGGTCCTGCCCGAGCGCCTCGAGACCGTGGCGCAGACCGCGTACCTCGCCTTCACCGCCGGCTACGCACCCGGGTCGGGGCCCGACCTCCTGCGCGCCGAGCTCGCGGGGGAGGCCGTGCGGCTCGTGCGGGTCACCCTCGGCCAGTGCCCCGGCGCGGTCGTCCTCGAGGCGCTGCTCGCCCTCCTCCTCCTCCAGCACTCCCGCCGCGACGCCCGGGTCGGACCGAACGGGCGGCTCGTCCTCCTGCCGGACCAGGACCGGTCGCTCTGGCACCACGACGAGGTCGCCGAGGCGCTCGCCGTCCTGGCCACGGTCCCGGCCGGGGCCACGCCCCTCGTCGAGAGCTACCGGCTCCAGGCCCTCGTCGCCGCCGAGCACGCCACGGCCCGCACCGCCGCCGACACCCGCTGGGACCGGGTCGTCGAGGCCTACGAGTCGCTCGTACGGGTCAACCCGTCACCGGCGGCGCGGCTGGCGGCGGCGGTCGCCCTCGCGGAGCGCGACGGACCCGCAGCCGGACTCTCCGCCCTCGACGGGCTCGACGAGGTGCTGCCGGGGAGCCACCGCGTCCCGGCCGTCCGGGGCGAGCTGCTCGCCCGGCTGGGGGAGGTGGAGGCGGCCCGGGCCGCCCTCGACGACGCGATCGGGCTGTGCGGCAACGAGGTCGAGCGCGACCACCTGAGGCGCCGACGCGACGGCCTCACCGCGGGCTGACGCGGTCCGGCTCAGTCCGAGACCGGTCCGAGGTCGTCGTCGCAGGCTTCCAGCGCAGGAGGGAGACGGCCCCGACGACGAGGACGGGCCACCACCAGTGCACGCCGTCCGCGCCGACGATGCCCTGGCCCGCCATCGAGCCGAGGCCGCCGCAGGCCAGGAGGGCGACACCCACGGGCAGCCACACCGGCACCGCGTCGGTGTCGAGCGGCCGGGCGGTCTCGAACCGGCCGAGGAGGGCGACGAGGCCGACCGTCACGGTCGCGAGGACGGCCCACCACACCGGACGGCCCGCCCACCAGGCACCGGAGAGCGGCGCGGCGCCGAGGCCGAAGCCACCGACGAGGAGCGAGAGCCCGATGACGCCGACCATCGCCGTGAGGTGCCAGAGGTAGACGGTCATGATCCTGGCGTTGACGAGGACCGTGGCGCGCCACGGCCGTTCGCGCGCCATCCACCGAGCCAGCAGCGGCTCGAGGGCGAGGACGACGCCCGCCTGCAGCAGGCCGAGGAAGCCGAGCGTGACGCGGGTGGGGTAGGAGTTGTTCACGACGGCGTCGTCGAGGCCGATCATCGACACCGGGTACGGGCCGATCCACACGAGGGCCACGGTGCCGGCGAGGCCGACCGCGGCGAGCCCCAGCCGGCGGCCGGTCCCGCCGAGCCGGCCGTCGAGCCACGCGTAGCCGAGCTGGTGGACCGTGGCCCACACGAACACGTAGTTGGCGAACCCGACGGCGACCGAGTCGGAGCCGATGCTCACGAGGTCGACGAGCCCGCCGAGGACGAGCCCGGCGACGACGGACGCCCAGCCCCAGCGCTCCCAGAGCCACAGGGTCGCCGGGGCGATGGCGCACACGACGACGTAGGCCGCGAGGAACCAGGTGGGGACGAGGGCGACCTGCGAGGCCGTGCGCAGCGTCGCCGCCGGCACCCCGGCGGCACTGGCGACGGACACGACGACGAGCCAGGTGAGCAGCAGCGGGACGACGGGGACGAGGAGGCGGCGCAGCCGGCCGCGCAGCCACACCGCGTAGGTCGTCCCTCGCCCGCGGGCGCCGCGCCACGACAGGGCGTTGGAGTACCCGCCGACGAGGAAGAACACCGGCATGACCTGGAAGACCCAGGTGAGCGGATGGGTCCACGACGCGAGGTCGAGGAGGTGCCCGGGGACGAGCTCGCCCCGGCGCACGGTGACCGCGGCGATGAGCCAGTGCCCGAGGACGACGACGAGGATGGCGGCTGCGCGCAGGAGGTCGACGACCCGGTTGCGGGTGGCCGGGGTGGCGGCCGCGAGGTCGCGGACGGTGGCGAGGTCCATGGGGACAGCGTGACGCCATCGGGGCCCGTCCGTCGTGAGTACGCGTACCTCACCCGCGGCCCACCGGAAACCCGGGTGCGCGGCCGGGCCGCTGCGGTGTGGGATGACCCCGTGACGACGACACCCCCGACCCCTTCGCGCCCTGCCCTGTCCGACACGGCGCGGCGGCTGCGCGACCTCTTCACGGCCGAGGTCCGGCTGCGCGACCGCGACGCCGCTCCCGGGTTCGTCGTCGAGCACGACGGGCCGGTCCACCGCACCTACCCCGCCGACCCGGCCGCCGCCGGGGCGATGGTCGAGAACCCCGAGGGCCTCGGCGAGGACCCCGGGCACTGGGTGGCCCGCCAGGTGGAGTTCTTCCGTTCCCGGGGGCAGCGGGTCGAGTGGAAGACGTACTCCGACGACGAGCCCGCCGGGCTCCCCGCGCTCCTCGAGGCGGCCGGGTTCGTGCCCGAGGACGACGAGGTCCTGCTGCTCGGCCGGTGCGCCGACCTCGTCCACGACGTCACGCTCCCCGACGGGGTCCGGCTGCGGGACATCGGGACCGACGAGGACTGGGAGCGCGTGCGGGTGCTGTGCGACGAGGTGTGGGGGCGTGCGACCTCGTGGGTCAACGACAGCCTGCGCGCCGAGCAGCGCGAGCGACCCGACCTCATGACGGCGACGGTGGTCGAGGAGGTCGACACCGGACGCGTCGTGTCCTACGCCGTCCTCCGGCTCACCGACGACACCTCGTTCTGCGGCCTCTGGGGGGGCTCGACCCTCGCCGCGTGGCGCCGGAAGGGGCTCTACCGGGCCCTCGTCAGCCACCGGGCCGCCCTGGCGATCGAGCGCGGGCACCCCCACGCCCGCGTCGACACCTCGCCGGACTCGCGGCCGATCCTCCTCGGACTGGGGATGCACGCCGTCAGCGGCACCCGCCCGTACGTCCTCGACCCGTGTCCGGACGAGCCGCGCTGAGGTCCGCAACGGGCGTGCGCCGCACCGCTCGTGACCACTTGGTGACAGCGGACAGGTCGGCCACCTGATCCCTCTTCCCCCCGCTCGGTTGCCCGGCTAGCGTTCCCCTCGTCCGACGGTCGGGGATGGCCGGAGGGCGACCCGGGATCGTGCCCGTCATCCCGATGACACCGCGCGTCCTGTCGTCTCAGTCCTGCTCGCAGGGGGCGAGGCTGACGACCCGAACGGGGTGGCACCACGGCCGTGGTGGCACCCCGTTCTCGTCCCCGCGCCCGGCGGTACCGGTGGGTACGGACACCCCGGTGCCCCCCCACCCGGATCGTGGAAGGATCGGTGCGTACCGGCACCAGCCAACCCCAGCACGAGGAGATCACCGTGCCCATCGCAACGCCCGAGGTCTACGCCGACATGCTCGACCGCGCCAAGAACGGCTCGTTCGCGTACCCGGCCATCAACATCACGTCGAGCCAGACCGTGACCGCCGCGATCCGCGGCTTCGCCGAGGCCGGCTCCGACGGCATCATCCAGGTCTCCACCGGCGGTGGGGAGTACGCGTCGGGCTCGACGATCAAGAACATGGTCACCGGGTCCCTCGCCCTCGCGGCGTACGCCGAGCAGGTCGCGAAGGGCTACTCGGTCAACATCGCGCTCCACACCGACCACTGCCCGCAGGACAAGCTCGACGGCTTCGTGCGCCCCCTCATCGCGGCGTCGACCGAGCGGGTCAAGGCGGGAGGGCTGCCGATCTTCCAGAGCCACATGTGGGACGGCTCGGCCGTGCCGCTCGAGGAGAACCTCCAGATCGCCGAGGAGCTGCTCGCGGCGTGCAAGGCGGCCAACATCATCCTCGAGATCGAGGTGGGCGTCGTCGGCGGCGAGGAGGACGGCGTCGAGAACGAGATCAACGACAAGCTGTACTCCACCCCCGAGGACGCCGTGGCCACGGTCCGCGCCCTCGGCAGCGGCGAGAACGGCTACTACATGACCGCGCTGACCTTCGGCAACGTGCACGGCGTCTACAAGCCCGGTGGCGTCAAGCTGCGCCCCGAGGTCCTGAAGGCCGCGCAGGACGCCGCCGCCGCCGAGCTGGGCCTGCCCGCCGGGTCCAAGCCCTTCCACCTCGTCTTCCACGGTGGCTCCGGCTCGCTCCCGCAGGAGATCTCGGACGCGGTCGACTACGGCGTCGTGAAGATGAACGTCGACACCGACACCCAGTACGCCTTCTCCCGACCGGTGGCCGACTGGATGCTCAAGAACTACAGCGGCGTGCTGAAGATCGACGGCGAGGTCGGCAACAAGAAGCAGTACGACCCCCGCGCCTGGGGCAAGGAGGCCGAGGCCGGCATGGCGGCCCGGGTCGTCGAGGCCTGCCAGAACCTCCGCTCGGCCGGCACCCACGCGTGAGCTCGGACCTGCTCGGGATCCCGCCGACGCACCTGCCCGAGGACCCCGCCGCCCGCTCGCTCGACGACGGCGTGGCCCCCGACCAGGTCGCCGCGGCGAACCCGTCGTCGTCCCTCGCGTGGGCCGTGCTCGCCGAGGACTCCCTCGCCGACGACCGCCCGGTCGAGGCCTACGCCTACGCCCGCACCGGCTACCACCGCGGTCTCGACGCGCTGCGTCGCAGCGGCTGGCGCGGCCAGGGCCCGGTGCCGTGGGAGCACGAGCCGAACCAGGGCTTCCTCCGGGCGCTCGCCGCGCTGAGCCGCGCCGCCGGGTCCATCGGCGAGGAGGAGGAGCGGCACCGCTGTGCCGAGTTCCTCCGCGCGTCGAGCGCCACGGGAGCCCGCGAGCTCGGCCTCTAGGGTCGCCGCTCGTCCCTTCCGCGAAGCGGTGGGGGAGACGCAGGACCGGCCCGTGACGGGCGAAGGGCCCGGGTGCGAACACCCGGGCCCTTCCGACAGCCGGATCGAGACCGAGGTCGGGTCCGGCGCTTCCCTCTCGCCAAGAAGCGCCACACCCGCGGTCGCCTGCGACCTCGGCTGTGCCGCCCCATGGTGCTCCTCCGGCCGTTCGAGGTGCGACACTTGGGTGCCAATGGCAGCAATCGGCCACCTTCCGCAGGGGAAATGGAGGGGTCCGCGTGAGCGACCCACCGACGTACGACGGGGGAGCACTCCTCGTCCTCGAGGAGCAGCTCCGCCGCGAGATGGAGCGCGTCGAGGAGCGGCGGCGTGACCTCGAGGCCTCCCGCGACCTCATCTCCCGGATCACCTCGCAGGCGCTGGGCGCCCACGAGCCGCTCAGCGAGCCCATCGACGACGCCCTCGCGCCGTCGGTCGTCAGCCGCCTGCTCGCCGAGACGACCGGGCTGCTGCGCAACTACGTCCTCACCATCGTCGAGGGCCCGGCCCTCGACGAGTCGACGATGCGCGCGAACGAGGCCCGGATCCGCCGGGGCGAGGAGCAGCGCGCCGTCTACCCGGCGTCGGCCCTGTCGACCCCCCAGGGGCAACGGTGGATGACGAGCTGGGCCGAGGTCGGCGAGGACCAGCGGATCCTGCCCGCGACCGACACCGAGTTCGCGGTCTTCGGGTCCGCCGCCGTCGTCGCGCTCGCGGCGTGGGACGACCCGGCCGGGGGCTACGCCGTCATCCGCGACCCCCTCGTCGTGCGGCTGTACACCGCCTACTTCGACCTCGCCTGGCGACAGGCCGTCCCCGCCCCGGCGCTCGGCCGCGAGAGCACCGGCGACCCCAAGCTCGTCGAGCTGCTCGAGCTCGGGCTCAAGGACGAGGCGATCGCTCGCTACCTCGGCGTCAGCCTGCGCACCGTCCGGCGTCGCGTGGCGCACCTCATGGCGGTCAACGGCGTCGACACCCGCTTCCAGCTCGGCTGGGCCCTGGCCCGGCGCCGCCGCTGACACGACCCGGGGCGCGCGGCGGGGGCGCGATAGGGTGGGGTGTACGAGGCCCCGGCGCGTACCCGCGAGGGGCCTTCGGCGCGCTCGGGGTGCACGCACCCCGGGGCATGTTCGGAAAGGAGCCGTCGATGCCGGCGATCGTGCTGATCGGGGCCCAGTGGGGCGACGAGGGCAAGGGCAAGGCCACCGACCTCATGGGGTCCGACGTCGACGTACGTCGTGAAGTTCAACGGTGGCAACAACGCGGGCCACACGGTCGTCATCGAGGGTGCGGACGGCACGCGCGAGAAGTACGCCCTGCACCTGCTCCCCTCCGGGATCCTCACGCCCACGGTCACCCCCGTCATCGGCAACGGTGTCGTCATCGACCTCGACGTGCTCTTCCAGGAGATCGACGGGCTCGAGGCCCGCGGGGTCGACACCTCGCGCCTCCTCGTGTCGGCCAACGCCCACGTCATCGCCTCGTACAACCGCACCCTCGACAAGGTGACCGAGCGCTTCCTCGGGTCCCGCAAGATCGGCACCACCGGACGCGGCATCGGCCCCACCTACGCCGACAAGATGAACCGCGTCGGAGTGCGCGTGCAGGACCTCTTCGACGAGGGGATCCTGCGCCAGAAGGTCGAGGCGGCGCTGTCGCTGAAGAACCAGGTGCTCGTCAAGGTCTACAACACGCGTGCGGCCGAGGCCGACCGGGTCGTCGAGGAGCTGCTCGCCCACGCCGAGCGGCTGCGCCCGATGGTCGCCGACACCACGCTCGTCCTCGAGCAGGCGCTCGATGCCGGGAGCAACGTGCTGCTCGAGGCCGGTCAGGCCACCCTGCTCGACGTCGACCACGGCACCTACCCGTTCGTCACCTCCTCGTCGGCCACGGCCGGCGGCGCGTGCACCGGGTCGGGCATCCCGCCCACCCGGGTGACCCGCGTCATCGCGGTCCTCAAGGCGTACACGACCCGCGTCGGCGAGGGTCCGTTCCCCACCGAGCTGCACGACGACGACGGCGAGACGCTGCGCAAGACCGGGGCCGAGTACGGCACCACCACGGGGCGCCCGCGCCGCTGCGGCTGGATGGACACCGTCATCGGGCGCTACGCGACGCGGATCAACGGGGTCACCGACTTCGTCGTCACCAAGCTCGACGTCCTCACCGGGTTCGACAAGGTCCCGGTGTGCGTCGCCTACGAGGTCGACGGCGTGCGGCACGACGAGATGCCGGTGAACCAGAGCGACGTCCACCACGCGAAGCCGGTGTACGAGTTGCTCGACGGCTGGTGGGAGGACATCTCGCAGTGCCGGACCTTCGAGTCGCTGCCGGCCGCCGCCCAGGCGTACGTCCTGCGGGTCGAGGAGCTCATCGGGGCGCGGGTGTCGGCGATCGGCGTCGGGCCCGGGCGCCACGAGATCATCGAGCGGCACCCGCTCCTGGACTGAGCGGTCCCCTGGCCATGAGTTAGGTTAGCCTTACCTCAATCCGGACCGTCAGCCGTGGCGGTCGGCGACGTCGAGGAGGCCCCGTGCTCGACCCGGCCCGCCGTGCCCGATCGGTGCTCGTGACGAGCGCCAGCGTCGAGGTCGGCCTGCTCGACAAGCGCGTCCTGCTCGACACCCACGTCGTCGACTCCTTCGGCGCGGTCGTGTTCGCCGGTCGTTCGGTCGCGCGCTCCTGCCTCGTGCGGCTCCTCGCGGGGGAGGCCTCGCCACCGCTCGACGTCGTGGCCACCGACGTCGCGACCGTCCCGCAGCCCGACCGGGTCCGGGGCGTCGTGCGGATGTCGGGGCCCGTCGAGCTCGTCACCGACCCGGTGACCGAGGAGGTCCTGGCCCACCTGCGGTGCGGGCCGGCCGACCCCGTCGTCCGGTTCGTCCCCCGCGAGGTCAGCCTCGACTGGCGCGTCGAGCGACCGGCCGGGCGACCGGCCGGGCGGATCGTCGCCGTCCCGGCACCGCTCTACGCCGGGGCGCGACCCGACGGCCTCGCCGAGTGGGAGGGTCCGTGGGCCGCGCACCTGTCAGGGCACCACGGCGACGTCGCCCGAACCCTGGTCGAGCGGGTCACCGACCTCGCCGACGACGTCAGGCTCCACCCGGTCCTCGCCGACGAGGACGGGGTCGTCATCCGCGCGTACGAGGGCGACGGGCACCGCGACATCCGGGTGCCCTTCCCGCGGCGGGCGCAGTGCCCGTGCGAGGCCGTCTCGGCCCTCGGGCTGCTCCTCACGACCTGAGGTCGTGTTTGGCCGGTCCGGTCGGCCGTCGTCGGCGCTCCGGTCGGGTCGGATCGGGGTCGGATCGGGTCGGGTCAGGAGGGGCGCAGGACGTGCATCCGGTGCGCCGCGCGGGTCAGCACGACGTAGAGGACGCGGACCCCGCCGGGGGACTCCTCGGTGATCGCCTCGGGGTCGACGACGACCGTGGCGTCCCACTCCAGGCCCTTGGTCGACAGCGGGTCGATGAGCTGGACCCGGCCGTCGCCGGCGCCGTCGAGAGCGGCCAGGCGGTCGTGCCAGCGGCGCGCCGGGATGACGGCGATCGAGCCCTCGACCTCGCCGAGCAGCTGCTCGACGGCCTCGGCCGCTGCCTCGGCGAGCGAGCCCTCGACGGTGCGGTCGACGGGGTCGACCCCCGTCTCGCGCACCGCGACCGGGATGTCGGCGTCGGGGACCAGGGGCAGGATGACGTCGCGCGCGTGGTCGAAGATCTCGCGAGCGTTGCGGTAGTTGGTGTCCATGTGGAACGCGCGGCGCTCCTGCCCGGCGAACGCCTCCTCGCGGGCACGTCCGGCCTCGGCGAGGTCACCCCACGACGCCTGGGCGGCATCGCCGACCACGGTCCACGAGGACGAGCGGCCGCGACGCGCGAGCATCCGCCACTGCATCGGGGAGAGGTCCTGGGCCTCGTCGACGAGGACGTGCGCGTAGCCCGGGGCCCGGTCGATCCGGCCGACCATGAGCCGCTCGCGGGCGTCGGCGGGCGTCGTGACGTGGTAGCTCTCCTCGGGCGGGACGCGGCGGTCGACGCCGGCGCGGACGTCGACGACGCCGTAGGACTGGAGGTCGTCGAGCTCCTCGATGTCGTAGAAGCCGACCTCCTCGCGCTCGACCACCTGGACCGAGGCGAGCCGGGCGACGAGGTCGTCGACGAGGGCGGCGTCGGCGACCGACCAGGTCCCGTGCTCGAGCGCCTCGCGGTAGGAGTACGCGACGGCCGCGCCCTCCTCGTGGTCGAGGACACCGCGGGAGAGCGCGTAGACGTGGTCGGTGTCGGTGAGGGTGAGCAGGAGCTCGCGGGGGTCGAGCTGGCGCCACCACGCGGCCATGAACTCGTCGACGTCGCGGGAGGCGTCGAAGGCGTCGAGGAAGACGTCACGCTCGCCCTGGCGCACCGAGCGCCAGGCGGCCTCGGCGAGGGCGGTGCGGGCGGCAGCGGTCGCGAGGTTGTGCTGGTGGCCGCGCAGGACCTCGGAGCGGACCCGGCGCAGGACGTTCTCGTCGAGGCGGACCGCCTCACCGGCGACGAAGGCGCGGAACTCGCGGGGGGCGCCCTCCGGCGGTCGCGACGCGAGGCGGGAGAGGAGGCGCCGGATACGCAGCGAGCCCTTGATCGCGGCGACCTCCGGGCTGTCGACCCGGGTGGCCGTCATCCCGTCGACGAGGTCGCCGAGCGCGCGCAGCGACACCGACTCCTCGCCGAGGCTCGGCAGGACCCGCTCGATGTAGGCGGTGTACGCGGCCGAGGGGCCGACGACGAGGATGCCGCCGTTCTCGAAGCGGCGGCGCTCGGAGTACAGGAGGTAGGCGGCCCGGTGGAGGGCGACGACGGTCTTGCCGGTGCCCGGCCCGCCGGTGATCTCGGTGATGCCGCGCGAGGGTGCCCGGATCGCCTCGTCCTGGTGGCGCTGGATCGTCGCGACGATGTCGCGCATCTGGCGGCCGCGGCTTCTCGTGAGGGCGGCGATGAGGGCGCCGTCGCCGAGGACGACGATGTCGTCGGGCGCCTCGGGGACCATGAGGTCGTCCTCGGCGCCGACGACCTTGGCGCCCTTGCAGCGCAGCACGCGCCGGCGCAGGACGCCCATCGGGTCGACGGGGGTGGCGCGGTAGAAGGCGGACGCGGCGGGGGCGCGCCAGTCGACGACGAGCGGCTCGTAGTCGTCGTCGCGCACGCCGAGGCGGCCGATGTAGCGGACCTCGCGCTCGGCGGCGGTCGAGGTCTCGGTGCCGAGGTCGAGGCGGCCGAAGACGAGGCCCTCGTACTGCTTGTCGATCATCGCGCGGCGGCGGGCGGCGGCGTAGACGAGGGCGTCCCGCTCGAACAGGCCGGTCATCTCCTCGTCGCGGACGTCGCCGGTGCGGCTCGTCCGGCCGCGGGCCAGCCCGTCGGCCTCGACGTCGGCGGCGCGCCGGGAGGCCTTCTCGAGCTCGGCGTAGACCCGGTCGACGTGCGCCTGCTCGTGCGCGATCTCGCCCTCGACGTCGGGGGAGGTGTCGGGCACCGGGTGGGGAGCGGTCACGGGGCGAGGTCTCCTGCTGTGGATCGGCGATGCGCGTGGCGCTGGCCACGGAACTCACCAGTCTAGAGCCCGTCGCGCCCTCCCCACGCCGCGTCCGGAGAACGCGCCGTCCGGGAGCCGGACACGGTCCTCGTGGACCGGGCGGGCCCCGGCTGCTGGTCGCCCCTAGGATCGTGGCCCGTGAAGGTACTCGTCGTCGGGTCCGGGGCCCGCGAGCACGCCATCGTCCGCTCCCTCGCGCTCGACCCGTCGGTCGACGAGGTCGTCGCGGCACCGGGGAACCCCGGCATCGCGGCGCTCGCCGACTGCCACGCCGTGGAGGGCGGGGTCACCAGCCCGGAGGGCGTCACCGCCCTGGCCGCCCACCTCGGGGCCGACCTCGTCGTCGTCGGACCCGAGGCGCCGCTCGTCGCCGGGGTCGCCGACGCCGTCCGCGCGGCAGGGATCGCGTGCTTCGGGCCGTCGGCGCGGGCCGCCCGGCTCGAGGGCAGCAAGGCCTTCGCCAAGGAGGTCATGTCCGCGGCCGAGGTCCCGACCGGGCTGGCCCACGTGTGCACGACGATGGCCTCGGTCGAGGAGGCGCTCGACGCCCTCGGGGCGCCGCACGTCGTCAAGGAGGACGGGCTCGCCGCCGGCAAGGGGGTCGTCGTCACCGACGACCGCACCGAGGCGCTCGAGCACGCCCGCGCCTGCCTGGCCAAGGAGGACGGTGCCGTCGTCATCGAGGAGTTCCTCTCCGGGCCCGAGGTCTCGCTCTTCGTCCTCTCCGACGGCACGACCGTCGTCCCGCTCAGCCCCGCCCAGGACTTCAAGCGGGTGGGTGACGGCGACGCGGGCCCGAACACCGGCGGCATGGGGGCCTACAGCCCGCTCGACTGGGCGCCCGAGGGGCTCGTCGACGAGGTCGTCGCCCGCGTCGCCCAGCCGGTCATCGACGAGATGCGCCGGCGCGGTACCCCGTTCGCGGGTGTCCTGTTCATCGGGCTGGCGCTGACGCCGCGGGGCCCGCGCGTCATCGAGTTCAACGCCCGCTTCGGCGACCCCGAGACCCAGGTCGTCCTCGCCCGCCTGCTGACGCCGCTCGGCGGGGTCCTCCTCGCCGCCGCGCAGGGCCGGCTCGAGGAGCTCCCGCGGCTGCGCTGGTCGGCAGAGCACGCGGTCACCGTCGTCGTCGCGGCGCACGCGTACCCCGGGACGCCCCGGACCGGCGACGTCATCACGGGGACGGACGACGTCGAGGACGCCGGCGACGCCCCGCCTGCGTACGTCCTCCACGCGGGGACGGCGCTCGACGGCGACGGCCGGCTCGTGTCGGCCGGCGGCCGGGTCCTGTCGGTCGTCGCGACCGGCGGGTCCCTCGCACAGGCGCGCGAGCGGGTCTACGCGGCGGTGGGCGCCATCGGCCTGGACGGCTCGCACCACCGCACCGACATCGCCCTCCTCGCCGAGCAGGGCGCCGTCACCGTCTGACCCCCCGGTTTCTTCGCGTGCTACGGCGCAGTACGTGCTGTGATCACGACACCTACTGCGCCGTAGCACGTGAATGAGGGTGCGGGCTGGGTGAGGCGGGGCTCGACGTCAGTTGAGCTTGCGGGTGCCCTCGGGGAGCGCGCCCCCGGCGAGGACCGCCTCGGTCAGCTCGGCCAGGGCGGTGAGCGCGACGTTCTGGCTCCACGGCCCGTACGACACCCGGGCGACGCCGAGCCGCTGGAGGGTGTCGAGCGGCAGCACCCCGGGAGCCCCGATGAGGGTCAGCCTCTGCGGGCCGAGGGCGTCCACGAGGGCTTCGACGGTGGGCTCGTCGAGCCTGCCGGGGACGAAGACGGTGGCGGCGCCCGCCTCGAGGAAGGCGCGTCCGCGCTCGACGGCATCGGCGAGGACGTCGGCCGGGTCGCGGTCGCCCCCGCGGAGGAACGCGTCGGTGCGGGCGTTGAGCTGGAAGGGGATCCCCGCCGCCTCGCCCGCGGCGACCGCCGCCTCGACGGTGGCCACGGCCTCGCCGAGGGGCTTCATCTGGTCCTCGAGGTTGGCGCCGACGATGCCGACGTCGATGGCGCGCGCGACGGTGCCGCCGGGGTCGCCGTAGCCGGCCTCGAGGTCGGCGGAGACGGGCAGGTCGGTGGCGGCGGCGATCCGTCCGACCGCCTCGACCATGAGGTCGCGGGGGATGTGCTCGCCGTCGGGGTAGCCGTAGGACGCGGCGATGGAGTGGCTGGCCGTGGCCAGGGCCGTCGTCCCCGACGTCTCGGCGACGACCTTCGCGCTGATGACGTCCCAGACGTTGACGACGAGCAGGAGCTCGGGGGCGGCGTGGAGGCGCTGGAGCTCGGTGGCCTTGTCGAGGATGCTCATGTCCGCGACGCTACCCGGCGCCCCCGCGGGTCAGGGCTGCGGGAGGGGGCGGGTGCGGCCGGCGGCGAGGGCGACCCCGAGGGCGGTCAGCCCGCCGGTGGCCATGAGCGCGGCGAAGGCCGGCCCGTCCATCGCGTCACCGCGCAGGGCCACGACGGCGCCCGCGAGGGCGGTCGAGAGGGCGACGCCGGTCGAGACCGCCAGTCCCTGGGCCGCGCTGACCCGGCCGTGCTCGGACGCGGGGGCCTGGGCGAGCAGCTCGGTGGAGACGGTCGGCGAGACGATCCCCATCCCCGCGGCGGCCAGGGCCCATCCGGCCATCCCCGGGACGAGGCCGACGACGTCGAGGGAGAGGAGCACCGGGCCGAGCGCGCCGCCCGCGATGAGGGCGCCCCCGAGCCGCAGGCGGTCGGCGGCCGGCCGGGCCTGGGCCCACGCGGTGCTGTTGCCCCACGAGCCGAACGCCCACAGGGTCCCCGTCACGGTGAGGGACACCCCGGCCAGTGCGGTCGAGGCTCCTTGGGTCTGGACGAGCATGAGCGGCAGCACACCCCCGATGCCGGTGAACCCGGCCGAGACGAGCAGGCGCGTCGCGACGACCGCAGGGACCCCGCGGCGGAGCCGGATCGTGCCGGCGGGGAGAGCGCGAGAGGCACCGACGAGGACGACGACGACACCGGCGAGGATCGCCGCCGCTCCCGCGAGCCGGGTCGCGTCGACCTCGAGGAGCGGCGCGGTGAAGGTCGTCACCGCGAGCCCGGCGGCGAGGAGCAGCGAGGCCGTGACCCGGCGGCGGTCCCCGGCCGGGTCGGAGTCGTCGGTTCCGGCCCCCGGGTGCGTGCGGCGCAGCGCCGACCGGACGGGTGCCAGCGCGAACGGGACGACGACGAGGGGGGCGATGAAGACGACCCGCCACCCCGCGAGGGCGTCGAGCCCACCGGCGAGGCTCGGACCGAGCAGGCTCGGCAGGATCCACGCGGCGGCGAACGACGCGAACACCTTGGCACGCAGGGCCTCCGGCAGGGCCTGGGCCACGAGCACCATGAGGGCCGTGTCGATGAGTGCCTCGGCCGCCCCGGACACCGCGCGCCCCGCGACGAACACGGCCATCGTCGGGGCGAGGGCCGAGACGACCTGTGCGACGGCGAAGGCCGCGAGCCCGGTGAGGAGCGCCGGGCGTGGCCCGCGCCGGTCGGTCCAGCCCCCGGACCACGCCATCGCGATGGTGAAGGTCACGAGCGAGGCGCCGGTCGAGGCGCCGAACAGGCCCCAGCCGTCGAGGTCGCGCACGACGGTCGGGAGGATCGTCATCACGGCGCGGTTCTCGAAGGCGCCGAGGGTGACGAGCGCGATGATGCCCGCGACGACGGGCAGGTGCTGACGGCTCAGCAGCCGGACCGGGTCACCCGGGGACGCGGACTGCGCTGAGCTGCCGCGAGCCTCGGGGGGTGCGGGCGCGCCGGAGGGGTCCGCGTCGGCGCGCGGGGTCGTACGAGAGGTCATGTCGTCGATCGTCGTACCTCAAGTGCACTGGAGGTCAAGCGGTCTACTGTGGGGGTGTGGATCGTACCGACCTGCTCCCCATCGGCGAGGTCTCCGCCCGCAGCGGAGTCACCGTCGCCACCATCAGGTTCTACGAGGAACGCGGTCTCGTCGAGTCGGTCCGCACCGCGGGGAACCAACGGCGCTACGAGCGGCACGTCCTCCGGCGGGTCGCCGTCGTGCGGGCCGGACAGCGGTTCGGCCTCTCGCTCACCGAGATCGGAGCCGCGCTCGAGTCGCTCCCCCACGACCGGCCACCGACGAAGCGCGACTGGCAGCGGCTCTCACGTGCGTGGCACGACCTGCTGACCGAGCGCATCGAGGCGCTCGTGCGGGTGCGTGACGGGCTGTCGTCGTGCATCGGGTGCGGCTGCCTGTCGCTGCGGTCCTGCCCCGTCTACAACCCCGAGGACGCGCTCGCCGTCGAGGGTCCGGGCGCGCGGCGCTGGCCGGCGGGGGCGCGGGGCCCCGAGGGCCCGGGGCCTGACGTCGCACGTCCGCACGCGACGTCGAGCCACCCCGCCGGCGAGGGCTGACGGTCTCACCCGGGTCAGCCGGGGGTCGGCCCGGACCCGGCGGCTGGAAGAATCCCCGTCATGGCCGACGCCCGCACCGCCCCCGACGCCTCCACGCCCGAGCCGCCCGCCCTCCCCGGCTACGCCCACGTCTACTCGGGCAAGGTCCGCGACCTCTACGCGCCGCTCGACCCCGGCTCGGGCGCACCGCGCAGCGACCAGCTGCTACTCGTCGCCAGCGACCGGCTCTCGGCCTTCGACTTCATCCTCGAGACACCGGTCCCCGGCAAGGGCGCCGTCCTCACCCAGCTGTCGCTGTGGTGGTTCGAGCAGCTCGAGGACCTCGTGCCCAACCACGTCGTCTCGACAGACGTCCCCGCCGAGGTCGCGGGCCGGGCCGTCCTGGTCCGCCGGCTCGAGATGCTGCCCGTCGAGTGCGTCGCCCGCGCGTATCTCACCGGCGGTGGGCTGCGCGAGTACCGGGTCGACGGCCGGGTCAGTGGCATCCGGCTGCCCGACGGGCTGCTCGACGGGTCGCGACTCCCCGAGCCGGTCTTCACCCCCAGCACCAAGGCGCCGCAGGGCGAGCACGACGAGCCGATGCCCTACGAGGACGTCGTCGCAGCCGTCGGCGGGCGCACGGCCGAGCGCGCCCGCGCCCTCACGACGCGGATCCTGGCCCGTGGCAACGAGATCGCGGCCGAGCGCGGCATCCTCATCGCCGACACCAAGGTCGAGTTCGGCCTCGATGACGATGCTCCCGACGGCCTCGTCCTCGCCGACGAGGTGCTGACACCGGACTCGTCGCGCTTCTGGCCCGCCGACCAGTGGGAGCCCGGGCACACCCAGCCCAGCTTCGACAAGGAGTTCGTCCGCGAGTGGCTGCTCTCGCCGGCGAGCGGCTGGGACAAGGAGTCGGGGGAGGCGCCGCCGCCGATGCCGGGCGACGTCCTCGAGCGGACCCGGGCCAAGTACGTCGAGGCCTACGAGCGGCTCACCGGCCGCCCCTTCACGGCCTGACCTCGGGAGGTCGACGGGCGCCGGCCCCCACCCACGGGCCGAACCGGCGGTCGTCGACGGCCACCCCGGGTCCCGGCAGGAGCCCCTCGCGCAGCCCGCGCAGCGGGAGCGCAAGGCCGACCACCCGCACCTCGGGATGACGCGCCGAGGCGACCGCGCGCGCCATCTCGGCCGCGCCGACCTCATCGGGTCCGGCGAGCTCGAGCAGCGGCGTCCCCGGCCCTCGGGACACGGCGTCGGCGAGGAGGGAGGCGGCGGCGTCGGGATGCACCGGCCGCAGCCTCAGGCGGGGGACCACCGCGACCCGGCCCAGCCGCACCTGGGACAGGAAGGTCTCGCCGAGGGTGAACCACGCCGTGGTCCGCACGACCGTGACCGGCACCGGCGACCCACCGTAGGCCTCCTCCTGGGCGGCCTTGCCCGCGTAGTACCCGACGGCCCGGCGGACGGTGGGGTCGGTGGTGTTGACGATCGACAGGACGACGAGGTGGCCGACGCCGGCCCGCTCGGCCGCCGCGCGGACCCGACGGGCGGCGCCCTCGAAGAACGCGACGGCGTCTCGCCGTGAGGTCGTGACGACGTTGAGGCAGTCGAGCACGGTGTCGGCCCCGGCGAGGACGTCGTCGAGCCCAGCACCGGTGGTGACGTCGACCCCGGTCGAGCGTGCAGCGCGGACGACCTCGTGCCCCCGCTCCTCGAGGACGGCGGCCACGCGGGCGCCCATCTCGCCGGTTCCCCCCAGCACCACCACCCGGTTCATCCGGCCGCCTCCTCGAGCTCGCGCCGCACCGTGCGCGTCCAGCGTGCCATCGCGGCGTCGACGGCCGCGCGGTCACCGGTGACGGCGAGCTCGAACAACAGGCCGCGCGCCATGGCCAGGGACTCCAGCGCGAGCGAGGCGGCCAGCTCGGGCGTCGCGCCCGCCCGGTGGTAGGCGTCCCGGACCGTTGCCGTCCAGCCCTCCTCGAGCCAGCGGCGCAGGGGAGCAGCGTGCGGGCGGTGGCGCATGGCGTGGCTGGACAGCTCGAAGAAGAGCGGCGCGAACACCTCGGCGCGGTCGGCGACCCGGGTCCAGAAGGCCTCCCCGGCGGTGAACGGGTCGTCGTGGTCGGCCAGGAGCGAGGACAGGGTCTCCTGTTCGCCCCGCTCGACGGTCTCGACGACGGCGCCGAGCAGACCCTCGCGAGAACCGAAGTGGTAGTTCAACATCCGATGACTCGTACCGATCCCGGCGGCGAGCGACCGCAGGCTGGTGTCGCCGACCCCGTGCTCCGCGAACCAGGCCACGGCCCGGCCGAGGAGCTCGTCGCGCGGGGAGGTGCCGGGGTCAGGCACCGGCCGACGCCGTCCGGTCGAGAGCCTCGGCCTCCTGCTCCACGTAGTCCTGCGCCGTCCTCCCGACGAGGAAGCGCACCACCGGCGCCAGGACCCCCGACCACGCGATGCCGAGGACGATCGTCGTCGTACCGTCCGGGTTGGGCCGCAGCTCATGGGTGCCGACCGAGCGCATCCCGGGGGCGCTGGACTCCCACGTGAACGACCGGCCGGGGACGACCTGCGAGATCCGCCAGACCGCCGGGGGCAGCTTCGGCTGCTCGACCCGGTACTCGGCGCCGACCTCGTCGACCCGGTCGGGGTCCAGGGCCGTCACGGCCTCGACGGTGGGGAGCCAGGCGGGCCAGCCGCGCACGTCGGACATCACCGCCCACAGCCGCTCGGCGGGGGCGGCGGACTCGCGGACGACCTCGATCATGTACCGAATGGTACATCACTCTGTCGCACGCGTCGAGCGCACCCTGCGTCTCGCGGAGGGTGCCGCGGACGCCGGGGGTCCGCCCCGCCGGTACCGTGGGGCCCGGCAGACCCGCCTCGCGCCGCACCCCGGGAGACCGCACGCCATGGCCTCGTCGCACGACCTCGTGCTGACCACCGTCCCCGGCGGCAACGCCCTCTCCCCGTTCCGCGCGGCGGCGCTGCTGGTCCGCCTCGGGCGGGCCGTCCCGGGGGTCACCGGCGTGGGGGCCCGCCACGTCCACGTCGTGGCGAGCGAGGCCGCGCTCTCCGACGACACCACGGCCACCGTCGAGCGGCTCCTCACCTACGGCCCGCCGCCCGGCCCCGACCCCGAGGGCGCGCAGCTGGCGACGGTCGTCGTCTCGCCGCGGCTCGGCACCCTGTCGCCCTGGGCGTCGAAGGCCACCGACATCGCGCACAACTGCGGCGTCGACGTCCGCCGGGTCGAGCGGGTCACCGAGTACCGCGTGGCGACCGAGGTGCCGCTCACCGGCGGCCAGTGGGCCGCCGTCGCCGACCTCGTCCACGACCGGATGACCGAGACGGCACTTCCCTCCCTCGACGCCACCGCCGCCCTCTTCGAGGAGCGGGTCGCCGAGCCGATGGAGCGGGTCGACGTCCTCGGCCGCGGGCGCGCCGCCGTCGAGGAGGCCGACGCCGCCTACGGGCTCGCGCTCTCCGAGGACGAGGTCGACTACCTCGTCGAGGCGTTCACCGGGCTCGGTCGCAACCCCTCCGACGTCGAGCTGATGATGTTCGCGCAGGCCAACTCCGAGCACTGCCGCCACAAGATCTTCAACGCCGACTTCGTCGTCGACGGCGACGTCAAGGCACGCTCCCTCTTCGGCATGATCCGGCACACCGAGGAGGTCGCCGGCGAGGGCACCGTCGTCGCCTACAAGGACAACGCGTCGATCATGGCCGGCGGCCCCGTGACCCGGTGGGTCCCCGAGGTCCCCGACGGGCCGGGGAAGTACGTCGCCGTCGAGGACGAGGTCCACGTCCTCATGAAGGTCGAGACCCACAACCACCCGACGGCCATCAGCCCCTTCCCCGGCGCGGCCACCGGCGCCGGGGGAGAGATCCGCGACGAGGGGGCCACCGGTCGGGGGAGCCGCCCGAAGGCGGGGCTCACCGGCTTCGTCGTCTCCAACCTCCACCTCCCGGGCACCGACGAGCCGTGGGAGCGCGAGACCTACGGCGCCCCCGACCACATCGCCAGCCCGCTCGACATCATGGTCGAGGGCCCGATCGGTGCCGCGGCGTTCAACAACGAGTTCGGCCGCCCGGGGCTCGGCGGGTTCTTCCGCGTCTACGAGCAGACCGTCGACGGCGTCCGCCGCGGCTACCACAAGCCGATCATGAGCGCGGGTGGGCTCGGCTCGATCAGCGCCGACCAGACCGAGAAGATCCGCTTCCCCGCGGGGACCCTCCTCGTCCAGCTCGGTGGTCCCGGGATGCGGATCGGGATGGGTGGCGGCGCGGCGTCCTCGATGGCGGCCGGCGCCAACGCGACCGAGCTCGACTTCGACTCGGTGCAACGCGGCAACCCCGAGATCGAGCGGCGGGCGCAGGAGGTCATCAACCACTGCGCCGACCTCGGCGCCGACAACCCCGTCCTCGCGATCCACGACGTCGGGGCGGGCGGGCTGTCCAACGCCTTCCCCGAGCTCGTCGACGACGCCGGCCTCGGCGCCCGCTTCGACCTCTCCGCGGTGCCGCTCGAGGAGTCGGGCCTGGCGCCGAAGGAGGCGTGGTGCAACGAGAGCCAGGAGCGCTACGTCGTGGCCCTGGCCCCCGCGTCGCTGGAGCGGTTCGTGGCCCTCGCCGAGCGCGAGCGCTGCCCGTGGGCGGTCGTCGGCGTCGCCCGTGACGACGCCCAGCTCGTCCTCGCCCCCGGACCCGACGACGCCGAGGGCGACGACCGCCCCATCGACATGCCGATGGAGGTGCTGCTCGGGAAGCCGCCGCGGATGACGCGCGACGTCCGCCGGGTGCCCCGCTCCACCCCCTCGCTCGACGTCGAGGAGCTCACCGGCGAGGGGCTGCGCGAGGCCGCCTACGCCGTGCTGCGCCACCCCACCGTCGCCTCGAAGCGCTTCCTCGTGACGATCGCCGACCGGACCGTCGGGGGGCTGAGCCACCGCGACCAGATGGTCGGGCCGTGGCAGGTGCCCGTGGCCGACGTCGCCGTCACGCTCTCGGACCACCACGGCTTCGCCGGCCAGGCGATGGCCAGCGGCGAGCGGATGCCGATCGCGGCCGTCGACGGCCCGGCCTCGGGTCGGATGGCGGTCGGTGAGGCGCTCACCAACCTCCTCGCCGCTCCCCTCGCGGGTCTGGCCGGGACCAAGCTGTCCTGCAACTGGATGGCGGCCTGCGGCGAGGACGGCGAAGACGCCGCGCTGTACGACACCGTGCACGCCGTGGCGATGGAGCTCTGCCCCGCCCTCGGCATCTCGGTCCCCGTCGGCAAGGACTCGCTGTCGATGCGCACCCGCTGGACCGACGAGGCCACCGGCGAGGCGCGCCAGGTGACCTCCCCGGTGTCGCTCGTCGTGTCGGCGTTCGCCTCGCTGCCCGACGTCCGCGGCACCTGGACCCCGCAGCTGCTCCCCGGGTCCGACCTCGTCCTCGTCGACCTCGGCGCCGGCCTCGACCGGCTCGGCGGGTCGATGCTCGCGCAGGTGCGCGGGGAGTTCGGGGGCGAGGTCCCCGACCTCGACGACCCCCAGCGGCTGCTCGGTCTCGCCACGGCCCTCGCCGAGCTGCGGGCGGCCGGTCTCGTCACGGCGTTCCACGACCGGTCCGACGGGGGGCTGTGGGCTGCGGCCTGCGAGATGGCCTTCGCCGGGGCCGTCGGTGTGGACCTCGAGTCGCCCTCTGTCGCAGGCCTGTTCGCCGAAGAGCTCGGCGTCGTGCTGGGTGTCCCGTCCGGCGCTGGTGCCGAGGTGGTGCGCGTGCTCGAGGCGCACGGGCTCGGCGGTCTGGCGCGGGTCGTCGGCGCGACGTCCGCGGACCGCCGGGTGCGGGTCGCCGTCGGCGACGAGGTCGTCCTCGACGAGTCGGTCCGCGACCTCGCCCAGGCGTGGGACGAGGTGTCCTGGCGCATCGCCGCCCTGCGCGACAACCCCGCCCTGGCCGACGAGGAGCACGCGGCGGTCGGCGCCGACGACGACCCCGGTCTCGTCGTCGCCCCGAGCTTCGACCCCACCCACGACGTCTCGGCGCCCTACCTCAACCTCGGCGTGCGGCCGAAGGTCGCCGTCCTGCGCGAGCAGGGGGTCAACAGCCACGTCGAGACCGCCTTCGCCTTCGACCGGGCCGGGTTCGACACCTACGACGTCCACATGACCGACCTCCAGACCGGGCGCTTCGACCTCGCCGACGCGGTCGGGCTCGTGGCCTGCGGTGGGTTCTCGTACGGCGACACGCTCGGCGCCGGCGAGGGCTGGGCCCGGAGCGTGCTGTTCAACGAGCGGCTCACCGAGTCCTTCCACTCCTTCTTCCACCGCGACGACACGTTCGGGCTGGGCATCTGCAACGGCTGCCAGATGTTCGCGGCGCTCGCTGATCTCGTCCCCGGCGCCGAGGCGTGGCCGCGGTTCACCCGCAACCGGTCCGAGCAGTACGAGGCCCGGCTCACCCTCGTCGAGGTGCTCGACTCGCCGTCGGTCCTCATGCGCGGGATGGAGGGGAGCCGGATCCCGATCGCCGTCGCCCACGGCGAGGGCTTCGCCGACTTCTCGGCGCGCGGCGACGCCGGCTCGGTCGAGCGGGTCGCCCGCTTCGTCGACCACCACGGCCGGCCGGCGCTCGGCTACCCGCACAACCCCAACGGGTCGCCCGACGGCCTCACCGCGGTCACGACCCCCGACGGTCGGTTCACCGCGATGATGCCGCACCCCGAGCGGGTCTCTCGGACCGTGCAGATGTCGTGGTCGTCGAGCCCGGTGGGCGAGGAGAGCCCGTGGTTGCGGATGTTCCGCAACGCCCGGGTGTGGGTCGACTGATGGCGCGGCTGCTGCGGGCCGAGGACGTCGAGAACGCGACGTTCACCCCGACGCAGTTCCGCGAGGGCTACGACGAGCGCCAGGTCGACGACCTCCTCGCCGACGTCGTCGCCACCCTGCGCCG
Source organism: uncultured Actinomycetota bacterium (assembly GCA_963834225.1). Classification (GTDB taxonomy): domain Bacteria; phylum Actinomycetota; class Actinomycetes; order Actinomycetales; family Dermatophilaceae; genus Oryzobacter. Next base: position 327,342 of record CAWIAT010000023.1, on the reverse strand, counting down.
GTACGAGTCGGCCACTCCCGCAGGCGGGTTCCGGATCGGGTCGCCGGGCTTGGCGTCGGTGAGGTTCACCCCCACCCGCGTCCGGCGCGGCTACGACCACGAGGAGGTCGACGCCTTCCTCGCCGACGTCGTCCACACCCTCGAGCACCACGAGACGACGGGTGCTGCTGCTGCGGGTGACCCCGTCGAGGCGGTGGAGCCCGGCGAGGCGGCTGCTCCGGCCGTCGGCGGCCGCGAGTCCTGGCGCGCCCGCGTCGTGCGCGTGCTGCGCGGCGAGGAGGGGTGATCCGGCCCGTGGGCTAGCGACGCCGCCAGGCGCCGCGGGCCGGCGGCTCGGGCGAGGGCTCGGCATCGGCGGTCGTGAACGGTGGGGCACCGGGCGCCTTGCGGGCGACGTCGTCCCCGGTGAGCACCCCGGTCGGGAGTGCGGCCGACGCCGCCGCCCGCCGAAGGGCGTACAGGTCGACCGGTCCGGCCGACCCGACGAGGACGAGGTTGCCGAACCGGCGGCCCTTGAGCACCTCGTGGAGCCCGACGACCGCGACGTGCCCGAGGGCCTCCCGCGCACCGGAGACGACCCGGGCCGCGTGCCGCATCCCCGGCTCGTCGGCGAGGTTCGCGAGGAGGAGGCCGCCGGGCGCGAGGACGCGGGCGACCTCACGGAACCACTCGAGCGTCCCGACGTCGGCGGGGATCCGCCCGTGGGCGAAGGCGTCGACGACGACGACGTCGGCGCTGCCGTCGCGCAGGTCGGCGATGCCCGTCGCGCCGTCGACCGGGCGGATCCGGATGCGGTGGCCGCGGGGGAGCGGCAGCTCACGGCGGACGGCCTCGGTGAGGGCGGCGTCGGGCTCGAGGACGATCTGCGGGGACCCCGGCCGCGTGTGGTGCACCCAACGGGGCAGGGTGAGCCCGGCGCCGCCGACGTGGGTGACCCGCAGGGGGCCGTCGGCGGCGAGGGCGTCGATGCACAGGGCGAGGTGCTGGACGTACTCGAACTCGAGGCGGGCCGGGTCGTCGAGGTCGACGGCCGACTGGCCCTGCCCGTCGAGGACGACGGTGACGAGGGAGCCGTCGCGCTCGAACTCCGCCGTCGTCATCCGCGCAGGCTACGCGGGCCGGTCACCACGGTCCGGTCCGAGGCCTTCGCACTGCTGACGTGGGGCGCAGCAGTGCGAAGGGCCGCGGCGGTGTGCGGGGGTGCCTCGCAGTCGCACTGCTGACGTGGGGCGCAGCAGTGCGAAGGGCCGCGGCGGTGTGCGGTGGTGCCTCGCAGTCGCACTGCTGAGGTGGGGCGCAGCAGGGCGAAGGCCCGACACCGGGCGCTCCTAGGATGGAGCGATGCCTCCTCGTCGCCGCACCGACCCCGCCACCGGCGCCGCCGCGCTGAGCGTCTGGCGCGCGGACCCCGAGGGCGTCGACCGGGCCACCCGTGGCACCGCGGTGCGCTACCTCCTCGAGGAGCTCGGCACCCGGGCCCCCGGCCGCAGCGTGGAGGTCCGGGTCCCGCCGTACGGCGCCGTCCAGTGCGTCGAGGGCCCCACCCACACCCGTGGGACCCCGCCCAACGTCGTCGAGACCGATGCCGAGACGTGGCTGCGCCTGGCCACCGGCGACCTGCGCTGGGCCGAGGCCCTCGCCGACGGCCGGCTGCGGGTCAGCGGCATCCGCGCGCGGCTCGACGCCCTCCTGCCCCTCGTCGACGCCACCGGGGTCACCCGATGACGGCCACGACCTCCCTGCGCCACGGCATCGTCGTCGTCCCGGAGCACCGCTGGCGCGAGGCCGCCCCCCGCTGGGCCGCCGCCGAGGAGCTCGGCTTCGACCACGCCTGGACCTACGACCACCTCGTGTGGGGCGGCCTGCCGGACGCGCCCGTCTTCGCCTTCGCACCGACCCTCGCCCTCGCCTCGACGGTCACCTCGACGATCGGCCTCGGGGTCTTCGTCGCCTCGCCGAACTACCGTCACCCGTACGTCCTGGCCCGCGACGCCATCACGCTCGATGACGCGAGCGGCGGCCGCTTCCTCCTCGGGATCGGCGCGGGCGGCGACCTCGACAGCCGGATCCTCGGCGAGGGCCGCCCGCTCAAGGAGCGGGTCGACCGGTTCCACGAGTTCACCCACCTGCTCGACCGGCTCCTGCGCGAGGACCACGTCGACCACGAGGGCTCGTTCTACGCGACGACCGACGCCCGCACCCTCCCGGAGCCGGTGCGCGACCGGGTGCCGCTCGTCGTCGCCGCCAACGGGCCCCGTTCGGTGGCGCTCGCCGCGAAGCTCGGCGACGCGTGGGCCACCTACGGCGGCAAGGGCGAGGACCTCGACGGGTGGTTCGCCCACGTGGCGAGCCTGGCCGCCCGCTTCGACGACGCCTGCGCGGCGCAGGGGCGCCGCGGCCTCCCGCGGTACCTCCTGCTCGACTCCTCGCCGCGCTACGCGCTCGAGTCCGTCGGGCTCTACACCGAGATGGTCGGCCGCGCCGCCGAGCTCGGGTTCACCGATGTCGTGACGCACTGGCCGCGACCCGACAGCCCGTACCAGGGCCACGAGTCCGTCCTCGAGGACGTCGCCGCGGGCGTCATCCGCCGCGCCTGACGTCCTCGAGGGCTGGTCGGATCAGGTCAGGGCCATGACCATGAGCGGCTCGGTGGTCGGCTGGGCCGACCCGCCGGCCGGCTCGACCGTGACACCCACCGCGGTCGCGGTGTTCGCGTCGCCGTCGAGGACGCGCGCCGCGCGCCCGGAGGCGTCGGTGTCGAACAGCCCGGCCGGGTGCATCGTCGCGTCGCTGTCGGCGTACCAGACCTGGTAGGTCTGGTCGTCGGCGAGTGAGGGCAGGCCGTTGACGGAGATCGCCGACCTCCCGAGCTGGCGGCTGTAGGTGACCGTGGCCGTCGTCCCGCCCTTGGTGCTCGAGACGGTGCGGGCGTCCGCGGCCGCGACGACCTGGTCGTACGGTGAGGCGGTTCCGCCGGACCACGGCGACCACGCCATGCCGCCGACGGCGATCGCGACGGCAGCGGCCGCCGCGGTCAGCCAGGTGGAGGTCCGGCGTCGGAAGGGGACGACGACCGCTCCGTGGGAACCGCCCTCACGCCGGTGCCCACCGGAGAGCGTCGCGGCGTCGGCGGAGCGCAGCGAACCACCGTCCTCCGGGGCCAGAGGGGGGAGCGGGCGCACCTTGGTGATCCCGGAGAGCACCGCGGCGCGCAGCGCCGGGGGCGGGATGGCCTCACCGAGGGCGGTGAGGGAGTGCGCTGCGGCGCTGAGCTCGGCGACCTCGGCACGGCAGTCGGGGCACACCGCGAGGTGCGTCTCGAAGCTCGTGCGCTCGTGCTCGTCGAGGGCGTCGACCGCGTACGCACCGGAGAGGTGGTGCAGATCGGGGCTCATGCCGGTACTCCCAACGTGTCCCGCAGACGGATGAGTCCGTCACGGATCCTGGTCTTGGCGGTGCCGAGCGGGAGGTCGAGGAGGCGGGCGACCTCGGTGTGCGTGTAGCCACCGAGGTAGGCCAGCTCGACCGCGCTGCGCTGGGCGTCGGTGAGGGTGCTGAGGGCGCGTCGTACGCGTTGGGCCTCGAGAGAGGCCTGGGCGGACTCGGCGGTGGTGTCGAAGTCGATGTCCTGGTGCCGCGACGCGTGAGCGTCGTCGCGCCGGCGGGAGGCCTCGCTGGACCTGACCCGGTCGACGGCGGCCCGGTGGGCGATCGTCATGAGCCAGGAGATGGCGCTACCCCTGTCGGCGTCGAAGCGGGCGCACTGCCGCCAGACGTCGAGGTAGACCTCCTGGGTGACCTCCTCGGACATCGCGTGGTCGCGGACCACTCGAAGGACGAGGCCGAAGAGCCGGCGGGAGGTCGCGTCGTAGAGCTGTGCGAACGCGTCCTCGTCACCGCGGGCCGACCGGCGGAGCAGCTCCGCGAGGTCGGCGCCGGTGGCGACGGCAGCCGCCCCCCCGGTACGAGGGGAACCCTGGTCCGAGGAGGCGGCTGTCATGTCACTCATCATCACTCATCGATCAGTCCGGGGGGAACCGATCAGCTGGCGGGGACGAGAACCTTGTCGATGATGTAGACCGTGGCGTTGTTGGTCATGACGTTGCCGCACAGGACCTTGGCGTCACCCGGGGTGACCGTGAACGCCTCGCCGGAGCCGGCGACGGTGATCGACTTGCCCGAGAGGGTCTTGTGCTCGCCGGCGACCTGGTCGGGCGAGAGGCGACCCTCGACGACGTGGTTGGTCAGGACGGTGGTCAGCAGGCCCTTGGGGTCGGCCATGGCGGCGTCCAGCGTCGCCTTGGGGAGAGCGGCGAAGGCGTCGTTCGTCGGGGCGAAGACGGTGATGTCCTTGGCCGTGTTGAGGGTCTGGCCGAGGTCTGCCTCGGTCACCGCGGTGACGAGGGTCGACAGGAGGGGGTTGTTGCTCGCGGCGGTGGCGACCGGGTCGCCGGCCATGCCGTCGAACGAGCCCGCACCGGAGGTGGGGACAGCCGAGCAGGCCTCACCGAAGGGGCCGTCAGCCGTCTCGGGGGACATGGTCTCGGAGGGGCTGGCCGAGGGGGCGGCCGCGGAGGTGCTGGCGGCGGAGCCCGAACCCGAGTCCGACGAACCGCAGGCGGCGAGGGTCAGGGGGAGGGCGAGAGCCAGGGCGGCGACAGTCAGGCGGGTGGAACGCATGGGAACTGCTCCTTGTGCGAGGTGGGGATGGTTTCTTCGTACGGGGGTTGTTCGGTCCTGCCGGCGAGGGTGGATTGGCCTGTTCGGCACTTTCTTCGGACCGTTGCCGTTCCGTGACCCAGAGGGGTGGAGCGGCGTGGTGTCGCTGCAGCACAACCCACTTGGGACGGGGTGGCGTGCCCTGGGCACGACGGCGGCCCGGGGAGGACCGCTGTCGCCAGCTGGTCCTCCCCGGGCCGGGGTCGGTCGTCGTGGAGCCACGACGCGAGGGTCACTCGATGATGACGACGATGGAGTGCCAGCCCCTGGCGCCCTCGGGGAAGGGCGTCGAGCGCTGCTCGGGCTGCGTCTCCCCGGTGGTGTCGGTGGCGCGCACGGTGAGGTCGTGGCGACCGGGCTTGGCGTCCCACTTGAAGAACCACTGGCGCCAGTAGTCGATCCCGCCGTCGGGACCGAGCTCCACGGTCTGCCACTCCCCCGCGTCGATCCGAAGCTCGACCTTCTCGATGCCCCGCTGCTGCGCCCAGGCGACACCGCCGACGACGACCTCGCCGCCCTTGACCCGGTTGAGACCTCGGGGGGTGTCGATCCGCGACTGGGTGAAGATCGGGGCGTCGGTCGCCCAGTCGCGCTCGGTCCAGTAGGCGCGCTTGGCCTGGTAGGTCGTCGCCTCGAGGCGGGTCAGCCACTTCGTGGCGCCGACGAAACCGTAGAGGCCGGGCGTCACGAGGCGCGCGGGGAAGCCGTGGGAGGCGGGCAGGGGCTCCCCGTTCATGCCGACGGCGACCAGGGCCTCGCGGTCGTCCATGAGGGCCTGGAGCGGGGTCGAGATCGTCATGCCCTCGGTGGAGTGGCTGAGGATCTGGTCGACGCCGCCACGGATGCCGGCGCGCTCGAAGAGGTCCTTGGTGCGGACGCCGAGCCAGCGGGCACCGCCGACGTACGGCCCGCCGACCTCGTTGGAGACGCAGGTGAGCGTGATGTCCCGCTCGACCATCGGCATCGCGAGGAGCTCCTCGTAGGTGATCTCGAAGGGCTTGTCGACGTCGCCGTCGATGGTCAGCTTCCAGCCGTCGGCCGAGACGCGCGGGATGACGAGCGCGGTGTCGATCCGGTAGAAGGCGTCATTCGGGGTCCGGAAGGCCGAGATGCCGCGGACCGTGCCCTCGAGCCCCTTGGGGAGGGCACCGAGCGGCTCGGCGGCCGCGGGCAGGGCCACCGAGGAGGGCGACCCGCCGCGGGTGAGGACCTGGCCGATGGCGCCACCACTGGCGGCGAGCGCCCCGAGGCCGACGGCGCCCGCGAGGACGTGGCGCCGGCCGGCCGCGCCGTCGGAGCGCACCGAGTTGTCGGCACCGGCACCGGCGGTCGGGTCGGCATCGGCGGCGCCCCAGCGGTCGAGGAGACCGAGGAACCACGAGCCGGCGGCGACGCCGACCCCCACGGTGACCAGACCGGGGATGACGTCGACGGGGCCGCTCGTCGGGCGAAGCGCCGCCGCGACCGTCGCGGTGAAGGCGAGCGCGCCGAGCAGGGCCAGGCCCACCGGGCGGCGGGAGCGGGCGACGAGGCCGATGGCGCCGGCGGCGAGGAGGGTGACGATCGCGACGGAGCCGATGAGGATCGGCTTGTCGGCGGTGCCGAACTGGGCCACCGCGAACTCCTTGACCGGAGTCGGGGTCAGGTCGATGACGGTGGAGCCCACCGCGAGGACGGGGGAGGACTCGGGGGCGACGAAGCCGGCGACGAGGTGGCCGACCCCGGCTCCCGCTGCTGCGGCGAGGAGGGTGCCGGCGGCGTACCAGCGCCCCTTGGGGCGGCGTGGGCCTGCGGGCGTGTTCGTCGAGGTCATGCGGGGTGTTCGGAGCGCCGGGGGTGCACGGATGGCATCACCCCCCGAGTGTGCGCCCTGTCGACGGTGCGGCGGTGCCGTTCACGTACCGTGGGTGACGTGCCTGCTCGTCGCTCCCCGCGCTTCCTCCCGTTCATCCTCACGGGAGCCGTCATCGGGTTCGTCGTCGGGGCGTTCCTCGCCAGCCGGCCGGACGAGGTGGCCAACCGCACCGTCGGCGCCTACTCGGCGTCCTCGGCCATCGGGTACCTCGGGTTCGGTTGCGCCGCCTTTGGGGCGCTCCTCGCCGCGGTCGTCGCGATCCTGCTCGAACGGCGCGGCCACCGCGACTGACCGCCCCGGTCTCGGCCACCGGGACCCGCGGGACGTTGCCCCGCGGCGTCGACGCGGTCGCCCGGGGGGTGTGGGAGAATCGGGCACGTGCCACGCGGTGACGGACGCCTGACCCACGACATCAACCCCGACGACAAGAGCCCGCAGGACGCCTGCGGGGTCTTCGGGGTCTGGGCTCCCGGCGAGGACGTCGCCAAGCTGACCTACTACGGCCTCTACGCGCTGCAGCACCGCGGCCAGGAGTCGGCGGGCATCGCGACCTCCGACGGCAAGCGGCTGCTCGTCTACAAGGACATGGGTCTGGTGAGCCAGGTCTTCGACGAGCGCTCCCTCGCCTCGCTGCGCGGGCACCTCGCCGTCGGGCACTGCCGGTACTCCACGACCGGTGGGTCGACCTGGGAGAACGCCCAGCCCACGCTCGGCGGGCACTCGGGCGGCACGGTCGCCCTCGCCCACAACGGCAACCTCATCAACTCCGCCGAGCTGCGCGACATCGTCGAGGGACGGCTCGGCCACGACGCGCACCGCGGGGAGCTGGCGCGCGGCAACACCACCGACACCGCGCTCGTCACGGCGCTGCTCGCCGACGACCCCGACCGAACCCTCGAGGCCGCCGCCCTCGACACGCTGCCCCTCCTGCGCGGTGCCTTCTGCTTCGTCTTCATGGACGAGTCCACCCTCTACGCGGCCCGCGACCCCCAGGGGATCCGGCCGCTCGTCATCGGGCGGCTCGAGCGCGGCTGGGTCGTCGCCTCCGAGACGGCGGCCCTCGACATCGTCGGCGCCTCCTACGTGCGCGAGGTCGAGCCCGGCGAGCTCATCGTCGTCGACGAGGACGGCCTGCGCTCCCGGCGGTTCGCCGAGGCCCAGCCCAAGGGCTGCGTCTTCGAGTACGTCTACCTCGCCCGTCCCGACACCACCATCAGCGGGCGCGTCGTGCACGAGGCCCGCGTCGAGATGGGTCGGGCCCTGGCGCGCGAGCACCCCGTCGACGCCGACCTCGTGATGCCGACGCCCGAGTCGGGCACGCCCGCGGCCATCGGGTACGCGCAGGAGTCGGGGATCCCCTACGGACAGGGGCTGGTGAAGAACTCCTACGTCGGGCGGACCTTCATCGCACCGTCGCAGACGATCCGCCAGCTCGGCATCCGGCTGAAGCTCAACCCGCTGCGCGACGTCATCAAGGGCAAGCGGCTCATCGTCGTCGACGACTCCATCGTCCGCGGCAACACCCAGCGGGCCCTCGTGCGGATGTTGCGTGAGGCCGGTGCGGCGGAGGTCCACGTGCGGATCTCCTCGCCGCCCGTGCGCTGGCCCTGCTTCTACGGCATCGACTTCGCGACCCGCGCCGAGCTCATCGCCACGGGTCTCGGGGTCGACGAGGTGCGCAACTCCATCGGCGCCGACTCGCTGGGCTACATCTCGGAGGAGGGCATGATCGCCGCCACCGACCAGCCCCGCGACAAGCTGTGCACCGCCTGCTTCACCGGCCAGTACCCCGTGCCGCTCCCCGAGGACGGGCGGTACGGCAAGGGCGTCCTCGAGCTCGAGCTGCCGATCCAGACGAACACCGTCGAGCGGGCCGTGGGGCAGCGCCACCCGGTGGGCCGTCCCGTCGTCGACGGCGCCGACGAGCTGCCCCTCGACGTCGAGGGCGTCTCGACCTCGGCCGGCGGCGGCGCGGCCGAGGCCCTCCTCCGCCCCTGACCTCCGCGCGCTGTCCTCCCGAACGCCAGGTGGGGTTCGAGGTGAAGTCCGACCGCCGGAGGGGCGCATCTCACCTCGGACCGAGGGCGAGTCGGGGATGAGCCTCAGGCGGCGTGCGACCGGCGCTGCCAGTACGCGGCACAGATCTGGTCGAGGTAGGGCTCGGGTGTGAGTCGCCAGCCGAGCAGGCCGACGCGCAGGACGAGGGTGTCACCGAGGGCGACGGCGTTGTGGCGGAGGTCGTCGTGGACCATCTGGAGGCCCCGCAGGTGTCCGGCGCCGTCGACCTCGACGGCGAGACGGGCCTCGGGCCACTCGATGTCGAGGTAGGCCACACCGCGCCGAAGCCGACGCACCGACTGCCTCGCGGGCTCGGGCAGCCCTCGCGCTCGGCACCTGGCGACGACGTCGAGCTCGCCGAGTGAGTGACCACCGTCGGCGATGTCCGCGACGAGCGTCCGGATCAGCCGGCGCCGGGTCCGACCGTGCACCGCGCGCGCAGCCTCCACGAGCTGGTCTCCCGTGCAGAGACGTTGTTGCACGGGCATCACGAGCACGAGCGCGGCCTGCCGGTCGCTGACGGCCCAGTGGGCCGCTCGGACGGCTGCGACCGCGGGTCTCGTTCGGGGGATGCCGACGCCCACCAGCTCACCGGCGACGCGGCGGATGACCTTGTGGAGGTGCACCCCCTCGACCGGGACCACCTCGGTGGTGTGCTTCACCGACACGTGGACACCGTGATCGTCGAACCCGGTGAGGCCCGCGTGCCGGAGAGCGCTCACCCCGTCGAGCGCGGCGACGGTGTCGCCGACCTCCCAGACGGCCCTCCACCGTGCCGCCACGTCGGAGAGCCCGCCGGTGACGAGCCCGACCGTCTGGGTCCCGTGCAGCACCCAGCGCTCCGCGCGGACCTCGCGCGCCACCATCCGGTGATCGACCCCCACGGCGCGCAGCTGCGCCCGCGAGGCGACGCCATCCTGGATCGCGGCGACGGCACGTGCCCTCTGGCGTCTGGCCGCCGAGGAGGTCGGCGCCGGGGCCACGACGGGAGGAGGTCGGGAACGGTCGGTCATCACCTCACGGTGGCGCCTGATGTGGCTGAGGGGCAGACCCTTCGACGATCTGTGGACGGCAGTCGTGGTCGACGCCCCTGTGGACGGCATCGACCCTCGCCTGGTTCGAGGTGAAACCCGACGTCCTCAGGGTTGGCTTTCACCTCGAACGGTCGGACCCACGCGGGAGTCGAGGTGAAACTCGACGTCCTCAGGGTTGGTTTTCACCTCGAACCCGGGGCGGGAGGGACGTCGTGGGGTCACGGCAGACGGCGGCCGGAGCCACCGAAGCCCGGGCTCAGGGCACATCCACGGCGCGCTCCTGTCGCCGTGGTCGACGTGGTGCCCGACAGAGGGCGAGAGCGCCGGTGAGCAGGGTCAGCGCGACCAGTGCGGCGGGGGGTACAGCGGGACCTCGTCGGCGTCCTCGAGGTCATCGGCGTCGTCGCGGCGGGCGCGGACGACGGGGATCTCCCCGGTGTCGCCCAGGTGGTTCGGGCCGCGCAGGTTCGACGACCGGTACCAGGACTCGGGCCGGTGGGACGGCGTCACCGCGGGCTCGCGGGTCGGGTCGTCGTAGCCGCGCTCGCGGTCGCCGCCCCCGGGACGCCGCGGGCCTGCGCCGCCCGGCCCGCCGGCCCTGCCGGGACCACCCGGCCGTCCCGGCCCGTCCGCGCCCCCGGGACCGTCGAGCCCGCCGGGGCCAGTCGGCCCACCGATCGTGCCGTCGTCGTCCTCGGGCGGGACGAACCCGCGGGTGTGGACCCTGACCTGCGACCCCGGCCCGAAGAGCTGGGTGCAGATGGCGCGGTAGTGCTGGTCGGCATCGGGGACGTGGTCGATGACCGACAGGGCCTGCTTCTGCCCGGCGGACTCGAGGACGAACATCCCGAAGCCGATGAGCCGGCCGAGGACGCTGCGGTCGAAGGTCATGTCGGTGACCCGCATCAGCGGCATCATCGCGACCTTGCGCCGGATGAACCCGTAGAAGAGGAGGAAGCGCTTGTCGGTGGCGACGAACCAGTCGTGCCGCCAGTTGAGGAAGCGCCACACCAGCCAGCCGACGGCCACCCACCAGATGGCCAGGCTCAGGTTGTGGAGGACCTCGCCGCCGGCGGTGCGGGGGACCTTGACGTCGACCCAGAAGGCGAGGACGGTCGCGGCGACCGCCATCGCGATCTCGCGCGCGAGGTGGAACCAGTGGCGACGGACCGCGACGATGACCGTCTCGCCGCTGACGAGGTAGCGCTCGAGCTCGCGGTCGAGCCGCGGTCGGCGCGCCACGTCACCCTCTGCTGATGAGGTTGTCGAAGAAGTCGGCGATGTTGGTCACGCCGTTGCGCACGACGTCCCAGGCCGAGCCGAAGATGTCCGCGGCCTCGGCCGGCGAGGTGAGGATCGCGTAGAGCAGGAAGATGACGACGAGCCACAGGACGATCTTCTTGATCGGCGGCATGGGGACGTCCTCCTGCATCGCGGCGCGCCGGGCGCACGCCTCAGCAAGGGATGCTTCCAGATGTGGCGGGTGTGACGTGTGAGGTGCCACGCCGTGGCGTGTCGCCGGCAGTGCCCCCGCGGCGCTGTCGACGCGCCGCCGTCGAGGCGCCGCCGCGGCGCTCCCGCGGCCTACTGGGCCAGCCCGTAGAGGCGGTCGCCCGCGTCGCCGAGGCCCGGCACGATGTAGCCGACCTCGTTGAGCCTGTCGTCGATCGCCCCGGTGACGAGGGTGACCGGCGGTTCGACGTCCTTGAGCGCCTCCTGGAGGTGCGCGATCCCCTCGGGCGCGCTGAGCAGGGTGACGGCGGTGATGTCGTCGGCCCCGCGGTCGAGGAGGAAGCGGATGGCGTCGGCCATCGAGCCGCCGGTCGCGAGCATCGGGTCGAGGACGTAGACCTGCCGGCCGGACAGGTCGTCGGGCAGGCGGTTGGCGTAGGTGATCGCCTCGAGGGTCTCCTCGTCGCGCTGCATCCCGAGGAAGCCGACCTCGGCGCTCGGCAGCAGCCGGACCATGCCCTCGAGCATCCCGAGGCCCGCGCGCAGGATCGGCACGATGAGCGGCTTGGGGTTGCTCAGCTTGATGCCCGTCGTCGGCGCCACGGGCGTCTCGATCTCGAAGGGCTCGACCCGCACCTCGCGCGTCGCCTCGTAGGCGAGCAGCGTCATCAGCTCCTCGGCGAGGCGGCGGAAGGTGGGGGAGTCGGTCCGCTTGTCCCGGAGGTAGGTCAGCTTGTGGGCGATGAGCCGGTGGTCCGGGTTGATGACGCGCATGGGTGAAACTTAGCGGGTGCCCCTCCCGCCGGACCCCACCGATGCCGCCCTCATGCGGCGTGCGCTGGCGCTCGCCGAGCGGGCCTCCGAGGCGGGTGACGTGCCCGTCGGGGCGCTCGTCGTCTCGGGCTCCGGCGAGGTCATCGGCGAGGGCTGGAACCAGCGCGAGGTCGACGGCGACCCCACCGCACACGCCGAGGTCGTCGCCATCCGGGCCGCCGCGTCCCGCCTCGGGACCTGGCGGCTCGCGGGCTGCACCCTCGTCGTCACGATGGAGCCGTGCCCGATGTGCGCGGGGGCCGTCGTCCTGTCGAGGGTGGCCCGCGTCGTCCTCGGCGCCTGGGACCCGAAGCTCGGCGCGTGCGGCTCGGTGTGGGACGTCGTGCGCGACCGCCGCTCGACGCACCGCGCGGAGGTCGTCGGCGGCGTCCTCGAGGAGGAGTGCGGCGAGGTCGTCCGGCGGTTCTTCGACGGGCACCGCGGACTTTCCTGAGAGAGATCCGGCTCCACGGGGTGTGGGGCGGGCCCCACCGGGTAACCCCCAACTGGTCCGCACGTGCGCCGAACCGTCGACAAGGGTTCGGGTAGCGTCGCTGACCTGCGGTTTCCCAGATCGGGGACCGCGAACCCCACGAAAGGGTCACCAGAACATGGGCATCATCGCCTGGATCATCATCGGCGGTATCGCCGGCTGGGTCGCGAGCAAGATCATGAACACCGACGCGCAGCAGGGGATCATCCTCAACATCGTCGTCGGCATCGTCGGGGCCCTCCTCGGTGGCTTCCTGCTCGGCCTGTTCGGCATGGACATGGAGGGTGCGGGCCTCATCGCGAGCTTCCTCACCGCCCTCCTCGGAGCCGTGGTCCTCCTCTTCGTCGTCAAGGCCGTCACCAAGCGCGCCTGACCCCTGCGCGGCCGCTCTCCGGCCGCCGCCACGACGCCGCCCCGGGTTCCCGAGGGCGGCGTCGTCGCGTCCGCGGCCGATTTCTGGGGCGGCGCCCGGCTCGGGTAGCCTCTCCGGCGGTGGCGTGTCCGAGCGGCCTAAGGAGCACGCCTCGAAAGCGTGTGAGGGTTCACCCCCTCCGTGGGTTCAAATCCCACCGCCACCGCCAACGTGAAACCCCCGGGAGCGTGCGACCGGGGGTTTTGCCGTTGGCCGGTGGCTCCCACCGCCACCGCCACCGCCACCGCCATTGGCACCCCCCGAGGTCGGACGGGTCGAGGTGAAACCAGACCTCCTCGCGGTCGGGTTTCACCTCGACCCGCACCGCCGGCCCGGCATTCGAGGTGAAACCAGACCTCCTCGCGGTCGGGTTTCACCTCGAACCGGCGAGGAGCGTCAGCCGGCGGCGGCGGCGGAGATCTGCGCCTCGACCTGCTCGACCGACAGCACGTGCTGGATGACCATCGTCGCCGCGCCGATGACGCCTGCGTGGGCCCCGGTCCGCGACGCCACGATCTGCAGCTCGCCCGTGGCCAGTGGCAGCGACCTCCCGTAGACGACCTCCCGGATGCCGGCGAGCAGGCTCTCGGCCGCCTGGGCCATCAGCCCGCCGACGGCGATGACCGAGGGGTTGAGCAGCGAGACGCAGGTGGCGAGGACGTGGCCGATCTCGCGCCCGGCGTCGCGCACCGCGGTGGCCGCGGCGAGGTCGCCGGACTTCGCGAGGCGGACCAGGCCGCGGGTGTCGCCGGCATGGATGCCGTGCTCGAGGAGGGCGCGGACGACGGCGGGGCCGCTCGCCACGGCCTCGAGGCAGCCGACGTTCCCGCAGGTGCACCGGATGCCGTCGCCGTGCAGCGCCGCGACGTGGCCGAGGTCGCCCGCCGCGCCCTGGGCCCCGCGGTGCAGCCGCCCGCCGCTGATGATGCCGGCGCCGATGCCCGTCGCGACCTTGACGAAGATCATCTGCTCGACGTGGGGGTACATCGTCGCGTGCTCGCCGAGGGCCATGAGGTTGACGTCGTTGTCGACGAGGACCGGTCCGCCGAGCGAGGTGGACAGGTGGGCCGGGACGTCGTAGTTGTCCCAGCCCGGCATGATCGGTGGCAACACCGGTCTGCCGGTTGAGTGTTCGACCGGTCCCGGGAGGCCGATGCCGACGCCGGCCAGCTCGTCGCGGCGTCGCCCGGCCCCCGAGAGCAGGGCCCGCCCGGTGCGCGCGACGCGGTCGAGGACGACCTCCGGCCCGGCGGAGATCTCGATCTCGAACGCCTTCTCGGCGACGACCCGACCCCGCAGGTCGGTGAGCGCGACGAGGGCGTGCGTGGCCCCGAGGTCGGCGCCGATGACGACGCCCGCGTCGGGGTTGAAGGCGAGCTGGGCCGGGGGTCGGCCACCGGTGGACACGGCCTCACCCGAGGGGGTCAGCAGCCCGGCCGCCAGCAGCGCGTCGACCCGGGCGCCCACGGTCGAGCGGGCCAGGCCGGTGAGCGTGATCAGCTCGGCGCGGGTGCGCGGCGTGCCGTCGAGCATGAGCTGGAGCAGCTCGCCGGCGCCGGACGTCGCGCCCGCTGAGAGGGAGCCGACGGTCGTCACGCCGGGTAGTCAAGCACAGCGGACTTCCATCTGTCTCGAATGCACAACGGTCGAAGTCTGGTTCCAAACTTTTGCTTGACGTGCCGACAAAAGTGGCGCTAACGTCCGGTCGCATGCAAGGCAATGGCGCCTCGACCCTCCTGGGCATGGCCGACATCGTGAAGCGGTTCCCCGGCGTGGTCGCCCTCGGTGGGGTGGACCTCGACGTCCGCCCCGGCGAGGTGCACTGCCTCCTCGGCCAGAACGGCGCGGGCAAGTCGACCCTCATCAAGGTCCTCGCCGGCGTCCACCAGCCCGACGAGGGCACCATCACCTGGGACGGCCAGGAGGTCTCCTTCGCCCACCCGCAGGCGGCGATGGACCTCGGCATCGCGACGATCTACCAGGAGCTCGACCTCGTCGAGGGGCTGAGCGTCGCCGAGAACATCTACCTCGGCCACGAGCGCTCGCGCTTCGGCTTCTCCCAGCGCCGCGCCACCGCGAAGTCGGCCGCCGCCCTCCTCAAGCGCCTCGGCCACACCGAGATCTCCCCCTCCGCCGAGGTCGGTGACCTCTCCGCCGCCGGCCAGCAGATCGTCTCGATGGCGCGGGCCCTGTCCCACGACGCGAAGCTCATCATCATGGACGAGCCGTCCGCCGTCCTCGACGCGGGCGAGGTCGAGCGCCTCTTCCACGTCATCCGCGACCTCACCGCCGAGGGCGTCGCCGTCGTCTACATCTCCCACCGCCTCGAGGAGATCCGCACCATCGGCGACCGGGTCACCGTCCTCAAGGACGGCAGGACCGTGGCGACCGGCCTCCCGGCGAAGGAGACCCCGACCTCCGAGGTCATCCGCCTCATGACCGGTCGCGCCATCGAGTACGTCTTCCCGCCGCGCCGCAAGGGCCCCACCGGTGAGCCCCTGCTGCGCGTCGAGAACATCAGCCGCCGTGGGGAGTTCGCCGACGTCAGCTTCGACGTCCGCCCCGGCGAGGTCGTCGGGCTCGCGGGTCTCGTCGGTGCCGGCCGCTCCGAGATCATCGAGACCGTCTTCGGCGCGCGCAAGAGCGACAGCGGCGCGGTCCACGTCGACGGGGCGCGCCTCCGGCCGGGCTCGGTGCAGGCGGCCGTCGACGCCGGCATCGGGCTGTGCCCGGAGGAGCGCAAGAGCCAGGCCCTCTTCCTCGGCGACAGCATCGCGACGAACATCTCGATGGCGAGCCTCACCCGGTTCTCCCGCGGCGGGATGCTCGACCACGAGGCCGAGCGCCGCGCCGCCCTCGAGCAGACCGAGAGCCTGGACGTCCGCCCGCCCGGGGTGGACCGCGAGATGCGCACCCTCTCCGGCGGCAACCAGCAGAAGATCGTCCTCGCCCGGTGGCTGCTGCGCGGGTGCCGCGTGCTGCTGCTCGACGAGCCCACCCGCGGCGTCGACGTCGGCGCCCGCTCCGAGATCTACGCCCTCGTGCGACGCCTCGCCGACGACGGGGTCGCCGTCGTCGTCGTCTCCAGCGAGATCGAGGAGGTCCTCGGTCTCTCCGACCGCGTCCTCGTCGTCGGCGAGGGCTCGGTCCTGCACGAGGCAGCGGCCGACCAGCTCGACGAGCACCAGGTGCTCGACATCATCATGAGAGGAGACGCGGCATGAGCCTCGACTCGACCACGAAGGCCCCCGAGCCCGAGGGCGGCGCGTCCTCATCGGTCGCGGCGGCCGCCGGGGGCCACCAGCAGAGCACGGCCCCGGCCGACCCCCCGAAGGGCTCGGGCGCCGGCGGCCTCCTCGCCGGCTCGGCCGGGCGCAACCTCGGGCTCGTCATCGCGCTGCTCATCCTGTGCGCGGCCGGCCTGTGGACCGCGGGCGACCGCTTCGCCAGCGTCGACAACGCGATGACGATCCTGCGCTTCGCGTCGGTCATCGGCGTCGTCAGCGTCGGCATGACCTTCGTCATCGGCGGGGGCGGCATCGACCTGTCGGTCGGCGCCATCGTCGCCCTGGCGAGCGTGTGGGCCACGACCCTCGCGACCCAGGCCATGGCGGCCGACACCCACTGGATCCTCATGGTGTTCGCCGCCGTCGCGGTCGGCGCCGGGTGCGGCATCGTCAACGGGGTCCTCGTGGCCTACGGCAAGGTCGCCCCGTTCATCGCCACGCTGGCGATGCTCGCCGCCGCCCGTGGCCTCGCCGAGATCATCGCCCAGCGGCGCACCCAGATCGTCCAGAGCCGCGACTTCATCGACTTCTTCGGCGGCAGCCTCATCGGCGTCCCCGTGCTCGTCATCATCTTCGCCCTCGTCGCGCTCGGCGGCTGGGTCCTGCTCAACCGCACGACGTTCGGCCGCCGCACCCTGGCCGTCGGCGGAAACCCGGAGGCGGCGCGCCTCGCGGGCATCAAGGTCCAGCGCCAGACGGCGTACCTCTACGTGCTGCTCGGCGTCGCGTGCGGCCTCGCCGCCGTGATGCTCATGGCGCGCACCACCACCGGCACGTCCACCCACGGCCAGCTCCTCGAGCTCGAGGCCATCGCCGCGGTCGTCATCGGCGGCACGCTGCTCAGCGGCGGCCGGGCCACGATCGTCGGCACCGTCTTCGGCGTCCTCATCTTCGCGACGCTGACCAACGTCTTCACCCTGAACAACCTCGACACCTCGACCCAGAACGTCGCGAAGGGCGTCATCATCATCGCCGCCGTGCTGCTCCAGCAGCGGGTGGCCGCCAGGCGCCGATCCCCCTGAGTCCTCCCGGACGGGACCACCCCCGGCCGGGACGAACCACCGCCCCACCCCGCACCGACGAGCAGCACACCCAGCACCACCGCACCACCGCACCAGCAGCAGGACCGCCACACCCAGCACCGCCCACCCCTTTCAGGAGACCCTCATGTCCAGCACCACCACCACCTCCCGAGCGGCCCGGCTCCTCGCCGCCGCCGGCATCCTCGGCCTCCTGGCCGCGGGTTGTACCAGCAACACCCCGGAGGCCACCACCACGGGCTCCCAGGCCCCGGCCGGCGCGAGCAGCGACAACGACGCCCCGGGCGAGAAGGTCACCATCGGCTTCTCCGGTCCGGCCGCCGACCACGGCTGGCTCGCCGCCATCAACAACTCGGCCCAGGCCGAGGCGAAGAAGTACAGCGACATCGAGTTCAAGGCGGCCGAGGGCACGAACGACGCCAGCCTGCAGATCAGCCAGATCGAGACCTTCATCAACGACAAGGTCGACGCGATCGTCCTGCTCCCGACCGACGGTGCGGCGCTCACCGAGGTCGCCACCAAGGCGATGAACGCCGGCATCATCGTCGTCAACGTCGACCGCGAGTTCTCCACCCCGTTCGCCGCCCGCACCACGGTGCTCGGTGACAACTACGGCATGGGCGTGAGCGCCGGCACCTACGCGTGCGCCGTCGTCAAGGAGAAGGGCCTCACCGACGCCGTCATCGCCGAGATCGCCGGCATCGACGCGCTGCCCCTGACCCAGGACCGCAGCAAGGGCTTCGCCGACGCGCTCAAGGCCTGCAACCAGACCGTCGACAACCGCGTCGCCGCCCAGTTCACCGTGCAGTCCGGTGAGTCGGAGGCGGCCAACCTCCTCCAGGCCGCGCCGAAGATCGACATCCTCTGGAACCACGACGACGACCAGGGTGTCGGCGTCATGGCGGCCCTGGACAACGCCAAGCGCAACGAGATGGCCTTCATCGGTGGAGCGGGCTCGGCCAACGCGATGCGCTGGATCAAGGAGGGCAAGATGGTCGCGACCGTCCTCTACCCGCCGACCCAGGCCGCCGACGGCATCCGCCTCGCCCGGCTCCTCGCGCAGGACAAGGGCATGTCCGACCTCGTCCAGCCGGCCGTGCCGAAGCGAGTCGTCCTCGACGCCCCCGTGGTGACCAAGGACAACGTCGACGAGTACCTGCCCCTGGGCTTCGAGTCCTGACCGGACCGGACCTGAGGTGACCCCCGCCGGCCGGTGACGCCGGCCGGCGGGGGCGCCCCCACCCACACCCGGGCCGGTCGGCCCGTCGGAAGGTGCCTCATGGCCATTGACACCCCCTCCCCGCAGGCTGCCCCCGCGGCGCCGGTCACGAGCGCGCCCGGCCGCCTCGGCATCGGGATGGTCGGCTACGCGTTCATGGGCCTGGCCCACTCCCAGGGGTGGCGCAACGCCCGCAGCTTCTTCGACCCGCAGCTCGTCCCCGACCTCGTCGCCATCAGCGGCCGCGACGGCGAGGCCGCCGCCGAGATGGCCCGCCGCTTCGACTGGCAGCACGTCGAGACGAACTGGCGCGCGCTCGTCGCCCGCCCCGACGTCGACCTCGTCGACATCTGCACCCCCGGTGACACACACGCCGAGATCGCCATCGCGGCGCTCGAGGCGGGCAAGCACGTCCTGTGCGAGAAGCCCCTCGCCAACACCGTCGCCGAGGCGCGCGCGATGGCCGCGGCCGCCGAGAAGGCCGCCACCCGCGGTGTGCGCTCGATGGTCGGCTTCACCTACCGCCGCGTGCCCGCGATCGCCTTCGCCCGCCAGCTCGTCCGTGAGGGACGCGTCGGGGAGATCCGCCACGTGCGCGCTCAGTACCTCCAGGACTGGCTCGTCGACCCGGAGTCGCCGCTCACCTGGCGGCTGCAGAAGGACCGCGCAGGCTCGGGGGCGCTCGGCGACATCGGCGCCCACATCATCGACCTCACGCACTTCATCACCGGGGAGCAGATCACCGGGGTCAGCGCGACGACCGAGACGTTCGTGCGCGAGCGCCCGCTGCCCGGCGCGACGTCCGGGCTGTCGGCGGAGGCGGCCGAGGGCCGCGGAGCCGTGACCGTCGACGACGCCGCGATCTTCATCGCGCGGCTCACCGGTGGGGCGCTGGCCACGTTCGAGGCCACCCGGTTCGCGACGGGCCGCAAGAACGCCATCCGCATCGAGGTCAACGGGTCGCGCGGGAGCCTGGCGTTCGACTTCGAGGACATGAACGTCCTGCACGTCCACGACGCCACGGCCGAGGCCCGCGAGTCCGGCTTCACCCGGGTCGTCGTCACCGAGGCGACGCACCCCTACGTCGAGCACTGGTGGCCCGCCGGCCACGGCCTCGGCTACGAGCACGGATTCACCCACCAGGCCGCCGACCTCATCGAGTCGATCGCGCGCGGGGCCGACCCCGAGCCGTCGTTCGCCGACGGGCTCGCGGTCCAGGAGGTGCTCGCCGCGGTGGAGCAGAGCGCGGCCAGTGGCTCGTGCTGGACCGCCATCGACCATCCCGCCGCCGGCTGACCCCGACCCACGGCCGACCCACCGACCCCACACCATCCATCCCCCGTGGCCGACCACCACGACCTCGACGACGAAGGAGCCCAGGTCGCGCTCGTCCCCTGTCATTGCAGTGACGAAGGAGCAACGCACCATGAACACCGACAACCACATCACCGTCCCCGGTCTGGTCAGCAGGCTCGGCCTGAACCGCCGCCAGTTCCTGGCGGCCTCCACGGGCATGGCGGCCGCGGCCGCCGTGGCCACACCGTCCGCGACGGCGGCACCCGCCGCTGCAGCGGGTCAAGCCAACGGCGTGCTCATCCCGCAGCCGCGGCGGGGCCTCATCCTCTACACCGTGCGCGACGCCATCTCGCGCGACCCGGCCACCTCGCCGTACGCGTCGGGCTTCAAGGCAGTCTTCCAGGAGCTGGCGGCGATCGGCTACCGGCAGATCGAGTTCGCCGGCTACCGCCAGCACGCCAACGCCCCGGGCGGCGACGTGAACACCTTTGATGGCGCCCGCCTCCTGCGCTCCTGGCTCGACGACAACGGGCTGCGCGCCGAGGGCAACCACGGCACGATCCCCGCGACCATCACCGACGCCACGCTCGCCTCGTTCGACGCGGCCTGCGAGGTGGCGAACATCCTGGGCATGAGCCACTTCGGCACCGGCAACGACCCCACCGGCTCCGCCCACGTCGCCGACTGGGCCCTCGCCGCGGAGCGGTGGAACGTGCTCGGTGAGCGGGCGGGCCGTCACGGCCTCAAGCTCTACACCCACAACCACGACATCGCGTACAGCTTCCTCCTCGACAGCGGCCCGCTCGACGCCCTCGGCCGCCCGACCCGAAGCAGCGGCATCCGCCGCCTCGAGTACTTCCTCGCCAACACCGACCCGAAGCACGTCTTCCTCGAGATGGACATCTACTGGGCGCACGTCGCGCAGTACAAGCACCACACCTACACCGCAGCCGACGGCACCTCGGTCTCCTCGGTCTTCGACCCTGCCTCGGTCGTCGCGGCGCAGACCAAGCGCTTCCCGCTCTTCCACGCGAAGGACGGCAAGAAGAACACCGCGGTGGCCAACGGGTACGAGTTCGCGCCCTTCGGCCTCGGCGACATCGACTACTCGACGTTCCTCCGCCGGGTGGGCGCCAAGGGGTCGCACAACCCGATGTGGGAGCAGGACAACGCGGCATCGTGGGGTACGGCGCCCTACGCCGGCCAGTCCCTCGCCCTCGCCAAGGCCAGCTACGACAACATGGCCGCCCTGCGCGGCTGATCGCGGGCGCCAGTCCCGGTGGTGGCCTCGTTGGATGCCGTTGCAGCGGCCGAGGTCACCCCGGGACTGGCTCGCCCCACACTCACGAAGGACGTGGACAGGAATTCTATGGGGCGCGGCGGTCGCGCACATGCCGTTTGGAAGGGTTCGCCCGGCTCCCTCGCGGGAGCCTCGGGAGCCCGTGGAACGTGGCACCGTCGTCCCAGGCACGGACCCCATCCCTCATGAAGGAGCACCCATGACCCGCCCGATCACCCTCTTCACCGGCCAGTGGGCCGACCTGCCCTTCGAGGAGGTGTGCCGCCTCGCCGCGTCCTGGGGCTACGACGGCCTCGAGATCGCGTGCTGGGGTGACCACTTCGAGGTCGACCGCGCGCTGGCGGAGGACGACTACGTCGCCGGGCGCCGGGCCATCCTCGACAAGCACGGGCTGGGGGTGTGGGCGATCTCGAACCACCTCGTCGGCCAGGCGGTCTGCGACGACCCGATCGACCAGCGCCACAAGGACATCCTCCCGGCCGCCGTCTGGGGCGACGGCGACCCCGAGGGCGTGCGCCAGCGGGCGGCGCAGCGGATGGCCGACACGGCCCGGGCGGCCGCGAAGCTCGGCGTCGACGTCGTCATCGGGTTCACCGGGTCGGCGATCTGGAAGTACGTGGCGATGTTCCCGCCGGTGTCGGCCGAGACGATCGAGGCCGGCTACCAGGACTTCGCCGACCGCTGGAACCCGATCCTCGACGTCTACGACGAGGTGGGCGTCCGGTTCGCCCACGAGGTCCACCCGAGCGAGATCGCCTACGACCACTGGACCACCGTCCGCACGCTGGAGGCGATCGACCACCGGCCCGCGTTCGGGCTCAACTGGGACCCCAGCCACATGGTGTGGCAGGACCTCGACCCCGCCGCCTTCATCTGGGACTTCCAGGACCGGATCTACCACGTCGACTGCAAGGACGTCCGCAAGCGGGTCGGCAACGGTCGCAACGGCCGGCTGTCCTCGCACCTGCCGTGGGCCGACCCCCGCCGCGGCTGGGACTTCGTCTCGACCGGGCACGGGGACGTCCCGTGGGAGGACTGCTTCCGCACGCTCGGGGCGATCGGCTACGAGGGCCCGTTCTCCGTGGAGTGGGAGGACGCCGGGATGGACCGGCTCGTCGGCGCCGCGGAGGCCGTCGGCTTCGTGAGGCGGCTGGCGTTCGACCGTCCCGACTCGGCGTTCGACGCCGCCTTCAGCTCGGGCGACTGAGCGTCACGGCTGCGTCGAGGGGCGCCGGACAGTCCGGACACAGGGTCGGCTCCGAACCTGAGGACGTGGACGAGCTCGTGACCCTCGCGCTGGGCCAGCCGGTGTGGCTGGTGTACGCGATCGTCGGCGCCCTCGTCTACCTCGAGAGCGCCGTGGTCCTCGGGGTGGTCCTGCCCGGTGAGACCGCGGCGCTCGTCGGGGGGGTCGCCGTGACGCTGGGTGACACCTCGCTCGGCGCGACCGCCGCCGTGGTCGTCGTGGCCGCGCTCCTCGGCGACACCACGGCCTTCCTCCTCGGGCGGTCCGCCGGCTCCCGCCTGCTGTCCGTCCGCGTGCTCCGCCGGGTTCGCGGCCGGGTCGAGGGCGCCGCAGCCTCGCTCGCGCGGCGTGGTGGCGCCTCCCTCGTCGCGGCCCGGTTCACCCCGGTCGCCCGCACCGTCGCGCCGATGCTCGCCGGCAGCGGGGGCATGCCGTACCGGACCTTCCTGCGGTGGAACGGTCTCGGGGTCGTGGCGTGGGGAGTGACGTGCGTGGTGCTCGGCGCGCTGGCGGGTCAGTCGTGGGCGCAGGTCTCCGGGTGGGTCGGGTCGGCGGTGACCGCCGTCGTGGGGACCGGCGTGATGCTGTGGGTCGTGGTGAAGGTGGTGCGCGGACGTCGCGCTCGCCGAGTTCCGGCGGCGACCTCCGCCGAGGAGCGGGTCGCTGCTCCGGCGGCGACCGGAGCTGGTGTCCCGGCCCTGGCATCGTGACCTGACCGTGATCTGAATGGCTGTGAGACAGCCGTTTTCGTGGGGGTGACTGTCAGTGGTCGGGTCTAGCGTGGGGGTCATGGAAGCAGCGGTCCCGAGTCCGAGCCAGGTGCGCGAGGCGCACCCGGCCGAGCTCGCGGTGCTGCTCTCGACCGTGGGTGTCGATGGTGTGCGGGCGATGGGGCGGGAGCCGTTGGAGGCGGTGGTGGTGGCGACGCAGAAGGTCGCGTCGTGGCTGCACGCGGTGCAGGCGGTGGCGATCGACCGGTTCGCCGAGCTGGCCGTCGACGACCTCGAGGTCCACCTCGAGCGGCTGCGCTGCGAACGTGGGGACGGTGGTGGGGGTGGCCGGTGCGGGTCCGCGACGCGCACGTCGCTGCCTGTTCCTGTTCCTGTTCCTGAGCCGGATGCGATCGCGGCGTCGTCGCTGGCGCCGTTGCTGAACATCTCGCCGCGCACGATGCGCACCCGGCTGAGCCGGGCCCGGGTGCTGGTCGAGCTGCCGCGCACGTTCCAGGCGGCGTTGGACGGGGTGCTGGAGCCGTGGCGGGTCGACGGGGTCGTGGTCGCCGCGCGTGATGTCGCACCGGGGCGGGTCGCGGAGTTCGAGGCCCGGTTGTACGACCGCGACGTCAGCACCCTGCCCAAGCCGCGGCTGGTGGCGCGGGCGCTGCGGGCCGCGGCCAAGGCCGACCCCGAGGGCGCGCAGCGGGCCCGCTCGGTGGCGCCGCGGCGGCGGGGGGTGCGGTGGGCGCCCTCGCAGGTGCCGGGGCTGATGCGCTGGACCGCCGACCTGCCCGACGACACCTCGCGTGTGCTGGCCGCGTCGGTCGACGCCCTGGCCCAGGAGTACCTGACCGCCGACGCACACCGCCGCGCCCGCGGCGCCGGGGCGGGTGGCCCGGAAACGGCTGGCCCCGGAGCGGGTGGCCGTCGGCTGACGGTGGAGGCGGCGCGCGCCGACGCCCTGGTCGACCTGGCGATGGCCAACGCCCAGGTGCGCACCGTGGTCGAGCTGGTCCTGCCCGCTGCGACGGCCGCCGTGCCGACCGTGGTCACCCGCCGCCCGGAGCGCGAGGTCATCGGCGATGCCCTCGGTGGCACCGTGGACGAGGTCCTCGTCGACCTCGTCGCCGGCGCGGTCACCCTCGACACCCTGGCCGCCGGGCAGGTGGAGCGCGCCGTGGGGCTGCGCCTCGGTGAACACCTCGAGCTGGCCGGCAACCCCTTCCTCTCGCACACTCCCGCGGGTGCCACCCATCGCTCCGGCTCTCCACCCGGCAGCGGCGAGGCATGGGGCGACGGCGAGCGGGTGTGGTTCGTCGACGGGATCGTCGAGGCCTGGGGCACCACCGGCCTGCTGCCCGCACAGGTCACCGCCCTCCTCGAGCACCCCGACACCCGCCTGCGCCTCACCGGCGGACCGCCGGGCAGCGCCGACGGCCCACCCGCCCGCCGCCGCACCTACCGCCCCGGCAGCACCCTGGCCGCCCGGGTCCGCGCCCGCGACCTGCACTGCCGCTTCCCCGGCTGCTCGGTCCCGGCCGCGCGCTGCGACCTCGACCACGTCGTCGCCCACCCGGCGGGCGAGACCGTCGAGGCCAACCTGCAGACCCTGTGCCGAACCCACCACGGCTTCAAGCACCACGCGGGCTGGACCGTCACCATGACCGAGGACGGCGAGTGCACCTGGACCTCACCCACCGGCCGCACCCACACCACCACCCCCGCCTCAGCACGCGACCTCGCCGCCTGACGTGAACGCGCCGACGGGGTGAACGGCCTCGGTCAGGACTCGGTGGGTGCCGGGCACATCGGCAGCGCATCGCTCGTGCGCACCGGCGCGGGCCGGGTCCACTTGGCCCCCAGGGCGACGTCGACGCCCGAGCCCTTGCGCTTGTCCTGCACGACCGTCGTCCCGTTGGGAAGCGCCGTGCGCAGCAGTGCCGCCTGCGCCTTGCCCGACGGACCGTGCCGGACCTCGGCGATCGCCGGCGGCTTGCGCGACGACGGGTCGTTGGCGACCTTGTCGATGTCGAAGCCTCGCTCGGCGAGCTCCTTGGACACGGTGCCCGCGAGACCGGTGCGCGAGGACGAGTTGTAGACGTTGACCTTGACCTTCTCGGGCGTCAGCGCCTTGGCGTCGTACGGCGCGCACGTCGGAGCGGGGGTGCGCGAGGAGCGCAGCTGGCTGTCGGCCTGGTAGTACGACCACGCGTACCAGAACGCGAAGAAGAGGATGAGCAGGACGACGCCGATCGTGATGAGCGTGCGCCGCCGACGTCGCGCGTCGACGGAGACCTCGGACTCGGTCGTGTACTCGCTCACGGCTCCCCCTAGAGCGTCAGGACGCGCGCGTGCAGCGTGGGTCGCTGGTGGAGGGCGGCGCGCAGCGCGCGGTGCAGGCCGTCCTCGAGGAACAGGGTGCCCTCGAACTCCACGACGTGGGCGAACAGGTCGCCGTAGAACGTCGAGTCCTCCGACAGCAGCATCTGGAGGTCGAGCTCGCGCTTGGTCGTCACGAGCTCGTCGAGCCGGACGAGCCGTGGGGGGACCGTCGACCACTGCCGCGTCGAGTACCCGTGGTCCGGGTACGGGCGCGAGTCGCCGACGGCCTTGAAGATCACGGGGTCACTGTATGACGGGGGTCCGTCGACGACGGGAGCGACGCCCGGCGGGAGGCTAGATTGGCGCTCGTGACCGAGACAGGCAGCCCCGCATCGTCCCCTCTCGTCGACGAGATCCGCACGGCGTACGCGTTCACCGGAGCCTCCCTGGAGTTCGGCGCGGCCGTCGAGGACGGCACCGCGCACCCGGACGCCATCGTGCGCATCCCGCTGTCGGCGATGAACCGCCACGGCCTCGTCGCCGGTGCGACCGGCACGGGGAAGACCAAGACGCTCCAGCTGATGGCCGAGCAGCTCGCCGCCCAGGGGGTGCCGGTCTTCCTCGCCGACATCAAGGGCGACCTCTCGGGGATGGCGACCCCGGGTGAGGCGAACGACAAGGTCACCGCCCGCGCGACCGACGTCGGGATGGACTGGAAGCCCACGGCCTACGCCACCGAGTTCTACGCGCTCGGCGGCCAGGGCAAGGGCATCCCGGTGCGCGCCACGGTGTCGACGTTCGGCCCGACCCTGCTCTCGAAGGTCCTCGGCCTCAACGGGACCCAGGAGTCCAGCCTCGGGCTCGTCTTCCACTACGCCGACAAGAACGGCCTCTACCTCGACACCCTCGCCGACCTGCGCGCCGTCGTGCAGCACCTCACCTCCGACGAGGGCAAGGCCGACCTCAAGGAGCTCGGCGGCCTGTCGTCGGCCACCGCCGGCGTCATCCTCCGCGAGCTCATCGGGTTCTCCGACCAGGGCGCCGACGCGTTCTTCGGGCTCAACGAGCTCGACACGGCCCACCTCCTGCGGACCACCCCCGACGGCCGGGGCCTGGTCTCGATGCTCGAGCTCCCCTCGGTGCAGGACCGCCCGGCCCTCTTCTCGACCTTCCTCATGTGGCTCCTCGCCGACCTGTTCCACGACCTGCCGGAGGTCGGCGACGTCGACAAGCCCAAGCTCGTCTTCTTCTTCGACGAGGCGCACCTGCTCTTCAACGACGCGAGCAAGGAGTTCCTCGACGCCATCCAGCAGACCGTCCGCCTCATCCGGTCCAAGGGCGTCGGCGTCTTCTTCGTGACCCAGTCGCCCAAGGACGTCCCGTCCGAGGTCCTGGCCCAGCTCGGCAACCGGGTCCAGCACGCGCTGCGGGCCTTCACCCCCGATGACGCCGCGGCGCTCAAGGCGGCCGTCAAGACGTACCCCCACACCGAGTACGACCTCGAGAAGCTGCTGACCTCCCTCGGGACCGGCGAGGCCGTCATCACCGTGCTCTCCGAGAAGGGCGCGCCGACCCCCGTCGCGTGGACCCGGATGCGCGCCCCCGAGTCCCTGATGGCGCCCTCGCCCGACGCGACGATGGACGCCGCGGTCGCGGCCTCCCCGCTCCTCGCCGAGTACGGCACCGCGGTCGAGCGCGACTCGGCGTTCGAGATGCTCGACCGCGCCTCGTCCGAGCGGGTCAAGGCCGACGAGGCCGCGGCCGCCGCAGCCGAGAAGGCCAAGGTCGACGCCGCGGCGGCCACCGAGGCCGAGAAGGCGCGGGCCGCCGCCGACAAGGCGGCCGAGAAGGAGCGGCTCGCCGCCGAGAAGGCGCGGGCGGCCCAGGAGCGGCGCGAGGCGGCCGAGCCGGGCGTCGTCGCATCGGTCGTGAAGTCGAGCGCCTTCAAGTCGATCCTGCGCTCGGCCGGCACCGTCATCGGGCGCGAGATCACCCGGTCGATCTTCGGGACCACCCGCCGCCGCTGACCCTGTTCCTGCGGGCCGGACCGACGGGTCCCGGTCAGCGGTCGAGCACCGTGACCCGGAGGTTGTCCGCCTCGACCTCGGCGTCCCCGAGGAGCCGGACGACGACGTCGAAGACGTCGGGGTGCTCGGCGCGCAGTGGAGCCGTACCGTCCCAGACGACGTGGACCGGCCCGGATGCGTCGTGCGCCCAGCTCAGCAGGCAGTCGAAGAGCGCGTCGTAGTTGTGCCCGTACCAGTCGGGGAAGCGCAGGGCCTGGCCGAACCGCTCGAGCGACTCGTCCTTGTCGGAGCCGGCGGGGACCACACGAACGACCGTGCCGTCCTCGCGCAGCCGGTGGACGAGCGCGCCGATCCCGGTGTCGGGTCCGAGCACCTCGGTCATGGGTCCTCCTCGATGACGCGGAACGAGTCGTAGTGGTCGTCGGTCCAGTAGGCGGTGCCGTCGTCGCCGGTCACGACGCGGCGCGCGCCGCGGTCGTCCTCGCCGGGGGTGGGCACGGTGTACTCGCGGTACCAGCCGCGGGGGTGGTCGGGCAGGAGCCGCTCGCGGTTCTGGAACACCGCGCCGTCCCGCGCGTACGGGAAGGGTCCGCCGTCCTCGATGAGGGCGAGGGTGGCCACGGCCTCCCGCGGCAGGTCGGACACCGACACCGCCGGCAGGCCGGAGGACGACGTCCGGCCCGCTCCGGTGGTGTCGTGGCCCCGGACCGCCCATCCGACGAGGAGCAGGACGACGAGCGCGACGATGACCACCAGGGGTCGACGGCCCAGTCCCCGCAGCCCGGAGCCCGGCCCGGACGTCCTCACAGGCTGAGGACGGCGCGGGCGTAGGCGCACTCGATGTCGGTGTCGGTCACCGTGTGGACGTAGCCGGACCGGACCTCGTAGGTCACCTGCCACCCGTCGGCGGTGCGGTGGACGGACTCGAGCCGGTCGCCGACGAGCTCGCGCAGCTGGTCCTCGCGCGGCAGCCAGAGGGCCTGGTCGAGCGTGACCGAGTCGAGCGCCCACTCGGTGGTGCCGTTGAACCCGAGGAGGGACTGCCCCCGGTACGTGTGCACCTCGACGGTGAGGTCGCTGATCCAGAACACGTCGCCGGTCAGCAGCGCCGCGTCGATGACGAAGCGGTCACCGGGGCGGGGCTCCCACAGGACGCCGGCACCGACGAGGTCCCGGGCCAGCTCGACGGTGATCACCCGGCCAGTCTCTCCCGCGACCGTCGCGACCGGGCCCCGATCGACCGGGTCGGTCCCGTGCGTCCTGAAGGTTCGACACGCGCGGTCCTGGTGCGGTCGTGGCGCGGTGCCATCGGGCCGTCAGGGCCCGAGGAGGAGCACGACGACGGCGATGAGGGGGACGGCGCCGACGGTCGTCACGAGGATGGTGTCGCGCGCCAGGGTCGTGGCCCGGTCGTAGCGGGTCGCGTGGACGAAGATGTTCTGGGCCGTCGGCAGGCTCGAGCAGACGACGACCGCCAGCAGGGGCGCGCCGGAGATGCCGAGCGCGTGGTGCGCGACCACCCAGGCGACGAGCGGCTGGACGACGAGCTTGAGGGTGCTCGTCAGCGCGAGCTCGGCGCGCGGGACACCGCCACCGAAGCCGGGGCCGAGCCGCAGCGAGATGCCGTAGGCGAGGAGGACGCCGGGCACCGCCATGGCGCCGATGAGCTCGACGGGTGCCAGGACGACCTCGGGCAGGCGCCAGCCGGTCAGCGCCAGGACGAGCCCGATGAGGGTGCCGACGGTCAGCGGGCTGGTGAACGGCCCGAGGAGGACCTCACGCACCCGCGGACGCCGTCCGAGGTCGCCGGCGTCGAGGACGGCCACGGCGAGGGGCTGCACGACGAGGAGCTGGAGGAGCAGGGTGGGCGCCACGAGCGCCGCGTCGCCGAGGACGTACGCGGCGATGGGGAGGCCGAGGTTGCCGGCGTTGACGTACGAGCTCGCGAGCGCGCCGATGACCCGCTCGCCGGCGGTGCGTCGCCAGCGGCGGGCCGCGACGAGGTAGACGAGGGCCGGCACCGCCACCCCGACCACGGTCGCGACCAGCGACCTCGACAGGGCGTCGTGGACGTCGGCCCTCGCCACGGTGGTGACGAGGAGGGCGGGGGTGGCGACGAAGAACGAGACCCGCGCGAGGACACCCTGGGCGGCGAGGTCGACGACGCCGAGGTGCGCGACGAGGGCCCCCACCGCGATGACGGCGGCGATGGTCGCGAACCCGAGGACGACTCCCTCCACGGCTCCACCCTGCCCTGAGCCGCGGGACGGGCGCGGTCGCGTCCGTCCCGCGGTCGCGAGAGGCACTGGGTCCTCGACCCTCGAGCGCCCCTACCCCCTCAGGGGGTGGGGGCGCTCGGTGCGTGGGTCAGCGTCGGGTGGGGCGGACGTGGGCGACGCAGGTCCGCGCCGTCGGGCGGGCGTCGAGGCGAGCGGGGTCGATCGGCCCCCCGCAGACCTCGCAGGTTCCGTAGGTCCCGGCGGACACCCGCTCGAGCGCCGCGTCGACCTCCGTGAGGTGGCTCCGGGCCTGGGTGGTCAGCGCCGAGAGCTGGGCGCGCTCGTACGCGATGGTCTGACCCTCGGGGTCGTGCTCGTCGTCGGCGTTGGAGTCGCGTGACGCGTCGACGAGGGCCGCCATGTCGTCGCCCATCCGGGCGGCCCGCTCGAGCAGGACCGCCCGCTCGGCTCGGAGGCGCGCGGCGACGACGGTCCCCGGGTCGTCTGCGGCTGGGGGAGAGGCGGTCACCCGGCCAGTGAACACGCTGCCTCCGACACCGTCGACGTCAGGGGGAGGGACGCAGGACCGGGGTGAGGGCGTCGAGGACCGACGCGTCCTCGATGGTCCCGGGCACGACAGGGACCGTGCCGTCGGCGATCTCGCGCATCGTCCTGCGCAGGATCTTGCCCGAGCGGGTCTTCGGCAGCGCCGCGACGACATCGACCTGGCGCAGGCTCGCCACCGCACCCACCTCGTCGCGCACCCGCTGGACGAGCTCGGCGCGGATCCGCTCGCCCTCCGCCGCCCCGTCGACCCCGCCCTTGAGGACGACGAGCCCCCGCGGCACCTGGCCCTTGAGGTCGTCGGCCACCCCGATGACGGCGCACTCGGCGACGTCGGGGTGCCCCGCGAGGGCCGCCTCGATCGACCCCGTGGAGAGCCGGTGCCCCGCGACGTTGAGGACGTCGTCGGTGCGGCCCATGACGTAGAGGTAGCCGTCCTCGTCGATCGACCCGCCGTCGCCCGTGAGGTAGTACCCCTCGTAGACCGACAGGTACCCGTCGACGTAGCGCTGGTCGTCCTCCCACAGGGTCGGCAGCGTCCCCGGCGGGAGCGGGAGCCGGATGGCGATGGCGCCCTCGGTCCCGCGCGGCACCTCCGCACCCCGGTCGTCGAGGACGCGGACGTCGTAGCCGGGCACCGCGACCGACGGCGACCCGGGCTTGATCGGCATCGGCTCGAGACCCCGCAGGTTCGCGGCGATCGGCCATCCCGTCTCGGTCTGCCACCAGTGGTCGACGACGGGGACGCCGAGGGTCGAGGTGGCCCACTCGTAGGTGTCGGGGTCGAGCCGCTCGCCCGCGAGGAAGACCGTCTCGAGCCGCGACAGGTCGTGCCCGGCGAGGAGGGCCCCGGTGGGGTCGTCGCGCTTGATGGCACGGTAGGCGGTCGGCGCCGTGAACATCGCCTTGGCGCCGTGTTCGGCGCAGACCCGCCAGAAGGCTCCGGCATCGGGGGTCCCGACCGGCTTCCCCTCGTAGAGAACGGTGGTCGCGCCGGTGAGCAGCGGCGCGTAGACGATGTAGGAGTGGCCGACGACCCAGCCGACGTCCGACGCCGTGAAGAAGGTGTCGCCGGGGCCGATGTCGTACACGTTCTCCATCGACCACCGCAGTGCCACCGCGTGGCCGCCGTTGTCGCGCACGATCCCCTTGGGACGGCCGGTGGTCCCGGAGGTGTAGAGGACGTAGAGGGGGTCGGTGGCCTCGACGTCGACGCAG
This sequence comes from uncultured Actinomycetota bacterium, assembly GCA_963834225.1. Classification (GTDB taxonomy): domain Bacteria; phylum Actinomycetota; class Actinomycetes; order Actinomycetales; family Dermatophilaceae; genus Oryzobacter. The sequence continues at coordinate 296,052 of CAWIAT010000023.1, read as the reverse complement.
TCGGCCGGCTCGGCGTCGGCGACGAGCTCGTCCCAGTCCAGCTCCTCCCAGTCGGTGTCGCGCCCACCCACGGCGGCCCGGGCCTGCGGCCGCTGGAGGACGATGACCGACTCGGGCTTGTGGGTGCTGCGGTCGAGGGCAGCGTCGAGCATCGGCTTGTACTCCACGACGCGGGTGGGCTCGATGCCGCAGCTCGCCGCGACGATGGCGACAGGGCGGGCGTCCTCGATGCGGGCGGCGAGCTCGGCCGGGGCGAAGCCGCCGAACACCACCGAGTGCACGGCCCCCAGGCGGGCGCAGGCGAGCATCGCCACGACGGCCTCGGGGACCATCGGCATGTAGACGACGACCCGGTCACCCTTCCCGACGCCGAGCGAGGCCAGGGCGCCCGCGAAGGTGGCGACCCGGTCGAGGAGCTCGCGGTAGGTGAAGGTCGCCGAGGTCCCCGTGACGGGGCTGTCGTACACGAGGGCCGCCTGGTCGCCGCGGCCGTCGCGCACGTGGCGGTCGAGGGCGTTGAAGCAGGTGTTGAGCCTCCCGCCGCGGAACCACCGGTAGAAGGGCGGGTCCGAGTCGTCGAGGACGGTCGTCGGGGGCGTGCTCCACTCGATCGCGTCGGCGGCCGCCCCCCAGAAGGCGGTCGGGTCGCTGATGGACTGCTCGTGGGCCGCTGCCCAGGCGCCGGTGCTCATGGCCCCATCGTGCGCACCCCGGCGCGTGCCCGCCACCCCCCGGCTCGACGGGGTGTCCTCGGCGGGCGACCTCCGCGCCGAGCGGTGCCGCGTGTGCCCAGGTGGTCGCCGGGACAGCCACCTGAGCACACGCGGCAGGATTCCTGACGCGATCTTTACCCTCGCCACCCGCTCCTCCCGTTGACCTGCGTCCGCTTGGTAACTAAGTTGCAAGTTCTCGCACAATGTCGTGAACGAGTAACACGGAGGATCCCGATGACCCGGAAGCTCACCCGTCGCACCGCCCTCACCGGAGGCCTCGTCCTCGCGTTCGCCGGGGGCACGATCCCGACGGCCGTCGCCGGCCCCGCCCGCCCCGGCCCCGGTGGCCGCGGCTGGGCCGAGTCCACGCTGCGCCGGATGACGCTGCGCGAGAAGATCGGCCAGCTCTTCGTCCAGCAGGTCTACGGCAGCGACGCCACCACCCCCGACGCCCGCAACATCCCGCTCTACGGGGTGGCCAGCCCTGCGGAGGTCGTCCAGAAGTTCGCGCTCGGCGGCGTCATCTACTTCGCGTGGACCGACAGCGTCAAGAACCCCGACCAGATCGCCGGGCTGTCGAACGGCCTCCAGCGGGCCGCCGCAGGACGCCCCTCGAAGGTCTGCGTGCCGCTGACCATCGGCATCGACCAGGAGCAGGGCGTCGTCACCCGGATCGGCCCGCCGGCCACCCAGTTCCCCGGCTCCATGGCGCTGGGTGCCGGGCGCAGCGCACGAGACGCCCGCCTGGCCGCCGCCATCACCGGGAAGGAGCTGCGGGCGATGGGCGTCACCTCGAACTTCGCCCCCGTCGCCGACACGAACGTCAACCCGCTCAACCCGGTCATCGGGACCCGCTCGTTCTCCTCGAGCCCGCAGCTCGCGGCCGAGCTGGTCGCCGCGCAGGTCCGGGGCTACCAGGAGGACGGCGGCGTCGCGGCCTCCGCCAAGCACTTCCCCGGCCACGGCGACACCGCCACGGACAGCCACGTCGCCTTCCCGATCATCACCCACACGCGCGAGGAGTGGGAGGAGCTCGACGCTCCGCCGTTCCGCGCCGCCTTCGCCGCAGGCATCGACATGATCATGACCGCGCACCTCGCCGTCCCGGCCTTCGACGACTCCGGTCTGCCGGCCACGCTCAGCCACCCGATCCTCACCGGGCTGCTGCGCGAGGAGCTCGGCTTCGAGGGGGTCGTCATCACCGACTCGCTGGAGATGCAGGGCGTGCGCGACCTCTTCCCCGACGCCGAGGTGGCGGTGCGCGCCCTCCTTGCCGGCGCCGACCAGCTGCTCATGACCCCGGCACCCGAGGCCGCCTTCGCCGCGGTCCACGACGCCGTCGAGTCGGGCCGGATCAGCAGAAAGGCCCTCGACGCCAAGGTGCGCCGCGTCCTGCTGCTCAAGCACCGCCGCGGACTCGTCGACCGGCCGCTCGTGGACGTCGAGAAGGTCGACGAGCGCGTCGGCACCCCCTCGCACCTCGCGGCCGCTGCGGTCGTCACGAACCGCACGACGACCCTGGTGCGCAACGACGACGACGTCCTGCCGCTGGCGGTCTCCGGGAAGAAGGTCCTCGTCACCGGGTACGGCGTCACGACGACGCAGATCCTCGCCGACGGACTCACGGCGAAGGGGGCCTCGACCACCGTGCACCAGACGGGCACGTCCCCCACCGACGCCCAGGTCGCGGCCGCCGTCGCCAAGGCCGCCGGCCAGGACGCCGTCGTCGTCACGACGATGAAGGCGTGGGACACCACGGTCACCGACAAGAAGCGCGGCCAGCAGAAGCTCGTCGAGCAGCTGCGGGCCACCGGGGTCCCCGTCGTCGTCGTCGCGACCCGGGACCCCTACGACGTCGCGTACCTCGGTGACGTCGAGACCTACCTCGCGACGTACTCCTACAGCCCCGTCGCCATCGAGGCCGTGGCGCGCGTCATCACCGGGGAGGTCTCGCCCACGGGCAGGCTCCCCGTCGACATCCCGACCAAGGACGACCCCGACACCGTCCTGCACGCCTTCGGCCACGGCCTCACCTACTGACCCCGACACCCACCAGGAGACCCCTGATGCCCAGCATGGACCGCCGCCAGCTCATCACCGCCAGCGCCCTCGGCGCCGCCGCCACGACCCTCGGGGCGGCTCCGGCCCTCGCCGCGAGCCCGGCCTCGTCGGGGCCGTCCCGCCGCGTCACCCCGGGGGCCGACCGCGCCGCCGCCGACCGGTGGCGCGTGCTGTCGGGCCGCAAGGTCGGCGTGCTGACCAACCCGACCGGCATCCTGACGAACCTGCGCAGCATCGTCGACGAGATGCACGACTCCGGGGCGGTGGACCTCCGCGCGGTGTTCGGGCCCGAGCACGGCTTCCGTGGCACCGCGCAGGCGGGCGAGGCCGAGGAGACCCACACCGACCCGCGCACGGGCGTCACGGTCTACGACGCCTACGGGGCCACCGCGACCTCGCTGGCCCGGATGATCACCGACTCCGGCGTCGACACCGTCGTCTTCGACATCCAGGACGTGGGCTCGCGCTTCTACACCTACATCTGGTCGATGTACACGGCCATGCGCGCAGCCGTCAGGGCGGGCGCATCCTTCGTCGTCCTCGACCGCCCGAACCCGGTGGGCGGCAGCGCCTTCGGCCCGATGATGACGACCGAGTTCACCTCCGGCGTCGGGGCCAAGGAGATCGTCCAGGCGCACGGCATGACCGTCGGTGAGCTCGCCCGCTTCTTCGACGGGGAGTTCCTCGAGGCCGAGGAGGGCGCGCGGGTCAGCCGGCTCGACGTCGTCGAGGTCGGTGGATGGCGGCGCGACGTCACCTTCGGCGCCACCGGGCTGCCCTGGGTCCTGCCGAGCCCGAACATGCCGACGCCGGACACCGCGCTCGCCTACCCGGGCACCTGCCTCTTCGAGGGGACGAACCTGTCGGAGGGGCGGGGGACGACCCGGCCGTTCGAGCTCATCGGCGCCCCGTTCGTCGACCACCGCTGGGCCGAGCGCCTCACCGCGCGCGAGGTCCCCGGGGTCGAGTTCCGCGAGGCCTACTTCAACCCCGTCGTCAACAAGCACGTGGGCAAGGTCTGCGGCGGTGTCCAGGTGCACGTCACCGACCCCCGGGCCGTCGACGGCCCTCGGCTCGGGGCCGAGATGCTCGTCGCGGCGAAGGCGCTGTTCCCCGACTTCGCGTGGCGCAAGGACACCTGGGACACGGCCCGTCCGTACTGGATCGACAAGCTCACCGGGTCGACGCGGCTACGCACCCAGATCGACGCGGGCGCCTCGGCCGACGAGGTCGTCGGCGCCTGGCGCCACGAGCTCGCCGCGTTCGACCGCCGCCGCCGGCCGTACCTCATCTACCGCGGGCCGTCCGCGTGACCCGCATCGGCCGGGCCGCCGGAGTCCTCGTCGGCGCGGTGGCGGCCTCGCTCGTCGTCGCGGCGCCGGCGAGCGCCCACGACGTCGACGACCCCCGGAACGGATACATGCCCGCGAACACCGTGCTGCGCGACCGTGACCCCGAGGACGTCGGGCTCGACCCCGAGCCCATCGCCCGGGCGGGCGAGCTCATCGAGGCGCACGAGACCGCCCCGCCGGGCGGGAAGCCGATGTACTCCGGCGCCGTGGGGCTCCTCGGCCATGACGGTGCCGTGGTCGGCCGGCACACGAGCGGGTACGCCCTGCGGTGGAAGGACGCGAGCACCGAGCTCCCCCGCGACCAGTGGGTCCCGATGCGCGAGGACACCGTCTTCGACCTCGCCTCGGTGAGCAAGCTGTTCACCTCGCTCGTCACGGTGCAGCTCATCGAGGACGGCACGGTCGAGCTCGAGGCGCCCGTCGCCACCTACCTCCCCGAGTTCGCGGCCAACGGCAAGGAGGCGGTCACCGTCCGCCATCTGCTGACCCACACCTCGGGCTTCACGTCGTGGTTGCCGCTGTACAGCCGGTACCCGGACGAGGCGTCGCGGATCAAGGCCGTCATGGACCAGCCGCTGAGCACCCCGGTCGGCACCGACTACCTCTACAGCGACCTCAACCTCATCTCCCTCGGGGTCATGGTCGAGCGCCTGACGGGCCGGGGCCTCGACGAGGTCGTCCGCGAGAAGGTCACCGGGCCGCTCGGCATGGACGACACCGGCTACAACCCCACCGACCGCACCCGGACCGCCGCCACCGAGTACCAGTCGACCCCTGCCAGGGGCATGGTCTGGGGCGAGGTGCACGACGAGAACGCCTGGTCGCTCGGCGGGGTCGCCGGGCACGCGGGCGTGTTCTCCACGGCCGACGACCTCGCGGTCCTCGCGCAGGCGCTGCTCAACGGCGGCACGTACGGCAAGCACCGCATCCTGCGCCGCGAGAGCGTCGGGCTGCTGGTGACGAACCTCAACCAGGCCTTCCCCGGCGACAGCCACGGCCTGGGCTTCGAGCTCGACCAGCGCTGGTACATGGACGGCCTGTCGGGTCCGCGCACGGCGGGGCACACCGGCTACACCGGCACCTCCTTCGTCATCGACTTCGCGTCGCGCTCGTTCGCGATCCTGCTGACCAACCGCGTGCACCCGTCGCGGGCCTGGGGGAGCAACAACGTCGCGCGGCGCGAGTGGGCCCGCGGACTGGCCACCGCCATGCCGATCGAGCCCCGGCGCGGTGAGACCGCCTGGTTCGCCGGGGGTGCCGACGGCACGACGGCGACGCTCACGGCCCCCGTCGCGGTCCCGGCCGAGGGGGCGCGGCTCTCCTTCGACCTCTTCCTGGACACCGAGGCGACCGACCCCCTGACCCTGCAGACGTCAGCCGACGGCGGGACGACGTGGCGGCCACTGCCCTTCACCCACCGAGACCGCGGTGAGGTCACCGAGACCGACGGGAGCGTCGCGGGGACGTTCGGGCGACGGTGGACCCAGGCCCGGGCCGAGCTCCCCGCCGGTGACCTGCTCCTGCGGTGGCGGTCGGTCACCGACGCGACGAACCTCGGCCGAGGGGTCGTCGTCGACGGCGTGCGGGCCAGGAGTGCGGCAGGCGTCATCCTCGACGGCGAGAGGAAGCCCGGCGCGTTCACCGTGGATGGCTGGGTCCTCCTGCGGGACAGGGCCCTACGGTAGGGCCATGCCTCCTCTCGCCTCCGCCTCCGCGGGCGCCCCCGCGGCCCCCTCGCTGCTCGTGCAGCTGAGGGGGCTGCGGCCCTCGCTCTCCCCGGCCGAGGACCGCGTCGCCGAACGGGTCCTGCGTGACCCCCGGGGCACCGCGAGCCTGACGATCAGCGCCCTGGCCGTGGCTGCGCAGACCTCCGAGACGACCGTGCTGCGCTTCTGCAAGCGACTCGGGCTCCGGGGCTACCCGCAGCTGCGGCTGGCCCTCGCCGAGGCCGGCACCCAGCCGCGCACCCAGGCCGCGCCGACGACCGACATCAGCGCCGACGACTCCATCGACGACGTCATCGCCAAGGTCGCCTACGCCGACGCGAGCGCGGTCGAGGACACCGCGGAGACCATCGACCGGGTGGCCCTGTCGACCGCCGCCCGGGCCATCGCCGCGGCAGGACGGGTCGACGTCTACGGCATCGGGGCGAGTGCCCTCGTCGGCAAGGACCTGCAGCAGAAGCTGCACCGGATCGGTTCGATGGTGTTCTGCTGGAACGACCCCCACGTCGCCCTCACGAGCGCGACCCTGCTGGCGAAGGGCGACGTCGCCATCGGGATCTCGCACTCGGGGACGACGAAGGAGACGGTCGAGGCGCTCGCCCTGGCCCACAGCAGGGGCGCGACGACGGTCGCGATCACGAACTTCCCCCTCTCGCGGCTGAGCACCGACGCCGACCTCGTCCTCGCCACGGCGGCCCGCGAGTCCAGCCTGCGGTCGGGCGCCACCGCGAGCCGGATCGCCGCCCTCACCGTGGTCGACTGCCTCTACATCGCGGTCGCCCAGCTCGACCTCGAACGGGCCCGCACGGCGGTCGAGGACACCCGCAAGGCGGTCGCGGGACACCACCTGCGTTATTGATTCACGGTCTTGACGTCATGGCCGTGAGAAAGTAACGTCCTGCGGGTGAGCACCGAGGCCACCGTCAGCGCGCCCACCGAGGACCGCCACCCGGGAACGACCGGGATCGACGGGCTGTCCACCCTCGAGGTGCTCCGCGTCCTCAACGCCGAGGACGCCACCGTCCCGGCCGCCGTCGCGGCGGTCCTCCCGGCGCTCGCCGCCCTCGTCGACGCGGCCGTCGCCGCGGTCGAGTCCGGCGGCACCATCCACTACGTCGGCGCCGGCACGTCCGGCCGGCTCGCCGTCCTCGACGCCGCCGAGCTGCTGCCGACGTTCAACGTCCCGCCCGGTCTCGTCGTGGCGCACCACGCCGGCGGGCCCGAGGCCCTGGTGCGCGCCCTCGAGAACGTCGAGGACGACGCCGACCGCGGCCGTCTCGACGTCGAGACGGTGCGCGCGGGGGACGTCGTCATCGGCCTCACCGCCTCGGGTCGCACGCCCTACGTCGGCGGCGCGCTCCGGCTGGCCCGCGAGCGGGACGCGGTCACCGCCCTCGTCACCTCGAACCCGGACCCCGAGCTCGGTGCCCTCGCCGACCACCTGCTCGCGGTCGCCACCGGGCCGGAGGTCATCACCGGCTCGACGCGGCTCAAGGCGGGCACGGCTCAGAAGCTCGTCCTCAACGCGTTCTCGACGGCCGTGATGGTCCGTCTCGGCCGGACCTGGTCGAACCTCATGGTCGACGTCGTCGCGACGAACGCGAAGCTGCGCGGCCGTGTCGTGCGGATCCTGCGCGAGGCGAGCGGGGCGTCCGAGGACGACGCGCGCCACGCCCTCGAGGGCGCCGACGGCGAGCTGAAGCCGGCCCTCGTGACGCTCCTCAGCGGGGCGGGCGCCGCGCAGGCCCGTGCGGCCCTCGCCGCCACCGGGGGATCGGTGGCCCGGGCGCTCGCCACCCTCGACGCCCGTGCCACGCCGGCAGCCACCACGCCGTCGGACCCCATGCCGGCGACCCTCTCGACCCCCACCCCAGCAGTTCCCGCGGCCCACCGCGTGGCCACCGTCCCGACAGGAGATCCCTCATGACCTCGCGTCACCCCTGGAAGCACCTCGCCGTCACGGTCGGTGTCGGCGCCCTCGCCCTCTCGGCGTGTGCCCCGTCGTCCGACACCGGAACCGACGGGGGCGACGGTGACGGCACCACGCTGACCGTCTGGTCGTGGCGGGTCGAGGACAAGGCCGCCTACGACAAGATCTTCGACGTCTACGAGAGCACGCACGAGGGCGTGACCGTCGAGTTCAAGCCCTTCAAGGCCACCGAGTACAACAAGATCCTCGCGACCGGGCTCGCCGGCTCCGACGGGCCCGACGTCCCGCAGGTCCGCTCCTACGGCCAGCTCCAGGGCACCGTCGCCTCGGGAGCCCTCGTCCCGCTCGACGGCACGGTCGACCTGTCCTCGTGGGACGAGAACGTCGTCGCGAGCGCGAAGGGCAAGGAGGACGGCAAGATCTACTCGGTGCCGCTCGCCCGTCAGGCGACGGTGCTCTTCTACAACAAGAAGCTGTTCTCCGACAACGGGATCCAGCTGCCCACCACGTGGGCAGAGTTCATCGCGGCGAACGACAAGCTCCTCGCGGCCGAGGTCACCCCGCTCGCCGTCGGTGCGAAGGACGACTGGACCCTGCCGATCGTCCACGAGGTCCTCGGTGGCGCGCGCTTCGGCGGAGCCGAGTTCCAGAAGGCCGTGCTCAGCGGCGAGAAGGACTTCACCGACCCCGACTGGGTCGCCTCCGTCGAGGTCCTGAAGTCGCTCGAGAAGTACATGCCGAAGAACGTCACGGGTGTCGCCGTCACCGACGCGATGACCCTGTTCACCGCGGGCAGGGCCGCGATGTACCCGGGCGGCTCCTACGACCTCGCCACCCTCCAGAAGGGCAACCCCGACCTCGAGATCGGTGTGATGCAGGTGCCCCCGGCCGACGGCGCCCCCGCCGGTGCCACCGGGACGACGGCCGGCTGGGCCGACGGCAACTTCGCCGTCAACGCCAAGTCGCCCGACAAGGCGGCGGCCACCGAGCTCGTGACGTGGATGGCGACCCCCGAGTTCGGCCAGCTGGTCGCCGACGAGGTCAAGCAGATCTCTGCCGTCCCCGGCGTCACCTACGCCGACCCCGTCCTCAAGCAGGTCAGCGACGACTACGACGCCACCGGGTCGCCGTACCTCCTCCTCACCGATTTCCGGTACGGAACCCCCACCGGGACCGACCTGTTGGGCAAGGGTGTCCAGGAGATGTTCCTCGGCAGCAAGGACGCCGCGGCCGTGAGCGCCGCCCTCGACTCCGGCGTCAAGACCTGGTTCCAGCCCACGAAGTGACCCCCGACCACCCCGTCGGCCGGCGCCCAGCGCGCCGGCCGCGGGGTGGGCGGAGGTCCCCGACGACCGGACCCCACATGCGACGACGCACCGGCCTCCTCTTCGTCACCCCGGCCCTCGTGCTGTTCGGGGTGTTCGTCCTCTACCCGATGGTCTCGGCGTTCTCCTACGCCTTCTTCGAGTGGAGGGGCACGACGCGCGGTGGCTTCACCGGCCTCGACAACTTCGTCACCCTGCTGACCCGGGCGCCGTTCACCACCGACCTGCCCCGGGCGCTGCTGCACAACGTGCTGTTCTTCGTCGGGACGATGCTCGTGCAGAACACGATCGGGCTGGCGATCGCGTTCCTGCTGCACCGCCGGGACAGCACCCGCCGGGTGCTCCAGACGCTCTACGCGATGCCCTACCTCGTGAGCCCGATCGTCATCGGCTACCTCTGGACGCTGCTGCTCTCGCCCACCTTCGGGCCCGTGAACACCCTCCTCACGAGCATCGGCCTCGAGAGCTGGGCGCTGCCGTGGCTCGGGGACCCCGACACGGCCCTGTGGGTCGTCATCCTCGTCAGCGTCTGGCAGTGGATCGGCTTCCCGGTCCTGCTCTACGGGGCCGCGCTCGGCGGCGTGCCGGAGGAGCTGTCGGAGGCCGCCCGCGTCGACGGCGCGACCCACCTCCAGGCCTTCCGCCGGATCACCTTCCCCCTCCTCGTGCCGGCGATCGGGACGGTCTCGGTGCTCACCTTCATCTTCGCGATGGAGGCCTTCGCCCTCCCGTACGCCTTCGGCGGCTCGACGGGCAACCCCGCCGGGGCGACCGACTTCCTGTCGCTGCTCTTCTACCGGACGGCCTTCGACTCCGGCGCCACCGACGCCATCGGCACGTCCTCGGCCCTGGCGACGCTGCTCTTCCTCCTCATCTTCGGCGGTGCCTTCGGCGCGACCGCCGTGCTCCGCCGCCACGAGAGGAGGATCACCGGATGAGCGTGGTCCCTGCCGGGATCGGCACCGCCGCCGACCCGGAGAGCGACGACGTGGACCTGACCGGGGCCGGCGCCTCGACCCCCACCGGGTCGGCTCCCCGCCGTCGTGGCGGGTCGCGCAAGCCCGTCGGCGGCCCGGCCGCGAGCGTGCTGCTGTGGCTCTACGCAGCCTTCGCGCTCGTTCCCCTGCTCCTCATGGTCAGCAGCTCGTTCCGCAGCAACGCCGACCTCATCTCCGACCCGGTCGGGGCGCCGTGGCCGCTGTCGTTCGACGCGTACCGCGAGGCGTGGACCGCGGGCAGCTTCGCGACGTACTTCGGCAACAGCCTCATGGTGACGATCGGGGCCGTCGTCATCTCGACGACCGTCGCGACGATGGCGTCGTACGCCCTCGCCCGGGTGCGGACGCGGTCGTTCCGCTGGCTGGAGTCGCTGTTCCTCACCGGCCTCATGCTCCCGATCCACCTGGCGATCCTGCCGATCTTCTACCTCTTCGACGGCTTCGGCCTCATCGACAGCCGGCTCGGGCTCACCCTGATGTACGCGGCGTCGGGCGTGCCGTTCTCGATCTTCGTCCTCACGACCTTCTTCCGGCAGCTGCCCGAGGAGCTCGAGGAGGCGGCGGTCCTCGACGGCGCGACGCCCTGGCAGACGTTCTGGCGGATCATGGTGCCGCTCGTGCGCCCGGCGCTGGCGACGGTGGCGGTGTTCCGGTTCGTGCCGATCTGGAACGACTTCCTCTTCCCGCTCGTGCTGCTGCGCACGGAGCAGAAGTACACGCTGCCGGTCGGGCTCACGACCTTCTTCGGCGAGAACGCGACGAACTACGCCGCGGTCTTCGCCGGCCTCGTCATCACCACGGTGCCGCTCATCGTCCTGTTCCTCCTCGCGACCAAGCAGATCGTCGCCGGCTTGACCGCGGGCATGTCGAAGTGATCGGCTCACGGCCGTGAGAACGGTCGTGGCGGTCGACGTCGGCGGGTCCGGGCTGCGCCTCGTGGTGTCCCGCGGTGGTGAGGTGGGCCGGGTGCACCGCGCCCCGGGCGCCCGGGTCGGGGCCGGTGGGGTCGACGTCGCCGCACTCGCCGTGGATGCCGCCCGGCTGCTCGAACCGGCGTCTGCCGAGGCCGGACTGGTCCCGGGAGAGCGCCCCGACGCGCTGTGCTGGTCGATGCGTGGCCTGCTCCACCTCGCTGACCCCGCGCAGGTCCTCGCGTCGGTCGACGCCGCCCTGGCGCCGTCCGCGTGCGCGGTCGTCAGCGATGCGGTGGCGAGCCTCGTCGGTGCCCTCGGCGGACTGCGACCGGGGGCCGTCGTCGCCGCCGGGACGGGAGCCGTGGCGCTCGGCAGCGACTTCGCGGGGACCTGGACCAAGGTCGACGGGTGGGGGCACGTCCTCGGCGACCGTGGGTCGGCGGCCTGGGTCGGGCTCGAGGGACTGCGCGCCGCGCTGCGGCACCGCGACGGCGTCGCCGGCGGCTCCGCCCGGCTCCTGGCGGCGGCCGAGGACCTCCTCGGGCCGTGCGACGGCTGGCCCCGTCGGGTGATGACGGCTCCCGACGCCCCCGAGGCGCTGGCCTCGGTCGCCCCGCTCGTGACGGCAGCGGCCGCCGCGGGCGACCCCGTCGCCGTGGGCGTGGCGACCGACGCCGGGCGTGCCCTGGCCGCCTCGTTGCTGGCGGCGGCCGCGCCGCTCACCGACCCCGTGCTCGTCGGGACCGGCGGCCTGCTCTCGGCACCCGTCGTCCACGACGCGTTCGTCGGTGCCGTGTCGGCCGTCGGTCCGGCGCCCGTGGCGCCGCGAGGCGGGGCGCTCGAGGGAGCCCGCCTCCTCGGAGCCGAGCTGGCGCTCGCCGGCGACCTGCCGCGGCACCCGACGTACGTCCACGTGCGCCCCGCCTGACCTCCTGGTCCGGAGCCGACTCGACCGGCCCGGGGCCGCAGGGGTCCTGAACCGCGGACGGCCGGCCCGACCTCCCGGTCGGACCGGCCGCTGACCCGCGGTTCACCGGGAGGCGCGCACCACCCAGAGGAGCGCCCTCCGCGGTGGGCTCACCAGCCCGAGACCCCACCCACGGTGGAGGTCGGTGCGGTGCGCGACGGACGGTCGCCCGCCAGACCTGCGTCACCGCGCAGGGCAGCGGCAGGGCCGGTCGGGAAGTCCTCGAAGGTACCGGCGGCGTCGATGACGAGCGGCGTCGTCCCGACCCGGTTGTGCACCTTGAAGTCGCCGTCGGTCAACCCGGTGATCGTCATGTTCGAGACGACCTGGCCCGCGTACGGGTTGAGGTTGCTGACGGTCGGACGCGAGATGGCCGCCGGCCACGAGGTGATGACGGTGGTGACGGTGGGCTGCGCCGCGGTGGTGTTCGTGACGACCGCGCGGGTGCCCGCCCCGGCGATGGTGGAGGGCACCGTGACGACCTTCTCGGCGTTGGGTGCCAGGTTCGTCGGCAGGCCCTGGCCGAGGCGCGAGTCGACGAAGCGTCTCGGCGACGGCAGGGACGTGAAGCGCAGGCCGCTGTCGCCCTCCTCGGCGGTGAAGTAGTAGCCGACGATGTCGACGACGACGTGGACGGCGCCGGATGACATGTTGGCCACGCCGAACCGGGGGGTCCCGGCCTGGGGGCACTCGGGAGGTCCGCAGTGGCCGACCTTGACGATCGACATGTTCGGGACGGTTCGCCCCGCAGCGAAGTTCAACGAGGAGGTGTCGGGGATGGTCGAGGGGTCGTCACCGTCGAACACCGTGATGTGCCCCTGGCGGGTCGGACCGACGACGGTGACGTTGAGGGCAAGTGCCTGGACGCGAGCGTTGAATGCGGGGTCGGCGATCGTGAAGTCGGCCGATGCCCAGAGGTACTCCTTGGGACCCAGCGGGAGGTGGTCCCACTCCTTGGTCCGCGTGTCGACGAGGCGGTCGGGCTCGGCCACCTCGTACGAGCCGAGTGCGGCCGCCGGGCTCGCGGACGAGTGGTAGTACCCGACGACGTCGGCCACGGCATGGGTCAGGCCCGAGGCGTTGAAGATGCGAAGCCTTCCGCCCCCGTCCATCGGCACGGTGACGAGGTTCGCCCCGGTCCAGCCGGCGTTGAAGTTGATCGAGGACGCGGTCGGGCGCGCCTTCGTCGAGGGGTGCACCGTGAGGTAGCCGCGGCTCGTCGGCGCGACGGTGGTGAGGTTGAGGACGACTGCCGAGACGCCGGCGGCGGCCGGAACGCCTTCCGCGGCCGGCGACCTGGAGGTCGATCGACCTTCCGGCCCCGATCGGCGTCGTCGTGCCGACCCCCGTCGCCCGACGGGTGTCGAGGAGGCGGGCGGGCGTCAGCGGCGTGTAGGCACCGGTGGACGGGATCGCGGCGGCGCCGGCGGACGCGGCGGCGGGCGCGGAGGCCGCGGTCGCGACCGCGGGCTGGGTGGCGACGACGAGCGCGCCGAGGGTGGCGGCCGTGGCGAGGACGGACAGGGTCTGGCGACGCATGGTGACGGAGGACTCCCGAGCAGGGGGTGGGGTTTGCGGTACAGGGAGGGTAAGCCGGAACCGTGCGTCGGTGCGCGGCCTCCGGGAAATCGTTGCGAGATCTCGCAGTGGTGCGGGTGCGGGTGGTGAGCCGCCGCCGGCTGACAGACTGCGCGCCATGGAGGTGCCGCAGCACTGGGTGAAGGTGGAGGGGTGGAGCCCGCACCTCGGCTCCGCCGGCGGGCCGCTGGCCGTCTGGGGCTGGTCGACCGAGTCCGACGCGGAGGCCGAGGAGGTCGGGCGGCGACGCCTCGCCGAGACCCTCGAGCGGGTGGCCGTCGAGGGGCGCCTCCCGGCGACGCGCGGGTACTACCCGAGGACGCCGCTGCGCGAGCCCGTCCTCGAGGAGGTGCTCTCCGACGACGGACGACGCCTCGGGGTCGTCACCCGCAACCGGATGGGCTGCGAGGTGCTGTGCACCGACGAGCTCCTCATCGCCGACGTCGACGTCGAGGGTCTCGAGGAGGGCTCGTCCTCGCCGCGAGGCCGGGGTCGCGCGGGTGGTGCCGGAGGGTCGGGGGTCGCCGGCTTCCTGCGTCGCCTCGTCCTCGGGCGCCCCGACCCCCGCCCCCAGCAGACCGGCGCGGAGGACGCCGCCGGCCTGGACGCCCCCTCGGCCGTGCGAACCGGCGGCGGCCACGGGATGTTCTCGGCGGCGTCGGCCTCGCGGGTCGGCTCGACGGGCGGCAGCGGTCCCACCGTGGCCGAGGTCCTCGCCTGCGAGCCCGTCTGGGAGTTCGCCCGGGCGAACCCGGATCTCGGGGTCCGCGTCTACCGCACCGCGGCCGGGCTGCGTGTCCTCGTCAGCGGCGCCGCGGCGGCACCGCTCTCGGACCGGGCCCGCGCCATCCTCGTCGCCCTCGACTCCGACCCCCTCTACGTCGAGCTGTGCGCGACCCACGACAGCTACCGGGCGCGGCTCACCCCGAAGCCCTACCGGCTCGGCGAGCCGGCCCTGGGGGTCTCGTGGCCGTGCGCCGACGAGGCGGGGGAGCGGGCCTGGCTGCGGTGGGTCGACGCGTACGACGAGGCCTCGGCCTCGTGGTCGACCTGCCGGCTCATCAGCTCCTCGGGCGCCGTTCCCGGCGCGGACGAGCAGCGGCTCATCGACCTCCACGACGAGCGCACCGGGGTGCGCGAGCGTCGCCCGCTCGCCTGAACCACGACGAGGACGGGCCCGGGCGGGTGCCCGGGGCCGTCCTCGTCGGTCGCGTCGTCAGCGCTGCCGTGGGGCGAGGCTGACCGGGGTGCCCGTGAGGTGCGGCGCCCTCGCCCTGGCGTCGCCGGTGGCCCGCTGCGACGCGCGGTCGCGCAGGGTGGCCACCCCGTCGGCCCGCAGGTCGGCGGCGGCGCCGGGGTCGGCCACGGCCGGGTAGCTCTCCATGGTCCCGGCGACGTCGAGCACGATGTTCGTCGAGCCGGACGCGTTGTGGACCTTGAAGCCGTAGTCGACGCCGATGTCGGTGATCGTCATGTTCGAGACGAGCTGGCCGGCGTAGGGGTTGAGGTTGCTGACCCCGGGGCGCGGGATGTCGGCGTTCCACAGGGTGAGGACCGAGGTGCTCGTCGGCTTGTTCGCCGTCGTGTTCGTGACGAGCGCCATCGAGTTGTAGGTCCGGACCGACGCCGGCGCGATGACCGTCGGCGCCTTCCCCGCACCGATCGCGGCCGGGATGCCCTGCCTGAGCTTGGTGTTGACGATGCGGGTCGGCGTGGGGAGCGGCCGGAAGCGCCACATGCCGTCGAGGGTGTTGTCGTCGTAGACCCCGACGAGGTCGACGACGACGTGGGAGTTGCCGTTCGACGTGTTGAGTACGCCCATGAGCGGGATCGTCGGGTCCTCGGGGCAGAAGTCCGCGCCGCACTGGGACGTCGGGACGATGGCCATGTTGGGCACGGTGCGGCCCTTGGTGAAGTTCAGCGTCGAGGTGCTCGGCGCCGGGAACTGCTCGCCGTCCCAGGCCGTGAGGTGGCCCGATCCGGTGGGCTTGGTGACGGTGATGTTCACGGCGAAGGCGGTGATGTGCGGGTTGGAGGCGCCGAAGTCGTAGCCGGTCGTGAGGTACCAGCCCGGCCGGAGCGGGTCGGAGTCCAGTCGCGTGTCGGCGATGCGCGCGGGCTCGATGCCCGAGTAGCCGCCGTAGCCGGTCGTCCTCGCGCTCGTGGACGCGTGGTAGTACCCGACGACGTCGGCGACGACGTGGGTGCTGCCCGCGTAGTTGTGGATGCGGACCTTGCCGCCGGTGCCGAGCTTGACCGTGAGCAGGTTGGCGCCGGTCCAGCCCTTGTTGAAGTTGACCGACGACGCGGTCGGCCTGCTCGTGCCCGTCGGGTAGACGGTGACGTAGCCCTGGCTCGTCGGGGCGACGACGGTGACGTTCAGGACGACGGCGGTGGCGCCGGAGGGGGGCACGCCCCTCTTGCCGGCAACGGCCAGGTCGATGTACCTCCCGCCGCCGATCGGTCTCTTCGTGCCTTCGCGGCGGGTGTCGAGCAGGCGGGCGGGGGTCAGCGGCGTGTAGGCGCCGGCCGCCGTGTCGTACCCGACGACGGTGACGGGGATCTTCCGTCCGGCCCCACCGTCGGGGAGGGTGATGAGGTCCTGCGCCGGGCCGAAGAAGTCGGGCGTCGCGGCGAGGGTGATGGCGCACGTGCCGCCGCCGGCGATCGTCCTGCCACTGCAGGTGTCGCTGACGATGCGGACCTTGGCGTCGGTCCCGCTGCCGATGGCCTGGCCGAAGGTCGTGGTGGAGGGGACGGCGACCGTGACGGTGGTCGGCGACGTCGAGGTGCTGACCGGCGCGGTGAGGCGGATGAAGGGGACCGTGGAGTTCCAGCGGATCTCCTGCGCGAAGACCGGCTCGCCCTCACCGCAGTTGCCCCGCACCGAGCCCGCGAACGCGGTGACGTCGCCCGCCGCGAGGGTGACCTCGTGGACGGTGAGGGTGCCCGAGACCTCGGAGCACTCGGCGGGGGCGCCGCCGACGATCTGGACCCGGGCCCCGGTGGCCGACGTGGACTCGCTGATGTCGTACGTGCCGACGGCGAAGCTGCTGCCGGTGGGCGGGGAGACGGTGACGCGGGCGACGGTTCCGGAGGTGCTCGCGACCGTGACGCCGCCGGCGCCGACGGCGTTGCCGGTCGCGCCCGCCCCGCTCGCCGCGAACCGGGTGCCCCATCCGGCGCCCGGGAGGGCACCGGTGTCGACCGAGTAGGCGGTGACGCCGGAGGTCGGCAGCGGGACGGCCTGGGCCGGTACGGCGGTCAGGCCCGCTGCCACGAGCGCGGCGAGCGGAAGGATGACGGCGAGGCGTCGCATGGGTCCCCCGGGTGTCGAACGTGGGTGTCGATGCGGAGCATAAGGCTGGCGACCAGCGCGGACGCCGCCTTCTGGGAGAACTCGCAGGAGGGGGACGTGCGACGGCCCCGATCGTGGAGGATCGGGGCCGTCGTCGGGTGGCGGAGGATGGGGGATTTGAACCCCCGAGGGTTTTATCCCAACACGATTTCCAATCGTGCGCACTAGGCCACTATGCGAATCCTCCGCGGGCGAGGCTACTAGAGGCAGCCGCCCTCCCCGAAATCGTCGACCCGGGCCGCCCGCTCGCCTAGCGGTGGACCTTGCCGTTGACGATCTTCACGATGGTGCCGGGGGCCGGCGGGTCCTCGTTGCCCAGGGTCGCGGCCCACAACGTCCCGTCGTCGCCGGTCTCGACGGCGACGACACCCGGGAGGCTGAGGTACGGCTTCGCCGACCCGTTCCTGACGACCGAGATCTGACCGGCGAAGAGCTCGGCGACGTAGATCGTCCCGTGCTTGCCGATCGCGAGGTTCGTCGCGCCGAGGAACCCCCCGGCGATCTTGCGGGCGTGGCCCGTCCACGGGTTCACCTTCCACACGGCGCCGCGGGCGCCGAGGACCGGTGACTCGGGGCCGCCCGGGAGGGTCGTCACGTAGAGGCTTCCGTCTCGACCGACCTCGACGTCGGTGGGCACCGACTCGAAGGCGTAGGTGACGCCGACGACGCAGTCGGGGAGCCCGAGGGCCGCGACCATCTCGGCCGTGAGCGTCGTGCGCTGCGGCGGCAGGACGGCCAGGGTGCGGACGCGGCCGTCGTTGCGCACCGTGAACAGCGCGTTGGCCCCGGCGTCGGCGACGACCCAGGAGTCGCCGAGCGCGGCGACCGAGTAGGCGTGGGAGTCGACCTGGCCCTTGTAGTCGTAGGGGAAGCCGGCGGCCGTGAACGCCGCGGCGACGCACGGGCTGGGGTCCTTGATCCCGTAGTGGAAGACCTTGTCCGGGTTCCGCGCGCTCTCGTACGCGTGGGTGTCGGCGTAGACCCGCTTGCCCCGCGGGCCCCAGATGTTCAGGCCGCTCTCGGTGTTCTCGAACGTCTCGGGGTTGCTCACCGTCGTCGTGAACGCGAGGCGACCACCGTGGCGCGACAGCGCGACCCCGGACGCACCGGGCTGGTCGGCGGCCAGGGTCGCGATGGACCCGTCGCGCTTGAGCCGCCCGACGAGGTTGAGCCCGCCGTCGGCGACGTACACCGAGCCGCGCGCGACCTCGAGGTTGAACGGCGCCGCCAGCGCCGACGAACGGACGACCGGCGTGGGCGCTCGGTCGTGAGCCCACGCGGTGGACGGGATGAGGAACGTGGCGGCCGCGACGGCGGCCCCTGCTGTGGTCAACCTCGATATGCGCATCTTCAGTTCTCCCTGCACACGCCCGTCTCCGGGCGAACCTGATGGGCCGCGCGCACCCGCGAGCGCCGGCGCGAGCGGTAGGTGTGACCTGGGTCACGATGAGAAACGCGGACCATCATGGCGGGGAGGGCTCGCGGTCGTCAACGACGCGGGAGGGTGCCGTGCAGGTCAGCGCCTCAGGCGCCGCTGCCCGGGACCGGGGGAGGCCCGACGACGAGCAGCGCCGCCGTCGTCAGGCTGACGGCGACCACGGCCACGACGAGCGCCACGCCCGGTCGGGCGAGCGCCGTCGCGACGACCCGCTCGGGCAGGGTCGACGGATGCTCCCCGGTGGGTGCGAGCCTCCAGTGGTCGGCGGCCAGGGACCGGCGCTCCACCCGTCGCTCGACCCACAGCGTGGCGAAGGGGACGACTGCGGCCACGAGCGCGACCGCGGCGTCGGCGGGGCGCCACCGCTGGTCGACCCACAGGAGGACGACCGCGAGCAGGAAGGCGAGGAAGACGACCCCGTGGGCCAGCCCGAAGACCCGGACCCCGAGGTCGGTGGCGCGCGTCAGGTACTTCAGCCACATGCCGATGAGCAGCAGCGTCCAGGTGACGGCCTCGGCGCGCGCGAGCCACGTGAACAGGGTGCGGGGGGTCATCGGGTCCTCCGGGTCGGGAGAGTCCATCGTCCCTGACCGGCCGCCCGCGCCGGCATCCGGGGCACCACCCCCGCACGCGGGTGACGACGGGAGGGCCGGTCCCCGCGGGTGCGGGACCGGCCCTCCGGCGGAGGTGGTGCGACCTCAGTCGTGCGCGGTGGGGATGACCCGGTCGTGCCGCAGCGAGGTGTTGCGGGTCTCCTTGGCGAGGAGGACCGAGACCACGGTGATGGCGGCGGCGACGGCGAGGTAGATGCCGACCGCGGTCGTGTTCCTCGTCTCGACGTCACCGAGCAGCTTGATGGCGATGATCGGCGCGAGCGCTCCCGCGAAGATCGAGGCCAGCTGGTAGCCGACCGACGCGCCGGTGTAGCGCACCGAGGTGCCGAACAGCTCGGAGAAGAAGGCCGCCTGCGGCGAGTACATCAGCGCGTGGAAGAACAGGCCGACCATGACCGCGAGGGCGATGCTCCCGCCGCTCAACGAGTCGATGAGCGAGAAGAACACGAAGCCCCACACCCCGACGCCCACGGCGCCGACGAGGTAGAGCGGACGACGGCCGATCCGGTCGGACAGCGCGCCGATCAGGGGGATGAGGACGACCTGCATCGCCGCGCCGCCGAGGAGCGCGCCGAGGACGACGCCCTTGGGCTGGTCGAGGTAGGTCGTGACGTAGGTGATGACGACGATGGTGAAGATGTAGTACGAGATGTTCTCGGCCATCCGCATGCCCATGGCCAGGAGGACCTCCTTGGGGTACTTCCGGACGACCTCGAGGATCGGCACGTGCTTCTCCTCCCGGTTCTCGATCTCGACCTTGGCCTCGGCGAAGACGGGGGAGTCCTCGAGGCTGAGGCGGACCCACAGGCCGATGAGGACCATGACGGCCGACAGCAGGAACGGGATGCGCCAGCCCCAGGAGTTGAACGCCTCCTCCGACTGGAAGACCGACAGGACCCAGAGCACGGCGGTCGCCAGGAGGTTGCCCAGCGGGACACCCGCCTGCGGGAAGCTCGACCAGAAGCCGCGGTTCTCGTCCTTGCCGTGCTCGGCGACCATGAGGACGGCGCCGCCCCACTCGCCGCCGACGGCGAAGCCCTGCACGAGCCGGCAGACGAGGAGCAGGATCGGCGCGGCGACGCCGATCGCCGCGTAGGTGGGAAGCAGACCGATCGCCACCGTGGCCGCGCCCATCATGAAGAGCGAGACGACGAGCATCTTCTTGCGGCCGACCTTGTCGCCGTAGTGGCCGAACACCACCCCGCCGAGAGGTCGGGCGACGAAGCCGAGGGCGTAGGTGCCGAACGCGAGGAGGGTCCCGGTGAGCGGGTCGCTGTCCGGGAAGAACAGGACGCCGAACACGAGGGCCGCGGCCGATCCGTAGAGGAAGAAGTCGTACCACTCGACCGCGGTGCCGACCACGCTGGCGAAGACGACCTTGACGATGTTCGTCCGGTCGCCCTGCTCGGGTGCGGCGCCGGCCGGGTGCTGCTGGCTGACGGTGCTCATGCGATGGGCCTTTCGTGCGAGGTGCGGGTGAGCCACGGGGGGCTCGTCGGTGCCGGCGCGCACGGCGTTGACCCTGCTGACCTGCGCGCCGTTGCGACGGGTGTCTCGGGCATGCGGATGACCGTAGGGGCGGCCCCACCCCCGTGGCATGTCGCCTCGGTCCACAGGTTGGTGGACCTCATGGACGCGGAGCACACACGGTCAGGAGGGGCGGGGAGGATTTCCGCCGAGGGCGGCGCCTCGCCTACGATCGGTGGCGGCACCCCGCGTGGTGGTACCCCGCCGAACTCCCCCAGGGCAGGAATGCAGCAAGGGCAGGTGGGCTCTTCCAGGTACGCGGGGTGTCCTCGTGTTCTCGTGTCCGCGAGGCCCTCGAGGGCTCAGCGCGACGCGGTCGCGGGCTCGCAGACGCCGCCGCACCCACCGGCACCGCAGGCGCAGCCGGCCTCGGCGGGCTCCGCCTCGGCCGTGCCGCCCGACCCGCAGGCGCCGCCGCAGCAGCCCCCGCCGCACCCACCGCCGGCCGCGACCTCCTCGGGCTCGGTGCCCTGGAGCTCCCACACCTGGCGGATCGAGCCCAGCAGCACCTCGACCGGCTGGGCGCCGCTGACGCCGTACTTCTGGTCGAGGACGAACGTCGGGACCGACGTGATGCCGATCTGCCCGGCGAGGGCGAGGTCGGTGCGCACGTCGATGCCGAAGTCGTCGGACTCGAGGGTCTCGCGGACGACGGACGCCTCGAGGCCGCCCTCGACGGCGAGGGCGAGCAGCACCTCGCCGTCACCGATCGCGGCGCCCTCGGTGTACCAGGCACGCATGACGCGCTCGGTGACCTCGCGCTCGCGGCCGAGGCTGCGGGCGAGGTGGAGGACGCGGTGGGCGTCGTAGGAGTTGCCGCCCTGCAGGCGCTCCCAGCGAAAGTCGAGGCCGACCGCCGCCGCGTCGAGCGCCATCTGCTCGTGCTGGGCGACCATCTGGTCGCGGCCGGCGCCGTACTTCGCGGCGACGCGGTCGAGGACGGGGAGGTCGTCGACGGCCGGGGCGCTGCGGTCGAGCTGGAAGCTGTGCCACACCACGCCGACCTCGTCGGCGTGCTCGAACTGCTCGAGGGCGAGCTCGAGGTGCCGCCGGCCGAGGTGGCAGAACGGGCAGAGGATGTCGGACCAGACGTCGATGCGCACGGGATGAGCCTACGTGGGGGCCGGTGAACACCGCGTACCGCTGTCCTCGACGCCGACTAGGTTGGACGCGTGAGCACCGCGCTGTACCGCCGCTACCGGCCCGAGTCGTTCGCCGACGTCATCGGGCAGGAGCACGTCACCGAGCCGCTCATGCAGGCGCTGCGCACGGGCCGGGTCAACCACGCCTACCTGTTCAGCGGCCCCCGGGGCTGCGGCAAGACGACGAGCGCGCGCATCCTCGCCCGCTGCCTCAACTGCGAGAACGGGCCGACGCCCGAGCCGTGCGGCACCTGTGACTCGTGCGTCGCGCTGGCCCGGGGCGGGTCCGGCACGGTCGACGTCATCGAGATCGACGCCGCGAGCCACGGTGGTGTCGACGACGCCCGTGACCTGCGCGAACGGGCCTCCTACGGTCCCGCCCAGAGCCGCTACAAGATCTACATCATCGACGAGGCGCACATGGTGACGCCGCAGGGGTTCAACGCCCTGCTCAAGATCGTCGAGGAGCCGCCCGAGCACGTGAAGTTCGTCTTCGCCACGACCGAGCCCGAGAAGGTCATCGGGACCATCCGCTCGCGCACCCACCACTACCCGTTCCGCCTCGTCCCGCCCGCTCGGCTGCAGGCGTACATGGAGGAGCTGTGCGGTCGCGAGGGCGTCGCGGTCGCCCCCGGGGTGCTGTCGTTCGTCGTGCGGGCCGGCGGCGGGTCGGTGCGTGACTCGCTCTCGGTCCTCGACCAGCTGATCGCCGGGTCGGGGGAGGCCGGGCTCACCTACGAGTCGGCCGCGGCCCTGCTCGGCTTCACCGACGGCGAGCTCCTCGACGCCACCATCGACGCCTTCGCCGTGGGCGACGCCGGTGCGGTCTTCCGCGTGGTCGACAAGGTCGTCGAGACCGGCCTCGACCCGCGACGGTTCGTCGAGGACCTCCTCGAGCGGCTGCGCGACCTCATCGTGGTCCACGCCACGGGCGAGGGCGCCTCGGCCGTGCTGAGGCACGTCCCTCAGGACCAGCTCGAACGGATGAGGGCGCAGGCCGCGGGCTTCGGCGCGGGGGCGCTGTCCCGGGCCGCCGACGTCGTCAACGCCGGCCTCACCGAGATGACGGGTGCCACCGCGCCGCGCCTCCAGCTCGAGCTCATCGCCGCCCGGATCCTCCTGCCCGCCGCCGCGGGGGAGGCCGGGTACGCCGCCCGCCTCGACCGGCTCGAGCGGCGCCTCGACGTCGGGGGCGTGCCCACGGGGGCGGGACCCGCCGGGCCGTCGTTCTCGCCGGCTCCCGTCGCGCCGGCACCGCTCGCGCCGGCTCCCGTCGCGCCGGCTCCGGACGCGGCGGTACCGGACGCGGCGGTACCGGACGCCTCAGCGGCTCCGAGGCCGGAGCCGGTCGACCGCCAGCCGTCGGACTCCGCTGTGCCGCAGCAGGACTCGGAGCCGCACCCCAGTTCGCCGCAGTCCTCCGACGGACCCTCCCCGGTCACGGCCCACCAGCCGGTCGCAGGGAGCGCCCCCGAGCCGGCGCCCGAGACCCCGGCGTCGGTCGCCGTCCCGGAGCCCGCGGTCACCAAGGGCCCCGGGGGCCTCGACACCGACGCCCTGCGCCGGTCGTGGCCCGACGTCCTCGCCAAGCTCTTCGAGATGCGCCGCTCCACGTGGACCTTCGTCTCGCAGAACGCCCAGGTCGCCGACTACGACGGGCGCCGCGTCCTCCTCGCGATCTCCACCGTCGGGCTCGCCGAGACGTTCCGCCGCGGTCCGCACGCCGACTGGGTGCGCCAGGCCCTGATCGACGTCCTCGGCGTCGACGCGCGCGTCGAGGGCGTGCCGTCCTCCGACGCCACGGCGGCCGCGAACCCCGGGTACCCGCCCGGGGTCACGCCCGCCCGGCAGCTCCCGGCCGGCGTCCCCACGCCGCCCGAGCCCGACGACCTCGACGACCTCCCGCACGACAGGGCACCCGTCCCCGAGCGGACCACCCACGAGCCGAGTCCTCCTCCGGCAGAGGTCGCCTCGCGCACCTCGGCTCCCTCGCGCGCCGAGGGCTGGGCCACCTCGCCCGACACCCCCGCGCCCAGCTGGTCCGAGGCGCCTCCGGCCCCCGAGTCGGCGCCGACGTGGGCCAGCCCGCTCGAGCGGGCGAAGGCCGAGGCCGTCGAGAACCCCGAGGTCCCGCCGGAGCAGCGCGTCGTCGACGACACCGCGGTCAGCGACGACGACGAGTCCCTCGACGAGCTCGGTGACGTCGGCGTCCCGGTGGTCACTCGGCTCCTCGGGGGCACCGTCATCCGCGAGGAGGAGCGGTGAGCCGTCTCGCCTACACGGTGAGCCACGGCGCGGTCGCCCCGTTGTCGAAGCTGCTCTGGCGGCCGACCGTCACGGGCAAGGAGAACGTCCCGCCCACCGGCGGCGTCCTCTTCGCGAGCAACCACCTGTCCTTCATCGACTCCTTCGCGATCCCGATCGTCGCGCCCCGCACCGTCGTCTTCCTCGCGAAGTCCGACTACTTCACGGGCACGGGGATCAGCGGGAGGGTGCGTCGCGGCTTCTTCGAGGGCATCGGCGCCGTCCCCGTCGACCGCCACTCCTCGCGCGCCGCCCAGGAGTCCCTCGACGCCGCCCTCGAGGTCCTGCAGGAGGGCCGGGGGTTCGGCATCTACCCCGAGGGCACCCGCTCGCGCGACGGTCGCCTCTACAAGGGACGCACGGGGGTCGCCTGGCTCGCGCTCACGGCCGGGGTGCCCGTCGTCCCCGTGGGCCTCGTCGGCACCGACCAGGTCATGCCCATCGGCTCGAGCTTCCCGCGGGTGGCGAAGGTCCGGGTGACCTTCGGCAGGCCGATCAGCCCCGAGCCGTACGCCGCGATGCCGGCCGGCAAGGGGCGCCGCCTCCTCACCGACGAGGTGATGGACGCCATCGCGGCCCTGTCCGGCCAGGAGCGCGCGGACATCTACAACGAGCTGCCGCCCGAGTCCACGGGCGCCGCAGTCGGCATCTGACATCGCCCAGGAGGACCCATGACCACCACCCAGCAGTTCCGCGCGACCGGCCTGACGTGCGGCCACTGCGCCGCCGCCGTGTCCGAGGAGGTCGGCGCCCTCGAGGGCGTCGGGGAGGTCGGGGTCGAGGTGGTCGGGGGTGGCGAGTCGGTCGTCACGGTCACCGGTGCGCGTGAGCTCACCGACGAGGAGGTCGCCGCGGCCCTCGAGGAGGCCGGTGGCTACGCCCTCGCGGGCCGCACCTGACCGGTGGCCGCTGATTGGTGGCGCGGCGCCGGGTCCGTGCTCGTCGCGAGGTCGTAGGCTCGAGCCGTGTACGAAGGCGCGGTCCAGGACCTCATCGACGAGCTCGGCAGGCTGCCGGGCGTCGGTCCCAAGAGCGCGCAGCGGATCGCGTTCCACCTCCTCCAGGCCGACCCGGCCGATGTCGAGCGGCTGACCCACGCCCTCGCCGAGGTCAAGGCGCGGGTGCGCTTCTGCGAGCTCTGCTTCAACGTCGCCGAGGCCGAGCGCTGCCGGATCTGCCTCGACCCGCGCCGTGACGAGCACGCCATCTGCGTCGTCGAGGAGCCCAAGGACGTCGTCGCGGTCGAACGCACCCGCGAGTTCCGCGGTCGCTACCACGTGCTCGGCGGCGCGATCAGCCCCATCGACGGCATCGGCCCCGACGACCTGCGCGTGCGCGAGCTGCTCGCGCGGCTCGGCGACGGCGTCGTGACCGAGGTCATCATCGCCACCGACCCCAACCTCGAGGGCGAGGCCACCGCGAGCTACCTCTCGCGGATGCTCAAGGTCTTCGGGCTTCGCGTGACCCGCCTCGCCTCCGGCCTGCCGGTCGGTGGCGACCTCGAGTACGCCGACGAGGTGACCCTGGGCCGCGCGTTCGAGGGACGGAGGCTCATCGATGTCTGACGACTGGGCCGTGCTCGCCGAGGAGTCAGCGGCGGACGCGCGGACGTACCTGGTGACGATCCACGAGATCGCGGCGGGCAACAGCCCCGACGCCGCCCTCCCGCTCGCCCTCCTCGCGCTCTCGCAGGTGACGATGATGGGCGCCCGGCTCGGCGCGGTCGAGGACGTCGTCCCGGTCGAGCGCTTCGAGGCCGACCCGGGCCCCGACCCCGAGCCCGACCCGCTGCGCGAGAGCCTCGGCAACGTCTTCGAGGGCCTCGACGAGTACGCCGACGTCGCCGACCCGGTCCTCGACCCCGAGCCCGTGGTGGGCCGGCTGTCCGACGACCTCGTCGACATCGCCTCGGCCCTCACCCACGGGCTGGTCCACCACGAGGCCGGCCGCCAGGTCGAGGCGCTGTGGTGGTGGCAGTTCAGCTACCTCTCCCACTGGGGCGAGCGAGCCGCCGCGGCGCTGCGGGTCGTCCACGCGCTCCTCGCGCACATCCGCCTCGACGCCGACCCGGACGCCGTGTCCGAGGCCGAGTTCGACGCCCTCCACCCGTAGGCCCGACGCCTGCCGACTTCTTGCGAGACACCCACCGCGAGGCGGCCCTGAAGGGCATTCCGGGGTGGCTACTGCGCAATCCGTCGGGTCAGGGGGCTGGGGGGAGGTCTCCCGAGGCCACGGCGGCGCGCAGGTCGTCGGTGGCGTCCCAGTCGTTGGCGTGCATCGCCGCGACGACCCGGCCCTCGCGCAGCCAGAAGGCACGGAACGTCCGGGACCCGAGGTCGCCGTGGACGACGACCTCGTCGTCGGCGCTGCCGTGCCCGACGTACTCCATCCCGAGGTCGTACTGGTCGGTGAAGAAGTAGGGCAGCGCGTCGTACGCCTCGTCGGCGCCCACGAGGTTGTGCGCAGCGGTCTTCGCCTGGTTGATCGCGGTGTCCCAGTGCTCGACCCGGAGCCGTCCGAGGAGCGGGTGGGCGTGGCTCGCGATGTCGCCGACGGCCAGGACCGAGGGGACCGACGAGCGGAGCATCGCGTCGACGAGCACCCCGTCGTCGACGGCGAGGCCACCGCTGCGGGCGAGGTCGAGCCGGGGTGAGACCCCGATGCCGGCGACGACGAGGTCGGCTCCGGCGAGGTCCCCGGGCGACACCGACGCCCCGAGTCGGAGGTCGACGCCGTGCTCGCGGTGGAGACCGGCGAACACCTCGGCCACCGTGGGCCCGAGAACCCGCAGGAGCGGCAGCTCGGCGGTCTCGAAGACCGTGACCTCGGACCCCGCCTCGCGCGCGGCGGCCGCGACCTCGAGGCCGATCCAGCCGGCGCCGACGACGGCGATCCGCCTGCCCTGCCCGAAGGCCGCCTTGAGCCGGTCGGAGTCCTCGATGGTGCGCAGGTAGGCGACGGGGACACCGCTCTCCTCGGCGAGCGCGAGCCGGCGCGGCTCGGCACCGGTGGCGAGGAGCAGCCGTTCGTAGGTGAGGTCTCCCGAGGTCGTCGACACGACGTGCGCGTCGGTGTCGAGCGCGGTGGCCTCGACGCCCGTCCGCAGGTCGACGTCGTGCTCGGCGTACCAGTCGCGCGGGTGGACGAAGGCGTCGTCGAGGGCGTCGTTGCCCAGCAGGTAGCCCTTGCTCAGCGGCGGCCGCTCGTAGGGCGGGTGCTCCTCGGCCCCGAGGAGGACGACCTCCCCGTCGTAGCCCTGCTCCCGCAGCTCGGTGGCGGCGGTGCCGCCGGCGAGCCCTGCACCCACGATGACGATCGACATGTCCGTGACGCTACGCCGCCCCGGACCGGACGTGACGTGTTGCTCGACGTTCGTCGGAGGAGGGTGACCGGATGTCGGGCACGGTGTCCGGTCCGTGGACCGCCGGTTAGAGTTGTCGCGCCTCCCACCACGTCCGCACAGGAGACCTTCGTGCCCATCGTCGTCCAGAAGTACGGCGGCTCCTCGCTGTCCGACGCCGAGAGCATCAAGCGGGTCGCGGGCCGGATCGTGGAGTCCCGCAAGGCGGGCAACGACGTCTGCGTCGTCGTCTCGGCCATGGGCGACACCACCGACGAGCTGCTCGACCTCGCCAACGAGGTCAGCCCGATGCCGCCCGCGCGCGAGATGGACATGCTCCTCACCGCCGGCGAGCGGATCTCGATGGCGCTGGTCGCGATGGCGATCGCGAACCTCGGCCACTCGGTCCGCTCGTTCACCGGCAGCCAGGCCGGCGTCATCACCGACAGCGCGCACGGCAGGGCGCGCATCATCGACGTCACCCCCGGGCGCATCACGAGCGCGCTCGGCGACGGGCACATCGTCATCGTCGCGGGGTTCCAGGGCGTCAGCCAGGACACCAAGGAGATCACCACGCTGGGTCGCGGTGGCTCCGACACCACCGCCGTCGCGCTGGCCGCGGCCCTCGGGGCCGTCGTCTGCGAGATCTACAGCGACGTCGACGGCGTCTACACCGCCGACCCGCGCATCGTCCCGAGCGCGCGCCACGTCGGGCGGATCTCCACCGAGGAGATGCTCGAGCTCGCGGCGTCCGGCGCCAAGATCCTGCTCCACCGGTGCGTCGAGTACGCCCGCCGCTACGAGATCCCCATCCACGTGCGCTCCTCCTTCTCCCACAAGGAGGGGACCTGGGTGGTCCCGAACCTCTACGAAGGGAACGAGATGGAAGCGCCGCTCATCGCCGGGGTCGCCCACGACCGCAGCGAGGCCAAGATCACCGTCGTCGGGGTCCCCGACCGTCCCGGCAAGGCGGCCGAGATCTTCCAGGCCGTCGCCGACGCGGCGATCAACATCGACATGATCGTCCAGAACGTGTCGGCCACCGAGACCGGGCTCACCGACATCTCCTTCACCCTGCCCATGGCCGAGGGCCAGACGGGTATCCAGGCGCTCCAGCGGATCCAGGAGCAGGTCGGCTTCGCGTCGCTGCAGTTCGACGACCAGATCGGCAAGCTCTCGCTCGTCGGCGCCGGGATGCGCTCGCACCCGGGCGTCTCGGCCACCCTCTTCAAGGCGCTCGCCGACGCGGGCGTCAACATCGAGATGATCTCGACCTCGGAGATCCGCATCTCCGTCGTCACCCGCGACAGCCTCCTCGACGAGGCGGTCAAGGCGGTGCACACCGCGTTCGGGCTCGACTCCTCCGAGGGCGAGGCCGTCGTCTACGGGGGCACCGGCCGCTGACGTGAGCGTGCAGCCCGGCGGGGCCGAGGGGGTCGGACGACCGACCCTCGGCATCGTGGGCGCCACGGGCGCGGTGGGGAGCGTCGTCCTCGACGTCCTGCCCACCCGCGACCGGCACTGGGACGACATCCGGCTCGCCGCGGGCGACGAGGACGTCGGCACCGTGCGGCGCATCGGCGGCGTCGACGTCGAGGTCGAGGCCCTGACCCCCGAGTTCTTCGAGGGCATCGACGTCGCGATCTTCGACATCCCGCCCTCGATCGCCCGTGAGTGGGTCGAGCTCGCCGCCGGCCGAGGTGTCGTCGCCATCGACAACAGCACCGTCTTCCGCACCGACCCGGACGTGCCGCTCGTCGTGCCCGAGGTCAACCCGCGCATGGTCACCGAGCGGCCCCGCAACATCGTCGCCAACCCCGGCGCCACGGTGATGACGATGATCGACGCGCTCGCCGTCCTCCACGCAGGATGGGAGCTCACCGGCCTCGTCGTCACGACCCTGCAGGCCGCGTCCGGCCTCGGGAGGGCCGGGATGACGAGGCTGCACGACGAGCTCGACGTCGTCCACGGCCACCGCGAGCTGGGCACCCGGCCCGGAGACGTGCGCCGTCTCATCGAGCACGAGCTCGGGAAGTCACCGTTCCCGGCACCGTTGGCGCTCAACGTGGTTCCCTTCGTCGGCCACCACGCCGGGAACGGCTGGACCTCCGAGGAGGTCAAGGTCCGCGACGAGACCCGCAAGATCCTCGACCTCCCCGACCTGCCCGTGTCGGCCACCTGCGTGCGGGTTCCCGTCGTGTCGTCGCACAGCGTCACGGTGCACGCGACCTTCGGCCGTCGGGTCAGGGTCTCCGAGGCGCGCCAGGCCCTCGTCGAGGCCCCGGCGGTCGTCGTCCTCGACGACCCCGACGAGCCGGAGTTCCCGACCCCCAACGACGTCGTGGGGGCCGACCCGCGCTTCGCCGGACGGATCCGCCAGGCCGAGGGCCAGCCGATGAGCCTCGACCTGTTCATCTCCGGCGACAACCTGCGCAAGGGGGCCGCGCTCAACATGGTCCAGACCGCCGAGCTCATCGCCGCCGAGCTGGGCGGACGTTGAGCCGAGCCGACCGGATGCTGGGCGGGTGACCCACGTCACCCCGGACCGGCCACAATGGACGGCGGCGGGACAGCGCGGTCCCACCACCTCGCCGACCCGGCCCCCACCGCACCGCAGGAGCGCTCCATGACCGTCCGCACCGTCGCCATGCTCACCGCAGGTGGCCTCGCCCCGTGCCTGTCCTCCGCCGTCGGGGGGCTCATCGAGCGGTACACCGAGGTCGCGCCGGACGTCCGGATCATCGCCTACACCAACGGGTACGCAGGGCTGCTGCGCGGCCAGTACGTCGAGGTGACCCCCGAGGTGCGCGAGGGAGCGCACCTGCTGCACCGCTTCGGTGGCTCGCCGATCGGCAACAGCCGGGTCAAGCTGACCAACGTGGCCGACTGCGTCCGGCGCGGCCTGGTCCAGGAGGGCCAGGACCCGCTCCACGTCGCGGCCGAGCAGCTGACCGCCGACGGCGTCGACGTCCTGCACACCATCGGCGGGGACGACACGAACACGACCGCCGCCGACCTCGCGGCGTACCTCGGCGAGAACGACTACGCGCTCACCGTCGTCGGGCTGCCGAAGACGATCGACAACGACGTCGTCCCGATCCGCCAGTCGCTCGGGGCGTGGACCGCGGCGGAGCAGGGTTCCGTCTTCGCCCGCAACGTCATCGCCGAGCACTCCTCGAACCCGCGCATGCTCATCGTCCACGAGGTCATGGGCCGGCACTGCGGCTGGCTCACCGCCGCGACCGCGCAGGAGTACCACCGCTGGGTCGGCGAGCAGCAGTACGTGCCCGGCATCGGCAACGACCAACGGCGCTGGGACGTCCACGCAGTCTTCGTCCCCGAGCTCCCCATCGACCTCCAGGCCGAGGCCGCCCGCCTCCACGCCGTGATGGACGAGGTCGGCTGCGTCAACGTCTTCCTCTCCGAGGGAGCGGGCGTCGCCGAGGTCGTCGCCGAGCTCGAGGCCGCGGGCCAGGAGGTCCCGCGCGACCCGTTCGGCCACGTCCAGCTCGACAAGGTCAACCCCGGTGCGTGGTTCGCCAAGCAGTTCGCCGCCCTCCTCGGCGCCGAGAAGACCATGGTCCAGAAGTCGGGCTACTTCTCGCGGTCCGCTGCCGCGAACGACCGCGACCTCGCCCTCATCAAGGAGTGCACCGACCTCGCCGTCGACGCCGCGCTGCGCGGTGAGTCGGGCGTCATCGGCCATGACGAGGAGCGCGGCGACGAGCTGCGTCCCGTCGAGTTCCCGCGGATCAAGGGCGGCAAGGCCTTCGACACCTCGGCGCCCTGGTTCACCGAGCTGCTCTCCTCCATCGGCCAGGGCTGATCACCACGTCCGGCGCGACGCCCTCCGAGGATCCGCGGCACCGGCGATGATGCCGGACGGCTCGGTCGACGCGTGGTGGGTGGCCGTGTGGGTCTACGCGTTCCTCCTCGTCGGCCAGCGTCTCTGGCGCGCCCGGCGGTGGGTGCCCCCGGAGAACCCCGGTGCCGACTACGGCTGGAAGGTGACCCACCTGTTCTGGGTGCCGTTCCACGTCCTGGACGCGGTCTTCGGCATCCCGCTGGTCTTCGCGGTCGTCATCGCGTACTTCGCGATCTGAGACCGACGCGAGCCGGGTCCGCTCCCGTCGCGGGTCGGGTCGGCACGAGCCCCGGCAGCCCCCAACCAGCCCACGCGTGGCGTGGGCCGGCCCGTCCGGCTCCCCCGTGAACCAGTGCCCACGGCGGTGGGTCGCGCTCTCGCCACGCGACCCACCGCACGACGGGGGGATCCGTCGACCCTGCCCCGGTGGGAGTGCACCGTCCCCTGCGACGGTCACAGGACCATCGTGGCGGAGGGCGGGGCCGGGGTCGCGGGTGCGACCCCCCGAACTCGTGGTGGTGCCTGCACCACCTGCACACTGCAAGCACGCCCCCAAGGGTGCCAAGCTGCGGATCCAGTCGACCAGAATCGATGCGAGGTGCGGGTTCCGCAGGTACACCGCTACCGCGGCTGGCGCGTCCCCGGCGGGAACTGGCCCTCGACGGTGGTGCCCGCACCCGCTGAGGAGTGCACCGACAGCTCACCGCCGGCGGCCCGGATCCGGTCGCGCATCCCGGTGAGGCCGTGCGCCGAGCGCGCCGACCCCGGGTCGAAGCCGCGCCCGTCGTCGGTGATCGAGAAGCGCAGGCCGCCGTCGGGACCGTCCTCGTCGGTCGCCGTCACGGTGATCAGGGTGCCTCCGGAGTGGCGGTCGGCGTTCTGGATGGCCTCGAGGCAGCAGAAGTACACGGCGGCCTCGACGGCCGGGGCGTGCCGACCGACCTCGCGCGCGTCGACGGTGCACGGCAGGACGGTGCGTCGCGCGGCGGCGGGCAGGGCGGCCGGCAGGCCCTTCTCGCCGAGGGCGGTGGGGTAGATGCCGTGGGCGAGGTCGCGCAGCTCGCGGATGGCCAGCTCGAGCTTGCCCTGGAGTCCGCCGACGACCTCCCGGGCCGTGGCGGGGTCCTTGTCCCACAGCCGGGAGGCACGGCCGATGTCGACCGCGAGGGTCGCGAGGTGCTGCTGGGCCCCGTCGTGGAGGTCGCGCTCGATGCCGCGGCGCGCCTCGACCGACGCCTGCGCGAGGCGTGAGCGGGACTCCTCCAGCTCGCGCGTGCGCTCCTGGAGCCGCTGGACGTAGTCGCGCAGCCCGAGGACGAGGACGCCGACGAGGAGCGGGACGAACATCGCGAGGATGACCGCCTGGACGGGGGTGTAGACGTGCGTCGCCTCGTAGGAGTGCTGCTGCAGCGACCCCACGGCGACGACGGTCCCCGACAGGACCGTCGTGAGGCCGACGATGACCGTCCGGCCGCGACGGGGGAGATGGTCGGCGACGATGACGAGGGGCAGGAGCACGGCGAGCAGGCCGACCGGCGCGACGAACGGGGCGATCCAGGTGATCGCCACGGCGACGACCCAGGTCGCGACGACGACGATGAAGGCAGCGAGTGCCTGCCGGTTGCGCGCCGCCAACCCGATGGCCACGGCGACGAGGACGCCGGCGGCCGTGAGGACCCAGATGGTCCGCAGGATCGTCGTGGACTGGCCGGTCACGGTGAGCCGCAGGACGACGAGGGCGAGCACGGAGAACCAGATGGCGATCCCGTTGACGAGGAGGTAGCGGCGCAACCGCCCCTCGGCCTGGGCGCTGCGACGGCGCGGCCGGTCGGCCTCGAGGGGGTCGCGGTCGGACACCTCAGGCCACCGGGGCGGTTCCGCCGGCCGGGCTCGACCCGCTGTCGCCGAGGTAGAGCAGGACCGCGGCGACGCGGCGGTGCGTGCCGTCGCCGACCGGGAGGTCGAGCTTGGTGAAGATCGAGTTGATGTGCTTCTCGACCGCGCGGGAGGTCACGTGCAGCGCCTGCGCGATGGCGACGTTCGAGGAACCGCTGGCGATGAGGCCGAGCACCTCACGCTCGCGAGGGGTGAGCCGGGCCACCGGGCTGGCGTCGAAGCGGAGGCGGTGCCTCATCAGGGCGTCCACGACGTGGGGGTCGATGACGCTGTCGCCGCGCTGAACGGCCTCGAGCGCGGCGACGAGCTGCTCGACGTCGGCGACGCGCTCCTTGAGCAGGTAGCCCCGTCCGCGGCTGCCACCGGCGACGAGGGCGAGCGCGCCCTCGGCATCGGCGTGCTGGGAGAGGACGACGACCCCGAGGTCCGGGTGCGTCGTGCGGAACCGCTCGGCGGCGCGGATCCCCTCGTCGGTGTTCGTCGGGGGCATCCGGATGTCGGCGAGGACGACGTCAGGCTGCTCGCGCTCGACGGCGTCGAGGAGCTCGCCGAGGTCGCCGGCCTCGATGACCTCCGCCACGGAGGGGTGCTCCGCGAGGAGTGCGACGAGTCCCTGGCGCAGCAGCACGCTGTCCTCGGCGAGCACGACGCGCATCCCGGTCATGGCTGAATGCTAGGGCGCCGGTTGCCACGGGGTCGCGCACCGCAGACGTGGTGAGCGGTTGCTGAGAACCGGGTCGACCCGATCCCACCGGGACCGGGGCGCGTTCGGCAGGATGCGGTGGTGCTCTCCGACCTCTTCCTGCTCCCCGAGGAGCGGGAGAACCCCGACACCGGCATCGACGACCACCACCCCGACGGCACCGCGTGGAGCGTGGGGAACCACGTCCGGCCGGTGGTGCACGGGGCTCCGTACATGGCCGAGCTGCACGACCGGGTCTGCGCCCTCGGCGAGGGCGACCTCCTCTACTTCGTCGACTGGCGGGGCGACCCCGACCAGCTGTTGACCGACGACGGCGACACGGTCTCCTCGACCTTCGCGGCGGCCGCCCGCCGTGGCGCCGATGTTCGTGGCCTCCTCTGGCGCTCGCACTGGAACCGGTTCGGTTTCCACTCCGAGAAGTCGCGCCTGCTCGGCATCGAGATCGACGAGGCCGGCGGGCAGTGCCTGCGCGACATGCGCGTGCGCACCGGTGGGGCGCACCACCAGAAGTTCGTCATCCTGCGGCACCGCGACGACCCGAGCCGCGACATCGCCTACGTCGGCGGGATCGACCTGTGCCACAGCCGTCGTGACGACGCCGACCACCGGGGTGACCACCAGCGGATCGTCATGCCGCAGGTCTTCGGACGCCGGCCCGCGTGGCACGACGTCCAGATCGCCGTGCAGGGTCCGGCGGTGTACGACGTCGAGTCGACCTTCCGCGAGCGGTGGGAGGACACGACGCCGCTGACCCTCAACCCCGGCCGGCTCCTGTCGAGCCTGACCCAGGGCGAGGTCCTCACGCCGCGCCCGCTGCCCGAGCAGGCGGCACCGCCGCCCCCGGTCGAGGACGGGACCGAGGCGGTGCAGGTCGTGCGCACCTACCCCTCCATCCTCCCCAAGGGCTACGACTTCGCGCGGAACGGAGAGCGCAGCATCGCGCACGGCAACACCAAGGCGGTCGCGCACGCCCGGCGGCTGGTCTACCTCGAGGACCAGTACCTGTGGTCCGAGGACGTCGGTCGCCACTTCGCGAAGATGCTGCGCCAGAACCCCGAGCTGCGGCTCATCGCCGTCATCCCGCTCCACCCCGACGTCGACGGGGCCGTGTCGCTGCCTCCGCAGCTGTACGGCCGCAAGCTCGCGATGGACCTCCTCCTCGAGGCGGGCGGCGACCGCGTGGCGGTGTACGGGTTGACCAACGAGGGCGGGTACCCCGTGTACGTGCACTCGAAGGTCTGCGTCGTGGACGACGTGTGGGTCAGCGTCGGGTCCGACAACTTCAACCGGCGCTCGTGGTCGAGCGACACCGAGGCCGCGTGCGCCGTGCAGGACACGCGGGTCGAGGACGTCACCGGAGGGGCGCCGCGCGACGCCTTCGCCCTCCGGCTGCGGCGCGAGCTCGTCGCCGAGCACCTGGGGATCGAGCCCGACGCGGTTCCCGACGACCCCGACGAGGTGTGGACCCTCATGGCCGAGTGCGCCGACCGGCTCGACGCCTGGTACGCGGCGGGGTCGGGGCCGCGAGGGCGTCGCCACGTGCCGCGGCCCAAGGCGCCGCTGCGCGGGACCGCGGTGCGATGGCGCCGTCGGTCGGGGGCGGCGTCCGGGGCCGAGGGAGTGGCGCGGCCGGCGGGGCAGCTGCGCCGGATCGACCCGCCGGAGCTGACCCGGGCCCAGCTGCTCTGGGCGCCCCGCCTCTACGACCTGTTCGACCCCGACGGCACCATCGGTCGGGCCGACAAGATCTGAGGCAGCGGGCCGCTCGGCTGCCTGTCCCTGCCTGTGGATGACGGCCGATGACTGTCGGTGGACATCTGTACGATTAGTGCATGGCAGGGGGAAGTGGTCTGGGAGCTCGGCGCGAGGTGCTCGCGGCCGCGTGTGACGCGCTGTCGGGACTGGGGGGCGAGCTGTGGGCGGCTGGGTCGGGGGACCTGGCGGCGGTGATGTCGGAAGTCGACCGGTTGGTGTCGCTGGCGGAGGCGGCGCGGGTCGAGGTTGCGTGCGAAGCGATGCGTCGGGGTGAGCCGGGGTCGGGTGCGTTGGCGTTGACGCCGGTGGCGTGGGTGCGCCGTCATGCGCCGTCGACGGTGGCCGGTGGGGCGGGGCAGGTCGTGGCGTTGGCCGAGGCGTTCGAGCGTGTCCGGCAACGCGGTGGTCGGGACGCGGTGATGTCGGGGAGTCTGCCGGTGCGCTCGGCTGCGGTGGTGGTGGCCGAGGCCGAGCGGTTGCGGCCGTTGCTGGCCGACGGTGCGGAGCCGGCGGTGCTGGACGGGCTCATTGCGATGGCGGTGGAGCACGGGCCGCGGGGGTGTCGGTTGGTGCGGCCTCGCCTGTTGGCCACGTACGGGCTGGACGGGCAGCTGCAGGCGCGAGCAGGACCGGGGGAAGCGGTTCGTGTCGTTGTCGCAGCCGCGGGTGGACGAGCTGGGGTTGGCGGAGTACCGGTTGACGTTGGATGTGGAGGGCCGGGCGGTCCTCGAGGCGGCGCTGGGTCCGTTGTCGGCGCCCAAGCCGTCTGGATGGGGAGCGGGACCTGCGCACCAGCGACCGAAGGCGCGGCGACGCGCTCGTGACATTGGTGCGGCGGGCGGTCGGTGTCGGGGCGGATGCGCCGACGAGCCAGAAGGCGACGCTGGTGGTGACCGTCGACCTCGAGACCTTGCGGTCCGGTCTGACCGGTGCCGGTGAGACCTTCGGCGGCTCGGAGTCCGGGGTGCTCTTGGCGCCGGAGACGGTGCGACGACTGGCCTGCGACGGTGCGGTCCTCCCGGCGGTACTCGGGGAGTGTGGCGAGGTGGTCGACCTCGGCCGGATGAAACGCCTGTTCGCCGCCGGTCAGGTCCGCCGGCTGTGGCTGCGCGACCGGCACTGCTCCTACCCGGGATGTGATGTGCCCGGTCAGTGGTGCGACGCGCATCATCTGCGGCACTGGGTTGATGGTGGCGCGACCGATCTCGAGAACGCGGGCCTGCTCTGCGAACGGCACCACGCGGTGGTCCACTCCCGTCGGTACGCCGGGCGAGTCGTGAACGACCCTGGCGGCGGGACGCGGGTGGAGTGGGACCTGACGCATGGGTCCTACGACGAGCTGCTCGCGATCCGCGCTGCACGGGAACCGGCGTGACCCTGCCCCGCACCCGCCCACGCCGGCGGGGCCGGCAGCGAGCCCGCATGCCGACGGGCATCGGTGGAAACCACCGCGCGTCTGACGGAAAGGCCTGCGTCCAGCGGGCACCCAGTTGGCTCCCCGGGTCGGTGTGCGAGGGTGCCCCATGGCCGACCAGGGGACCGACGAGCGGTCCGACCTCATCGTCTCGACGCTGCTCACGGCGTTCGAGCCGCTCATGGAGGCCGACCCGCACGGCTTTCGCACGAAGTTCCGCAAGATGGCGCGCGACCCGTTCGCGTTCTACCGCGGGACCGCCTGCCTGTTCTACGCCGACGTCGGCGAGGGCGGCCGGTACGCCGGCTTCGACGCCGACTGGGTCGACGAGGAGTCGGCCCGGGTGTGGATCCAGGGCGACCTGCACGCCGAGAACTTCGGCACCTACCTCGACGCCGACGGGCGCCTCGTCTTCGACGTCAACGACTTCGACGAGGCCTACCTCGGGCACTGGACCTGGGACCTGGCCCGCTTCGTCGCCAGCCTCGCCCTCATGTCGTGGCAGAAGGCCCTGCCCGACGACACGATCGACGACCTCGTGGCC
Organism: uncultured Actinomycetota bacterium; assembly: GCA_963834225.1. Classification (GTDB taxonomy): domain Bacteria; phylum Actinomycetota; class Actinomycetes; order Actinomycetales; family Dermatophilaceae; genus Oryzobacter. The sequence continues at coordinate 258,590 of CAWIAT010000023.1, read as the reverse complement.
GGCTACGTGCGCGCCTACGTCGACCAGGTCGAGCACTACCGCTCGGTCGCCGACGACACCGAGTGGGCACTCACCCTCGAGACCGCCGAGGGCGCGGCCCTCGACGCGCTGCACCGGGCCAAGCTGTCGACGCGCTTCGGGATGCTCGAGTCGATGACGGTCGTCGAGAACCACCGCCGCCGGTTCGCCGACGCCCCCGGCGTGCGCCGCCTCGACGATGACGAGGTCGCTCTCGTGGCAGCGGCGTTCGAGCAGTACCGGCACACGCTGCCCGAGTCGCGCCAGGGCGTCGTGACCTTCGACGTCCTCGACGCGGTCGGCCGCTCGGGCTTCGGGATCGGCAGCGCGGGCCTGCCGGCGTACAGCGTCCTCATCGAGGGGTTCACCCAGGCGCTCGACAACGACGTCGTCCTGTCGATGAAGCAGGGCAACGTCGCGGCGCCGAGCCGGGTCGTCCACGACGAGCGGGGTGGCTCCTACTTCGAGCACCACGGCCACCGGACCGCGATCTCGCAGCGCGCCCTGCAGGCCCACGCCGACCGCTTCCTCGGGTGGACCTCCCTCCCGGGCACCGACGGCGACGTCGGCTACGTCGTCAGCGAGGTCTCCCCCTACGAGGCCGACCTGTCGTGGGACGACGTCTCCGAGCCCGAGGACCTGGCCGTCCTCCTGCCGCAGCTGGGCCGGGCGACGGCGAAGATCCACTGCGTCGCCGACTCCGAGTCCGACCAGGACCTCGTCACGGTGAGCGTCGAGGACGCCGTGGGCCGCTCCATCGACGGTGACGTCGACGGACTCGTCGAGGTCCTCACCCGCTTCGCCCACGGGTACGCGGGGCGGGCCCGCGAGGACCACCGGCTCTTCGTCGACGCGTTCCGTGGCGGGGCGTTCGAGCACGTGGCCCCGGCCTGACCGCACACCCCGACGGCCGCGACCCTCCCGGTGGGGATTCGGGCGCGGCCGGGCCCCTGTGGGACGCTGGGGTGTCCTGCGCGGAGCCGTCCGCGCTCCCCGCGACCCCGGAGGACCCCGCGTGCCCGCCGCCCCGGCCACCGACTTCCGCCCCGTCATCCTCGGGGGCGACATCACCGCCTACAGCCTCGTGCGCACCTTCCACGAGGGCCACGGCGTGCGCCCCCTGGTCGTCAACATGACCGACGGCGGCCCGATCGCGATGAGCACGGTCTGCGACCATGTCTACGTCCCGGACCTCGAGGACGCCGACGTCTTCGTCGGGGCCCTCGAGCAGGTGGGCCGCGAGCACGTCGTCGCGGGCGTCCCGCTGCTCCTCGTCGCGGCCGGCGACTGGTACGTGCGGATGATCATCGAGAACAAGGACCACCTCTCGCAGTGGTTCACGATCCCGTACATCGACACCCCACTCCTCGACGACATCGTGCGCAAGGACCGCTTCCACGCGCACCTCGCGTCGGTCGGCGTCCCGCACCCCGCGACGGTCGTCGTCGACATGTCGCAGGATCTCGGTGAGGAGGCCGATCTCCCGTTCGGCTTCCCCGTCGTCATGAAGCCCGCCGACAGCGCGCTGCACCACTACGCGAAGTACCCGGGGAAGAAGAAGGTCTTCATCCACGAGACCCGCGCGGAGCTCGACACCGCCCTCGCCGCGGTGCGCGCGTCGAACTACGACGGCAACTTCCTCCTCCAGGAGTTCGTCCCTGGCGACGACACGAACATGCGCGTCCTCACCTGCTACTCCGACCAGCACGGCGTCGTCCGCTTCGGGTCGGTCGGCCACGTGCTGCTCGAGGAGCACCACCCGATGGCGATCGGCAACCCGTGCGTCATCATCACGACCGAGATCGACGAGGTCGTCGAGCAGGCGAAGCGCTTCCTCGAGAAGGTCGGCTACGTCGGGTTCTCGAACTTCGACCTCAAGTACGACCGCCGCGACGGGACGTACAAGTTCTTCGAGATCAACGTCCGCCTCGGCCGGAGCAACTTCTACGTCACGGCCAACGGCTACAACGTCTCGAACTGGTACGTCCGCGACTGGGTGCGTCACGAGGAGCTCGAGGGGCTCGAGATCGCCCGCGGAGAGCACCTGTTCGCGTTCGTGCCGAAGGCGGTCATCAAGCGGTACGTCCTCGACCCGGTGCTGCGCGACAAGGCCCTCGCCCTGATGAAGGCCGGCCGCTCGAGCGACCCGAACCACTACGGGCCCGACCTCTCCCTCAAGCGCCGCGCCTACAACCTCGCCTACCACGTCAACCAGGTGCGCAAGTTCCGCGAGCACTTCGTCGCCCGATGAGCGGGGAGCGCGTCGAGCCGGTCGGCGTCGTCGGGGGCCTGGGCCCCGCCGCGACGGTGTACTTCATGCGTCGGATGGTCGAGCTCACCGACGCCGCCCGCGACCAGGACCACGTCGACCTCCTCGTCTGGCAGCACGGCTCGACCCCCGACCGCACGGCGTTCCTGCGCGGTGAGGGCGAGAGCCCCGAACCCGCCCTCGTCGGGACGGCCAAGGCCCTCGAGGCTGCCGGAGCGCGCTTCATCGCCATGCCGTGCAACACCGGCGTCGCGTGGGTCGAGGCGATGCGCGCCGCGGTGTCCCTCGAGGTCGTGAGCATCGTCGACGAGACGGTGGCGGCGGCCGTCGCCGCGCGCCCCGGGCTGCGCCGGCTCGGGCTGCTCGCCACCGACGGCACCCACCTCGCCGGCACCTACGCCGACGTCGCGCGGGCAGCGGGCCTCGAGCTCGTGCTGCCGGACGACGAGGTGCAGCGCCACGTCATGTCGGTGATCTACGACGGCGTCAAGGCCGGGCGGCCCGTCTCGCGCGAGCGGTTCGACGCCCTCGTCGACCACCTGCGCGGCAGGGGCGCCGAGGTCGTGGCGCTCGGGTGCACCGAGCTCTCGGTGCTCCACGGCGACCTCGGCGTCGACGACCCCGCGGTCGTCGACTCGGTCGACGCCCTCGTGCGTGCCGTCATCCTGCGTGCCGGCGCCCCGCTGCGCGACGCGACCCCCCTCCCGCCCTCCTGACGCGGCCTTCCTCGCGTGCTACGGCGCAGTAGGTGCTGTGATCACAGCACCTACTGCGCCGTAGCGGGGGATGAAGGGGCTCCGGCTGGAGGACCCGGAGCCGATGTGCCTCGCCCCGCGCCAGCTCGTGACCGTCTCGACGGAGTATCAGCCCCTGGCGCTCGACGGAGTTCAGCCCCTGGCGCTCGACCGAGTTCGGCCGCTTGGCGCCGCAGGCTCGCGCGACGCAGCCGGCGTGCTCCGAGCGCTGCCCGTGAGGTGCACGAATCGAGCATGAAGAAGACCCCTGGCCTGCATCTCTGCAGGTCAGGGGTCTAATCCGAGTGTCGGGGTGACAGGATTTGAACCTGCGGCCTCGTCGTCCCGAACGACGCGCGCTACCAAGCTGCGCCACACCCCGTGGCACGGCGCCGGGACCGGGGCCACGGCGACACCCGAGGATAGCCGACCACCCCCGGCCGTCCGAAATCGGTCCGGGCGGGCAGAGGGGCGCCGGACGACAGCCGCGAACGGGCTGCCGGGACGCAGTTGGGGCAGGATGGTCAGCGGTCGCCGGGGGAGGCGCCGGGAGGGAGTGGCGGGATGTTCGTGGTTCTCTATGCGGTGGGTGGGCTCGTGGCGCTGGCGCTGTGCGTGGCGGCGTTCTGGCCGTGGGAGTGGCCCGTCCGGGCCGCCCCGACCTGGGCTCCGGTGCTCGTCCTCGGGGTGTGCGTCGCTGCCGTCGGCCTCACCGACCCGCCGGAGCTCGCTCTGGTGTTCGCGGTCTGGCCCGTGATGGTCGCTCTCTTCGTCCTCGCCGTGCGGCTCTCGGCCCGGGGCGCCGACCGGCGTTCCGCCCGGCGGGCCGACGTGGAGGAGGTCAGGCGTCGCGGGCGAGGAGGGTGAGCAGGGTCGCCTCCGGGCGGCAGGCGAACCGCACCGGGGCGTAGGGCGAGGTGCCCAGGCCCGCCGAGACGTGCAGCCACGCCGCGTCCTGCGGCGCGTCCGAGGAGCGCGAGGCCCCGCCGTCGCGGCCGGCCGAGCCGGCTCCCGGCCACCAGCGGGACATGCCCTTGGCGCGCTTGGTGTCGAGGTCGCAGTTCGTCACGAGGGCCCCCCACAGGGGAACCGCGAGCTGACCGCCGTGCGTGTGACCAGCGAGGACGAGGTCGGCGCCGTCGGCGACCATCGCGTCGAGGACCCGCTGGTACGGCGCGTGGACCAGGCCCATCGTCAGGGCGACGTCCTTCGCCGCCGGGCCGGCGACGTCGGCGTACCGGTCGTGCTGGATGTGCGGGTCGTCGACGCCGACGAGCTCGACACGGTGGTCGCCCATCGACACGGTCGTGCGGGCGTTGTCGAGGTCGTGCCAGCCGCTGGCCGTCATCCCGCCGACGAGGTCGTCGACCGGGAGGTGGATGAGGCGAGCCTTGACCTCGGCGTGCGACTTCGTGAGGTAGCGGGCGGGGTTCTTCGGGACCGGCCCGTAGTAGTCGTTCGAGCCCAGGACGAACGCCCCGGGGAGCTCCATCAGTGGCTCCATCGCCCGCAGCAGGGGCGGCACGGCCTCGAGGTGGGCCAGGTTGTCGCCGGAGTTCACGACGAAGTCGGGGCGCAGCGCGGCGAGGTCGCGCACCCACTGGATCTTCTTCGACTGGCCGGGTGTGAGGTGGAGGTCGGACACCTGCAGGATGCGGACCGGCGCCGAGCCGGGGGGGAGGACGGGGACCGCGAACCGGCGCAGCGTGAACCAGCTGCGCTCGACGAGTGCGGCGTACGCGACCCCCGCGACGGCGGTCCCCACGAGGCCGCCGGCGGTGCGCAGCGCGGCGCGGGTCACGGAGTGCATCGGTCCATCATCACAAAGCCGGAGGTCACGGCCGAATCCTGGTCCCGGTCGGCACCGCGGAAACGGGGTGGCGGCGGGTGGGAGACTGGGGCCATGACCGACACGACGCTCAAGGCGCGCCTCCAGCACGACCTCCATGACGCGATGCGGGCCCGCGACAAGGTCCGCTCCGGCACCCTGCGGATGGTGCTCACCTCGATCACCAACGCCGAGGTCGCCGGCGACGAGGCGCGCGAGCTCGGCGACGACGAGGTCCTCAAGGTCGTCGCCAAGGAGGCCAAGAAGCGCAAGGAGGCGTCCACGGCGTTCCGCGACGCGAACCGCCCAGAGCTCGCCGACACCGAGGACGCCGAGCTCGTCGTCCTCGAGGGCTACCTGCCGGCGCAGCTCGGTGACGACGAGCTGCGCGCCATCGTCGAGCGCGCCGTCGCGTCGACCGGTGCCACCGGGATGCCGCAGATGGGACTGGTGATGAAGGCCGCCCAGGTCGAGGTCGCCGGGCGCGCCGACGGCGGTCGGGTCGCGGCGGTCGTCCGGCAGGTCCTCGCCGGCTGAGCCGTGGACACCGACGCCCCCACGACAGCGGCGCCGCCCCTCCGGGGTCGGCGCCGCTGTCGTGGCTACGGCTTCTTGGGCTTCGTCGGTCTCGGCTTCGGCGCGCGCCGCGTCGGTTCCGGGTTCGGCTGCGGCTCGAACTGCTGGAAGGTCCGCTGGGCCTGTCCGTTGGAGACGTAGAGGCCGACCTTGCTGCCGGGCAGGGCCGAGCCGGGCGGGTCGGTGTAGGCGACGGTCCCGGCGGGGACGCTGCTGCTCACCTGGCCGGCGACGAAGCCGCTGAAGCCCGCCTCCGACAGCCGGGCCTTGGCCTCGTCGACGCCGTACCCGATGACGTTCGGGAGGGCGTCGTACTTGCCCTTGCGGATGGCGTCACTCGGGGACTTGAACTGCTTGACCGGCATCCCCTGGGTGACCTTCTTCATGATCTTCGACCACACCGGCGCCGCGACCGTGGAGCCGTACACCCTTGGGACGCAGCCGTACTCGCCGAAGCACTTGCCGGCGAGCGTGTAGAGCTTGCCGGTCTTGCTCGCGGGCTTGAGGTTGCCGACCCACACGGCCGTGGCCAGCTGCGGGATGAAGCCGGAGAACCAGATCTGGTTGTGCTTCTCGGTGGTGCCGGTCTTGCCGGCGGCGGGGCGGGCGCGGCTGTCCCACAGCCGCGAGACGGTGCCGTTCTCGACGACGCTCTGGAGGAGGTCGTTGACGCCGGCGGCGACGTCGGCCGAGATGACCTGCTTGCACTGCGGGCCCGGGACCTTGACCTCCTTCTTGTCGGGGGTCGTGATCGCCGTGACCGGCATCGGCTCGCAGTACTTGCCGTTGGCCGCCAGGGTCGCGTAGCCGTTGGCGACGCTCATCGGGGTCGACTCACCGGCACCGAGGGCGATGCCCGCGATGCTCTGCGAGATCGCCTTGCCGTCGGCGCGGTGCAGGCCCATCTTCAGCATCGTGTCGCGCACCGAGCAGGCACCGAGCTTGACGGTGAGGGCCGCGAAGAACGGGTTGACCGACTTCGTCACACCCTCGCGCAGCGACATCTCGCCACCGGACACCGGGACGTCGTTGCGGACCTTCCACTCGTCGAGGGTCCCGCACTTGTCGGTCATCTGCGACGGCTTGAAGACGGCCGGCTTGTCGGGGCTCGTGTACGGGATCCGGATCGTCGACTCGAGCGGCATGCCACGCTCGAGCGCCTCGACGAGTGCGAACGTCTTCGCGGTCGAGCCGATCTGGTAGCCGTTGGGCCCGCCGCCGTACTTCTGGTCGACGTTGAGGTTGGTCTGGTTCCTCGAGAAGTCGGTGGCCTGCGCCATCGCGAGGATCTTGCCGGTGCCCGGCTCGATGATCGTCGCGGCGGCCGCGAGGTTCTGCTTGTTGTTGACCGGCACGGCCTTGACGAGCTCGGCCTGCGCGGTCTTCTGGAACGACGGCTTGAGCGTCGTGCGGATGGTCAGGCCGCCCTGGTTGATCGTCTTGAGGCGCTCGGCCGGGCTCTTTCCCAGGACCGCCATCTGGGGCGACTTCTGGAGGTACTCCAGGACGTAGGAGCAGAAGTACGGCTGGGGCGAGCGGTGGCACACGCCCTTGGCCGGCTTCTTCTTGATCATCTTCTTGATGTCGAGCTTCTTCGCCGCGGTGACGTCCTTCTCGGACGCGAACCCGAGGGCCTGCATCCGGTCGAGGACGAGGTTGCGCCGGCTCTGGGCGGCCTTGGGGTTGATGACCGGGTTGTAGGCGGTCGGCTGCTGCACGACGCCGGCCATGAGGGCCGCCTGGCCGAGGGTCAGCTTGCTCGAGGTGACGCCGAAGTAGTTGAGCGCCGCGGCCTCGACGCCGTACGCCTGGTCGCCGTAGTAGACGAGGTTGAGGTAGCCCTCGAGGATCTGCTCCTTGGTGAAGTTCTCCTCGACGTTCAGCGCGTACTTCAGCTCCTGGAGCTTGCGCGCGTAGTTCTTGTCGACCGCGGCGCGAGCGGCCTCCTTGTCGCCCCGGCGCAGGGCGTTCTCCTGCAGTGTGATCTTGACGTACTGCTGGGTGAGCGTGGAGGCGCCCTGGACGTCGCCGCCCTGGAGGTTGGACAGCATCGCGCGGGTGAAGCCGCGGGGGTCGAGCCCGCCGTGCTCGTAGAACCGTGAGTCCTCGATCGCGATCTGCGCGTTCTGCATGTTCTTCGAGATCTTCTTGAGCGGGACGATGATGCGGTTCTCGTCGTACGGGTTCGCGATGAGCTTGCCGTCGGCGTCGAGGATGCGCGACTGCTGGGCCAGCGGCGAGACCGTGAACTCGCTCGGCAGGTCGTTGAAGAAGTCGACGCCGCCCTTGGCCACCTGACCGGTCGCTCCGACCGCGGGGATGGCGAGGCCCGCCATGAGCAGGCCGGCCACCGTGCTGAGCACGACGAAACCGAGAAGGAGCCTGAGCACGGCTGAGACGTTGTGGGCGCGTCCGTCCATGCGCATCAGGGTAACCCGCGAACCTGAGGAAGCCCGGCCGCGCGCGGGCGGGACCGCCGGGCGCCGCCCGGCGCGGGGTCGGCCACGGGCACCCGCGGCACCGGGTCGGCCGTTCGGTGGAGCCCTCCACCGAACGGCCAGCGGCGACGGTCGGTTCGACCGATACCCCCCGGCGTGCCCTCAAAGTTAGCGTTTCCGCAGGTCGCCAGCCCCCTCGGGGAAGCGACCGGAAGACCTAGAGGCCCCGGAAGAGGTGGACATGACACTTGCACCCGAAGCAGCACCGACGGACCAGTGGATCAACGACTGGGCGCCGTTCGGTCGGTGCGCCGGCACCGACCCGGACGCGCTGTTCGTGCAGGGCAAGGCGCAGCGGGCGGCCAAGCTCGTCTGCAAGGGCTGCCCCGTCGTGGCCGAGTGCCTCGCCGACGCCCTCGACAACCGCACCGAGTTCGGCGTGTGGGGCGGGATGACCGAGCGCGAGCGCCGGGCCCTCCTCCGCCGCCGCCCGGACGTCCGCTCCTGGACCGAGCTGCTCACCCAGGCCAAGGTCGGCGTCACCCAGGGCGCGATCGCCTGACCCCCACAGACTCCCGGAGGGGTTGACCACACCCTGCAACGTCGCGCGCGGCATCCCCCTGCAGTCGCGCTCGACACGGTCGGCCCCTCCGGGTTCCACACCACGCACGAAGGCCCCTGACGTCATCGACGTCAGGGGCCCTCGTCGGTTCCCGGAGCTCGGGCGCGGGCGAGCCGGTCAGCCGGCGGACAGCGCGGCCCCCACCTCGCGCAGCCCCTCGAGGTCGTGGATGTCGGTGGCGCTCGCCGGCACCGTCGCGACCGGGACGTCCGGGTGCCCGGCGACGAAGCGGCCGAGGTGGCCCTCGTGCCGGCGGGCGACGTCGGCGAGGTCGGCGTGCAGCCGCAGCAGTGCCGGCGTGAGCCCCGCCAGGTCGTCGGGACCCCCCGGACCCTCGGCTCCCGTGGCGTCCTCGAGCTGCTCGGCCGCGGCCGCGGCCCGGCTCCCGCTGAGGGCCGGCGCGGCGAGGCGCTGCATCCGGTTGACGACGACGCCGGCGAGCGGCATCCCCTCGCTGCCGAGCCGGTCGACGAAGTAGGCGGCCTCGCGCAGGGCGTCGCGCTCGGGGGCGGCGACGACGACGAAGGCCGTCGCGTCCTCCTTCAACAGGGCGTAGGTGACGTCGGCGCGCTCGCGGAAGCCGCCGAACATCGTGTCGAGGGCGGCGACGAAGGTCTGCACGTCGGAGAGCAGCTGGCCGCCGAGCACCTTGTTCAGCGCCGCGGCCGTGACGGTGGCGCCCACGCTGAACACCTTGAGGTAGGCGCGGCCGCCGGCGCGGGCAGGGGCGGTGAGCAGCCGGATGAGGCGGCCGTCGAGGAAGGAGCCGAGCCGCTTCGGGGCATCGAGGAAGTCGAGCGCCGAGCGGGAGGGCGGGGTGTCGACGATGACGAGGTCCCACGTGCCGTCGCGCTCGGCCTCGGCCCGCAGCTGGCCCAGCTTCTCCATCGCCATGTACTCCTGCGTCCCGGCGAACGAGCTCGAGACCGCCTGGTAGAAGGGGTTGGCGAGGATCTGTGCGGCCTTCTCGGGGGTGGAGTGCGCCTCGACGACCTCGTCGAAGGTGCGCTTCATGTCGAGCATCATCGCGTCGAGGGAGCCGCCGCCCACGCCCACGCCCTCGACGGGGCGGGGCACGTTGTCGAGCTCGCTGAGCCCCAGGCTCTGCGCGAGGCGGCGGGCCGGGTCGATGGTGAGGACGACGACGCGTCGTCCGGCCTCGGCGGCCCGGACCCCCAGGGCTGCCGCGGTCGTCGTCTTCCCCACGCCGCCGGACCCGCAGCAGACGATGATGCCCGTCGCCGGGTCGGCGAGGAGGGCGTCGACGTCGAGGGGCGCGGGGGCCGGGGAGGTGGGGCGCGCCATCAGCGGGCCCCCTGCCGGGCCAGCTCGTCGGCGAGGACGGCGACCCCGCCGTCCTCGATGCCCGAGGCGAGCGCGGGCAGGGTGACGACGGCCAGGCCGAGGCTCGCGACGTCGTCCTCGAGGGAGTGCTCGAGGGCGACCCGTGCGGCGTGGTCGTGGCCCTGGGACAGCAGGCCGGTCACCGTCCGCCCGCTCGCCCGGACGCCGGCGGCGGCGAGGTCGTCGCGCACCCGCGCCTCCACCCGGGCCGCGTCGGTGGTCGCGAGCTCGAGGACCTCCTCGTCGAGCAGGGGCTCGCGGACCTGGTTGACGACGACGGCCCCGAGCCCGAAGCCCTCGGCCGACAGCTCGGCGACGGCGTCGGCGGTCTCCTGGACCGGCATCTCCTCGAGGAGGGTGACGACGTGCACGAGGGTCTGGCGGTCCTTGAGCATCCGGGTGATCGACTCGGCCTGGGCATGGATCGGGCCGATCCGCGCGAGGTCGGCGACCTGGACGTTGACCGCGAGGAAGCGGGCGACCCGTCCGGTGGGCGGGGCGTCGAGGACGACGGCGTCCCAGACCTTGCGCCCCTGCCCGCGCTTCGGGCCGGCGCCGCGCCCCACGGCCTCGTAGACCTTGCCGGTGAGGAGGACGTCGCGCACGCCGGGGGCGACCGTGGTCGCGAAGTCGACGACGCCCATCCGCTCGAGGGCCCCGCCGGCCCGACCGAGCTTGTAGAAGGTCTGGAGGTACTCGAGCAGGGCCGCCTTCGCGTCGACGGACAGCCCCCACAGCTCGCCGCCGCCCGCGTGGCTGACGAGGCGGACCTCCTGCGTGCCGAGCGGCGGGACGTCGAAGGTCTGGCTGATGCCCTGTCGGCCCTCGACCTCGATGAGCAGGACCTTGCGGCCCTCCCGGCTCAGCGCGAGGGCGAGGGCGGCCGCGACGGTGGTCTTGCCGACGCCGCCCTTGCCGGTGACGACGTGCAGGCGCACGCCGTCGAGGACCCGGGGGAGCGGGGGGTTGGCCACGGCGCCAGCGTAGGCGGCGGGTCTGCGCGGCTCGGCGCAGGGTCGGCGCGGGTCGGCGCAGGGTCAGCGCAGGGTCAGCTCCTCGACCTCGGCGAGGACGAGGAGGTAGGCGTCGGTCGCCGGGTCGATGACGTCGAAGTGGTCGGCGCGCCGGGCGACCGCCGTCGTGAGCGGCTCGCCCTCGGTGCGGGACGCGACGTACGCCTCGGTGACGCTGGCCGGGACGACGTCGTCGAACTCGCCCGTGACGACCACGGCCGGCGTGGTGAGGCGCTGGACGCCCGGGTCGGCATCCGCCCAGGCCTGCGGACGCTCCTCCGGCGTGCCCCCGAGGAGGTCGCGCGCGGCGTCGTTGCCCAGGCCGAGCCGGTCGACCTCGCGCAGGTCGGCGCAGGGGCCGAGCGCGAGGGCACCGGTGAGCCATGGCAGCCGGTCGGAGGACGCGAGCCACAGGGCGAGGTGCCCACCCGCGGAGTGTCCGACGGCGACGACCCGGTCGGGGAGGTCGGTGTCGGCGTGGACCGTCTCCATCCGGGCGCGCACGGCCTCGCCGGTCCCCGGCCAGCCGCCACCGTCCATGCCCGTCCGGGGGTACTCGAGGTTCGCGACGTGGAAGCCGTCGCGGGCCAGGGCCTCGGCGAGCGGGGCGAGGTGGGTGCGGTCGTACTCCTCGCGCCAGAAGCCGCCGTGGACGAGCGCGACGGTGATGCCGCGGGCGCGCTCGGACGTGGGCTCCCAGACGTCGTACACGTCGGTCGGCGCGGGCCCGGTCACCTCGGTGCGGTCCGGGGGACGGGCGCTGCGGAAGAGGACGTCGGTGTCGTCGGGGCTCACCGTGGCCACGGTAGCCGTGGGTCGGGCCCCGGGGACCGGCAGTAGGCTGCCCGTCATGACGACGTGGGAGTACGCAACCGTGCCGCTGATCGTGCACGCGACCAAGCAGATCCTCGACCAGTGGGGGGCCGACGGCTGGGAGCTCGTCCAGGTCCTCACCATGCCCGAGGGTAACCTCGTCGCCTACCTCAAGCGCCCGAAGGCCTGACCCGTGGGCGCCGTGGAGGACCGCCTGGCCGCGCTCGGCCTCACCGTCCCCGAGGTCGTCGCGCCGCTGGCCGCGTACGTGCCCGCCGTCCTCGACGGGTCGCGGGTCTACGTCTCGGGGCAGGTGCCCTTCGTCGACGGCGTGCTCGCCGAGTCCGGGCACGTCGGCGACGGTCCCGGCCACGTCAGCCCCGAGCGGGCCAAGGAGCTCGCCGCGGTCTGCGCCCTCAACGCCATCGCCGCCATCAAGTCGGTCGTCGGCGACCTCGACGCCGTCGAGCGCGTCGTCAAGGTCGTGGGCTTCGTCGCGTCCGACCCCTCGTTCACCGGACAGCCCGGAGTCGTCAACGGGGCCTCCGAGCTGTTCCGCTCGGCCTTCGGCGAGGGCGGCGTCCACGCGCGCTCGGCCGTCGGCGTGGCGGCCCTGCCCCTCGGGGCGCCGGTCGAGGTCGAGGTCATCGTCCACGTCCGCGACTGACGGGCCGTTCGTGAGCCCGGTCGTCGAGCACCCCGTGTCGAGCGACCCGGGACTCGCGGACCGGGCCGAGGCGTGGCTCGCCGACCCCGACCGGGTCGACGGCCCGCTGCGCACCGCGGCGACGGTCATGCTCGTGCGTGACGGCTCGCTCGGCCCCCAGGTCTACGTGCAGCGCCGGGTCGCCTCGATGGCGTTCGCGCCGTCGACCGTCGTCTTCCCGGGGGGCGGCGTCGACCCGGCCGACCACGGGATCGACCGTGGCACCCCGGGGCTCGCCGAGCTCGCCGCCGCGATGGGTGTGACCACCGATGACGCCGCGCCCTTCGCCGCCGCCGCGGTGCGCGAGGTTCAGGAGGAGTCGGGGGTGCGCCTCGAGGTCGCCGACCTGCGGGGTCGCGCCCACTGGGTGACGCCGGCCTTCGAGCCGCGCCGCTACGACACGTGGATCCTCGCCGCGGCGATGCCGGCGGGTCAGGAGGCCCGCGAGACCTCCACCGAGTCCGACCGCAGTGGTTGGGTCCGGGCCGCCGACCTCCTGGCGAGGCACGCCGCCGGCGAGGTCCGGATGCTCCCTCCGACCGTCGTCAGCCTGCGCGAGCTGGAGGCCTTCGCCAGCGCCGCGGACTTCCTCGCCGACCGGCCGCGGGTGGCCCGGGTGCTGCCCGAGCTCGTCCGCCGCGACGACGGCACCCTCGTCCTGCGGACCGTCCTGCCCTGACCCTCACCTCTGCGTGACCCGCAGACGTTCGGCCACGAGCACCCGCCGAACAGCCGACCGGCCGTGCGTCCGGCTGCACGGTCCCCACCGCTTTGCGACAGTCGAGTCCTCGCAGGTGGGGAGCGTGACACCACCGGCGGGACGACACCGAGGACGGACGCCACGGCGGGCCGCCCAACCTGCTGGGGGCGGTGTCCGTGGCCACCGCCACTGGCACCCACCACCGGCGTGATACCCGGCTGGCCAAGGAAGGCGACACGGTGAACACCCATCTCGCAGTGGTCGGGGAGCCCTCGGGCCCCCCGGAGAGCGTTCCCACGACGGACGACTCACCCGCGCGCACCACCCGACGGCTCCGGCCGGTCCCCGACCTGGCGCCCGACCTCCTCGACGTCGAGTCCCCGGGTGACGCCCTCCTCCTCGAGAGCGGGATGCGCCGCGTCGGCGACCCCGACGAGGTCTGGCCCCCTGCACGCGACGACTTCTCACCCTGGCTCTTCCGCAACACCGACGTCCTCGCCGACGCCCTCGGGTTCGGCCTCAAGCGGGTCACCGCCGACGTCGACGTCGAGGGGTTCCACTTCGACCTGCGCGCCGAGCACCTCGAGGACGACCGGGTCGTCCTCGTGACGACCCAGCTCGAGGGTGCCGACCTCTCGGTCCTCGGCGAGTGCCTCGGTGCCGTCTCGGGCCTCGGCGACCCGATCGTCGTCTGGCTCACGAGGCAGCTGCGCGACGACGTCCGGCACACCTTCGACTGGCTCAACGCGCGTGACGACACCCCGATCCGGTTCTACGGCATCGAGGTCGGCGTCGCCGTCGTCGGCGACACCGGCCCCCGCGTCCCCTGGCTCGACGTCACCTCGCGGCCCGGTGACCGCGTCGACACGGGCTACCGCCGGGCCCGCGTCCGCGGCGCCGGGGAGTCGCCCGAGAACCGGGCCCGCCAGGACCTCTTCCGCGACGTCCTGCGTGGCGTCCAGACCTGCCGCCCCGACGTGCACCTGCCCCCGCGCAACATCGACTGCAGCTGGCTCGACCTCGCCGAGGGCCCCTTCGGCAGCTGGAGCCTGTCCCAGGTCGACGGCGGCCGGGTCCGGGTCGAGGCTCGCCTCGACACCGGCGACCCCTCGCGCAGCGAGGCGCTCTTCGACCTGCTCGTGGCCCAGCGCGAGGCCTGGGGCCGGGCCGCGGGGCTCGACCTCGAGTTCGACCGCCGCGACGGACGCCCCGACTGCCGGATCGCCGTCCACCACCCGTCCGTCGACCTCCTGTCGATGACGACCGACGAGCGCGACGCCCTCGTCGTGTGGGCGGTGCGCACCTTCGTCGCCCTCCACGACACCCTCGACGTCACCCTCCGGGGTCGCGCCCAGCTCCTCCACGACGCCACCGCCCGCGGCTCGCGGGGCCGCTGAGCCGCCCGGACCCAGCCGTCACGCCGGCCGCCCGCGGTCGGCGGCTATCGTCGCGCGGGTGAGCACCACCCCACCGCCGTCCACCGCCGCGCCCTGGGCCGGGGGGCCGGTCACCGCACGGGCGCACTGCGTCCTCGCCCCGAACCCCGGGCCGATGACCCTCGACGGCACCAACACCTGGGTGCTCCTGGAGCCCGGCTCGAGCGAGGCCGTCGTCGTCGACCCCGGACCCCTCGACGAGGCGCACCTCACGGCGGTCCTCGAGAACGTCGCGGCCCGCGGCGCCCGGGTCGCGCTGACGATCCTCACCCACGGCCACCACGACCACGCCGAGTCGGCCCCTCGCTTCGCCGAGCTCACCTCGGCCCCGGTCCGCGCGGTGGGGCAGCGCCAGGACGACCTGCGCGACGGGTCGGTCGTCACGACGGGCGGCCTCGAGCTGCGGGTCGTCGCGACCCCGGGCCACACCGCGGACTCGCTCTCCTTCGCCCTGCCCGCCGACCACGCCCTCCTCACCGGCGACACCGTCCTCGGGCGCGGGACGACGGTGGTCGCCCATCCCGACGGCGAGCTCGAGGCGTACCTCGGCTCCCTCGAGCGGATCCGGGCGCTCACCGGCGACGGGTCGGTCGCCACCGTCCTCCCGGGCCACGGACCCGTCGTCCCCGACGCCGCCGCGATGGTCGCGTTCTACCGCACCCACCGCGCCGAGCGGCTCGACCAGGTGCGCGACGCCCTCGCCGACGGTGCCGCGGGCGAGGTCGACCCCGTCGAGGGCGTGCTCCGCCGGGTCTACGCCGAGGTGCCGGAGGCCGTGTGGCCGGCCGCGCGGATGTCGATCCGCGCCCAGCTCGAGTACCTGGGGGTCAGCGGGCCCGGCGCTTGAGGCGCTCGACGTCGAGGAGCAGCACGGCTCGCGCCTCGAGGCGCAGCCAGCCGCGCGACGCGAAGTCGGCCAGGGCCTTGTTCACCGTCTCGCGCGACGCACCGACGAGCTGGGCCAGCTCCTCCTGGGTGAGGTCGTGCGAGACGAGCACGCCCTCCTCGACGGGGCGGCCGAAGCGCGCGGCGAGGTCGAGGAGCGCCTTCGCGACGCGGCCGGGCACGTCGGTGAACACGAGGTCGGCCAGCGACTCGTTGGTGCGGCGCAGCCGGCGCGCGAGGGCGGCGAGCAGCGTCGTGGCGACACCGGGACGCTGGGCGAGGAAGTCCTTGAGCTGCTCGTGGCCCATCGAGACGACCTGCGTCTCGGCCACCGCGGTGGCCGTGGCGGTGCGCGGGCCCGGGTCGAAGAGCGAGAGCTCACCGAACATCTCGCCGGGGCCGAGGATCGCGAGGAGGTTCTCGCGGCCGTCGGTGCTCGTGCGGCCGAGCTTGATCTTGCCCTCGCCGATGACGTAGAGCCGGTCACCCTGGTCACCCTCGTGGAAGAGGATGTCGCCGCGCTCGAGCCGCTGCGGGCTCATCGTCGCGATGAGCGACTCCGCGGTCGGGTCGTCGATGGTGGCGAAGAGAGGCGCTCGGCGCACGACGTCGTGGTCCACGGGGCTCAGTGTGCCAGAGACCGACCCGGGCCCGGACGCAGGCGGACCAGCGCGGACCAGCACGGACCAGCACGGACCTGAGCGGACGTCGTCGCCGGCCGAGAACGCCCGGAGGGACCGTCGGCCCCAGCACGTAGGCTGCGGCCGTGCCCCCGACGTCCGCCGTTGCCCGCCGTGCCCGCGCCGGTGAGGAGACCCCGGTCGCCCGCACCCGCCGGGCCCGCCGCACCTACCGCGCCCTCCACGAGCGGTACCCGTACGCGCACTGCGAGCTCGACTTCCAGACCCCGCTCCAGCTGCTCGTCGCCACGGTGCTCTCGGCCCAGACCACCGACGTCATGGTCAACACGGTCACCCCCACCCTCTTCTCGCGCTGGCCCACCGCCGAGGCGCTCGCCGCAGCCGACCGCGAGGAGATGGAGGCCGTGCTGCGCCCCACGGGGTTCTTCCGGGCCAAGACGAACTCGGTCATCTCGCTCTCGCAGGCGCTCGTCGAGCGGTTCGGCGGCGAGGTGCCGGGCCGCCTCGAGGACCTGGTCACCCTGCCGGGCGTCGGTCGCAAGACCGCCAACGTCGTCCTCGGCAACGCCTTCGGCGTCCCGGGGATCACCGTCGACACCCACGTGGGGCGGCTCGCCCGGCGCTTCGCCTGGACCGACGAGACCGACCCGGTGAAGGTCGAGAGCGCGATGGCCTCGCTGTTCGAGCGGCGCGAGTGGACGATGCTCAGCCACGTCCTCATCTTCCACGGGCGCCGCACCTGCCACGCCCGCAAGCCGGCCTGCGGCGCCTGCCCGGTCGCCACCCTGTGCCCCTCCTACGGCGAGGGCGAGACCGACCCCGCCAAGGCCCGCACGCTCCTCGCCTACGAGCTCGCGCCGGGCGCCGTCCTCCCCGACCCCCCGCCGGGGCCCCTGCCCGGCGACCCGCGCGACCCGTGACGCGCGGCCCCGTCGCCGCCCCGTCGTGGCTCACGGCGCTCGCGGCCCGCACCGACGTGGGGGAGCACGAGTGGTTCGCCACCCACGCGCCCGATCCCGTCGTGGACCGCCGCTCGGCCGTCCTCATCGTCTTCGGCCCCGACCCCGAGGGTGGGGAGGACGTCGTCCTCACCGAACGCGCGCACACGCTGCGAGCGCACCCCGGCCAGGTGTCCTTCCCCGGTGGCCGGATCGACCCCGAGGACTCCGGACCGGTCGCGGCCGCCCTGCGCGAGGCCGAGGAGGAGGTCGGCCTCGACCCGTCGGGCGTCGAGGTGCTCGCCGTCCTGCCCGACCTCCACCTCATGCCGAGCAGCACCTCGGTCACCCCCGTCCTCGCCTGGTGGCCGACCCCCGGCGAGGTCCGGGTGGTCGACCGCGGCGAGGTCGCCTCCGTCGACCGGGTCCCCGTGGGCGCCCTCCTGAACCCCGCGCACCGGTTCACCGCGGTCTTCGGGCCCTACCGCGGCCCCGCCTTCGAGGTCGACGGCGTGTACGTGTGGGGCTTCACCGCGATGCTCCTCAGCACCGTCCTCGACCTCGCCGGCCTCACCCGCGCGTGGGACGAGGGCGAGGAGCGGTCGCTGCCCGACCGCGTCCTGTCGCCGTGGATGCGGGGGCTCGACCGGTGAGCGGCTCCACCGTCCTCGACGTCGTCCTCGTCCTCGCGCTCCTCGGCTACGCCGTCACGGGCTGGCGGCAGGGGGTCGTCGCCTCGGTGCTCGGTCTCGTCGGGCTCGTCGGTGGCGCCTTCCTCGCGCTGCGCTTCGTCCCCGACCTCCTCGAGGACCGGGCCGGCGTCGACGTCGGCACGACCACGGGCGCCATCGCCCTCGTGGCGGTCGTCTTCCTCTCGGCCGCCCTCGCACAGTCGCTCATGCTCGTCCTCGGGCGGCGGGTCCGTGAGGCCGTGCGCGCGCCGCTCGCCCGCGCCGTCGACTCGCTCCTCGGGCTCGTCGCGGTCGTGGCGGCCGCGGTGCTCGTCGTGTGGGTCGTCGCGGGAGCGCTGCGCAACGACGGGCCGCCGCAGCTGCGCAGCCTCGTCGCGGGGTCGACCGTCGTGCAGGCGATCGACGAGGTCGTCCCGCCCTCCGCCGGGCGCCTCGTCGACGGCGTCACCCGCGCGCTCGACGCCGGCGGGTTCCCGCGGGTCTTCGAGGGCCTGGGTCCCGAGCCGATCCCGCCCGTCGCCGCCCCCGACCAGGCCTTCGTCGACGACCCCGACGTCGTGCGGGCGCTCGGGTCGGTCATCCGCGTGCGCGCCGAGGCCGGCCGCTGCGACCGCGCCCAGGTCGGCAGCGGCTGGGTCGTGGCCCCGGGCCGGGTCGTCACCAACGCCCACGTCGTCGCCGCCGCCGACGACGTCCGGGTGAGGGTCGGGGGCACCGGCCGCGAGCGGGTGGCCCGCGTCGTCGCCTTCGACCCGCGGCGCGACGTCGCCGTCCTCGACGTGCCCGGGCTCCGGGCCCCCGCCCTCGACCTCGGGCGTGAGCTCGCCGCCGGCGACCCCGCGGTCCTCGCGGGCTTTCCCGGCGACGCCGGGCTGAGCGTCGGCGGCGCCCGGGTCCGCACGACGCTCTCGGCCCAGGGCGCCGACATCTACGGCCGGCTCGGTGTCACCCGCGAGATCTACTCGCTGCGCGGCACGGTCCGCAGCGGCGGGTCCGGAGGGCCGGTCCTCGACCCCGCGGGCGACGTCGTCGGGATGGTCTTCGCGACCTCCCTCGACGACCCCGACACCGGGTACGCCCTCACCCTCGACGAGATCGCGCCCGTCGTCCGCCGTGGGACCACGGGCGAGACGGCGGTGTCGACGGGGCGGTGCGTCGACGGCTGACGGGCCGTGGGGCGCTCGGCCGTCGGATCGTCGGGGACAGGGACGCTCAGGCGGCGCCGTGCGTCTTGATCGTCTCGATGGTCTGCTGGGCCTGGTCGATGGCGCGGTCGGGCTTCGGCCGGGCGCTCTCGAGCGCCTTCTTGCCGAGCAGGCCGAGGACGGCCGCGACGAGGAGGAGGAC
Organism: uncultured Actinomycetota bacterium; assembly: GCA_963834225.1. Classification (GTDB taxonomy): domain Bacteria; phylum Actinomycetota; class Actinomycetes; order Actinomycetales; family Dermatophilaceae; genus Oryzobacter. The sequence continues at coordinate 239,590 of CAWIAT010000023.1, read as the reverse complement.
CCCCGCGACGATGAGGTAACCGGCCCAGACGGGCAGCCACTCGGCGATGACCCACGACAGGCCGTGGAGGACGAAGACGAGACCCATGAGCCCGAGGAAGGCCGCGCCGGCGAGCAGGCCGGCACCCTTGCCGATGACCTTGGCGCCGCTCGTCACCTCCGCCTTGGCGAGGGCGACCTCACCGCGGACGATGCCCTGGAGGTCGTGCGTCGCGTCGGCCACCAGCTGGCCGATGGTGCGCTCGGTGCCCGTTGCCATGCGTCTGCCGCCTCACTGTGCGTCGGTGCCCGGTGGGGCCTGGGTCCGACCCTACCCAGTCGGGCCGGTGCTCAGACGTCGCGCTCCCGTTGGTACACGTCGGGGACACCGTCGGCGTCGGAGTCGCGCGCCTCCTCCGCGGCGATGGCGGCGTACACCCGGTTGCGCAGCCGGAGCACGACCGTCGCGAGGGCCGCCGCCGTGAGCGACCCGATGAGGACGGCGAGCTTGACGTGGTCGTCGCGCTCGCTGCCCGTGCCGTAGGCCAGCTCGCCGACGAGCAGGGACACGGTGAAGCCGACCCCGGTGAGCAGGGCCAGCCCGGCGACGTCCGCCCACGCCAACCCGTCGTCCAGGCTCGCCCGGGTGAACCGCGCGACGAGCCAGGTGGCGCCGAGGACGCCCACGAGCTTGCCGACGACGAGGGCGACGACGACCCCCACGGCGACGGGGTCGGCTGCTGTGGCGGCGAGCCCGCCTCCGACGACGGTGACGCCCGAGGCGAAGAAGGCGAAGACGGGGACCGCGACCCCGGCCGACAGGGGCCGCAGCCGGTGCTCGAAGCGGTGCGCGACGTCGGTGTCGGCGGCCAGCGTGCTCGCCGCCGGGACGCGCGCCCGCGGGCGCACCGGCACCGAGAGGCCGAGGAGGATGCCGGCCACCGTCGCGTGGACCCCGGAGGCGTGGACCAGCCCCCACGTCGCGAGCGCGAGCGGCACCAGCAGCCACCAGTGCGTGATCCGGCGCTGGGCGAGGGCCGCGAACGCGGCGAGGGGCAGCAGTGCGAGGAGGAGGGGGACGACCTCGAGGTCGGCGGTGTAGAAGATCGCGATGATCGTGATGGCGATGAGGTCGTCGACGACGGCGAGGGTGAGGAGGAAGGCCCGCAGCGCCGACGGCAGGTGCGAGCCGATGACGGCGAGGACCGCGAGCGCGAAGGCGATGTCGGTCGCGGTGGGGATCGCCCACCCGCGGTACGCGTCGCCCTCCCCGCCGAGGGCGGCGACGACCGCCACGAAGACCAGGGCCGGGGTCACGACCCCGCCGACCGCCGCGATCACGGGAACGGCGGCGCGCGCCGGGGTGCGCAGCTCGCCGACGAGGAACTCTCGCTTGAGCTCCAGGCCCGCGACGAGGAAGAAGATCGCGAGGAGCCCGTCGGCGGCCCAGTGCCCGAGGGTGAGGCGCAGGTCGCCCCACTCGACGCCGACGGCGGTGTCGCGCAGGCCGGTGTAGGCGTCGCGCCACGGGCTGTTCGCCAGCGCGAGGGCCGCGAGCGCGGCCACGAGGAGGACCGCTCCACCGATGGTCTCGGTGCGCAGGGCGTTGGAGACGAACTGGGCCTCGGGCCAGCTCGAGCGGCGGAACAGCCGCGGGCGGGACGGCTCGGACCTGGGGGAGTCGGGTGATTCGTGTGAGTCGGGCGCGGGGCTCATGGCATTCCTCCGGTCGGGGGCGGTGTCCCGTGGAGGGCACAGCGAAGCGGTGCCGACCAGACTTCCCGGCGCTCCGTCAGCCAGTCTAGCGAGGCTCGGCGGCGACGGCCTCGGTGAGGGTGGCGAACATCCGCTCGACGTCGGTGGTGGCGTCGTCGTCGGCGTGGACCGTGCCGTCGAGGTCGAGGGTCTGCTCGAAGTGGAGCGCGGCGCCCTCGACGACGACCATCTTGATCCGCTCGAGGGTCTGGCGCAGGGCCGAGCGCGCGTACTGCGCCCCGCTCCAGCCGTACCCGACGCAGGCGACGGGCAGTCCGTCCCACTCGGCGTAGAGGTAGTCGATGGCGTTCTTCAGCGCCGCGTTGTAGCCCCGGTTGTACTCGGGCATGACGAGGACGACGGCGTCGAGCGACTCGACGAGGGCTGCCCACCGGCGGGTGTGCTCGTGCGCGTAGTGGCCCTCTGACGGCATGTCGGGCTCGTCGAGGAGCGGGAGGCCGAGCTCGCGCAGGTCGACGGGGACGAGCTCGACGTCCTCCGGGGCGAGTCCGCTGACCCAGGCCGCGACGTGGTGGCCGATGCGGTTCGGGCGGGTGCTCGCGGTGACGATGCCGATGCGGGGACGACTCATACGGTGATCCAACCGCACGGTTGGATCACCCGGTGCGCCGGGCCACCCGGGCGGTGGGGCGCCGTGCGCCCTGCCGTCTCGTCGGGTCGAGGTCATCGGGGGGCGTCCGGTACCAGCGGATGACCTCGACCGGGGGTCGAGGTGAAAGGAGACGCTGCGGTGGTCGGGTTTCACCTCGAACGGTGGGGGGGGGTGGCGATGGGGGCGGACGGGTGAGGGGTGCCGCGTCCTGCGCGACACCCCTCGATCTCCCGCCCGGAGTCAGTCGGCGGAACCGCCCTTGAGTCCCTGCGAGATGAGGTTCATGACCGAGGAGTCGGCCAGCGTCGTGACATCGCCGACCTCGCGGTTCTCGGCGACGTCCTTGAGGAGGCGGCGCATGATCTTGCCGGACCGCGTCTTCGGCAGCTCGGGGACGATCATGATCTGGCGCGGCTTGGCGATCGGGCCGATCTCCTTGGCCACGTGGTTGCGCAGCGCCTGGATCGTCGTCTCGCCCTCGTCGGCGGCATCACCCCGGAGGATGACGAACGCGCACACGGCCTGGCCGGTCGTCTCGTCGGACGCCCCGACCACGGCGGCCTCGGCCACCGACGGGTGCGACACGAGCGCCGACTCGATCTCGGCGGTCGAGAGCCGGTGGCCCGAGATGTTCATGACGTCGTCGACCCGGCCGAGCAGCCAGATGTTGCCCTTCTCGTCGTACTTCGCACCGTCGCCGGCGAAGTAGTACTTCGGCCCGAACCGGGTCCAGTAGGTCTCCTTGTAGCGCTCGGGGTCGCCCCAGATGCCGCGCAGCATCCCGGGCCACGGCTTGGTGAGGACGAGGTAGCCGACCTTCTCGGCCTCGGTGAACGGCTGGCCCTCGTCGTCGAGGATCTCGGCCGAGATGCCGGGGATCGGCCGCTGCGCCGACCCGGGCTCGAGCGTGGTGACGCCCGGCAGCGGGCTGATCATGATGCCGCCGGTCTCCGTCTGCCACCAGGTGTCGACGATGGGGGCCTTGCCTCCGCCGATGTTCTTGCGGTACCAGAGCCACGCCTCGGGGTTGATCGGCTCGCCCACGCTGCCGAGGACCCGCACCGACGACAGGTCGAACTTCGCCGGGATGTCGTCACCCCACTTCATGAAGGTGCGGATGGCGGTGGGCGCCGTGTAGAGGACCGAGACCTTGTACTTCTCGATGAGCTCCCACCAGCGGCCCTGGTGCGGGGTGTCGGGGGTGCCCTCGTACATCAGCTGGGTCGCGCCGTTGGCCAGGGGGCCGTAGACGATGTAGCTGTGGCCGGTGACCCAGCCGACGTCGGCGGTGCACCAGTAGACGTCGGTCTCGGGGTGCACGTCGTGGACGACGGAGTTCGTGTACGCGGCCTGGGTGAGGTAGCCGCCGCTCGTGTGGAAGATGCCCTTGGGCTTCCCGGTCGTGCCGCTCGTGTAGAGGATGAAGAGCGGGTGCTCGCTGTCGTGCGGCTGCGCCTCGTGGGTGTCGTCCTGCCGGTCGACGACGTCGTGCCACCACACGTCTCGACCCTCAACCCACTCGACCTCGGTGTCGGTGCGCTTGACGACGAGGACGTGCTCGACCGGGTTGTCGCGGGTCAGCGCCTCGTCGACGGCGGGCTTGAGGGGAGACGGCTTGCCGCGGCGGAACTGGCCGTCGGTCGTCACGACGAGCTTGCACTGGGCGTCGTCGATGCGGGTGTGCAGCGCCTCGGCCGAGAAGCCGCCGAAGATCACCGAGTGCGGGGCTCCCAGGCGGGCGCAGGCGAGCATCGTCACGACGGTCTCGGGGATCATCGGCATGTAGACGGCGACGGTGTCGCCCTTGCCGATCCCGAGCTCGGTGAGGGCGTTGGCCGCCTTGGCGACCTCGCGCTGGAGGTCGGCGTAGGTGAGGGTGCGGGTGTCGCCGGCCTCGCCCTCGAAGTGGATGGCGACGCGCTCGCCGTTGCCGGCCTCGACGTGGCGGTCGACGCAGTTGGACGCGACGTTGAGCTCACCACCGACGAACCACCTGGCGAAGGGGGCGTCGTCCCAGTCGAGGGTGCGCTCGAAGTCCTTCGCCCAGGTGACCCGGCTGCGGGCCTGCTCGGCCCAGAACCCCTCGTGGTCCTCGGCGGCGCGGTCGTACAGGTCCGCGGTGCCGTTGGCCTGATCGGCGAACTCAGGGGTGGGGGCGAAGTCCATCTCGTGAGCGTGGCTGGACAGGCTGTCGTCGGTCACGGCGGTGATCCTCCTCGTTGAGTGGCTGGGACCACCCAACCCCTCCACGGGGGGTGGGGGCAACCGTCCTCACCCGGGCACCCGACGGACGGGCGTGCGGCGCGCCCAGCGGGAGGGGGCGACCGTCCGTCGGCCGTTCTGCGGAGGCGGTCGGCGGCCCCCACCGGTGCCTCGGACAGGTTGACCAGTGTTTCGCGGCGTGGAAGGGCGAAAGTGTGCGCTCGTTGCCCAGGGTGTCGGGCATTGGTTCCATCCTGACCGGTTCCGTGGTTCCGTGGGGGTCCGGGCTCACGAGGCCAACGACCACTCACGAGGAGGTGAGCGCGGTGTTCGAGGAGGGACAGCTCTACTCGGCCGTGACGACCGACGCCGACGGACTGGTGCAGGTGCACCTGGGCGAGAACCACCCTGGGTTCACCGACGCCGCGTACCGCACCCGTCGTGGCGAGATCGCCGCCGCAGCCCTGGCCCACCGGCCGGGCGAGCCGGTGCCGACCGTCGAGTACACCGACGAGGAGCACGCCATCTGGCGCCTCGTGTCCGCCGAGCTCGCGCCGAAGCACGACAAGTACGCGCACAGCGAGTTCCTCGCGGCCAAGGACGCCCTGCGGCTGCCGACCGACCACGTGCCCCAGCTGGCCGAGGTCACCGAGCAGCTCCTCCCGCTCACCGGCTGGTCCTACCGTGCGGCCCCGGGCCTGGTCCCGCTGCGCGAGTTCTACGCCGACCTCGGGTCCTCGACCTTCAACTCCACGCAGTACCTGCGCCACCCGAGCCAGCCGCTCTACACGCCCGAGCCCGACATCATCCACGAGGTCATCGGTCACGGGAACCAGCTCGCGAGCCCGCGCTTCGCCGCCATCACCCGCGCCGCGGGCGAGGCCAGCAGGCGGCTCGAGAGCGACGAGGCGATGCAGTTCGTCGCCGACGTCTTCTGGTTCTCCATCGAGTTCGGGGTCATGGCCGAGGACGGGGAGACCAAGGCCTACGGCGCCGGGATCCTGTCGAGCTACGGCGAGATGGACGAGTTCGGCCACATGGACATCCGGCCGCTCGACCTCCACGCGATGGGCACGCTGAACTACGACATCACGGCCTACCAGCCGGTGCTGTTCCGGGCCGAGAGCCTGGACCACCTCGAGGGCGTCGTGGGTCACTTCTTCGAGACCGTCGACGACGACCTCGCGGCACGGATGCGGGCCGAGGCCTCGACCTCGGCCTGACCCCGACCCACCTCACGGCGCCGGGCCCCGACGCTGACGTCGGGGCCCGGTGCCGCGTGCGGGCCTCGCGTCACCAGCGGTGCGCGACGTCGATGATGACGCGGCTGCGGTTGGTCGCGGCGTCGTAGGTCGTCGAGACCCGGAAGGGCAGGCGGGCGCGCACACCGAGGGCGAGGGTCGTCTGGCCCTCGAACGACCCGGCCCAGCGAACCTGGCGGAAGGTCGAGAACCCGGTGACCGACGGCATCGAGGGCACGCTCGTCGCCCCCTTGCGGGCGATGACGGCGAGGCGGGCCCCGCCGGCGACGGGCACCGGGAAGCCGGAGCCGTCCTCGTGCACGGTCGTGACGTAGCGGACGTCGTACCCGGGAGCGCGCCCGGTCATGTCGACGACGAGGCGGTCGTAGCAGGTGTGCCGTCCGGCGCGGACGCCGGTGACGCGACCCGTCGCCATCGGGGACGAGGTCTTGGCGGTCGAGCCCCACGGCGTGCTGCACGCGGCGGCCGTGGCGGCCGTGGCGGTCGCGGTCGTCAGCGCTGCTGGGGCGCCGACGAGGGCGGCCGACGCCGCGAGGGCCGACAGGGCCCGGACGGCGCGGTGCGTGGGGCGACGGCGGACGGCATCCGGGTGGGCGCGGCCGGGGCGGGTGGTGGCGGACGATGACATGGCGGGCTCCCTGCGTGAGTGGTGCAGGGAGGAGCCCCGGCAGACCCGCGCTGATACACCTGATGGCCCTCTGCCCCGAACCTCCGAAGTCGCCCCCGACATCGGGCGCCATCGCGGAGGTTCGGGGACACTCGCCGACGGAGGGGCGCCTGACCGGTCAGTGGCCGCCGGCGAGGAGGCCCATGAGGGCGCCGGAGGCCGCGAGCTGTCCACCGGCCATCGCCTGGACGACCGAGACCATCGGCATGGGCAGGGCGGCGTTGTGGGCGAGGTCTCCGCCGGCGCTGACACCGGGCAGGCTCGTCCGCCCCAGCTCGTCGACCCGGATGCAGCCCGACGGGTTCAGCTCGAGCCCGAGCTGCTCGGCGAACGGGGCCGACTGGGTGAACCGAGGGGCGACGAACAGCGCCGCCACCCGCTCCTCGCGTCCGTGCTCGAGGGTGAGGACGACCTCGTCGCCCTCGCGGTGGGCGCGCACGACCCGGCCGGGTGCCACCTCGACGTCGACGGGCAGCCCGTCCGGTGCGTCCTCCTCGTGGGGCAGGACGACCACCGACCCCGCGACCGGGCCCAGGATCCGCGACAGGTGGGGTGCCGCCGCCGCGCCGAGGATGCCGACCCGTCGCCCGGCCGCCTCGTGGCCGTGGCAGAACGGGCACGCGGCGACGAGGTCGCCCCACAGCGCGTCGAGGCCCTCGACCGCCGGCAGCTCGTCGCGCAGCCCGGTGGCGAGGACGACCGCCGCTGCGCCCAGCTCGGAGCCGCCGGTCGTCGTCAGGGTGAAGCCGCCACCGGACCGCGCGGCAACCCGCTCGACGCGCTCATCGCGCACCTCGACGGTGTCGTAGGCCGCGAGCTCGGCGCGCCCCGTCGCGCGGAACTCCGACGGCGGGGTGCCGTCGTGGGTGACGACGTTGTGCATGTGGGCGACGGTGGCGTTGCGGTAGCGCCCGTCGTCGAAGAGGGTCGCCCGTCGGTGCACGCGCCCGATGGTCAGCGCGGCCTGGAGGCCGGCGGGGCCTCCTCCGACGACGGCGACGTCGGTGTCGAAGGGGGTGGCGTTCGCGGTCTCCATGGGTCCTCCCGGGCTCGGTGTGGTCGTCATGACCGACAGGCTGTACCTTCAGGTGGACATGAAGGCAACCGGGAAGCAGCAGTGGACCGTCGGCGAGCTCGCGAGGCGCTTCGACCTCCCCACACACGTCCTGCGGCACTGGGAGGACGAGGGCCTGCTCGAGCCCGCGCGCGACGCCTCGGGGTACCGGCGCTACGGGCCCGGCGACCTCACCCGGGTCGCTGTCATCCTGCGGAGCAAGGCGGCGGGGATGTCGCTCGAGCAGGTGCGCGTGCTCCTCGACGGGGGGTCGGCCAACCGCCACGAGGTTCTCGAGGCGCACCTGCGCGACCTCGCCGAGCGGGCCGAGTCGATCGAGCGCTCCCGCGAGATGACCGAGCACGCCCTGCGCTGCCGGGCGCACGACATCACGGCCTGCCCGCGGTTCGCGGAGCTCGTCGCCGACGTCATCGACGGCAGGCCCGTCTCCATCGCCGGGTGGCACTGACCTTCGGTCCGGCAGCCACGAAGCAGCGGCCGCGAGGGGGTGAACTCCTCGCGGCCGCTGGCTCGTGGTGGGAGGCGCGGGCGCCTCCCGGTCAGGCGGTCAGTGGTCGACCGCCTCCCCGACACCGTGGCCGGTGAGGCTGCGGACCTCCATCTCGGCGTACTTCATCGCGTTGTGCTCCTTGCTCGTGACCGAGCCGAGCCAGCCGAGGAAGAACGCGAGCGGGATGGAGACCAGGCCCGGGTTGTCGAGCGGGAACCAGCTGAAGTCGATCGCCGTGTTGGTGATCATCGACTGGCTGGGACCCCCCTCGACGAGCGCGGGCTTGCCGGACACGACCGGGCTGAAGATGATCAGGCCGATCGCGCTGATGAGCCCGCCGTAGATCGAGAACAGCGCGCCGCGGGTGTTGAAGCCCTTCCAGAACAGCGAGTACAGGATCGTCGGCAGGTTCGCGCTCGCCGCGACGGCGAAGGCCAGGGCCACGAGGAACGCGATGTTCTGGCTCTTGGCGAAGATGCCGCCGATGATCGCGACGATGCCGATGACGACCGCGGCGATGCGGGCCACCCGCACCTCGCTGCCCTCCGCCGTGACCCCCCGTTTGAAGACCTCCTTGTAGAGGTCGTGCGCGAAGGTCGCCGACGTCGTGATGGTCAGGCCGGCGACCACGGCGAGGATCGTCGCGAAGGCGATGCCCGAGATGATGCCGAGGAGGACCGAGCCACCGAGCTCGTAGGCGAGCAGCGGAGCGGCCGCGTTGGCCTTGCCGGGAGCGGCGTTGATGGTGTCGGGGCCGACGAGGGCCGCGGCACCGTAGCCGACGACGAGGGTGAGGAGGTAGAACCCGCCGATGAGCCAGATGGCCCACTCGACCGACCTGCGGGCCTGCTTGCTGGTCGGGACCGTGTAGAACCGCTGGAGGACGTGCGGCAGACCCGCGGTGCCGAGCACGAGCGCCATCGACAGGGAGATGAAGTCGATCTTCGTCGTGAGGTTCTTGCCGTACTTCAGGCCCGGCTCGAAGAGCTTCTCACCAGCGGCAGGCGAGTTGTCGGCGGCCGCCTGGAACAGCGAGGAGGGGTTGAACCCGTACTTGCCGAGGACCCAGACCGTGATGACGAACGTGCCCGCGATGAGGAGGACGGCCTTGATGATCTGCACCCAGGTCGTGCCCTTCATCCCGCCGATGAGGACGTAGGCGATCATCACGGCGCCGACGACGGCGATGACGAGGTTCTGCGCGGCCTCGCCGCTGATGCCCAGGAGGAGCGAGACGAGACCGCCCGCACCGGCCATCTGGGCGAGGAGGTAGAAGAACGAGACGGCGATGACCGACAGGGCCACCGCGATGCGCACCGGGCGCTGCTTGAGGCGGTAGGACAGGACGTCGGCCATGGTGAAGCGGCCGGTGTTGCGCATCAGCTCGGCCACGAGGAGCAGCGCGACGAGCCACGCGACGAGGAACCCGATGGAGTACAGGAAGCCGTCGTAGCCCTGGAGCGCGATGGCCCCGGCGATGCCGAGGAAGCTCGCGGCCGACAGGTAGTCCCCGGCGAGCGCGATCCCGTTCTGGCGGCCGGAGAACGCGCCGGCGGCCGTGTAGTACTGCTCGGCCGTCTTCTTGCCGGAGGCGACCTTGATGACGATGGCGAGCGTCACGACGACGAACGCCGCGAAGATCGCGATGTTCAGGGCCGGGCTGCCGACCGAGGCGGCCTCAGCCGTGGGGAGGAGGGCCATGGTCAGTGCTCCTTGCGCGCGTCGAGCTGGGCGCCGAGACGGTCGGCCAGCGGGTCGAACACGCGGTTGGCCCAGCGTGCGTAGAGGATCGTGATGGCGAAGGTCGTGACGAACTGGCCGAGCCCGAAGAGCAGGCCGATCGTGACCGTCCCGAAGACGCGGGTCCCCATGAACCCGGGGGCGAACATCGAGAGCAGGACGTAGAGGAAGTACCAGGCGAGGAAGAACGCGGTCGTCGGGAAGACGAACCCGCGGAACTTGCGACGCAGCTCCTGGAACTCCGAAGTGGTCTGCAGGGCGAGGTACGCGTCCTCTTGCTGCGTGCGAGCGTCGTTGCTCACGGTCACCTCCAGGGTCTCGTCCGGGCCGTGCGGCCCGGGGTCGGACCCAAGGGTGCTGGTCACGGTGGGTGCGGGGAAGGTCCGGCGCGCGCCCCTCGCCCGGCGGGTCCGGCCAGCGGCGTGCGGTGGGTCCGGCTGCGCCGAACGGTGGGCGTCGTGCGACGAACGGTGCCGAGCCCGGTCGTGGAGCAGTCGCGGCATGATGGGCCCGTGCGCGCACTGCGGAAGGTCACGGCAGGTCCCGGTCTCGAGCTCGTCGACGTCCCCGAGCCCGAGTGCGGCGACAAGGACGTCAAGATCCGGGTGCTGCGGGCGGGCTTGTGCGGCACCGACCTCCACCTCGAGCAGTGGGACGAGTGGGCCGCCGCCACGGTGCAGGTGCCGATGACGCTCGGCCACGAGTTCTTCGGCGAGGTCGTCGAGGTCGGCGCCGACGTCGACCACGTCGCGGTCGGCGACCGGGTCTCGGGCGAGGGTCACCTCGTGTGCGGGACGTGCCGCAACTGCCGCGCCGGACGGCGCCACCTGTGCATCAACACGATCGGCGTCGGCGTCAACCGCGACGGTGCCTTCGCCGACTACGTCGTCATCCCGGCCCAGAACGCGTGGGTGCAGCCCGCCGACCTCGACCCCGACCTCGGCGCGCTGTTCGACCCCCTCGGCAACGCCACGCACACGGCGCTGCAGTGGCCCGTCGTCGGGGAGGACGTCGTCGTCACCGGCGCCGGGCCCATCGGGGTCATGGCGACGGCGGTGGCGCGGCACGCGGGGGCACGGCGGATCTGCGTCACCGACATGAGCGACGAACGGCTCGCCCTCGCGAAGGCCGCCGGCGCCGACCTCGTCGTCAACGTCGGGGCGGGCGGGTCGCTGCGGGCCGCGCAGGTCGAGCTGGGGATGGTCGAGGGGTTCGACATCGCCCTCGAGATGTCGGGCTCGCCGGCGGCGGTCGAGGACCTGTTGGCGAACATGAACCACGGCGGGCGGGTGGCCCTCCTCGGGCTGCCCAAGGACCGCTACGCCATCGACTGGGGCCGCGTCATCACGCACATGATCACGCTGCGGGGCATCTACGGCCGCGAGATGTTCGAGACCTGGTACCTCATGGGCTCGATGCTCGCGACGTCACCGGAGCTGCGGCGTGCCGTGTCCTCGGTGGTCACCGGTCGCTACCCCGCCGAGGAGTGGCCGGCTGCCTTCGCCGAGACCCGGTCGGGCACCGGCGGCAAGGTCGTCCTCGACTGGAGCTGACGCCGTCGGCGGGCGACGCAGGCCGGGTCAGCCGGTGCCGGTCTCGAGGTCGGCGAGGTAGCCGGCGAACCCGGCGGCGACCCGGCTGCGGGAGCGACCGGAGGTCAGGACGCGGGTCGTGTCGGTGGCCACCGTGTGGTCGCTGACGGCCCGGACGCGCTCGACGAGGTGGACGTCCTCCCCGAGGCGACGGTGACCGAAGCCACCGACCTCGCGCCAACGGCTTGCTCGCACACCGAGGTTCGCGCCGTGGACGTGCTCGTGTCCCTCGACGAGGCGGTGGCGGGCGTGCCACGCGTCCAGGGTCTCGGGCCGGTCCACCCCCACCGGCTCGGCGGTGCCGACGACGAGGTCGACGCCCTGGTCGGCCCAGAGGACCTGGCGCAGGAGCCACTGCGGGGGGACGACCGTGTCGGCATCGGTGCACGCGAGCCAGGTCGTCGGCTCCTCGGGGCCGCCGAGCACCTCGAGCCCCCGCGCCACCGCGGCGTCCCGCGCCGCTCCGACCCCCTCGCCGGCGAGCGTCGTCAGCGCGACCCCGAACCCCGCCGCGACCCCGGCCGAGCCGTCGGTGCACCCGTCGAGGGCGACCGCGACGACGACACGGATGTCGGGACGAGCCTCCTCGAGCACCCGGACCGCAGCCCGGGCCGCGCCCAGGCACGAGGGCAGCAGCGCCTCCTCGTCCCGGGCGGGGATCGCGACGACGAGGTGCCGGACGGTGCCGGGCGTCGGGAGCGGCACGCTGGTCACCCGCGCCCCTCGCGGACGGCGGGCGAGGGGCCGTCGCCCCAGACCTCGATGCGCAGGTCGTCGTCGACGTGGACCGCGCGACGGCGCAGGCCCAGCTGAGACGCGGCCTGCTCGTGCACGAGGTGGCCGTCGAGCGGGATGCCGGTCGTGGGGTGCTGCCAGTGGCAGAGGAGGAGCTCGCCCCCGGGTGCGAGGGCGGCCTCACAGCGTCGCAGGGTCGCGACGAGCTCGAGCGGCGTGAGGAAGTAGCCGACCTCCGAGAGGACCACGACGTCGAAGGGACCCGGCGGCAGGTCGTCGGGAGCGGTCCCCACGAGGACCTCGGCGCCGGGGACCCGGGTCCGGGCGGCCCGCACGGCGCGGGGGCTGGTGTCGAGGGCGACGACCTCGTCGGCCCGCCGGAGGAGCTCGGCGGTGAGCCGGCCGTCGGCACAGCCCACCTCGAGGACGCGCCCGAGCCTCGGGCGCCCGAGGAGGCCGAGGACGAGCGCGCGGCGGCGGTCCTCGTAGAAGGACCCGTCGAGCCGCCACGGGTCGTCACCGTCGTCGTACATCGCGTCGAACGTGGCGGCGCGGTCGTCGGGCCGTACCGCGCCACGCGCTCCGGCGGGCAGGAGCGGGACGACGCCGTCGGGGTCGATCAGGACCTCGAGGAGCCGGTGGGCGCGGGCGAGGAGGGGTCCGCCGAGGACCGCTGCGCCGTCGTCGTCGTCGGCCTCGGGGCCGCCGCGCGGGGTCGTCTGGGTCCGGAACTCCACGAGTGCGGACCGCTTGCGGTACATCGCGTCCCGCGACGGCTCGACCGCGACGACCCGGTCCCACGGCAGCGCGTCGGGGGTGCTCCAGTGCCAGAGCCAGATGGGGTAGTGGGCCACGGCGGCGCCACTGTCCCCGGCGGCCGCGGCACTCGAGCGGCCGAGGGCGTCGTGGTCGCCGTGCCCGTCGGCGACCCACGGGGCGAGGACGAGCGTCCCTGGCCCGCAGCGCTGGGCGAGGGAGTCGCGCAGCTCGCTCCCGGCCCGGTCGAGGCCGGTGTCGGGGAGGCCGAGGTGGGTGACGCGTGCTGCGGGGGCGAGCAGACCCACGGCGCGCTCGACCTCGGCGCGCCGTCGTGCGGCCAGGGCGGCCCGGGCGCCGGCGTCGGCGACCGGGTGCGAGCGCTCGCCGTCGGTGGCGACGAGGACGTGCACGCAGGCCCCGGCATCGGCGAGGTCGGCGACCAGGCCTCCGACGCCGATCGTCTCGTCATCGGGGTGCGCTGCGACGACGAGCACCTCGGTGAAGCGTCGGACCACCGCGGCGAGGTCGAGGACCCCCACGGTGTCCCAGCGGTCGGAGCCCAGCCAGGTGACCTCGCTCGTGCCGCTGTCGGTGTGGTGGAACGACGGGGCGTCCGTCGTCACGTCGCCGTCCCGCCATCGGTCGGGGGTGTGCCGAGCGGCGGGGCGACGAGGGCGCCGAGGGCCGCGAGGTCGCGCTCCGCGTGGTGCTGGCGGAGGTAGAGCGTGAGGTCGGCGACGCGGCCGGCGTGCTCGGGGTCCACGGCCAGGGGCCCGGGACCGAGGGCGTGCCCCACCCGGGTCAGCACCTCCTCGGCGGCAGCCGCCACCTGGGCCCGCACCCGGGCGGCGAGCAGCCGTCCCTCCTCGCCGTCGGCGCGTCCCTCGTCGATGGCCGTCGCCGCCTGCCGGAGGCCGAGAAGGGCGCCGTCGAGGACGGCCTCGCACGCTCCGAGGTGCATCAGGGCCACCTGGTCGGGGCGGCGGGTTCGCGCCGTGGTCCAGAGGAGCCCCGCCACGGCCGCCGCCCCGCCGAACCAGACGGCGGCCACGCCGATGCCGCCCCAGGCGAACCCGGGCCGCTCGAGGTACCAGCCGGGCCCACCGACGGCCTGGGCGGGGACGTCGACGAAGGTCACGGTGCTCGTCGTGACGTCCCGCAGGCCCCGCGGCGCCCACGCGGTCGGGTCGACCGAGACCCCGCCGTCGCGCAGGCCCACCGCGAACAGCCGGGGCGGCCCGTCCTCCACCGAGGCGGTGACGAGGGCGTGCGAGAGCCGGTCGGCCAGCGAGCACCAGGGCTTGGTGCCGGACAGGACCCAGCCGTCGTCCCCCGTCGTGGTCGTGGCGGCGAGGGTCGTGCCCGGGGGCGAGGCCGCCCACACACCCCAGCTCGCGTCCTCGGGGACGGCGTGGCCGGCCTGGTCGGCGATGGCGAGGGCGTCCCAGTGCGGCTCGACGGTGCGGGCGGTCGTGAGGTCGACGGCGCCGAGGGTGGCCAGGGCCGAGAAGACCCGCCAGCTGTCCCGGCCGACGTCGGGGGCGAGCGCGCCGAGGGAGCGGGCGAGGTCGACCGAGGCGTCGACGTTGCCCGCAGCCGCGCGCGCGGCGGTCGCGACCTCGAGGTCGACCCACCGGTGGACCGACCAGGCGCTCGTGGCTGCCGTGGTCTCCGTGGTCCCGGTGGTCTCCGTGGTCTCGGTCGTCGTCCCCATCGGGGTCCACCTACCCGTTCGGGTCGCACCCACACCCGACCCGCCCGCCGGTCCACCACGCGGGACGGGCCTAGGCTGGTCGGTCGGTGACCCCGACGCTTTCCGACCCCCGAGGAGGACCCGTGTACGGCGCGGTGAAGGACCAGCTGGCAGCCACCCTGGCCGAGATCGAGGAGGCGGGTCTCTACAAGCGCGAGCGCGAGCTGACGACCGCGCAGTCCTCGCACGTCGCGACGACGGGGGGCGAGGCGCTGAACTTCTGCGCCAACAACTACCTCGGCTTCGCCGACCACCCCGACGTCGTCGGCGCGAGCAAGGACGCCCTCGACGAGTGGGGCTTCGGGATGGCGTCGGTGCGCTTCATCTGCGGCACCCAGACCCAGCACACCCTCCTCGAGGAGCGGCTGTCCTCGTTCCTCGGCGCCGAGGCGACGATCCTCTACAGCTCGTGCTTCGACGCGAACGGCGGTGTCTTCGAGGTGCTCTTCGGCGCCGAGGACGCGATCGTGTCCGACGAGCTCAACCACGCGTCGATCATCGACGGGGTCCGGCTGTCGAAGGCGGCCCGGTACCGGTACCGGAACGCCGACATGGCCGACCTGCGGACCCAGCTGGAGGCGGCCCGGGGTGCGGGGGCCCGGCGGATCTGCGTCGTCACCGACGGCGTGTTCTCGATGGACGGCTCCTACGCCCCGCTCGACGAGATCTGCGACCTCGCCGACGAGTTCGAGGCCATGGTCCTCGTCGACGACAGCCACGCGGTCGGCTTCGTCGGTGACGGGGGGCGGGGCACGCCCGAGCTGTACGGCGTCCTCGACCGGGTCGACATCATCACGGGAACGCTGGGCAAGGCACTGGGCGGCGCGTCCGGGGGCTACGTGTCGAGCCACCGCGAGGTCGTCGAGCTGCTCCGCCAGCGTTCGCGCCCGTACCTGTTCTCCAACTCCGTCGCGCCGGCGGTCGTCGCCGGCTCCCTCAAGGCGCTCGAGCTCGTCTCGGGGTCGAGCGAGGCGCGCGAGACGTTGCGCCGCAACTCCTCGCTGTTCCGCGAGCTGATGGAGGCGGCCGACTTCGAGCTGCTGCCGGGCTCGCACCCCATCACCCCCGTCATGTTCCCCGGCGACGACGGCGCCCGGCGTGCGGCGGAGGTCGCCGACCACATGCTCGGGAACGGGGTCTACGTCATCGCGTTCTCCTTCCCCGTCGTGCCACGGGGCAAGGCGCGCATCCGGGTGCAGCTGTCGGCCGCGCACTCCGAGGACGACGTGCGGCGCTGCGTCGACGCCTTCATCGAGGCTCGCGACGCGGTCGCCTGACCTCCGGGGTGGGCGCCTTTCCCGCCGGATCCCGGAACTCGACGGTTCGCAGGACATCCTTTCCGGGGCGAACCTGGACCTTCAGGGATCCGGCGGTAAAGGTGCGCGCGGCGGGTGGGTCAGCCGTGGAGGCGGGAGTGGGCGAGGGCGACCCGCTCGGGCGTGTGCAGGCGCACCATCGTGCGGGTCGTGCCGGCGGGGACGCTGCCCGGCGTCGCCAGTGACACGATCACCGAGGTCACGATGGCCAGCGGGGTCGCCCACAGCGCCGGGTTCGCGAGGAGGGCGCCGGTCCAGCCGCCGAGGTCCCCGAGGGCCATCGTCGTGACGATGGCCCCGCCCGCGCTGCTCGCCCCGACGAGGAGCCCGGCCATGGCGCCCTTCGTCGACAGCCGGCGCCACCACACGCCGAGCATGATGACGGGCGCGAACGTTGCGGCGGCGACGGCGAACGCGAGCCCCACCGTCGTCGCGAGGCCGAGCGGCTCGGTGAGCCGGCTCAGCGCGTAGGGGAGGGCGACCGCGAGGATCGCCGCGACGCGGAACCCGCGCACCCCCGGGACGTCGCCTCCGGCGAACCGGGACAGCCGCGGACGGAGCAGCTCCTGGTCGATGACGCCGGTCACCGACATCGCGAGCCCCGATGCCGTGGACAGGAAGGCCGCGAAGGCGCCCCCGGCCAGCATCGCCGTGAGGAGCTGGCCGCCGATACCGTCGATGAGGGTCTCGGGCAGCCGCAGGACGATCGTGTCGGAGCCGACGCCGGGTGGGAGCTCGGGGTAGACGACCCGGCCGAGCGCGCCGTAGACCGGCGGCAGGAGGTAGAACACCCCGAGGAGCGCGATGACCGTGACGGTGGTGCGACGCGCGCCGGTGCCGTCGGGGTTCGTGTAGTAGCGGACGAGGACGTGGGGCAGGCCCATGGTCCCGAGGCAGAGGGCGAGCACCGTCGAGGCCGTGCGGTAGACCGGGTGGTCGCCGGGTCCGTTCGGGGACAGCGGGATGCTCCAGGTCGGGTCGACCTGCGGCGCCGGGCTCCCCGAGCGGAACCACAGCGCGAGGAGGACGAACGCGGGCACGGCCAGTGCGGTGAGCTTGATCCAGTACTGGACCGCCTGGACGAAGGTGATCGACCGCATCCCGCCGGCCCCGACCGCCAGCGCGATGACGACCATGACGACGAGCCCGCCGACCCATCCGGGGGCCCCGGTCACGAGGGTCAGCGTGATGCTCGCGCCCTGGAACTGCGGGACGAGGTAGAGCCACCCGATCCCGATGACGAGGACCGACGACACGAGCCGGACGGCTCGCGAGCCCAGGCGCGCCTCGGTGAAGTCGGGCAGCGTGTACGCGCCGGAGCGCCGCATCGGCGCCGCCACCATCACGAGGAGCACGAGGTAGCCGAGGGTGTAGCCCACGGGCAGCCAGAGCATGTCGATGCCCTGGTCGTAGATGAGCCCCGCGACGCCCAGGAAGCTCGCGGCCGAGAGGTACTCGCCGCCGATGGCGCTCGCGTTCAGGCGGGGCGAGACGGTGCGGCCGGCGACGTAGAAGTCGCTCGTGCGGCGGGACAGGCGCAGCCCGAGCCCACCGACCGCGAGCGTGGTGAGGCAGACGAGGACGACGGCGGCCAGGGAGAGCGGGCTGCTCACGACGACTCGACGACCTCGGCGAAGTCCTGCTCGATGCGCTCGGCCTGGCGGCTGTACCACCAGGCGAGGAACCACGCCGTGGGGTAGACCAGGACCCCGAGGACGAGCCACGGGAAGGGCAGCCCGCCGATCGTCAGCGTCCGGGTCGCAGGGACCAGCGCCAGGACGACGGGCAGCGCCGTGAGCCCGACGACCATCAGGGCGAGGACGGCCACCGACAGCCGCAGCTGGGCGCGCATCAGGCCGGCGAGGTAGACGTCACCGAGCCCTGTCTGCTCGTCGAGCTCGTGGGCGACCGGACGGGAGCGCATCGTCGCCGCCCCCTTGCGCGAGCTCGTGACGCGGACCCGGGGCGGCGGGCCGGCCGGAGGGGTCGACACGGTCAGGCGCCGCTCGCGCGCCGGTCACCGATGGGCCGGCGCAGGAGGGTGTCGCGCAGCTCCTTGGTGTGGCGGCGGCTGACCTGGAGCTCGACCTCGCCGACGCGCACGGCACAGCGCCCGTGGTCCATCCGGACCTCGCTGACGTGGGGGAGGGCCACGAGCGTGCTTCGGTGGATCCGGACGAAGCCGAACTCGCCCCACCGCTCCTCGAGGACGCTGAGCGGTACCCGCACGAGGTGGGAACCGCGCTCGGTGTGCAGCCGGGCGTAGTCGCCGTGCGCCTGCGCGTAGCGGATCTGGCTGCGACTGATGAAGCGCGTGACCCCGCCGAGCTCGACGGGGATCGTCTCGTCCTCGACGGTCGTGGCCGGCACGGGTTCGACTGTCACGGAACCGCGTTCGTCGCGGGCGGCGACGACGCGGCGGATCGCCTCACCGAGCCGCTCGGCGCGCACGGGCTTCATCACGTAGTCGGTGGCGGCGAGGGCGAAGGCGTCGACGGCGTGCTCGTCGTGGGCGGTGACGAAGACGATCTGCGGGCGGACCGAGAAGCGCGAGATGACCCGGGCGAGTGCCATGCCGTCGAGCCCCGGCATCGAGATGTCGCTGAAGACGACGTCGACGTCGCGCGAGTCGAGGACCTGGAGCGCCTCGGTGCCGGAGGACGCGGTGATGACCTCGCCGATGCGCTCGTCGCGACCGAGGAGGTAGTCCAGGTCGGACAGCGCCGGGACCTCGTCGTCGACGACGAGGGCGGTGAGTCCCACGGCGGTGGTGGACATGGACGGCAGCCTACGACCCGGGCGTCAGGACCCGGCGTGGATGCCCGGGGCGAACTTCGGCACCCGGAAGGACACCCGCGTCCCGGCTCCGACGGCCGTCTCGACGACGAGGCCGAAGTCGTCGCCGTACACCTGGCGCAGGCGGGCGTCGACGTTGCCGAGGCCGATCGAGTCGCTCGCGTGGGCGCCGTCGAGGATCTGCCGCACCCGGTCCGGGTCGGTGCCGACGCCGTCGTCCTCGATGCTGATCTCGGCGTCGGACCCGAGGTCGCTCGCGGTGATCGTGAGGTGGCCCACCCCCTCCTTCGCGGCGAGCCCGTGGCGGACCGCGTTCTCCACCAACGGCTGCACGGCGAGGTACGGGAGCGTCACCGGCAGGACCTCGGGCGCGATGAGGAGGGAGATCTGCAGGCGGTCGCCGAAGCGGGCCTGCTCGAGGACGAGGTAGCGCTCGACGTTGCGCAGCTCCTCGGCGAGGGTCGTGAACGCCCCGCCGCTGCGCAGGGCGTAGCGGGTGAAGTCGGCGAAGTCGATGAGCAGCTCGCGCGCCCGGTCCGGGTCGGTCCGCACGAACGACGCGATCGCGGCGAGGCTGTTGTAGATGAAGTGCGGGCTGATCTGGGCGCGCAGGGCCCGCAGCTCGGCCTCCATGACGCGGGTGCGGGTGCGGGCGAGCTCGGCGAGGGCGAGCTGGCTGGCCACCCACGCGGCGACCTCCTCGGTGGCCCGGGCCAGCCCGGGCGAGGGGTGCTCGGTCCACGCGGTGAGGGTGCCGACGACGAGGTCGTCCATGACGAGCGGAGCGGTGACCGCGCTGCGCAGGGGGCAGTCGGGCTCGCTGCACGTGACGTCGTCGGAGCCGTGCACCACGGTGCGCCCGGAGACGCGGGTCTCCTCGCCGAGGTCGTGGGCCGTGGAGCGGTGGTGCTCTCCCGTGCCGGTCCAGGACAGGACCGCGGCGGGGTCGGAGACCGACACGGCGTGCGCTCCGAGGATGGAGAGGAGGTGGCGCCCGGCCCGCTCGGCGGCCTCCGGGGTCAGGCCCTCGCCGAGGTGCTGGCTCGCGAGCGAGGCGGTGTGCAGCGTGTTGTACGTGGCGCGGTCGACCTCGGACAGGAAACCGCGACGCCGGCTGCGGCGCAGGAGGAGGACAGCCAGCCAGAGCAGGAGCATCGTGCCCGCGACGAGGACCGCCGTGGGCCAGTGGATGCTTCCCGTCATGGGGTCACCCTAGGGTCGGTCCCGACGTCGTACCCGAGACGAGGAGGACCCGTGACCGAGCTCGATGACGCCCTGGCCCTGACGTGGGAGGGCGGAGGTCCGCCCGCGGCGTCCGCCGTGGGGAGCGTGGTCGTCGGGCGCGGCGAGCTCACGACGGGGTGGGTCATCGGCCGCGCCGTCAACGGGGGCCTGCTCATGGCGCTCGCCGCGCGTGCGGCCGCCGCGGTCCTCGACGACGCCGGTCACGAGGCGCCGCTGACGTGGGGTGCGCACTTCCTCTCGGCCGCCGTCGTGGGACCGGTCGAGGTCCACGTCGAGCCGCTGCGGCTCGGGCGCACCGTCTCCACGGTGTCGGTGGCGCTGGTCCAGGAGACGGGTTCGGGCGCGGCGGAGCGGGTCCGGTTCGTCGGCACCTTCGGCGACGTGGCCCGCACCGAGCCCGTGCGCCGGGCGCCCACCGCTCCCTCGATGCCGCCGCCGGAGTCGTGCCTGCCCGCGCGGCGCGACGCGTCGCCGGTCGCGCAGGGCATCGTCATGCTCGACCGCCTCGACATCCGGGTCGACCCCGCCACCGCCGGGTTCGCCGTCGGGCGCCCGAGCCGGCGCGGCGTCATCAGGGGGTGGCTGCGGATGGCCGACGGCCGCGAGCCCGACATCGCGATGCTGCCGTACGCCGTCGACGCCCTCATGCCCGTGACCTTCGACCTCGGGGTGCCCGGCTGGGCACCGACCCTCGAGCTCACGGGCCAGGTGCTCGGGACGCCGTCGGCCGGGTGGCTGGCCGTCGAGCTGAGCACCGACACCGTCGTCGGCGACCTCGTCGTCGAGGACGCCTGCGTGTGGGACGCGTCCGGGCGTCTCGTGGCCCGGTCCCGGCAGCTCGCCTCGGTGCGCTTCCCGTCGGACGACGGCGGGGTGGGGGACCCGCGGGCCGGCTGGCTAGGCTCGCCGCCGTGACCACTCCCGCCGTCGAGGCCGTCGCCCGGCTCGTCGAGCTCCCCGGGATCCCGGAGCAGGTCGAGGCCGCGCGCGAGGCGTGCACGGCGCTGCGGTGGCACCAGGCGCTGCGCCGCCGCATCCCCGAGGCCGCGGCCGAGTCCCGCGTCCGCGGTGCGGCGGCGAGCGGTGAGCTCGAGGGGGCCTCGCTGCCCGTCGACGTCGTGCGCGACATCGTGCGTGGCGCCTCGACGTGGTCAGCGCACCCCGACCCGGTCGAGCTGACGCTGCGCGGGGTGGTCGCGGCGACGGCCGAGACCGAGCACGTCGCGCCGGTCGTCCTCACGGCGCCGCTGCAGGCATTGGCGCGGCTGCACACGGCGGCGGCATCGGGGCTCCTCGAGGCCGGTGCCCTCGGCAGGCCGCGCCGACCGGGCGAGGAGTCGGCCGAGCTCGCCGACCTCGGTCCGGCCCCCGACGGCTCGGAGGTCGCGGTCCGCCTGCGCGGTGTCGTCGAGGTCCTCCTCGCGACGCCGCGGCTCCCGGTCGTCGTCGCTGCCGCCGTCGTCCACGCCGAGCTCGCGACGGTGCGGCCGTTCGTCCGGGGCAACGCCGTCGTGGCCCGGGCGCTCGACCGCGCCCTCGTCCGGGTCGGCGGGCTCGACCCCACCGGGGTGGCCGTGACCGAGCACGGCCACGGCGCCGGGGGCGGAGCGGCCTACCTCGGGGCACTTGCCGCCTACGGTCGTGGTGACGTCGCCGGCGTCGGCCTGTGGATCTCACACTGCTGCACCGCAGTTCGTGCGGCTGCCGACGAGGGGACCCGCATCGCCGACGCGGTCCTCGCCGGCCGGCTCACCTAGCGCTTGCCGCGGGGTCGGCACGGGAGTACAACAGGAGGTGCGGAAGGCCCTTGGGTCCGACGCACTCGTACTACCGCGAAACGAACGGGTACCCACGCGAGGTCGTCCACTGATGGACCGATCGTGGTGGGCTCGACCCACCACGACGACGGCATGGAGCACGCCTGGTCGCCCGGGAGGTCCGCGGCGGGACGACGCCTCCACCCGGTCCCGGATGGAGGCGTCGTCGTGTGGCGGTGCCGGCCCCGGTCCGGGGGTCCGGACCGGTGGTCCGGTCCGCGCCGGAGCCGGTGGTCGGGCGCCGTGCTCCGTCCGGATCGGGCGGGCCGAGCCGGTGGTCAAGGGCCTGTCGAAGTGACCACTTGTGGACAGCTCGCAGGGTCCCGGGCCACCGTGCACTCGGTGAGCCCCGAGGTGGTCAAGGGTTAAACATTTCCGTCGAAACCTGCGGATTCCGTGGTTGTGAACCCCTCCTGAGAACGATTCATGCAGGTCCAGGGGTGGGCTTGCGCGGATGGGCCCCCATGGAGCACGATGAATCCATTCGCTCCCCTTCGGGGTCGAGCGGACGGCGGACCGGCTTCTCCCCCCCGGAGCTCGGCTCGCCGACGGCCCCGGTTGTCCCCCCGACCGGGGCCGTCCCACGTCCGGGCCCGGTTCGCCTTCCCTGGTCCGCTCCTCGGTCACTGGTCCGGTCCGCCCGGTGCCGCGGCGGTGCGGTGGCTCGGTGGTGCCCCGAGGCGACCGCGCCGCGTCGTCCACAGGCGCGGTGGTGCGACGCCGTCGTCCACAGGATCGGGTCGGGGCTGGCCCGGCCCGGCGCCGCGGACGAGGGTCGGTCCATGAACCAGCCGTCCCTGCTCGCCGTCGTGGGCGCCTCCGGAGGTCTGGGGGCGAGCACCCTCGCCCTCGCCGTCGGACGCCGCCGTGCGAGCCGCGCCGGTCCGCCCGTCGTCGTCGTCGACCTCGCGTCCACGTCCGGAGGGCTCGAGGTCACGGCGGGCATCGAGCACCTGCCCGGCCGGCGGTGGACCGACCTGCGCGACGTCGGGGGACGGGTGCCCGCCCGTCGGCTCCTGGGGACCCTGCCGGGGGAGGCCGGGTGCCACGTCCTCTCCGGAGCGCGGGCCGGTGGGCCGGACGTGCCCTCCGGGGCCGTCCTCGAGGTGCTGGCGTCCCTGGCCGACGGTGGCGTGTCCTGCGTCCTCGACCTTCCCGTCGCGAGCCCGCTCCTGCCCGACGTGATGGCGCGGGCGCCCCTCGTCGTCCTGCTCGTCGCGCTGCGCACCCGGGGTCTGGCCGATGGCGAGGCCGCGGTCGATCGGCTCGCCGCGTCGGTCCCGGGGTCCGCCGCGCGCGACCCCGACGTCTGCCTCGTGACGCGGGGAGGTCGGGCCGGCCGCGAGGTCCTCGACGACGTCGCGGTCCACCTCGGCCGGCGGCACCTGCACCACCTGCGCGACGACGACGGGGTCGCCCGTGACGCCGAGCGGGGGCTCTTCCCGGGGGTGTCCCGCGACGCGGTGCGCCGGTGCGCCGACGACGTCGTCGCGGCCCTCGGTGTGGACGGTGGCGGTCGCTGGTCGACGGCGGCCGCCTCGTGACGGCCGGCGGCCCGTCGGCGGTCGTGGCGGCGTCGATCCGCGCCGGCGTGCCGCCCTCTGCCGACGCCATCGCCGTCGTGGCACGCGAGGAGGTGGGCGACCTCGGTGACGTCCGGCTGGCCTCGACCCGCGACCTCCTCGCCGAGCGGCTCGTCGGCCTCGGGCCCCTCGCCGCAGTCGTGCGCGACCCCCGCGTCACCGACGTCCTCGTCAACGGCGACGGTGCCGTCTGGGTCGACCGGGGACGCGGTGTGGAGCGGGTCGCCGACGTCCCGACGTCCGACCTCCGGCCCCTCGCCGTCCGGCTGGCCGGGCTCGCGGGTCGTCGGCTCGACGACGCCCAGCCGTGGGTCGACGGCGTCCTGCCCGGGGGGATCCGGCTGCACGCCGTCCTGCCGCCGCTGGCCGACGGCGGGCCGCACCTGTCCCTGCGGATCGCCCGGTTCCGGCCCGGGGGCGTGGCCGGCCTCATCGGGCTCGGGGCCGCGACGCCGACCGTCGCGGCCGCCCTCCGGGCCCTGGTCGCGGCCCGGGCGTCACTCGTCGTCAGCGGTGGGACCGGCGCCGGGAAGACCACCGTCCTCGCGGCCCTCGTCGCCGAGTGCCCGGCCACCGACCGCGTCGTCGTCGTCGAGGACGTGCGCGAGCTCGCGCCCGACCACCCGCACGTCATCCGGCTCCAGGGCCGGTCGCCCAACGTCGAGGGACGCGGGGCGGTGACCCTCGTCGACCTCGTGCGCCAGTCGCTGCGGATGCGCCCCGACCGGCTCGTCGTCGGCGAGGTCCGCGGCGCCGAGGTCCGCGAGCTCCTCGCCGCGCTCAACACCGGGCACGAGGGCGGGATGAGCACCCTCCACGCGAACGGTCCCGACGAGGTCCCCGCCCGCATCGAGGCCCTGGCCGCCCTCGCGGGGATGCCTCGGCGAGCCGTCCACGCCCAGCTGCGGCGGGCCCTGCACGCCGTCGTCCACGTGTCCCGGGTCGAGGGGGTGCGGCGGGTCTCCGCCGTGGGGGTCGTCGTCCCGGACCCGGAGGAGGCGGGCGTCGTGCGGGTCGAGACCGCGTGGGCGGTCGACGGGGAGGGTGAGGTCCGCGGTCCCGGCTGGGCGCGCCTGCTCACGCTGGCGCCCTCGCTCCGGGAGGGCTGCGGGCATGACCCCGGGTAGTGGGTCGGTCCTCGCCGTGCTGATGGCGGTGCTCGCCGTGCTGCTGTGGCCGCTGCCGTTCCCAGCGTGGTCAGGCCGGTGGACCCGGTCCGACCCGCTGGGACGGCGTCCACCGCGCGGATGGGGCGGGCGGGTGGACGACACCGGGGTCCGGGAGGCGTGGTGGCGGTGGGTCCTCGCGAGAGGCGGTGGGCGACGGGGCGACGACGACGGGCGGTGGGTCCTCGCGAGGGGCGGTGGGCGACGGGGCGACGAAGACGGGCGGTGGGTGGCCGACCTCGCCGAGGTCGTCGCCGTCGGCCTCGACGCCGGTCTCGACCTCATGGCAGCGGCTCTGGCGGCCGCGCGCTCCCCGGGAGTGGTCCGGCGTGCGCCCTGGGTCGTCGAACGCCTCCACGAAGCGGCGGTCGCGGGGACTCCCGTCTCGGCCTGCCTCGACCCACCACCGGGGGTCCCTCCCGCGGTCCGCCGCGACCTCGACGTGCTCGTGGCGGCCTGGCGGCTGGCCGAGGAGGCGGGGGCGCCGGCGGCCGAGGTCACCGCGGCCGCGGCCGGCGCGGTCCGGGAGCGCCGTGCCGCCCGGCTGCGGGCCGCCGTGGCGGTGGCGGGTCCACGGACGTCGATGTGGCTCCTCACGGCCCTACCGCTCCTCGGACCCGTCGGAGGCGCCCTCGTCGGGTTCGGGCCCGAGCGCCTCTACGCCTCCGGACCCGCGCGGACCGTGGCGCTCACCGGCCTCGTCCTGACGGCAGGAGGCTGGTGGTGGGCGCGGGCCGTCCTCATGCGGGCCGCCCGACCGGCGACGACGGGTGCGCCGGATCCGACGGACCCGAGGCCGGACCGGCTCTGCGGGACCGGTCGGGCCGGAGTGCGTCGGCGGGCAGGGTGACGGCGCTCGCCCTCCTCCTCGCGGTCGCCGCGGTGCTCGTGGCGCCCCGTCCGCGCGCACCCGTCCCGGGTTCGCGGCCGTCAGAGGTCCACGGGTCGGCGGGGCAGGCGACGGTCGACGACGCGGCTGCGGCGCTCGTCCTCGTGGCGGCCACGCTGAGGAGCGGCTCCGGAGCCGTGGAGGCGCTCGAGGAGGTGGCTCGGGTCGTCGAGGGTCCGGCGGGGCGCGAGCTCGCCGTGGTCGCGGCCGCCCACCGCTGGGGGGAGCCCCCCGACCGGGCCTGGACCCACGTGGGCGAGGGCTGGGCCGCAGCGGCGGTGGCCTGGCACGCGGCCCACGACGCCGGGGCCGCGCCGGCCGGTCTGCTCGCCGCGGCCGCGGCCCGGATGCGCGAGGAGGAGGGGCGGCGGCTCGAGGCGGCCGTGCACCGGTCGGGTGTCCTGCTCGTGCTCCCTCTCGGGCTGTGCTTCCTCCCGGGGTTCCTCGCGACGACGGTCGCTCCGGTCGTCCTCCACCTCGTCGGCTCGGTCCTGCGGTGACGGGCCCACCGTCGTCCACAGGGCGCCCGCGTCGGAGGCGGTGTCCACAGCCTCGAGGCCCGGTCGGCTTCGCTGTCCCGGATGGTCGACAGTGGACGCAGGCGGTGCGAAGGCCGCACCGGGAGAGGGGTTTTCACCATGACCACCAACGTCGTTCGCAGGTGTCGGAGGGCCGTCGGCAGGCTGCGCACGCTCGGGGAGCGCGGGATGACGACGGCCGAGTACGCCGTGGGCACGATGGCTGCCGTCGCGTTCGCGGCCCTCCTGCTCGCGATCGTGCGGTCGGGACCGGTGAAGTCCGCGCTGTCGAAGGTCATCGTCAGCGCGCTCGGCGCCGGGTCGTGACCCGGGCACGACGGCGGGAGGTGGGGACGGCCACCGCGGAGCTCGCCGTGGCCCTCCCCGCCCTCGTCCTCGTGCTCGCGGTCTGCCTGGCCGCGCTCGACCTCGGCGTCACCCAGGTCCGCTGCGTCGACGCCGCCCGGACCGCGGCCCGGCTCGTCGCTCGCGGTGAGCCCGAGGCAGAGGCCGTCGCCGAGGCCCGGCGCGCCGGGCCCCCGGGTGCCGCCGTCAGAGTGACCGTCAGCGGGAGCCGGGTGTCCGTCGAGGTCGTCGCGCCGGTGCCCACGCTGCTGGCGCCCCTCGGGCTCGGTGGCCCCACGGCGACGGCGGTGGCTCGGCTCGAGGCCGTGCCGTGAGGTCGGGGGAGGGGCGAGGACGGCAGGTCCGTCAGCGAGGGAGCGCGACCGTCCTCACCGCGGGCGCCGTCGCGACCACGGTCCTCGCCCTCGCCGCGACCCTGCTCGTCGTCGGTGTCGTCCGCGACGTCCACCGGGCCCGTGCGGCTGCCGACCTCGCAGCGCTTGCTGGCGCCGGGCCCCTGGTCGAAGGAGGACCGGTCGACTGCACGGGCGCCGCGACGGTGGCGGCCGACAACGGCGCCCGCCTCACCTCGTGCGCCTCGGCCGGCGAGGCGTCGGTGAGGGTGACCGTGTCCGTCGCGCTGCAGCCCCTCGTGCACCCGCTCGGGTGGCGCGACGCCGTGGCCACCGCCCGAGCGGGGATGCTCCACGGGTCGGCGTCCGTGGGAGCGGGCGTCGGCCCGGCTGGATGAGGTGGGGTCAGTGTCCGGTGGGCGGGGGCGGCGGTGGGGTCGAGCCGCTGGGGGCGATCGGCGGGTTGCCGGCGCGGCCGGTCGCATCGGGGGTCCCGTCGGTGCTGGACGTGGTGTCCCCGACTCCACCCTGAGCCTGCACCTGCTGGCGCAGCGCGGCGGTCTCCTCGTCGCGGCGGCGGCGCTCCTCCTCGACCTCGCGCTCGCGGGCGTCCATCTGCTCCTTGACCCTGCGCTCCTCCTCGACCCGACGCGCCTCGGCGGTGGCTGCGGCCTCCTTGGCCTCCACGCGCTTGCGCTTGCCGCGGCGCAGACCGCTGCGCATCAGCCCCCAGCCGAGCCAGAACAGCGAGATGACGACCATGCCGGTCACGAGGAGGGTCAACGGGGGCAGGCTGAGCGTGCCGCCGAGGATCGAGACGTCGACCGTGTCGGTGAGCTGGGCCGTGCCGGCGAACAGCAGCACACCCGCCCCGACCGCGACGAGGATGAGGATGAGTCCCAGGAGCACCATGCCCCGGACCCTACCGGCGCTGGGGCCGGGTCCACGCCTCGTGAGCAGGGACGTTGCCCCTCGACCGGGTCAGGACGTGGCCGGGGCGAGCGCGAGCTCCAGGACGGTCACCGCGGCCGCCTTGTCGAGCGGCTCGTTGCCGTTGCCGCACTTCGGCGACTGCACGCACGCCGGGCACCCGGACGCACACGGGCACCCGAGAACGGCGTCGCGGGTGGCCCGCACCCACGCCTCGAACGCGGTGAACCCGCGCTCGGCGAAGCCCGCTCCGCCGGGGTACCCGTCGAAGACCATCACGGTGGGCAGGCCGGTGTCGGGGTGGAGGGCGGTCGACACCCCGCCGACGTCCCACCGGTCAGAGGTCGCGACGAGCGGGAGCATGCCGATGGCGGCGTGCTCCGCGGCGTGCAGTGCACCGGGGACCTGCATCTCCTCGACGCCCGACGCCTCGAGGACCTCCGCGGGAACGGTCCACCAGACGGCCTTCGTCGTGAGCGAGCGCTCCGGCAGGTCGAGCGGATGGGTGCCCAGCACCTCTCCCGACGGGAGCCGCCGGATGAAGCCGGTCACCTGGGTCGTCACCCGCACGCTGCCGAACGACACGTCGACGCGGGCCCGGCGCACGGTGCGCTCGCGGTCGAGGATGTCGAAGCGGCTCACCGACTGCGCGCTCGTCGACCACCCGGGGTCACCGCGCACGACGTGGGCCGCCCGCACCTCCAGGTCGAGCTCGGTGACGACCCACGTGTCGCCCTGGTGGACGTGGACCGCCCCCGTGTGGACCTGGGCGTGCGCTGCGGACTCGTCGACGGTGCCGAGGACGCGGCCGGTGCGGGTCTCCACGACGGCCACGACGTCGTTGACCCCCCGCAGCGAGATGTGGTCCGACGGACGGTCGTCACGGGCCCAGAACCACCCGGCCGGCCGCCGTCGCAGGATGCCCCGGGTGACGAGCGCGTCGACGAGCGGCCGGGCATCGGGACCGAACAGCGCGAGGTCGTCGTCGCCGAGCGGCAGCTCCGCCGCGGCGGCCGCGAGGTGCGGCCCGAGCACGTGGGGGTTGTGCGGGTCCATGACCGTCGCCTCCACGGGGGCGCCGAAGATCGCTTCCGGGTGGCGGACGAGGTAGGCGTCGAGCGGGTCGTCGGCCGCCACGAGCACGGCGAGCGACTCCTCGCCCGAGCGCCCCGCGCGGCCCGCCTGCTGCCACAGGCTGGCCCGCCGTCCGGGCCAGCCGGCCATGACGACGGCGTCGAGCCCGCTGACGTCGATCCCGAGCTCGAGGGCGTTCGTCGCCGCGAGCCCGCGCAGGGCCCCCGAACGCAACCGGCCCTCGAGCTCGCGGCGCTCCTGGGGGAGGTAGCCCCCGCGGTAGGCGGCCACGCCCTCGCCGCCCACCGGGTCCTCGTGCTCCACCCGTCGCCGGGCACTGCTCGCCAGCGCCTCGGCGCCCGCCCGGCTGCGCGCGAAGGCCACCGCCTGGACCCCGTCGAGGACGAGGGTCGCAAGGATCTCGGCGGCCTCGGTCGTCGCCGAGCGGCGCTCGCCGTCGGCGTCGGGAGAGGGCTCCCACAGCGCGAAGGTCATCGCGCCCCGCGGCGAGCCGTCCTCGGTGACCGCCGAGACCGGCAGCCCGACGAGGTTCGACGCGTGGGCGGCCGGGTCGCTGACCGTGGCCGAGGCGAGGACGAAGGTCGGGAAGGAGCCGTAGCGCGCGGCGACCCGGCGCAGCCGCCGCAGCACCGACGACACGTGCGACCCGAAGACGCCGCGGTACACGTGGCACTCGTCGACGACGACGTACTGGAGCGAGCGGAGGAAGCGCGACCAGCGCTCGTGGCCGGGCAGGAGCGAGTGGTGGAGCAGGTCGGGGTTCGTCAGCACGACGTTGGCGTGCTCGCGCACCCAGCGCCGCTCGTCCGGCGGTGTGTCGCCGTCGTACGTCGCGGCCCGCACCCCGGGGACGGCCATCGCCTCGATCCGGGCCAGCTGGTCGGCCGCGAGGGCCTTGGTCGGCGACAGGTACAGCGCGGTCGCGCCCCGCCGCCCCGGCGTGAACGAGCCCTCGGACGCCGCCGAGAGGACGGGAACGAGGTAGCCGAGGCTCTTCCCCGACGCCGTCCCCGTGGCGAGGACGACGCTCCCGCCGGTCATCGCCAGGTCGAGCGCGGCGCGCTGGTGCGACCACGGACGCTCGATCCCGGCAGCCAGCAGGGCCGACAGGACCGCGGGTGCGACCCCCACCGGCCACTGCGCCAGCCTCGCCTCCCGGGCCGGCACGCGCTCGACGTGCAGGAGGCGGTCGGCCCGACCCTGAGACGTGAGCACTGCGAGGTGCTGGGCAGGAGTGGACACGACGGTTACGGTATTCCTCGTCCCCGACACCTCGAGGGGGACGCCTGACCTGCAGCGTTCGAGAGGAACTCACGCCCGTGGAGCTGTCCGTCACCACGTCTCGCCAGGGCGACGTCACCATCGTGTCCGTCGCCGGCGAGGTCGACGTCTATACCGCCGCCCAGCTGCGCGCTGCCCTCGACGAGGAGGTGGCCGCCGGTCACGTCGAGCTCGTCGTCGACCTCGACGAGGTCACCTTCCTCGACTCCACGGGGCTCGGCGTGCTCGTCGGCCGGCTCAAGCTGGTCCGCAACCAGTCCGGGTGGCTGCGCCTCGTCTGCTCGAACGAGCGCATCCTGCGCGTCTTCCGGATCACCGGTCTCGACAAGGTCTTCGGGATCCACGGCTCGCTCGACGAGGCCCTGGCCGCCTGACCCCTCCGTCGGGGTGACCTGCGCCACACCGGTCCGGGTGGAGCAACCTCCGGGGGTGCCCGGTACAGTGCGCGCGGGCGTCCCCGCCCATAGGCGTTCGCGCCCGGGGGCGCAAAAATCACCCCGTCAAGGAGGATGGAATGGCACCCCTCGCTCTCGCTTCGGCTGAGTCGAGCTCTGGCCTGGACCTCGTCGGGACGAACCTCACCCTCGTCATCACGGTCGCGGTCATCGCGGTCGTGGCGCTCGTCATGGGCTTCGTCTTCCGCCAGCAGGTCCTCGCCGCCGACCCCGGCACCGAGAAGATGCAGGAGATCGGTGCGGCCGTGGAGGAGGGCGCGCAGGCCTACCTCGCGCGCCAGTTCAAGACGCTCGCGATCTTCGTGGTGCTCGTCTTCGGTCTCCTCCTGCTGCTGCCCGCCGACACCGCCGGCATCCGATGGGGACGCTCCGGCTTCTTCGTCCTGGGTGCCGTGTTCTCCGGCGCCATCGGCTACCTCGGCATGAGCCTGGCCGTGAAGGCCAACGTCCGCGTCGCCTCGGCCGCCCGTCACGAGAACGGCCGCGACAACGGCATGCGGATCGCGTTCCGCACCGGCGGCACCGTCGGCATGGCGACCGTGGGCCTGGGCCTGCTCGGCGCCGCGATCGTCGTCCTGCTCTACAAGGGTGACGCTCCCAAGGTCCTCGAGGGCTTCGGCTTCGGCGCCGCCCTCCTCGCGATGTTCATGCGCGTCGGCGGTGGCATCTTCACCAAGGCCGCCGACGTCGGCGCCGACCTCGTCGGCAAGATCGAGGCCGGCATCCCCGAGGACGACCCGCGCAACGCCGCGACCATCGCCGACAACGTCGGGGACAACGTCGGCGACTGCGCCGGCATGGCGGCCGACCTCTTCGAGTCCTACGCCGTCACCCTCGTCGCCGCGCTCATCCTCGGCTCGGTCGCCTTCGGCGAGTACGGCCTGGTCTTCCCGCTCATCGTCCCGGCGATCGGTGCGGTCACCGCGCTCCTCGGCGTCTACATCACCAAGGCCCGCCCGGGCGAGAACGCGCTGAGCGCCATCAACCGCGGGTTCTACATCGCGGCCGCCGTCTCGGCGGTCCTGTCGGCCGTCGCGTCCTACACCTACCTGCCCTCGACGTACGCCGAGCTCGGCTCGAGCAACGAGGAGATCAACGCCCTCACCGGCGACCCGCGCCTCGCGGCCCTGCTCGCGGTCATCATCGGCATCGTCCTGGCCGGCGTCATCCTGTGGCTCACCGGCCACTACACCGGCACCGACAAGCGCCCGACGAAGGACGTCGCGCGCACCTCGCTCACCGGCGCGGCGACCGTCGTGCTCTCGGGCATCGGCGTCGGCCTCGAGTCGGCCGTCTTCACCGCCGGGATCATCGGCGGCGCGGTCTACCTCGCCTACCTGCTCGGTGGCGGCGCGGTGGCCCTGTCGCTGTTCCTCATCGCGCTCGCGGGCTGTGGCCTGCTCACCACGGTCGGCGTCATCGTCGCCATGGACACCTTCGGGCCGGTCTCCGACAACGCGCAGGGCATCGCCGAGATGTCGGGCGACGTCGACGAGGAGGGCGCGAAGATCCTCACCGAGCTCGACGCCGTCGGCAACACGACCAAGGCCATCACCAAGGGCATCGCGATCGCGACCGCGGTCCTCGCGGCCACGGCGCTGTTCGGGTCGTACACCGACGCGTGGCAGAGCGCCGTGCGCGCCCTCGACGTCTCGGGCATCACCGAGGCCGAGGGCAACGCGTTCCTCGACAGCGCGGTCGGGCTCATCACGTCCCCGAACACGCTCGTCGGCGTCCTCCTCGGTGCCGCAGTCGTCTTCCTCTTCTCGGGCCTGGCCATCAACGCGGTGACCCGCGCGGCCGGCGCCATCGTCTTCGAGGTCCGTCGCCAGTTCCGCGAGCACCCCGGGATCATGGACTACACCGAGAAGCCCGAGTACGGCCGCGTCGTCGACATCTGCACCCGCGACTCGCTGCGCGAGCTGGCGACCCCGGGTCTGCTCGCCGCGCTCATGCCGGTCGCGGTCGGCTTCGGCCTGGGGATCGGCCCGCTGGCCGGCTTCCTCGCCGGTGCCATCGGCTCCGGTGCGCTCATGGCCGTCTTCCTCGCCAACTCCGGTGGTGCGTGGGACAACGCCAAGAAGATCGTCGAGGACGGCGCGCACGGCGGCAAGGGGTCCGAGGCCCACGCGGCCACGGTCATCGGCGACACCGTCGGCGACCCGTTCAAGGACACCGCCGGTCCCGCCATCAACCCGCTGCTCAAGGTCATGAACCTCGTGTCGGTGCTCATCGCGCCGGCCATCGTGACCCTGTCCATCGGGCCGGGCGAGTCGGCGCCGATCCGCTACGGCATCGCCGGTGTCGCGATCGTCATCCTCGTCGCCGCGGTGACCTACTCCAAGAGCAAGGACCTGGCCATCGGGGGCGACCACGACCCCGACGCCGAGCTCGCGAAGGAGCCGCACCCCGTGCAGGTCTGAGCGACCGCGCAGGACGCACACCGAGGGGCCGGGTTCCGAGAGGGACCCGGCCCCTCGGCCGTCCCCGCCGCCGACGGCTCCTGCGCGCGCGTGTGCCGAGGTGACTGCGGGGGCGACCACCTGAGCACAAGCGACGAAGCCTCCTCCGTGCGTGTGCCGAGGTGGCTGCGGGGGCGACCACCTGAGCACCCGCGACGGAGGTGGCGGGCACCTCTAGGCTCGACCTCGATGACCGACACCACGCCCCGCGTCGACCCCGACCTCGTCCGCGCCCTGCGCACCGACCTCCTCGCCTCCGGCTTCACCGTCGCGGGGGTCACCGAGCTGCTCGGTCCGATGGCCGCGGCCGCCCTCGACCGCGAGCAGGCCCTGCCCTCGCAGCGGGTCACCGCCGCCTCCGACACCGCGTGCG
This sequence comes from uncultured Actinomycetota bacterium, assembly GCA_963834225.1. GTDB lineage: Bacteria > Actinomycetota > Actinomycetes > Actinomycetales > Dermatophilaceae > Oryzobacter. The sequence goes on along the minus strand of CAWIAT010000023.1, from coordinate 206,345 downwards.
CGACGCTCGTCCGGCTCTTCACGCTCGGCGACCCGGTCGACCTCGCCGAGGTCGCGGCCGCGCTGCCGACGCTCGGGGTCGAGGGCGCCGTCGCCCTGCGCCTCGTCGTCCCGGAGGGTGACGGTGTCGTCGCCCGCTGCGACCTGCGCCCGTACGCCGCCGACGCCCGCGACTGGTGGGTCGCCTCCGACCTCGGCGAGCTCGCCACGGGCGGACCGCTGCACGAGGACCACGTCCTCGGCATCGGTGGCGCCAGTGCGACGCTCGCCGCCTGGACCCCGCGCCCCCACGTCGACCGCGCGCTCGACGTCGGAACCGGCTCCGGCGTCCAGGCCCTCCACCTCGAGGCCCACGCCGACGAGGTCGTCGTCACCGACCTCAGCGAGCGCGCCCTCGCCTACGCCCGCTTCAACGCCGCCCTCGACGAGTCGGAGTGGGACGTACGCGCCGGCTCGATGCTCGAGCCGGTCGCGGGCGAGCGGTTCGGCCTCGTCGTCAGCAACCCGCCCTTCGTCATCACCCCCCGGTCGGGCGAGGTCCCGCTCTTCGAGTACCGCGACGGTGGCCGCTCGGGTGACGCCGTCGTCGCCGACCTCGTCCGCCGGGTCGGCGACCACCTCGAGCCCGGTGGCATCGCCCAGTTCCTCGGCAACTGGGAGGTGCCCCGCGGGACGACCTGGACCGAGCGGCTCCGCGGCTGGCTCGACGGCACCGGGCTCGACGCGTGGGTCGTCCAGCGCGAGGTCCAGGACCCGGCCGAGTACGCCGAGACGTGGGCTCGCGACGGGGGACACCACTCCGGCACCGCCCAGTTCAACGCGATGTACGACGCCTGGCTCGACGACTTCGCCGACCGCGACGTCGAGTCGATCGGCTTCGGGGTCGTGACCCTCCAGCGCCCGCGCACCGACCGCGAACCCTTCGTCGACCTCGTGGACGTCCCCGGACCGGTGGCCCTGCCGATGGGCCCGACGGTGCTCGCCGGGCTCGACGCCCGCTCGTGGCTCGCCGAGGTCGACGACCGCGCCGTCCTCGACGTCGCGTGGACCTGCGCGCCCGACGTCCACGAGGAGCGCCACACGATGCCGGGCGCCCCCGACCCCACGGTGATCCTCCTGCGCCAGGGCGGTGGGCTCCGGCGCCAGCTGACCCTGTCGACCGTGACCGCCGGCTTCGTCTCGGTCTGCGACGGCGAGCTGGCCGCCGGCGCGGCTGCCGCCGCCATCGCCGGGCTCCTCGACCTCGAGGACGGCGCGGTGCGCACCGAGGTCGCCGCGTTCGTCCGCGACGCCGTGAAGGACGGGCTCCTGCTCCGCTGACAAGCCCGGACCCCCTGCCCGCCCCTTCCGGACCCTGAGGACGCCCTGAGGACGCCGCGACCCGGTTCACGCATTCGGCCTGAGCCCCGGCTCGGGCAGGGCCACCATGGGGTCGTCGCGTGCCGGGGCGTGGCGCAGTGCCCGTGGCGGCCGAGGGTCGCCCCTGACCACAGGAGAACCTCATGAAGTCCCATCCCCGCAAGGTGTGGGTCGTCACCGGTGCCCTCGGTGCGATCGCCGTGACCGGATCCCTCACCGCGACCGCCGCCGCGCAGCCGGCAGCCCGCACGACCATGACGAGCACCATCGCGACGGCGTCGGCGGAGAAGGCGTCCGTCGCGCGCGAGCGGTCGGCGCTGGGTCATGAGCGTGCCGCCGCCGCCCGCGCGAAGGCTGCCAAGGCGACCGCAGCCGCCGAGCGGAAGGCCGGGGCCGCGAAGGCCAGGGCCGCCAAGATCGCCGCGGCGACGGCGAAGGCGAAGGCCAAGGCCGAGTCGGCTGCGGCGAAGGCCGCCGCTTCGGCGTCGACGACCGCCTCCGCGGTGACCCCGGCGAGCGCGTCGTCGACGGCCAGCGCGCCCTCCGCCGCGAGCTCGGCCTCCGCGTCGAGCGCCGCGTCCGGCCCGAGCGGGGCCTCGGCCCCGAGCGCTCCCAGCGCGCCGAGCGGTGGCAGCGGCGCGAGCGCGTCCTCCGCTCCGAGCGCCGACTGACCAACAGCGCTGCTCCGCCCGCCCCCGGTCCGCAGGGGGCGGGCCGCGTCGGGGACTTCGAGCGGGGCCCGCCACGGACCGCTGAGAGATTGCTGTGAGCGGGGTCACATCCGCCCGCGCGCCCGCGACGAACCGTCCTCACGGGCCGCAGCAGGTCGGCCCCTGTCGAAGGGTTCCTTGAGATGCGCACACGAGTCATCGCCGCGGTCATCGGAGTCGCCGGAGTGGGGGCCCTCGTGGCTGCTCCCGCCTTCGCCGGCCACACCAACACCCTCCTCGAGGCCTCGCTCACCGGCAGGGCGGAGGTCGCCGCCGACGGGTCGAAGAAGGTGTCGGGCGACCCGAACGGCAAGGGGAGTGCCTACGTCTTCGGCATCGACGGCGACCCCTCGACGCTCTGCTACGTCCTCGAGGTCAGCAAGATCGCCGAGACCGAGCTCGCGCCGGGCAACGGCCGCGCGGCGCACATCCACCTCGGCGCCAAGGGCACCAACGGTCCGGTCGAGGTCAACCTCGCGTGGCCGCAGGACGGCCAGGCGGCCGACTGCCTCACCGAGGGCGAGGCCGGCAAGGGGCTCGACCCGGGCGAGGTGCAGCGGATCCTCGCCAACCCCTCGGCCTACTACGTCAACGTCCACAACACCGAGTTCCCGAGCGGCGCGATCCGCGGCCAGCTGCACGGCGACCACGACCACTGATCCGGTCGGCCTCGGGCCGCGGAACGGACGAGACATCCGTCCCGTGGCCCTCGGCCGTGCGTCCCGTCCCCGGGCGGGGTGAGAGACGCCTGAGGGCGGGGCGCACCCACCCCGTCGTCCGCCATGGGGAGTCCCTCACCGAGCCGTCATGATGGACTCGTCGCCGGCAGGGAGGCTGGTGCGTCCACGACGGCGGCGTGCCGGCCCACATCAGGAGAGATCGCCATGACGAGGCTTCCCCGCAGGACCTGGCCCGTCACCGGAGCGCTCGGTGCCATCGCGGGAGCCGGCGCCGTCACGACCGCCGGCGTGACCACCGCCTCCCCCTCGGCCGCCGCGACCGCCACCCCGTGAGCCCCACGTCGCCGGTCGGCGCGACATCTGAGGTCAGCCCAGCCAGTCCGCGCGCGGCCACCAGCCCGGTGTCCGCACCGAGCGTCGGCTGACCTCGACCGTGTCGGTCACCGGCGCCCCGGACGAGGCCGCCACCCTCGCGCTCCTCACCGGACCGGAGGCGGCCGACGTCCTCGCCGCCGTCGTCGCGACGGCCGGTGCCGAGGTGGTCGACCACGAGGTCCACCGCATCGAGCACCGTCCGGGTGACGGCGTCACGGTCGGCTACCGCGCATGGCTGCGGGCTGCCGACCGGCCCGACGGTGAGGTGGCCGAGGAGTACCTCCTCGTCAGCTCGAGCCGCGGGCGGGACGTCCTCGCAGACGCAACCGACCTCGTCCGGCTCCAGGGCCCTGACGGGCGACTGCTCGCCTGGCGCCATCCGGACGACCCCGCCCTCCCGGCGCTGCGCCCCGGCTGCGACCCCCTCCTCCTCGAGGAGGTCCTGCCCGGCACCGGCACGGTCACCGGCCTCGAGCTCGTCGGCTACCGGCCGCTGCGCCGCGCCGTCGTGCGCGCCGAGCGGGACGGGCGCACGAGCTGGGTCAAGGTGCTGCGACCCCGTGCCGGCCGCGGCGGTGCCCCCGACGTCCTCGACCGCCACACCCGCCTCCTCGCCGCGGGCCTGCCCGTCCCTCGCGTCACCGCCTCGACGCCCGACGGCCTCGTGGTCCTCGACCACCTCCCCGGCCGCCCGCTCGTCGACGCGATCGGTGAGGACGACGCGGCCGGTCTCGACGTCGCCGACCTCGTCGCGCTCCTGGACCGACTGCCGGAGGACGCTCTCGACCTGCCGCGCCGAGCCCCGTGGTCGGAGCGTGCGGACGCCTACGCCGACGGGATCGCCGTCTCCGCCACCCACGTCGGGCTCACGGGGGAGGCCGAGCGCGCGCAGGCGGTGGGTCGCGCCGTCCTCGAACGGTCGCGCCGCCTCGACCTCGGTCCCGTCGTCCCGACACACGGCGACTTCCACGAGGGCCAGCTCACCGTCGACCGCGACGGACCCGGCGCCCCGTGGCGCGTCGCCGGCCTCCTCGACGTCGACACCGTCGGGCCGGGCCACCGGGTCGACGACCTCGCCTGCCTCGTCGCCCACGCGGTCGCGATGGGTGAGCCGGCGGAGGAAGTCGCCCGTCGCTGGGAGGCACAGGCGAGGGAGCTGGCCGACCCCGACGCCCTCGCGGTCCGTACCGCCGGCGTCCTGCTCTCGCTCGCGGCAGGTGCCGTCCACGGCCACGGCCCGAGTCCGGTGGGCCTCCTCCTCGACGCCGCCGACGAGCGGCTCGACGGCTGACCGCCCCTGTGGCGCCACCGCTGGAGGAACCATCAGGATCCCGGTTGTGAGTGAGTGCTCACTCACTTAGACTCGACCGATGACCCCTCGTGCCCCCTCGATGAGCCCCGACGACCGTCGAGCGGCCATCGTCGACGTCGCGCTCCCGCTGCTGCGCGAACACGGCCCGGCGCTGACCACCCGCCAGGTCGCCGAGGCCGCGGGTATCGCCGAAGGCACCGTGTTCCGGGCGTTCGGCAGCAAGGACGAGCTCGTGAAGGCCTGCGCCACAGCCGTGTTCGACACCGTGCCCGCAGTGGCGAAGCTGCGGAGCATCGACGCCGACCTCCCGCTCGACGAGCGCCTCGCCGCCGGGGTCGCCGTGATGCAGCAGCACGTCGAGCAGATCGTCGGCCTCATCTCGGTCCTCCACCACGCCGGGGTCCACCCGCCGATGGAGCCGGGCCGCCGCAAGGGCAGCTCCGACCCGGCGGTCGACGCGGCTTTCACCGACCTCATCGGGGCCGATGCCGCCTGCCTCCGCAAGCCCGTCGGCGAGGTCATCGGCCTCCTCCAGCTGCTCACCCTCTCCAGCGTCCACCCGCTCATGTCGACCCGTCGTCTCGACGCGGCCGAGATCGTCGACGTCGTCCTCGACGGCACCCGGAGGAAGTCCTGATGCTCTACCGCCTCGTCCGCACCCACCTGCGGCCCTACGCCGTCCCCCTCGGCGTGCTGCTCGCCCTCCAGCTGGTCGCCACCCTCGCCTCGCTGTACCTGCCGAGCCTCAACGGCCGGATCATCGACGAGGGAGTCGCGGTGGGGGACACCGGGTTCATCCTCTCCGCGGGCATGGGCATGCTCGCCGTCTCGTTCGTCCAGATCCTCGCGACGATCGCGGCGACCCGGATCGGCGCCCAGACCGCGGCCTCGCTCGGGCGCGACGTCCGCTCGTCGGTGTTCCGCCGGGTCGGTGACTTCTCGGCCCAGGAGGTCTCGCGCTTCGGCGCCCCCACGCTCATCAGCCGCAGCACGAACGACGTGACCCAGGTGCAGACCGTCGTCTACATGGGGCTGGCGATGATGGTGTCGGCGCCGATCATGATGGTCGGCGGCATCGTCATGGCCCTGCGCGAGGACGTCGGCCTCTCCTGGCTGGTGGCCGTCGCCGTTCCGGCCCTCGCCGTCGCCATCGGCCTCGTCATCCGCCGGATGGTCCCCCACTTCAAGGCGATGCAGAAGTCGGTCGACGCGGTGAACCGCATCCTGCGCGAGCAGATCACCGGGGTGCGCGTCGTGCGGGCCTTCGTGCGCGAGCCCGTCGAGCGCGAGCGCTTCGGCGAGGCCAACGCGACCTACACCGCGACCGCCGTGGCCGTCGGCCGGCTCATGGCGCTGGCCTTCCCCCTCGTCATGGTCATCTTCAACGCCTCGACGGTGGCGGTGCTGTGGTTCGGCGCCGTCCGGGTCGACGACGGCACGATGCAGATCGGCGCGCTCACCGCGTTCATGGCCTACCTCATCCAGATCCTCATGTCGGTGATGATGGCGACCTTCATGGCGATGATGATCCCTCGGGCCACCGTCTCGGCCGGGCGCATCCAGGAGGTCCTCGACACCGAGTCCAGCGTCCGCCTGTCCGCGCAGCCCGAGCGGATCCCCGCGGGCCCGGTCACCGTGGAGCTGCGTGGTGTCTCGTTCGCCTACCCCGGCGCCGAGTCGCCCGTCCTGCGCGAGGTGAGCATCACCTGCGAGCCGGGCACGACGACCGCGATCGTCGGGTCGACCGGTGCGGGCAAGACGACCCTGGTCGGGCTCGTCCCGCGGCTCCACGACGCCACCGGGGGACAGGTCCTCGTCGGCGGCGTCGACGTCCGCGACGCCGACCCCGAGGACCTGTGGAGCCACCTCGGGCTCGTGCCCCAGCGCCCGTACCTCTTCACCGGCACCGTCGCGAGCAACCTGCGCTACGGCGACCCCGACGCCACCGACGACGAGCTGTGGCACGCGCTGCGGATCGCCCAGGGGGAGGACTTCGTGCGCGCGATGCCCGACGGCCTCGAGACGCCGATCGCCCAGGGCGGCACGAACGTCAGCGGCGGGCAGCGCCAGCGCCTCGCCATCGCGCGGGCGCTGGTGAGCAAGGCCGACGTCTACCTCTTCGACGACGCGTTCTCGGCGCTCGACGTCGCCACCGACGCCCGGCTGCGCGCGGCCCTGAAACCGGTCACCCGCGAGGCCACGGTCGTCGTCGTCGCCCAACGGGTGTCGACCATCATCGCGGCCGACCGCATCGTCGTCCTCGACGACGGCGCGGTCGTCGGCCAGGGCACGCACGACGAGCTCATCGCCTCGTGCCCCACCTACGTCGAGATCGTCGAGAGCCAGCAGGCAGTGGAGGAGGCGGCATGAGCGAGCTCGGCACCGCGGAGGAACGGGCGGCGAAGGAGCGCCGGGGGCCGGCATCGGCCCACCGGGGCGGACCCCCGCACGCCGCGATCGGCGTGCCCACCGACAAGTCCCAGGACTTCGTGGGGGGTGCCAGGAGGCTGCTGCGGCTGCTCCACCCCGAACGCGCCGTCGTGTGGACGACGATCGCGCTCGCCGTCGGCAGCGTCGTCCTCAACGCCATCGGCCCCAAGATCCTCGGCACCGCGACCGACATCGTCTTCGGGGGGTTCTTCAGCCGCCAGATCCCGGCTGGCGTCACCCAGGAGCAGGCGGCCGACGCGCTGCGGGCCAGGGGCCAGGACCAGGTCGCCGACGTCCTCGCCGCGATGGACCACGTCGTTCCCGGGCAGGGCGTCGACTTCGCCGCCCTCGGCCGGATCCTCCTGGTCGTCCTCGCGCTCTACCTCGTCGCCGCCGCGCTCCAGCTCCTCCAGGGTCGGCTGCTCACGTCCGCGGTCAACCGCACGATCTTCCGGCTGCGGTCCGACGTCGAGGACAAGCTGCACCGGCTCCCGCTGCCGTACTTCGACGGGCAGCCGCGAGGCGAGCTGCTGAGCCGGGTCACCAACGACATCGACAACGTCGCCCAGAGCCTCCAGCAGACCCTCAGCCAGCTGCTCACCTCGTTGCTCACCGTCGTCGCGATGGTCTCGATGATGGTGTGGATCTCGCCGCTGCTGGCCCTCATCGCCCTCGTGACGATCCCGGTCACGATGCTCGTCACCGCGGCCATCGGGAAGCGCTCGCAGACGCACTTCGTCCAGCAGTGGAAGAGCACGGGCGAGGTCAACGCCGTCGTCGAGGAGACCTTCACCGGGCACGAGCTCGTCAAGGTGTTCGGGCGTCGCCGCGAGGCCGACCGGGCCTTCGCCGAGCGCAACGACCAGCTCCACCACGCCAGCTTCCGCGCCCAGTTCATCAGCGGCGTCATCATGCCGACGATGATGTTCATCGGGAACCTCAACTACGTCGCGATCGCCGTCGTCGGTGGGCTGCGCGTGGCGAGCGGGACGATGAGCCTCGGCGACGTCCAGGCCTTCATCCAGTACTCGCGCCAGTTCACCCAGCCGCTCACCCAGGTCGCCTCGATGGCCAACCTCATGCAGAGCGGGGTCGCCTCCGCCGAGCGGGTGTTCGCCGTCCTCGACGCCGACGAGCAGGAGCCCGACGCCGGCACGCCGGTGCGCATCGACGACCCCCGCGGACAGGTCGCCTTCGAGGACGTCGCGTTCTCCTACCGCGACGACACCCCGCTCATCGAGGACCTCGACCTCGTCGTCGAGCCCGGCCAGACGGTCGCCATCGTCGGCCCGACGGGTGCCGGCAAGACGACGCTCGTCAACCTCGTCCTGCGGTTCTACGAGCTCAAGGGCGGGCGGATCACCCTCGACGGCGTCGACATCACCTCGATGACGCGCACCGACCTCCGCTCCCGGATCGGGATGGTCCTCCAGGACACCTGGCTCTTCGCGGGGACGATCCGCGACAACATCGCCTACGGCCGGCCCGGCGCGAGCGAGGAGGAGGTGCTCGAGGCCGCGCGCGCCACCTACGTCGACCGCTTCGTCCACTCGCTGCCCGACGGGTACGACACCGTCCTCAACGCCGAGGCCGACAACATCAGCGCCGGTGAGCGACAGCTCATCACCATCGCCCGGGCGTTCCTCGCCCAGCCCTCGCTGCTCATCCTCGACGAGGCGACGAGCTCGGTCGACACCCGCACCGAGCTCCTGGTCCAGCAGGCGATGTCGGCGCTGCGCTCGGACCGGACGAGCTTCGTCATCGCGCACCGCCTGTCGACGATCCGCGACGCCGACCTCATCCTCGTGATGGAGGACGGCCGGATCGTCGAGCAGGGCTCGCACGCCGAGCTCCTCGCTGCGGGAGGCGCGTTCGCCACGCTGTACGCCGCGCAGTTCGCCGGGGCGGTCGACCCGGACGTGGAGACGGTGGGTGTCGGCGCGACGGCCTGAACAGCGAAAACACGGCGGGCGCTCGACAGGACCGGGCGCCCACGGTCCACTAGCGTGGCGAGCGGTCACCCGGTCGTGGTGGCGATCCCTCGGCGAAGAGGTGGTGGGCGCAGATGGTGGGTGTGGCTCAGACGGCGACCGGCGTGGCACACGCGGTGAGGGCCGAGACGATCATCGACGCGAGTGCCGTCGACTACCTCATCCTCCTCGTGTACTTCGTGTTCGTCCTCGGCATCGGTGTGATCGCGCGGCGCTCGGTGTCCGACTCGATCGACTTCTTCCTGTCCGGGCGATCACTCCCGGCGTGGGTGACCGGCCTGGCGTTCATCTCGGCCAACCTCGGAGCCGTCGAGATCATGGGCATGAGCGCCAACGGCGCCGAGATCGGCATCTCGACCGTCCACTACTTCTGGGTCGGCGCCATCCCCGCGATGCTCTTCCTCGGCGTGGTGATGATGCCCTTCTACTACGGGTCGAAGGTGCGCTCGGTGCCGGAGTTCATGCTCCGGCGCTTCGGCAAGGAGGCGCACCTGGTCAACGCGATCTCGTTCGCGGTGGCCCAGCTCCTCATCGCCGGCGTCAACCTCTACCTGCTCGGCTCGATCGTGCACGCGCTGCTGGGCTGGCCGCTGTGGCTCGCCCTCATCGTCGCCGCGGTCATCGTCCTGTCCTACATCACCCTCGGTGGGCTCTCGGCGGCGATCTACAACGAGGTCCTTCAGTTCTTCGTCATCGTCGCCTCGCTCCTCCCGCTCGTCTGGCTCGGCCTGAACCGGGTCGGCGGCTGGAGCGGCCTCGAGGAGAAGATCACCGCTGCGGCGGCCAACGCCCCGGCCGGGGCGGAGATCCCCCCGGCCGACCAGCAGCTCAGCTCGTGGCCCGGGCAGGCCCTGGCGGGCTTCGAGTCCCCGTTCTGGTCGGTCGTCGGCATCGTCTTCGGGCTCGGCTTCGTCCTCTCCTTCGGCTACTGGACGACGAACTTCGTGGAGGTCCAGCGCGCGATGGCCTCCGACTCCATCGCCTCGGCCCGCAAGACGCCGATCATCGGTGCCTTCCCGAAGATGTTCATCCCCTTCATCACCATCGTGCCCGGCATGATCGCCGCGGTCCTCGTCCCCGAGATCATCGAGCTGAAGAACGGCGGCTCTCCAGCGGGGGGCGCGTCCGGCAACGGGGTCGCCTACAACGACTCGATGTTGTACCTCATGCGCGACCTGTTGCCCAACGGCCTGCTCGGGCTGGCGATCACCGGTCTCCTCGCGGCCTTCATGGCCGGCATGGCGGCCAACATCTCGGCGTTCAACACGGTCTTCAGCTACGACCTGTGGGAGCGCTACGTCCGCAAGGACCGCAGCGACGACTACTACCTGCGGATCGGGCGGCTGGCCACCGTGGGCGCGACCTTCATCGCGATCTTCACGGCCCTGCTCGCCAGCTCGTTCTCCAACATCATGGACTACCTCCAGACGCTGTTCGGGTTCTTCAACGCCCCCCTGTTCGCGACGTTCATCCTCGGCATGTTCTGGAAGCGGATGACGCCGACGGCCGGGTGGACGGGCCTGGTGTCCGGAACCCTGTCGGCGGTGCTCGTCGCCTTCCTCAGCGAGGACGCCTTCGGCAGCGCGAGCCTGGGCGTCATCCCGCTCGGCGGGCAGGGTGCGGCGTTCGTCGCGGCCTCGACGGCCTTCGTCGTCGACATCGCGGTCTCGGTGGCCGTGTCGATGGTGACCCAGCCCAAGCCCGTGTCCGAGCTCGTCGGCCTCGTGTACTCCGAGACCCCCAAGGAGACCCGCACCGACCCGCTGGAGCACACCTACCCGTGGTACCGCCGCACGGTCCCGCTCGCCGGCCTGGCGCTCGCCATGGTCACCGTCCTCAACATCATCTTCTGAGAGGGAGGAGCACGTCATGGCCGAGGCCAAGCACGACGCCGGCGCGTTCGACATCCGCAACATCATCGGGCTCCTGCTGACCATCTACGGCGTCATCCTCACCCTCATGGGGCTGTTCGCCGACCCCGAGACCGAGAAGACCGGCGGGGTCAACGCCAACCTCTACGCCGGGCTGGGGCTGCTCGTCGTCGGGCTCGGCTTCATCGCCTGGGCCCGGCTGCGGCCGATCAAGGTCCCCGAGCAGGTCGAGCACGTCACCGACGACCCGACCCGCCCGGCACCCAAGAAGCGTCGCAAGGGCGGCCACTGACCCGCGTACCGTCGCGTCATGGGTGAGACCACGACCGTCGGCGACCTCCCGGCCCACCGCGCGGTGCCGGAGGGCGAGGGTCCGTGGCCGGGGCTCGTCCTCGTCCACGAGCTGTTCGGCCTCGACGACGAGATGCGCCGCCACGCCGACCGCCTCGCCGGCATGGGCTACCTCGTCCTCGCCCCCGACCTCGTGGCGCGGGGCAACCGGGCGCTGTGCCTCGCGCGCACGATGACGGCGCTGCGCCGCGGCCGCGGGCGGACCTTCGAGGACCTCGACGGCGCGCGGGCCACCCTCGCCGGCGACCCGCGGTGCACCGGCGACATCGGCGTCATCGGCTTCTGCATGGGTGGGGGCTTCGCGCTCCTCCTCGCCGGGCGTCCGGGATGGGACGTCGCCGTCGCGAACTACGGGGTGGTCCCCGACGCGGAGGTGCTCGAGGGCGCGTGCCCGGTCGTCGCGAGCTACGGCGGGCGCGACCTCTACCTCAGGGGTGCGGCCCGGACGCTGCGGACCAGGCTCGCCGACGCCGGGGTGCCGCACGACGTCGAGGAGTACCCGGCGGCGGGGCACGGCTTCCTCAACGAGTCGAGCACCACGCCGTGGTGGGCCCTGCCGATGGCGCGGCTCGTCATGCGCGCCGGTCCCGAGCCGGTGTCGGCCCGGGACGCCTGGGACCGCATCGAGGCGTTCCTCGCGACCCACCTGCGCGCCCCTGCCTGACGGGGTCGGGTGGGGCCGGTCAGCAGTCAGCCGTCGGTCCCGGACGCCGCGAGGTCGTGGCGAACCCGGCGCAGCTGCTCGCGCACCGTGGCCGTGTCGTCGGCGTCCGGGCCGAGGACCCGTTCGTGGGCCGACAGGAGCCCGACGAGGGCGGGCTCCGCCTCGTCGAGCCGTTGCCCGGCCACGAGGGGCTCGACCGCCTCCCTCCACGCATCGAGGGTGTCGAGCAGCTCCGGGTCGTCGCGACCGACGAGCCGTTCCTGGTCCTCGCAGAGGCGCTGGAAGGCGCCGAGGGCGTCCGCGGTCCGCGGGACGTGGGACAGGGCCACCGCGTGGTTGTGGCGAAGGACCAGGGTGAGCGCGTCGTGCTCCGGGAGGAGGTCGAGCCGGTCTGCCACGAGGGGAGCGAGGACGGCCACGGCCTCCTGCCACCGGTCGCACCGGAGCAGGGCCGTGCTCCACGAGGTCCGCACCTCGAGGCCCTCCTGGGTCCGGGACAGGTCGAGGCGCGCGCCGTCCTCCGCCAGCCGGCCGAGGACCTCCACCGCCTCGTCGAAGCGCTCCTCCTCGACGAGGCAGCGGGCCTGGGCCCGGCGCATGGCCAGGGTCTCGTGGTGGTCGGGGCCGAGGGCCCTGGCGTAGTCGACGGCCATCTCCGCCCGCACCGCCGCCGCGTCGGCCCCGGCCGCGGTGGACAGGAGGCCGAAGCGGGCCTCGAGCGTGCCCGGGTCGTCAGGGCCGGCGAGGTCCAGGCGCGCGGCGTACAGCTCGGTGAAGACGGGGTGGGCCTCCTCCGGCCGGTCCCCGACGGCGAGCAGCAGCCCGATCACGGCCGCCGTGTCGAGGGCCTCGACGTGACGCCTCCCGACCATCCGCACCTGCACGTCGAGGGCGCGCCGGGCCTCGGCGAGGGCCGGCTCGAGCTCTCCCGCCTCACCGAGGATCGACGCCAGCTGGCGGCGGGCCCGGGCGGTGCGGGCGTCGTCGTCGCCGTGTCGTCGTGACCGGTGGGCGACGACCTCTCGGGCCGCGGCGAGGGCTGCCTCGTGGTTCCCCACGTCCGACTCCAGCCGCGCCAGCCGCATCACGGAGTCGAGGGTGTCGTCGTGCTCTGGTCCCAGGACCCGGCGCTGGTCGGCGAGCACGGCCGCCCGCTCCTCGCGGGCCTGCTCCGTCCGCCCGCAGCGCCGCAGCTCGCCGGCGAGGTTGGCGCGCACGAGGAGGGTGACCGGGTGGTCGCCGCCGAACAGGCGCGTGCGCGCCTCGAGCACCGCCTGCAGCTCGTCCGCCGCCAGGTCCGGCCGGCCGAGCGCCGCGAGGTTGATCGCGACGTTGTTGCGGGCCGCGAGGGTCAGGTCGTGGTCGGGCCCGAAGGCCCCACCGACGAGGTCGAGCAGCTCGCGGTCGCGGGCCAGCGCCTCGACCGTGCGTCCCATCCGTGACAGGACCACGCTCGTCACCTGCAGGCTGGCCACGGTCATCGGGTCCGTCGGGCCCAGGTGGCGCCGCTCGTCACCGACGAGGTCCTCCAGCAGCGCGAGGGCGGCGTCGAGGTCGGCGGCCTCGACGAGGGCGGCGGCCCGGTCGTGCCGTGCCTCGAGCGCGCGTCGGCCACCCTCGCCCTCCTGGCGGGCGAGGGCGTCGGCGAGCTCGCCGTAGGCGTCGGCGGACTCCCGGGCCCGCCCGAGGGCCAGCAGCGCGTTCGCCCGGGCCAGGCCGAGGTTGGTCCGCACCGCCGCCACCTCCGCGGGCTCGCCGGTCGGTTCGAGCAGCTCGAGGGCTCGGTCGGCCAGGGAGAGCGTCCGGGTGCTGTCCTCGGTGTGCGGGCCGAGGGAGTTCGTGTGCTCGATGACCGCGATCCCGAACGCCACCGGGTCGTGGGCCAGGCCGGAGAGCTGCCACGCGATGACGAGGTCGGCGGCGTGCAGGTCGAGCAGCTCGTCGACCGCTCCCTCGGTGAGCTGTCGTCGGGCCTGCTCGAAGAGGTGACCCTGCACCGCCCGGACCCGGCTGGCGCGGTTGAGGTGCTCGTGGGAGGCCGCGGTCCGCTGGGCCAACGGCTCGAGGTAGGCGGCGAACGCGTCGCGCACCGGGCGGGTCCAGCCCGGCGTCGTCCCGGCGAGGTGGGCGGCGACCTCCGGGGCCTGCGGGAGGGCCTCCCGGACGGCCGCGACGAGGGGGCCGGCGAGCCAGCGGTTGGCGCCGACCTCGGCGCTGACCTCGTGGGGGATGGCGGACACGGCGAGCGCGAGGGCGCGGCGGGCCGGCTCGGACAACCGCTCCCACATCGCGGTGTAGAGCCCGGCCGCGTCGGCGGGGATCTCCTCCACGTCCGCCCGGGTCAGCTCGAGCCGGCCGCTCACCGGGTCGACCTCCTCGCGCACCCATCCGAGGCCACAGGCCAGCTCGAGCAGCAGCGGGTTCTCGAACCGCTCGGCGAGCAGCGCGGCGGTCGCGGCCGTCACGCCCGGGTGGATCGCCGCCACGATCCGCTCGCGCGCCGCCGCGTCGAGGGGAGCCAGGTCGCCCGCGGAGCCGGAGCCGGAGCCGGAGTCGGAGTCGGAGTCGGAGTTGGAGTCGGTGGCGCGCACCCGCAGCACCCGACCGGCCGCGGTGTGCAGCAGGGCATCGAGCGGGGGCTCGTCGAGGGCTCCCGGCCAGCTCGTCGTGACGAGGAGGATCGGACGTCCGCTGCCGAGCAGCTCCTCCAGCAGGTCGACGAGGGTGGCGTCGGCGAGCTGGAGGTCCTCGACGACCACCACGAGGGGGAGTCCCGGACGCGCGACGGACCGCAGCGTGCCGACGGTGTCGGCGAGGACGTCGTCAGCCGCCCCGGTGTCGATCGAGGACGCCCTGGCCACCTGCTGTGACCGCTCGTGGCGGTCCACGACGCGGCTGAACCCCCACTTGCCGATGCTCCACACGAGGCCGATCCCCGGCACGGCGACGTTGAGGGCTGACGTCGCCGCGTCGACGAGGCCCGACTCGAGGGTGCTGCCCGCCTCCCCGGCCACGTGACGCGCCAGGTCGCGGCTGCTGCGCCTCAGCTCGACCGACAGGGGGTCGAGCTGGAGGCACCGGGCCACGACGAAGGGCTGGTGGGCCTGGAGCTGGACCAGGTCCTCACGCAGGGCCACGGAGGCGACCCCGTTGCGCGCCGAGCAGGAGATGCCCCACCACAGGAACGGTGGCAGCGAGCCGCCCTCGCGCTGGACGACGCGGGGGTGGATGACCTTGCGGGTCGCGTGGACGTCCTCGCCCTCGCGGGCCTCGTCCGACACGATGTCCGCCGGCCAGTAGGCACCCGGCGCCTCGGGGCGGCCCCGGCGGGTGGCGACGAGGGCGGCGTAGAGCTCCTGGACGATCCGGGTCTTGCCCCACCCCGACGGTGCCTCCAGAGCCACCCATCGCGGCTGCGCCCCCTCGACGTCGACCTCGTCGTAGAGCGCGAGGAGCCGCTCGACGAGCGCGTGGCGATCCTCGCCCTGGAAGGGGACCCTCATCGGGTCATCCTGCCAGCGGCGTCATCGGGACCACCGGGCTGGCAGCGACCTGAGGTGCGACGGTCACCACGTGATGGCGCCGGTCGTGCGCCAGCCGTCGAGGACGCCGGCGGGGTCCTCGACCGTGCCACCGCGGTTCCAGAGGGCGAGGTAGAGGTCGGCCGGGGTGCCCCGGAGCGTCGGGGTGCCGTCGGGGACGTCGTCGTCGGCGCCGAGGCAGCGGATGCGCGCTCGCTCGGGGCCGGCCTCGACGAGCCAGCGCTCGCCGGTCGTCGCCTCGACGAGGGTGGTTGCGGGCGGGTCGGCCCTCGGGCCTGCCTTGCGGCGCTGCCAGAAGCCCACGAGGAGCTCGTCGACGCCGTCGAGGGCGGCGGTGTCGCCGAGCCAGAGGTCGTCGGCGGTCAGGGGTCGGCCCGTCGTGGCCGACAGCGCGTCGAGCGCGTGGACGGTCGTCTCGTGGCACTGGCGCCGTGCCCAGAACAGACGCGAGGTGGGCGCCCCGGGGAGGAAGGTCGGTGCGTCGAGGTCGTCGGGGGCGTCCTCGAGGGCCCGGACGAGGTCGGCCGCGCCGGTCTCGAGCCAGGCGGCCGGGTCGGGGTGGGCGAGTCCCTCGGCCTCGAAGGACCTCCCGCCGACGGTGGCGACGTCGGCGCCGTGGACGAGGGCCGTGGCCCACCGGTGGACCATGCCCTGGTGGGCGAGGAGATCGCGCACCGTCCACCCGGGACAGGTCGGGACGGGCGCCTCGGTCCCGGCGTCCCGGGCACTCGTCGTGAGGTGCCGCGCCGCGGTGGCGATCGCGGCGACGTGGTCCTGGACCCCCGGCCCCGTCGTCGTCATGACCGCAGTGTGCCCGCCCGTCCGGTCCGGGCACGAGGCCGTGTCCACGAGCCGGGGAACGCGGCCGCGGTGTCGGATCAGGAGAACTGCCAGGAGCGCTTGCTCAGGCCGAACCAGAAGCCGTCGACGACGCTGTGGACCGTGTCGGCGTCGAGCGTGCCCGAGGCCGCGGCAGCGCCGAGGGCGACGTAGAGCGGCGCCCAGTGCTCGGTGCGGGGGTGGGCCTCACGAGCGGCGGGAGCCTTGGCGAGGAAGTCGAGGACGGCGTCGACGTCGCCCGCGCCGACGGCCTCCGCGGCCCAGTGGTCGAACTCGCTCGAGGGCGTCGGCGGCGCGACGTCCGGCCCTCCCGCCGGGTCGAACCACGCGAGGTTGTGGGTCGTGAAGCCCGAGCCGACGATGAGGACGTCCTCGTCGCGCAGCGGGGCCAGGCGCCGGCCGAGCTCGAAGAGCCGCTGGGGGTCCAGGGTCGGCATCGAGAGCTGGAGGACGGGGACGTCGGCCTCGGGGAACATCTCCTTGAGCGGGACGTAGGCGCCGTGGTCGAGGCCGCGGGCCGGGTCCTGGTGCAGCGGCTCGCCGGCGTCGCCCATGAGCTGGGCCACCGAGCGGGCCAGCCCGGGAGCGCCGGGAGCGTCGTAGGTGACCTCGTAGTAGTGCTGCGGGAAGCCCCAGAAGTCGTGGAGGAGGGGGACGTCGCCGGTGGTCGCCGAGACCGCGAGGGGGGCGAGCTCCCAGTGCGCCGACACGATGAGGACGGCCGAGGGCTTCGCGAGGTCCGCGCCCCAGGCGCCGAGCTGACCCGTCCACGTGGCGTCGTCGGCCAGCGGCGGGGCGCCGTGGCTGAGGTAGAGGACGGGTGGCCGGGTCGGCGTGCTGCTCGCGGCACCGGGGGTGGCGGTGGTCATTCGGGGCTCCTCGGTCATGTAGTCAAACATTCAACCACACAGGGCGGTGGTTCGCTTCCCTCGACGCCGCCACGGTCTTCATGGTCTCCTCGAACCGTGCCCCACGTCACCCTCTCCCAGATCACGCCCGCCACCGCGTCGTCGGTGCTGGCCCTGCGCGTCGCTCCGGAGCAGGAGCGGTTCGTCAGCGGCGTGGGTGAGTCCTTCGTCGACGCCTACCTCGAACCGCTCGGCAAGCCGTGGATCCGTGCGGTGACGGCCGACGGCGTGCCCGTCGGCTTCGTCATGGTCAGCTGGGACGTCGTCCCGGTGCCCGGCGAGCTGTGGGGGCCCTACTACCTCTGGCGCCTCCTCATCGACCGCGAGCACCAGGGGCGCGGCTACGGCAGGGCCGCGGTACGGCTCGTGGCCGACGCGGTCCGGGCCACGGGCGCCGACGAGCTCGCGACGAGCTGCGGGCGGGGCGAGGGGTCGCCGCAGCCCTTCTACGAGTCGCTGGGCTTCGTGCCGACCGGGGAGGTGGACTCCCACGGTGAGGTGCACCTCGCCCTCGACCTGCGAGGGGGAGCGCGATGAGCGGCGAGTTCGTCGGCATCCACACCGGGTCCTTCTCGACGCCCGCGGCGGGCAACCCCACGGTCGTCATGGTCGAGGCGGCCTACCGCCACCACGGCATCGACGCCCGCTACCTCAACTGCGAGATCTCCTCGGCCGCCCTCGGCGACGCCGTGACGGGCGCGCGCGCCATGGGCTGGGCGGGCTTCAACTGCTCGCTGCCGCACAAGGTCGCGGTCATCGACCACCTCGACCTCCTCGCCGAGTCGGCCGAGCTCATCGGCGCCGTCAACACCGTCGTCGCGACCGACGGTGACCTCGTCGGCCACAACACCGACGGCCAGGGCTTCATCACCTCGCTGCGCACCGTCATCGACCCGGCCGGGCTGCACGTCGTCGTCCTCGGGTCGGGCGGGGCGGCCCGGGCCGTGGCGGTCGAGACGGCGCTGGCCGGGGCGGCGTCACTGACGGTCGTCAACCGCAACGAGCGCCGCGGGTCCGAGCTGGCCCGCCTCGTCACCGCGGGGACGGGGGTGGCGGCGGGCTACGTCCCGTGGGACCGGCCGTTCGAGGTGCCGGGCGGCGCCGACGTCCTCGTCAACGCGACGTCGGTCGGGTACGGCGACGCCGACGCCCTGCCTCCCGTCGACCTCGACACCCTCCACGGCGGCCTCGTCGTCGCCGACGTCGTCGTGTCGCCGCCGCGCACGGCGCTCCTGCGGGCTGCGGAGGACGCCGGCGCGAGGACGCTCGACGGGCTCGGGATGCTCGTCGGCCAGGGGGCGCTCGCCGTGCACCTGTGGACCGGGGTCGAGCCCGACCGCGAGGTGATGCGGGCAGCGGCGGCCGGGGCGCTGGGACTCCCGACTCGCTGAGAGCCCCGAGGGGCCGGGTTGCACGGATCGGCGCCCGTGGCGCTACCGTCGGGGCGTCCGCACGTCGGAGCAGCGACGAATCCGCTGCACGTGACCGGACGGAACGGGAACAGGTGCACCAGTGGCAGGACGCAAGCTCGTCATCGTCGAGTCCCCCGCGAAGGCGCGGACCATCGCCGGCTACCTCGGCGCCGACTGGGACGTGGAAGCGTCCGTCGGCCACATCCGCGACATCCCCACCCCGAGCGAGATGCCGGCGGACATCAAGAAGGGCCCCTTCGGCAAGTTCGGCGTGAACGTCGACGCCGACTTCGAGCCCTACTACGTCGTCGACGCGGACAAGAAGAAGAAGGTCCGCGAGCTCAAGGCCCTGCTGAAGAACGCCGACGAGCTCTACCTGGCCACTGATGAGGACCGCGAGGGCGAGGCCATCGCGTGGCACCTGCTGCAGACGCTCGAGCCCAAGGTCCCGGTCAAGCGGATGGTCTTCCACGAGATCACCAAGGAGGCGATCCAGCGCGCCGCCAACACGACCCGTGACGTCGACGTCCGGCTCGTCGACGCGCAGGAGACGCGCCGCATCCTCGACCGGCTGTACGGCTACGAGGTCTCACCGGTGCTGTGGCGCAAGGTCAAGGCCGGACTGTCCGCCGGGCGCGTGCAGTCCGTCGCCACCCGTCTCGTCGTCCAGCGCGAGCGCGAGCGGATGGCGTTCCGCTCGGCCGCGTACTGGGACGTCGAGGCCGACCTCACCCCGGGTGCCGAGTCCGACCGGTTCACCGCACGGCTCTCCGGCGTCGACGGCGCGCGTGTCGCCAGCGGCCGGGACTTCGCCGACGACGGCACGCTGAAGAACGCCAGGGCGACCCAGGTCGACGAGCCGACCGCCCGCGGCATCGCGGCGGCGCTGCTCCAGGCGCAGGTGCGCGTCGCCGAGGTCAGCGAGAAGCCGTACACGCGCCGCCCGAGCGCCCCGTTCACGACGAGCACCCTGCAGCAGGAGGCCTCGCGCAAGCTGCGCCTGAACAGCCGCAACGCGATGCGCGTCGCCCAGCGCCTGTACGAGAACGGCTACATCACCTACATGCGAACCGACAGCACCTCGCTGTCGGAGTCCGCCCTGACCGCGGCCCGCACCCAGGCCCGCGAGATGTACGGCGCCGAGTACGTCCCCGACAGCCCGCGCCTGTACGAGAAGAAGGTCAAGAACGCGCAGGAGGCCCACGAGGCGATCCGCCCCGCGGGTGACCGCTTCCGCACCCCGGCCCAGGTGGCCGGCGAGCTGCGTGGTGAGGAGTTCGCCCTCTACGAGCTGATCTGGAAGCGCACCATCTCCTCGCAGATGGCCGACGCCCGCGGCTCGACCGCCTCGCTGCGCCTGGCCGCGACCCTCACCGACGCCCCGGCGCGCGAGGTCGAGCTGTCGGCGAGCGGCACCGTCATCACCTTCAAGGGCTTCATCGCCGCCTACGAGGAGGGGCGTGACGAGTCCGCCAAGCGCGACGACGAGGAGCGCCGCCTGCCCCGCCTGGGCGAGGGCACCCTGCTGCGCGCGACGCGGGCCGACGCCCTCGGCCACGAGACCTCGCCTCCGGCCCGGTACACCGAGGCCACCCTCGTCAAGGCGATGGAGGAGATGGGCATCGGCCGCCCCTCCACCTACGCCTCGACGATCGGCACGATCCAGGACCGCGGCTACGTGTCGAACCGGGGATCGGCCCTCGTGCCGTCGTGGCTCGCCTTCGCGGTGACCCGGCTCATGGAGGAGCACTTCTCCCGCCTCGTCGACTACGACTTCACCGCCTCGATGGAGGAGGACCTCGACGCCATCGCCCGCGGCGACCAGGAGCGCGTCGTGTGGCTGCGGCGCTTCTACTTCGGTGACGAGTCGTCGACGGCAGAGGGGCTGCGCGACCTCGTCGCCGACCTCGGCGACATCGACGCCCGCGCGATCTCCACCATCGACATCGGCGACGGGATCGTCGTGCGCGTCGGCCGCTACGGGCCCTACGTCGAGGAGGTCGTCCCCGCCGGGGTCGACGCCGCGACGGGTGAGGTCACCGACGCGACCGCCGCCGACGCGGCCCCCGCCACGCCGCGCCGCGCCACCATCAACGACGACGTCGCCCCCGACGAGATGACCCCCGAGAAGGCGCGCGAGCTGCTCGACGCCGCGGCCGACGACGGTCGCGTCCTGGGCACCGACCCGGGCTCGGGCCACGAGATCGTCGCGCGCGCCGGCCGGTACGGCCCGTACGTCACCGAGGTCCTCCCCGAGGACGACGCGCCTGCCACCGGCAAGGGCAAGAAGGCCGCCGCCAAGGCCCGGCCGCGCACGGCCTCGCTCTTCACGGACATGGACCTCGCGACGATCGAGCTCGAGACGGCGCTGCAGCTGCTCTCGCTGCCGCGCGTCGTCGGCGCCGACCCCGAGTCGGGCGAGGAGATCACCGCGCAGAACGGGCGCTACGGGCCGTACCTGAAGAAGGGCACCGACTCGCGCTCGCTCGTCACCGAGCAGCAGCTCTTCGCCATCACGCTCGAGGAGGCGCTGGCCATCTACGCGCAGCCCAAGCAGCGGGGGCGGGCGGCCGCGAAGCCGCCGCTGGCCGAGCTCGGCGACGACCCGGTGTCGGGGAAGCCGGTCGTCGTCAAGGACGGCCGCTTCGGGCCGTACGTCACCGACGGCGAGACCAACGCGACGCTGCGCAAGGACGACGACCCCGAGCAGCTCTCGCCCGAGCGGGGGTTCGAGCTGCTGGCCGACAAGCGGGCACGTGGCCCGGTGAAGAAGACGGCCAAGAAGGCGGCGAGGAAGGCCCCGGCCAAGAAGGCGACCGCCAAGAAGACGGCGACGAAGAAGGCAGCGACGAAGAAGGCCTGACCCCGGCTTGCCCGTCGTGGTTACCGGCAAGTAGGTTCGAGGTATGGCACTCGACCCGAAGACCCTCTCCGGCCTCCCGCCCGCCGACTTCGTCGCCCTCGTGAAGGGCATGTCCGACGACCAGATCCGCGAGGACCTCGGCGGCCCCGACCGCGCGAAGCTCCTCGACACGGTGTTCGCTCGCTTCCCCGACCAGTTCCGCCCCGACAAGGCGGGCGACCGGAGCGCGCGCATCGACTTCCGGGTCACCGGGGGTCCGGGCGACTCGTTCGACACCTACGCGGTCGTCGTCGAGAACGGCGTCTGCGCGGTCGAGAAGGACCCCACCGCGGCGGCCGACCTCTCCCTCCAGCTCGGGCCGGCCGAGTTCCTCAAGCTCATCACCGGCACCGGCAACCCCGCGATGATGTTCATGATGGGCAAGGTCAAGGCCAAGGGTGACCTCGGCCTGGCGACCGCGCTCGCCACCTGGTTCGAGACCCCCAAGGGCTGAGCGCTTCGCCGGCTCGCCCGCGGGTCCGGCGAGCGCCTTCGCACGACGAACCCGTCCTTCCCACGGGAAGACTTCCGGTGGGAAGGACCGGTTTTCGGGGTCACCCCGAAATCCGCCGGCGGGAGGGGGCTTGACCCTCACGCGACGTCAGGGCCCACGGTGGTGACATGACCGCGACGAGCCAGCAGACTGCCACGGTGGAGCTCACCGTCGGCCAGGTCGCCGAGACCTTCGGTGTCACGGTGCGCACGCTGCACCACTACGACGCCGTCGGCCTCGTCGTCCCGAGCGCGCGCACGCACGCCGGGTACCGCCTGTACACCGATGGCGACCTCTCCCGGCTCGCGTCCGTCGTCACCTACCGCCGGCTCGGCCTGTCCCTGAACGAGGTGCAGGCCGTGCTCGACGGCGACGGGACGCCGGAGGAGCACCTGCGTCGGCAGCGCGACGCGGTCGTGTCCCGGCGTGACGAGCTCGCCGAGCTCGTCACGGCCATCGACCGAGCACTGGAGAGAGAGATGGAACAGCGACCCGCCACGACCGACGAGCTGAAGGAGCTCTTCGGCGACGGCTTCAGCGAGGAGTACCGGGCCGAGGCGCAGGAGCGCTGGGGCGAGACCGATGCCTGGAGGCAGTCGACCTCACGCACCAAGGGCTACACCACGGCCGACTTCGAGCGGATCAGGGCCGAGGGGGATGCCGTGGACGCGGCGTTCGTCGCGGCGCTTCAGTCGGGCGCCCCGGCCACCTCGGTCGAGGCGATGGACGCCGCCGAGGAGCACCGGGCGCAGATCGAGCGGTGGTTCTACGACCTCGACCACGGCTTCCACCGGGGACTCGCCGACATGTACGTCGCCGACCCGCGGTTCACGAAGACCTACGAGGACATCACCCCCGGGCTGGCGCAGTACGTCCACGACGCCATCCACGCCAACGCCGACCGGCACGAGAAGGCCTGAGGGCAGCCCCGCAGCCCCGCGGCGCCGACGGTGTCGCGGGGCTGGCCTAGGCTCGCCCCGTGACGGGACGCGAGGGGTTGTTCATCGCCTTCGAGGGGGGCGACGGCGCGGGCAAGTCCACCCAGGTGCGGCTGCTCGCCGACGCCCTGCGCGCCCGCGGCCGCCAGGTGCTCACCACCCGCCAGCCCGGCGGCACCGAGCTGGGCGCCGCCATCCGCGAGCTCGTCCTCCACGGCGACCACGTGTCCCCCCGGGCCGAGGTCCTCCTCTTCGCCGCCGACAAGGCCCACCACGTCGACCTCGTCATCCGGCCGGCGCTCGAGGCGGGCGACGTCGTGCTCACCGACCGCTACACCGACTCCTCCGTCGCCTACCAGGGCGCCGGCCGCGACCTCGGTGCCGCCGAGGTCCACGACCTGCAGATGTGGGCCGTCGGCTCGCTCGTGCCCGACCTCACGGTGGTCGTCGACATCAGCTCGGAGGAGGGCCGCCGGCGCCGCGGCGAGGTCCACGACCGCCTCGAGTCCGAGGGCGACGGCTTCCACGACGCCATCCGCCAGCACTTCCTGTCGATGGCGTCCGGGAACCCGCAGCGCTACCTCGTCGTCGACGGCACCCAGCCGGCCGAGGGCCTCCACGACGCCGTCCTCACCCGCCTCGAGGCGATGGGGGTGCTCGACCCGTGACCGTCTGGCGCGACGTCATCGGCCAGGAGGCCACCGTCGCCACCCTCGACCACGCCGTGCGCCACCCCGGCGCGATGACCCACGCCTGGCTGTTCACCGGGCCCCCGGGCTCCGGCCGGTCGGTCGCCGCCCGGGCCTTCGCGGCCGCGCTGCTGTGCCCCGACCACGGCTGCGGCACCTGCCGTGAGTGCCGCACCGCGCTCGAGGCCACCCACGCCGACGTCGACGTCGTCGCCACGGAGGGGCTGTCGATCAAGGTCGAGCAGGCCCGCGACCTCGTGCAGCTCGCGGCCCGCCGGCCCTCGGTCGGGCGCTGGCGGGTCATCGTCGTCGAGGACGCCGACCGGCTCACCGAGCGCGCCGCCGACGCCCTCCTCAAGGCCCTCGAGGAGCCGACCCCACGCACCGTCTGGATGCTGTGCGCCCCCTCGGTCGAGGACGTCATCATCACGATCCGCTCGCGCTCGCGGCACGTGCGGCTGCGCACCCCGTCGGTCGAGGCGGTCGCCGACCTGCTGACCCGGCGCGACGGCGTCGACCCGTCGATGGCGCTCTACGCCGCCCGCGCGGCCCAGCAGCACGTCGGGCTCGCGCGCCGCCTCGCCCGCGACGAGCACGCGCGCATCCGGCGCCACGACGTCATCACGCTGGCCACGCGGATCACCGGCGTCGGCGAGGCCGTCGGGGCGGCCCAGGACATCATGACGATCGCGACGGAGGAGTCCGCCGCGGCGTCGAGCGAGCGTGACGCGGCCGAGCGGACCCGCCTGATGGAGGTCCTCGGCGCCGACCCGTCCGCGCGCACCCAGCCGCCGCACATCCGCTCGCAGGTCAGCTCGCTCGAGAAGGACCAGAAGGCCCGGGCCACCCGGTTCACCCGCGACGTCGTCGACCGGGCCCTGCTCGACCTGCTCTCGGTCTACCGCGACGCGCTCGTCGTGCGCACCGGGGCGGGGACCGCGCTCGTCAACGAGGACAGCCGGCAGGTCGTCCAGCGGGTCGCCGACGTCCTCGAGGCCGAGGCGCTGCTCGGCGCCATGGACGCCATCGGCACGGCTCGGGAACGGATCGGCGCCAACGTCGCGCCGCTGCTCGCGCTCGAGGCGATGGCGCTCGACCTCCGCCTGCCCCGCTGAGCCGAGCGGCTACCAGGTCCCCTGGGTCGAGCCGCGGGGCGTCTCCGGAGTCGTCGCGCTCGCCGTCGGACTCGCGCTCGCCGTCGGACTCGCGCTCGGCCGAGGTCGCCTCGCCCCGGGCCAGCGCCTCGGCGTCGGCGGCCACGCTCTCGCGCTCCTGCGGCGTCATCGCGTCGATCCGGGCCATGCCGCGCTCGACGAGCGGCGTCATCATCGTCGAGAACGCCTCGTCGCGGGCGAGGTCGCGCAGCGAGCCCTGCCCGGTGAGGACGGCCTCGATCCGCCGGCGCACCGCCGGGTCCTGCGCCTGGTCGCGCAGCACGGTCAGCGACTCGCGCAGGTGCTGCTGGACGCGCGCGGGCAGGACGGACCCCGGGAGCAGGGGTTCCTGGTCGTCGGGGACGGGGGTGGTCACGGCTCTCCTCAGGTGCGGGCGTTGTTGTTCTCGAAGGCGTCGGGGATGTCGACGAGGTGCCAGTCGCCGGCCGAGCCGAGCAGCGCCGAGACGCCGTCGACGAAGACGTCGACGAGGGTCATGGCGCCCTCGATGGCGGCGATGATCTTCTGGATCGTCGTGACGATCTGGGTGATGCCGTAGTAGGTCGCCGCGGTGCCGATGGCCGCACCGATGAGGGTCCACGACCCGGCCACCGTCGCGGCGGCGCTGATGCCGGCGGCGATGAGCAGGTCGATGAGCACCTGGATGAGGTTGCCGACGTCCTTCGCGACGCCGTAGAGGCCGTTGGCGACGTCGTCGTACCCGTTGGCCGCGATCTCGAGCATGCCCGCGGCCTTCTCGATGGCCGCGCTGTGCGAGATCATCGTCAGCTGCGCTGCCTGCCAGGCCTCGCCGTCCCAGTGCTGGTCGAGGAAGCCGGAGTAGCCGTCGATGGCGTTCGCCATGCTCTCGCAGTACTCCTTGAGGTTGCGCATGGCCGCGGCCGAGACGGCGACGTGCTCCCAGTCGCCGGCGATCCAGGTCTGCACCTTCTCCTGGAAGTCGAAGTCGCCGTCGGCCTTGTCGAGCGCGACGAGCGCCCAGTGGCCGAGCGAGAGCCAGTCGGCCATGTTGAGCGCCGCGTCGAAGGTCGAGGGGACCGGCTCCTTGGGGATCGGCTCGAAGAGCCAGCCCCCCGGGTTCCAGCCGCCGCCGCCCTCGTCGCTCTTGAACGCCATCGTGGCCCCCGTCTCAGTTCGACCAGTAGGACTCGTCGAGCCGCTGCGCGGCCGCGGCGTCGAGCCCTTCGTACCGGTCGGCCGACGCCATGATGGCGGCGGCCGTGCCGCTGACCGCGGCGTGGATGTCCTTCATGAGGTCGCGCACCCCGGTGTCCATGCCGGTCGTGACGTCGACGAAGCGCTCGAACACGGCTCCGCCCGAGGGGTCGAAGTCGACCCACGTGTCGGCGTAGGTGATGGCCTCGGACGCGTCGTCGGCGAGCTCGAGGAACTCGGTCCCGTACTTGCGCATGCCGGTCGGCTGCGCCCGGAACCGCTCGCTCTCGCGGCTGCCCGAGGTCGTGTCGTCGCGCTCTGCCATGGTGTCCCTCCCGTCCGTGTGGGACCCCACCGTCCCCCCGCACGCACCCTACGGGCAATGGGGAGCACTGCCCGCGGCAATGGTGCCGTTTCGTGACCTCCTCCGCAGGTCAGCGCCCAGAGCGCTCGCCTAGGGTGCGGCGCATGACCCGCCGCGCCACCGCCCTCGCCGGCGCCACGGCCGTAGCCCTCCTGGTCTCCGGGTGCTCCCTCGTCGAGGGCTCCGACGGGGGCACCCGCACGCCCAGCGCCTCCGTGTCGCCGCAGCGCCCGCCCGCCGGGCTCGAGGCGCTGGCCACCTTCTACGGGCAGCGGCTCCAGTGGAGCGACTGCGAGGGGGCCCAGTGCTCGCGGCTGCGGGTCCCGCTCGACTACGCGCGCCCCGAGGGCGACACCATCGAGGTCGCCGTCGTCCGGGTCCCGGCGAAGCGCGAGTCCAAGCGGATCGGGTCGCTCGTGGTCAACCCCGGCGGGCCGGGTGGGTCGGGCGTCGACTACGCGCGGGCCGCGGACTTCATCGTGGGCGCGGGCGTGCGCCAGGCCTACGACGTCGTCGGTTTCGACCCCCGCGGCGTCGGGCGCTCGGCGCCGGTCGACTGCGTCACCGACAGCGCCCTCGACACCTTCCTCGGCAGTGACCCCACGCCCGACGACGCCGCCGAGCAGCAGCAGTTCGCCGCGACGGCTCGCGGCTTCGCCGAGGCCTGCGGCCGCACCGCCGGACCGCTCCTCGGCCACGTGTCCACCGTCGAGGTCGCCAAGGACCTCGACGTGCTGCGCGCCGCCCTCGGCGAGGAGAAGCTGACCTACCTCGGCAAGTCGTACGGCACCTACCTCGGCGCCACCTACGCCGACCTGTTCCCCGCGACGGTCGGCCGGATGGTCCTCGACGGCGTCGTCGCGCCCGACCTCACCTCCGACGAGATCAACCTCGGCCAGGCCAAGGGCTTCGAGCTCGCGACCCGCACGTGGGCGGCCTACTGCGTCGAGCAGGGCGAGTGCCCCCTCGGTGGGTCGGTCGACCGGGTCATGGAGGGCCTGCGGACCTTCCTGGAGAGCGTCGACGACAGCCCGCTGCCGCGCACCGGCGACAACGCGATCCCGCGGCTCACCGAGGGCTGGGCCTCGCTCGGCATCGCCGCCGCGATGTACGACCAGGGCGCCTGGCAGACCCTCGTCGACGCGATGCGCCAGGCCGTCGGCGGCGACGGCACCGCCCTGATGCAGCTCGCCAACCAGTACGCCGACCGCAACCCGGGCGGGCAGTACGCGGGCAACATCATGGAGGTCATCTACGCGGTCAACTGCCTCGACAAGCCCGAGGGCGACGACATCGCCGAGCGCGCGCGCCTCGCCGAGGAGTCGCTCGCCGAGGCGCCGACGTGGGGGCCGTTCCTCATGTGGAGCTCGCTCGTCTGCGGCTCCTGGCCGGTCGAGCCGACGAACGCGCCGAAGACCATCTCGGCGGAGGGCGCCGACCCCGTCGTCGTCATCGGCACGACCCGCGACCCCGCGACCCCCTACGAGTGGGCCGTGCGCCTTCGCAAGCAGCTGGCCAAGGCCTCCCTCATCACCTTCGACGGCGACGGCCACACGGCGTACACCCGCTCGAACGCCTGTGTCGACAAGGCGGTCGACGCCTACTACCTCAAGGGGACCCAGCCGCGCGACGGCCTGCGCTGCTGAGCCCTCGGCCTGCGCCGGGCCGGTTTGCGTGGCGACCCCGGTCGGCTCGTATACTCGTCCGGCGCGCCCGAGCCCGCTCGGGAGCACGCCGCCTTAGCTCAGTCGGCCAGAGCGATTCACTCGTAATGAATAGGTCAAGGGTTCGATTCCCTTAGGCGGCTCCGCAGCAGCACCGCAGGTCAGGCCTCCACGACGCCGGTCGAGGGAGCCTTTCCCTGCGCTCGAAGACTCGGGTGGCCACCTCACGCGCGCCGTGGGACTTCACCCGCGCGCGATGGCTCAGCGTCTCGCCGCGAACGATCCGCGAGATGCTCATCGGACCTCCTCGGACTCGCGCTTTGTCTCCAGCCAGCCCCGAGGTCGGCGGCGTCCCAGCCGAGCGTCGAATCCCACTGACCGCGGCATGTCAGGGCGTCGGTGTTCGAAGTGCTGTGCGCAAGGTGTCGAGCGTCGAGGAAGGGGACCCGGCCGCATTCACCCAAAGGGCGCGGGGTCGGCTCTGCCGAAGTGACTCGATGGTCTGGATGAGCGCGGTGGCGTCATTCGGGCTCACCAGTCGGTTGTTGACCGCGTGCTCTGGACGATCTGGGTCGTTGACCCGTTCGGCAAGGCGCTTCGACAATGTGGCGGCATCGAGGTCGAGTACGAACTCGTAGAACCGTGCGCCGTGTCCCTCTGCCAGCCGTTCTAGGTCCTCAATGAACGAGATTCGGGCGAGGTACTGACCTATGACGAGGTCGAACCCAGCACGCATCTGTTCGCTGGCCAGCGCGAGGGTTAGTCGCCTGGCATGCAAGCCCGAAGCCGAAGGGTCCTTGTCCCAACGCCCCAGGGAGTGCTTGAGCTCGTCGATGTTCAAGGCGAGCGTCATTGCCCGGTCCTGTGCCAGCGTGTGGGCAAGCGTGGACTTTCCCGAGCCTGGAGCGCCGTTGATCAAGACAAGCCGGGTCATAGCTAGACGCTAGCGATCTATCCCCCAGATCTGCTGACGGGGAGCATCCGGCAACGATCCCCCTGCGGCAGATCCGGTTAGCCGCCTGACGTAACGAGCGTGACTTCGTCAGTGATCCGACAGACCCATCTCAAACGACAGCTGAGGGCCGAGGAGCGTTGTAAGTCGGTCGAGGTCGTCTGGGTCGACCCCGTGCAACACAGCCGCAACGTCTTCCAAGGCCCGTACGTCATCGTCGGCAGCGGAGGTCTCCTCGCGTGTGTCGACGTAGGAGACCAGATCCCGCAGCGCGGTGGCCAGGATGGCCTCGACGTTGTCCCTGCTCACGGCAGGAGGATGTCATGCGGCAACGACGCAAGACGTCCTTGACTACACGCGATGCGGCATGTGCGGTCACCCCCACGGACACCAATAAGGAAACAGCTCACGAAGGCCGTGTTCGTTGTAGGAACGCGGCAGGGACGACAAGAGCGCTAACGGCATGATCCGTTCGTGGCCTCGCGGCCGGACTTGCCTGACAAAACGTCCGCGAGTGGGCGGCCTAGCTAACCGATGGCGATTTTGACTTTGCCTTCTTGATCGCCAGCCCACGTCTCGTAGGTCATCGTCCCACCCAGGGTCGTGTCTTCGAATATGTACAGCGCGATCGCCTTGGTGCCCGCCTCGACCTCGGGTGGCGCGACCCACCCGGCGGCCGTGCGTCGCAGCCCGTCCTTCGCAACGTACGAGGGGGCCGAGTCAACGCTGGCGTCACGCCCGGCTGAGATCTCGACGACGACGTAAAGATTGCCGTCCCTCTGAGCGCTGGCGCCGAGCAGCGTAAGCGTTTGACCAAGACCCTTCCCTCGGGTCACCTTGGTCGCGATCGTCTGGGTCAAGGGCTTACGCCCGACCCACGAACGGATCTTGCCGTCGTCGTCATACTCGAACTTCGTCCACGTCGACACCGTCTTTGAGCCTTCTACCAGCGCGATGGCGCGCTTGGCCTCGTCCGGTTCGGCGACCGTAGACGGTGCGACGGGCAGCTCAACCCCGTTGACCTTGTGCGCCTTAATGAAGTTCTCGTGGTAGTCCAAGTAGCGCGCCGCAGTGCTCTTCGGCGCCACGTACGCCCGCGCACCCTCGAAGTCGTCTTCGAGCACGGCCTCGACGAACGCGGCCGTGTCTTTCCAGGTGTCCGCAGGCGCCGCTGACGCCGACACGGTCGCGCTCGGGCTGCTAGATACGGTCACCGTGGCCACACTCGCCGGCGCTGCGGCCGGTGTACTGCATGCGCCAGTGACGAGGGCAAGTGCGGCCGCGGTCGCGATGAAGGTGTGCCTAGGCATGTTGATCCTCCCCATAGGCCACGAACGCTATGGCGCAAAGAGACGGCGCGTGCGATATCGGCGAAGTTCCCCCTGATCACTGGTCAGCGCCGGTTGCCTTGTGGACGTTTCCGATGACGCCCGCTAGAACAGGGAGACCCCTACGACCCTCGACACCTTCTCGACTGACTTCGATCAGCCAGCGCAGCGACGAGCGCAAAGAGGCGGAGGCTAGCGGTCGGAATTTTGGACCGTTAGGGTCGAAGTTCTGGTTC
Source organism: uncultured Actinomycetota bacterium (assembly GCA_963834225.1). GTDB lineage: Bacteria > Actinomycetota > Actinomycetes > Actinomycetales > Dermatophilaceae > Oryzobacter. The sequence goes on along the minus strand of CAWIAT010000023.1, from coordinate 176,005 downwards.
GACGGCAGCACGACCCGTCGGAGTCGTATATCCAACGCGGCATGAGCGGACGATTCGACAAGGTCAGCGACGAGAGGGAGCGACAGCAGCCGATCGGTGGGTTCAGCCCCGCTCGCGGCCAGGAAGTGGCGAGCCATTGAGGAAAGCGGTGTAGTCGCCTACAACGTCGGCGTCCACCGTCGGTGCGATGCCGCTGTAGCGGGTGTCGCGACGATCGCGGTGCGGTGCAGAGAGCCAGTACTCCTCGTGTGTTTCTGTGTCGAAGAAGTTCGCGCCCCACATGCCCTTGCCGCGAGCCAGGGTACGGCCGTGCCAGTAGGCCGTCTTCCACGTCTTGTTGAACCGCACGCGACTAATCCAAGCCGGCTTCTTGTCGGTTCCATGGCCGGTCTTGAGCTGGACGTACATCACGCGATCAGGCACGTGCTTATGGTGCACTGGGGTGGACGGCCTTGCCAGGCACTTATGAGACTCATACTGCGGAGACCCACAGCCTCGATGCGGCATGGTGGGCATTCCTAGACGTGACTCGCGGCGAGTTGGCCCATTCTCTGTTCCTCCAGCAATACGCTTCCCCGGCGACTCGCTAGATCATCAGACGCGCCATCACGAGGGCGACCCTCGCCGTCTCGTCATGACGTCGCGGATCCGGCGCGTTGTTGACGAGTGCCTTGGCCAAGCGATTCAGGATGTCCTGCCAGGTTACGACGTTCCACTGCTCTGCAGTCATAACCCCCGCTGCCCTCAAGGCACTCCGGTACTTCTCTCCCCCCTCACCCGCCCGGGCGGCCGGCACGACCACGTGGCAAGTGGCGCCGTCGGCAGCGTTGGCAACTGCGGTGTCGAACTGGTTCCATTCCTCCTTACCACTCACCTTGGCGCGGAACTTCAGCTCGATGAGGCAGGTAGGTGGCACCCACCTTTCTGGTCCTCCAATAATGTCCACAAACCCTTTGCTGCCCTCCCAGAACTGCCCCTCGGGTACGCCGGGGAAGAAGCAATTTGCCAACTCCGGAGCGTGCCTCAGCAGCATCAGCAAAAGCCGGTGCACCGGCCGTTCGTCCGGATCGGCTCGGTCGTCGGCGGGAGGCTTGCCACCCGGTTCCCACTCTTCCAGCGTGTCCGGATGCTTCAAGATCGTATAGAGGGCTCGCCCGTAGGGGACTACGTCAGGTGGTAGTAGCGACACAACCGGGCGCGCTGAGTGAGTGTTGCTTTCGTTTGGCATGTCGAGTCCCATCTCGAGGAGGGCCCCAGCGCGCCCTACACCGCCGGTGAGGGGCATCTTGGCATCTACGTGGCTGTCGCATGCACGCCGCGTACCTGGACCCTGCAACCGTCGCTGGGCGTACGCCGCCCTGCGTCACGAGCGCCGTTAGCCGGATGAGATCGAAGCTGCGAACCTGTGGTGAGATCTAACCCCTTGGACCGCTTCCACGGACATAATCAGTTCAGACACGTCCTGATGTGCTTCGACAAATGCATGCATGAGGCAACTGTGTCAGGCGGCTCGTTCTCGCCGGGAGGGCCCGGCACATGGACCTGAGTGGGGTGTTACCGCCCTACGCTCGGCGACATGCGAGGCATCATGTTCCCCCGCGGGGCCCAGCTTCGGTTGCCTAGTGGATCGCTCGCGAGCCGGGTGACCGAGGACGGACGGTTCGAAACGGATCCTGTTACGCCGGAGTTGCGGGTCGACATGTGGCCCCATTGGCTGCATGAGTCCTTGGACGGAGCTGTCGCCGCGCTCGACCGGCAAGGAGCAATCACGGCCGAGGTTGAGGCACTGGCCGGGGCAGCTCCTCCCGCCGACGAGCAGCGGCTTCAAGACCTCCTTGATGCCGAACTGCGCGCGACTATGCGGACGATCTCCGCGGCGGCGTTTGCGGTCGATGCCTTCTACGCTTCCGTGCAGGCACGATCACCAGATCACCCTCACCGGGAAATATGGCGCACGCCAAGGGCCAACGGCCGGCGCACTTCCCGCCACACCATTGTGTTCGAGACGCTGCGATACCACTTGAAGGTCCGACCAGCCGCGGCGCCCGAGTACCGTCGACGCATCGTCGACCTGTTCCGGTACCGCGGTTGGGCTGTTCACGCGGACGCCAAGTTTCATCCGGCGATCGAGCGCCCTGAAATCGACCGAGGGGTCGACTGGCACTACGTGGCATTCAGGGCGGACAACGCCATAACCGTCGTGGGCGGCACGCTTCAAATGCTTAGTGCCTTGGTCGACGTATTCGGACGGGGCTCGCAAGAGCTGCGGGACTGGCACCCGCACGCCCGAGAGGCCCTTGACGCAGTGATCGCCCGCTACGACGGCGAGGGCCGGCTACCCCGCCTCCAGTGGCGATCGGTTGACGGGTCCGGCGGATCGGAGTGACGCAAGTACGAGAGCTAGGCTCCGTCGAAGATCCGCGGTTGCGCGGGGTCCGGCGGAGTCATCCTCTACCGCACGGCATCGTTCGACCCGGCCGACGCGCTAGGTGTGAGGCGATCACAGAGTGCTAGGGAACCTAGGTGGTTCGGCCACGCATTCGCGGGCTACGTCGCGGTCACCTCGCCGATGACGGCGCCGAGGTAGTACCGAGAATCCTGCAGTCAGCCCGATGGGTGGCGAGCCGAGCCGCGGCATGTCCGGACGTTTGAGGCCGACCTGGCCCTGACTCCACTGCGCGTTGACTGATGCGCTGCCACAGTGGAACCCAACCGTCCCCTGGCGGCGTCACAGGCGTAGCGGGCGCACCCCGAGAGGCGCGCAAGCGGGCAATTCGACAGCCGCCCTCCTCGCAGTTGGCTTCACCCTTTCCGCATGCTCGCTTGGGAGCCCGTCACTCAGGTTGAATCGGGGCGTTGGATGACTGGGGATGCTCGATCGTTGACCGGGCCAAAGCAGCCTTGAAAAAAGGGGGCTTGTCTGCTTGAGATGAGCGCGCGAATGTAGCCCAAACGAGCAATACGGCCTCAGAACGGGCTATCCCCAGAACCATCTCCGCTTCTTGCCCTCCTCCGAAACCTCTCCGCCCTGATAGACGGTTCTACGAAGTTCTTCCACAACTTGCTGCTGCTCAAGATGATCGGAGAGACGGCGATTTGCCGCCTTGAGTTCCGCACGCAGGCGGCGCGCGCGTCCTTGCCATATGACGGCAAACGATCCATGACCAAACAGACCCAGTGTAAATAGCACTCCAACTGCAATAAGGGGAAGTCCATACACGGTCATCCTCAGGATGAATTGCTCGGTCGAGCCCGGCAAGAGAATTGCATACGCGCCAGCCCACGCGCCCAATGCCCAGAGTGCGGCGAACCCGACCGATCCAATCAGTCGCGCGAGCCGGTAACCGCTGGGAATATTCGCGTAGACGACGCCAAGTATTACGGAATAGACCCCGAGCAGCGCGCCGAATACAGTCGGTCCGAGCACCCAACTAGCGACACTACCTATAAAGCTTGCGGACACGACGTCCTCAAGGCTGCCGTCTTGTAGCCAAATGATGATGATCACGATGCTCGCGGCAAACACAGCGGTGATGAGCGGTAGCTGGGTCACCACAGCCCACTGCCAGAGGTTTTTGCTTCTCGACATTGCTCGTCCGTACCGGGGTAGATCGCGCGTGTACGCGATCAATGACCGATCGACTTCATCGACTTTGCTCTCAAATTGAATCGATCGCAATGCCACGACACTGAAACTCTCCCTCTCAACCAGGGCGCAAGAAAGCCAGCAATTTAGAAATGCCAGGGCGAGCAGAACTAAACCTACGTGCCACTTCTTGTGTTCCGCTAACAGAGCGCCTATGACTGACAGCGATGCCGCATAGGTCATAGTCCCTGTAATGGCATTGGTCCAACTATGAATGGGACTCTCAAGATCATCGCTCAAGTCGCTAGGGCGCCATGACGCTGCAACAAGAGCAACGTTGAGGGTGGCGATAAGCGCGGAGATGCCCGTGACAAGAGTAATGCTTGATCCGATTTCAAGTTCATAGCTGAAACTCCACGCAAAGCTGGCGGGTCGGCCGCCATTGTTAGCATCGCCCCTTTCGACAGCGTTCGCGAAGAAGTAGAAATACAAAATGAAGGCCGCGATGGCAACCGAAGAAAAGAAGAGCTTCACCGCTTGACGGGCTCGACGCCTACTTGTCTTCCTGGTGAACTGCTCAAAGCGTTGGAGGGCCGCTTGGTCCGCAGCGCTCTTGGTCGGGACATCCACTCAAGGATCATGGCATGAGTCTGGTATCTCATCACCCTGTGTTGAAGGGCTCGGCGCAGCCTGGCCGAGGAGGTTCGCTCCCGAAGAGACAGCCGCGTCGCCCCGCGAGCATCGAGACAATGCCAGGTCGGAGGACACATCGTCCTCGACTAGTTGGAGTGGGAAGTCGGACTGACCGAAGTAAGCGCGTCAACCAAGCGGAGGCGGCTGTTCCGGACGTCGACGGCCTCTATGCCCGAGGATGAGGTTGTGACTGAAACGTTCAGTAAGCACTGGTTCCGTGATCGAGTCACGTCTTCACTTGGGTGAAGTCACTCTAAGGTGCGACCGCCTCATCGTTCGAGACCCGGCCGGAGAGGTCATCGAGTTCGGAGCCGAATGGACGCCGAGCAAGAACCCGTCCGTCCACGTGTTCGCCTCTGCAGCATCCGAGATGAGCGAGGCACGAAGCGGGGAGCTTCGTGGGCGCGTCGAGAGAGCCTTCGACGCAGCTGGATGGACGTTGCGACTCCACATCGATGACTAGCGGCATGTGCGAACGTTTCCAACCCTGTAACGCGCAGGGTGCGGATCTGAGGGCGCTAAACGGTTGTCATCATCCGCCGGCGCACCACGTCAAGGGGCACTGAGCCGACGAACAAGACTCCGTCGTTGCCTCTTGCAAGACTCCGAAGCAGACCCAAACCCAACCTCTGAGCGCATTCCGGCCCGTAGCCCAACACGACCGAGTTGGGGTCCGAAAGCGGATTGCCGCACTTGCCGCAGTAAGCGACGGTCAGCCCCCTAGCCCGACGCTCCCACACTCCCTTTGCCGCCCTGAATGCACGTTGCTGGTCAGAGGCGAAAGGCACTCGCTCGACACGCTTTCCAATGGATCGTGAGCTCATGACCACCGACCTATCGACAACCAGCCAGCAAAGGCTGTCGGCAAGGTCCAAAGGACTACTAAGGCACCACGAGGCGAGGGTCAGCCCAGGTTGCTCACTGACCTGCGGAACGCGATGCCGAACATCGACCAACGCCTGCGGATCTTTGGGCTCCCACAGGAAGAACCCGGCCGCGGCGAGGAGTTCGAGGATCTCTCGGTCCCTCGTGACGCACCACAAGACCCACGTTGCTCGGTTATGCAGGACGGTGTGATCGACGTGCAGACGGACGCCGGCCAGGGCCCCGTCGTCGCAGAGCAGCTCGAGGTGAGCCGTCGCGGGATCGAAGGCCGTCTCTACGATCCCATCGCGGAAAAGGGACCAGCCTGCGGCAGCGGCTGACGGCTTGTGGAATCGACTCCACACCGGGGGCGTCGATTGGTCGTCGAATACCCAGCGCATGCGTCTGGGCTCTTGATTGAGGGACGCGGCTCGACTCAGCCAGTGGCCGTTCCACTCGAGGAACAGGTCGGATCGGCGGCGGAGGACGACTAGCACGTCCCCCAGGTCGAATGGCGGACCGAGCCGCTCAGTCAAAGCAGAGAGCTTCCATCCCGACGCCCGCTCCGCCATTGCGGATTCAACCGTGCTGGCGCGAAGGCTCGTCGATCCAGACTGCGCCCCTTCCACTCGCCCCTCCACACGCGAATTGTGCGCGACGCGGTGCACCAAGGTGGTGCGATCACGCAAAGGGGACTGCTGAAGGTTCGGTTGACACCTGATCTGTGGGGCCGTGAGGTCCCGCTGGAAGGATGTCGACATGCCTGCACCCCATCCGAAGGAGTTCCGTGACGACGTGGTCGCGGTGGCCCGTAAGGGCGAGGCTCCGCTCGCGCAACTGGCCCAGGACTTCGGGATCTCCGAGTCGTGTCTGCGCAACTGGCTGCGTCGGGCCGACGTCGAGGACGGCGTGCGTCCCGGCAGCACATCGGCGGAGAACGTCGAGCTCAAAGACGCCCGGCGCAAGATCCGGCTGCTCGAGCAGGAGAACGAGGTGCTGCGCCGGGCGGCGGCGTACCTGTCGCAGGCGAACCTGAGGCTGGGTCAGTCCCCAAAATGACGTACCCGCTGGTCCTGGACCTTGCCGCAGACGGTGTCCCCGTCGCGGTGACCTGCGGGTTGCTGGGGTTCTCCCGGCAGGCGTTCTACTCCTGGCGTGCGGACCCGGTCAGTGAGCGGGACCTGGTCGACGCGTACGCCACCAACGCCGCGTTCGAGGTCCACCGGGACGACCCGGGGTTCGGGTACCGGTTCATCGCCGACGAGCTCGCCGACGCCGGCCACGATCTGTCGGAGCGGCGGGTGTGGAAGGTGTGCTCCCAGGCCGGGATCGTCTCCGCTCATGCGCGCAAGCGCGGCCGGTCCAAGAAGCCGGGACCGCCGGTGCACGACGACCTCGTCGAGCGGGACTTCACCGCACCGGGCCCGAACCGGCTGTGGCTGACCGACATCACCGAGCACCCCACCGCGCAGGGCAAGCTGTACCTGTGCGCGGTCAAGGACGTCTGGTCCCGGCGGATCGTGGGCTACTCGATCGACTCACGGATGACCAGCCACCTCGCGGTCGACGCGCTCGAGATGGCCATCGCCCGCCGCGGCCGCGACCAGGTGCCCGGCTGCGTGGTCCACGCCGACCGGGGCTCGCCAGTTCCGCTCCCGGCGCTACGTCGCCGCGCTGCACCGGCACGGCCTGCGCGGGTCCATGGGCCGGGTCGCGTCCTCGGCGGACAACGCCGCGATGGAGTCGTTCTTCTCCCTGCTGCAGAAGAACGTCCTCAACGCCCGCCGCTGGGACACCCGCGACCAGCTCCGCCTCGCGATCGTCACCTGGACCGAACGCACCTACCACCGCCGGCGTCGGCAACGCGCCCTCGGCAAGCTCACCCCGATCGAGTTTGAGACCATCAACCGTGCCGCTCACGCGGCCTGAACCACCACACCGGAAGTGTCAACCGAACCTTCAGCAGTCCCGAGTGCTGGGACGGCTGCCACGATGATCAGGGCTGTCCCCCAAGCGGCCCACAGTCCCCAGGGCAAGGGGATGAGGGGTTCCGCACCAGTCGGGTCGCCGAGGTACTTCGAGATGGATCTGCCGGTGAAGGCCACGGCCGACGCCCCACCGATGACGAGCCCGAGAAGGATGGCGGGTACGGCGAGCAGGATCGTCTGGAGTGTCAGGGCGCGACCCAGGGTGTTCCGGGGTACTCCAGCGGCGACCGCAGCGGCGTCCGTGCGGCGCCGGCGGATCACGGCCTCGGACAGGGAAACGATCAGTCCAAGCGCGCACAAGGTGATCCCGATCGCCGTCGCCAACCACACGAGGCTGAATGCCTGGGAGTTGTAGTTGTCCACCCTCCACCGCTCGTCATCGACAAGGAGCCTTGCCTGTCGGTACAACCACGTGGATGCTGACGCGACGACCGCGGCCAGGCCAAGGAGCAACGCGGGGCGGGTTGTCGTTGCGGGCTGGTCGGCGATCCGGCGCAAAGCGAGCAGCAGGTCGGGCCGGGCGGTCCGCTCCGCGACCCACTTGACCACGAGCCGGACCAAGGACGGCCGCTGGTGCGGGGTGTGGTCGAGGCATCTCACGGAGCGTGCGGCGGCGGCCCCGGCGCCAGCGGTGACGGCCCCCACCGCCAGTAACGGGGGCCACCAGCTGCTCGTGACCACGTTGGGCAGGACGGCGATCGCGGAACTGACCCCTGTCGGTGGCCCCGGGCATAGTGTGAACACACCAGCCGAGGGAGACGACATGACCACCGTGCAGACCCCGACCCACCACGAAGCCGCGGGAGCGTGACGAGATCGCTCGCGCCCTCGCCGACGAGTTCGGCACAGACGACCGCGACGCGCTCCGCGAGATGTCGCTCCAAGGTGACCTTGCAACCAACGACAGCGCCCGCGTCGAGCGCCTTCGCGAACTGGACTTCCTGCTCGGCGATCGGTGACCGGAGACCTTCGGGTGCCGGTCAACGACTTCGCCGCCGACATCACCCGGACCCTTCAGGCCGTCCTGGGAGACCGCGAGGTCGACCTGACGGCGACCATCCTGGGAGACCGGTCTACCGTCAGCACCTCGTCGAAGGACGGAATCGCCCTTACCGTCGACGGGGAGCCGATAGTTCGTCTCACGGTCAGGTTCGAGTGCGACTGGGACACCCCCGGGCACTTCATGGCGGTTCACCGCTCTGAGTTCCACGTCTTCGCGAGCGGTGATCGCGAACCTCTCTTCAGGTACGAGTACATGCGCGCCGCGGCGGACGGTTTGCCGTGCGCCCACCTGCAGGTGCACGCCCACCGCGATGCGATTTCATCCGTGATGGCGCGCGCCGGCGCCCGCTCACGTCGATCGAGACGTCGTAGCTCGATTTCCCTGCACCGCATGAGCGAGCTGCACTTCCCACTCGGCGGAGCCCGGTTTCGGCCACCGCTCGAAGACGTCCTGCACATGCTCGTGGAGGAATTCGGGGTCGACGCGCAGGACGAGTGGCGCCAGCACCTCTCCGACGGCCGAGCCGACTGGCGACGCTTCCAGGCCCGAGCCGTCGTCCGCGATTCGCCCGAGGACGCCGCAAGCGTGCTCCGCTCAATGGGCTACGAGATAACTGAGCCAGCCACTGGCCCGGCAGTAGAGGCGACCGAGAAGCTCAGGACGATCTGAGCCTCAGGCAGGCGTCGTCGGCGCCCCGAGGGTGGCATGCTGCTCGAGTTCGCTGGCGAGTCCCGTCGGTGTCGCGGACCGCGGCGACACTTTAGTTGTCGAAACCTGGCCGGCCGCTGGCAGCAAGGAACGTTGCCATCAAGAGATGATGCTCGTTGCGGCATGAGCGGATGTTTAGTCTGTGGCCGCGGTGAAGGCATACCAATCGCCACCAGCGGCAGTGAGCTCCCCGGCCGAAACCAGCCAATCTGCTGCTGCCTGCAACTCATCGTCGGTCCAGTCGCCAGCTCGCCCGACGGACTCGGCGAAGTCCTGCAGGCGGTAGATGTTGAAGGTCACGTCACCCTGATCGTTCCAATCGATGTCCACAAACTCCCCGGTAGCTAGGTCGAAGGCGCACCCAAACCCGTGCAGAGAGAACTCGCCACCGTCCGCCAACGGACCGTTCCGGAGTCCTTGATCTCCTGGTGCTTGGAACGCGACGAGGCCCCTTCCCCAGACTCGTTCGACCTTGAAGTAGCCAGCGCGGAACAGGGCAAGGGATCGGTGAGCAGCCGATAGGAAGTCCAAGATGAGATCGGCCGCGCTCATCGAAGTCGATCCGCTTCGATGTCGCGTTTGACGTTGTCATCGAGGAGGGCAGCGATGTGCTGTGCGCCCTCGTTGCCGACATAGGTCCCTGTCATGTCTTCATTCTGGGTGCACGCGGCGCGTCGCCAGACCGATGCGATCAAGTCGCGGCATGAGCGGAAGATGCACGCTTGGCGGAGCGGACGCGAATGGGTCCAGTCAGCGAGCCGGAAAGGCTGCCAAGTCGGCGGCCAAAGCGTCAGCTGCGGACTGCGCTTCCGCTTCGCGCACGTTCAGAGGGACAAAGAAGTCGAACAGGTCGAGGTCTCGATCTTCACTGAGCCGAGGGGGCAGAGATTCGAGCGAGAAGTGCACACGAAGGGTCACCCTCGCCTGGCTCCTAGCTGCCAGGCTGAACGCGAGGTTGGGCTCAGTGAAGACCAGAAGACGCTCCTCATCGTCGTCGCTCGGAAAGGCTGACGGCTGCACGCTGCCGTCGGCGACTTGACGCAGCCAGTCGACCAACGACGACACCTCCCACGTCGTCAGACAAGGGTCACGAAAGGACCAGCTCTCGCCGGTGGCAAGCCGAACGGCACCCTCGACAATCAGCCAGTTCGCGTCCCAGTCACCCGGTGTTGTCATCGCCGGGAACTGGTAGCCGTCCATTCGGATCCGGACCTCCGAGCCGTCAGTCGAAGTGAGTCGCATGAGGCCAAACGTACAGACGCCTTCCGTCCGCTCATCGGCATGTCCGGTATGTGCCATTGCTCCGGCATACCTTCATCGTTGCGGCCGGTCGGCCTCGGAATGGGCCACCCCGGGTAGCGCGGTTGCCGAGTTGCCTCTAGTAGATCCAGGAGCCAGCGCGCCAGCGGACCGCCTGAGGGCGGCGCTGGCGCGCCGTCCTCGATGGCCCTGCAGCTGGGCCCCCTCGTTCTCGGGTCCCGCCGACACCGGCGTGAAGGTCGGACGGGACCGCATCGAGACGGTGCGGGGCGCGGGGTGCAGGATGAGGCGGTGAGACACCCCACCCCCGACCCACCCGCGCCCGGCCAGGAGTCGGTGTGGGACTACCCGAGGCCGCCACGCGTCGAGACCTCGGACGAGTCCGTCGAGGTCTGGGTCGGCGGCGTGCGCGTCGCCTCCTCGACCCGGACGCTGCGCGTCCTCGAGACGAGCCACCCGCCGACCTACTACCTGCCGGTCGCCGACATCGAGCCCGGGGCGCTGCGCGCGGTCGACGGCGCGACGTGGTGCGAGTTCAAGGGTGAGGCGGCGTACTTCGACCTCGTCGGCGGCGGCGTCACGGCGAGCCGGGCCGCGTGGAGCTACCCGCGCCCCAGCCGCGGCTTCGAGGCGCTCGTCGACCACGTCGCCGTGATGCCCGGCGCGGTCGACCGCTGCACCGTCGGCGGTGAGGTCGTCGTGCCCCAGGCCGGGGGCTTCTACGGCGGCTGGGTGACGAGCCGGGTCGTCGGACCGTTCAAGGGCGAGCCCGGGACGTGGGGCTGGTAGCACCCCTCCCGGACGCCGGGCCCTGGAGGCTCAGGCGTCGCTGAGCGGGTTCTCCTTCGTCGCGAGCTCGGCCCGCGCCCTGTCCGCCGCGGCGAGGACCTCGTCCTGGGTGTGCTGGCGCGAGGGCTCGACGGCGCCGTGGTCGGCGTCGGGCATCCGCCAGCGCGCGGTGCTCATCCCGGCGTCCTTGGCGCGCGCGATGGCCTCCTCGATGCACCGGATGGCGTCCTCACGACCCGCCCAGTGGGCGCCCTCGACGGACTTGCCGGGTTCCAGGTCCTTGTAGGTCTCGAAGAAGTGCTGGATCTCGAGGCGGTCGAACTCGCTGACGTCGTCGAGCTCCTTGATGGCGAAGCGGCGCGGGTCACCCGCGGGGACGCAGAGGATCTTGTCGTCGCCGCCGGCCTCGTCGCGCATGTGGAACATGCCGATCGGACGCGCCCGCACGAGGCAGCCGGGGAAGGTCGGCTCGTCGAGGAGGACGAGCGCGTCGAGCGGGTCGCCGTCCTCGCCGAGGGTGTCCTCGACGTAGCCGTAGTCGGACGGGTAGGCCATCGAGGTGAACAGGAGGCGGTCGAGCCGGATGCGTCCCGTCTCGTGGTCGACCTCGTACTTGTTGCGGTGCCCCTTGGGGATCTCGATGGTGACGTCGAACTCCACGACGTGCCTCTCCCTGTTCGATGTGCGACGGGTTCTTCCGAGCGGCTGACCTAGGCTCGAGAGGACAGTCTGGCGCATGGGGCCCCGGGCCGACGAAGGGAGACGCGGTGAGACGGGTCATGGCCGCCTCGGCGCTCGTCGTCCTCGCCGTCGTCGGCTACGGCGCGGCCGACGTCCTCGACGTCGCCCCGGGTGTCCTCACCCGCGACGCCCCCGTCAGCGTCCCGACCCCCACGGTGTCCGGGACGCCCGAGCCGGTCGTGCTGCCCTCGCCCGAGACCTTCGCCGACCCGCTGCTCACCGGGACCGGGTCCGAGGCACCGCAGCCCACGGCGGAGGGGCTGGCCGCCGCGGTGGCCGGTGCGTCCGACGACCCGGCGCTGAAGGGTGGGCTCGGCATCAGCGTCCGCGACGGCGTCACGGGGGAGGAGCTCTACGCCCTCGACGCCGACCGTCCCCGCGTCCCGGCGTCCACCGCGAAGCTGATGGCGGCGCTCGCCGTCGCCGACGGGCTCGACCTCGGCACCCGGATGACGACGCGCGTCGTCGCCGTCCCGGGGTCGGCCGACCTCGTGCTCGTCGCCTCGGGTGACACGCTCCTCGCGACCGGTCCCGGTGACACCGACGCCGTTCCGGGGCATGCCGGCCTGGCCGACCTCGCGGCCCAGGTCGCCGACTCGCTCGCCTCGTCGGGGACCACCACCGTCCGGCTGCGCCTGGACCTCTCGCACGCCCCGGGCCCGCGCATCCCGCCCACCTGGAACCCCAACGACGTCCGCGACGGCTTCACCCAGGCCGTCGTGATGACGGGCCTGGCCACCCAGCGGGCGGTCGCGGGGCGGCCCGCCCCCACCGACCCGGAGGTGCGGGTCGCGAAGGCCTTCGCCGCCCGGTTGGCCGACCGCGGGGTCACGGCGACGCTCCTGCCGACGACGGGATGGTCGGCCCCGGCCCCCGCCGCCGCGCAGCCCCTCGGCTCGGTCGAGTCGGCCACGTACGGCGAGGTCCTCGAGCTCGCGCTCGACCGCAGCGACAACGCCCTCACCGAGAACCTCGTGCGGCAGGCCGCAGCGGCCTCGGGCGCCGACACGACCAAGGCCACCGCCGGCGCCGCGTACGTCAAGGACCGGCTCGAGGCGCACGACGTCCCGACGACGGGCCTGGTCCTCAAGGACGCGTCGGGGCTCAGCCCCGGCCAGGCTGCGAGCGCGGCGACCCTGTCCGCGGTGCTCCGGGTGGCGGCCTCGGGCGAGGTCGAGGAGCTGCGCGGGGCCGTCGCCGCCCTCCCGGTCGCGGGGCTGTCCGGCACGCTCACCCGGCGCTTCGGCTCCGAGGCCACCCGTGACGTCGTCGGCCTGCCGCGCGCCAAGACGGGCACCCTGCGCGCGGGCTCGTCGCTCGCCGGCACGACGGTGACCGCCGACGGGCGCCCGCTGACCTTCGCGGTGCTCGTCGACCGGTTCCCGCGGACCTACGGTGGAACGCAGCGCGCTCGAGCCGCGTTGGACCGGATCGTCGCCGCGCTCACCAGGTGCGGCTGCCGCTGAGGCGGCGCCGAGGAGAGGTTGGGCACGTGGGGTACGTCGACTGGGAGTTCGCGAAGACGACGGGGCGCAACCTCGTGCCCGCCGGACCGAGCGTGAGCCCCGACGAGGCGCGCGACGAGGTCGCCGCCATCCGCGAGGCCGCCCGCGCCGCCCGCGGGCCCGTCGCCGAGACCGCGCGGATGCAGACGCCCGAGGGGGCGCCCGAGCCCCTCGTCATCGACCGCGCGACGTGGATCGGCGTCAACGCCGACTCGATGCGCGCGATGCTCGACCCCACCTTCGACGCCCTCATCGAGAAGCGCGGCCAGGTGCCGGGCGCCACGGCCCAGGCGATCGGCGGCAAGGTCACCGGCGCCGAGGCCGGGGCGCTGCTCGCCTTCATGGCCCCCAAGGTCCTGGGCCAGTACGACCTCGCGCCCGACGGAACTCCCGCGCTCCTTCTCGTCGCCCCCAACCTCATGGCGGTGGCCGACGAGCTCGGCGTCGACCACGACGACTTCCGCCGCTGGGTCTGCATGCACGAGGAGACCCACCGCGTGCAGTTCACGGCGAACCCGTGGCTGCGCGACCACGTCATCGAGCAGGCCCGCGCTCTCGCTGCCGACCTGGCGCCCGACACCGAGCGGCTCCAGGAGGTCGCGAGCCGGGTGGCCGCGAAGCTCCCGGACATCTTCAAGGAGGGCAGCGCCGGCCTCGCCGACCTCGTGACGACCCCCGAGCAGCGCGAGCGGATGGCGGCGCTCACGGCGGTCATGTCCCTCCTCGAGGGCCACGCCGACGTCGTCATGGACGACGTCGGCCCGGCCCACATCCCGACGGTCGACCACATCCGGGCCCGTTTCACGCAGCGGCGCAAGGGGGCCGGGGCCGCCGACCGGGTGCTGCGCCGCCTCCTCGGGCTCGAGGCGAAGATGCGCCAGTACCGCGACGGCGCCGTCTTCGTGCGCGGGGTGCAGGAGGCCGTGGGGGTCGACGGCTTCAACGCGGTGTGGACCTCGCCCGAGACCCTTCCTCTCGCCCGCGAGATCGAGGACCCGCGCAGCTGGGTCCGCCGCGTGCACGGCTGAGGCACCGACTTCTTGCGATCCACCCACCCCCAAGGCCTCGAAAGCGGGATCACAGAGTGGGTGGATCGCAAGAAGTCGCCGGAGGAGGGCGAGAGGATGGCGGGGTGAGGCGACGCCAGGGAGGCCGGCCGCACCCCGCGGTCGCGGCGGTGCGGGTCGCCGTCCGCGCGTCCCTGGCCGACCTCGACCCCGCAGACCTCGTCCTCGTCGCGTGCAGCGGGGGCGCCGACTCGCTGGCCCTGGCCGACGGGCTCGCCTTCGTCGCCGCCGAGCAGGGCCGCCCGGCCGGAGCCGTCGTCGTCGACCACGGGCTCCAGGAGGGCTCGGACGAGGTGGCCCGGAGTGCCGCGACGACCCTGCGTGCCATGGGCCTCGAGCCCGTCGAGGTCGTCACGGTCACCGTCCCGCCCGCCACCGGCGAGGGGCTCGAGGCCGTCGCCCGCACCGCCCGCTACGCCGCGCTCGACGAGGCCGCCGCCCGGCTCGGGGCCACCGTCGTCCTCCTCGGGCACACCCGGGACGACCAGGCCGAACAGGTGCTCCTCGGCCTCGTCCGCGGGTCCGGCGCCCGCTCCCTCGCCGGGATGGCTGCCGCGCGCGACCACCACCGGCGCCCCCTCCTCGGGACCACCCGCGAGCAGACCCGCGCCGCGTGCGAGGCCGAGGGACTGGACTGGTGGGACGACCCGATGAACGAGGACCCCGCCTTCACGAGGGTCCGCGCCCGCCGCGCCGTCGCCGACCTCGAGCGCGACCTCGGCCCCGGCGTCCCGGCCGCGCTCGCCCGCACCGCCGACCTGCTCCGCGAGGACGCCGACCACCTCGACGGCCTCGCCGACGCGGCCGTCGCGGTGCTGGGCCACGGGCCGTGGGCGGTCGAGGACCTCGTCGCCCTGCCGCCGGCGATCCGCAGCCGGGTCTGGCGCCGCCTCCTCCGCGCGGCCGGGGCCCCCGCGGGCCAGCTCTCCGCGAGGCACGCCGACGCCTGCGACCGCCTCCTGACGGCCTGGCACGGACAGGGCCCGGTCCACGCCCCCGGGGACCTCCGGGTGGGCCGGATCGACGGTCGGGTCACCATCGCCCCGGCCGCTCCGGTCTAATAGGGACCGCCAGCGCCACCCACCAGCACAGGAGCCGCAGTGGACGCCGCCCACATGGGAGCCGACCTCGAACGAGTCCTCGTCACCGAGGAGCAGATCCACGCCAAGCTCGACGAGCTCGCCGGCCTCATCGCGAAGGAGTACGAGGGCAAGGACCTGCTCCTCGTCGGAGTCCTCAAGGGTGCGGTCATGGTCATGGCCGACCTGATGAGGGCCCTGCCCGTCACGGTCCCCGTCGACTGGATGGCCGTGTCGTCGTACGGCTCGGGCACCAAGAGCAGCGGCGTGGTGCGCATCCTCAAGGACCTCGACGCCGACATCAGCGGACGCCACGTCGTCATCGTCGAGGACATCGTCGACTCCGGGCTGACCCTGTCGTGGATCAAGTCCAACCTCGAGTCGCGCAGCCCGGCCTCGGTCGAGATCTGCACCCTCCTGCGCAAGCCCGACGCCGCCAAGGTCGAGGTCGACGTCAGGTGGGTCGGGTTCGACATCCCCAACGAGTTCGTCGTCGGCTACGGGCTCGACTACGCCGAGGCCTACCGGGGCCTGCGCGTCGTCGGCACCCTGGCCCCCCACGTCTACAGCTGACCGCCGGCGCTGGCGCCCCGGCCCCTGGCGGGTGTCGAGGCGCGGAACACCGGGCCCGTGGGGGTCGTTGCTAGCGTGTACCCGCCGCCCGGCGTCCACGCCGGGGCGGCTCGACCCACCCCGAGCAGGAGGACCGGAGCACCCCGCTCCGCACCCACATGGACTTCAAGCGCATTGTCCGCAGCCCCCTCTTCTGGGTGCTCGCCGTCGTCGTGGTGATGCTGACCGTCTTCTCCTTCGACGGCAACGGCGGCTACGCCACGATCACGACCTCCCAGGCCGAGAAGCTGCTGACCGACAAGAAGGTCGCCAAGGCCGAGATGACGACCGAGAACGTCCTCAGCCTCGACCTCAAGTCGGGCCAGACGTTCTCCGACGACGCGACCGAGGTCCGCGACGCGACGAAGGTCCGCGCCGAGTTCGTCGACGCCCGCGCGGAGCAGCTCGTCGAGGTGGTGAAGGCCAACGTCCCCGACGGCTACAACGACAAGCGCGAGGGCGACAGCACCTTCTGGACCATCTTCATCAGCTTCTTCCCCGTCCTGCTCCTCGTCGGCCTGTTCTGGTTCCTCATGACCCAGGCCCAGGGCGGCGGCTCGCGCGTCATGCAGTTCGGCAAGTCCCGCGCCAAGCTCGCGAACAAGGACACCCCGAAGGTCACCTTCTCCGACGTCGCCGGGGCCGACGAGGCGGTCGAGGAGCTCCAGGAGATCGTCGAGTTCCTCCGCGAGCCCGCCAAGTTCCTCGCCGTCGGCGCCAAGATCCCCAAGGGCGTGCTCCTCTACGGGCAGCCCGGTACCGGCAAGACCCTCCTCGCCCGCGCCGTCGCGGGGGAGGCCGGCGTGCCGTTCTACTCGATCTCCGGCTCGGACTTCGTCGAGATGTTCGTCGGCGTCGGCGCCAGCCGCGTGCGTGACCTCTTCGAGCAGGCCAAGGCCAACGCGCCCGCCATCGTCTTCGTCGACGAGATCGACGCCGTCGGCCGCCACCGCGGCGCCGGCATGGGCGGCGGTCACGACGAGCGCGAGCAGACGCTCAACCAGCTGCTCGTCGAGATGGACGGCTTCGACGTCAAGACCAACGTCATCCTCATCGCGGCGACCAACCGCCCCGACATCCTCGACCCCGCGCTGCTGCGCCCCGGCCGCTTCGACCGCCAGATCTCGGTCGAGAACCCCGACATGATCGGGCGCCACCGCATCCTCGAGGTGCACGCGCAGGGCAAGCCGATGGCCTCGGGCGTCGACCTCCTCGCCGTGGCCCGCCGCACCCCGGGCTTCACCGGGGCCGACCTGGCCAACGTCCTCAACGAGGCCGCGCTGCTCACCGCCCGCACCGACAAGAAGCTCATCGACGACGAGTGCCTCGACGAGGCCATCGACCGGGTCATCGCCGGACCGCAGAAGCGCACCCGGATCATGTCGGCCAAGGAGCGCAAGATCACGGCGTACCACGAGGGTGGGCACGCCCTCGTCGCCTCGGCGATGAACCACCTCGACCCCGTGACCAAGGTGACGATCCTGCCGCGCGGTCGGGCGCTCGGCTACACGATGGTCATGCCGATGGACGACAAGTACTCCACGACGCGCAACGAGATCCTCGACCAGCTCGCCTACGCGCTCGGCGGCCGCGTCGCGGAGGAGATCATCTTCCACGACCCCACGACCGGTGCCGCGAACGACATCGAGAAGGCCACGGCGATGGCCCGCAAGATGGTCACCGAGTACGGCATGAGCGAGCGCGTCGGCGCGATCAAGCTCGGGCGCAACCAGGACCAGCCGTTCCTCGGACGCGACATGGGCCACGAGCGCGACTACTCCGAGGCCGTCGCCGGCATCGTCGACGAGGAGGTCCGCCGCCTCATCGACGACGCGCACGACGAGGCGTGGCACGCCGTCAACGACAACCGCGACCTCCTCGACCGCCTCGTCCTCGAGCTGCTCGAGAAGGAGACCCTCAACGCGGCAGAGCTCGCGGTGATGTTCCAGGAGATCCACAAGCGGCCGGTGCGTCCGACCTGGCTGTCGAGCGAGCACCGCACCCTGTCCGACCTCCCGCCCGTCATGACCCCCGCCGAGCAGGCCGCGATGAACGGCCGCAACGGCTCAGGCGCCCCGCTCGGGTCGGGTGCGCCCGCGGGCGCGCAGGTCAAGGAGGGCGACCCGAGCACGCAGGCGGCGATCGACGACGCGGCGCAGCAGGGCACCGACCCGCGCCTCGAGGAGCACCCGGCGACGAAGGTCATCGAGGTCCCGGACGGTGGACGTGTCGAGCCCTGAGCCCGACCCCACTCCCGGCTCCACCGCCGACGCCCCGGCGACCCGACCCCAGGTCGACGTCGCCCGGGCCGAGGCGGCGGTGCGCGAGTTCCTCTCCGCGATCGGTGAGGACCCCGACCGCGAGGGCCTGCG
The DNA here is from genome assembly GCA_963834225.1 of uncultured Actinomycetota bacterium. Lineage (GTDB taxonomy): Bacteria > Actinomycetota > Actinomycetes > Actinomycetales > Dermatophilaceae > Oryzobacter. The sequence goes on along the minus strand of CAWIAT010000023.1, from coordinate 157,738 downwards.
CGAGACGCCGGCGCGGGTGGCCAAGGCGGCGCGCGAGCTCTACGCCGGGCTGTGGCAGGACCCCGCGGAGGTGCTGAGCAAGACGTTCTCGATCGAGCACAACGAGCTCATCATCGTGCGCGACATCCCGATGTACTCCACGTGCGAGCACCACCTCCTGCCCTTCCACGGTGTCGCGCACCTCGGCTACATCCCGGCCGACGACGGCAAGGTCACCGGGCTGTCCAAGCTCGGTCGCCTCGTCGAGGTCTTCGCCCGCCGCCCGCAGGTGCAGGAGCAGATCACGACCCAGATCGCCGACGCGCTCGTCGAGCACCTCGGTGCCCAGGGCGTCATCGTCGTCGTCGAGGCCGAGCACCTGTGCATGTCGATGCGCGGGGTGCAGAAGCCCGGCTCGCGCACCATCACCTCGGCGGTGCGCGGCCAGCTGCGCGACCCCGCCACCCGGTCCGAGGCCATGTCGCTCCTCCTCGGCGGCAAGCGGTGAGCCGCCGGTGACGCTGCCGAGCGCTCGCGTCCCCGGACGCCCGCTCGTCATGGGTGTCGTCAACGTGACGCCCGACTCGTTCAGCGACGGCGGGGCGTGGTTCACGCCCGAGGCCGCGCTGGCCCACGGCCGCGACCTCGTGGAGCAGGGCGCCGACCTCCTCGACGTCGGCGGCGAGTCGACCCGCCCCGGCGCGGAGCGACCGAGCACGCAGGAGGAGCTGCGCCGGGTCCTGCCGGTCGTCGCCGGGCTGTCCGAGCTGGCGCCGGTGTCGGTCGACACGATGCGGGCGTCGGTGGCCGCGGCCGCCCTCGACGCCGGCGCGACCCTCGTCAACGACGTCAGCGGTGGGCTCGCCGACCCCGAGATGGGTCCGCTCGTCGCCGAGCGCGGCGTGCCGTTCATCGCGATGCACTGGCGGGGGCACAGCACCCGGATGCAGGAGCGGGCGCAGTACGACGACGTCGTCGCCGACGTCTGCGCCGAGCTGACCGCGCGGGTCGCGGCCCTCGTGGCCGACGGTGTCGCGGCCGGCGACATCATCCTCGACCCCGGCCTGGGCTTCGCGAAGCTGGCCCACCACAACTGGGAGCTGCTCCGTCGCCTCGACGAGGTGTCGGCGCTCGGCCACCGGCTCGTCGTCGGCGCGTCGCGCAAGAAGTTCCTCGGCCTCGTGGGGCGGACGGCCGAGACCGAGAGGGCGCCCCTCGAGCGTGACGTCGCGACGGCTGCCACGACGCTCCATGTCGCGCAGCGCGACGTGTGGGGCGTCCGGGTGCACGACGTCCGCGGCACCGTCGACGCCCTCGACGTCGCCGACGCGCTCCGGGGCGGGGCGTGACCGGGGTGACCGCCGGGGGAGCCGCCCGCGACCGCATCACCCTCTCCGGGGTGCGCGGCCGCGGGTACCACGGCGTCTTCGAGCACGAGCGGCGGGAGGGCCAGGAGTTCGTCGTCGACGTCGAGCTCGTCGTCGACCTCGCGCCTGCCGGCGCCAGTGACGACCTCGCCGACACCGTCAACTACGGCGAGATCGGCGCCGCCGTCCTCGCGCGGATCGAGGGCGAGCCCTTCGACCTCATCGAGCGGCTCGCCGACGTCATCGCGTCGGATGCGGTGTCGCACACCGAGGTCGACGAGGTCACCGTCACGGTGCACAAGCCGCACGCCCCGGTGGGCGTGCCCTTCGGCGACGTCACGGTGCAGGTGACGCGGCGTCGCGATCCGGTGCCCGTCGTCATCGCGGTGGGGGCCAACCTGCCGCACGGCCTCGCCCGGCCCGAGGACACCGTGGCCTCGGCGCTCGAGTCGTTGTCGCACCACCCGGCCGTTCGCGTGGTCGCGACCTCCGCGGCGTTCGACACCGCTCCGGTGGGCGGACCCGCCGACCAGCCCGACTACGTCAACGCCGTCGTCCTCGCGCTGACCACGCTGTCGCCGACCTCGCTGCTGCACCGGCTTCACGAGGTCGAGGCGTCGTTCGACCGCCGGCGCGAGGTCCGCTGGGCTGCGCGGACGCTCGACCTCGACCTCGTCCAGTACGGCGACCCCGCCACCGGCACCGACGTCACCTCCGGCCGGGAGCGGCTGACCCTGCCCCACCCCCGCGCCCACGAGCGGGCGTTCGTCCTCGTCCCGTGGCTCGACGCCGACCCCGAGGCCGTCCTGCGGGTGGGTCCCGACGTCGTGGCCGTCGCCGACCTCGTCGGTGCGCTCGACACGGGCGACGTCCGTCGCCGCCCCGACACCGACCCCGAAGAGGCCTGAGACCGATGCGCCACCGTGAGATCCGGATCAAGACCCTCGTCCTGGCGGGGCTGGTCTCGACGGGTCTGTCCTTCGTCGTGTTCACCCTGGTGAACCGGTCCGGCTCCCTCGTCCCGCGCCCGCCGGTGCTGGCCGGGATCCTCCTCGTCGTCATGGGCGGCCTCGTCCTCTGGATGGCGCGCCCGGTGCGCCGCTACCTCCAGGGGCAGGCCACCGCGCCGCTCGACCCGCTGCGGGCGGCACGGGTCGTCGTCCTGGCGCAGGCCGCCGCGCTCACGGGGTCCCTGGCGTCGGGGTGGTACCTGGGGCAGGTCGCCGTCGTCGCGACCGACCTCTCGCTCGTCGCGAACCAGATGCGACTGCTGCCCCTCCTCGCCCTCGCGGCCACGGGGCTCGCCCTGGCCGCCGCCGGGCTGGTCGCGCAGCGGTGGTGTCGGGTCGACGGACCCGACGACGACGAGCCCGAGCGCGGCCCGGCCCGCCGCGAGGACCGCGCCCGCTGACGCACGGGTTCACCTGTGTCACCGGCTATCCAGGGAGGTCCTGGACCGCTCGGTGACCTTCCTCGATGGCCGAATGGAAGTAGGCGAAGGCCTGTGAGTCGGCGTTGGCGATGGAGACGTTGCGGAAGGGGGCCTTGCCGCGGCGCTGCGGCTGCTGCTCGTACGGGCCGTAGAGCGAGGGGTCGGCGAGCGAGGTCAGCTCGTGGGCGTAGCCGTAGTTCCACCGGTTGATCATGATGTCGTCCAGGTCGCGCTCGGGGTCGAAGTCGCCGCCCTTGGCGTTGACCGTGCGGTCCAGCATGTCGACCAGCGACCCCTCGAGGTCCTCGAACGAGCGCTCGAGGAGCTGCTGGCGCCCGACCTCGTATGCGGCGAGCTGCGGCGTCGTCGTGTGGCCCGACGGCACCACCGTGAAGTTGAGGACGGCGGGCTGGTCCGGGGTGTTCGGAGTCGGGCCGTAGGCCGATCCGAAGCGACTGCCCACGGTGAGGTTGATGCTGTCCCAGAACATGCTGTTGCCGCGGGGGGAGATGCTGCTGATCCCGGAGTCGGCGAACGCGCGCCAGTTCGTCATGGAGGCCCGTGCGTAGATGAGCGGCACCTTGCGGGCGTAGGACAGGTCATCCACCTGCTGGTCCGGGAGTCCCTTGACGACCTGGGCGGTGACGCGGTTCCAGCACGCCATCACCACGTGCTTGGCGTGGACGAAGGAGGCCTGGCCCGTCGCCGTGTCCTCGTACTCGACCTTCGCCATGTCACCGCGACGCTCGGCGGCCTTGACCTGGTACACCAGGGCGTTGAGCCGGATCCGGACGGCGTGCGAGGGCCGGTCGAGCTGCGTGTAGTCGCACCGGGCCGTCACGACGTTCTCCTGGTTCGGAGTGCCGTCCGGGAAGGTCGCCGGCACGAGGCGGCTGACCAGCATCCGGGCGACGGATGCGTTTCCGTCGGGCCAGGCTCGCCCGGGGAGGCTGGTGCCGCCGGTCTGGTTGTCCATCTGGGGCGTCCGTCCCAGTCCCGGGAAGCCGGCGTTTGCGGTGGTCTCGGGGTCGGGCAGGAGGTTGGCTGCCGAGAAGCCGGGGCGCCCGAGCATGTAGTTGTCGATCGCCGAGGTGACCTGCGCTCCTGCCCCGAGGAGTCCGTGCGAGCCGCGCTGGTACTCGGCGATGGCCTCCTCGGGCGCGCCGAGGTAGTCCATGAGCCACTGCTTGTACGAGATGGTCGTGAGCAGGTGAAGACGCTGTTGCGGCGTCATCCCCGGTCCGTGGCGCCTCGTGATCCAGTCGGTGGTGCCGTCGGTCTGGATGCGGACGATCGCCTCGCGGGCGGCGGCGGAGTACGGCAGCCGGTTGACGAAGGTGGTCCAGCCGGCTGCGGTGTTGGGCTCGAACCGGGTCCGGTGCACCGAGTCGACGCCCCAGTCCTCCCGGGGGAAGAGCAGGTGGGCGCTCATACCGTAGCTCGACGGCAGGCCCGGTCCGGTGGTGCTCGGGAACGCCGTGAGGTCGATGTCGAGGTAGTCCAGGAGGTCCAGCGCGGACTGGGTGGGAGGGACGTCGAGGAAGGCACCCGAGGGATCCCCCCAGGTGCGCGGGCTGTCGAGGTTCACCGCGCCGCCGTTGCGGAGCATCGTCACGTCGGTCCCCGTCGTCGCATCGCGGGTGTGGAACTCGTTGCGGTGGGCGTGCCCTCCGAAGTCGGGCAGCGGGTCGACGATGAGGATGCGGGCACCGGCACCGAAGCGGTCACGGTAGTACTTCGCTGCGGCCAGCCCGCTGACCCCGGCGCCGACGACGACGAGGTCGTAGACCTCCTTGATGTTCTTCGACGGCTTCTTGATGCCGACGCCACCGTCGCTGTTGTGGATGTCGTTGGGGTTGGGGCGGCCGTCCAGGCGCATGATCCCGTCGATGACCCGGTTCGGCTCACCGGTGATGCCGGTCGAGGTCGGCGGGTAGTACCCGGCGGGCAGTGGCGAGGGAGAACCGGTCTTCGCCAGGGTGGCCGCCTGGGCCCCGGTGATGCCCGGGGACGCTGCGGCGAACGCCAGTCCAGCACCGCCGATCGCCATCCCGTCGAGGAACTGCCGACGGGTGACCGGAGGCTTCGGCGTGGCCTCGCCGTCCTGAGGTGTTGTTGAGTCCGACACGACATCTCCTTCGGAGGCTTAAGGCGATCAATCCGAAAGGTATTGGGCTGTTCGCCACGATGTCAATGGCCCATTGCGCGCCAGGCTACGGAATCAGTTGCCCATGTCCCCGGGCAGCGTGCGGCCCGCCGTCGAGGCACGCACGTCCGGGGTCGCGGGAGCGTCGTCACATCTCCTCCCTGCAACACGCGGCAAGAAGGGATGTCTCGTGCGGAGCGTTGGTGCCACGCGGGGAACAGCGATCTTCCGCAACGTCGCTCTGAGCACCAGCCTGACCGACCTGTCACCGACTGCGTGCCAAAGGATGGGAACGGCCCTTCGCGGGTGGCCTCGAGGGCAGATGGCCCACCCTCGTGGACCCGAGCGCGGCCCGGCCCGCCGCCAGCACCGCGCCGCCTGACCGGCTCCGGTCAGGCGGAGGGCGGGGCGGCGTTGGCCCAGAGGACCCAGTTGCCGACGTAGTGCCCGCCCTCGACCGGGGTCGTGGGGTCGCACGTGATGAGGCGCAGGAGGGGCCGCGGGTTGCCGGCGTCCCAGATGGAGTCGTCGCGCGGTGTCTGCCTCTTGGGGACCGCCTTGCTGCGGACGACGACGAACCCGACGGCGTCGCCGGAGTCGTAGGTGATGGTGACCCGTGCTCCCGGGCGGACCTCGGGGAGCCTCGCGAAGGTGTCGGGGCCGGTCTTCCTCGTGTTGATGTGGCCGGCGAGGATCGAGGCTCCGGGGAATCCCGGTCGGGGCCAACCCTTCTCGTCGTACCAGCCGGCCACGCCGGCGGGCGGCGCGAGGATGCCGGCGGCGTCGAGCCCGGCGGGGATGAGCTTCGCATCGACGAGCTCGTCGCCCGCGAGGGAGGTGACGACGACCCGCACGGGGTCCCCGTCGGGCGTATCGAGGTCGCGTGCGACGGGCGGGGTCGTGGTGGGGGTGGGTCCGGCCGACGCCGTCACCGACGCGCTCGGCGCCGAGGTGGTCGGCGTCACGCGCGAGGAGGGCGCGGTCTCGGGTGTGGCGGCGCACCCCGCGAGGAGGGCGAGGGCGAGGAGCCCGGTCGCCGCGAGGGGCGCCGGGGTGCGGGACGGTCGGTGGAGCGGCACGACCTCAGTGGCGACGGGCGACGGCGCGGCGGCGGCCACCGCTGCGGAGCGCGACGGCACCGGCGCCGGCCGTCACCAGGCCCGCGCCGGTGAGGAGCGTGCCCGCAGCGGAACCGTCGTCGGCGAAGTCGGTCTGGACGACGACCGGGCGGACCGGGGAGGTCGTCGGCGAGGCGGTGACGGTGGGGGAGGGGGCGGCACCCTCGGCGACGAACGAGTCGACGGCGGTGTCGCCGTCGTCGACGAGCTCGCAGAACATGCCGCCGGAGTACGTCTCCTCACCGAAGCCCACGATGATGTCGCCGGCCAGCAGGGTGTTCGTGCCCTCCTCGGCGGTCACCTCGGGGACGTCCTCGCCGGTCAGCTCGAGGACGAGCGGTCCGGTCTCGGGAACGGCGGTCGCCGGGAAGGCCATCTCGACGACGACCTCCTCGCCCGACTCGTCGACGACCAGGAAGGTGACGCCGCCGCCCTCGATCTGCTCGATCTGCGCGTCGCGGACCATCTGCAGGAAGTCGTCGGGCAGGCCGATCGAGCCGGTGAAGGGGGCGAGCGACACCTTGGTGCCCGTCGTCACGACCACGGCCGACCCGATCGCGCTGTCGAAGCGGGCGGTCGTGCCGCCACTGCCCTCGGTCCCCTCGTCCTCGCCCATCTCGAGGCCGAACTGGCACGCGTACCCGAGGTCGCGCGACTCGGCGCTCGCGATGCCGACGGTGGTCGCGGCGGCCAGGAGTGCGACGCCCCCGACGAGTCCGGTGCGCGCGACGGCGCGAAGGAGCGTGGCCATGGTGTCCCTACGAAAGGTCCGGGGCGGAGGAGCGCGCGGTGGGGCAGGGGCGACGCGGCCGCCGTGATGCGGGGAATGTATCCCACGGACGGGCCGCCGGGCCGGCCCTTCTCGCGAAGCGCTACTTGTCGACGTCGCCGACGACGAAGAACATCGACCCGAGGACGGCGACCATGTCGGCGACGAGGCAGCCGGGCAGCACCTGCGAGAGCACCTGGACGTTGTTGAACGAGGCCGATCGCAGCTTCAGGCGCCACGGCGTCTTCTCACCCCGGGACACGAGGTGGTACCCGTTGAGCCCGAGGGGGTTCTCGGTGGCGGTGTACCGCTCGCCCTCGGGGACCTTGAGGACCTTCGGCAGCCGCTGGTTCACCGGCCCGGCGGGGAGGGTCACGAGGGTGTCGAGACAGGCCTGCGCGAGGTCGAGGCTGACGTGCACCTGCTCGAGGAGCACCTCGAGGCGGGCGAGGCAGTCTCCCTCGGTCCGGGTGACGACGCGGCCGGGGCCGTCGGGGCCGAAGAGGGAGGCGTAGGCGAGGTAGGGGTCGTCGCGCCGCAGGTCGAGGTCGAGGCCGCTGGCCCGGGCGATCGGACCCGAGACGCCGTACGCCCGGCACATCTCGGCGTCGAGGACCCCGACGCCCCGGGTGCGCGCCCGCAGGATCTCGTTGCCGACGATCAGCGACTCGAGGTCGGGCAGCCGCCGACGCACCGCCAGCACCGCGGACTCGACCCGTCCGAGCCACCCGGCCGGGACGTCCTCCTTGAGGCCGCCGACCCGGTTGAACATGTAGTGCATCCGTCCGCCGGAGGCCTCCTCCATCACCGCCTGGAGCTCCTCGCGCTCGCGGAACGCGTAGAAGATCGGCGTGATGGCGCCGAGCTCGAGGGGGTAGGAGCCGAGGAACATCAGGTGCGACAGGACGCGGTTCAGCTCGGCGAGGAGGGTCCGCAGCCACACGGCGCGCTCGGGCACCTCCATGCCGAGCATCGCCTCGACGCCGAGGACGACGCCGAGCTCGTTGCCGAACGCCGAGAGCCAGTCGTGCCGGTTGGCCAGGACGGTGATCTGCCGGTAGTCACGGACCTCGAAGAGCTTCTCGGCGCCGCGGTGCATGTAGCCGATGATCGGCTCGGCCGAGATGATCCGCTCGCCGTCGAGGACGACGCGCAGGCGCAGGACGCCGTGGGTCGCCGGGTGCTGCGGGCCGATGTTGAGGACCATGTCGGCCGTGGCCAGCCCACCGGCGCCCATGCCGATGTCGAGGGCGCGCGGCTCGGTCCCTGAGGTCACGCCGACAGTCTGCCCCACGCGGCGCAGGGCACCCGGTCGCCGACGGCCGTCATCACCAGCCGACCCGCCGGAGCACCCAGGTGAAGGCGCCGAGGCCCCCCGGGTCGGTGAGCGCCGCCGCGGCCGACGACGCCGCGAGGGCCCGGAGGTAGCCGGCCGGGTCGGTGCGGGCGAGGGCGACGTGGGGCGCCGTCCCGCTGACCCCGAGGGCGCGCAGCGCCTCGCGCTGCGTCGCCCTCTCGTCCTGCTCGAGGGAGTCGACGGCGACGTGGGCCGTGAGGTCGCACGTCCCGTCGGGGAGGGCGGGGACGACGGTGCCGTCGCGGTAGCCGACCAGCGTGCCCGACGGCGGACGGGAGTCGCGGGTGTGGCCGTAGTCGACCGCGAGGAGCGCGCCACGCCGGACCCGGCCCACGAGGTCCGCCCAGGCCCGGTCGCGCGCGAGTCCCACCTCGACGCGCGTGCCGGGCGGCAGTCCGTCCAGCGGCCAGTGCTCGGCGCACCACGCGGCGTCCTCCGGTGCGAGGTCGCCGGACAGGTCCTCCGACCGCGACACCGCGTCGACGAGGACGGCGCGCGGCACGCCGTGGTCGTCGACCTCCACGACCGTGCAGGGCACGACGTCGAGCCACTCGTGCGCGACGACGAGGACGTCCTCGAGGTCGGTGAGCCCGTCGGGCAGCACCCCGCCCCCGGGCGACGTCATCCAGCCGACCGCGTCGGACAGGGCGTCCGGGCGTGGGACGACGTCGACCCCGGTGAGCCGCAGGTCCGGGCGCGCGGCGGCCAGGTGCTCGAGCAGCTCGCCGCGCCCGCACCCGACGTCGACGACGTGGCTCGTTCCCTCGCGGTCCGCGAGCCGCCCGAGCGCGTCGGCCAGCACCACCCCGAGTGGCCCGTGCGTCGAGGTCGTGAAGTGGCCGGCCGGGCCCTCGGCGCGGCGGTAGAAGCCCTCGGCGCCGTAGAGCGCCTCGTGCCACGCCTCTCTCCACGGGACCATCACGACCCGCACGCTATCCGGGGGGTAGGTTGCTCGGTCGTGGACGGCATCGAGCACCCCGCCCGCCTGACCGTCGGCGTCGTCGGGGCGGGCCGGGTCGGCGCGGTCCTCGGCGCCGCACTCGCCCGGGCGGGCCACCGGGTGACCGGCGCCTACGCCGTCTCCGCGGCGAGCCGGTCCCGCGCCGCCGAGCTCCTCCCCGGGGTGCCCCTCGCCGACGTCCCCACCGTCCTCGCGAACGCCGAGCTCGTGGTCCTCGCCGTGCCCGACGACGCGCTCGCCGACCTCGTCACCGGCCTCGCCGCGACCGGGGCCTGGCAGGCCGGGCAGATCGTCGTCCACACGAGCGGCCGGCACGGCGTCGGCGTCCTCGACCCCGCCCGGCCGCACCACGTCCTCCCCCTCGCCCTCCACCCGGCGATGACCTTCACCGGGACCGCGATGGACCTCGACCGCCTCACCGAGGCGGCCTTCGGGGTGACGAGCGACGAGGTCCTCCGGCCCGTCGCCGAGGCGCTCGTCGTCGAGATGGGTGGCGACCCGGTGTGGATCGAGGAGGAGGACCGCGCGGCGTACCACGCGGCCCTCGCCCACGGCGCGAACCACCTCGTGACCCTGACGAGCGAGGCGATGGAGCTGCTGTCCCGCGCGGGCGTCGAGGAGCCGCGCCGCGTCATCGGACCCCTGATGCGCGCCGCCCTCGACAACGCGCTGCGACTGGGTGACGCTGCCCTCACCGGCCCGGTCGCCCGCGGCGACGTCGGTACCGTGGAGGACCACCTGCGCGAGCTGGACCGGCTCTCGCCCGAGATCCGGAGGACCTACGTCGCCCTCGCCCGTGCGACCGCGCTGCGCGCCCTCGACAGCGGCCGGCTGCGTCCCACCGCCGCCGAACCCCTGCTCGACACCCTCTCCGACCAGGAGCCCTGAGTGACCACGACCACCGCCGTCCCCGTCGTCGCGCACACCCGCGAGGAGCTCAAGGCCGCGCGCGAGGCGCTGCCGAGCCGCGACGTCGCCGTCGTCATGACGATGGGGGCGCTCCACGACGGGCACGCCCACCTCATCCGGGCCGCGCGGCAGCGGCACGCGCACGTCGTGGTGACGATCTTCCTCAACCCGCTGCAGTTCGGGCCGAAGGAGGACCTCTCCCGCTACCCGCGGACCTTCGACGCCGACATGGAGATCTGCACCAACGCCGGGGTCGACGTCGTCTTCGCCCCGACCCCCGACGTCGTCTACCCCGAGGGCGACCCCGGGGTCCGGGTCGCCGCCGGACCGCTCGGCGAGGTCCTCGAGGGCGCCTCCCGCCCGGGCCACTTCGACGGCGTCCTCACCGTCGTCGGCAAGCTGCTCCACCTCACCGCGGCCCGCAGCGCCTACTTCGGCCAGAAGGACGCGCAGCAGCTGCTCCTCATCCGCCGGATGGTCCGCGACGTCGACTTCCCCGTCGACGTCGTCTCGGTGCCCACGGTCCGGGAGGCCGACGGCCTGGCGATGAGCAGCCGCAACATGTACCTCACCGACTCCGACCGCGAGGTCGCCCTCAGCCTCAGCCGGGCCCTGCGGGCCGGGGCCGACGCCGCGCGACACGGTCCCTCGGCCGTGCGCCGGGCCGCGCGCGAGGTGATGGTCGAGGAGCCCCTGGCCCTCGTCGACTACCTCGTCCTCGTCCACCCGAACACCCTGCAGAGCGTGCCCGAGTGGTACCGCGGCGAGGTGCTCCTCGCCGTCGCCGCCAAGGTCGGCGCGACCCGCCTCATCGACAACGCCCCGCTCCGGCTCGGCCCCGACGGCGGCGCCATCGACGTCTTCTCCGACGTGCCCCACGCCCGGGCCGACGTCTGACCTCGATGACGACCGCTCCCGCACCTGACCCTGCCGCCGACCCGCCGGTGCCGCGCATCCCCCGACGGCTGACGGCGTCCGAGCCGGGATGGACCGCGACCGCCGACGTCGTCGTCGTCGGCTCGGGCATCGCCGGGCTCACCTGCGCGCTCCGGCTGCGCGAGACGGTCGACCGCGTGCTCCTCGTGACGAAGACGGTGCTGTCGGCCGGCTCGACGCAGTGGGCCCAGGGCGGCATCGCGGCAGCCCTCGACCCCGAGGACACCCCCGACGAGCACCTCCACGACACCCTCGTCGCCGGAGTCGGCCTGTGCGACGCCGACGCGGTGCGCACGCTCGTCACCGAGGGGCCCGACCGGGTCCGTGAGCTCGTGGCGCTCGGCGCCGAGTTCGACCGCGACGCCGGCGGTGAGATCAAGCTGACCCGCGAGGGCGGGCACCACCGCGACCGCATCGCGCACGCCGGGGGCGACGCCACCGGTGCGGAGATCTCCCGGGCCCTCATCGCCGCGCTCGACCGGGTCCGCGACGACCCGGGCATCGAGGTCGTCGAGCACGCCCTCGTCGTCGACCTCCTCACCGATGCCGACGGCGCCGTGTGCGGCGTGACGCTCCACGTCATCGGCGAGGGCCAGGTCGACGGGGTCGGCGCCGCCCACGCCCGGGCGGTCGTGCTGGCCACCGGTGGTCTCGGCCAGATCTACACCTCGACGACCAACCCCCCGGTCGCGACCGGTGACGGGATGGCGGCGGCGCTGCGGGCCGGGGCGCGCGTCACCGACCTCGAGTTCGTCCAGTTCCACCCGACGGTGCTCTTCCTCGGGGAGGGGTCGACGGGCCAGCAGCCGCTCATCTCGGAGGCGGTGCGCGGCGAGGGCGCCTTCCTCGTCGACGGCACCGGGGCGCGGATCATGCAGGGGCGCCACGAGCTCGCCGACCTCGCCCCCCGCGACGTGGTCGCCCGCGCGATCCTCGACGTCATGCGCGACCAGGACGTCGACCACGTCTGGCTCGACGCGCGGCACCTCGGCGGCGCCTTCCTCGAGGAGCGGTTCCCCTCCATCGTCGCGCGCTGCCGCGAGCTGGGGTTCGACCCCGCGACCGAGCTCCTCCCCGTCGCCCCTGCCCAGCACTACGCGTCGGGCGGCGTCGAGACCGACCTCCTCGGGCGGACCTCGATCGACGGGCTCTACGCGTGCGGCGAGTGCTCGTGCACGGGGGTCCACGGCGCCAACCGGCTCGCGTCGAACTCCCTCCTCGAGGGGCTCGTCTTCGCCCACCGCATCGCCGACGACATCACCGCGCGCCTCTCGCGTGACGAGCTGCCCTCTCGCACACCGGTCGTCGATGGCGACACGGCCGTCCTCGACTCGTCCCGCCGCCTCGACCTCCAGCGCACGATGACCCGCGGCTCCGGTCCGGTCCGCTCGGGGGAGTCCACGGCCGGTGCCCTGGTCGCCCTTGCCGAGCTCGCGGCCCTACCACCGTCGCGGGCCGAGCCGGGTCCCCGTACCTGGGAGACGACGAACCTGCTCCACCTCGGACAGGCGCTCTCCCAGGTCGCCCACCTCCGGGCCGAGACCCGTGGTGGCCACGTGCGCTCCGACGCCGCGGAGCGCGACGACGCCCGCTGGCTCACCCACCTCACGACGACCCGCGCGGCCGATGGCGCGCTCGTCGTCACCGAGCACCGGGTCGACGGCCCGGCCAACGACCTCGCCGGGGAGACCCCGGTCCGGACCGAGCACGGGGGACCCGCATGACCGACCACGTCGCCGACCACGGCTTCCCGCTCGAGGACGCGCGCCTCCTCGTCGCGCGCGCGCTCGACGAGGACCTCGGACCCGGCACCGACGTCACGACGATCGCGACGATCCCCGCCGAGCAGACCTCGGTCTCCCACCTCGTCGCCCGGGCCGGTGGCGTCGTCGCCGGCCTGCCGGTGGTCGCGCTCGTCCTCGAGGCCGTGGCCGCGCGGCTCGGCACCGGCGTCGTCGTCCTCGAGCGGCACGTCGAGGACGGCGCGCGCGTCGCCCGCGGCGACCACCTCGCGACGCTCTCCGGCTCGACCCGCACGACGCTGGTCGCCGAGCGCACGGCACTCAACGTCCTCTCGCGGACCTCCGGGGTCGCCACCCACACCCGACGGTGGGCCGACGAGCTGGAGGGGTCCGGCGCGATGGTCCTCGACACCCGCAAGACCACTCCGGGCATGCGGGCGCTGGAGAAGTACGCGGTGCGCTGTGGTGGCGGGACGAACAAGCGGATGGGCCTGTACGACTGCGCAATGGTCAAGGACAACCACAAGCTCGCGGCGGGGAGCCTGACCGCCGCCATCGCCGCGATCCGCAGCCAGTTCCCCGACGTCCCGGTCCAGGTCGAGGTGACGACGACCGGCGAGGCACTCGAGGCCGTCGGCGCCGGGGCGCGGTTCCTGTTGTGCGACAACATGTCCACCGACCTGCTGCGCTCCACCGTCGCCGCGGTGCGCGACACGGGCGAGACCGTGGAGGTCGAGGCGACCGGCGGGCTGACCCTCGAGGTCGCGGCCGCCTACGCCGCGACGGGGGTCGACTACCTCTCGGTCGGCGGGCTGACCCACTCCTCGCCGATCGTCGACATCGCCCTCGACCTCGACCCCACCGACGCCTGACTGCCCAGCCAGCGGCCGCGGCGGGCGCCGCCGTCACGAGCGGCGGTGGCGGAGGGCGACGGCGTAGTCGACGGTGAGGCCCTGGTGCCCTGCGAGGGCCGCCTCGGCCGGCTCCGGAGGGAGCTCGATGCGGACGACGGCCTCGAGGTCCTCGCGGCGGTCGAAGGTCCAGTGGATCGTCAGGCGTTCGGTGGTGAAGCCGCGACGGTCCCAGAACCGCTGCACGGCAGCGGGATCGTAGTCCGGGTGGGCGCGGAGGAACCACGAGCCGAAGGTCGAGCGGGTGGCGTCGTTGTCGACGAGGCAGGTGATGCCGCCGGGGCGCAGGACGCGCTCCGCCTCGGCCAGGCCGGGTTCGCAGCCCGCGCCGAAGAAGTACGCCCAGCGGGCGTGGACGACGTCGACCGAGGCGTCAGCGATCGGGAGGTGCTCGGCGTCGCCCGCGAGAACCGCTGCACCAGAACGCGATCCGGTGAGCCGGGTCCGAGCACGGTCGACGAGGGGGAGGTGCGGCTCGATCCCGATGACCTGCGCTCCGCGTGCCGCGAGCCGCGCGAGGTGGAAGCCCGACCCGCAGCCGACGTCGAGCACGACCGCGCCGTCGAGGGGGTGGAGCGCCGCGATCGTCGTGTCGATCACCCCGGCCCGGTCCGACGCGAGGTTCTCGAGCTCGTACACGTCGGGGGCGTCCCAGATGTTGGGGCTGCGGATCACGTCGAGCGCGAGCCCTTCGCCCCCTTGGTGCCCGTCGTGGGGGGAACGGGGTGCGCCGGCTCGTTGGCTCCCGGGACCCCCTCGGCCACGGCGCCGCGGCGACGCGGGACGCGGGGGCGGCGTCCTCCGACGGCGTCGGCCTCGAGGGTCGCGGGGTGGACGAGCAGCGGCAGGAGCGTGCGGGCCCCCGCGGACCGGGCCCGGCGGACGGTGTCGAGGTGGGCCTCGCACCGCACGGCGAGGACCCCGTAGGCCTCCGCGCCCATGAGGGTCGTCAGCTCGGCGCGGTTGCTGCGGAAGACGGGCTCGGCGCCCACGTGGGCCTCGGGGTTGCTCGAGCAGTACCAGTCGAGGTCGTGGCCGCCGGGGCCCCACCCGCGGCGGTCGTACTCGGCGATCGTCACCTCGAGGTAGGTCGTGTCGTCGGGCTGCTCGACCGTGCGGTAGCTGCGCCGGACCGGGAGCTGCCAGCAGACGTCGGGCTTGGCCTCGTGGGGCGGCGTCCCGGCGAGGACGGCGTGCTGGTGCAGCGCGCAGCCGGACCCCGCGGGGAAGCCGGGCCGGTTGAGGAAGATGCACCCGCCCTCGACGACCTTGGTCTTGCGGGCGCCGTCCTCCTTCTCGGTCCACGCGGACAGGCGCGAGGGGTCCTTGTCGCCGCGCTTCCCGCGCCCGGGGTGGTGCTGCCACTCGTCCTCGCCGAGCTCGGCGACCACGGCGCGCACCCGCTCGACGTCCTCGTCGTCGGTGAAGTGCGCTCCGAGCGTGCAGCAGCCGTCGTCCGGGCGGTCGGCGTAGATGCCCTTGCACCCGTTGCCGAAGATGCAGGTCCAGCTCGAGGTCAGCCAGGTGAGGTCGACCCGGAAGCGCTGGCCGGTGTTCGCCGGGTCGGTGAACTCGGCCCAGGTGCGGGGGATGTCGAGCGGCGTCTCGGGCACGCGCCCCACCCTAGGGGCGCCCCCACCGACCGACGACGCAGGGAGCGGGTCCCGAGACGGACAGCCACTACGTTGGGCGCATGCGCCTCGGGGTGATCGACGTCGGATCGAACACGGTCCACCTCCTCGTCGTCGACGCGCACCCCGGGGCCCAGCCGCTCCCGGCGAGCAAGCACAAGATCGACCTGCGCCTCTCCGAGCACGTCACCGACGACGGCCGGATCGCCGACGAGGGGCGCGACCGCCTCGCGGAGTTCGTGGCGGAGTGCACGCAGGTCGCCGAGGACCAGGGCGTCGAGGACGTCCGCGCCTTCGTCACCAGCGCCATCCGTGAGGCCCCGAACGGCGAGGCCGTCCTCGCCCACGTCCACGAGGCCACCGGCGTCCCGCTCGACGTCCTCAGCGGGGAGGAGGAGGCGCGCCTCACCTTCCTCGCCGCCCGGCGCTGGTTCGGCTGGTCGGCCGGGACGCTCCTCGTCACCGACATCGGCGGCGGCTCCCTCGAGCTCGCCCTCGGCATGGACGAGGACCCCGACGTCGCGCTGTCGCTGCCGCTCGGCGCCGGTCGGGTGACCCGCGACCTCCTCGCCGGTGACCCGCCCTCCACCGAGGTCGTCCGCGAGGCTCGGCGCCAGGTGCGGGCCACGATCGCGGCCTCGCTGCGGCCGCTCGCCAAGGCCGGGGCGCCCGACCGCGCCGTCGGCACCTCGAAGACGATGCGCTCGCTCGCCCGGATCTGCGGGGCCGCCCCGAGCGGCGACGGGATGTACGCCGAACGCCACCTCGACCGCGACGCCCTGGCAGCCCGCCTTCCCGAGCTCGCCCGGATGACGTCGGCCGAACGGTCCGCGCTGCCGGGGGTGTCGGCCTCGAGGTCGCGACAGCTCCTCGCCGGCGCCGTCGTCGCGGAGGCCACGATGGACCTCCTCGGTCTCGACCGGCTCGAGATCTGCCCCTGGGCGCTGCGCGAGGGCATCATCCTGCGCCACCTGGACAGGATGAGCTGAGCCGTGCCCGCCCGCCCTCGACGCGGGACCGACCGTGGCCGGCCGGTGGCGGTGCCGCGGGCGCAGGTCGGGGTGTCCACGGCGTCGGTCTACCCCGAGAACTGCGCGACGGCCTTCGAGGCCGCGGCACGGCTCGGGTACGACGGCGTCGAGGTCATGGTGTGGACCGACCCCGTGACCCGCGAGGCCGGGGCGCTGCGGGCCCTCGCCGAGCTGCACGGGATGCCGGTCCTGTCGGTCCACGCGCCCACCCTGCTCATCACCCAGCGGGTGTGGGGGACCGACCCGTGGGAGAAGGTCGACCGCTCCATCGAGCTCGCCCTCGAGCTGGGCGCCGACACCGTCGTCCTCCACCCGCCGTTCCGCTGGCAGCGCGACTACGCGGCCGGGTTCGTCGACGGCGTGGCCCTGCGCGAGCACGACACCGGCATCCGGCTGGCCGTCGAGAACATGTACCCGTGGCGGGCGCCCCGCTCGCGTGAGGTCGAGGCGTACCTGCCGCACTGGGACCCCGTGCCGCAGCCGTACGACCACGTCACCCTCGACCTCTCGCACACGGCGACGGCCGGCTCCGACGCCATGCAGATGGTTCGCGACCTCGGCCCCCGCCTCACCCACCTGCACCTCGCCGACGGGGTGGGGTCGCCACGCGACGAGCACCTCGTGCCGGGGCGTGGGACCCAGCCGTGCGGTGAGGTGCTCGAGAAGGTGGCCGCACAGGGCTGGACGGGGCACGTCATCGTCGAGGTCACGACCCGGAGGGTGACCGAGGCGCAGCGCGAGCTCGACCTCGCCGAGTCGCTCGCCTTCGCCCGTCTCCACCTCGCCGCGGCCACCTGACGCCGTCGGTCGAGACCCGGCTGTCGAATCTGTCGCGTGTGCCCAGGTGGTCGCCCCGACGACCACCTGGGCACACGCGACGGTGGCGGGGAGGGGCTCAGGCGGGGGAGCCGCGGTTGGCGAGGCCGTCGAGCCGAAGGACGTTCGACTCGTCGCGGTGCACCCCGGAGGTCCCCACGTGGGTGTCGGCGATGCCCGGGCCGTTCTTGACGACGTGGACCATCGCCATCGCGTGGCCCCGGCCGAGGCCGTACGCCTCGGCGAGCCAGTCGACGATCTCGCCCGACGTCGTCTCGGCCCCGAAGCCCTTGGCACGGGCCTCGTCGAGGATCTCCTGCGGCGTCCTGCCCGTCCTCTTCTCGACGGCGTCGAGGTAGGCCTGGAACGACATCTCGTCCCCTCTCTGTCTCGGTCGTGATGGTGTCGGGTCGTCTTCGCACCGGAAGGTCCAGGTGCGCAGGGGAAGGGAAGTGGGGCGAACCTCTCCTTTCCGGGCTCCGGCGGGAAAGGGGGGACGCGAGGGGAGGGCGGTCAGACCCAGTAGGTGTCGTGCTGGAGCATGAACTGGGCCCGCTCGTCGTCGGTCAGGGTGCCACCGCGGCCGAGGGCGGCGAGGGTCTCGAAGTAGTCCTCGCGCGGGCCGCCCGGCGTGAACATCAGGAGCATCCGCGCCCCGCCCGAGCCCCGGAACCCGTGGAGGCCGCCCTCCGGCACGTGGAGGAAGTCGCCCGACGAGGCGGTGGCCCACCCGGTGCCGTCGTAGAGCCGCACCTCGCCCTCGAGGACGTAGAACGACTCGGTGATGGCGCGGTGGAAGTGCGGGTCGGGCCCGGACTCCGCCTCGCCGAAGGTCCAGCGGTACAGGCCGTAGAGCCCGCCGGTCCGGTCGCCCGTCGCGAGGTACTCGCACGAGCCGCCCCGGGCGTACTCGATGTCGGGCGGGGTCCCGTCGGGGCGGAGCCAGGCCGTGGCCTCGCCGCCGTCACCGGTGTACGCGTCGTCGGGGTACGGCCGGTGCAGCGCGCGCAGGAGCGACATGCCCGGCACGTTACCGACGGCGCGTCACGCGCGGGGGTCTTGCCGACGCGATCCGGTGGTGGGACGTTCGAGGCATGACGCAGCACGCGAACGGCGCCGCCACGGCTGCCGCCCACGACGACGCCGTCGTCGTCGAGCACCTCCGGGTGGTGCGCGGCGGGCGCGACGTCCTGCCGGACCTGTCGCTCACGGTCCCGCGCGGCCAGGTCGTCGGCCTCCTCGGTCCGAGCGGCGGCGGCAAGTCGACGCTGATGCGCGCGGTCGTCGGCGTCCAGGTCGTCGAGAGCGGGACGGTCACGGTCCTCGGGGAGCCCGCGGGGTCGCCGACCCTGCGCCGGCGGGTCGCCTACGTGACCCAGGCCCCGAGCGTCTACGGCGACCTCTCGGTCCGCGACAACGCCCGCTACTTCGCCCGCGTCCTCGGGGTCGACGTCGCGGAAGCCGACCGCGCCGTCGAGGCGGTCGACCTCGTCAGCCACGCCGACGCCCGCGTCGAGAACCTCAGTGGCGGCCAGCGGTCCCGCGTCTCCCTCGCCTGCGCCCTCGTCGGCGACCCCGAGGTCCTCGTCCTCGACGAGCCCACCGTCGGCCTCGACCCCGTCCTGCGCCGCGACCTCTGGGCGATGTTCCGGCGCCTCGCCCAGGAGGACGGGCGCACCGTGTTCGTCTCGAGCCACGTCATGGACGAGGCCGTGCGGTGCGACCGGCTGCTCCTCCTGCGCGAGGGCGTCGTCCTCAGCGACTCCACGCTCCCCGAGCTCCTCGCTCGCACCGGCGCCCCCGACGCCGAGCAGGCCTTCCTCGCCCTCGTCGACGCCGAGGTCGCCAGGCCCCGCGGCGGCGGAGGGGAGGCCGCGTGAACCCCCGGGTCACCCTCGCCACGGCGGGCCGCGTCCTCACCCAGCTGCGCGGCGACCACCGCACGGTCGGCCTCATGGTCGTCGTCCCGTGCGTCCTCCTCGGCCTCCTCGCCTGGGTCTACTCCGACACCCCGCAGGTCTTCGACCGGATCGGTCCCGCGCTCCTCGGGGTCTTCCCCTTCGTCGTCATGTTCATCGTCACGAGCATCGCGACGCTGCGCGAGCGGACCTCCGGCACCCTCGAGCGGCTGCTCACCACCCCGCTCGGCAAGGGCGACCTCATGCTCGGCTACGCGATCGCCTTCGGCGCGATGGCCGTGGTGCAGGCCCTCGTCGCCACCGCGTTCGCCGTGTGGGTCTGCGGGCTCGACATCGCCGGTC
This sequence comes from uncultured Actinomycetota bacterium, assembly GCA_963834225.1. Lineage (GTDB taxonomy): Bacteria > Actinomycetota > Actinomycetes > Actinomycetales > Dermatophilaceae > Oryzobacter. The sequence goes on along the minus strand of CAWIAT010000023.1, from coordinate 138,372 downwards.
CGGTGTGGCTGCTCGTCGTCATCGCCCTCGCCGACGCCCTGCTCGGCACGGCGCTCGGGCTCCTCGCGAGCGGGTTCGCCCGCACCGAGTTCCAGGCCGTGCAGTTCATGCCCGCGTTCGTCCTCCCGCAGTTCCTCCTGTGCGGCCTGCTCCTGCCGCGCGACCGGATGCCGCGGGTGCTCGAGGCCGTGTCCGACGTGCTGCCCCTGTCGTACGCCGTCGACGCGATGAAGGACGTCACCTCGGTCGCCGAGCCGCTTCGCGACGTCCTGCCGAGCCTCGGCGTCATCGTCGCCTGGATCGCGCTCGCCCTGGTCCTGGGAAGCCTCACCCTCCGGCGCCGCACCCCCTGAGGTCCCGGCTAGCCTGAGGCGCGTGGACCCCAGTGACCTGCTCCGCGGAGCGATGCTGCAGATCTCCGACTCCGACCTCGTGCGCAAGGCGGTCACCACCGCCCCCCTGAGCCGCTCGGTCGTCTCGCGCTACGTGGCCGGCGAGAGCGTGCCCGAGGCCGTGAGGGTCGTCGGCGAGCTGCGCACCACCAACCGCCTGGCCACCGTCGACTACCTCGGTGAGGACGTCACCGACCGCACCCAGGCGGAGCACACCCGCGACACCTACGTCGCGCTCCTCGACGCCCTCGCGGAAGCCGACCTCTCGGCCTACGGGGCCGCCGAGGTGAGCGTGAAGCTGAGCGCGGTCGGCCAGGCCATCCCCGGTGACGGCGACGCCATCGCCCTCGAGAACGCCCGGGCGATCTGCGAGGCCGCGGCCCGGGTCGGGACGACGGTCACCCTCGACATGGAGGACCACACGACGACCGACCGCACCCTGGAGGCCCTGCGCACCCTGCGCGAGGACTTCCCCTGGGTCGGGGCCGTCCTCCAGAGCTACCTGCACCGCACCGAGTCCGACTGCCGCGACCTCGCGACGGCGGGCAGCCGGGTCCGCCTGTGCAAGGGGGCCTACAAGGAGCCCGAGTCGGTGGCCTTCCAGGACGGCGACGACGTCGACCTGTCGTACGTGCGCTGCCTCAAGGTGCTCATGGCCGGTGAGGGGTACCCGATGGTCGCCAGCCACGACCCGCGGCTCGTCGACATCGCCGGCGCCCTGGCCTCGCACCACGGACGCTCGCCCGACACCTACGAGTTCCAGATGCTCGCGGGCGTGCGTCCCGCCGAGCAGACCCGGATCGCCGACCGCGGCCACCAGATGCGCGTCTACGTCCCCTTCGGCGAGGACTGGTACGGCTACCTCGTGCGCCGGATGGCCGAGCGCCCCGCGAACCTCCAGTTCTTCCTGCGCTCGCTCGCCACCCGCGGCTGACGACGGAACGCACGGGAGCCCGCGCGCCCGACCGGGCATACTCACCGCCATGGGTACGGTCGCGATCTTCGGTGCCGGTGTCATGGGCGAGACGCTCCTGTCGGGTCTGCTGCGCGCCGGGCGACCGGCCGACGCCCTCGTCATCACCGAGCGGCGTGCCGACCGGGCCGCCGAGCTCACCGAGAAGTACGGGGTGCGCGTCCTCGACAACGCCGAGGCCGCGGCGCTCGCCGACACCCTCGTCCTCGTCGTCAAGCCGCAGGACATGGGCGGCCTGCTCACCGAGATCGCCCCGCACGTCGCGCAGGGGAACCTCGTCGTCAGCCTCGCGGCCGGCATCACGACGGCCTTCCTGGAGTCCCACCTCCCCGAGGGTCGGGCGGTCGTGCGGGTCATGCCGAACACCCCCGCCCTCGTCGACCAGGGGATGGCCGCGATCAGCGCCGGTGCGCACTGCGACCCCGAGCACCTCAGCGAGGCCGAGTCGCTGCTCGCCGCGACCGGCAAGGTGCTCGAGGTCCCCGAGAAGCTGCAGGACGCGGTCACGGCGATCTCCGGCAGTGGGCCGGCCTACATCTTCTACGTCGTCGAGGCGATGATCGAGGCCGGCGTCGTCCTCGGGATGCCGCGCTCGACGGCCACCGAGCTCGTCGTCCAGACGCTCTACGGCGCCGCGACGATGATCAAGGAGACCGGCCAGCACCCCACGGTGCTGCGCGAGCAGGTCACCTCGCCCGGCGGCACGACGGCCGCGGCGCTGCGCACGCTCGACGACCACAAGGTCCGGGCCGCCTTCATCACGGCGATGGAGGCCGCGGCCAAGCGCTCGGCCGAGCTGGCCGGTGGCTGACACCCCGTCGCGCGAGGTCGCCGTCGAGGTCGTCCGGGTCACCGGCGACCGCTGGGAGACCTACCGCGACGTCCGCCTCGCCGCCCTCATCGACAGCCCCCGGGCCTTCTGGACGACGTACGCCGAGGCCGCGGGGCGCACCGAGGACGAGTGGCGCCGCTTCCCCGGCCGGATCACCGCGTGGCTCGCGCTCGACGGCGACCGGCCCGCCGGGACCGTGGGGCTCTGGCACGCGCCGGAGCAGGCCGACGACGCCGTCTTCCTCATCGGGATGTGGGTCCCGTCGTTCGCCCGGGGCTCCGGCGTCGCCGACCGGCTCGTGGCCACGGCGCTCGACCACGCCCGCGACTCGGGATACCGCCACGTCGTCCTCGACGTCGCCGACGAGAACGCCCGTGCCGCAGCCTTCTACGAGCGGCTCGGCTTCCGCGCGACGGGTGCCTCGGGGGCCATGCCGTGGGACCCGAGCGTCACCGAGAGGCAGCTGTCCCTCGACCTGGGAACTCCCTGACTGTTCACCCTCCCCGGTTGCCGGACCCCCGAGTGGTCATGGGAGAGTGGCCGCCATGAGTGAGATCGAGGTGCGCCCGCTGGGCGTCGACGAGTGGGAGCACTACCGCTCCGTCCGTCTGACCGCCCTCCAGGAGTCACCCGACGCGTTCGTCGCGTCGCACGCCGACGAGGAGGCCGAGACCGAGGACTTCTGGCGCGCCCGGATGCAGCGCTCCGTGCGCCTGCTCGCCGAACGCGACGGCACGCCCCTCGGCATCGCGAGCGTCGGCGTCGCCGGCGAGGACCAGCCCGACGCCGCGCAGCTCTTCGGGCTGTGGGTCACGCCCGACGCCCGTGGCTCGGGGGTCGCGACCGAGCTCGTGCGCGCCGGGGCCCGCACCGCCGCCGAGGCCGGCAAGCGCCACCTCCTGTACTGGGTCGGCACCGACAACGGCCGCGCCGTCGCCTTCGCGAGCGGCTTCGGCTTCCGTCCCACCGCCGAGCGCCGCCCGATGCGGGTGCGCTCCGCGGACGACGGCGAGGAGGAGGTCGCGATGACCCTCCCGCTCCTCGGCGACCGCGGCGGCGTCGCCCAGTTCTGACCCGAGGGGTTACGGGCGGGAGGCGAGGCGCTCGATGAGCGTCGTCGGCCCGCTGACGATGAGCGTGTCGTGGGCCGAGACCTTCGTCGAGGGCACCGCGTAGGTGAAGTCCTCGCCGGGCGCCTTGACCCCGACGATCGTCACCCCGTACTTGCTGCGGATCGCGCTCTGCTCGAGCGTGAAGCCGATCGCCTCGGTCGGGGGGCGCATCTTGACGATGGCGAACCCGTCGTCGAACTCGATGTACTCCTGCATCCGCCCGCCGAGGAGGTGGGCGACGCGGCGCCCGGTGTCGGCCTCGGGGCGCACGATGTGGTGCACGCCGATCCGCTCGAGGATGCGCGCGTGCTCGGGGGAGAGGGCCTTGCCCCAGATGTCGGGGACGTTGGCGTCGGCGAGGTTGGCGCAGGCCAGGACCGAGGCCTCGACGGACGACCCGATGGCGACGACGGCCTTGCCGAAGCGGCCGGCCTTCGCGTCACGGATCACCTGGACGTCGCTGGCGTCACCGTGGATGACGTGGCTGAGCCGGCCGAGGAACTTCTCGGCGAGGAAGCCGTCCTTCTCGATGGCGGTGACCTTGTGGCCGAGGCGGCGCAGCTCGAGGGCGGCTGCCGCACCGAAGCGACCGAGCCCGACGACGAGCACGTCGTCGTCGTGGGAGCTGTTCCAGCCCATCGTGGGTGCCTCCTCGGCGAGGTGTGGTGGACGCCCAGCCTGCCACGCCACGGCCGACGAGTAGCGTGCAGGCATGGCCCCGCGGACGAGTGTCGTGTGGGACGAGGTCTTCTGCGCCTACGACTTCGGTCCCACGCACCCGATGGGACCCGTCCGGCTCGACCTCACCACCCGCCTCGCGCAGGCGCTCGGCGTCCTCGACCACGTCGACGTCCTGGCCCCCGGCGTCGCGACCGACGAGGTGCTGGCCACCGTCCACGACCCCGCCTACATCGCCGCCGTCCGCCGCGCCTCGGCCGACCCCGCGGCGGCCGACCCCAACCACGGGCTCGGCACCGACGACGACCCGGCCTTCGCGGGCATGCACGAGGCGTCGGCCCGCATCGTCCAGGGGACCCTCGACATCTGCCGACGGGTCTGGACCGGCGAGGCCGAGCACGGGGTCAACTACTGCGGCGGGCTGCACCACGCGATGCGTGCCCACGCGGCGGGGTTCTGCATCTACAACGACATCGCCGTCGGCATCCAGTGGCTGCTCGACCACGGCGCCGAGCGCGTCGCCTACGTCGACATCGACGTCCACCACGGCGACGGCGTCGAGCGGATGTTCTGGAACGACCCGCGGGTCCTGACGATCTCGCTCCACGAGTCCGGCCGGCACCTCTTCCCCGGCACCGGCTGGCCGGGCGACATCGGCGGCCCCGACGCCCGGGGCTCGGTGGCCAACGTCGCCCTGCCGCCCGGGACCGGTGACTCCGCCTGGTTGCGGGCCCTGGACTCCGTCGTGCCCCAGCTCGTGCGGGCCTTCGCGCCCGACGTCCTCGTCTCGCAGCACGGCTGCGACACCCACGCCCACGACCCGCTCGCGCACCTCGCCATCACGGTCGACGCCCAGCGCCGCGCGCACGAGACCCTCCACGACCTCGCGCACGAGGTCGCCGGGGGGAAGTGGGTCGCCCTCGGGGGCGGGGGTTACGAGCTCGTCGAGGTCGTCCCGAGGTCGTGGACCCACCTGACGGCGATCGCCGCGCACGCCCCGGTGCCCGTCGAGACCGCGGTGCCGGCCGAGTGGCTCGAGCACGTGCAGCGCACCTTCGGCCGCGGGGCCCCCGGCCTGATGGGTGACCTGCCCCCCGAGCGGTTGCCGATCTGGGTGCAGCCGTGGAACATGGGGCACAACCCGGAGCACCCGGTCGACCGCGCCGTCCTCGCGACGCGCCAGGCCGTCTTCGCGCACCACGGCCTCGACCCGTGGTTCGACTGATCCTGCTCCGCCCGGCGTGTCGGCTGGACAAGCCCGAGCAATGTCGTCCATTTGCTTCCCCAGATGTCACATCTGCCCCTATGGTTGCGCTTGCACGACCCACGGGTCGCAGGCCGGGTGTACCGGCTCTGTGGGCGAGCAGAAGCACGAGGTCACGATGTCCACGGAGCGTCAGCTCGGCGAGGTGCGGTTCCTCACCGTCGCCGAGGTCGCCACGATCATGCGGGTCAGCAAGATGACCGTCTACCGCATGGTCCACGCCGGGGAGCTCCCGGCGATCCGCGTCGGTCGATCCTTCCGGGTCCCGGAGGACGAGGTGCACACCTACCTGCGCAGCTCGTTCGTCGACACCGCGTGAACCACCCGTAGCGCGAAGCGTCCCGAGGGGCGGCCCGAGACCGGGCCGCCCCTCGGGTCGTCACCCCGCCTCCCCGACCGCGGTTTGGGAGGCGAACCGCCTGCCGGTAGGGTGGGCAGCCGCACTCCACGTCCAAGGCACGAGGTTTCCTATGGGTTCTGTCATCAAGAAGCGCCGCAAGCGCATGGCGAAGAAGAAGCACCGCAAGCTCCTTCGCAAGACGCGCCACCAGCGTCGCAACAAGAAGTGACGCCTCCGCGCTCCTTCTGACACCTCAAAGGTCCCCGTCATCGGGGGCCTTTGTCGTGTCCGGGGGCGGTGGCCGCGGTGGGGTGCCGGCCGCGGCGGCCCGGCGAGGACCCGCCTGTGCCCCGGCGGCCCCACTCGGTAGGGTCGGGGGTGATGGTTCCGGCGGGTGAGGAGCATGGTGTGGCGTCCGTAGTGCTCGTGACCGGGGTGTCCCGGTACCTGGGTGGACTCCTCGCGCGCCGCCTCGTCAAGGAGCCGGGCGTCGCGCGGGTCGTCGGCGTCGACGTCATCCCGCCCGCCCAGGACATCGGCGGCGTCGAGTTCGTCCGCGCCGACATCCGCAACCCGATGATCGCGCGCGTCATCGAGAGCGCCGGCGTCGACACCGTCGTGCACATGAACGTCATCGCGACGCCGACCTTCGTCGGGGGACGGACCCCGCAGAAGGAGATCAACGTCATCGGGACGATGCAGCTCCTCGCGGCGTGCCAGAAGTCGAGCACCGTGCGGCGCCTCGTCGTGAAGTCCTCGGCGGCGGTCTACGGCTCCACGCCCCGCGACCCGGCCCTGTTCACCGAGGACATGGGGGCCAAGCGCGGGCCCTCCGGCGGGTTCGGCAAGGACAGCATCGAGGTCGAGGGGTACGTGCGCGGGTTCGCCCGGCGCCGGCCCGACACCGACATCCTCACGCTGCGCTTCGCCAACATCATCGGCCCGCGGATCCGCACCTCGATCACCGACTACTTCAACCTCCCGGTCATCCCCGCCCCGCTCGGGTTCGACGCCCGGATGCAGTTCATGCACGAGGACGACGCCATCGACGCCCTGGTCATCGCTGCGACCGGCGACACCACCGGTGTGGTCAACCTCGCCGGCGACGGCGTCATCACCGTGCTGCAGGCCGCGGCGATCGTCGGCCGGCCCGTCCTGCCGCTGCCCCTGCAGTCGGCCGGCTTCGTCGGGGGCGTCGCCAAGCGGCTGCGCCTGGCCGACTTCTCCTCCGACCAGATGTCGTTCCTCGCCTTCGGGCGCGGCCTGGACACCACCCGGATGCGCGAGCTGCTCGGCTTCTCCCCGCAGTGGACGTCCCGCGGCGCCTTCGAGGACTTCGCCCGCACCGTCGGTCCCGCCGTGCCCGCCGCAGCCGTCGTCGGTGACCTCGTGGGCGGGGTCGCCGGTACCGCGAGCCAGGTCGTCCTGCGCGCCCTCGGCTCGGGCAGGGGCCGGTGATGGCGGCCCGTCCCGGAAGCCTCGCCGCCGGTGCCGCCCGCGCGTCGGGTGAGCGGGCCCGCCGCCGGTCCACGCCGCTCATCGGCGCCGACCCGGTCGTGGTCGCACCCGAGAGCACCGCGCCCCCGGCACGGAAGGCCGCCGCCTCGAAGAAGGCCGCCGCGAAGAAGGCGGCCACGAAGAAGGCGGCCACGAAGAAGGCCGCGGCGGCGGCGCCCACGAAGAAGGTGACCGCGAAGAAGAAGGTCACCGCCAGGACGACGCCGGTCAAGAAGGCCGCGACGAGGAAGGCCGCGACGAGGAAGGCCGCGACGAGGAAGGCCGCACCCATCGAGGAGACTCCGGCTCCGCTCGCGTCGCCGGCTGCCGCCGCGGTCCGCGAGGCGGCCTCGGTCACCCCGCTCCAGAACACCCCGGCGCGCCGCCCGCACCGCCCGGCGCCGAAGGTCACCTCCGCCCCGTCGCGCGCCGCCTCGCGCCAGCAGGGCGAGCGTCGTGGCCGCCCCCCGGCAGCGGCGACCCGTCCGGCCGCCGGCGACGCCGCCGCCGACACCGGCGCCACGTCGCCCGAGGTGCCGGGCACCCGTCGCCCCCGCGTCGACCCGCGCACCAAGGCCGCCCGTGACGCCGCCCGGCCGCACCTGCGCATCGCCGAGCCGCCGCTCGACCCCACGGTCACCGAGGCGCCCACGCGCACCGGGCTCCCGCTGCCCGACGTCGCCGACGTCCTCGAGGGGGTCGTCACGATGCTGCGGGTCGGTGCCGAGGCCGCGGGGATCTCTCCCGAGGACGTCGAGCGCCGGATCGCCCAGGTCCTCGCCTACATCCGGCGCCGGGTCGAGGGCGACTACGAGGTCGACGACTTCGGCTACGACGCCGACTTCACCGAGAACGTCTTCTACCCGATGCTGCGCCCCATCTACCGGAACTGGTTCCGGGTCGAGGTCCGCGGCATCGAGAACATCCCCGCCGAGGGCGGCGCCCTCATCGTCTCGAACCACTCGGGCACCATCGCCCTCGACTCGCTCATGGTCCAGCTCGCCGTCCACGACGAGCACCCGCAGCGCCGGGTCATGCGGGCGCTCGGGGCCGACCTCGTCTTCCAGACGCCGTTCCTCGGGACCGTCGCCCGCCGGTCGGGCTCGACCCTCGCGGCGAACGAGGACGCCGAGCGCCTGTTCCAGCGCGGCGAGCTCGTCGGCGTCTTCCCCGAGGGCTTCAAGGGGGTCGGCAAGCCCTTCCGCGAGCGCTACAAGCTCCAGCGCTTCGGGCGCGGTGGCTTCGTCGCCGCGGCCCTCGCGGCTCAGGTCCCGATCGTCCCGTGCTCGGTGGTCGGCGCCGAGGAGATCTTCCCGATCGTCGGCAACATGGGGACCGTCGCGCGCCTGTTCGGGCTGCCCTACGCGCCGATCACGCCGACCTTCCCGCTCCTCGGCCCGCTCGGGCTCATCCCGCTGCCGAGCAAGTGGATCATCGAGTTCGGCGCCCCGATCCCCACCGACACCCACGGCCCCGGCGCCGATGACGACCCCATGCTCGTCTTCGACCTCACCGACCAGGTGCGCGAGACGATCCAGCAGACCCTCTACACCCTCCTGATGCAGCGGCGGTCGGTGTTCTTCTGATGTCCGGCGCCGACCCGCTGCCCGAGGACGCCGGGACCCCGATCCACCCGGTGCGCGTCCTCCTCGTCGGTCGTGACGGCTGCCACCTGTGCGACACGGCGCGCGTCGCCATCGAGAAGGTCACCACCGAGCTCGGCGTCGGCTGGGAGGAGCGGTCGGTCGACGACGACGCCGACCTGCGCGAGCAGTACGCCGAGCAGATCCCGGTCACCTTCGTCGACGGCCGGCAGCACGACTACTGGAGGGTCGACGAGACCCGGCTGCGGGCCGCCCTGCTCGCCCCGCCACCCGACGACTGACCCCGGGCGGAACAGCGGGGCACGGTCCGCGCTTGTAGCACACGGCGCCCGTGACCCTGCTCACGGGGTTCGACGCGACTTTGTGCATGGGTTCACAAGAACGTAGGCTGGCAGGACCCGCGAGTCGTGCCGCCGGGCGCGACCCGCCGTGCCCCCCGCATGCGTCGCGGGCCCGCGAAAGGAGTCGGTGACCGCCTGTGTCCACCGCAGCGACAGCCCGCCGGGGCATCCCGGAGGCCTCCGTCGCCCGCCTGCCCGGGTACCTGCGCGCCCTCACCGCCCTCGCGCGTGACGAGATCGCGTCGGTGAGCTCCGAGGAGCTCGCGGCGGCAGCCGGCGCCAGCTCGGCGATGCTGCGCAAGGACCTCAGCCACCTCGGCTCGTACGGCGTGCGCGGGGTCGGCTACGACGTCGAGCGGCTCGCCTCCGAGATCGCCGCCGTCCTCGGGCTCACCCAGGACTGGCCGGTCGCCATCGTCGGGATGGGCAACCTCGGCCGGGCCCTCGCGGCGTACCGCGGGTTCGCCGAGCGGGGCTTTCGCGTCATCGCCCTCCTCGACCGCGACCCCGGTGTCGTCGGCGAGGAGGTCGCCGACCAGGTCGTGCTCCCGATGTCCGACCTCACCCGCCTCGTCGACGACGAGGGCCTGGCCATCGGCGTCATCGCGACCCCGCCCGAGGGTGCCCAGCAGGCGTGCGACGACCTCGTCGCCGCCGGCATCCGCTCCCTGCTCAACTTCGCCCCCGGGGTCCTCACCGTCCCCGACGGCGTCACGGTGCGCTCGGTCGACCTGTCCACCGAGCTGCAGATCCTCGCCTTCCACGGCCAGCGGGTCGCGGTCGCGGAGGTGGTCTCGTGAGCCTCGTCGTCCTCGGCCTGTCGCACCACGGCGCGCCGTTGTCGCTCCTCGAGTCCGTCGCCCTCACCCCCGAGGCGCGCACGGAGCTCGAGCGTGAGCTGCTGCGCTCCGAGCACGTCACCGAGGCCGTCGTCGTCTCCACGTGCAACCGCACCGAGGTCTACGCCGAGTGCCTCACCTTCCACGGGGCGCTCTCCGACGTCACCGCGGCGCTGGCCGCCGCGTGCACGGTCGAGCGGGCCGACCTCCAGCCGCACCTCTACGTCCACTACGAGGAGCGCGGCATCGCGCACGTGTTCTCCGTCGCCGCCGGGCTCGACTCGATGGCGGTCGGCGAGGCCCAGATCCTCGGTCAGGTCCGCCGCTCCCTCGCCCGCGCCCAGCGCCACGGCCACGTGGGCCCCGGTCTCAACGCGATCCTCCAGCAGGCGCTGCGCGTCGCGAAGCGGGTGCACGCCGAGACGGGCATCGACCTCGTCAGCGGTTCGCTCGTCCAGGCCGGGCTCGCCCGCGCCGAGGCCGCGATCGGCCCGGTCTCCGACCTCGCCGTCCTCGTCGTCGGCGCCGGTGGCATGGGCGCGCTCGCCGCGACGACCGTGGCCCGGGAAGGCGCCCGCACGGTCGTCGTGGCCAACCGCAACCACGACCGAGCACGCTCGGTCGCCGAGCGCGTCGGGGGCACCGCCCGTCCCCTCACCGACCTGCGGTCCGCGCTCGCCGAGGCCGACGTCATCGTCACGAGCACCGGCGCACCGGGCCGCATCGTCCTGCTCGACGACGTCGCCGAGGCGATGACCGCCCGAGCCGGACGGCCCCAGGTCTACGTCGACCTCGCCCTCCCGCACGACGTCGACCTCGCCGTCAGCGAGCTCGACGGCGTCACCCGCGTCGGGCTCGGCGAGCTGGGCGAGGACCTCGCCGCCGCCGGTTCGGCCCCCCAGGTCGCCGACGCCACCGACCTCGTCACCGCCGAGGTCGCGGGCTACCTCCTCGAGCGCTCGTCCGCGGCCGTCGCGCCCACCGTCACCGCGCTGCGCACCCGCGCCGGGGAGCTCGTCGACCTCGAGCTCGACCGCCTCGAGCGGCGCACCCCCGACCTCAGCGACGTCGAGCGGGCCGAGGTCCGCCGGGCCGTCGAGCGGGTCGTCGACAAGCTGCTCCACACCCCGACGGTCCGGGTCAAGGAGCTCGCGCAGGACGGCCAGGGCGGCAGCTACGCCCGCGCCCTCTCCGAGCTGTTCGACCTCGACCCGCGCGACGTCTCCGTCGTCTCGGTCCCGCCGACGCTTCCGGGGGAGGACGCATGACCACCCTGCGCCTCGGGACCCGCCGGTCCGCCCTCGCGACGACCCAGTCCGGCTGGGTGGCCGACCGCCTGCGGGCGCTCGGCCACGAGGTCGAGCTCGTCGAGGTGAGCACCGAGGGCGACCGCGACCAGTCGACCCCGCTCGCCCAGCTCGGCGGCACCGGCGTCTTCGTCTCCGCCCTGCGGACCGCCCTGGCCGAGGGGCGCGTCGACCTCGCCGTGCACTCGCTCAAGGACCTGCCGACCGCGGCCGACGCCTCGGTGACCGTCGCCGCCGTGCCGGTGCGGGAGGACCCCCGCGACGCCCTCGTCGCCCGTGACGGGCTCACCCTCGGTGAGCTGCCCGCCGGGGCTCGCATCGGAACCGGCTCGCCGCGCCGCCGCGCCCAGCTCGCCGCGCTCGGCCTGGGCCTGGAGGTCACCGACCTGCGCGGGAACGTCGACACCCGCCTCGCCCACGTCGCCGACGGGCGCCTCGACGCCGTCGTCCTCGCCGCCGCGGGCCTGCGCCGGCTCGGCCGGGCCGACGAGGTCACCGAGATGCTCGACCCGATCCAGATGCTCCCGGCCCCCGGTCAGGGTGCCCTCGCCGTCGAGGTCCGTGCCGACGACGCCGCCACGGCCGCGGTCGTCGCCGCCCTCGACGACGCCGACACCCGCGCCTGCACCACCGCCGAGCGCGCCCTCCTCGCCGAGCTCGAGGCCGGGTGCTCCTCTCCGGTCGGCGCGCTCGCCGAGGTCGTCGAGGGGATGGAGGGCCCCGAGCTGTCGCTGCGGGCCGTCGTCACCACCGCCGACGGGTCCGCCGACCTGCGCCGCTCCGTCGTGGGCGAGGTCACCGACGCCGATGACCTCGGCCGACGTCTCGCGCGCCTGCTCCTCGAGGACGGCGCCGCCGACCTCATGACCGCCCCACCACCCTCGCCGGACCCCGCGTCCGGCGCCCCCGACCAGCCGTCCACCGCCGACCCCATCGCCTTGGAGCGTGCCCAGTGAGCCCCACGCGCTCGTCCAGCCAGTCCACCACCCGCATCCCCGCGCGCGTCGCCTTCGTCGGCGCCGGCCCGGGGGACCCCGGCCTGCTCACCGTGCGAGCCGGCGAGCTGCTCGCCGTCGCCGACGCGGTCCTCATCGACCAGGTCGCCCGTGACGCCGTCGTCTCCCGGTGGTGCGCCGACGGGGTCGACGTCGTCGACGCCGGCCACGGCGACCACGGGGAGCGCCTCACCCAGGCCTCGCGCGCCAAGCTCGTCGTCAAGGCCGCCAAGGCGCACCCCGGCGGTCTCGTCGTGCGCCTCATGGACGGCGACCCCGCCGTGTTCAACGGGCTCGCCGAGGAGGCGCAGGCCTGCGTCAAGGCCGGCATCGCCGTCGAGGTCGTGCCCGGCGTCAGCTCGGTCACGGCCGTGCCGTCGTACGCGGGGATCCCGCTGACCTCCGCCTCCTCCACGGGGATCCACGTCCTCGCGGCCGGGAGCAAGGTCGGCGACCTCGCCGCCGTCGTCGACCCCGGCGTCACCGTCGTCGTCATCGGCCAGCCCGACAAGGCGGCCGTCACCCTCGAGGCGCTCGTCGCCGCCGGGCGCGACGCCTCGACCCCCGTCGCCGTCACCGAGCGCGGGACGAGCACCGAGCAGCGCACCACGGTGACCACCCTCGCCGAGGCCGCGGGCGTCATGTCCGACGGGCGCTTCCCCGTCCTCGCCGTCGTGGGGTCCACCGTCGCGCTGCGCGAGACGCTGTCGTGGTTCGAGACCAAGCCGCTGTTCGGCTGGGAGGTCCTCGTGCCGCGCACCAAGGAGCAGTCGGGCTCGATGACGGCGCGCCTGTCGCAGCACGGCGCCACCGCCGCGGTCGTCCCGACGATCTCGGTCGAGCCGCCGCGCACGCCGCAGCAGCTCGAGCGGGCCGTCAAGGGCATGGTCACCGGTCGCTACGAGTGGGTCGGGTTCACCTCCGTCAACGCCGTGCGCGCCATCCGCGAGAAGTTCGACGAGTTCGGCCTCGACGCCCGCTCGTTCGCCGGCCTCAAGGTCGCGGCGGTCGGCGGGGTCACCGCGCAGGCGCTGCGCGACTGGGGCATCCAGCCCGACCTCGTGCCCGAGGACGAGCAGTCGGCCAAGGGGCTGCTCGACGCCTGGCCGCCCTTCGACCACGACCTCGACCCCATCAACCGGGTCTTCCTCCCGCGGGCCGACATCGCGACCGAGACCCTCATCGCGGGACTGCAGGAGATCGGCTGGGAGGTCGACGACGTCACGGCGTACCGGACGGTGCGGGCCACCCCGCCGCCGGCTCCGGTGCGCGACGCCATCAAGTCTGGCGCCTTCGACGCCGTCCTGTTCACCTCCTCCTCGACGGTGCGCAACCTCGTCGGCATCGCCGGCAAGCCGCACCCCACGACGGTCGTCGCGTGCATCGGGCCGGCCACGGCGAAGACCGCCGAGGAGCACGGCCTGCGGGTCGACGTCCTCGCGCCCGAGCCGACCGCCGAGGCCCTCGTCGACGCGCTCGCCGACCACGGCCGGTCCCTCGCGCTCGCCGCCCAGGAGGCCGGTGAGGACGTCCTGCGTCCGAGCCAGCGTCGCCCGGGCTCGCGGCGCCGGGCCACCTGAGGCCGGGCCCGGTTTCCGTGGGCTTCCCCGAGATCCGGCCGCGCCGCCTGCGCCGCACCCCGGCGCTGCGGCGGCTCGTCGCCGAGACGCGGCTGCACCCGGCCGAGCTCGTCCTGCCCGTCTTCGTCCGTGAGGGCATCGACGCGCCGCAGCCGATCGGGTCGATGCCGGGTGTCGTCCAGCACACCCTCGACTCGCTCGTCGAGGAGGCGCGGCGCTGCGTCGACGCGGGGCTCGGCGGCCTCATGGTGTTCGGGGTCCCGGTGGCCAAGGACGCCAGGGGCTCCGGAGCCGACGACCCCGACGGCATCCTCAACGTCGCGCTGGCCCGGTTGCAGGACACCGTCGGTGACGACATCGTCGTGATGAGCGACCTCTGCCTCGACGAGTTCACCGACCACGGCCACTGCGGCGTCCTCGCCGACGACGGCTCGGTCGACAACGACGCGACCCTCGACCGCTACGCCTCGATGGCGCTCGCCCAGGCCGCGACCGGGGCCCCCGTCCTGGGGCTCTCCGGGATGATGGACGGCCAGGTCGGGTACGTGCGCTCGGCGCTCGACGCCGCCGGGTACACCGACGCGGTCCTGCTCGCGTACTCCGCCAAGTACACCTCGGGTCTCTACGGGCCGTTCCGCGAGGCGGTCAACTCCTCCCTCGTCGGCGACCGCGCGACCTACCAGCAGGACCCGGCGAACGCGAACGAGGCCCTGCGCGAGCTCGAGCTCGACATCGCCGAGGGCGCCGACATCGTCATGGTCAAGCCCGCCGGGCCGCACCTCGACGTCATCGCCGCCGCCGTCGCGATGTCACCGGTTCCCGTTGCGGCGTACCAGATCTCGGGCGAGTACGCGCAGATCGAGGCCGCCGCCGAGCGCGGGTGGATCGACCGCGAGCGGGTCATGATGGAGTCACTGCTCCACATCCGCCGGGCCGGCGCCCAGATCGTCCTCAGCTACCACGCGCTCGAGGCCGCCGCCCGCCTCTGACGGCTGGAACCGCCTGCAGGTCAACCGTTCTCGCGCTGCCCGTCGAGGAGGGAGGCCACCCCGACCGCGTAGCCGTCGGGGGTCACGTCGCGGATGATGAGCCGCTGCAGGATGAACCCCGGGATGAGGCTGATCGCCGCCTGTGCCACGAGCGCGGGGTCGGCATCGGGGTCCCACCGCCCCTCCGCCTGGAGCTGGGCGACGACGCCGGCCACCCGCGACCGCAGCTCGGCGATCTTGGGACCGGCGACCGCGCGCACCTTCTCGTCGCGGACCGCCTCCGCCCAGGCGGCGACGATGACGCGGGTGAGGTCGACCCCCGTGGCCGTGGCCTGGGCCTCCATCGTGCGCGCGAGGTGTCCGATGAGCCGGGGGAGGGAGGGTGTCCGGCCGTCGCCGACGAGGGCGTCGAGGGCGTGGCCGACGATGCCGAAGGCGTGCTCGGCCAGCGCCGCGATGATCTCGTCCTTGCTGCGGAAGTAGCCGTAGACCGCTCCCGCGGACAGGCCGGAGCGGTCGATGACCTGGGCCATCGTCGTCTTGTGGAAGCCCTCCTCGGCGGCGCTCTCCATCGCGGCGCGCAGGATCTGCTCGCGGCGCGCGACCCGGTGCTCCTCGGTGACCCTCGGCATGGGCGCCATCGTAAACCGAACGACCGTTCTTGACAGACGGCGCGCGGGCGGTCCATCCTGTTAAAGAACGAACATTCGCTTTAGGAGGATGGACCATGGAGACGACGACGTACACCGACTCGCACCGCACGCCGACCGACGACGACGACGGACCCGGTGCAGGACCCGCCTGGAAGGAGGCGCTGGGTCCGGGCCTGGCCGTCACCGTCCTCCTCCTCGTCCTCGTCAGTGCGTTCGCGTGGCCCGCTGTCCGGTCGGCGCCGCACGGCGTGGGGCTGGTGATCGCTGCTCCGGCTCCGGTCGCCGCGCAGCTCGAGGACCGGCTGGCGTCCGCCGCGGGTGAGGAGGCGTTCGACGTCGGCGTCGTCACCGACCGCGACGCGGCCGAGCGAGCGATCCGCGACCGCGAGGCCTACGGCGCCGTCGTCGTCGGCCCGGACGGCGGCGAGGTCCTCGTGGCCTCCGCCGCGAGTCCGGCGGTGGCGCAGGTGCTGACCCAGCTCGCCGCCCGGATCCCCGCCGATGCCGGCGGACCGCTGCCGGTCACCGATGTGGTCGCGCTGCCGGTGGCCGACCCCCGCGGGGTGGGGCTGGCCACGGGACTGCTCCCGCTGCTGGTCGGCGGGATGGCGCTCGGGGTCCTTGCAGCCCGCGAGGTGCGCCGCCCGAGCCGACGCGTCGTGGCGCTCGCCATCGGCGCCGCGGGAGGTGGGGCGGTCGTGATCGCCCTGCTCCGGGGGTGGCTGGGCGCCCTCGACGGGTCGCCGTGGCTGCTCTGGGCGGTGGCATCGCTCGTCATCGGGACCGTGGCCGCGATGGTCCTGGGACTCCACCGCCACCTCGGGACGGCCGGGATCGGGCTCGTGGCCCTCGTCGTCGTCGTCGTCGGCAACCCGCTCTCGGGTGTCACGTCGGCGCCCGAGATGCTGCCCGCCGGGTGGGGCGAGCTGGGCCAGTGGCTGCCGGCCGGCGCCGGGGCGACGGCACTGCGCTCGTTCGCCTTCTTCGACGGTGCGGGGTCGGGTCCGGCCCTGCTCGCCCTCTCGACCTGGCTCGTCGCCGGGCTTGCCCTGATGGTCGTGCCCAGCCGCCGGACCGCCACGGTCGGCGGGGAGTGGGGAGGGGCGGCCGGAAACCGCGTTGCCTCCACGGAGGGCGGGGCCTAGCGTCGCCGGGGTGACCTCCGACCTGCGGCTCCTGACGATCGACGCCCATGACCCGGTGGCTCTCGGCGCCTTCTGGGGTGGGGTCCTGGGGCGTGAGGTGGTCCCGGCGGTCAGTGGCGGCCGGTCGCTGGTCCCGAACCAGGAGAACGAGTTCCGCATCCACGTCCAGCCGAGCGAGGAGCCGAAGCGGGGGCCGAACCAGATGCACCTCGACCTCACGAGCGACGACCCCGACCAGCAGGACGAGACGGTGGCGCGGGCGCTCGAGCTGGGCGCCCGGCACCTCGACGTCGGCCAGCTCCCCGAGGAAGGGCACGTCGTCCTCGCCGATCCCGAGGGCAACGAGTTCTGCGTCCTCCCGTCGGGCAACGACTTCACCGCGGGGTGCGGCCGCATCGGCGCGCTGTCGAGCGACGGCTCCCACGCGGTCGGGGTGTTCTGGAGCGCCGCGCTCGGGTGGCCGCTCGTCTGGGACCAGGACGAGGAGACCGCCATCCAGTCACCCCTCGGTGGGTCCAAGATCGCCTGGGGCGGGCCGCCGGTCGCACCGAAGCTCGGCAAGGGGCGGCTCCACCTCGACCTCGTGCCGCAGGCCGGGACCGACCTCGACGACGAGGTCGCCCGGCTCACCGCCCTCGGGGGGAGCCGCGTCGACATCGGCCAGGGAGACGTCCCCTGGGTCGTCATGGCCGACCCCGACGGCAACGAGTTCTGCGTCCTCCCACCCTCGTTCGCCGGCCCGCCCGCTCGGGCCTGAGCGGGTCGTTGACGAGGAGGTCGTGGGGCGGCGGCGTGGGTGCGGCCGGCGTCTCGCCCAGCGCCTCATCGCCCGAGCGGCCCGCAGCACCCCCTTGGGACGACGCTACGGCGCAGTAGGTGCTGTGATCACAGCACGTACTGCGCCGTAGCGCGTGATGAAGCGGGGGGCGGGGGTGTGGCTCAGGCCTGGAGGGCGAGCTGCACGTCGAGCTTGAGCTTGATCTTCTCGGAGACGAGGACGCCGCCGGCCTCGAGGGCCGCGTTCCAGGTCAGGCCCCACTGGGTGCGGTCGATCTCGCCCTCGGCCTCGAAGGCGGCCTTGGTGTTGCCCCACGGGTCGGTGGCGACACCGTTGAAGTCGACGTCGAGGGTGACCGGCTTGGTGACGTCCTTGATCGTGAGGTCGCCGACGAGCGTGTCGCCGGTGAACGAGGTGCTGACGAAGCGCATCTCCGGGTAGGTCTCGACGTCGAAGAAGTCGGCGCTGCGGAGGTGGCCGTCGCGGTCGGCGGTGCCGCTCGAGACGGAGGCGGTCTTGATGGTGACGTCGGCGACCGAGTCGAGGACGTCGTCCTTGACGGTCACGGTGCCGCCGACCTCGGTGAAGGAGCCGCGGACCTTGGACACCATGAGGTGGCGGGCGACGAAGCCGACCTCGGAGTGGGTGGGGTCGAGGGCCCAGGTGCCGGCGGGGAGCTCGCTGATGTTCGCCATGGTGGTTCTCCTTCTGAAGGTCGTGACCACGTCGGATGCTTCCGACGTTAGTTGACGGTTCAACCAAACGAGGAGCCGGAGGCATTCCGCCGTCTCACATCCTGGGACGAGTCGTGGTCACGAGTCGGTCACCTCCGGGCCGCGGCGATGCCGGAGCGTGGCACGGACGTGCCACGATGGACCGCATGTCCGACGCTGAGGTCCGCTGGCTCGACGAGGGCGAGCAGGTGTCGTGGCGTGCCTTCCTGCGCGCCTCGCGCGAGCTCGACGTCGCCTTCGACCGCGACCTGCAGACCGAGGGCATCAGCCTCTCCGAGTACGAGCTGCTCTCGATGCTCTCGGAGTCACCGATGGGCCAGCTGCGGATGTCGGCGCTCGCCGCATTGATCATCCAGTCGCGCAGCCGGGTCACCCACACCGCGGCGCGGCTCGAGCGGCGCGGCTGGGTCGTGCGCACGCCCGCCCCCGACGACGGCCGCGGCGTCCTCCTGCGGCTCACCGACGAGGGGCAGCAGGCCATCGGCCGCCTGGCGGTCGTCCACGTGGAGAGCGTGCGCCGTCACCTCGTCGACGTCCTCACCCCCGCCCAGTTCGCCGCCGTCGGCGAGGCGATGCAGGCCGTCCGGGACGCCTACGCCGCCGACCCGACGATGCCCGAGGCGGAGTGCTGACCGCCCGAGCGCGATGATGGAGGGCGTGACCTCCTCGCAGACCGGACCCTCCCCCCTCCCGGCCGACTCGGCCGCCGGCACCAGCGGCACCGCCGGCGCCGGCGACGCGCCGGCCTCGGCCGCCCTGCTCGCAAGGGCCCGGGCGGTGACCCCGGGTGGCGTCAACTCCCCGGTCCGTGCCTTCCGTGCCGTGGGCGGCACCCCGCGCTTCATGGTCAGTGGCGAGGGTCCGTGGCTCACCGACGCCGACGGTCTCTCCTACGTCGACCTCGTCTGCAGCTGGGGCCCGATGATCCTGGGTCACCGCCACCCCGAGGTCGTCGCCGCCGTCGAGGCCGCCACGGCCCGCGGCTACTCGTTCGGGACCCCCTCCGAGAACGAGGTGCTGCTCGCCGAGGAGATCGTCGCCCGGGTCGAACCGGTCGAGCAGGTCCGCCTCGTCTCCAGCGGCACCGAGGCGACGATGAGCGCCATCCGCCTCGCCCGTGGGTTCACCGGTCGCTCCCTCGTCGTGAAGTTCGCCGGGCACTACCACGGGCACGTCGACAGCCTCCTCGTCGCCGCGGGCTCCGGTGTCGCCACGCTGGCCCTGCCCGACTCCGCCGGGGTCCCGCCCGAGATGGCGGCCGAGACGCTCGTCCTGCCCTACAACGACGTCGCCGCGCTCGAGGCCGTCTTCGCCGCCCGGGGCAGCGACATCGCGTGCGTCATCACCGAGGCCGCCGCCGGCAACATGGGTGTCGTCCCGCCCGAGCCCGGCTTCACCGAGGCGCTGCGGCGGGTCACCGCCGAGCACGGGGCGCTCCTCGTCTCGGACGAGGTGATGACCGGGTTCCGCGTCTCGCGCGCCGGGTGGTGGGGGCACGAGGGCGCCCACGTCACCCCCGACCTGCTGACCTTCGGCAAGGTCATGGGGGGTGGCTTCCCCGCAGCGGCGTTCGGCGGGCGCCGCGACATCATGGCGATGCTCGCCCCGGAGGGGCCGGTCTACCAGGCGGGGACCCTGTCGGGGAACCCCGTCGCGACCGCCGCCGGGCTCGCGACGCTGCGCGCCTGCGACGACGCCCTCTACGACCACCTCGGGCGCGTCTCGCGCACCATCGCCGACGCCGCCTCCGCCGCCCTCGCGGCCGAGGGCGTGGCGCACCGCGTCCAGTGGGCGGGCTCGATGTTCTCGGTGTTCTTCCGTGAGGGTGAGGTGCGCACCTACGACGACGCCCGCGACCAGGACACCGCCGCGTTCGGGCGCTTCTTCCACGCGATGCTCGCGGCCGGCGTCTACCTCCCGCCGAGCGCCTACGAGTCGTGGTTCGTCTCCGGCGCCCACGACGAGCGCGCGGTCGAGCACGTCCTCGCGGCCCTGCCCGCCGCGGCCCGGGCCGCCGCCTCCACCTGACCCCGGGCGGGGTCAGGGGCTCCCAGCGACGTTTGCGACAATCGGTGCCATGACGACCCAGCCCGAGGCAGGCGGCGCCGTCGCCGACCCCGTGCGCACCGTCGTCCACCTCCTGCGCCACGGTGAGGTCCACAACCCGCACCGCATCCTCTACGGGCGCCTCGCGGGCTACCACCTCTCCGACCTCGGCCGGAGGATGGCCGACCTCGCCGCCGAGCACCTGGGCGACCACGACGTCGTGCACGTCGTGTCGAGCCCGCTCGAGCGGGCCCGCGAGACCGCGGCGCCCGTCGCCGAGGCCCACCGCCTCGAGGTCTCCGTCGACGAGCGGGTCATCGAGGCGGGCAACGACTTCGAGGGGCTCGACGTCGCCGGCGGCAAGGGCTTCCTGCGCCACCCGCGGATGATCCCGAAGATGCTCAACCCGTTCCGGCCGTCGTGGGGCGAGCCCTACGTCGAGATCGTCGAGCGGATGAGGGCGGCGGTCGTCGACGCCCGCGACGCCGCGCGGGGCCACGAGGCCGTCATCGTCAGCCACCAGGCCCCCATCTGGATGATCCGGCTCGCCACCGAGGGCCGCTCCCTCGTGCACAACCCGGCCCGCCGCGAGTGCTCCCTCGCGTCGCTGACCTCCCTGACCTTCATGGGCGACGAGCTGCTCTCGCTCTCGTACAGCGAACCGGCCGCCTCGCTCCTGCCGCAGGCCCAGCCCGGGGCGGGCGCATGACCCGACGGCCCCCGACCCGGTTCGCCGGGGCGCTCGCCGCCGCTGCCCTGCTCCTCGGGGTCGCCGCCTGTTCGGAGGACCCGAACTCCATCGCCGCACAGGCGAAGGCAGGCGACCAGAAGGGCTACATCTCGGGCAACGGTGCCGTCGAGCGGATCGCCGTCCCCGATCGTGGCGAGCCGGTCGCGCTCGAGGGCGACCTCGTCGGCGGCGGCACCTGGGCCAGCGAGTCCGCGCGCGGCACCGACGTCGTCGTCCTCAACGTCTGGGGGTCGTGGTGCGCCCCCTGCGTCGCCGAGGCGCCCGACCTGCAGAAGGTCTGGGCCGGGCTCCAGGCGGAGCAGCAGCCGGTGCAGTTCATGGGCATCGACTTCCGCGAGGGTCCCGCCAGCGGAGCGGCCTTCGCGAAGAAGGCCGGCATCACCTACCCCAGCCTCACCGACAAGGCCGGCGTGCTCATCCTCGACCTCCAGGGCAAGGCGCCGACCGTCCCCACGACCCTCGTCCTCGACCGTGACGGCCGCATCGCCGCCCGTGTCAACGGACCGGTCGACGCGACGACCCTGCGTGGCCTCGTCGACGACGTCCTCGCCGAGTCGTGACCCTCGCCGGCGCAGCCCCCGCGGCCGTGCTCGCCGCGGGCGAGACGGTCACGACGGGTGCGCTCCCGCTCGCCGTCGCCGTCGCGGCCCTCGCCGGGCTGGTGTCGTTCGCGAGCCCGTGCGTGCTGCCGCTCGTCCCGGGCTTCCTCGGCTACGTCGGGGGGCTCACCGGTGACGACGGCCGGGGCCGCGGGCGCACCGTCCTCGGGGCCGTGCTGTTCGTCGCGGGGTTCACCGCGGTGTTCGTCCTCGGGTCGGTCTTCGTCACCGGCGCCGGGCGCGCCCTCGTCGAGCACCGCACCCTCCTCATGCGCCTCGGGGGCGTGCTCGTCGTCCTCATGGGGCTCGTCTTCATCGGCGTCGGCGCCCGCCTCGGTAGCCAACGCGAGGCGAAGCTGCACTGGCGGCCGCGTGCCGGCCTGGTCGGCGCACCCCTGCTCGGGGCGGTCTTCGCACTGGGCTGGGCCCCGTGCACCGGACCGACGCTCGCCGCCGTCCTCGTCATGGCCACCGCCAGCCAGGACCCCGAGGTCGCCCGCGGCGCCGGGCTCGCCGTCGCCTACGGTCTCGGGCTGGGGCTGCCCTTCGTCCTCGTCGCGGCCGGCCTCGACCGGGCCGGACGGCTCTCCGCCTGGCTGCGTCGGCACGGCCGCGCCATCCAGCTCGTCGGAGGCGCGATGCTCGTCGTCGTCGGCGTCCTCCTGCTGACCGGGGTCTGGGAGGACCTCAACCGCTGGCTGCAGACCGAGCTCGTCAACGGCTTCCAGGTGGCGCTGTGAGCACCGGGACGGTCCGGAGGCCCGAGATCACCCAGCCACGGCTCGGTGTCGTCGGGTGGGCGCGCTGGACCTGGCGGCAGCTGACGAGCATGCGCACCGCGCTCTTCCTCCTCCTGCTCCTCGCCGTCGGCGCGATCCCCGGGTCGACCTTCCCGCAGCGCTCGATCGACGCCCCCCGCACCGCGCAGTTCATCGCCGACAACCCCACCGCGGGGAAGGTCCTCGACGCCCTCGGGTTCTTCGAGGTCTACGCCTCGCCGTGGTTCGCCGCGATCTACCTCCTGCTCTTCGTCTCGCTCATCGGCTGCGTCCTGCCCCGCACCCGGATCCTGTGGCACCAGGTGTCGTCGACCCCACCGAAGGCGCCGCGTCGTCTGGACCGCCTTGCGGCACACCGCAGCACCGAGGTCGACGGCGACCCCGAGGAGGTTCGGGAGCAGCTGCGCACCGCCCTCCGGCGGCGCCGCTACCGGGTCCACGCCCACGACGACACGACCCTGTCGGCGGAGAGGGGCTACGTGCGCGAGGCGGGCAACCTCGTCTTCCACGTGGCGCTCATCGGCATCCTCGTCGGGGTCGGCTGGGGCCACCTGCTCGGCTGGAAGGGTGATGTCATCGTGCCCGAGGGCGAGACCCTGGCGAACACGCTGGCTCGCTACGACACCTTCAACCCGGGACCGTGGGTCGACGTCAACGACCTCGAGCCCTGGACCCTCACGCTCGACCGCCTCGACGTCGAGTTCGAGACCGAGACCAAGGGCCGCGGCCAGTTCGGCGCCCCGCGCGACTTCGAGGCCACGACGACCTTCACCCCCGACGACCGCGACGCCGAGCAGCGCGCCGTCCGGGTCAACGGACCCCTCGAGACCGGCGACGGCACCGTCTTCCTCCTCGGCAACGGGTACGCACCGCGGATCACCGTGCGCGACGCCCAGGGCACCGAGCTGTACTCCGAGCCCACCGTCTTCCTCCCGCAGGACGACAACTACACGTCCGTCGGGGCCGTGAAGGTGCCGGGAGCCAGTCCCAAGGAGCTCGGCTTCGCCGGGTTCTTCCTGCCCACCGGCGTCATCGACAGCACGTCCGGGCCGCACTCGATCTTCCCCGACACCCTGGACCCGCAGCTCGCGCTGACGGCCTTCGAGGGCGAGCTCCTGCCCGGGGGGCGGCCGCAGTCGGTGTACGCGCTGGACACCGAGGCGATGACCCCGGTCACCAGCGCCGACGGCACGGACCAGCTGCGGATCCTCCTCAAGCCCGGCCAGACCTTCGACCTCCCCGGAGGCCGCGGCTCCATCACCTTCGACGGCGTCGAGCGCTTCGCGGGCTTCTCGGTCCGCACCGACCCCGGCAAGCTGTTCACCCTCGTCTCGGCGATGGCGGCGCTGTTCGGCCTCGTCGCCTCGCTCGTCGTGCGCCGTCGAAGGCTCTTCGTGCGGGTTTCGCCCGGCGCCTCCGAGGGTCGTACCGTGGTCTCCGTCGGCGGCCTGGCCAAGGACGACGACGAAGGGATGGGCGACGAGGTCGCCGCCGTCCTGGACGCACTCGAAGGAGCTCGATGACCGACACGACGCTGGCCCAGCTCTCGAACCTGGCCATCTACTCGGCCATGGCCGTGCTGACCCTCGCGATGGTCCTGTACGCCGTGTACCTGGCCCGCCTCGCGCCCTCGCGCGCGCGGGTCGAGGTCGCCGAGCGCGAGCTCGTCACCGCCGGGGCCCCCGACGCGCCCACGACGCCGGAGCAGCCCGCGGTCGTGGAGCACGAGCCGGAGTCGGCCGGGGCGCGCAAGGCCGCCGGCGTCGCCTGGACGCTCACCCTGCTCGGCACCCTGTTCACCGTCGTCGGCGTCGTCCTGCGGGCGCTCGAGGTGCACCGCTGGCCGCTCGGCAACATGTACGAGTTCGCCATCGTCGGGTGCATGCTCACCCTCCTCGCGTACGGCGCGTGGGCGAGCCGCCGCGACCTGCGCTGGCTCGGGCTCTTCGTCGTCGGCCCGGTCCTGCTCACGCTCGGGCTGGCCATCACGGTCTGGTACACCGACGCGTCCGAGCTGATGCCGTCGCTGCGCTCGATCTGGCTCGCGATCCACGTCTCGGTCGCGACCCTGTCGGTCGCCCTGTTCACCATCGGCTTCTCCCTGGGCATCATCTACCTGGTCCAGGCCCGCCTCGAGGCGTCCGACCCGCGGCCGGCGTCCTTCATGGACCGGCTGCCCGACGCCCGCGCGCTCGAGCGGCTCACCTACGCCATCCACGTCGTCGCGTTCCCGCTCTGGTCCTTCACCCTCATCGCCGGCGCCATCTGGGCCCGCCAGGCGTGGGGCTCGTACTGGAGCTGGGACCCCAAGGAGGTGTGGACCTTCGTCATCTGGACCGTCTACGCCGCCTACCTCCACGCCCGGGCGACGACCGGCCTGCGCCGCCAGAGCGCCGCGTGGATCGCGCTCGCCGGCTTCGGCTGCATCATCATCAACTACGCCGTCGTCAACGTGTTCTTCGTCGGCCAGCACTCGTACTCGGGGCTCTGACCGTGCTGCGGTACACCCTCCTGCGGTTCCTCGTCTTCTTCGGCGCGTTGTCCGTGCTGTGGCTGGCCGGCCTGCGCGACGAGGAGGACATGCTGATCCTCGTCGTCGGTGCCGCGCTGCTCTCGGCGGTCGTCTCGTTCGTCGTGCTGCGCCGTTTCCGCGAGGACTACTCGGCGCAGCTCGCGACGCGGCTGCAGGAGCGCTCCGCCGCGAAGCAGGCGGCGCCACCCGGACCGCCCACCGACGAGGACGACGAGGACGCCGAGGTCGGCCGCACCCGCGAGGGCGACGGGGACTTCCGCTGAGCCAGGCACCGGAAGGCAGCCCGTGATCGAGATCCTCACCCCCGCCGAGGTGGCGCGCGGGAGGGAGACCGGTGCCCTCGTCGCCGACATCCTGGACTCGCTGCGCAGCCGGGTCGTGCGTCGGCACCAACCTCCTGGACATCGACCGGTGGGCGAAGGCGATGATCGTCGAGGCCGGCGCGCTGTCCTGCTACGTCGACTACGCACCGTCCTTCGGCCGCGGGCCCTTCGGCCACCACGTCTGCACCTCGGTCAACGACGCCGTGCTCCACGGGCTCCCGCACGACGAGACCCTCGCCGACGGCGACCTCCTCTCGCTCGACCTGGCGGTCTCGCTCGGTGGTGTCGTCGCCGACTCCGCCATCAGCCTCGTCGTCGGGGAGGCCCGACCCCCCGAGAGCGTCGCGCTCATCGAGGTGACCGAGCGGGCGCTCGCGGCCGGGATCGCCGCTGCCGTCCCCGGTGCCCATCTCGGCGACGTCTCGCACGCCATCGGCGCCACGCTCACCGCTGCCGGGTACGCGGTGAACACCGAGTTCGGCGGCCACGGCGTCGGCTCGACGATGCACCAGGACCCGCACGTGTCGAACACCGGCCGCCCCGGTCGCGGGTTCCGGCTGCGTCCCGGCCTCCTGCTCGCCCTCGAGCCGTGGGTCATGGCCGACACCGACCGGCTCGTCACCGACGCCGACGGGTGGACCCTGCGCAGCGCGACCGGGTGCCGCACCGCACACAGCGAGCACACGGTCGCCATCACCGACGACGGCCCCGAGATCCTCACCCTGCCGACCCGCGCCTGACCTGCCGCTCGACGACCCCTGCGCGTGACCCGTGGTCACCGGGCTGTCCGGCTGCCACACTGGCCGCGTGCCCACCGGTGACGCCACGGCCCTGACCCGGCTGCTGGCCGCGTTCAACGCCCACGACCTCGAGCAGATCATGGGGTTCTTCGCCGAGGACTGCGTGCTCGAGACGCCCCGCGGCGAGCACCCGTGGGGGACGCGGTTCGAGGGCCGCGATGCCGTGCGCGAGGGTCTGGCCCAGCGGTTCCGCGGCCTGCCCGACGTCCACTACGGCGAGGACGAGCACTGGGTCTGCGGCAACCGGGGCGTCTCGCGCTGGCTGCTCACCGGGACGACGACCGACGGCGACGCCGTCCGGGTGCGCGGCTGCGACCTCCTCGACCTCGACGACGACGGGCTGGTCCGTCGCAAGGACTCCTACTGGAAGATCGTCACCTGACCGCGCGACGTGCCGTCAGCGCAGGGCGACGGCGACGCCCACGCCGAGCGCCGTGAGCACCGCGTACAACACCTCGTAGAGCCCCGTGCCCGCCAGGACGGGGACGAGGTCGCGCCCCGAGGCGTCGCCGAGCACGGTGCGCACCGACCGGAGGCCGA
Organism: uncultured Actinomycetota bacterium; assembly: GCA_963834225.1. GTDB lineage: Bacteria > Actinomycetota > Actinomycetes > Actinomycetales > Dermatophilaceae > Oryzobacter. The sequence continues at coordinate 111,948 of CAWIAT010000023.1, read as the reverse complement.
GCGGCAGCGACAGCAGGCCGAGGAGCGCCCAGGGCGTGCTGAGGGCCATGCCGAGGAGGACGACGAGGGACACCCCGACGAGGACGACGTAGAGGATCCGGGTGCGGTGGTCGCCGAGCCGCACGGCCAGGGTCTGCTTGCCGTGGAGGGTGTCGGTGGGGATGTCACGCAGGTTGTTCGCGACGAGGATCGCGGACGCCACGGACCCCACCCCGACCGCGCCGAGGACGCCGAACCACGAGATCGCCCCGGCCTGGGTGTACTCGGTGCCGAGGGTCGCCATCAGGCCGAAGAAGACGAAGACGTAGACCTCCCCGAGGCCGCGGTAGCCGTACGGGTCGTCCCCTCCGGTGTAGCGCCACGCGGCGAGGACGGCGAGCGCGCCGAGGGGCAGCAGCAGCCACGCGCGCGAGAGAGCGACGAGGGCGAGGCCCGCGACCGCGCCGGCGCCGAACGCGAGGAAGGCCGCCACCTTGACGTTGCGCGGGTCGGCCAGGCGCTGGCCGACGAGGCGGACCGGGCCGACGCGGGACTCGTCGGTGCCGCGGATGCCGTCGGAGTAGTCGTTGGCGTAGTTGACGCCGACCTGGAGGGCGAGCGCCACGACGAGCGCGAGGATGGCCAGCGCTGCGTCGGCCCGACCGAGCAGGTGCGCGGCGGCGGTGCCGAGGACGACGGGGGCGATGGCGGCCGGGAGCGTGCGCGGGCGCGCCCCGGCGGCCCACTGGGACAGCGTGGCCATGGCTGGGGTCAGAGGTCCTTGAGGAAGTCGGGGTCGTCGTCGGGCCCGCGCGGGGGCCGCTGGTCCCGCCCACGCCGGGGGTCGCCCCAGCGCTGCTGCTGGCGTCGACCGGTGCCCGCCGAGCGAGGGGGTCGACCCGCGATGAGCCACGCCGCCGGACCGACGAGCGGGAACAGGAGGATGAGCAGCAACCAGCCGATCTTGGGCAGGTTGCGCACCGCGGCGTCCGGGGTCTGGATCGCGTCGACGACGCAGTAGATCGTCAGCGCGAGGCTGAGGACCACGGGGAGGTAGCGGAGCACGCCCCCATCATCCCACGCTGAACAGGGCAGCCACCGCACGCCGGTCGGGCTTGCCCGGCCCGGCCAGGGGCACCGCCGGGACGGTGAGCACCCGCACCGGCAGGGCGTGGTCGGGCAGGACGCCGCGCAGGTGGGCCCGCAGGTCGGCGGCGCTCGGCTCGCGCCCGAAGGCCCGGGGGTCCATGACGAGCAGGACGCTGACGGCCTCGCCCCACTGCGGGTGCGGCGTCCCCACGACGACGACCTCGCGCACCCCCGGCACGTGGGCGACGACGGCCTCCTCGACGAGCCGCGGCGCGACCTTGAGGCCGCCGGTGTTCACGAGGTCGTCGAGGCGGCCGTCGACGTGGAGGCGGGCTCGCTCGTCGGTGTGGCCGACGTCGTCGGTGCGGAACCACCGCACGCCGTCCTCGTCGGTGCCGAACGCGGCCCGCGTGAGGTCGGGCCGACCGAGGTAGCCGTGGGCGACCGTGGCGCCGCCGAGGTGGATCCGCCCGGTGTCGTCGAGGGCGACCTCGGTGCACGGCAACGGCTGCCCGTCGTACACGCAGCCCCCGGCCGTCTCGCTCATCCCGTACGTGGCGACGACCGTGACCCCTGCCGCCGCGGCCCGGGCCCGAAGGTGCGGGGGGAGCGCGGCGCCCCCGACGAGGACGGCGTCGAGGCGGCGCAGGGCCTCCTCGCCGCCGGGGTGGTGGAGGAGGCGGAACAGCTGGGTCGGGACGAGGCTGGTGTAGTGCCGAGCCCCGGCGTCGAGGCGGTCGGTGGCGGCGGCGAAGGCCTGCGGGGTGAACCCGTCGGTGAGGTCCATCGCGACGGGGGTCGTCCCGGCCTGGACCGAGCGCAGCAGCACCTGGAGCCCGGCGACGTGGTGCGCGGGGAGCGGGAGCAGCCACTGGCCCGGGCCGCCGAGCCGCTCGTGGGTCGCGCGGGCACTGGCCCGCAGGGCACTCGCGGTGAGCAGGGCTCGCTTGGGGGTCCCGGTCGAGCCCGAGGTCCCGACGACGACGGCGAGGTCGTCGGGCAGGTCGGCCGGAGCATGGTCGGGCAGCGGGGGTGGTGCGGCCGAGGCGGCATGGGGCGCGACGGGCGCCCCACCGGCGAGGGCTCGTTCGAGCCGGGGGAGGAGGGCGATGGCGGCCTCCCCCGCGGGGACGGCCAGCTCCTCGAGGAGGAGGTCGCCCCGCGGGACCGGGCGGCCCGTCATCGGTGGATGTGCTCGAGCCAGTCCTCGGGAACCCGGCCCCGCGGACCGGGAGCCGGCTGGTCGTCGGGGTGCGAGGTCGGGTCGGCGAGGGCCGGACCGGCGACGGCGGTCCCGGCCTCGTAGTCCCAGTACCAGTCCTCACCGGGCTCGAAGCTCTGGACGACGGGGTGCCCGGACGCCTGGGCGTGGCCGGTCGCGTGCTGGCCGGGCGAGCTGTCGCAGCAGCCGACGTGGCCACAGGCGGCGCAGCGGCGCAGGTGAACCCACCAGCCGGGCGGGTCGTGGGACTCGCAGTCGGCGCAGCCCGGGCCGCTGGGCGCGGCCGCGGGGTCGATGCCGGCGTGCTGCTCGACGTCCTCGCTCATCGCGGGCCCTTCCTCGTCGGGTTCAGGTGGTGCCGGTGTGCTGCACGGGCAGGCGCACCCGCACCAGCGTGCCACCCTGGGTCGACTCGATGCCGATCTCCCCCGAGTGGCGCTCGACGACGATCCGTCGGGAGATGTCGAGACCGAGGCCGGTGCCCTTGCCGACCTCCTTGGTCGTGTAGAAGGGCTCGAAGGCGCGGGCGGCGACCTCGGGCGTCATCCCGGAGCCCGTGTCGGCGACCTCGACGACGACCCAGCCCGCCGCCTCGGGGTCGGGCGACGCGCTGACGGTGAGGGTCCCGGTGCCGTGCATGGCGTCGATGGCGTTGTCGACGAGGTTGGTCCACACCTGGTTGAGCTCACCGGCCATCGCCTCGACCGTCGGGAGGTCGGGCGCGTACCGTCGCTCGACGGAGATGCCGGCCCCCAGCTTGTGGCCGAGCATGACGAGCGTGCTGTCCAGGCCCTCGACGAGGTCGGTGACATGGAGCGAGGCGCGGTCCATCTGCGAGTACGACTTCACGGCCGCGACGAGCGTGGAGATCCGGCCGGTGGCCTCCTTGACCTCACCCAGCAGGGCGTTCATGAGCACCGATGTCGCGACCCACTCGACGGCCGGGGCCAGCGACGCCTCGGGCACGGCGGCGGCGAGCTCCTCGCACCAGGCGACGTCGCCCCCGGCGCCGGCAAGGGCGGGGGCGACGTCCCACCCGCGGTCGACGTCGTGTGCGTCGAGCCACTCACCGAGCTCGTCCTCGCGGTCGGCGAGAGCGAGACCGGTCAGGCCCGCGTCGGTGTCGGTGATCCGGCGACGCAGCCCGTCGACCGCGGTGAACTGGGCCGCGGTGATCCCTCCCGAGGCCAACCGGGCGAGGGTCTCGAGGCGCTGGTCGGAGGTCACGCGCAGGGCGTCGACGGCCCGCGTCGCGGCGGCGGCGGGGTTGTTCAGCTCGTGGGCGAGCCCTGCCGACAGGGTGCCGAGCGCCACGAGCGCCTCGCGCTGCCGGGCCGTCGACTCGATCCGCCGGACGGTGTTGACGATGCCGTCGATGAAGTGGCGTCCGAAGGGGAACCACAGCTTCGACAGGCGCCCCAGCTCGGAGGACGGCAGCCGCAGCATCCGGCTGTCGGCCACGGCGCGCGCCGTGGCGAGGTAGTACCAGTTCTCGTCCCAGGCGGCGAACCCGCCGGCCCACTGGCCCGGGTTCGTCATCATCCCCATCATCGTCTCCTCGGTCCCCACCCGCCGCGACAGGGCGACGGCGCCCTCGAGCAGCACCCACCACTCGTCGGCCGGGGTCGCCTCGACGAAGAGGGTCTCGCCCGCGGTGGGCCGGCGCTCCTCGGCGACGTGGAGCAGCTCAGCGAGCTGGTCGTCGGTGAGGCCCTCGAAGAGGGGCAGGCTGCGCAGCTCGGCGAGGTCCATCGGTCCGGCCCGTCAGACGGTCGCGAGGTAGCGGTGGACGAGGTAGACCGACATCGCGCCCTCGCCGACGGCGGAGGCGACGCGCTTCATCGAGTCGAGCCGCACGTCGCCGGCCGCGAAGACGCCCGGGAGGCTCGTCTCGAGGGCGAACGGCGGCCGGGGCAGCGGCCAGCGGCCGGGGTCGTCGGCGAGGTGGAGGTCGGGCCCGGTGACGACGAACCCCTTGTCGTCGCGAGCGACGGCGGCGCCCAGCCAGTCGGTGCGGGGGAGCGCGCCGATGAAGACGAAGAGCCAGTTCGTCTCGAGGCGGCAGGTCTCGCCGGTGTCCCGGTCGACGAGGGTGACGCCCTCGAGGTGGTCGGTGCCGTGCGCGGCGGCGACCTCGCTCCGGAAGCGCACCTCGACGTTCCCTGCGGCACGGATCCGCTCGACGAGGTACTCCGACATCGAGTCCTCCAGGCGGGCGGCCCGCACGACCATGACGACGCGGGACGCGACCTTGGAGAAGTTGAGGACGGCCTGCCCGGCGGAGTTGGCCGCCCCGACGACGTAGACGACGTCGCCCGCGGTCTGCGCCGCCTCGCTCGCCGAGGCCCCGTAGTAGACGCCTCGCGACCCCAGCGCCTCGACGCCCTCGGCCTCCAGCCGGCGGTAGGCGACCCCGGTGGCGACGAGGACGGCGCGGCTCTCGACCTCGCCCCCGTCGGCGAACCGCACCGCGTGGACGGGACCGCGCTGCTCGAGCCCGACGACCTCGCGGGCGAGCACCGTCTCGGCGCCGAACCGCGACGCCTGGGCCACGGCGCGGCGGGTGAGGTCGGCGCCGGAGACGCCCTTGGGGAAGCCGAGGTAGTTCTCGATGGCGGCGCTCTGCCCGGCCTGTCCGCCGGGGGCGTCGCGCTCGACGACGACGGTGCGCAGCCCCTCCGAGGCCGCGTACACGGCGGCCGCGAGCCCGGCGGGCCCGCTCCCGACGATGCAGAGGTCGTAGAGCGGCTGACCCGCACGGGTCGACAGGCCGACGGCCTCGGCGAGCTCGAGGATGCTCGGGCTGCGCAGGGTCTCGCCGTCGGGGACGAGGACGAGGGGGAGGTCGGCCGCGCCGGCGCCGGCGAGGTCGACGAGGCGGCGGGCGTCGTCGTCGCGCTCGACGTCGAGCCACCGGTACGGCACGTGGTTGCGGGCGAGGAACATCTTGAGGTCGTGGCCCCGGTCGGACCACTGGTGGCCGACGACGCGCACGACCGCGTCGGTGTCGGGGTGGTCGCGGTGCCAGTCGTCGAGGAGGTCGTCGACGACGGGGTAGAGCTGGGTCTCGGGCGGCTCCCACGGCTTGACCATGTAGTGGTCGAGCCCGATCTCGTTGATGGCCCGGATCGCGACGTCGGTGTCGGCGTAGGCCGTGAGGAGGAGCAGGCGCGTGTCGGGCGAGCGCTCGCGCACGCTCGCCATCATCTCGATGCCCGTCATCGCGGGCATCCGCTGGTCGGAGACGACGAGGGCGACGGGCCGGTCGCGCAGCAGCAGCTCGGCGAGCACCTCGAGGGCCTCGGCGCCGGAGGTGGCGCGCACGATGCGGTGCTGCTCGCCGTAGCGGCCACGCAGGTCCCGCACGATGGCGCGGACGACCTGGGGGTCGTCGTCGACGGCGAGGATGGTGGCGCGGGGCACGACGGTGTCCTCCGGGGGTGGGGTGCCCCTCACCCTAGAGCCGGGCAGCCGTGCCCGGGAAGGGGATCCGGGGGGTCCGCACCCCTCGCGCGCGAGGCCGCTGTGGAGGACCATGGCGGGAGGCGAGGAGGTGCACGATGGACGAGACGTTCGCGGCCTACCTCGCGCGCGTCCAGCTGCACCGCGCCGAGCTCGGGGAGTCGATGGCCGCGCTCGACGCCGCGCTCGCGCTGCCGCTCGGCCAGGGTGCGGTGTGGCGGCGCCGGGTGCGGGCCGCGCTCACCGAGCTCGCCCACGACCTGCGCGACCACGTCGAGCTGACCGAGGGCGCCGGTGGGCTCTACGAGGACCTGCGCCGCTCGGCGCCGCGCCTCTCGCGCCGCGTCGAGCAGCAGCTCGCCGACCACGAGGTCGTCCTCGCCGAGGTCGAGCGGCTGCTCGGTGAGCGTGACGACGGGCTCGCCGACACCGAGGCCGTCGTCGCCCACCGCGAGGCCGCGACCGCCCTCGTCGGCGTCCTCGTGCGCCACCGCCAGCGGGGGTCGGACCTCATCTGGGAGGCGTACGACCTCGACCTCGGCGGCTCCGGCTGACCCTCGCGGTGCTCGAGCCACCACCTGAAGTCCTTGCTACGGCGCAGTAGGTGTCGTGATCACGACACCTACTGCGCCGTAGCAAGCGGGGGTGCCCCGTGGTCAGAAGTACCAGGGGAAGGGCGACCAGTCGGGGTCGCGCTTCTCGAGGAACTGGTCGCGCCCCTCGACGGCCTCGTCGGTCATGTACGCGAGTCGGGTCGCCTCGCCGGCGAAGACCTGCTGGCCCATGAGCCCGTCGTCGGCGAGGTTGAAGGCGAACTTCAGCATCCGCTGCGCCTGGGGGCTCTTGCCCATGACCTCGCGGGCGACCTCGAGCGCCGTCGTCTCGAGCTCGGCGTGGTCGGCGACGAGGTTGACGGCGCCCATCCGGTGCATGTCCTCGGCCGTGTAGGTGCGCCCGAGGAAGAAGATCTCGCGGGCGAACTTCTGGCCGACCATCGTCGCGAGGTAGGCGCTGCCGTAGCCGCCGTCGAAGGAGCCGACGTCGGCATCGGTCTGCTTGAAGGCCGCGTGCTCCCGGCTGGCGATGGTGAGGTCGCAGACGACGTGGAGGCTGTGCCCACCTCCGGCCGCCCAGCCGCCGACCACCGCGACGACGACCTTGGGCATGGTGCGGATGAGGCGCTGGACCTCGAGGATGTGCAGCCGCCCGCCCTCGGCCTTGACCCGGCGCTCGTCGACGGTGTCGGAGGTCTCGCCGTCGGCGTACTGGTACCCCGAGCGACCGCGGATCCGCTGGTCGCCACCGCTGCAGAACGCCCACGTGCCGGCGCTGCCGGTGCCCTCGGGGCCGGGACCGTTGCCGGTGAGGAGGACGACGCCGACGTCGGCCGAGCGCCGGGCGTGGTCGAGGACGCGGTACAGCTCGTCGACGGTGTGCGGCCGGAAGGCGTTGAGCACCTCGGGCCGGTCGAAGGCGACCCGGACGGCTCCGAGCCCCAGCGCGCGGTGGTACGTGAGGTCGGTGAGGTCCTCGAACCCGGGCACCTCCTGCCAGGCCCCGGCGTCGAAGGTCCCGCTCACTCCGCTGATCGCGCTCACGGGCGCAAGGCTAGACCGTGCGGTCCACGCGCCCACGACGTGGCCTCGGCCCGGTTCACGTGCTCCGAAAACCCTTTCGGCGCGGTGACTTCGGCAGGGTCGTGGCCATGTCGACGACGACCTCCTCCACCCAGACGTCCGAGTCCGCGACCCCGCCGAGGTGGAAGCTGGTGGGGCCCGGCCTCATCGTCGCGGCCACCGGGGTCGGCGCGATCGACCTCGTCGCCACCCTCATCGCCGGCCAGAAGTACGCGTACGCGCTGCTGTGGACGGTGGTCGTCGGCTGCCTGATGAAGATCGTCCTCGTCGAGGGCGTCGGGCGCTGGACGCTGGCCACGGGGACGACGATCTACGAGGGCTGGACGTCGCTGGGCAGGTGGACGACGGCCTACTTCGGGCCCTACATCGTCATCTGGGGCTTCGTCTACGGCGCCGCGGCGATGGCCGGCACCGGTCTGCCGCTGCACTCCCTCTTCCCCGTCCTGCCCGTGAGTGCGTGGGGGATCCTCTCCGGTCTCATCGGCCTCGTCCTCGTGTGGGTGGGCCGCTACTCGCACTTCGAGAAGGTCTGCGCGGCACTGGTCGGCCTGATGTTCGTCACGATGGTCGGCGCGGCCGTCCTGACGGTCCCCAACATCCCCCAGCTGCTCGGCGGGCTCGTGCCTCGCATCCCCGAGGGGTCGGTCGTCAACGTCCTGTCCGTCGCCGGCGGCGTCGGGGGCACGATCACGCTGGCCGCCTACGGCTACTGGATCCGGGAGAAGGGCTGGACGACCCCGAGGTTCATGCGCGTCATGCGGATCGACAACCGGGTCGCGTACGTCGTCACCGGCATCTTCGTCCTCGCGACGCTCGTCGTCGGGGCCGAGCTCCTCTACTCCGCGCAGCTCGCCGTCCAGACCGGCGACAAGGGGCTGCTCGACCTCGCGACGGTGCTCGACGACCGGTACGGCACCTGGGCGAGCAGGGTCTTCCTCGTCGGCTTCTGGGCAGCGGCCATGTCGTCCCTCGTCGGGGTGTGGAACGGCGTCTCGCTGATGTTCGCCGACTTCGTCGGACACGTGCGCGGACTGGGCCTCGACGACCCCGACCGCCGGCTCGGTGGCCGCTGGTACAAGGCCTACATCCTCTGGCTGACCTTCCCGCCGATGATCCTCATCCTCCTCGGCCGGCCGGTCTGGCTGATCCTCGCCTACGGCGTCCTCGGCGCGTTCTTCATGCCGTTCCTCGCGGTCACCCTGCTCGCCCTCCTCAACTCCGACCGGGTCCCGCGCGAGTGGCGCAACCAGTGGTGGTCGAACCTGTGGATGGGGCTGTGCGCGCTCGCCTTCGCGGCCCTCGCGGTGACGGAGATCCGCAAGGCCGTGTCCGGGGGCTGACCTGCCTGGACGCCGGGTCCTCGGGTCCTCGGAGCGGTGGCTGCGTCGCCGCGGTCGGTAGCGTCGGGTCCGTGCTGCCGGACCTCGACGACCTCCTCGCCTCGCTGCGCGTCGTCGCCATCCCGATGCGGGTGCGCTTTCGCGGGGTGACGACGCGCGAGGTGGCCCTCGTCGAGGGCCCGTGCGGCTGGGGGGAGTTCGGCCCGTTCCCCGAGTACGAGCCTCCGGAGGCCGCGCGCTGGCTCGCCGCCGCCGTCGAGTCCGCCTGGTCGCCGTGGCCCGAGGCGCGCAGGACGTCGGTCCCGGTCAACGCGACCGTCCCGGCCGTGGGGCCGGACCGGGTCGCCGAGGTGCTGGCGCGGTTCCCGGGGTGCGCGACGGCCAAGGTCAAGGTCGCCGAGCGTGGGCAGTCGCTCGACGACGACGTGGCACGCGTGGCGGAGGTCCGGGCCGTCATGGGCCCGTCGGCTCGGGTGCGGGTCGACGCCAACGGGGCCTGGTCCGTCGACGACGCGCTGTCGGCGCTGGTCCGCCTGGCCCCCCTCGACCTCGAGTACGCCGAGCAGCCGTGCGCGTCCGTCGAGGACCTGCGCGACCTGCGGATCGCCCTGGCGCGCAGCGGGATCGACGTCCCCGTGGCGGCCGACGAGTCGATCCGCCGCGCCTCAGACCCCCTGCGGGTGCGTGACCTCGAGGCCGCCGACGTCGTCGTCGTCAAGGTCGCCCCGCTCGGCGGGGTCAGGGCCGCGCTGCGCGTCGTCGAGGAGTGCGGCCTGCCGGCGGTCGTGTCGTCGGCCCTCGACACCAGCGTCGGCATCGCGGCCGGGGTCGCCCTCGCCGCGGCCCTGCCCCGGCTCGACCATGCGTGCGGCCTCGGCACGGTGGCCCTGCTGGAGGGCGACGTCGCCGGGTCGCCGCTCGTGCCGGTGTCGGGGGCCCTGCCCGTGGGACGGGTGGCGGCCGAGCCCGACCTCCTCGACCGGTGGGCGGCGCCGCCGGAGCGGGTCGCGTGGTGGCGCGACCGCGTGGGGGCCTGCCACGCTCGGCTCGTGGAGTCCGGCAGGAACGGCGAGGAGGCGCGGTGAGCAGCGTCCGCTGGGCGTGGATCCTCCTCGACACCCCGGCCGAGGCCGCTCCGGTCGCCTGGTCCTTCTGGGCCTCGGTGACGGGTGGCTCCCTCGCGCCCGTCCGCGGCGACGAGGGCGAGTTCTCGACCCTCCTGCCCGAGCGGGGTGGCGCCTGGGTGAAGCTCCAGGCCGTCGGCTCTGGGTCCGGCGGCGTGCACCTCGACCTCGACGTCGACGACGTCCACGCGGAGGCGGCCCGGGCCGCGTCGTGCGGCGCGGTCCGGGCGGGGGCGGTCGGGGAGACGGTCGTCGTCATGCGGTCGCCCGGAGGGTTCACCTTCTGCCTCACGACGTACGACGGTGAGTCCGGTCCGGCGCGCGAGGGCCTCGGCGTCGTCCTCGACCAGGTCTGCCTCGACGTGCCCCGCGCGGCCTGGGACGCCGAGGTGGCGTTCTGGGAGGCGCTGACCGGGTGGGAGCTGCGCGACTCCGACGAGCCGGGGTTCGCCTACCTCGTCCGGCCCCACGACGTGGCGGTGCGCGTCCTGCTCCAGCGGGTCGACGACGAGCACGGCCCGGTCCGGGGCCACGTCGACCTCGCGTGCGCCGACCGGGCCGCCGAGACGGCCCGGCACCTGGCCGCCGGCGCGACCGTGGTGCGCGAACACCACTTCTGGACCGTGATGTCCGACCCCTCCGGGCGGGTCTACTGCCTCACCGACCGCAGTCCCCAGCCGCCCCCCGGCCGCTGACCCGTCCCGAGGTCGGCCGACGACCCGGACCCACATCGACCACCAGGTCACTGCGGGTACGGAATCAGTCCTCCAGGGGGAGCCCGAGGAGGGCGTTCTCGACGACCTCGGCGAGGGCAGGGTGGATCCAGTACTGGCCCCGGGCGACCTCGGTCGCGCGCTGCCCGAGCGAGGCGGCCTGGATGAGGGGCTGGATGACCGTGGACGCATGTGGCCCGAGGACGTGGGCGGCCAGGATCGTCCCGTCGGGGGTGGCGTGGAGGGTGAGCAGGCCCGTGGTGTCCTCGAGCGCCCACCCGTAGGCGACGTCGCCGAAGGCCTGGGTCTTGGTGACGAACCGCGTGCCGGCCTCGGTGAGCTGGGCCGCCGTGGGGCCGAACGAGGCGACCTGGGGGTGCCCGAAGACGGCGTGGGGGACCGGCCGGTCGTCGACGAGGCGGGGGGCGGCATCGAGCCGTCCGGTGTCGACGGCGAGGTTGTGGGCGACGATGCGCGCCTCGTGGTTGGCCACGTGCTTGAGCTGGTGCGTCGAGCAGATGTCGCCGAGCGCCCACACACCCGGCGCGGTGGTCCGCAGCTGGTCGTCGACGACGAGCAGGTCGTCGCTGGTCGTCTCGAGGCCCCCGGCGGCGGGGTCGAGGAGGTCGGTGTTCGGGCGGCGGCCGACCGCGAGCAGGACGGTCTCGGCCTCGACGTGCGCCGGCCCGCCCGGCCCCTCGGTGGCCAGCCGCCAGACCCCCGAGACGCGCTCGGCGGCGGTGACCGTGGTGTGGAGCCGGACGTCGTAGTGGCGCCGGGCGACCTCGGTGTAGCGCTGGGCGATCTCGGCCTCCTCGTGGGTGAGGAGCGTGGCCGAGCGCTGGAGCTGGGTCACGTGGACCCCGAGCGAGCAGAACACGTGGGCCATCTCGCAGGCGACGAACCCGCCGCCGACGACGACCATCCGCGCCGGGAGCGCATCGAGCCGCATGACGGTGTCGGACGTGTGCACCCCGGTGTCCGGGTCGGCGTGACGCAGGCCCTCGATGTCGAGGCCGTTGGGGCGTGACCCCGACGCGACGACGACCCGGTCGGCGGTGACCTCCTCGCCGGTGTCGAGGGCGAGGCGGCGGTCCCCGGTGAAGCGGGCGCGGGTGCGGTAGAGGGTGACGTGCTCCTGGCTGTCGCGGTACGCCTCGCCGCCCGCCGAGATGGGGTCGATGCGCCCGAAGATGCGGTCGCGGATGGCCGGCCAGTCGACGGTGGGCGGGGAGAACGTGACGCCGAGGCGGTGGGCGTCGTGGGCCTCGACGACGCGGTCCGACGGGACGACGAACATCTTCGTGGGGATGCAGCCGACGTTGAGGCAGGTGCCGCCGAACGTCCCCTTCTCGACGATGGCGACGTCGAGGCCGTCGAGCTCGGGGATCAGCAGCGCGTTGCCCGAGCCGCTGCCGATGATGACGAGGTCGTGGTGCGGCATGGCCGCCAGCGTAGGCGTCGGGTGTCCACAGGCACCGCGCCGGGGCGGGGGGCGTCCACAGGTCCGCGGGCGGGCTGTGCCGGGCGGGGCAGGTGCGGTGGAGTGGTCGGTGGGACGGGATGCACGGCGTGGGGGAGGAGGAGCGGTGCCGGGAGGGGGCGGGGGCGAGGGGGCCGGGCTGCGGGAGCTCGCGGAGCACCTTCGGGCCGTGGCGGCGGGGGTCGACCTCCGGCGGGCGGCGCTGGGGCCCGCGTCCCTCGCGTGGTGGGAAGGCCCTGGCGCCGACGGGTACCGCGAGCGGGTCGCGGTTCGTCGGACGTCACTGGCGCAGGTGGCCGACGACCTGCGGGAGGCGGCGCACGACGCCGAGGTGCTCGCCGAGCGGCTCGACGCGCGGGGACCGGCGCCGTGAGGCTGGCGGTGCGGTCGGAGTCGTTGCTCGCGGCGGCGCTCGTCGTGGGCGCCGCGGCCGACCTGCTCCGGGCAGAGGCGTCGAGGCTGGCCGGCGCGGCGGCCCGGGTCGGACCGCCTGCACTCGGCTGGATGAGCGTGGGCGTGGGCGCGGGCGTGGGAGGTGGTGCGCTGGGCGACGGGTCGGTGTGGGTCGCGTGGGTCCGGCTCGAGGGGCGAGTGGTCGCGCTCGTCGGTCCCGGAGGGCTGTGGGGGGAGGCGTTCCTCCTCGACGCCCTCGCGCTCGACCTCCGGGCGGCGGCGCGGGTCTACGCGGAGGTGGAGGCCGGGGTGGCGGCCGTGCTCGCCGGGGTGGCGTCGGGCTCGGACCTCGCGGAGTGGTGGCGGTTGGCTCGTCGACGGGTCGGGGGCGCCGGTCGTCCGGCGCGTCGAGCCGACCCTGCGCGGGCCGCTGACCGAGCGCTCGTCCTCGCTCGCCGACCTCGTCGACGCGGGTGACGGTCTGGGTGGAGGGAGGGTTCGGGTTCTCGAGACGGTGGCCCCCGACGGCGGGTCGGCCTGGGTCGTCGTCGTGCCGGGCACCCAGGAGTGGTCACCACGCGCCGGGCCGAACCCCTTCGACCTCACGACCGACGTCCGTGCGGTCACCGGCGACGCGACCGTCGCGGCGGCCGGGGTGGCGGCTGCGCTCGACCTCGTGCGCTCCGGGTCGCCACGCTCGCGGCCGGGCGACCCCGTCCTCCTCGTCGGGCACAGCCAGGGCGGCATCCTCGCGGCCGCGCTCGCCGCCGACGCAGGGTTTCGCCGACGGCACCGGGTCACCCACGTCGTGACGTCCGGGGCGCCGGTCGGGATCGTCCCCGTGCCCGACTCGGTGCGGGTCCTGTCGGTCCAGCACGCCGACGACCCCGTCCACCGCCTCGACCTCACGCCGAACCCGGCGCGGTCGTCGTGGGTCACCGTCGAGGCCCCCGCGGCCGGCCCGTCGGTCGACGTCCGGCGGCACGGGCTCGAGACGTACGTGCGGACCCTGCGCACCGTCGAGGACGCACCGCGAGGGACCGTCGCCGGGGTGGAGGGGTTCCGCGCCACGACGGGTGCCTTCGTCGGCGTCCCGGTGCGGGTGGTGACCGAGGTCGTCGTCGCGCGCACCACCGGCGGACCCGGTTGAGGTGGTGGCAGACTCACCGCCGTGAACCCGTCCTCGACGCTCGCTCGCGTCCTCGTCGACGAGCTCGTGCGTGGCGGGGTGCGCGACGTCGTGCTCAGCCCCGGCTCGCGCTCGGCGCCGCTGGCCTACGCCCTGCTCGATGCCGAGCGGGCCGACCGTCTCCGGCTGCACGTCCGGGTCGACGAGCGCTCCGCGGGCTTCCTCGCCCTCGGGCTGGCGAAGGGGTCGGGACGTCCCGTGCCGGTCGTCACGACCTCGGGGACCGCAGTCGCGAACCTCCACCCCGCGGTGCTCGAGGCCCACCACGCGGCGGTGCCGCTCCTCGTCCTCAGCGCCGACCGGCCGCACGAGCTCCGGGGGACGGGGGCGAACCAGACGACGCAGCAGCCGGGGATCTTCGGCGGCGCGGTGCGCTGGTCCTTCGACCTGCCCGCGCCCGTCGTGCGTCCCGGCCTCGGGCCGTTCTGGCGCAGCACGATCTGTCGCGCCCTCGCCGCGGCGACCGGCACGGTCGGCCCGCAGCCGGGCCCGGTCCACCTCGACGTCTGCTTCCGCGAGCCCCTCGTCCCCGACGCCGAGGCCGACTCGCGCGACACCGGAAGCACGGACTGGCCCGACAGCCTCGACGGACGCCCCGACGGCGCTCCCTGGGTCCGTGTCGACCCCACGGTGCGGACGTCGGTGACCCCCATCGAGGACGTCGCGCGCACCCTCGTCGTCATCGGCAGCACGAGCGACCCGTCGGTCGCGTCCGACGCGGTGGCCTGGGCCTGGGAGCACGGCCACCCGGTCATCGCCGAGCCCTTCGGCCTGGCGCAGGTCCGCGAGGCCGCGCTGCCCCACGGTCCGCTCCTCCTCACCGCGACCGGCTGGCTCGACGCGCATGCCCCCGAGCGGGTCGTCGTCGTCGGCCGGGTGACCCTCTCTCGTGCGGTGGGTGCCCTCCTGCGCCGGCCCGGACTGCGGGTCGAGGTCGTGTCGGAGGGTGGGGCCTGGCCCGACCCCTCGCACGTCACGGCAGCCGTGCACGCCGTCGACGCCCTGCGCGCCCCGGCGGACCACGCCGCCGATCGTTCCGCCCGCAACAGCTGGGCCGACGAATGGGCCTCCGCGGCAGCCGCACTCGCGACGGCGCTCGAGGAGGCGCCGCCCGCCTGGCCGAGCGGGCTCGCGGTCGCCGTGACCCTGGGCGGGGCGCTCCCCGAGGTCGCCGTCCTCGTCGTCGGGTCCTCCAACCCGGTGCGCGACCTCGACGTCGGCGTCGCCACGTCGGTCGCGGCCGACGTCCTCGCGAACCGCGGCCTCGCCGGCATCGACGGAGTCGTCTCGACGGCCGTCGGGGTCGCCCTCGCGCGGTCCGGCGAGCCGGTCTACGCCGTGATGGGCGACCTCACCTTCCTCCACGACGCCAACGGGCTCCTCCTCGGCCCCGACGAGCCGGGGCCCGATCTCACGGTCGTCGTCGTCAACGACGACGGAGGCGGCATCTTCACCACCCTCGAGCCGGGGGCGCCCGAGCGGGCCGACGGCTTCGAACGGGTCTTCGGCACCCCGACCGGCACCGACCTCGCGGCCCTGTGCGCGGCCCACGGTGTCCCCCACGTGCTCGCCGGTTCCGCCGAGGCGCTCGCCGCCGAGGTCGAGGCCGTGCCGGAGGGCCTGCGGGTGGTCGAGGTCCGCGTCGACCGCGCCACCCACCGGCAGGCGCACGCCGACCTGCGCGCCCTCGCCGCGCGCACCCTCACCCCCTGAACCCGACTTCTTGCGCTGCAGCCACCACCAGGGCCTCGTGCGGCGCCCCTCGGGGTGGGTGGAGCGCAAGAAGTCGGGACGTGGAGGGGCGGTGTCGAGGGCTGGGTGACCCGATTTCGGCCGTGGCATCCACGGTTGAGACACTGCGGGGGTGACCCAGCCCCCCACCCGGACCGACGTCCTCGTCGTCGGTGCCGGGCCCTCCGGCGCCTCGGCCGCGGCGTGGGCCGCCCGCGCCGGCCGCGACGTCGTCCTCGCGGACGCGGCGACCTTTCCCCGCGACAAGACGTGCGGGGACGGACTGACGCCGCGCGCCATCGCCGAGCTCGACCTCCTCGGCCTCGGCGACTGGGTCCGCGGGCACGCCGTCAACCGGGGCCTGCGGGCGCACGGCTTCGGGCAGACCCTCCACCTGCCGTGGCCCGGCGGCTCGCTGCCCGACCACGGCTCGGCCGTCCCGCGCACCGACCTCGACGACCGCATCCGCACGACGGCGCTGGAGTCCGGGGCGCAGGGGCTCGAGGGCGCCAAGGCCGTCGACGCGACGGTCGAGGGCGGCCGGGTCCGGTCGGTCACCTTCACGCGAGGGGACGAGACGTTCGACGTCGCCTGCGAGCGGCTCGTCGTCGCCGACGGGGTGCGCTCCGGCCTCGGCAAGGTCCTCGGTCGCGAGTGGCACCAGGACACCGTCTACGCCGTCGCGGGCCGCTGCTACGTCGACTCCGAGCGCTCCGACGACCCCTGGATCAGCAGCCACCTCGAGCTGCGGTCCGAGTCGGGCGAGGCGTTGCCCGGCTACGGCTGGATCTTCCCCCTCGGCGGCGGCCAGGTGAACGTCGGCGTCGGCGCCCTGGCCACGACGAAGCGGCCGGCCGACGTCGCCATCAAGCCGTTGATGCGCCGCTACACCGACGAGCGCCGGGCCGACTTCGCCCTCAGCGGCGAGCAGCGGCTGCCGACGAGCGCGCTGCTCCCGATGGGCGGCGCGGTGAGCCACGTCGCGGGCGCCAACTGGGCGCTCATCGGCGACGCCGCGGCCTGCGTCAACCCGCTGAACGGCGAGGGGATCGACTACGGGCTCGAGACCGGCCGCCTCGTCGTCGACCACCTCGACGACGACCTCGCCGCCGCCTGGCCCGCCCTGCTGAGCGACCACTACGGCGAGGCGTTCTCCATCGCCCGCCGCCTCGCCGGGGTCTTCACGGTCCCGAAGACGATGGCCGCGCTCGGCCCGGTCGGGATGCGCAGCGACTGGCTGATGACGCTCGCGCTGCGCTGGATGGGCAACCTCGTCACCGACGAGGACCGCGACCGCTCGGCGCGGATCTGGCGCTGGGCCGGCCGCCGCTCCATCGGCATCGACGCCCGCCCTCCCTTCTCCTGACGAGCCCCGGGACCGAGTAGACCGACTGGACGATCGTGGCCGAGGGACCGACGTCCGCGAGAGCGACCAACAGCTCGAGCCGGGTGCGGGTCAGGCGGGCGTCGACGACGCGGACGCGGTGAGGGCGTCGCGCATCGGCACGAACTTGGCCGAGCTCTCGGCCACCTCGGCCTCGGGGTCGGACCCCGCGACGATGCCGCAGCCGGCGAACAGCCGGATCCGTGACGGGTCCTGCTCCGAGACGGCACCGCAGCGCAGCGCGATGCCCCACTCGCCGTCGCCCGTGGCGTCGATCCAGCCGACCGGGCCGGCGTAGCGCCCGCGGTCCATGTGCTCGAGCTCGGCGATGGTGGCGTCGGCGTCGCGGGTCGGCGTGCCGCACACCGCAGCCGACGGGTGGAGCGACTCGGCGAGAGACAGCGAGGACGCCCCGTCGACGAGGACGCCCGCGACGTCGGTGGCCAGGTGCATGACGTTGGACAGGTGCAGGACGAAAGGAGCCTCGGGCACGTTCATCGACGAGCAGTGCGGTGCGAGCGCCTCGGCGACCGAGCGCACGGCGTACTCGTGCTCCTCGAGGTCCTTCGACGACCGGGCGAGCGAGGCCGCGAGGGCGAGGTCGTGCTCGTCGTCGCCGGTGCGGCGGATCGTCCCCGCGAGGACCCGTGAGGTCACCAGGCCCTTCTCGCGGCGGACGAGCAGCTCAGGGGTGGCCCCGACCAGCCCGTCGACGGCGAAGACCCACGTCGTGTCGTACTGCTCGGCGAGGCGCTGCAGCAGCCAGCGGACGTCGAGGTCGGAGGACGCCGACACCTCGAGGTCGCGTGCGAGCACGACCTTGTCGAGGGAGCCGGCGGTGATGCGCGAGACGGCCTCGGCCACGGCACCGGCCCACTCCCCGGGCGCGAGCGCCCCGTCCGAGAAGGCGACGTCGGCCGGAGCCGACGGGGCGTCGTGCACCCGCACCTCGGGTGTCCCGGGCACGGCGGCCACGGCCGGCGCGGTCTCGACGCCCACGGTGGTCAGCCACGCCACCCCGCCGCGCACGCCGACGACGACCTCGGGCACGACGAGCGTCGACCCGGCGGCGGAGCCGGCCGCGTACGACACCGACCCGAAGGCGACGGGTCCGGTCCCCGGCCGGTCGACCTCGTCACGGACCACGGCGGAACCGACGAGCCCCGCCCACCAGGACTCGAGCTCGGCCATCCGGTCCGGGCCGGTCGTCGACAGCGAGGCGGCGCGCCCCCAGCCGACGAGGCCCTCGCCGCGACGGACCCACGACACGATCTCGCGCGCACCACGGGGTGGCACGAGCGAGAGGAGCGCGGCACCCAGCTCCGGCGCGAGGTGCACGGTGCGGGACACGAGAGGGGAGGCGGTCGCCCCGATCGCGTCGGTCGGCCGGTCACCCGCGGGCAGCGAGGTCATCACGCAGGAGGATACGACCCGCACCCGTGCGGGCCCGACACCACCTCGGTGGGAGGATGGCGGCCATGAGCCGCGCCTCCCTCGACAAGGACCCCCGCGACGTCGCCGCGATGTTCGACGACGTCGCGAGCAGGTACGACGTGACGAACGACGTGCTGAGCCTCGGGCAGGACCGGCTGTGGCGTCGCGCGGTCGTCGCCGCGTGCGACGCGAACCCCGGCGAGGTCGTCCTCGACATCGCCGCGGGCACCGGCACGAGCAGCGAGCCGTTCGCCGACTCCGGCGTCGACGTCGTCCCCGCCGACTTCTCCCTCGGGATGCTGCGGGTGGGCCACCAGCGCCGCTCCGACCTCGGCTTCACCGCCGCCGACGCGATGAACCTCCCCTTCGCCGACGCATCCTTCGACGTCGTGACGATGAGCTTCGGGCTGCGCAACGTGGCCGACCCCGACGCCGCGCTGCGCGAGTTCCTGCGGGTCACCAAGCCCGGCGGGCGCCTCGTCGTCTGCGAGTTCAGCCAGCCGACGAACCGGGCGTTTCGCACCGTCTACTCGCGCTACCTCATGCGCGCGCTGCCCCCGGTGGCCCGCAAGGTCAGCAGCAACCCCGACAGCTACGTCTACCTCGCCGAGTCGATCCAGGCCTGGCCCGACCAGAAAGCGTTGGCGCACAGGGTGTCCGGCGCCGGGTGGTCCGAGGTGCAGTGGCGCAACCTCTCCGGCGGCATCGTCGCCCTGCACCGGGCGACCAAGCCGGCCTGAGCCGGCTTGTCGCAGGTTAGGCATACCTGAGTGCGGGTCGCCGGGAACGAGTCGTAGAGTGCTGCCGATCGTGAATCCATTCACAAGCACCCCGAGGCTCCGAGGCACCTGTGACGACCCAAGGCCGCGCACCCCAGCGCACCGCTCCCGGGAGGACGCCCTCCCCGGGTGTGCCGTACGTCACTCCCCCTAGGATGAACGACATGCTGCCGCACGACCCGGTGGCCTGCGCGGTCCGGACGAACACGAGCACCGAAAGGGGAGTTGTCACCCGATGAACAACCCCTACGTCCCGCTGCTGATCCTGCTGGCCCTGGGCGCCGGTTTCGCCGTCCTGTCGGTCGGCACGAGCCTCGTCGTCGGTCCCAAGCGCTACAACCGCGCGAAGATGGAGGCCTACGAGTGCGGCATCCAGCCGACGCCTCGCGCAGTCGGCGGCGGCCGCGTGCCGATCAAGTACTTCCTCACGGCGATGCTCTTCATCATCTTCGACATCGAGGCCGTCTTCCTCTACCCGTTCGCGGTCGCCTTCGACTCGCTCGGGCTCTTCGCGCTCGTCGAGATGGTCCTGTTCATCATCACCGTGTTCGTCGCCTACGCCTACGTGTGGAAGCGCGGGGGGCTCGAGTGGGACTGATGACGACCGCCCCCGGATCGCCCACGCACCACGCACCCGAAGCACCCGAAGCACCCGCCACGAACGCCAAGGAGGCGTGATGGGACTCGAGGAGAAGCTGCCCGCAGGGTTCGTCCTCACGACGCTCGAGAACGTCGCCGGCTACATGCGCAAGGCGTCGATCTGGCCGGCCACCTTCGGTCTCGCCTGCTGCGCCATCGAGATGATGGCCGTCGGCACCCCCGACTACGACATCGCCCGCTTCGGCATGGAGCGCTTCAGCGCCACCCCGCGCCAGGCCGACCTGATGATCGTCGCGGGACGGGTCAGCCAGAAGATGGCCCCCGTCGTGCGCCAGGTCTACGACCAGATGCCCAACCCCAAGTGGGTCATCTCGATGGGCGTCTGCGCGAGCTCGGGCGGGATGTTCAACAACTACGCGATCGTCCAGGGCGTCGACCACATCATCCCCGTCGACATCTACCTCCCCGGGTGTCCGCCCCGCCCGGAGATGCTCCTCAACGCGATCATCGAGCTCCACGACCAGATCCAGAACAGCAAGCTCGGCGTCAACCGCATCGCCGCCGCCCGGGCCGCCGAGGAGGCCGCGCTGCGCGCCACCCCGACGTCGATGATGGCGCCCACCCACGACCACCTCGCGCACCTCGCGGCGCCGGCCGGGAAGAACCTCCTCGCATGAGCGAGAAGACGCCGACCGGCGACGGTCCCGAGCTCGAGGACGCCACGGTGCAGGCGGTCCCCGACCAGGAGATCGACAGCCCCGAGACCTCCACCATCGACGACCCGGACGCCAGCACCCAGGCGCACACGTCGAACGTCGCGATGTGGCAGCACCTCACCCAGGAGGAGCGCGAGCCGGTCCAGGTCGGCGAGCGGCGCGGCATGTTCGGCGCCACCCGGGGCCAGGACACCTCCGGCTACGGCGGGCTCGTCACCCCGACCCTCCTGCCGGGCGCCACCGCGCGCCCCTACGGCTCGTACTTCGACGAGGTCGCCGACGACCTCGGCCGGGTCCTCGTCGAGAACGGCGGACCCGGCTCGGACGCCATCGACAAGGTCGTCGTCGACCGCGGCGAGCTGACCCTCTTCGTCCGCCGCGAGGACCTCCTCGCCGTCGCGAGGGCCCTGCGCGACACCCCGTCGCTGCGCTTCGAGATGTGCATGGGCGTCTCCGGTGTGCACTACCCCGGCGAGGAGGGCCGCGAGCTCCACGCGGTCTACCCGCTGCTGTCGATCACGCACGGCAGCCGCCGGGTCCGTCTCGAGGTCACCGCGCCCGACGCCGACCCGCACATCCCCTCGGTCGTCTCGGTCTGGCCGGGCAACGACTGGCACGAGCGCGAGACGTGGGACATGTTCGGCATCATCTTCGACGGACACCCGGCGCTGACCCGCATCCTCATGCCCGACGACTGGCCGGGCCACCCGCAGCGCAAGGACTACCCGCTCGGCGGCATCCCCGTCGAGTACAAGGGCGGCGTCGTGCCACCGCCCGACGAGCGGAGGGCGTACAGCTGATGACGACCCACGACGACACCACGATCTACGACGACACCGCCGCCAGCCCCGGCCTGGACCCGTCGCTGCCGGGGGCCGACCCGTACGGCGCGTCCACCCACGACGACACCGCGGGCGCCAGGGTCTTCACCGTCTCCGGCGGCGACTGGAACGACCTCGTCGACGAGGCCACCGCGCTCCACGAGGAGCGGATCGTCGTCAACATGGGCCCGCAGCACCCGTCGACGCACGGCGTGCTCCGCCTCATCCTCGAGCTCGACGGCGAGACGGTCACCGAGGCCCGCGCCGGCATCGGCTACCTCCACACCGGCATCGAGAAGAACATGGAGTTCCGCACCTGGGTGCAGGGCGTCACGTTCTGCACCCGGATGGACTACCTCACCCCGATGTTCCAGGAGACCGCCTACTGCCTGGCCATCGAGCGGCTCCTCGGCATCACCGACCGGATCCCCGAGCGGGCCTCGGTCATCCGCGTGCTGATGATGGAGCTGACCCGGATCAGCTCGCACCTGATCTGCCTGGGCACCGGGGGCATGGAGATGGGCGCGACGACGGTCATGACCGTCGGCTTCCGCGAGCGCGAGCGCATCCTGCGGGTCTTCGAGGCGGTCACCGGCCTGCGCATGAACAACGCCTACATCCGCCCCGGCGGTGTGGCGCAGGACGTCCCCCACGGCGCCGTCGACATGGTCCGCGAGGTCGTCAGCGAGCTGCGCGGCGGCCTGCGCGAGCTCGAGCTGCTCCTCAACGAGAACCCCCTGCTCAAGGGCCGCACCGTCGGCATCGGCTACCTCGACCTCACCGGCTGCATCGCGCTGGGCGTCACCGGGCCCGTGCTGCGCTCCACCGGCCTGCCGCACGACCTGCGCAAGTCGGCCCCGTACTGCGGCTACGAGACCTACGACTTCGAGGTCAAGACCCGCACCGGCGCCGACGCCTACGACCGCCTGCGGATCCGCATCGACGAGATGTACGAGTCGCTGAAGATCGTCGAGCAGACGCTCGACCGGCTCCAGCGCACCGAGGGCCAGCCCGTCATGGTCGAGGACAAGAAGATCGCCTGGCCGGCCCAGCTGGCCATCGGCGGTGACGGCCAGGGCAACAGCCTGGACCACATCCGCGAGATCATGGGCTCCTCGATGGAGTCGCTCATCCACCACTTCAAGCTCGTCACCGAGGGCTTCCGGGTCCCACCCGGCCAGGCCTACGCGGCCGTCGAGTCCGCGAAGGGCGAGCTCGGCTGCCACGCCGTCTCCGACGGCGGCACCCGACCCTTCCGCGCGCACTTCCGTGACCCCAGCTTCAACAACCTCCAGGCCGTGGCAGCGATGTGCGAGGGGTCGCAGGTCGCCGACGTCATCGTCGCCGTGGCCTCCATCGACCCCGTCATGGGAGGAGTCGACCGCTGATGGCCCACGACTTCGGCCTCCAGACCGCCTCCGGTCACCTCACCGTCAGTGAGGAGTCCAAGGCGCCCTACCCCGACGACGTCGAGGCGCAGTTCCGCGCCGACGCCGCCGAGGTCGTGGCGCGCTACCCCGAGAAGCGCTCGGCCCTGCTGCCGCTGCTGCACCTCGTGCAGTCCGTCGACGGCTACGTCACCGGCCGTGGCATCGACCTCTGCGCCGAGATCCTCGACCTCTCGACCGCCGAGGTGTCGGGCGTCGCGACGTTCTACACGCAGTACAAGCGCCACCCCAACGGCGAGTACACCGTCGGCGTCTGCACCAACACCCTGTGCGCCGTCATGGGCGGCGACGAGATCTGGGAGGCCGTCTCCGAGCACCTCGGCCTCGGTCACGACGAGACGACCGACGACGGCAAGATCACCCTCGAGCGCGTCGAGTGCAACGCGGCCTGCGACTACGCGCCCGTCGTCATGGCGAACTGGGAGTTCTTCGACAACCAGACCGCCGCCTCCACCATCGAGCTCGTCGACGGGCTGCGGTCCGGCGCCGACGTGCGCCCCACCCGTGGGCCGAGCTCGGTGTGCACCTTCAAGCAGGTCAGCCGCGTCCTCGCGGGCTTCCACGACGGCCTCGCCGACGAGGGTGTCGGTGCCGGTCCGGCCTCGCTCGTCGGGCTGAGGCTGGCCAAGGAGAAGGGGTGGACCGCCCCCGAGGGCGCCTCCTCATCCTCCGGCGGCGGCACGAGCGCGCCCACCACCCCGGGCAACACCGAGGTCACCCCCGCGAGCGACGAGGCGAAGGCACCCAAGGCCCCGGAGGCCGCCATCAAGGACGGCGCCGACGACACCCCGGGCGAGAAGGCCGACGAGGCCGGCAGCGGCGCCTCGGCCTCCGACGCCGAGCCCACGACCCCGGTCGTCTCCACCGGTGACGGCGTCCGTGGCGTCGCCACGGCGGCACCCGCCGACAAGGACGCCGTCGACGTCGAGCCGGGCCAGGACCCGAGCACCGACAACGCCCGCGACCTCGCCGCGAACGTCTCGGCCCAGAGCGCCTCGGTCCCCGCCGACCACGACGCCACCCCCGGCGCCGCGGACGACGCCGATGCCGCCCCGACGACGGCGACGGCGACCAAGCGCACGACCGGGAAGAAGGACTCCTGATGGCGACGACCCTCACCCCCATCCTCAGCGCCTTCTGGGACGACGAGCGGTCCTGGACCCTCGAGACCTACACGGCCAACCGCGGCTACGAGGCGCTCGACAAGGCCCTCGGCATGGAGCCCGCCGCCATCATCCAGGCGGTCAAGGACTCGAGCCTGCGTGGCCGCGGCGGCGCCGGCTTCCCCACCGGCATGAAGTGGTCGTTCATGGCCCCGCCGGACGGCGGCGCCCGCTACCTCGTGGTCAACGCCGACGAGTCCGAGCCGGGCACCTGCAAGGACATCCCGCTCATGATGGCGAACCCGCACGTCCTCATCGAGGGCGTCGCGATCTCCTCGTTCGCCATCGGCTGCGAGCACGCCTTCATCTACCTGCGTGGTGAGGTCGTGCACGTCTACCGCCGGCTGCTGCGCGCGGTCGAGGAGGCCTACGCCGCCGGGCACCTCGGCACGGACGTCCACGGCACCGGGGTCACCCTCGACATCACGGTCCACGCCGGGGCCGGCGCGTACATCTGCGGCGAGGAGACCGCGCTCCTCGACAGCCTCGAGGGACGCCGCGGCCAGCCCCGCAGCAAGCCGCCGTTCCCCGGCGCCGCCGGCCTGTACGCCCGCCCCACCTCGGTCAACAACGTCGAGTCGATCGCCTCGGTCCCCGGGATCATCCTCGAGGGCGTCGACTGGTTCACCGGCATGGGCACCGAGAAGTCCACCGGCTTCGGCATCTTCAGCCTGTCGGGCCACGTGAAGAACCCCGGCCAGTTCGAGGCCCCACTCGGCATCACGCTGCGCGAGCTGCTCGAGATGGCCGGCGGGATGCGCGACCCCGACAAGGCGCTGAAGTTCTGGACCCCCGGTGGCTCCTCCACACCGCTCTTCACCGCCGAGCACCTCGACGTGCCGCTCGACTTCGAGTCGGTCGGGGCGGCCGGGTCGATGCTCGGTACCCGCGCGCTGCAGATCTTCGACGAGACCACCTGCGTCGTGCGCTGCGTCGACCGCTGGACCGACTTCTACAAGCACGAGTCCTGCGGCAAGTGCACCCCGTGCCGCGAGGGCACCTGGTGGCTCAAGCAGATCCTCGGCCGGCTCGAGCAGGGCGAGGGCAGCGAGGAGGACCTCGACAAGCTCCTCGACATCTGCGACAACATCCTCGGCCGCAGCTTCTGCGCCCTCGGTGACGGCGCGACGAGCCCCATCACGAGCTCGATCCAGTACTTCCGCGACGAGTACGTCGCCCACCTCACCCACGGCGGCTGCCCGTTCGACCGGCACGCCTCGACGCTGTTCGCCAAGGACGAGAAGGAAAGCGTGACCGCATGACGACCACGCCCGAGAAGACCGTCGCTCCCGCGGCGGCCGACCTGGTCAACCTGACCATCGACGACGTCGAGGTGGCGGTGCCCAAGGGGACCCTCATCATCCGTGCCGCCGAGACCGTCGGCATCGAGATCCCCCGGTTCTGCGACCACCCCGGCCTCGACCCCGTCGGCGCCTGCCGCCAGTGCCTCGTCGAGGTCTGGATGCCCGGTCCTCCCGGCCCCGACGGCACCCCGAGCGAGCCCCGCCAGATGCAGGGCCCTCCCGGCCGGATGAAGCCGCAGGCCTCGTGCACGATGACCGTCGCCCCCGGCATGGTCGTCAAGACGCAGTACACGTCCGAGGGCGCCGACAAGGCCCAGCAGGGCGTCATGGAGCTGCTCCTCATCAACCACCCGCTCGACTGCCCGGTCTGCGACAAGGGCGGCGAGTGCCCCCTGCAGAACCAGGCGATGAGCAACGGTCGCTCCACCTCGCGCTTCGAGGACGTCAAGCGGACCTACCCCAAGCCGGTCAAGATCTCCTCGCAGGTCCTCCTCGACCGCGAGCGCTGCGTCCTGTGCGCGCGCTGCACCCGCTTCTCAGAGCAGGTCGCCGGCGACCCGTTCATCGCGCTCGTCGAGCGTGGCGCGCTCCAGCAGGTCGGCATCTACGAGGAGAAGCCGTTCGAGAGCTACTTCTCGGGCAACACCGTCCAGATCTGCCCGGTCGGCGCCCTCACGGGCTCGGCCTACCGCTTCCGCAGCCGCCCCTTCGACCTCGTGTCGACCCCGAGCGTGTGCGAGCACTGCGCGAGCGGCTGCGCCCAGCGCACCGACCACCGCCGCGGCAGCGTCCTGCGCCGGATGGCCCAGAACGACCCGGCGGTCAACGAGGAGTGGAACTGCGACAAGGGCCGCTGGGCCTTCGCCTACACCTCGGTCGGCGACCGCCTCGAGCTCCCGCTCGTGCGTGGCGCCGACGGCGAGCTGCACGTCGCGTCGTGGCGCGAGGCCCTCGAGGCCGCCGCCACCGGCCTGCGTGCGGCGACGTCCCCCGCGGTCCTCACCGGCGGCCGGGTCAGCGCCGAGGACGCCTACGCGTACGGCAAGTTCGCCCGCACGGTGCTCGGCACCAACGACGTCGACTTCCGCGCCCGGCCCCACTCGGCCGAGGAGGCCGACTTCCTCGCCTCCCACGTCGTCGCCACGGGACCGGCGTCCGAGGGATCCCAGGGCGGCGCGGTCACCTACGCCGACCTCGAGGCCGCCAAGGCCGTCGTCCTCGTCGGCTTCGAGCCCGAGGACGAGAGCCCCATCGTCTTCCTCCGGCTGCGCAAGGCGTTCCGCAGGAACCGGACCCGCGTGTTCTCCGTCTCGCCCGTCGCCACCCGCGGCCTCGCGAAGATGGGCGGCACGCTCATCCCCACGGCGCCCGGCACCGAGCCCGAGGTGCTGCGCGCCCTCGGCGAGGCGTCCGGCACCGACGCCGTCACCGCCGCGGGCCAGGCCCTGCGCGAGGGCGCCGTCGTCCTCGTCGGTGAGCGCCTCGCCACCGTCCCCGGTGCGCTCAGCGCCGCCGCCGCCCTCGCCGAGACCACCGGGGCCCGCCTCGCCTGGGTCCCGCGTCGGGCGGGGGAGCGCGGTGCCCTCGAGGCCGGCGCGCTGCCCACCCTGCTCCCCGGAGGCCGACCGGTCGCCGACGCCGGCGCCCGCGCCGAGGTCGCCACCGCGTGGGGCGTCCAGGCCCTCCCCGAGGCGCCGGGCCGCGACACCGCGGCCATCGTCGCCGCGGCCGTCGCCGGTGACGTCGACGCCCTCGTCGTCGGTGGCGTCGACCCGGCCGACCTCGGTCTCGCCGCTGCCGCCGAGGCCCTGGCCTCGACCTTCGTCGTGTCCCTCGAGATCCGCCCCTCGGCGGTCACCGAGGTCGCCGACGTCGTCCTGCCCGTCGCGGCGCACGCCGAGAAGGGCGGCACCTTCGTCGACTGGGAGGGACGCGTCCGCCTCTTCGAGGCCGCCCTCGACACCGGCCACGTCAGCGACCACCGAGCGCTCGACATGCTCGCCGACGAGCTGGGCGAGTTCCTCGGCACGCGCACCCTGCGCGAGGTCCGCGCCGAGATGGCCGAGCTCGGCCCGTGGGCCGGCGCCCGCGCCACCGCGCCGTCCGCCGAGGCCGGTGAGGTGCCGAGCCTCGAGCCCGGCACGCTCGTCCTCGCGACCTGGCGCCACCTGCTCGACCACGGCAGCCTCCAGGACGGCGAGCCGTTCCTCGCGGGCACCGCGCCGCGCGCGGTGGCCCGCGTCTCGGCCGCCACCGCGCAGGCCGTCGGCGTCGTCGACGGCGACGACCTCACGGTCACCGCCGGCGAGACCAGCGTCACCGCACCGGTCGTCGTCTCCGAGATGGCCGACCACGTCGTGTGGCTGCCCACGAACTCGACCGGCTCGGACCTGCGCTCCGCCCTCGAGGGCGCCCCCGGAGCCCTCGTGTCCGTCACGAAGGAGGACACCGCATGAGCACCGTGCTCGCGGCGCTGCCCGAGGTCGCCGCGCTCGCCACGGCGGGCACCGACAACCCCAGGGCCGACTTCAGCGACACCCCGCTGTGGCTCTCGGTTCTCAAGGCCCTCGTCATCTTCGTGTACCTGCTGCTCTCGACCCTGCTCGTCATCTGGTTCGAGCGCCGCGTCATCGGCCGGATGCAGCAGCGCCCCGGCCCGAACCGCAACGGCCCCTTCGGCCTGCTCCAGACCCTTGCCGACGGCATGAAGTCGATGCTCAAGGAGGACGTGCGCCCCAAGGCGGCCGACGTCGTCGTCTTCACCCTCGCGCCGCTCATCACCGCGACGATGGCCTTCGTCTCGTTCGCGATCATGCCGCTCGGCGGGACCGTGAGCATGTTCGGCCACCGCACGCCGCTCCAGCTCACCGACACCCCGGTCGCGGTGCTCGTCGTCCTCGCCGTCGCGGGCGTCGGCATCTACGGTGTCGTCCTCGCCGGCTGGAGCTCGGGGTCCACGTACCCGCTCATCGGCGGCCTGCGCAGCTCGGCGCAGATGATCTCCTACGAGATCGCCATGGGCCTCTCGCTCGTCGGTGTCTTCCTCTACGCCGGGTCGATGTCGACCTCGCAGATCGTCGCCGCCCAGGCCGACCTCTGGTTCGTCATCCCCGCGTTCTTCAGCTTCTTCGTCTACGTCATCACGATGGTCGGCGAGACCAACCGCCTGCCCTTCGACCTCGCCGAGGGCGAGGGCGAGCTCACCGGTGGCTTCCACACCGAGTACGGCTCGATGCGCTTCGCGATGTTCTTCCTCGGCGAGTACATCAACATGTTCACCGTCGCGGCCCTGGCCACGACGATGTTCCTCGGCGGCTACGCGGCGCCTCCCGGGGTCGCGCTCATCGCCGACGGCATGTTCGCCACCGGCTGGTGGGGCATCTTCTGGTTCACCTTCAAGCTGTGGATGTTCATGTTCGTCTTCGTCTGGCTGCGGGGCTCGCTGCCGCGCGTCCGGTACGACCAGTTCATGCGCTTCGGCTGGAAGTTCCTCATCCCGGCCACCCTGTCGTGGGTCGTCCTCATCGCCTTCTTCCGCGCCGGCCAGAACGGCTGGTTCAAGGAGTGGCTCGGCGACGTCAACTTCGCCGGGCGGGTCTTCCCCGCCACCTCGCTGCTGCTCGTCGGGATCATCGCGGTGCTCGCACTCTTCGCGGGCTGGTTCTGGGACCGCCGCGCCGAGGCGAAGGAGGCCGCGCTGCACCCCGCGGTCCCTGAGGAGATCGACCCCTACGCCGGGGGCTTCCCGGTGCCGCCCCTGCCGGGGCAGCGCCTGCGCGAGCCCTCGCTGACCGCCCCGGCCCTGACGTCCGGCAGCGACACCAAGGAGGCCACTCGTGGCTGACGACCAGAGGAAGTCCGGCTTCTTCTCCGACCTGTTCGCCCCCGTCGGTGGCTTCGGGGTCACCTTCGCGACGATGTTCCGCAAGGTCGTCACCGCGGAGTACCCCGAGGAGCGACGCCCCACCCAGCCGCGCTTCCACGGCCGCCACCAGCTCAACCGGCACCCCGACGGCCTCGAGAAGTGCGTCGGCTGCGAGCTGTGCGCCTGGGCCTGCCCGGCCGACGCGATCCTCGTCGAGGGTGCGGACAACGACGACTCCGAGGGCGGCAACGGCCGCTTCAGCCCGGGGGAGCGGTACGGGCTCGTCTACCAGATCAACTACCTGCGCTGCATCTTCTGCGGCCTGTGCATCGAGGCCTGCCCCACCCGCGCGCTGACGATGACCAACGAGTACGAGCTCGCCGACAACAACCGCGCCGACCTGATCTTCACCAAGGACCAGCTCCTCGCGCCGGTGCAGCCGGGCATGCTCACCCCGCCGTTCCCCATGGCCGACGGCCTCGAGGAGCGCGACTACTACCTCGGGAAGGTCTCGGCGGCCACCGACACCCAGCGCGAGTACGTCGACGGCCACACCCGCAGCGACGACGCGGAGGTGACCTCGTGACCGGCACCGGTGAAGCAGTGCTGTTCTGGGTCCTCGCACCCCTGTCCGTGCTCGGCGCCCTCGGCCTGGTGTTCGCTCGCAAGGCGGTCCACGCGGCGCTCGGCATGGCCCTGGCGATGATCATCCTCGGGGTCTTCTACATCACCCAGGGGGCCGACTTCCTCGGCATCATCCAGATCTTCGTGTACACCGGCGCGGTCATCATGCTCTTCCTGTTCGTCGTCATGCTCGTCGGTGTCGACTCCTCCGACAGCCTCGTCGAGACCCTCACCGGACAGCGCTGGGCCACCGTGCTGCTCTCCCTCGGCCTCGGCGGCCTGCTCGGCGCCATGATCGGCCGGGTGACCCTCCCGGAGACGGTCGGCGTCGCGGCGATCAACGCGCAGACGGGCAACGTCTCGGGGGTCGCGCAGCTGATCTTCGGCCGCTACGTGTGGGTCTTCGAGATGACGAGCGCGCTGCTCATCACCGCTGCCCTGGGCGCCATGGTCCTCGCGCACCGCGAGCGCCTCGGCAAGGGCCCGGACCAGAAGGAGCTGAGCCGGCGCCGGTTCAAGGGCGGCGAGAACCTCGCCGGCCTTCCGGCCCCCGGCGTGTACGCCCGGCACAACGCCGTCGACACCCCGGCCCTGCTTCCCGACGGCTCGCCGTCCGAGCTGTCGGTCTCGCGCGTGCTCACCGCACGCGATCAGAACACCTCGCCCGAGCTGTACCGCGAGGACGAGGCCCAGATCGAGCGCGAGATGCGCGAGGGGAGCGAGCGATGAGCCTGCTCAACTACGTCTACCTGGCGACGGTCCTGTTCGTCATCGGTGGCGCCGTCGTCCTCACCCGTCGCAACGCGATCATCGTCTTCATGGGTGTCGAGCTGATGCTCAACGCCTCGAACCTCGTCCTCGTGACCTTCGCCCGGATGCACGGCAACCTCGACGGCCAGGTCCTCGCCCTGTTCGTCATGGTCGTGGCCGCTGCCGAGGTCGTCGTCGGCCTCGCCATCATCATGGCGATCTTCCGGTCCCGCCGGTCGGCCTCGGTCGACGACGCGAACCTGCTGAAGCTGTAAGGAGCACCAGTGACGTCTCTCATCACCGCCGACAGCGGGCTCACCGCGGTCGACGCGAGCGGAGCCGCCGGGGTCGCCTGGCTGCTCATCGCGCTGCCCCTGCTGGGGGCGGCCGTGCTCCTGCTCGGGGGGCGCCGCACCAACGGGTTCGGGCCGCTCCTGGCGACCGGGCTGTCGTGGGGCTCGTTCGTCGTCGGCCTCGTGGTCATGCTCCAGCTCACCGGCCTGGGCGCCGAGGAGCGGGCCCAGCACATCGGGCTCTGGAGCTGGGTGCCCGCCGGTGCGTTCCAGCTCGACGTCGGGCTGCTCGTCGACCCGCTGTCGATGGCGTTCGTCATGCTCATCACGTTCGTCGGCTCGCTCATCCACGTGTACTCGATCGGGTACATGGAGCACGACCCCGACAAGCGCCGCTTCTTCGCCTACCTCAACCTCTTCGTCGCCTCGATGCTGCTCCTCGTCCTCGCCGACTCCTACCTCCTGCTCTTCGTCGGCTGGGAGGGCGTCGGCCTGGCCTCCTACCTCCTCATCGGGTTCTGGAACCACAACCCCGCCTACGCGACCGCCGCGAACAAGGCCTTCTTCGTCAACCGGGTCGGCGACCTCGGGCTCGCCATCGGCATCATGACGATGTTCGTCACCTTCGGCGGGGTCGACTACGCCACCGTCAACGAGGGCGTCGCGACGGCCAACCAGGGCGCGCTCACCGCGATCGGCCTGCTCCTGCTCGTCGGCGCCTGCGGCAAGTCGGCGCAGTTCCCCCTCCAGTCCTGGCTCGGTGACGCCATGGCCGGCCCGACCCCCGTCTCCGCGCTCATCCACGCGGCGACGATGGTCACCGCCGGCGTCTACCTCGTCGTGCGCTCCAACGTCATCTACACCGCGGCCCCCGACGCCCAGCTGGCCGTCGCGCTCGTCGGTGCGGTGACCCTGCTCTTCGGAGCGGTCGTCGGCTGCGCGAAGGACGACATCAAGAAGGCCCTGGCGGCCTCGACGATGAGCCAGATCGGCTACATGATGCTCGCGGCCGGGCTCGGCCCGGTGGGGTACGCCTTCGCGATCTTCCACCTCGTCACCCACGGCTTCTTCAAGGCCGGGATGTTCCTCGGCGCCGGGTCGGTCATGCACGGGATGAAGGACGAGGTGAACATGCGCCGCTTCGGCGGGCTGTCGGTGTTCATGAAGGTCACCTGGGTGACCTTCGGCCTCGGCTGGCTCGCGATCCTCGGCGTCCCTCCGTTCTCCGGGTTCTGGTCCAAGGACAAGGTGATCGAGGCCGCCTTCATCGGCGAGGGCTGGCAACCGTGGGTCCTCGGGGGCGCCGCCCTCCTCGGCGCGGGCATCACGGCGTTCTACATGTCGCGCCTGTTCTTCATGACCTTCCACGGCGAGAAGCGCTGGGACGACGACGAGTACCACCCGCACGAGTCGCCACTGACGATGACCGTGCCGATGATGGTGCTCGCGTTCGGCTCGGCCTTCCTCGGGCTCATCCTCGCGTGGCCCTTCGCCGAGCACGCCCCGATCGTGTCGTGGCTCGCCCCGGTGGTCGGCGAGCACGGCGAGGAGCACCCGGTCCTGCCGGTGCTCGTCATCATGGGCCTGACCCTGCTCCTCGTCGCCGGCGGCGCCGCCCTCGCCTGGGCGCGCTACGGCCGCGACGTCGTGCCGGAGGTCGCCCCCAAGGCCTCGGTGCTCACCCGCGCCGCGCGCCAGGACCTGTACCAGGACGCCATCAACGAGGGGCTGTTCATGCGACCCGGCATCCACCTGACCCGGGGGCTGGTCTTCGCCGACGCCCGCGGCATCGACGGCGCCGCCGGAGGGCTCGCGGCGCTGGTCGGCGGTGTCTCCTCGAGGCTGCGTCGCGTCCAGACCGGCTACGCCCGGTCGTATGCCCTGACGATGCTCACCGGTGTCGTCGTCGTCCTCGGTGCTCTGTGGGTGATCCAGTGAACTCCCTGCCCCTGCTGACCCTGATGATGGTCGTGCCGCTCGTCGGCGCGGTCGTCGTGGCCGCGCTGCCGGGTGAGTCCGCCCGACAGGCCAAGCCGGTCGCTCTCGGGTTCTCCCTCGTCACGCTGCTCCTGGCGGTCCTCGCCTGGGCCCGCTTCGACAACGGCGGCAGCGAGCAGTTCCAGCTCGCGGAGGTCCACTCGTGGATCCCGCAGTTCGGTGTGTCCTACGCCCTCGGCGTCGACGGCATCGCGCTCTCGCTCATCGTCATGGCCACGATCCTCACCCCCGTCTGCCTGCTGGCCGCGTGGAGGGACCTCGACGAGGAGGAGCTCGACCGCACCAAGCGCTACTTCGCGCTCATGCTCGTCCTCGAGGCGTTCATGGTCGGCGTCTTCGCCGCCACCGACGTCTTCTTGTTCTACGTCTTCTTCGAGGCGATGCTCATCCCGGTCTACTTCCTCATCGGGCTGTTCGGCGGCCCGCGACGGCAGTACGCCGCGGTGAAGTTCCTCCTGTTCTCCCTCGCCGGCGGGCTCGTCATGCTCGTCGCGGTCATCGCCGTGTACGTCGCGGGACCGGGGGGCGAGCAGGGCTTCCTCGTCGAGTCGCTCACGGGCAACCTCGACGCGAGCACCGGTGCGTTGCGCTGGATGTTCGTCGGCTTCTTCATCGCGTTCGCCGTCAAGGCGCCGATGTGGCCGGTGCACACCTGGCTGCCCGACGCCGCGGCCGAGTCGCGTCCCGCCACGGCCGTGCTCCTCGTCGGCGTCCTCGACAAGGTCGGCACCTACGGGATGATCCGCTTCTGCCTCCAGCTGTTCCCGGAGGCCTCGCAGTGGGCGACCCCCGTCGTCATCACCCTGGCCGTCATCTCGGTCGTGTACGGCGCGCTGCTCGCCATCGGCCAGACCGACATGATGCGGCTCATCGCCTTCACCTCGATCAGCCACTTCGGCTTCATCGTCCTCGGCATCTTCGCCCTGACGAGCGTCGGCGGCGCCGGGTCGACCCTCTACATGGTCAACCACGGCTTCTCCACGGCCGGCCTGTTCCTCCTCGCCGGGTTCCTCGTGTCCCGCCGGGGGAGCAGGCGGATCCCCGACTACGGCGGCTGGCAGCGGGTCACGCCGGTCCTGGCCGGCACCTTCCTCATCGTCGGCCTGTCGAGCCTGGCCCTGCCCGGCCTGTCCTCGTTCGTCTCCGAGTTCCTCGTGCTCCAGGGCACCTTCATGCGCTACCGCTGGGCGGCGGTCATCGCCGCGATCGGCATCGTCCTCGCGGCCCTGTACATCCTGCTCATGTACCAGCGCGTCATGACCGGACCGAGGCCGACCTTCGCCGAGGGGGAGACACCGCGCGACCTGTCCCTGCGCGAGAAGCTCGTCGTCGCGCCGATCATCGCCTCGTTCGTCCTGCTCGGCTTCTATCCCAAGCCGGTGCTCGACCTCGTCAACCCGGCCGTGGACCGGACGCTGCAGATCGTCGGCGTCACGGACCCCGCGCCGGCCAACGCCCCCGGGAGTGCCCAGTGAACGAGTTCCAGGCCGTCGACGTCGCGTACCTGGCCGTCCTGCCGATGTTCGTCGTCGCGGGCGGGGCGATCGTCGGGGTGCTCGTCGAGGCCTTCGCGCCGCGACGCCAGCGGCACGCCATCCAGGTGTGGCTGACCACCGGCGTCCTCGTCCTCGCCCTCGTCGCGCTGCTCGTGTGGTCGTGGGACGAGCAGACCGTCACCCTCGGCGGCTCGGTCGCCATCGACGGCGTCGCGCTCTTCCTCCAGGGCTCGCTCCTCGTCCTGTCGGCGACCTCGGTCCTCATCATGGCCGAGCGCTT
The DNA here is from genome assembly GCA_963834225.1 of uncultured Actinomycetota bacterium. GTDB lineage: Bacteria > Actinomycetota > Actinomycetes > Actinomycetales > Dermatophilaceae > Oryzobacter. Next base: position 77,631 of record CAWIAT010000023.1, on the reverse strand, counting down.
CGGCGGGGTCGGGGCCGACGCCTTCACCCCGATGGGGGCCTCGACCCCGGGCTCGTCCCAGGAGGACGCCGCGACCCGCGCCGGGTACGCGACCTCCGAGGTCTTCCCGCTCACCCTCTTCGCCGTCCTCGGCATGATGGTCTTCGTCAGCGCCAACGACCTCATCACGATGTTCGTCGGGCTCGAGGTCCTCTCGCTGCCGCTCTACGTCATGACCGGCCTGTCCCGCCGCCGTCGCCTCCTGTCGCAGGAGGCCGCGCTGAAGTACTTCCTCCTCGGGGCGTTCTCGAGCGCGTTCTTCCTCTTCGGCGCCGCGCTCCTCTACGGCTACGCCGGCTCGAGCGACCTCAAGACGATCGCCTCGAGCATCTCCACGGCCTCCGGTGACCTCGAGGGGCTGCTGCTCCCGGGTGTCGTCCTCACCCTCGTCGGCCTGCTCTTCAAGGTCGGCGCGGTGCCGTTCCACTCGTGGACCCCCGACGCCTACCAGGGCGCCCCCACCCCCGTCACCGGTTTCATGGCGGCCTGCACCAAGCTCGCGGCCTTCGGCGCGATCCTGCGCCTGACCTACGTCGGCGTCGGCGCCAACCGCTGGGACTGGGAGATCGGCGTCGCGGCGATCGCGGCCCTGACGATGGTCGTCGGCGCGGTCCTGTCCGTCACCCAGACCGACGTCAAGCGACTCCTCGCCTACAGCTCGGTCGCCCACGCGGGGTTCATCCTCGTCGGCGTGCTCGCGTTCTCCGAGGCGGCGATCGGCGGGGTGCTGTTCTACCTCGTCGCCTACGGCTTCGCGACCGTCGCCGCGTTCGGCATCATCGCGATGGTGCGCCAGGGCGGCTCCGAGGCCTCGCACCTCTCGCAGTGGGCGGGACTCGGGCGGCGCCACCCCGTCGTCGCGGGTGTCTTCTCGTTCCTGCTCCTCGCGTTCGCGGGCATCCCGCTGACCTCGGGCTTCACGGCGAAGTACGCGGCGTTCGCCCCGGCGGTCGCCTCGGGCACCTCCGGCGTCGTCCTCGTCGTCATCGGCGTCCTCGCCTCGGCCGTCACCGCGTTCGTCTACGTCCGGCTCATCGTCCTCATGTACTTCACCGAGTCGCCCGACGACGACGTCATCGCCCTCACCCCGTCCATCCCGTCGACGATCGCCATCACGGTCGGGGTGCTCGCCACCGTCCTCGCCGGCGTGCTGCCGAGCCTGGCCCTCGAGGCCGCGAACTCCGCGTCGTCCTTCCTCCTGTGACGGAGCTGTCCGCTGGTCCGGCGCAGCGCGGCACCCCCTCGGTGCTCGAGCTGCCCGGCGCCTCCGCGGACCTCCGGCTCCGCCTCGGCGCGGGCCTGACGGCGGTCAACGCCCTCATCGAGGCCCGGGTCGACCACGACGACCCGTTCATCGCAGAAGCCGGCTCACACCTCACGGCGGCAGGTGGCAAGCGGTTCCGGCCGTTGCTGACCCTCCTCGCCGCCGAGCTCGGCACGGGCGCCGACGAGCGGGTCGTCGCCGCGGCCGCCGGGGTCGAGCTGACCCACCTCGCATCGCTCTACCACGACGACGTCATGGACGAGGCCGACGTGCGCCGCGGCGCTCCCTCCGCCAACGCCCTCTACGGCAACTCCACGGCGATCCTCGTCGGCGACCTCCTCTTCGGCACGGCCTCGGACATCGTCGCCGACCTCGGTCCCGAGGCCGTGAAGATCCAGGCGCAGACGTTCGTCCGGCTGTGCTCGGGCCAGATCCGTGACGACCGGCCCGCGCCCGAGGGCGTCGACCCGCTCGAGTACCACCTGGGCGTCCTCGCCGACAAGACGGGCGTCCTCATCGCCACGGCGGCGCGCTACGGGGCGATGTTCGGCGGGTGCGACGCGGCGACGGTCGAGGTGATGCGCGAGTACGGCGAGCGGCTCGGGATGGCCTTCCAGCTCGCCGACGACCTCATCGACATCGGGTCCGACGCCGACGAGACGGGCAAGACCCCCGGCACCGACCTGCGCGAGGGCAAGCGGACCCTGCCGGTGCTCCACGTCCTCGCCTCCACCGACCCCGCCGACGCGCGGCTCCAGGGGCTGCTGTCCGGCGACCTGACCTCCGACGAGGCGCTGACCGAGGCCCTCGCCCTGCTCCGCGCCCACCCCGGGATGGAGCGGGCGAGGGCGTACACCGAGGCCATCGCACGGCGGGCGCAGGACGTCCTCGCGGACCTGCCGCCGAGCGACGCCAAGGACGCACTGCACGCCCTCGCGACCGGGGTCGTCACCCGGGTGGGCTGAGCCCCACCCGTTCCCACGTCGAGCAGCAGGTCACGACGCGTACGCCGGTTCGTCGACGTCGGCGGGTGCGTGCCTGGGGATCGACAGCGTGATCGCGACGGCGGCGAAGCAGAGCACCGCGGCGAAGAGCCAGGCCCAGTGGTAGTCGCCCTGGGCCGTGCGCACCCAGCCCGCGACGCTCGCGCCCACACCGGCTCCCACCATGTGCGACGCGAAGACCCAGCCGAACACCACCCCGGAGTCCTGGAGCCCGAAGTGGGTGCGGCACAGGGCGACCGTGGGCGGGACCGTGGCGACCCAGTCGAGCCCGTAGAAGACGATGAAGACCCACATCGCGGGCTCGACGCCGGGGGCGAGGACGGCGTCGAGGGCGAGCAGGCTCAGGCCACGGCCGCCGTAGAAGCCGACGAGGAGCAGGCGCGGGTCGACCTTGTCCGTGAGCCAGCCCGAGCCGATCGTGCCCGCGATGTCGAAGATCCCGACGACGGCGAGCAGCCCTGCTGCGGTGGTGGCCGGCATGCCGTGGTCGTGCGCCGCCGGGATGAAGTGGGTCTGGATGATGCCGTTGGTCGACCAGCCGCAGACCCAGAAGGTGAGGACGAGCGCCCAGAAGGTCCACGACCGGGAAGCGTTGCGCAGCACCCGGATCGCGACGACGGCGGGGGAGACGGTGCTCGGGGGTCGGGTGGTCGTCGCCTCCGTCGACCCCGGGGCGAGGCCGTAGGGGAGCAGGCCGTGCTCCTCCGGCCGGTCGCGCAGCAGCAGCGCCACGAGGACGGCGACGACGAGAGCGAGCCCCGAGACGATGAGCGCGGCGGCCCGCCAGCCGGCGTCCTCCGCGGTGCGGGCGATGACGGGGAGGAAGACGAGCTGGCCGGTGGCGTTGGCGGCCGAGAAGATGCCGGTCACGAGGCCGCGGTGGGTGTGGAACCACCGGTTGGCGACGATCGCCCCGAGGACGAGAGCCATCGCCCCCGTGCCGATGCCGATGAGCAGGCCCCAGAGCAGCCACAGCTGCCAGGGCGCCGTCATCACGGTCGTCAGGCCGCTCGCGACGCCGACGACGACGAGCGAGCTCGCGACGGTGCGGCGCACGCCCCACCGCTCCATCACCGCGGCGGCGAACGGGGCGGTGAGGCCGTACAGGACGAGGTTGAGGCTGACCGCGCCCGAGGTCGTGGCGCGCGACCAGCCGAACTCGGACTCGACCGGCTCGAGCAGCACGCCGGTGGAGGAGCGGAAGGCGGCCGCGGCGACGAGGGCGCCGAGGGTGACGGCAGCGACGAGCCAGGCGCGGTGCCACCTCGTGCGGGGACGGTCCCCGACGTAGGTGTCGAGCTCCTCGGTCACCGCGCCAGTGTCGCACTAGGGTCGGCGTGTGAACCCCTGGGACCGTGCGACGTCCGCCCTGCGGGCACCCCTCGTCGCCGTCGACCTCGAGGCCTTCGACGCCAACGCCGACGACCTGGTCCGCCGGGCCGCCGGGCTGCCCGTGCGGGTGGCCTCGAAGTCGGTGCGCTGCCGGGCCCTGCTCGACCGGGTGCTGTCCCGACCGGGGTTCGCGGGGGTCATGGCCTACGCCGTGCCGGAGGCCGTGTGGCTGGCGTCCTCGGGGGTCCCTGACGTCTTCGTGGCCTACCCGTCGGTCGACGTCGAGGCGCTGCGCACGGTGGCGTCCTCGGACGAGCTGCGGCGCGAGGTGACGCTCACCGTCGACTCGGTCGAGCACGTGCGGTTCCTGCGCGACACCCTGGGGGCGTCGGTCGCGGGGGTGGGCGTCGCCCTCGACGTCGACGCCTCGCTGCGGGTCGGGCGGCTGCACCTCGGGGTGCGGCGCTCGCCGACGCGAACCCCCGCCGACGCGCTCTCCGTGGTCCGGGCAGCCCTCGGGGTGGGGCTCGAGGTGCGCGGCGCCATGTTCTACGACGCCCAGGTGGCGGGGCTGCCCGACGCGGGGCCGCACGTGCGCGTGCTGAAGTCACGATCGCTGCGCGAGCTCGCCGACCGCCGGGTGGCCGTCGTCGACGCGGTCCGTGCCGAGGTCGACCTGCGCTTCGTCAACGCCGGTGGCACCGGCAGCCTGCACCGCTTCGCCGGCGACCCGGTCGTCACCGAGCTCGCCGCCGGGTCGGGTCTCTACGCCCCCACGCTCTTCGACGGCTACGACGACTTCAGCCCTCGCCCCGCGATGGCCTACGCCCTGCCCGTGGTGCGGCGTCCCGCCCCGGGGGTCGTGACGGCCTTCGGTGGCGGCTACGTCGCGAGCGGTGGGCCGGGCTGGTCGCGGGTGCCCTCACCGGTGAGCCGGGCGCTCGCGCTCGTGCGCACCGAGGCCGTCGGCGAGGTGCAGACCCCGCTGACCGGTGCCGACGCCGACGGGCTCGCCCTCGGGGACCGGGTGTGGATGCGCGGCGCCAAGGCCGGCGAGCTGCTCGAACGGTTCGACACCGTCCACCTCGTCCGGCGTGACGAGCTCGTCGACTCGGTGCCCTCGTACCGTGGCGAGGGGCGGAACTTTGGCTGATGCGCGCGCGGTGACGGGACAGGACGTCGGATGACGTGGACGAACTGGGCGGGCAACGTCGCGGTCGCTCCGGCCGAGGTCGTCAGGGCCGGGTCGGTCGACGAGGTCGTCGCGGCCGTGGGGCGGGCCGCGGCAGCCGGGAGGGTGCTGCGCGCCGCGGGGTCGGGCCACTCGTTCGCGCCGCTCGTCGCCACCGACGGGGTGCTGCTGACCCTCGACGGGCTGCGCGGGGTCACCGGCCTCGACCGGGAGGCGCGACGGGTGCGGGTCGCCGCCGGGACGCCCTTCCACGAGCTCAACCCCGCCCTCCAGGCGCTCGGCCTCGCGCTCCCCAACCTCGGCGACATCGACCGGCAGACGGTGTCCGGAGCCATCGCGACGGGGACGCACGGAACCGGCACGCGCCGCCGGGGCATCGCCGCCGCGGTGTGCGGGCTCACCCTCGTCCTCGCCGACGGCTCGATCGTCACGTGCTCCGCGGAGGTCGAGCCCGACCTGTTCCAGGCCGCGCGCGTCGGGCTCGGGGCCCTGGGCGTGGTCGTCGAGGTCGAGCTCCAGTGCGTGCCCGCCTTCCGCCTGCACGCCAAGGAGGGCACCGTCCGGTTGTCCCGGCTGCTCCCTGGACTGCAGGAGGAGGCCGACGCCCACGACCACCTCGACGTCCACTGGTTCCCGCACACCGACCGGGCGATGATCAAGCGCAACGACCGCGTCGCCGCGGGGGAGGGGCCGCCCCCGCTGCCGGCCTGGCGCGCCCGCCTCGACGACGACCTCCTCGCGAACCGCGTGTACGAGCAGGTCAACCGGGCCGTGGCGAGGCGCCCCGGGACGGCCCGCGTCGTCAACCGGGTGACCTCGAGCGTCCTGGGCTCCCGCGAGTACGCCGACGACTCGTGGAAGGTCTTCTGCTCGTCGCGCGACGTGCGCTTCATCGAGATGGAGTACGCCGTGCCGCGGTCGTCGGTCGAGGCCGTCGTGCGTGAGCTGCGGGCCTGGTTCGACCGGACCCGCGAACCCGTGACGTTCCCCGTCGAGCTGCGCTTCACCGGGGCCGACGACGTCTGGTTCTCGACGGCGTTCCAGCGCGAGAACGCCTACGTCGCCGTGCACCAGTACCACCGGATGGACCCGCGGGCGATGTTCGCGGCGTTCGAGGCGATCACCGCCGAGCACGAGGGCCGGCCGCACTGGGGCAAGGTCCACACCCTCGGCGCGGACCGGCTGCGCGAGCTGTACCCGCGGTTCGACGCGTTCCGGGCCGTGCGTGACCGGGTCGACCCGCAGCGCCGCTTCACCAACGACCACCTGCGCCACCTCCTCGGCGACTGACCCCACCACGCCTCCCCGGGTGGGACACGATCGACCGACAGGCCGACGCCGTCCCCCGGCACCCGTACCGAGATCGACCAATAGGTCACGTCAGGTACGTCGACTCCCCGGCACCCGTACCGAGATCGACCAATAGGTCACGTCAGGTACGTCGACTCCCCGGCACCCGTACCGAGATCGACCAATAGGTCACGTCAGGTACGTCGACTCCCCGGCACCCGTACCGAGATCGACCAATAGGTCACGTCAGGTACGGCCTTCACGGCGGGGTGCGGCCGGGTCTAGGGTCGGGCCGACGCGAAGGAGGTCCGATGGCCGGCGAGCAGGGACGAGCCCCGCGGCTCCCTCCGCGGTGGGTCGTCACCGGCGCGTGGCACGTCCACCGCGGCATCTACCGCGTGACGCGCGGGCGGGTCGGCCTGTGGCGTCCGCGGCCCGGCCGCTGGGGGACCCTGCGCCTGACGACCACGGGCCGGCGGTCGGGGCAGCCGCGCGCCGTCATCCTCGGGTACGTCGAGGACGGTCCGACCCTCGTGACGCTCGCGATGAACGGGTGGGGCGAGGGCGAGCCCGCCTGGTGGCTCAACCTGCTCGCGCACCCCGAGGCCGACGCCGTGCTGGCGGGCGGGTCGGTCCGGGTCCGCGGCCGGGCCGCCACCGGGGCCGAGCGCGAGCGCCTGTGGCAGCGGTGGCGCGAGATCGACAAGGACCTCGACGCCTTCGCATCCCGTCGCTCGGGCGAGACCGCCGTCGTCGTCCTCGAGCCGACGGAGTCGCCCACCGGCTGACCGCCGCGGCTGGGACACGATCGCCCTGATGGTCGATGGCGTCCCACGGCGACCCGCCGACGGCTGCGAGGGGACGGGTCAGGGGCAGGGGTCGGGGGTCTCGGGGTCCGTGGGCCGCGCCCCGCGGCGGTTGGCGCGCGCCGTCCTCAGCGAGTCGACGCTCAGCAGGACGAGGGCGACCCACACGATGCCGAAGCCGATCCAGAGCCGCCCGCTGACGTGCTCGCCGAGGATCGTGACGCCGACCATCAGCTGGAGCACCGGGGTGATGAACTGGATGAGCCCGACGGTCACGAGCGGGATGCGGCGGGCCGCGGCCGCGAACAGCAGGAGCGGCACCGCCGTGACGATGCCGGAGAGGACGAGCAGGCTCGTGTGCCCGGCCCCTTGGCCGGTGAACGTCGTCGTGCCCTGCGCCGAGAGGACGAGGAGGACGACGACGGCGACGGGCGCGAGGACCGCGGTCTCGGCGGCGAGCGAGTGCATCGCGTCGAGGCTCGCCCCGACCTTCTTCTTCGTCAGGCCGTAGAGCCCGAAGGAGAACGCGAGGACGAGCGGGATCCACGGCACGACGCCCCCCGCGACCGCCAGGTACACCGACGCGACAGCGCCCACGGCGACCGCCGCCCACTGGAGGCGCCGCAGCCGCTCGCCGAGGACGAGCACCCCGAGCCCCACCGTGACGATCGGGTTGAGGAAGTAGCCGAGCGCGGCCTCGTAGGTGCGCTCGGTGAGGACGGCCAGGACGTAGATGACCCAGTTCACCGAGATGAGGACCGCGGCGATCGCGATGCCCCCGAGGAGCCGGCGGTTGGCGAGGAGCGGCCGAACCCACGACAGGTCGCGCACGACGAGGAGGACGAGCGCGCACACGGCGAGGGTCCACAGGATCCGGTGGGCGAGCACCTCGAACGCCCCGGACGGGGCGAGCGCGGCGAAGTAGAGCGGGAACAGCCCCCAGATGCCGTACGCGAGGAAGCCGTAGAGCGTCCCCCGCCGCAGCTCGCCGTCACCGTCGGTGTCGCCACCCACCGGCTCGTCGGCCGGTGGGCGCGACGGCGTCACTCCACGGTCCAGGTGTCGCGACCGCGCAGGAGGTCGCCGAGGTCGTCGTCGGTGGCGGGCCCGCCGGCGGTGTCGACGGCGCCCGCGACCTGCGCGCGCACGAGGTCGTCGTAGGTGGGGCGCGCGACCGAGCGGAAGATCCCCATGGGGACGTGGGTCATCTCGGGGGTGTCGAGCCGCGAGAGCTGGAACGCCTGCGACGGGTCGTCGAGCGCGGGGTCGTGGACCACGACCGCACCGGCCTCGCCACTGGCGGCCTCTGCCTCCGGGATGAACTTCATGACCCCGGAACCCTTGCGCACCAACACCTTCCGGTCATCCTCGGCGCCGACGGTGACCGACTCACCGGCGCGCAGGCGGACGATCCGCGCCTCCTGCTGGCTGCGGTCCTTGAGGACCTCGAAGGCGCCGTCGTTGAAGATCGGGCAGTTCTGGTAGATCTCGACGAGCGAGGTGCCGCGGTGCTCGGCGGCGGCCCGGAGGACGGCCGTCAGCTCGGCTCGGTCGGACTCCATCGCCCTCGCGACGAACGTCGCCTCGGCGCCCAGCGCCAGCGACACGGGGTTGAACGGGCTGTCGACGGACCCGACGGGGCTCGACTTCGTCACCTGGCCGACCTTCGACGTCGGCGAGTACTGGCCCTTGGTCAGGCCGTAGATCTGGTTGTTGAACAACAGGATCGTCATGTTGACGTTGCGGCGCAGCGCGTGGATCAGGTGGTTGCCGCCGATGGAGAGCGCGTCGCCGTCGCCGGTGACGACCCACACCGACAGGTCGGGTCGCGAGGTCGCGAGACCGGTGGCGATCGCGGGCGCGCGCCCGTGGATCGAGTGCATCCCGTAGGTGTCGAGGTAGTACGGGAAGCGGCTCGAGCAGCCGATGCCGGAGACGAAGACGATGTTCTCGCGCCTCAGCCCCAGCTCGGGAAGGAACGACTGGACCGCCGCGAGGATGACGTAGTCGCCGCAGCCGGGGCACCAGCGGACCTCCTGGTCGGAGGTGAAGTCGCGCTTGGTCTGCTTCGCGGCGTCGTCGGGCAGCTGCGGGACGTGCTGGAGCCCGGTCGTGGGCATCCCCAGCTCGGTGGCGGTCACGAGAGGTCCTCCAGGGTGGACGAGACGACGTCGGCGAGCTCGACCGTGGAGAACGGCAGGCCGCGGACCGACGTGTGGGAGCGGACGTCGACGAGGAAGACGCCACGCAGGAGCAGGGCCAGCTGGCCGAGGTTCATCTCCGGCACGATGACGCGGTCGTACGCGCGCAGCACCTCGCCGAGGTTGGCCGGGAACGGGTTGAGGTGGGTCAGGTGGGCGCGGGCCACGGCGCGGCCGGAGTTGCGCACGACCCGCACGGCGGCGGCGATCGGTCCGTAGGTGGAGCCCCAGCCGAGGACGAGGACCCGCGCGTCGCCGGTGGGGTCGTCGACCTCGAGGTCGGGTACCGCGATGCCGTCGATCTTCGCCTGGCGCAGGCGCGTCATCGTGTCGTGGTTGTCGGGGTCGTAGCTGATGTTGCCGGTGACGTCGGCCTTCTCGATGCCGCCGATGCGGTGCTCGAGGCCGGGGGTGCCGGGGACCGCCCACGGCCGGGCGAGGGTCTCGGTGTCGCGCAGGAACGGGTGGAAGACCTCCTTGCCCTTGGCGTCGGTGCCGTTCGGGACGCTCGCGAACTCGACGCCGAGGTCGGGCAGGTCGGCGACCTCCGGGACGCTCCACGGCTCGGACCCGTTGGCGAGGTACCCGTCGGACAGGAGGAAGACGGGCGTGCGGTACGTCGTCGCGATCCGCACGGCGTCCATCGCGGCCCGGAAGCAGTCGGAGGGGGTCTTCGGCGCGACGATCGGGACGGGGCTCTCGCCGTTGCGGCCGAACATCGCCTGGAGGAGGTCGGCCTGCTCGGTCTTCGTGGGGAGGCCGGTGGAGGGGCCGCCGCGCTGGACGTCGACGATGAGGAGCGGCAGCTCGAGCGAGACCGCCAGCCCGATGGTCTCGGACTTCAGGGCGACACCCGGACCGCTCGTCGTCGTGACGCCGATGGCCCCGCCGAAGGCCGCCCCGAGGGCGATGCCGATGCCGGCGATCTCGTCCTCGGCCTGCAGCGTCGTGACGCCGTGGCGCTTCAGGGCGGCGAGTGCGTGGAGGATGTCGGAGGCCGGCGTGATCGGGTACGACCCGAGGACGAGGGGCAGCTGCGCGCGGTGCGCCGCGGCGACGAGGCCGAGGGCGAGCGCGGTGTTGCCGGTGACGTTGCGGTAGGTGCCCGGCGGCATCTTCGCGGGTGCGACGACGAAGGACGAGGCGAAGTCCTCGGTCGTCTCGCCGTAGTTCCAGCCGGCCCGCAGCGCGGCGAGGTTGGCGTCGAGGATCTCGCGGCGGGCGCCGAACTTCCTGGTGAGGAAGGCCTCGGTGCCGGCGGTGGGCCGCGTGTACATCCACGACAGGAGTCCCAGGGCGAACATGTTCTTCGCCCGCTCCTTCTCCTTGCGGCTCAGCCCGTCGAAGGCGGCGAGCGCCTCGACGGTGATGCTGGTCAGCGCGACGGGGTGCACGTGGAAGGACTCGAGCGTGCCGTCGTCGACGGGGTTCGTGGCGTAGCCGACCTTGGCGAGGTTGCGGTTCGTGAACTCGTCGGTGTTGACGATGATCGTCGCGCCCCGGGGGACGTCGTCGAGGTTGGCCTTGAGCGCCGCGGGGTTCATCGCGACGAGGACGTCGGGGGCGTCGCCGGGGGTGAGGACGTCGTGGTCGGCGAAGTGGAGCTGGAAGCTGCTGACGCCGGGGAGGGTTCCCTGGGGCGCGCGGATCTCGGCCGGGAAGTTCGGCAGGGTCGACAGGTCGTTGCCCAGCGCGGCCGTCTCGGAGGTGAAGCGGTCGCCGGTGAGCTGCATCCCGTCACCGGAGTCCCCGGCGAAGCGGATGACCACCCGGTCGAGGGTCTGGACGGACTTGCTGCTCACGTGGGGTCACCCTGGTCAGGTCGAGAGGTTCGAGGGTGCGCCGTGGGACGGGGCCGAAGCCGGTCGGGCCCGCGGGCGCAACGCCGTCCATCGTACGTCTCGCCCGCGGGCCGTTCACCGGTGTCCACCGTTCCCGTCATCAGGTGGGGGGTGGGGCCGCCCGGGGGAGCGCTCCCCATTGTCGGCCCGGGGCCGGACGAGCACAGTGGGACCACGGCCGGGCTCCGGGGAGGAACCGTCCGGGCGTCGCCTGAGGGGAGCGGCGCTCGGACCGGCCCGCCGGGGTCCGGCTGCCTCGACCTCGGGTGGAAGGCCCGTGGCGCCCGGGCCGAGGTCCGCCGGGAGGTGGTCCGCCGGGTGGCGGGGCGGTCTTCGCACCGCGACCTCCAGGTTCGCCCCGGAACCTCGGGGGTGCGAACGTTCGGGTTCCGGGATCCGGCGGGAAAGGTGCCGGGGGAGGGGGTGGCTAGGGTGGGCCCATGGAGGGCTACGCCGCGGCAGCAGGGGTCGTCCTCGCGGGCGTGCTCCTCGTGACCGCCGCGATGGTCGCCCGCAGGCTCCTCGCCCCGCGCGCCGTGACCCCGGCCGGCCGGACCACCTACGAGTCGGGCGTCGACCCCGTCGGCACCGGCTGGGCCCAGAGCCAGATCCGCTACGTCGCCTTCGCCTTCCTCTACGTCGTGTTCGCCGTCGACGCGGTCTACCTCTTCCCGTGGGCCCTGGTCATCCGCGACCCGGAGCTCGGCGTCGCCTCCCTCGTCGAGGTCGTCGTCTTCGTCGGCGTCATCCTCGTCGGGCTGCTCCACGCCGCGCGGCGCGGCCTGCTCCGCTGGGACCTCACGTGAGCGCCGTCGACCTCCCGATGCCGCGCGTCGGGCCCCTCGCCGAGCACGCGCCCAAGCCCATCCGCGTCGTCCTCAACTGGGGGCGTCGGTACAGCCTCTGGGTCTTCAACTTCGGGCTCGCCTGCTGCGCCATCGAGTTCATCGCGACGTCGATGGGCAGGCACGACTTCATCCGGCTCGGGGTCATCCCGTTCGCGCCGGGTCCCCGACAGGCCGACCTCATGGTCGTCAGCGGCACCGTCACCGACAAGATGGCGCCCGCGATCCGCCGCCTCTACGACCAGATGCCGGAGCCGAAGTACGTCATCAGCTTCGGGGCCTGCTCGAACTCCGGTGGGCCGTACTGGGACTCCTACTCGGTGACCAAGGGCGTCGACCAGCTCATCCCGGTCGACGTCTACGTCCCCGGCTGCCCGCCGCGTCCGGAGGCGCTGCTGCAGGGGATCATCCGGCTCCAGGAGAAGATCGCCGCCGAGAAGCTCACCGGCGCCGCCATCGCCGAGCGCCAGCCCGGGCGGTCGGCGCGCTTCGCCGGACACCGCACGGCCTCGGCGGCCGACGTCACCCGGGACCTCGTGACCAAACCGTGAGGACCCCGAGCCTGGCCCTGCTCGCCGTCACCGCGTTCGTCGTCGAGCTCGCCCTCTTCCTCGGGGTGGGGGCCGTCGCCTGGGAGGCAGCGGGCGGTGGGCTCGCGGGCGCCGCGGCAGCCGTCATCGCGGTCGTCGTGGTCCTCGCCGTCTGGGGGCTGTTCATCGCCCCGAAGGCGCGGTTGCGCTTCACCACGGTCCCGCGCGCGGTCGTCTCGGTGCTCCTGTGCCTCTGCACCGGGTGGGGGCTCGTCGCGACCGGGCACCAGCGGTGGGGGCTGGTCGTCGCGCTGGCCGGCGTCATCATCGTCGCGGCGCAGGTCGTCCTCCCGCACGCCGAGGCCGAGTCGTCCTGACCGTCGGGCGACCTGCTCGTCGCCCAAGCATCACCTGACGTTCGCCTGCGTGTCCCCCTCCGGGACCGGGCCGCGACCTAGCGTCGCGAGTGAGGACGGCCGCCTCCAGCGCGCCGACGTCCTGCCCGAACCACGCCCACGGACCCGGAGACCCCCAGTGACGATCGCCCCCGAGAACCGCAGCCTGCTCAGCCTCGCGCCGCACGCCCGCGGGAAGCGCAGCCCCATCACCTGCCTGCTCAAGTGCGGTGACCAGTGCGCCCACGCCGCACCCAACACGACCGACAACCAGTACTTCCCCGATGTCGCGAGCCGCGCCCTGAGCCGTCGCGGTGTCCTCGGTGCCGCCGGTGCCGGTGCCCTCGCCCTCGCCATCTCCCCCGCCGCGAGCAGCCCGGCCGCCGCGGCGACGCTCGCCGGCGGTCACGGTCACGGTCGCGGCCTGCGGTTCAGCCCGATCGCCCCGGTGCCGGCCACCGTCGACGCCGTCACGGTTCCTGAGGGCTGGACCTGGGCACCCGTCATCCGCTGGGGCGACCCGCTGTTCGACGACTCGCCCGAGTTCGACCCGGCCCACCAGACCGGCGCCAGCCAGGCCGCGCAGTTCGGCTACAACTGCGACTACCTCGACATCATCCCGGTCGACGGCAGGCGCGGTCGTCGAGCCCTGGGCGTCGTGAACCACGAGTACACGAACGAGAACATCATGTTCCCGGCGACGACCGACGCCGCCCGCCTCGAGGAGAACAAGCGCGTCGCGATGGCGGCGCACGGCCTCAGCGTCGTCGAGCTGCGCCGCAGGGGCCCCGGCCGCCCCTGGGAGTACGTGCGCGGGGCGAAGCGGAACCGCCGCATCACCGTGCAGACGCCCTTCGCCGTCGACGGCCCCGCCGCCGGCCACCCGCTCCTGCGGACCACGGACGACCCGGTCGGGCGCACCGTCCTCGGCACCCAGAACAACTGCGCGGGCGGTACCACCCCGTGGGGCACGGTCCTCTCCGGCGAGGAGAACTTCAACCAGTACTTCGTCGCCGGGGCCACCCCGGAGAACGCCCGCTACGGCATCCCGACCACGGTCAGCGCCACCGGCCGCAACTGGTGGACCGTCGACCCGCGCTTCGACGCCCGCCAACCCGGCTACGAGAACGAGGTCAACCGCTTCGGCTGGATCGTCGAGATCGACCCCGAGGACCCCGACTCCACCCCGGTGAAGCACACGGCGCTCGGCCGCTTCAAGCACGAGGGCGCCAACGTGCGGATCGCCCGCAGCGGGCACGTCGTCGCGTACTCCGGCGACGACGAGCGCTTCGAGTACGTCTACAAGTTCGTCTCGCGCAGGAAGTACCGCAAGGACGGGGGTCGCGGCGCCCGGGCGCACAACATGACCCTGCTGTCGGAGGGCGACCTCTACGTCGCGAGGTTCACCGGCGACAGCCCTGCCGCCGAGATCGACGGCACCGGCACGCTGCCGGCCGACGGCGCCTTCGACGGCGGCGGCGTGTGGCTGCCGCTCGTCCTCGACGGGAGGTCGAAGGTCGCCGGGATGAGCGTCGCCGAGGTCCTCGTCTTCACCCGCCTGGCCGCGGACAAGGTCGGCGCGACGAAGATGGACCGCCCCGAGGACGTCGAGCCGAACCCGGTCACGGGCAAGGTCTACGTCGCCCTGACGAACAACACCAACCGCGGCACCGGCACCAACGCACCGGTCGACGAGGCGAACCCGCGGATCACCAACCGCGACGGGCACGTCCTCGAGCTCACCGAGAGGGGCAACGACCCGACGGCGAGGACCTTCGGCTGGAACCTGCTCCTCGTCTGCGGCACGCCCGGCCGGACCGGGACCTACTTCGGTGGGTACGCCGGCCCGGTGAGCCCGATCTCGTGCCCCGACAACCTCGCCTTCGACTCCAGCGGCGCCCTGTGGATCTCGACCGACGGCCAGCCCGGCACCATCGGCCTGGACGACGCCCTCCACCGGGTCACCCTCGAGGGGCGCGACCGCGGCAAGGTCGAGCAGTTCCTCGCCGTGCCCCGCGAGGCCGAGACCTGTGGCCCGGTCATCCACGACCGGGACGGCTCGGTCTTCGTCTGCGTCCAGCACCCCGGTGAGAACGGCACCTTCGACGCCCAGCGGTCCTTCTTCCCCGACTACGTCGCCCCCGGCACCCTCGCCGACGGCGCCTGGGGCGGCCCGCGGCCCAGCGTCGTCCAGGTCTACCGCGAGCGCTGAGCCCGCACGGCGAGCACGCCACGTCCGGCAGCCTCGATAGGCTGCCGGACGTGGCGGACGAGACGCGTGGTGTCGACCCCGACGGCTGGCACGCCGCCGTGGCTGCCGCACGCGACGAGGGCTTCACCTTCTTCGACTGGCTCAGCGCCGTCGACCGTTCCCACGACGAGGACGCGCCGGGCCTCGACGTCGTGTGCCACCTCTACGACACGGCCGAGCAGGGCGCCCTGAAGGGCCTGCTCCTCGTGACCCGCGTGCCCGACGGCGAGGCCGTCGCCTCGGTCACGGCGGTCTTCGCCGGTGCTGCGTGGCACGAGCGCGAGACCGCCGAGATGTTCGGCCTCACCTTCGACGGCTTCGACGACGGCACGGGTCTGGGCATCCGCCCGCTGCTGCTCCCCGACGGCTTCGAGGGCACCCCGCTGCGCAAGTCCTTCCAGCTCGCGGCCCGCGCCAGCAAGCCGTGGCCGGGCGGCAAGGAGCCGGGAGAGGGCCACGAGTCCGCCCGCAGCCCGAGCCGCCGCCGCGTCCAGGCCCCCGGGGTCCCCCCGCCCGAGTGGGGTCCCCGATGACGCCGCTCGAGGTGGTCATCCGGGCCGCCAGCGTGCTCGCCGCCTTCCTCGTCCTGCCGCTGGTCGTCGGGCAGGCCGAGCACAAGGTCATGGCCCACATGCAGGGCCGGCTCGGTCCGATGTACGCCGGTGGCTTCCACGGCTGGGCCCAGCTCGTCGCCGACGGGGTGAAGTTCGTCCAGAAGGAGGACATCACCCCGAAGGCCGCCGACCGCTGGGTGTTCCGCCTCGCACCGGGCGTGGCCCTCGTGCCGTACCTCCTCGCGCTGGCCGTCGTCCCGGTCCACCCCGGCGTCGCCGCGGTCGACGTGCCCGGGTCGGTCGTCCTCGTCCTCGCGGCGACGTCCGTCGGTGCCCTGGGCACGCTGATGGCCGGCTGGGCGAGCGCGAACAAGTACGCCCTCCTCGGCGGACTGCGGGCCGCCGCCCAGCTCGTCTCCTACGAGCTGCCCATCGTCCTGTCCGTCGCGTCGGTGGCGCTGGCCGGCGGGTCCCTCTCCCTCGCGACGCTGACCGACCGGTGGCAGCCGCTGTGGCTGGTCTGGCAGCTCGTCGGGGGCGTCGTCTTCCTCGTCGCCGCCGTCGCCGAGCTCCAGCGCCCTCCCTTCGACATGCCCGTCGCCGACGCCGAGCTCGTCATGGGCGCGTGGACCGAGTACACCGGGCTGCGCTTCGCGTTCTTCCTCCTCGCCGAGTACGCCGGCATCGTCGTGATGTCGCTGCTCTTCGCCGCGCTCTGGCTCGGCGGGTGGCACGGTCCGTTCGAGGACACCGTCGGGTGGGTCTGGCTCATGCTCAAGGGTTTCGCCGTGGCATTCGTCGTCATCTGGCTCCGCGTCGCCTGGCCCCGGCTTCGCGAGGACCAGCTCCAGCGGCTGGCGTGGGTGTGGCTCGTCCCGCTCGCGCTCCTCCAGCTCCTCCTCACGGGCGTCGGGGTGGTGATGGGCTGGTGAGCATGGTTCCCGGACTCCTCAAGGGGCTGATCACGACGGCCCGGACGGCGCTGCGCCCGACGCACACCGCCGAGTACCCCGACGTCGCCCCCGACCTGCCGCCGCGCAGCCGCGGCGTCATCGCGCTGCTCGAGGAGAACTGCACGAGCTGCATGCTCTGCGCCCGCGAGTGCCCCGACTGGTGCATCTACATCGACTCCCACAAGGAGACGATCCCCGCGACGACCGAGGGCGGCCGCGACCGCCAGCGCAACGTCCTCGACCGCTTCGCCATCGACTTCTCGCTGTGCATGTACTGCGGCATCTGCATCGAGGTCTGCCCGTTCGACGCCCTCCACTGGAGCCCGCAGTTCGAGTACGCCGAGGTCTCGATCCTCGACCTGCTCCACGAGAAGGGCCGGCTCGGCGACTGGATGGCGACCGTCCCGCCGCCGCCCGCCCTCGACGAGCGCGCAGCCGAGCCGGCCGAGGTCGCCGCGGCCAACAAGCCGGCCCGGGGCACCGGCCTCGTCGCCGGTGCCGGTGGGTCCGGCCCGCGAGCGCCGCGCACCGTGCGACCCCGGGTCGCCAAGGCTGCCGAGCCCACGCCCGAGGGCGACGTCGCACCCCCGGAGGCCGGTGCCGCACCCCCGGAGGCCGGTGCCGCACCCCCCGCTCCCGGTCCCGACGGTGACGACGGATGACGGCACTCGACACGGCGTTCGCGGCCACCGCGGTCCTCGCCGTGGTCGGCGGCCTCCTCGCCGTGACGACGCGCCACGTCGTGCATGCCGCCCTGTGGCTCGTCGTCGCCCTCCTCGGGGTCGCCGGGTCGCTGCTCGTCCTCGGTGCCGAGCTCGTCGCGCTCGTCCTCGTGCTCGTCTACGTCGGGGCGGTCGTCGTCCTCGTCCTCTTCGCCCTCATGCTCACCCGCGCCCCGATCGGCCCCGACCTCGCGCACCGGCCGGGGACGTGGCGCACCCTGGGCGCGGCCGCCCTCGGGGGAGCCGTCGCGACCCTCCTCGGCTCGGTCCTCGTCCCGCTCGCCGAACCGGTCGAGCGCGCCGACGTCACGACGACCCAGGTCGCGGGGCAGCTCTTCGGCACGTGGGTCTGGCCGTTCGAGCTCCTCTCGCTGCTCCTCCTCGTCGCCCTCGTCGCGGCCCTGGCCGTCTCGCGCATCCCGCGTGAGGAGGCGGCCTCGTGATCCACCTCGCCGGTCCCTACCTCCTCGCGTCGGTGCTCGTCGGGCTCGGGATCTTCGGGATCACGGTGCGGCGCAACGCCGTCCTGCTCCTCGTCGGCATCGAGCTGGTCCTCAGCGGTGGCCTCGTCCTCCTCGTCACGACCCAGGCGGCCGCCGGTGACCGGTGGGCCGCGGGCAGCGTGCTCCCCCTGTTCGTCATCACCATCGCGGCGGCCGAGGTCGTCGTCGCGCTCGCCGTCATCCTCACGGCGTTCCGCCACCGCGCGAGCATCGACCTCGCCGGGGGCAGCGGGGAGGCGCCGTGAACCCGTGGCTCGTCCTCGCGATGCCGGTGGTCGCCGCGCTCGTCGGCCTCGTCGTCTGCCGTGATCCCGCCCTCTCGCGGGCCGTCGCGGTGTGCGGCGGTGCGCTGACGCTGCTGGCCGGCGTCTTCGGGTGGGTCGCGGTGACGGGGCGCCTACGCCCAGCCGGGGCCGGGTCTCGACGCCGGCGGGCTCGAGGTCCCCCTCGACCTCGTCGGCGACCCCACCCGCTGGGCGCTCGTCGCCGTCGTCGCGCTCGTCGCCCTCGCGGTGCAGGTGCACGCTGCGTGGTACCTCGCCGACGACGACCGGTACGGCGCCTTCGCCGCGACCGTCTCGCTGTTCACGGCCGCGATGCTGCTCGTCGTCGTCTCGGGCGACCTGCTCCTCACCGTCGTCGGCTGGGAGGTCATGGGCTGGTGCTCCTACCTCCTCATCGGCCACTGGTCCCGGCGCCCCCGGGCCCGCCGGGCGGCCCAGAAGGCGTTCATCGTCACCCGCGTCGCCGACGTCGGCTTCGTCCTCGGGGTCGTGGGGCTCGCGGCCGGCGCCGGCTCGACCCGCCTCGCCGACGTCGTCGACCACTGGGGCCGCCCCACCGAGTGCATCGACGGGCAGGTGGCCCTCGGCGCCTCCCTCGGCGAGGCCCTGACGACCTGTGGGGCCCCCGACGCCCGCGCCCGCGCCGTCCTCCTGACGCTGCTCGTCATCGGGGTGCTCGGCAAGTCGGCGCAGGTGCCCTTCCAGGACTGGCTCGCCGACGCGATGGAGGGCCCCACCCCGGCCAGCGCCCTCATCCACGCCGCGACGATGGTCGCCGCCGGCACCGTCGTCCTCGCGAGCGTCTTCCCGCTGCTCTCGGTGAGCCAGACCCCGCGATGGGTCCTCGGTGTGTCGGTCTCGGTGTCGATGCTCCTCGCGGCGGTGCTCGCCTTCGCGCAGAGCGACCTCAAGCGGCTCCTCGCGTGGTCGACCGTCAGCCAGGTCGGTGTCATGCTCTCGGCGCTCGCGGCCGCGCCACCCGAGGCCGGGCCCGGCGCCGGCCTGTTCCACCTCTCCTCCCACGCCCTGTTCAAGGCGCTGCTCTTCCTGGCCATCGGCTGGGCCGGGATCGTCGTCGGGGGCACGGCGGCCACCGCCCTGCGGGGCAGTGCCGCGGCGGCCCCGCTCCTGCGGGTGTCCCTCATCGCCGGGCTCGTCTCCCTCGCCGGGGTCCCGCTCGTCGTCGGCGGGATCTCGAAGGAGCACGTCCTCGCGGTCGCGTGGGAGGGCGCCGTCGAGGGCGGTCCGGGGATCGTCGTCCTCCTCTCGCTCATCGCCACGGCCGCCGTCACCGCCGCGTACTGCACGAGGGCCTACCTCATCGTCACCGCGCACGTGCGCCCCGGACCCGAGCGCTCGACGGTCCCCCTCACGGTGTCGGTGACCCTCTGGACCCTGTCGGTCCTCACCGTCGTCGGCGGGCTCGTCCTCGTCCTCACCGACGCGTTCCCGGTGGCGGCGGCCTCGCTGCTCTGGGTCGTGCTCACCGTGGTCCTCATCGCCGTCGGCATCGTCGTCGCGCTCCGGGGTGGCCTCGACCGCGACCCGGCCGAGGTGATCGCGCGCCGCTTCGTCCCGCACGCCGACCGGGGGCTCGGCGTCGACGCGCTCTACCGACGCCTCGTCGCCGACCCCGTGGTCCGGCTCGCCCGCGTCGTCGCCTTCCTCGACACCGAGGTGGTCGACGCGTACGCCCGCGGGACGGCCGTCGCGACGCGGATGGCCGGCTGGGCGGGGACGCGCGCCCACCGGGGCGAGCGCCCGGCCTCGGCCGTCGGGCTCGTCGTCGGTGCGGTCCTCGTCCTCGGCGTCACGGGGGTGCTCCTGTGGTCGTGAGCCTCCTGCTCGCCGTTCCTGCCGCCATCGGCCTCTGGCTGGTCACCGGAGGGCGCGCGCTGCCCGTGGCGCGGGCGCGCACCACCGCGGCGGTCGGTGCCGTCCTCACCCTCGCCCTCGCCGTCGCCACCGCGCTCACCGACCCGTCGGTCGACCGGCCCTGGCTCCCCGAGCTCGACGTGCGGTTCTCCTTCGGGGTCGACGGGATCGCCGTCCCGCTCGTCCTCCTCACCGCCGTCATCGGGGTCCTCGTCGTCGCGCACGCCTGGGTCGACGTCCCCGAGGGCGGGACGCCCGCGACCTTCCTCGGCTGCCTCCTCCTCGTCGAGGCCGGGGCGCTCGCGACGTTCACCGCCCGCGACGCCGTGATGTTCTTCCTCGCCTTCGAGCTCGTCCTCGTCCCGATGTGGGTGCTCATCAGCCGCTACGGCGACCGGCACGACCCTCGTGGGCGCGCCGACGCCGGGCACCGCTTCATCCTCTACACGGCCGTCGGCTCGACCCTGATGCTCGTCGGCATCCTGGCGCTCGTGTCGTCGGCCGGGACCTCCGACCTGCGCGCGCTCGCCGACGGGGCCGGGGCGGCGCTGCCGCCCGGGCGGCAGCTGCTCGTCGCGATCCTGCTGACCCTCGGCCTCGCCGTGAAGGTCCCGGTCTTCCCGCTGCACACCTGGCTGCCGCCGGCGCACACGACCGCACCGACCGCCGGGTCGGTCCTGCTCGCCGCGGTCCTGCTGAAGATGGGGACCTACGGCCTGGTCCGGCTCCCGGTCGCGACGGTGCCCGACGGGTTCGCGTCGATCAGCCCGGTCCTCGCCGTCGCAGGGGTCCTCGGGATCCTCTGGGGCGGGCTCGTCTGCCTCGTCGAGCGAGACCTCAAGCGGCTCATCGCCTACTCGTCGGTGGCGCACATGGGCTTCGTCGTCCTCGCGCTCGCCGCCGGCACCGAGACGGGCCTGCAGGCGGCGCTGTTCGCCAACATCGCCCACGGCGTCGTGTCGGCCCTCCTCTTCGTGCTCGTCGGCGGCCTCAAGCAGCGGTGGGGCAGCGCCGACCTCTCCGTCGTCCGGCCGGCCCTGCGCGAGACCAGCCCGCGGCTCGGGTTCGTCCTCGTCCTCGGGCTCGCCGCGACCCTCGGACTGCCCGGTCTCGCCGGGTTCTGGGGCGAGATCCTCGCCGTGTACGCCTCGTGGGCCCCGGCGGCCGACCGGCCGCGGGTCGTGTTCCTCGCGTGCGCCGTGGGCGCCGCGGTCGGGGCGGCGCTCGCGGCCGCCTACGCCCTGCGGGTGGCACGCCTCGTGTGGGTCGGCGACGAGCCCGACCCCGAGGCAGCGAACCCGACCCCCGATGCCGTGGGCGTCGAGGCCGGCGTGCTCGGCGTCCTCGCCACGGCCGTCGTCCTGCTCGGGGTGGTCCCCGGACCGCTGCTCGCGGTGACCGCCGCGGCATCGGCGGCGATCGGGGGCACTCCGTGACCTCGTTGGTGACCGTCGACCTCGTCGTCCTGCTGCCGGCCCTCCTTCCGGCGCTCGGTGTCGTCCTCGTCCTCGTCGGCGACGCCCTCGTCCCGCGCCGCCGGCTGTGGCCGCTCGTCGGGGTCGTGCTGCTCGGTGCGGGCGCCGGGGCCGCCCTGTGGGGGGTGCTCGCTCCCTCCGCCGGGGTCGGGCGCACCCTGTGCCTCCCTGCTCCCGACGGCGCCTGCCTGTGGACCTCCGGCGGGCCCACGGGTGCGCTGCAGGCCGGCATCCTGCTCTCCGCCGCAGCGGCGCTCGCGATGCTCCACGACGGAGGGCGCGGCCCCCGCGACCCCGCCGTCACCAGCGCCCTCGTCCTCGCCGCCGCGACGGGAGGGGCGGGGGTCGCCGCGGCCCGCGACCTCGGGTCGTGGCTCGTCACCCTCGAGCTCGCCACCGTGCCGCTCGTGGCCCTCGTCGCGCTGCGCGGCACGCGCGTCGCGAGCCACGGGGCGCTCACCCTCCTCGTCACCTCGCTGACCTCGTTCGCCCTCCTCGTCCTCGGCTCGGCCCTGTGGCTGACCGCCACCGGCGACGCGTCCTTCGCCGCCGACTCCGTGGCCACCGCCTGGGGCGACCCCCAGCGGCGGGCCGTCCTGGTCCTCGGGGTGGTCGTGCTCCTCGCCGGCCTCGGGTTCAAGCTCTCGCTCGTGCCGTTCCACGCGTGGACGCCGCAGGCCTACTCCACCGCCGACCTGGGGACGACCGTGGCGCTCGCCGCGGCCTCGAAGCTCTCGGCCCTCGCGGCCCTGCTCGTCGTCGTCCAGGCCCTCGTCGGACCGGTCGTCGACGCGCGCGGGGTCACCGTCGTCGTCGGGGTCCTGGCGGTGGCGTCGATGCTGCTCGGCAACGTCATGGCGCTGCGGCAGGACGACGTCACCCGACTCCTCGCGTGGTCCACCGTGGCGCAGGCCGGCTGGGTCGTCCTCCCGGTCGCCGCCCTCACCGATGACGGCGCGCGCGCGGCCGCCGCCTACGTCCTCGTGTACGCCGTCGCGACCGTCGTCGCCTTCGCGGCCGTGGCCCTCGTCGGGGCAGGCGCGCTCGCCCGGTTCCGCGGGCTGCTGCGCACCGACCGCCTCACGGGAGGAGCGCTGGCGCTCGCGCTGCTCGTCCTCGCCGGGCTGCCGCCGGGTGTCATCGGGCTCGTCGCGAAGGTGGTGGCCCTGCGGCCGGCCGTCGACGCCGGTCTGTGGCCCCTGGTCGCGGTCGCCGTCGTGGCGGTCGTCCTCGGCATCGCGGTCTACCTGCGCTGGTTCGCCGTGCTGCTCACCGAGCCCGGTGACACCGGCCCGCTCGCCGCGTCCCAGGTCGTCCCGACCGCGCCCGCCGTCCCGCGCCGGGCGGCGCAGGTCGTCCTCGTGGCGGGCACGGCCGTCCTCGTCGTCCTCAGTGCCCTGCCCGCCCTGCTCCTCGGGCTGCTCGGCTGACCGCGCCGCCGCTGCTCGGTCAGTGGCGGGCGACCCCGCCGCCGACGAGCATCTCGCACGGGCCGACGAACCCGGTCGGTCCCTCGAACGCCCGCAGCGCCTCGGTGACCTCGAGCCAGACGTCCTCGCGCTCGGCGGGGTCGAGCCCGCGCATCATCTGGTGCAGGGCACCGAAGGACTCCTTCTGGAACCGGACGCACTCGGCCGCGGTGGCCAGCCGCACCGGCGAGGGCACGGTGCGGACCTCGACGTCGTCGAAGCCTGCGGCTGACAGCGCGTCGGCGAGGACACCGGGGCCACCGAGCGAGAAGGGCCCGGGGAGACCGGGGCCCGGCGCGGGAAGCCCTGCCCGGGCACGGATGATGCGGACGGGCACGGAGAAGAAGCCGTTGGCCTCGGGGGTGGAGTAGACGACTGCCGCGAAGCGCCCACCGTCGCGCAGCGCGGTGTGGATGCCGCTCAGGGCTCCGGCCCGGTCGGGGAAGTAGATGAGGCCGACACGCGACAGGGCGGCGTCGAACGAGCCGGCGGGCAGGGTCCCCGCGGACTGGCCGTCGAGCTCGCGGACCTCGACCTGGGTGAGCCCCTCGCGCGCGGCGTCCTGCGCGCAGCGCTCGAGCAGCGCGGGTGCGATGTCGGTGGCCAGGACGCGCCCGGTCGGGCCCACTCGACGGGCGGCCCGCAGGCTCTGCTCGCCGGCTCCGGCTGCGACGTCGAGGACGTGGCTGCCGGGCGCGAGGCCGGCGAGGTCGAACATCGTCTCGGTCGCGTCGTGCAGCCAGTCGCCGACGAAGCCCCCCCACCGGTGCCAGGCGTCAGCAGCGTCCTGCCACTGCTCGCGGGTGGTCGACGTGAACGCCACGGGGTCGAAGGTCGTCGTCGTCATGGTGTGCTCCTCTCGTGCGCGGGCCGTGGTCGGCCCGTCCACACCGATCGTGGGACCGCCCGCGGAGCCCGACTAGTCCTCGTCGTGTACTAGCCGCGGCCCGGCAGCCTGCCTACCGTGGGGGAGGTGATCGACTACGGCCAGTTCTGCACGGTGGCCCGCGGCGCCGAGGTGCTCTGCGACCGGTGGACCCCGCTCGTGCTGCGCGAGCTGCTCTGCGGGAGCACGCACTTCAACGAGATCCGCCGCGGGGTGCCGCGGATGTCCCCGACCCTGCTGGCCAAGCGGCTGCGCACCCTCGAGGAGTTCGGGGTCGTGCGGCGGCACGGCGACGGGAGGGCCACCTCCTACGAGCTGACCGACGCGGGAGAGGAGCTGCGCCCGGTCGTCCTCGCCCTCGGGCACTGGGGAGCCCGGTGGATCGGCAGCCGGCTGACCGCGAACCAGCTCGACGCGGGCTTCCTCATGTGGGACATCCGCCGCTTCGCGCGGGTCGCCGAGTTCCCACAGGACCGGCGGGTGGTGGTGCAGTTCCAGCTGCCCGACGCCCCGGACCGCGAGCGCGAGTGGTGGCTCGTCGTCGAGGACGGCGAGGCCGACCTCTGCCGTGACGACCCCGGCCACGACCTCGACGTCGTCGTGCGCTCGAGCGTGCTCGCCCTCACCGAGGTGTGGACCGGCGACCGCACGCCCGACCAGGTCGTGCGCACCGGGGAGGTGCGCCTCGACGGCGCCCCGACCGACGTCCGGCGGGTGTGGACCTGGCTGGGCACGAGCGGCTTCGCTCCCACCCGGAGGGCCGCGCTGGGGCGTCCCGTCCCCGCCTGACACCGTGGCCGAGCCCACTGCGGCGGCGCGGAACGCGGCGGCATCCGACGGCGTTGGAGCAGTCATGCAGCACAACCACTTCAACGGGCTGAAGACCGCCGCCCTCTTCGGCGGCATGTGGGCCATCCTGCTCACCATCGGCTGGTTCGTCGCCCAGTACACGGGGAGCAGCATCTTCCTGCTCGTCTTCGCCCTCATCGGTGTCGGCACGACCGTCTACGGCTACTGGAACTCCGACAAGCTCGCGATCCGCGCCATGCACGCCCATCCGGTGAGCGAGGCCGAGGCCCCCGCGATGTACCGCATCGTGCGCGAGCTCTCGACCGCCGCCGGAAAGCCGATGCCGCGCCTGTACATCTCACCGACCCAGGCGCCCAACGCGTTCGCCACGGGCCGCAACCCCGAGAACGCCGCGGTGTGCTGCACCGAGGGCATCCTCGGGCTGCTCGACGAGCGCGAGCTGCGCGGCGTCCTCGGGCACGAGCTGATGCACGTCTACAACCGCGACATCCTCACCGGGTCGGTGGCCGCGGCCATCGCCGGCATCATCGCCACGGTCGGCCAGTTCCTCTCCTTCGGGATGATCTTCGGCGGCGGGGGCAACGACGAGGACCGCAACCCGGTGGCCGGTCTGGCGCTCGCGATCCTCGCGCCGTTCGCGGCGATGGTCGTCCAGCTCGCCATCTCCCGCACCCGCGAGTACGACGCCGACGAGGACGGTGCGCGCCTCACCGGCGACCCGCTGGCCCTCGCGTCGGCCCTGCGCAAGCTCGAGGTCGGCGTCGCCCGAGCCCCGCTGGCCCCGACCCAGAAGATCGTCAACGCCAGCCACATGATGATCGCGAACCCGTTCCGCGCGCAGGACGTCTCCCGCCTGATGACGACCCACCCGCCGATGGCGGAGCGGATCGCCCGTCTCGAGCAGATGGCCTACGGGCACCGGATCAACCCCTGACCTTCTGACTCCGGGGCGTCGACCACCGAACCCCCTCTCCCGGGGGTCGGCGCCCCGGTCCCAGCCACCCGTGACGCGGTCGTCTCCCCTGGACGCAGGTGTACCCGCGTCCAGGGGAGACGAGCGCGTCATCGCCGGCGCGTCACGCACCTGCGCTACCCCGTGAGGACGGCGTAGTCGTCAGCGGGCGCCACCGGGTCGCGCCGGAGGCCGCGACGGGTGAACGACGAGCCGAGGGCAGCCCCCGCGATGACGCCCCCCAGGGCCAGGGTCGCGGCGAACAGCCACGGGACGCCCGCCGTCGAGGCGGCCGGCTCGGGGACGGCCACGGCGTCCGGTGCGACGGCCTTCGAGGCACCCGTCGACGCACCGGTGTCGACGCCTCCCGTCCCGAGGACGCCCAGGCCGGTCAGGCGCGCGACGAGGTCGTCGCCACGGTCGGGCCGGTGCCACGTGGGCGTGCCGGCGTAGGGGTCCGTGCCCGAGATGTTGACGTAGGTCTCGACCCAGACGTCCGACCCGACGAGGTGCACGTTGTCGATCCGCCAGGCGTTGACGTCGTGGATCAGCCACACGAGGCGGACGGCGGCGTCCGACGAGGTGACGGCAGCGGGTGGGGTGCTGCCGGCGGGCGGGCTCTCGGTGCCGAGGATCACCTGCAGCTCGGTGTACGCGGGACTGCCGTTGAGGGCGGCCGCGGAGCGCCCCGTCTCGTGGTTGGCGAGGAGGACCGAGGTCGGCCCACCCGCGAGCGCCGAGGGGACGCCGAGGACGAAGAGCCCCGCGGTCAGGGCCAGGGCGAATGTCAGGAACCTGCGCATGTCGTGCCTCCGTGGTGGGTCGGGGTGCTGCGATGGGTACACCGCCCACGCCCCGTCGGTTCACCGACCGGCGGTCAGGGCACCGACTCCGCGATCGCCAGGGCCTCGGCGAGGCTGGCCGGCCCTTCGAGGCGGTAGGTGACCTCGCGCCCGGCTCCGTCGCGGTCGACCCACACGAGGGTGGGTCCGGCGACACGGGGGTCGCTGGCCACGGTGACGCCGGCGCGGTCGGTCCACTCGATGAGGTGGGGCGCGTCGAACCAGACGGCCTCCTTCCCGGCGACGTCCGTGGGCGTGACCGCCTCCCAGACGCTCTTGAGGTAGCCGAACGACAGGCTGCCGTCGAAGGCGTCGAGCCGGGTCGAACCGGCGCCGGTGCCCCAGGTGAGCTCGACGACGCGGTCGCCCATGGTCACCAGGATGGTCGAGGGGGCGCCGAGCCCCGGCGGGGCGGCGACGTCGAACCCCACGCGGGTCGACGCCTCCGCCAGCGAGCGCACCACGACCCCGCCCGGCGAGGGGGCGGTGGTCGGCGAGCCGCCGGGAGGGGAGGGGACCTCGCGCACCGTGACCCCGCCGATGCGGAAGAGGTCGAGGACGGCGGCGCGCACGGGTGGGACGAGCACGACCACGAGCGCGGCCGCGACGGCCGCGACGAGGGCCCGGCGCCGGGGAGCGCCGAGACGGGTGCGCCACACCGAGGCCCGCTGCGGCGTGGCGGCCTCCTCCTCGATCCGGGCGAGCACGCGGTCGGCGAGGTCGAGAGGCGGCGGGTCGACCACGAGGGTGCGACCGAGGGCGACGAGCTCGACCTCCAGCGGGTCGAGCGGGGGCGGCGGGCGGTGCTCAGCCACGGGGGAGCTCCTCTCGAAGTCGGGCCAGGCCCCGGTGGAGCCTGGACTTCACGGTGCCGGGCGGGATGCCGAGCGACGTCGCCGTCTCGGCCTCGGACAGCTCGAGCAGGTAGCGGCAGGTGACGACCTCCCGCAGCTCCTCCGGCAGCCCGCGGACGGCTGCGAGCAGGACGTCGCGCCGTTCTCCGCCCACGGCCACCTCGGCCGGGTCCGACCCTGCGACGAGCCGGGCCTCCTCGCGCACGACCCGCAGCTCGCGGTCGGACCGGCGGGACCGTCCACGATGGAGGTTGCGGCTCTCGTTGACGACGATGCGCAGGAGCCAGGGCCGGAACTCGGCGCCGTCCCGGAAGGACGAGAGGGACCGGTAGGCCTTGACGAACGCCTCCTGGACGACGTCGTCGGCGTCCGGTCCCGCGCCGGAGAGCACCGCCAGCCGTCGGGCCATCGGGGCGTGCCGGGTCACCAGCTCCGCGTAGGCCGCCGTCTCCCCGGCGCGTACGCGAGCCAGCACCATCGCCTCGTCGGCCGTCTCGATCGGTCCTCCCCTCGCCGTGGGTGTCGTCCACCAGTCCTACACCGCCGATGCGGAGGGGGTTCACGACCCGGTGGCCGATGGCGCGCTCGTCCGGGCGTGCCGGGCCGTTCGCGGGGGTAGACAGGAGGGAGCGGCTCCACCAGGCGCCCACCAGGCACGAGGAGCACCCCCATGACGCAGGTACCGCAGCAGCCCACCCCCGACCTCACGGACGACGAGCAGAAGACCGTCCGGTCCGCCGCCCTGCGCGCCGCCGCCCTCGTGTCCCGGGCCGAGCCCGGGTTCCTCGACTCGTTCAAGGAGTCCTTCGCCGCCAGCACGGCGGTCAAGGCCGCGTCACCGGAGGTGCAGCAGCTCCTCGTGGGTGGCTTCCCCGAGATGCCCTCCGGCAGCCGTGACGAGGTCACCGCGCGGACCCTCGAGCTGATCAGGAACGCCATCGGCATCCTGCGGCTGAAGGCTCCGCAGCACATCGAGGAGTACCAGCGGGTCGTCCTCCAGTCGGCGAAGGACGTCGCCGCGGCCGCCGACGACACGTCCCAGCGCGAGAGCACCGCCATCGCCGACATCGAGCGCGCCCTCGCCGGCTGACGGGCGTCAGCGGGTGCGGTAGCGCGCGTAGACGAGCCCGGAGTCGAAGGACCGGTGCTCCACGAGGTCGAGGTCGAGGCGCACGCCGTCAGGGAAGAACCGCGTACCGCCCCCGACCACGCTCGTCGTGACCAACAGGTGGTACTCGTCGACGAGCCCGGCCCGGATCGCCTGCGCGGCGAGGGTCGGCCCGTCGACGCTGAGGTCGTGCTCGGTCTCGGCCTTGAGCCGGCGCACCGCCTCCGGGTCGAAGGACCGCTCGATCCTCGTCCGCTCGCTCGAGACCGACTCCAGCGTCGTGGAGTACACGACCTTGTCGGCGGCCTGCCAGTCGCGGGCGTACTGCACGATGTACGGCGGCGCCTCGGGCTCGGAGTGCGCGGTCTCCCAGAAGACCATGGTCTCGTACATCCGGCGGCCGTAGAGGAAGGTGCGCACGGGCCGGAAGACCTCGCCGATGAAGGTGTGCACCTCCTCGTCCTCGGCACCGCGGCCGAGGTCGCCCTCCGCCGCCACGGCGTACCCGTCGAGCGAGGTGATCATCGAGGAGACGAGGCGTCCCATGGGTCTCCTTCGGTCCGATCGCCTCAGTCTGCCAGCGGCCGCACCCCGAGGGCGTGGGACAGCAGGACCCTCCGCGTCCGGGTCCCCGTCTTGGCGAAGACCGACTTGAGGTGGTCCTGAAGGGTGTTCGGGGAGACCGACATCCGCGACGCCGCCTCGGCCGTGTCGGCACCCTGCGCCAGGAGGGCCACCAGCTCGCGCTCGCGGGCCGACAGGCCGGCGGCACGGGAGAACACGTCGAGCCGGTCGGCCGGGCCGGTCGCTTCGACCGACACGGCGATGAGGTCCCCCGGCTCCACCCGGGATGCCCGCACCGTCGCCCACAGGCCGTCGGCGAGGTGGACGCGCGCCATCGCCTCGTGGTCGTCGACCCCGTGCTCGCGCGCCAGCAGCTGGGCCGCGACGTTGTAGGCGGCGGCCGGGACGGGCGGGACGCCGCTGGGCGACGGGAGCATGACGCCCAGCCACGCCTGCGCCGCACCGGTCCGCCCGACGATCGTGAGGTCGTCGCGCAGCAACAGCACGGCGGGACCGGCCTCGGCACGGGCGGGCGCGACGACCGCGAACGTGGCGGCCTGTCGGCGCCGCACCGCGGCGGTGAGGTGCGGGGCCAGCCGGCGCAGGTGGCCGACCTCGCCGGAGGTGTAGGTCCGGGCGGACCACAGGTCGAGGAACCCCCAGCACCCGTACCGGTCGCGCAGGACGACGGAGGCCACGTCGGCGACCCCGTGGGAGCGCTGCACCTCGCGCCACAGCGGGCTCGCCTCCGCGCGGTCCCCCAACGACGACGCGTCCGCGAGCGAGGTCCACCGGTTGACGGCGGTGAGGTACTTCAGCCGGACGACCGTCGGCAGTGCCCCGAGGTCGGGGAGCTCGGCGAGCGGGTCGACCCCCACCGTGGTCCCCGGGTCGGTCAGCACCCACGCGAACCAGTCGAACCCGAGGGACCGTCGGAGTCGCTCGAGCACCTCGGCCCGGAACACCCTGGAGTCCGTCGGCCTCGAGCCCAGGCGGTCGACGTCGTCGGGAGTCATCTCGCGAGCCCCGGGCCGAGCCATCCCGTCAGGCTAGCGGGCGGCAGGACCCCAGACAGTTGGGATGTCGGTGGGCACCCCTCACGCCGCACGCTCGGACGATGACCACCTTGAGGATCGAGCACCCCGTCACCGACTTCACCGTGTGGAGGCAGGCCTTCGACCGCTTCGCCGGCACGCGGACCACCGCCGGCGTCCGCGGCCACGTCATCAGGCGACCGCTGGACGACCCCCAGTACGTCCTCGTGGACCTCGAGTTCGACTCGGCCGGCGAGGCCGAGGCGTTCCTCGAGCTCCTGCGCACGAGGGTCTGGTCGATGCCCGCCAACAGCCCCGCCCTCGCGGGGGACCCGGTCACCCGCGTCCTCGCGACCGAGGACGTGCACACCGTCAGCGGTCGGTGAGCCCCGCGGCCGCGTCGTCGTAGTACTGGCGGTTGCGCAGGGCGGCCGCCGCGGCCTCGTCGAGGCAGACGACGGTGTCGCGGTGCCACTGGAGCACCGAGGCCGGCACCGAGGCCATGAGCGGTCCCTCGAGAGCGGCGGCGACGGCGTCGGCCTTGGTGTCGCCGGTGGCGACGAGGACGAGGCGGCGCGCGTCGAGGATCGTGCCGAGCCCCTGCGTGACGCAGTGGGTCGGCACGTCGTCGAGGCCGTGGAAGAAGCGGGCGTTGTCGCGCCGGGTGCGGTCGGAGAGCCGCTTGACCCGGGTCCGCGACGCGAGGGCCGACCCCGGCTCGTTGAAGCCCAGGTGCCCGTTCGCGCCGATCCCGAGGACCTGGACGTCGACCCCGCCGAGCTCGCGGATCCGGTCCTCGTAGGCGCGGGCCGCGGTCATGAGGGTGGGGACGTCGTCTCCCGAGCCGTCGGGGACCGACAGCCGTTCCGGGGGCAGCCCGATGACGGCGCACACCTCGCGGAGCAGCACCTCGCGGTACCCCTCGGGGTGCCCGGGCGGCAGCCCGACGTACTCGTCGAGGGCGAAGCCGTGGGCGCGCGAGAAGTCGACGCGGCCCTCGGCCACGGCCCGGCCGAGCTCCTGGTACAGGCCCAGGGGCGAGGATCCGGTGGCGAGACCGAGGACGGGTCCGCGGGCACCGTCGAGGCCACCGCCGCGCGGCAGTCCGGCGAGGACGGCCTCCGCGGCCCGGCGCGCGGCGTCAGCGGGCGTCGGGGAGACGACGACCTCCATCAGACCACCGCCCCCACCGGCTGGGTGCGGCCCGGGAGGAGGGCGGCGCCGATGGCCGCCACCGGGACGTCGCCGTCGAGGACTCGGGTGCGTGTCACGAGGTCCAGCCTACGGAGGAAGGGCGAGGAGGCGGCCCGGGCGGTGACGTCGGCGGCGAGGGCGGCCTCGAGGTCGGCGCGGTCCCGGGCGACCCCGCCCCCGATGACGACGTGCTCGGCCCCGGTGACGACGAGGACCTGCACGGCGACGGCGATGCCGCGGGCCAGCGTCGCCACGACCTCGCGGGCCAGCTCGTCGCCGGCCGCGGCCGCGGGGAAGAGGTCCTGGGCGGGCCGCGGCCACATCCGGTGGAGGGCGGTGCCCGACGCGATGGTCTCCAGGCAGCCCTCCTGGCCGCAGCTGCACGTGATGCCCGAGCCGACCGGGAGGTGCCCGATCTCGCCCGCGGCGCCGCCGGCCCCGCGCACGACCTCGCCGCGGTGGACGATCGCCGCCGCGAGGCCGGTCCCGACGTTGAGGTAGGCCGTCGTCCCCGTCGCGGCGTCCGGCCCGAGGGAGTGGTGCGCACCGAGGGCGGCCGCCTTGACGTCGTTGTCGACGTGCGGGCGCCGGCCGGTGGCGGCCTCGAGGCCACCGGCGAGGTCGAGCGACCCGACGCCGAGGTGCACGGCGTGCCGGGCCCAGCCGGTCGTGGGGTCGACGAGGCCGGGCATGCACGCGCCGAGGTGCGTCACCGACGGCCATCCCCCGACGGCGGCCGCGGCACGGTCGGCGACCTCGACGGCGGTGGCGAGGACCTGGGTCGCGCCGCGGCCGGACGGCGCCGCCACGTGCGCGAGCGTGGCGCCCGTCTCGTCGAGGACGAGGGCGGCGGTCTTGGTCCCGCCGATGTCGATGCCGATCCTCACGGGGCCACCTCACCGCGCAGGACCGCCAGGAGGGCGCGCGAGACGACCGGCGAGCCGCCGAAGACCTCGACGTCGGCGCCACCGCGCGGCCAGCCGCACTCGACGAGGACGACGTCATGACCCGCTGCCCGCAGGCGGTCGGCCGTGGCGTGGGCCGGGTGGCCGGCGTCCAGGGCCCGGCCGACGACGGCGACCCGTGCGCCGGCCGGCACCTCGTCCTCGGGAACGGCCTCACCGAGGCCCCCGGGACCCCACGAGACGGCGCCGACCGCGAGGTTGGCGACCGACCCGACCTGGACGACGGCGACGGGTCCGTCGGCCGAGAGCCAGCGGATCGCGTGGTCGGACAGGCGGAATGCCCGGGCGATGGTTGCGGTGTCGAGGGGTGGCTCGGTGTCCGCCGATCCGGCCGGCGGACGGGCGACCTCGGCAGCCAGCGCGCGCACCCGGGCAGCGGCCTCGGCGACGCGTCGGCGCGGGAGCCGACCGGACACCACGGCATCGGTGACCGCGTCGTGGGTCGCGGCCCAGCGCAGCTCGCCCGTGTCCGACCCGAGGCAGAGGAGGTCGACGCCGGCGAGGAGGGCGCGCACGGCGGCCTCGGGGATCCCGGTCTCGGCGCTGGCGCCCGCCATGTCGAGGGCGTCGCTGACGACGACCCCGTCGAAGCCGAGCTCCTCGCGCAGGACGCGGATCACGGTGGGCGAGAACGTCGCCGGGAGGTCGGCGTCGAGCGCGGTGACGATGATGTGCGACGTCATCACGGAGCCGACCCCGGCGGCGACCGCGGCCCGGAACGGCTCGAGCTCGCGGTCGCGCAGCACGTCGAGCGGCACGTCGACCCGGGGGAGCCCGTGGTGGGAGTCGACGACGGTGTCGCCGTGACCGGGGAAGTGCTTCGCGCACCCGGCCACGCCGGTGGACTGGAGGCCCTCGACGAACGCCGCGGAGTGGCGGGCCACGAGCGCCGGCTCGTCACCGAAGCTGCGCACCCCGATGACCGGGTTCGAGGGGGAGGAGTTGACGTCGACGCTGGGCGCGAGGTCGAGCCCGATCCCCAGGGCGGCCAGCTCGGCGCCGACGAAGGCCCCGACGGCCTGCGTCAGACCCGTGTCGTCGAGCCGGCCGAGCACCGCGTTGCCCGGGGCCGTCGACCCGGCGGGGTAGTGGAGGCGGGTGACGTCGCCGCCCTCCTCGTCGGTCGCGAGGAGGATGCCGGGGAGGCGGGCGTGGAGGTCGGCGCACAGCGGACCGAGCCCGCCGCTGGCCGAGACGTTGTCGCCGTACAGGCACAGCGAGGCCAGGCCGCCGGCGTGGGCGCGGACGACCCAGTCGGGCACGACCGACCCCGCGAAGCCGGGCTGGAGCGTTGCCGCGACGTCGGCCGCGAGGTCGTCGGACCCGGAGGGCACCCCGCTCACCCCTTCACCGCCCCGCCGACGAGACCACTGCTCATCCGGCCCTGGACGATGAGGAAGAAGACGATGACGGGCAGCGCGACGAGGGTTGACGCCGCCATCACCTGGCCCCAGTCGGTCTCGCGGCTCGCGCTCGCCTGGACGAAGCCGCGCAGCCACAGCGGCAGGGTGCGCGACTGCTCCTCGGTCATGATGACCAGCGCGACGGTGAACTCGTTCCACGCCTGGAGGAATGCGTACACACCGGACGCCACGAGGCCGGGAGCCAAGAGCGGGAACGTGATCCGCAGGAACGCCTTGGTCCGTGACAGGCCGTCGACCATGGCCGCCTCCTCGAGCTCCGCGGGCACGCCGGCGACGAAGCCGCGCAGCATCCAGATGGTGAAGGGCACGACGGCCGCGGTGTAGAGGACCGCGAGCGCGAGGGAGCGGTTGAGCAGGCCGAGCTCGCTCATCATCTTGTACTGGGCGATGAACAGGCCCTCGGCGGGCAGCATCTGGATGAGCAGCAGCGCGAGGACGAACGAGGTGCGTCCGCGGAAGTGGAAGCGACTGATGGCCAGCGCGCCGAGGAAGGCGATGCACAGCGCCGCGACCACCGTCGTCAGCGTGACGACGAGGGAGATGACGAGCGCCCGGCCGAAGGCGGGGTCGCCGACGACGGTGCGGAAGTTGTCGAGCGAGCCGCCGAAGGGGAGGAACGTCGGCGTCGTCGACTGGAGGACGACGTTGGGCAGGAAGGCCGAGTTCAGCATCCAGTAGACGGGGAACGCCCAGACGAGGGCGACGACGAGCGCGAGGACCGTGAGCAGGACCCGCGACGTGCGGGAGCGGCGCATCAGGACTCCTCCTTGATGAGGGAGCGGACGTAGGGCCAGCTGAGCGCGAGGGTGAGGACGAGCATGAGGACGGACACCGCGCTCGCGGTGCCGAAGTCGCCCTTGCCGGTGCCGAGCTGGTAGACGAAGGTGCCGAGCAGGTTGGTCTCGTTGGCGACCGACCCGGCGTCCTGGAGGAGCTTGACCTGGGTGAACACCCGTAGGTTCCAGATGAGCTGGAGCAGGAAGACGATCGAGAGCACGGGGCGCACGAGCGGCGCGATGATGTGCCGAAGCTTCTGCCAGCCGCTCGCGCCGTCGATGGTGGCGGCCTCGAGGACCTCGGTGCTCACCTGGGTCAGCCCCGCGTAGATCGAGAGCGCGACGAAGGGCACGCTCATCCAGACGACGACCGCGCACGCGACCGCGAAGAAGGACAGCGGCTCCGAGAGCCAGTTGTGCCCCTGGGCGTCGGCGTCGCCCGAGCCGGACGAGCAGCCAGTTGAGCAGGCCACGCCGCCAGTCGACGATCCAGATCCACACCGTCATCGAGGCGACGACGGGCATCGCCCAGGCGAGGAGGAGCGAGACCTGGAGGACGAGGCGCGCCCACCGGTCGAGGGCGTTCATCAGCACCGCCAGACCACCTCCGATCACCACCGTCACCAGCGAGGTCACGAGGCAGAACGCGACCGACCGCAGGACGACCGACCACAGGGCCGGGTCGGAGACGAGCGAGGCGTAGTTGTCGAGGCCGACCCACTCGGCGGGCGCCCCGAACTGCTGCATCAGCCCGAACTTCCGCAGGCTCGTCAGCAGCTGCCACCCGACGGGGTAGCCGAGCGCCGCGACGAGGAGGACGAGGGTCGGGACGATGAGGAGGAGGGGCAGTCTGCGGCCGCGGCGGCGGGGTGTGCGTCCGGCGGCCTCGGGGGCCGTCGGGGACGGCGCGGGGGGTGCGCTCGTCACGGTGGTCATGGCGTCGTCCTCGCGCTGGAGTGGTGGCCCGGCGGCCGGTCGGGGAGGTCGACCGGCCGCCGGGTGGTGCTCACTTGAGGTTGAGCATCGGGGTGATCTTGGCGTCGTACTCCTTCGCGAGGGCCGCGAGGTCGGACGCGCCACGGATCTTGCCGAAGAACTCCTCCATCACCATGGAGGACTCGACCGCGGCCCAGCCCGGCGCGGCCGGGGTGAGCTTGCTGTTCGAGGCGGACTCCATCAGCGCCTTCGCGAACTCGTCGTCACCGAGCGAGGAGACGTACTCGCTGTTGGCCGGGCCGAGGCCCGCCCCACCGAGCTTCTGCTGGTACTCGGGGCTGAAGACGATCCTCATCAGCTCCTTGGCCAGCGCCGGGTTCTTCGACTTCGCCGAGATCGCGATGTTCGAGCCGCCCGCGAAGACGGGGGCCGGCTTGCCGTCGGTGCCCGGGAGGACGAAGGTCTCGAACTTCTTCGGGTCCCAGGTGCGGACGTCCTTGCCGTCCTTCTTCTCGAGGTTCCCGATCGACCAGTGCGCCCAGCCCGGCGCCATGATGGTCGCGGCCGAGAGGGCGGTCTTGCCGCTCGGCTTGCCGTCGGCGTCGAGGATGACGTCGCTGTCGTTGATGTACAGCCACGGCGTCTGGTCCTTGGCGTCGGCCGGGGCCTTGCTCGCCGAGGTGTAGATCTCCTTGAGCTGGCCGAGGCCCTTCAGGGTGTTCGGGTCGCTGAGGGTCGAGACCCACTGCCCGTTCTCCTTCTTCGCGAGGTCGCCGCCGTTGGCGAAGACCCACGAGATGCCGTTGCGCCAGTCCTGGCCGCCGATGAAGAAGCCGGAGAAGTTCTCGGTGCCCCGCGGGTTCTTCTGCGGCGATGGTCTTCACCGCGGTGTTGAACTCCTCGAGCGTCGTCGGCTTGGCGACGCCGGCCTCCTTCCACACGTCGGTGCGCGCGAAGACGTAGCGCGAGCCGAAGTAGTAGGGGAGGGCGTACTTCTTGCCGTCGACCGAGCCCGCCTCGACGAAGCTGGGGAGCAGCTTGGAACCGCCGAGCTCGTCGTACATGTCGGAGATGTCGAGGAAGGCGCCGACGTTGGTGAAGGTCGGGCTCTGGGTGTTGCCGAGCTCGACGACGTCGGGGCTGTTGGCGGCGTCCGGGAGGGCCGTCGTCAGCTTGGTGACGAGGTCACCCCACGACTGCTCCTCGATGGCCAGGGTCGCGCCGGTCCTGCTCTTGAAGGTGTCGACGAGGTAGGTGCGCAGCTCGTCGCTGGTGTCACCCCCGGCGAGCCAGAGGGTGACGGTCTTGCCCGCGTTGGCCGACGGGTCGGTCGCGGCCGGCGAGTCGGTGGCTGCGCCACCACCGCTGGAGCATGCAGAGAGGACGAGCGCCGCGCTGGTCAGCGCGACGAGGGAGAGGCGCCGAGTCATGTCGGTCTTCCTTTCGGGCGGTGGGGCGTCGGTGCCCCGGTCGGTGCTGTGTGGTGGTGCTGAGGGGTGGGTGGTGCGGTCGTGCGGTGGTGCGGTCGTGCGGTGGTGCGTTCACCGGGGTCAG
Organism: uncultured Actinomycetota bacterium; assembly: GCA_963834225.1. Taxonomy (GTDB): domain Bacteria; phylum Actinomycetota; class Actinomycetes; order Actinomycetales; family Dermatophilaceae; genus Oryzobacter. The sequence continues at coordinate 40,907 of CAWIAT010000023.1, read as the reverse complement.
ACGACCCCGAGCCGGTCCCAGAGGACCAGCGCCGCCGCCCCCCGCAGGACGATGTCCTGCGGGCGTCCGGCGAGCCGGACGGACAGCGGGTGCTCGGGGTCCTCGAGGAGGCGCGCCGACAGCGTGCGCTCGAGGACGGGGACGACCGGTGCGAGGAGCTCCTCGGGACCGGCGAGGACGACCTCGGAGAGGTCGAGGGCGGCGACGAGCGGGGCGAGGGCCACGCCGAGGCGCTCGCCGGCCGTCTCCACGACGAGGGTGCCCTCGGCCGGGTCGTCGGCCTCGAGGGCGGCGCGCAGCCGGGGGACGGACAGCCAGGTCTCGAGGCAGCCGCGCTTGCCGCACGGGCACGGCTCGCCGCCGTCGGTGCCGACCGTGACGTGGCCGATCTCCCCGGCGGCGTGGTGCGCGCCGGCGACGCGTCGTCCTCCGGTGACGATGCCGCAGCCGACGCCGCGCCCGACGTGGACGAGGACCATGTCCTCGCTCCCGGGAGAGGCGCTCAGCTCGGCCTGGGTGGCGGCGTCGGAGTCGTTGCAGACGAGGACGGGCAGGCCGGTCGCCGCGGCGACGAGCTCGCGCAGCGGCACGTCGGTCCAGCCGAGGTTCGGGGCGGCGCGCACGCTGCCGTGGCGGTCGACGAGGCCGGGGGTGCCGATCCCGATGCCGAGGACCGGACCGGGGGCCCGCGCGATCGTCGAGTGGATGAGGTCGAGGACGACGTCGACGTCGAGGCCGCGGCCGGACTCGGCGTCGACGGCGGCGGCCCGCTCCTCGAGGACGACGAGCTCGCCGGTGATGTCGAGGACGGCGGCCTGGAGACGCGCCGGGACCGAGAGGTCGACGGCGAGGGTGAGCAGGCGGGCCGGGTCGAGGTCGACGAGGGTGCCGCGACGACCGGCGCCGGCGACCTCGGCCGGGCCGATGTCGCGCACCCGGCCCTCGTCCATCAGCTGGGTCACGAGGTCGGACATCGTCACCTTGGTGACCCCGACCTCGCGGGCGAGCTGGGCGCGGGAGGTCGGTCCGAGGCGGCGCAGGGTCTGCAGCACGAGCGAGAGGTTCTGCCGCCGGCCGTCCGTCGGGAGGACGGCCGAGGACGTCCGGACGCGGCGCGGTGACGGGTTCATGAAGCGTTAGTAAACTTTACTAACCAATTCTCGTCAACCCCCTGGCCGGAGGTCGACCTTCGCGAGTCGGGTGCTCAGGTGGTCGCGGGGGCAGCCACCTCGGCACCCGACGCGGAGAGGCAGGTCGCGCGTCTCGTGTGCTCAGGGTCGCGGGGTCGACCACCTGGCACATGGGCGGTGGTTCTGGTTGGGTGGGGGCCATGGCTTCCCTGACCCGCGCCGAGGCCGTCGCCCGGGCCGCCCTGCTCACCGTCGACGCGATGGAGGTCGACCTGGATCTCGACCGTGGGGCCGAGGTGTTCGGCTCGCGGACCACGATCCGCTTCACCTGCCGCGAGCCCGGCGCCGCGGCGGCGGTCGACCTCCGACCCCGGGAGCTGCACACCGCGACGCTCAACGGAGTCTCCCTCGACGCCACCGCGCTCGCCGACGGCCGGCTCGTCCTGACCCACCTGGCGGCGGACAACGTCCTCGAGGTCGACGCGACGATGGCCTACAGCCACGACGGCCAGGGGCTGCACCGCAGCACCGACCCCGCCGACGACGAGGACTACGTCTACGGCCACCTCTTCCTCGACGCCGCGCCCACCGTCTTCGCCTGCTTCGACCAGCCCGACCTCAAGGCGCCGTACACGGTGTCGGTCACCCACCCGGAGCACTGGAACATCGTGGGCAACGGCGGCGCCACGCGCGAGGGTCCCGGGAGGACGACCCTCGCCACGACCCCGCCGCTCGCGACGTACTTCGTCACGGTGTGCGCCGGGCCCTGGAGCTCGGTGACCAGCGAGCACGACGGGATCCCGCTCGGCGTCCACGCCCGCCGCTCCCTCGAGCCGTACCTACGGGCCCAGGCCGAGCACCTCCTCGCGACGACGCGGACCTGCTTCGACCACTACCACCGGCTCTTCGGCATCCGGTACCCGTTCGGCGAGTACCACCAGGTCTTCGTCCCCGAGTTCAACGCCGGGGCGATGGAGAACCCGGGCTGCGTGACGTTCCGCGACACCTACGTCTACCGCGGGGCCGTGACCCCCGACCAGCTGTTCGTCCGGGACAACACCATCGCCCACGAGATGGCCCACATGTGGTTCGGCGACCTCGTGACGATGCGCTGGTGGGACGACCTGTGGCTCAACGAGTCGTTCGCCGAGTACATGGCCTACCGGACGATGGTCGACGCGATGGGCGCCGACGAGGCCTGGGTCGAGTTCGGGATCGTGCGCAAGCTCTGGGGCTACGCGGCCGAGCGGTCGCCGAGCACCCACCCGGTGGCGGGGTCGCCCGCCCCCGACGCCCTGTCGGCCCTGGCGAACTTCGACGGGATCTCCTACGCCAAGGGCGCCTCGGTGCTGCGGCAGCTCATCGCCCACGTCGGCGACGAGGCCTTCCTCGCGGGTGTCACCGACCACCTCCGCCGCCACGCGTTCGGCAACGGCGAGCTCTCGGAGTTCCTCGAGGCGATGGGCCGCGCTGCCGGTGCGCCCCTCGACGACTGGGCCCGAGCGTGGCTGCAGACCGCGGGCGCCGACCGCGTGGCCCTCGGCCGCGACGGCGCGCTGACGCGCACGGTGCCCGACGAGCACCCCGCAGACCGCCCCCACACCCTCGATGTCGCCGCGTTCGACGAGGGCGGCCGCGAGGTGCTGCGCGCGCAGGTCGTCCTGCGCGACGAGCCGGTGTCCGTCGAGGGCGTCGCAGCGCTTCCCCCCTCGGCCCTCCTCGTCCCCAACGCCTCCGACCTCACCTGGGCCGAGGTCGCCCTCGACGACGCCACCCTCGCGGCCCTGCCGGCCACGCTCGCCGGCATCGACGACGCCCTCGCGCGTCAGGTCGTCTGGACGGCGGTCCTCGGTGGGGTGCACCGCGCCGAGGTCGACCCGCGGCTCGTCCTCGCCCTCGTCGGGCACGCCTGGGCCCGTGAGGACGACGCCGCGGTCCTGTCGAGGGTGACCCGGGTCGTCCTCGACGACGTCGTGCCGCACTTCCTCCCGCCCGCCGAGCAGGAGGCCGCCCGCTTCCGCTTCGCTGGTGCCGCCGACGCCCTCGCCGCTCGCGCCGGGGTCGTCGGTGCCGGTCACGGCGACGCGCTGGCGGTCGCCGCCGCCCGGGGCTGGGCCCGGAGCGGGTCCGACGTCGAGCGACTGCGTCGGTGGGCGTCCGGCCACGGTCTGCCCGACACCCTCGTCGGCGACGACGACTTCCGCTGGGTCGTCCTGCATCGGCTGGCCGTCCTCGGCCACCTCACCGAGGACCAGGTGGCCGACGCGGCCGAGGCCGACCGGTCGATGGCGGGGCAGCAGGCGGCCCTCGGCGTGCGTGCGGCGCTGCCCACGACGGCTGCCAAGGCCTGGGCGTGGCGCACCCTCCATGACGACGCGTCGCTGTCGAACTACGGCGCCCTCGCCGTGGCGGGCTCGTTCTGGGCGGCCTCCGACCCCGACCTGGTCAGGCCCTACGTGACCCGGGTCGGCGACCTCGTCGTGAACCTGTCGAAGCGGATGGGCGACGACGCCCTCGAGCGGGTCGCCGGCCTCCTCCACCCGGCGGCGCTCGTCGAGGACGCGTCGCTCGAGGCGTCCACGGCGGTGCTCGCCCGCGACGACCTCACCCCCGGGGTCCGCCGCTCCCTCGTCGACGCCGACCACGTCCTGCGAGAGGCCCTCGCGAGCCGCCGGCGCTTCGACTGACCGCGGTCTGCCCGTCGGTCAGGCGCCGATGCCGACGACGACCTTGCCGAGCGAGTGCCCTCCACCGACGCGCGCGAGGGCCTCCGGCACGTCGTCGAGGGTGACGACGCGGTCGACCTGGACGCGCACCTCTCCGGCGAGGACGCGGTCGGCGACCGGTGTGAAGTGGGCCGGGCCCTGGCGCACGACGAGCACCCCGATGCTCCGGCCGCTGGTGGCGCCGAGGAGCGTTCCCGCAGTGACCACCCGCAGCAGCGTGCGCACCGGGCCGCCGACGCAGCGGTAGCGACCCCCGGGGGCGAGCGCCCGCCGGTAGGCGAGGACCGACCGGTGGGCCACGAGGTCGAGGACGTGGTCGAACGGGCCGCGCCGGGTCCAGTCGTCGGCGCGGAAGTCGACGACCTCGTCGGCCCCGACCGACCGCATGAAGTCGAGCTTGCCGGCGTTGTCGACGCCGGTGACGTGGGCCCCAGCGGACTTCGCGAGCTGGATGGCCAGAGGCCCGGTGCCGCCACCACCGCCGTTGACGAGGACGCGCGTCCCGGGCCCGACGCCGGCTGTCCCCTGGAGGGCGATCGCCCCGGACTGGGGGATGGTCGAGGCGTCGGCGAACGACAGGCCGGGCGGCTTGGGCGCGAGGGCCGAGACCGACGCGACGGCGAGCTCCGCGAAGCCGCCGAGGAGCGCGAGGTTGTCGCCGTAGACCTCGTCGCCGACCGCGAAGGCGGTGACCCCGGGACCGACGGCTTCGACGACACCTGCGAGGTCGGAGCCGAGCACGTGACGACGAGGCCGTCGCAGCCCGCCGAAGCGGGCATAGGCAGGACTCCCGGTCAGGGCCTCCCAGTCCGAGAGGTTGACCGACGCCGCGACGACCCGGACCAGGACCTGTCCCGGCCCGGCGACGGGTTCGGCGACGTCCTCGAGGCGCAGCACCTCGGGCCCTCCGTAGCGGTCGTACACGACGGCGCGCACGACGACCTCCTCAGCCGGCCCAGAAGCCGCGGCCGCCGAAGAGGTCGCGGTACGAGCCGCCGAACTCCGAACCGGGAGAACGGGACCCGAGGTAGGAGCCGACGACGGCAGCCCCGAGGTCGCCGAGCTCGGGCGCGACGACCCGGCCTCCGGCCCGCGTGGCCATCGAGTCGACGAAGCGCGCGAGCCCGGGGTCCTCGCCGAGCCGGAAGAAGGTCGTCTGGGCGCCGAGGCGGGCCGCGGCGTCGAGCTCGCGCACGGCGAGGGCGATGGTCCGCGGGTGCGGCGGGTAGTCGAAGAAGACCTCGCCCCCGGGTTCGAGGTGGGAGGTCGGCTCGCCGTCGGTGACGACGAGGAGGACCGGTTGCTCGTGCGGGTGGCGGCGGAAGTGCCGGTTGGCCAGGAGCAGGGCGTGGTGGAGGTTGGTTCCCTTCTCCCACATGGCATCCAGCGCGGTCAGCTGCTCGATCTCCATGACCTCGGCGTGCCGTCCGAACCCGATGAGCTCGAGGTGGTCACCCCGGAACCTCGAGCGGATCAGCTGGTGGAGCGCGAGGGCGGTGCGCTTCATCGGGACCCAGCGGCCGTCCATCGCCATGGAGAACGAGGTGTCGACGAGGAGGGCGACCGCTGCCCGGGTGCGGGCCTCGGTCTCGACGACCTCGACGTCGCGGATGTCGAGCCGGATGCCGTCGCCGGGCGCCTCGGCAGCGGTGCGGGTCAGCGCGTTGGTCATGGTGCGGGTGACGTCCCAGGGCTCGGTGTCGCCGAACTCCCACGGACGCGTCGCTCCGCTCTGCTCGCCGGCGGCACCGGCAGCCCGAACGTCGCGCGCGCCCTGCCGGTTCGACAGGCGGCCGGCGACGTCGCGCAGGAGGGAGCGGCCGAGCTCGCGCATCGCCCGGGGTGACAGTCGCAGGGTGCCGTCGGCGGCCCTCGTGAGGTAGCCGCTGTCGCGCAGCGCCTTCTCGAGCTCGGCGAGGGCGCGGGCGTCGACCGCCGCGTCGTCGCCGAGCTGGCGGGCGAGGGCGTCGAGGTCGACGTCGCCCATCCGGGCGCCCGGATGGGCCTGGGCGAGCTGGTCGGAGAGGGCGTCGAGCTGGGCGACGTCCTGCAGGGCGCCCGTGCCGTCACCGAGGCCGAGCCCCTGCTCGCCGGAGAACCGCTCCGAACCGTCCCAGTCCTCGCCGGGGCGCAGCCCGCGCAGCAGGTCGTCGAGCCGGTCGAGCCCCTCCATGAGGGCGGAGGACCCGAACGCCTGGGCCGACAGCTCGGCCAGCTCCGCGCGCTGCTCGGGGGTCATCGAGGCGAGCATCCGCTGCGCCGCCGCGGCCCGCGCAGCGAGCGCGTCGACGAGCTCGTCGACCGTCTGCGGGTTCTCGGGGAAGAAGTCGCCGTGCGCGGCCATGAACCGCTCGAACTGCTCGGTCGTGTCCTCGCCCCGGGCATGGGCGGCGAGGAGGTCGGTGAGGTCGCGGACCATCGCCTCGACCCGCTCGCGGTCCTCGGGGGTCGCGTTCTCGAGCGCCTGCTTCATCCCCGCGAAGCGCTGGTCGAGCAGCTCGCGGCCGAGGAGGTCCTTGATCTCCTCGTACTTCTGGCGGGCGTCGCTGCTGCGCCAGTCGTAGTCGGCGAGCTCGCTGACCGCCTGCGCGGGCGAGGGCGGCAGGTTCTCCATCCGCATCTCGGCGAAGCGGGCGTCGTCGTCGAGGTCGCGGGCCAGCTGCTTGCGCTCGGCCGAGGACGGCCTCGTCGAGGAGGCGGCGGACCTCCTCGAGGGTGCCGCCGAGCGAGTGCTTCGCCAGCAGCTCGCGGCGGCGCTCGGCGACCCGGCGGGCCAGCTCGTCGAGGCCGACCTTGCTCCGGGTGCCCTGGCGCAGCAGCTCGCGCATCGCCCGCTCGGGGGACGTGCCGGCCATGACGTCCTCGCCGATGGCGTCGAGCGCCTCGCGCAGGTCGACGGGCGGCGCGAGGGGGTCGCCGCCCTCGTACTTCCGGTACCGGCTCACGACAGCTCCTTGCGCATCCACACCCAGGTGAGGTCCGGGAACGAGTCGAGGACGGTGCGGTGCGACTCGACGAAACCCCGGGCCCGGTAGAACGCGGCCGCTGTCTCGTTGCCGTCGAGGTACTCGAGGCGCAGGTCGGTGCCGTCGGCGGCCTGCTCGACCGCCTGGAGCAGGGCGCTGCCGAGTCCGTGGCCGTGGTGGTCGGGATGGACGTAGAGCTTCCACATCGCCGGGCCCTCACCGGTGCTGCCGAGGTTCGTGACTCCGACGACCGCGCCGCCGCGATCGGCCACCCAGTGGGGGAGCGCGGCGACCTGCTCGGCCACGACGCCCGGAGACCACCACCGCTCGAGGCACCACGTCGCGTACGCGGGCGACAGGGGACCGTACGTGGCGGGCACGACCTCGGCCCCGAGGCCGACGATACCCACGACGTCCTCAGGTCGCGCCGGGCGGACGACGGTCTCAGCCATAGACGGTCTCGCCGTCGACGCTGTCCTTGCCGATCCGCCGGGCGAGGTAGAGGCCCTCGAGGGCCAGCTCGACGGCACTCGCGCGCTCGCCGACCGTCGTCGCCCCGACCCTGGCGGCGATCTTCTCGTAGACGTCGGACTCGCCGAGGACGGGCAGTCCGTCGAGGAGGTCGCGCGCCGGCACCCGCTCGCCCGTCGTGACGAGCGCGCCGTCCTCGATGGCCTCGACGAGGAGGCCGAGGTCGATGCCGCCCAGCCGTGAACGGCAGGCCTCGGCGGTCGCGGTGCGCAGGAGGTGGGCGAGCACCTCGCGCTCGCGGCCCTCCTCGCCCGACTCGAACTCGACCTTGCCGCGCAGGACGTCGAGCGCGGCCTCGAGGTCGACGACCCGGGCGACGGCCTCGTCCTCACCGACGACGGTGGCGCGGTGCAGGGCCGCCGCCGCGACGGTCTCGGCCGCCGCGATCGCGAAGCGGGCCGACACCCCGGAGCGCTGGTCGACGGCGGGGGAGGAGCGCAGCGCCCTGGTGAAGCGGGCGACGACCTCGAGGAGGGCGTCGGGGACGTGCGCGACGAGACCGGCCTCCTGGCGGACGACGGCCATCTCGTCGTCGAGCTCGTGCGGGTAGTGGGTGCGGATCTCGGCGCCGAAGCGGTCCTTGAGCGGGGTGATGATCCGGCCGCGGTTCGTGTAGTCCTCGGGGTTGGCGCTCGCGACGACGAGGACGTCGAGCGGCAGGCGCAGGACGTAGCCCGCGGATCTGGATGTCGCGCTCCTCCATGACGTTGAGCATCGCCACCTGGATGCGCTCGGCGAGGTCGGGCAGCTCGTTGATGGCGACGATGCCCCGGTGGCTGCGGGGGATGAGCCCGAAGTGGATCGTCTCGGGGTCGCCGAGCCGTCGCCCCTCGGCGACGCGCATCGGGTCGACGTCGCCGATGAGGTCGGCGACGCTCGTGTCGGGCGTCGCCAGCTTCTCGGAGTAGCGCTCGTCGCGGTGCCGCCACTCGACCGGGAGGTCGTCGCCCAGTTCCGTTGCGCGGCGCCGGGACTCGACGGTGATGGGCTCGAAGGGGTGCTCGCCGAGCTCGGAACCCGGCGATGACCGGGGACCACTCGTCCATCAGCCCGACGAGGCTGCGCAGGAGGCGGGTCTTGCCCTGCCCGCGCTCTCCGAGGAGGACGACGTCGTGCCCCGCGATGAGCGCCCGCTCGAGCTGCGGGACGACCGTGCTGCCGAAGCCGTGCAGGCCCGGCCACGGGTCGCGCCCGGCCGCGAGGGCGGCGAGCAGGTTGGCGCGGATCTCGGCGCGCACGGAGCGGACCTCGTGCCCCGAGGCGCGCAGCTCGCCGGTGGTCGTGGCGGTGGGACGCTCGCTCATCGCCTCACGCTACGTCAGCCCTTCCCGCGACGACAGGCCCGCCCTCCGACGAGTCCGACGAGCGCCAGGGTGCCGACGGTGAGCGCCACCGACCGCACGAGGTTCGCGGTCAGCAGGCTGTCGATCGTGGCGGCGTCCTGGCCGACGCGGTCGAGCCGGGCGTGCGTCGGGATCGCCCAGGCCACCGTCGAGACGAGGGCGACCGCGCCGGCGACCGCGACGAGCCCGGCCGTGCGGGCCGGGACCCAGGCCGGGCGGGTCCACGGGAGGGCGATCCCGGCGAGGAAGGCCAGGAACCCCGGCGCGATGACGACGACGGGGATCGCGCCGTTGTACTGCGCGTGGTAGGCGAGGAAGTCCTCGGCGGCGACGGCGCGGTACAGCGGGTAGGAGACGACCTGGGCCTGCCAGCCGACGGCGGCGGAGTACGTCGTGAGGGCGGTGAGCCCGACGAGCCCGAGCTCGCGCCACCGCGGGCCGATGTCGTCGGTGGCACCGGCGACGGAAGAGGAGGCGTGGTCGAGGGATGACAGGATCATGGTGGTCTCCACGGGGACGGGACGAATCGGTTGGATCCATAGTAAAATGATTTGAGCATGAGTCAAGCAGACAAGCCGAGCACACGGCCGTACTCCAGCGCCGTGCGCGCCGAGCAGGCCGACGCCACCCGCAGCCGGGTGGTGCGAGCCGCCGACGCCCGCTTCCGGAGCGACGGCTACGCGGCGACCTCGGTGGCCGCGGTGGCGCGCGACGCCGGGGTCAGCGGTCAGACCGTCTACAACGTCTTCGGCAGCAAGGCAGCCCTGCTCAAGGCGGCGTACGACGTGGCGGTCGTCGGCGACGACGACCCCGTCCCCCTCGCCGAGCGCCCCGACGTGCGGTCCCTCCACGCCGAGCCCGACGCGGCGGTCTTCCTCCGGGGGTACGCCGCGTTCGGGCGGCTCGTGGCCGAGCGGATCGGCCCGCTCGCCCTGCAGATCGCGGCCGGCGCGTCCGCCGGCGACCCCGACCTCGTGCGGCTGCGCGACACGACGAACGCCGAGCGCCTCGTCGGCGCGGGCATGGTGGTCCAGCGGGTCGCCGACCTCGGTGCGTTGGCTCCGGACCTCACCGTCGAGGCCGCCCGGGACCGGATCTGGACCCTGAACAGCATCGAGGTCTGGCACCTGCTGACCGGGCTGCGCGGGTGGAGCGGCGACGAGTACGCCGCGTGGGTCGGCGACGCGATGGTGGCCGCCGTCCTGGCATCACGCTGACACCTGGGGCGACGGCGCCTCAGCGGTAGTTCGTGTAGGTCAGCGCGACCTCGAGGTCGGCGTCCTTGAGCATCCGCTGGACGGCCTGGAGGTCGTCGCGGGACTTGCTCGTGACGCGCACCTCGTCGCCCTGGATCTGGGTCTTGACGGTCTTCGGGAACTCGTCGCGGATCAGCTTGGTGATCTTCTTGGCGTTCTCCGAGGAGATCCCCTCCTTGAGCGTGCAGTCGAGCTTGTAGTCCTTACCGGACAGGCGGGGCCCGGCCTCGGGGACGTCGAGGTGCTTGAGCGAGACGTGGCGCTTGATCAGCCAGGTCTCGACGACGTCGAGGACGGCCTTGCAGCGGTCCTCGGTGTTCGCCTCCATCCTGATGACCTCGCCCGCGAGCTCGACCTTCGCGCCGACGTTCTTGAAGTCGTAGCGGTTGGCGATCTCCTTCGCGGCGGCGTTGACCGCGTTGGCGACCTCCTGCTTGTCGTAGGTGCTCGCGATGTCGAAGCTGCTGTCCGCCACGGGTCCTCCAGGTCGATTCGGTCCGCCGGTTGCGGCTTGCTATCCTTCCATGCGCACCAGGCAGGTTGCCCGAGCGGCCAATGGGAACGGACTGTAAATCCGTCGCGAAAGCTTCGAAGGTTCGAATCCTTCACCTGCCACCCCGTGCTCGAGAGGCCTCCGACCGCTGATGCGGCTGGAGGCCTCTCGTCCGTCGGGGACAGGTGGCCGAAAGCTGTGGGCAGCGTTGAAATCTGAACAGGTGTTCGGTTATGATGGAGCATGTCCAGCGCCTCCCTCCAGAGTGAGATCGACGCCCTGCGGGCAGCGGTGTCCTCGATGGGAGCGCGGCTGGGGTCGGAGGCAGGCGCGGTACCGGCTGACGAGCTGTTCGAGCTGGCGGGGGCGCTTCAGGGTGTCATCAACGCGGCAGAGGGAGCGCCGCTGGTGGTGGTCGCCCACGCGGTGTCCCATGAGACCCGGCTGACCGACCGCGGGCCGGTCGAGGTGCAGCACGCGCTGGGGTTCGTCGACGCCATGGGGCCGACGGAGGTCTCCCTGGCGACCGGGGTCGGGCAGTGGGCCGCGGGCCGGCGGGTCTCGCTTGCTGCCGCGCTGTCGGAGCGGTTCCCGGGGCTGCTGGCCCGAGTCGTCAGGGGCGAGCTGGCCAGGTGCACCGTCACGAGGGTCGTGTCGGCGTGCGACGGGCTCGACGTCGCCGCGTGCGCTGCGGTGGAGGAGGTGATCGCCGACCGGCTCGGCGACCTCGACCCGTCGCGCGTCACGACGGTGGTGCGTCGGGTCGCCACCCGCGTCGCTGCCGACCAGGTGCGCGAGGTCCAGCAGAAGAACCGCAGGGACCGCTGTGTCGAGGTCTCGCCCGGTCCCGACGGCACCACCAGCTGGTGGGGCCAGCTGCCGGCCGCAGCCTCCGCCCAGGCGTGGGCCGCGATCACCGCCCTGGGCGAGACCTACGCCGCCGACGACCCCACCATCACCACCGACCAGGCCCGAGCCGACGCCTTCCTCGACCTGCTTCTGACCAACGTCACGGTGACCGCCTCCGTCACCCTCGGCATCCCGGTCATCACCACGACCGGCGCGGGCCCGGGCGTCGGGGGCTTTCGAGATGACGCGAGCGACCCTCCGGTCGCGGTCGGCGGACGAGGCGTGGGGGACGCGTTCTCGCTCTCGGCAGCGCTGTCGGGGTGCGAGCTGCCGGGACTCGGCTGGGTCGACGCAGACACCGTCGAGACCCTCCTGCAGACCGTGCCGCTGGAGGTCGGTCGGGCCGTCCTCGACGCGCGCACCGGCGCGGTCCTCGAGACGACCACCGCCGCCTACCGGCCGCCGAAGGATGTTCGCGCCCTCGTCGCAGTGCGGGACGGGACGTGCCGGATGTGGGGCTGTTCCCGCCCCGCCGACGCCTGCGACCTCGACCACGCCGGGCCCTGGCCCGCCGGGGCCACGACGCCCACCAACCTCGCCGAGCTCTGCCGGCGCCACCATCGCCTCAAGCAACGTCGACGATGGAGCTACCGCCTCGCCGACGACGGAGCCGCCACCTGGACCGCCCCGAGCGGACTCACCCGCACGACCGCGCCCGAGCACGCGACGTGGCCCGCGAGCCCACCCCTGCCGACACCCGTGCCCTTCTGAGGAGCGAGTGCGACGGCCACCCCTAGGCTCGGCGCATGGATCCGACCCCCGCCTCGGCCGCCCCGGCCGCCCCGGCCGCGGCCACGGCCCCGACGGTCTCGGCGATCCCGGCGCGGTCCGACGTGCGACGCGTCTGGGTCGTCGTGGGCGTGCTGCTCGTCGTCCTCGTCCTCTGGTTCGTCCTGACCCGGGGGAGCCAGACGGTCTTCTACGTCGTCATGAGCTGGTTCGCGGCGCTCGCGATGGAGCCGGTCGTCAGTCGCCTCTCGCGTCACATGCCCCGCGCGGCGGCGACCGCGGTCGTCATGCTCACGGGCGCCGTCGCGGTGGTCGCCTTCCTCTGGGCGTTCGGCAGCCTCCTCGTCGCCCAGCTGACGGCCCTCGTGCAGGCGGTGCCCGACATCGCGACGGAGGTGCTCGAGCGGGTCAACGAGCTGACCGGCTCGCAGTACACGTTCGACAACCTCCTCGAGTCGACCGGGCTCGACCCCACCGACCTCACCGGGTACGCGCAGACGGTCGCCTTCGGGATCCTCGGCGTGCTCAGCGCCCTGCTCTCGGGGGTGTTCGGGCTGTTCGTCGTCGCCTTCTTCGTCTTCTACATCTCCGTGGGCATGCCGACGTTGCGCGCCTGGATCGCCCGCCGAGTGCCCCCGCGCTACCAGGTGCCCTTCCTCACGGCCTGGGACCTGACCCGGGTCAAGGTCGGCGGCTACATCGCGGCACGCATCGTGCTCGCGTCGATCAACGCCGTCGCCAGCGGCGTCGCGTTCTTCGTCCTCGACCTGCCCTACTGGCTGCCGCTCGCGCTGTGGACCGGCATCGTCGCCCAGTTCATCCCCAACGTCGGCACCTACATCTCCATCGCCCTGCCGGTGGTCGTCGGTCTCACGTCGGGCGAGCCGCTGCTCGGCCTGTGGGTCCTCCTCTGGGCGATCGCCTACCAGCAGGTCGAGAACCTCACGCTCGAGCCGCGGATCTCCGCCAGGGCCGTCGACGTCCACCCGGCCGTGTCCTTCGGCTCGGCACTGCTCGGAGCCCAGCTCTTCGGCCTGTCGGGCGCGCTCCTCGGGGTCCCCGTCGCGGCGACCCTCATGGCGATGCTCGAGATCTACCAGCGCCGCTACGAGCTGACCCCTGAGACCGAGGCGAAGGTGGCGGCCCTCGTCGAGCCGCGGGCCGACCCCGACACGGACGAGGACGAGGTCGCGCGGGACGACGACGAGCGCGCGCACGAGAAGGACGAGGCCAGGGCAGCCGCGACCGGCCGCGGCTGACTCCCGACGTCCTGCGGGCGCGCGTCGCGGCGCTCATTACTCGCGCGTCACCGCGAGATGGTGACAGGCTCGGGACGCGGCGGGCCCACCCGCCGCGGCCGAACCGGTAGCCGACCCCTGGAGGACCCCGGATGTTCACGCGGATCGCCATCGTCAACCGCGGCGAGGCCGCGATGCGGCTCGTCCACGCCGTGCGCGACATCAACGCGCAGGCGGGTCCGGGTGGCCACCGGATCGAGGTCGTGGCCCTCCACACCGAGGGCGAGCGCTCGGCGATGTTCGTGCGCGAGTCCGACGTCGCCTACGACCTCGGTCCCGCGTCGGCCCGGCCCTACCTCGACCACGCGGTGCTCGAGAAGGCGCTCCTGGAGACCCGTGCCGACGCGGCGTGGGTCGGCTGGGGCTTCGTCGCCGAGGACCCGGCCTTCGCCGAGGTCTGCGAGCGGATCGGGGTCACCTTCATCGGCCCGAGCGCCGAGGCCATGCGCCAGCTCGGCGACAAGATCGGCTCCAAGCTGATCGCCGAGGAGGTCGGCGTCCCGGTCGCGCCGTGGAGCCGGGGCGGGGTCGACACCCTCGAGGCGGCCGTCGCCTCGGCGGCCGAGGTCGGCTACCCCCTCATGCTCAAGGCGACCGCCGGGGGCGGCGGCCGCGGTATCCGCAAGGTGACCTCCGACGCCGAGCTCAGCGACGCCTACGAGCGCACCCGCGACGAGGCCCAGCGCGCCTTCGGCTCCGGCGTCGTCTTCCTCGAGAAGCTCGTCACCGGTGCCCGCCACGTCGAGGTGCAGGTCATCGCCGACGGCCAGGGCACCGCGTGGGCGATCGGCGTGCGCGACTGCTCGGTCCAGCGCCGCAACCAGAAGGTCATCGAGGAGTCGTCCTCGCCCGTCCTCGACGAGGCGCAGAAGAGCGAGCTCAAGGCCTCGGCCGAGCGCCTCGCCATCGCCGTCGGCTATGCCGGCGCCGGCACGGTCGAGTTCCTCTACCACCCGGGCGACCGGTTCTTCGCCTTCCTCGAGGTCAACACCCGCCTCCAGGTCGAGCACCCCATCACCGAGGTCGTCACGGGCACCGACCTCGTCCGGCTGCAGATCCACGTCGCCTCCGGAGGCCGCCTCGAGGGGGAACGACCCGACGAGCGCGGCCACGCCGTCGAGGCACGGCTCAACGCCGAGGACCCCGACCGCGACTTCGCCCCGGCTCCCGGCCGCATCGCCCACCTCGAGCTGCCTGCCGGACCCGGCATCCGCGTCGACACCGGTGTCGCGGAGGGTGACTCGATCCCTGCCGACTTCGACTCGATGATCGCCAAGATCATCGCCAGTGGTCGCAACCGCGACGAGGCCCTCGCCCGCCTGCGCCGCGCCATGCGCGAGACCACGGTCGTCATCGAGGGCGGCGCGACGAACAAGTCGTTCATCCTCGACCTCCTCGACCAGCCCGAGGTCGTCGACGGCTCCGCCGACACCGGCTGGATCGACCGCGTGCGCTCGGAGGGGCGGCTCGTCGCCTCCGAGCACAGCGGCGTCGCGCTCGTCGTCGCCGGCATCGAGGCGTACGAGGACGCGGAGGAGATCGAGCGGACCCGCCTCCTGGAGACCGCCCGCGGAGGGCGACCCCAGGTGCAGCACGACGTCGGCCGGGCCGTCGACCTCAAGCTGCGCGGGACCGCCTACAAGGTCACGGTGTACCGCACGGGACCCGCCCGGTTCCGGGTCTCCGTCGCCGACCCCGCGGGCGACGCCACGACCGTCGACGCCGACCTCGAGCGCACCGGCCCGTACGCCTCGCGGGTGCGCGTCGGTGACCGCACCCACCGCCTCGTCACCGCCTCGCACGGACCGGTCCAGCTCGTCGAGGTCGATGGTGTCACCCACCGCGTCAGTCGCGACGAGGGTGGGGTGCTCCGTTCTCCCGCACCGGCGCTCGTCGTGGCGACTCCGCTCAAGGTCGGTGACGAGGTCGCTGCCGGCGCCCCCGTCCTCGTCCTCGAGTCGATGAAGATGGAGACCGTCCTCCCCGCGCCCTTCGCCGGCAGGGTCAAGGAGCTCCTCGTCTCCACGGGCAGCCAGGTCGAGACCGGGGCGGCCCTCGTCCGCCTCGAGCCGACGGGCGACGCGTCCGAGGCCGCGGCCGAGGCGGCGGGTGAGGCGGTCGACCTCGACCTGCCGGGTGCGACCGACGACGGCGATGCCGAGCAGCGGGCGTCCCGCGGACGCGCCGACCTGTCGGCGATGCTCCTGGGCTTCGACCTCGACCCGGGCCACGAGAGCCGTACGGTCACGGCGTACCTCGCCGCGCGCGACGAGCTCGCCGCGGGTGGGGCCTCGCCGGTCGCCGACGAGATGTCGCTGCTGGCCTGCTTCGCCGACTTCGCCGAGCTGAGCCGCAACCGCCCGGTCGGCGAGGAGGCGCACGTCGAGAACCGGGTCCACAGCCCACGCGAGCACTTCCACACCTACCTGCAGACCCTCGATCCCGAGCGCGGCGGCCTCCCCGCCGACTTCGTGGGACGCCTCGAGCGCGTCCTCGGGCACTACGGCGTCGACGGCGTCGAGCGCGGCCCGGGCCTCGAGCGCGCGGTCTTCCGGATCTTCCTGGCCCAGCAGCGGTCCGCACCCGAGGTGGGGCTCGCGACCTCGATCCTCCAGCGCTGGCTCACCGAGCCGGCGCCCGCCGCGCCCGACGACGCAGCGGCCCGCGAGCTGCTCGACCGGCTCGTCGCCGCGACCCAGCTGCGTTTCCCGATCGTCGGCGACCTCGCCCGCAGCGTGCGCTTCCGCTGGTTCGACCAGCCGCTCGTCGACGCCGACCGCGCGTCGGTGCTCGGGTCGGTCGGCGACGAGCTCGACGACATCGACCGCCTGCCCGACGGCCCCGACCGCACGGCCCGCATCGACGCCCTCGCCTCGATCCCCGAGCGGATCGTGCGCTTCCTCGGCGAGCGGCTGAGACGCGGCATCCCGGCCCGCGAGCCGATGCTCGCGGTCCTCATCAAGCGCCACTACCGCGAGCACGCCCTGCACGGCCTCGAGGAGTCGACGGTGGGCGAGCGCGCCGTCGCGACCGCCGACTACCGGCTCGACGAGACCGACTCGCACCTCGTGAGCACGGTCGGCGTCGCCGACGAGCTGGTCGCCGACGGCGAGCTGTCCCGCCTGCTCACCGACCTCGTCACGCGCAGGCCCGAGGGCTCGGAGGCGGTCGTCGACCTCTACCTGCACTGGCCCGACCTCCCGGCCGACCGCGAGACGGCCTCCGCCGACCTGGCCCTGCGGCTCGCCGCCATGCCGTTCTCCGCGGACGTCCGCCGTGTCGCCGTGGGCGTCGTGCCCGACGACGACCGCGAGGTCGGCTACTTCACCTTCCGGCCGCTGGCCGACGGCACGGTCGAGGAGGACCGACCGGTCCGCGACGTCCACCCCATGGTCGGCCGCCGGCTCAACCTGTGGCGGCTGCGCGACTTCGACCTCACCCGGCTCGAGGCCCCCGAGGACGTCCTGCTCCTGCACGCCGTCGCCCGCGACAACACCCAGGACCAGCGGCTCGTCGCCCTCGCCCAGGTCCGCCAGCTCGTCGTCGTGCGCGACGAGACCGGGAAGGTCACGGCGCTGCCGCACGTCGAGCGGGCCCTGGCCAACTGCCTCGAGGCCGTCCGCCGGGCCCGCACCACGCTGGGCGGCGGCGCGCGGCTCGACACCAACCACGTGTGGCTGCACATCTGGCCGCAGGTCGAGGCCGACCTCGACCAGCTGACCGCCCTCCAGGGCAAGGTCGCCCCGATGACGGCCGGTGCCGGCATCGAGGAGGTCCGCGTCCAGGGCGAGATCGCCGGCGACGACGGCCAGGGCGTCCCCATCTGCGCGCGGTTCTCCTACCAGCCGGGCTCGGGCGTCACCTTCACCGTCGAGCAGCCGCCGACGACGAGGGTGGCCCCGCTCGACGACTACGCCGAGAAGGTCGTCCGGGCCCGCCGTCGCGGACTCGTCTACCCCTACGAGCTCGTCTCGATGGTCGCGGGGACCGGCGGGTCGGTCGTCGAGCACGACCTCGACGACTCGGGACGGCTCGTCCCCGTCGACCGCCCGTACGGGCAGAACACGGCCGGCATCATCTGCGGCGTCGTCACCACGCCCACCGACCTCCACCCCGACGGCGTCACGCGCGTGCTGCTCTGCGGTGACCCGCTGCGGGCTCTCGGCTCCGTGGCCGAGGACGAGTGCGCCCGGGTCATCGCCGCGCTCGACCTCGCCGAGGAGAAGGGGCTGCCCGTCGAGTGGTTCGCCCTGTCGGCCGGCGCGCGCATCTCGATGGACTCCGGCACCGAGAACATGGACTGGGTCGCCAAGGCCCTCAAGCGGATCATCGAGTTCACCCAGGCCGGCGGCGAGGTCAACGTCGTCGTCGCGGGCATCAACGTCGGGGCCCAGCCGTACTGGAACGCCGAGGCGACGATGCTCATGCACACCAAGGGCATCCTCGTCATGACGCCCGACTCGGCGATGGTCCTCACCGGCAAGCAGTCGCTCGACTTCTCCGGCGGCGTCTCGGCCGAGGACAACTTCGGCATCGGTGGCTACGACCGCGTCATGGGCCCGAACGGCCAGGCGCAGTACTGGGCCAAGGACCTCGTCGACGCCTACGGCATCCTCCTCCAGCACTACGAGAACACCTGGGTCGCGCCGGGCGAGAGCGGCCCGCGCCGCGCCGAGACCACCGACCCGCACGACCGCGACGTCACCTCCTTCCCGCACTCCCTCGCCGGCAGCGACTTCACGACGGTCGGCGACATCTTCTCGTCGGCGACCAACCCCGACCGCAAGAAGCCGTTCGACATCCGCACCGTGATGAAGGCCGTCGCCGACCAGGACCACGGCACGCTCGAGCGCTGGGCCGGCATGGCCGACGCCGAGACCGCGGTCGTGTTCGACGCGCGGGTCGGCGGGATCCCGGTGTGCCTGTTGGGGATCGAGTCCAAGAACGTGGCCCGTCGTGGTGTGCCTCCGACCGACGGCCCCGACGTCTACACCGCCGGGACGCTCTTCCCGCGGTCGTCGAAGAAGGCGGCGCGGGCCATCAACGCCGCCAGTGGCAACCGGCCTCTCGTCGTCCTCGCGAACCTCTCCGGCTTCGACGGCTCTCCCGACTCGATGCGCGCCCTCCAGCTGGAGTACGGCGCCGAGATCGGCCGGGCGGTCGTGAACTTCGACGGCCCGATCGTCTTCGTCGTCGTGTCCCGGTACCACGGCGGCGCGTTCGTCGTGTTCTCCAAGGCGCTCAACCCCCGGATGACGACGCTCGCCGTCGAGGGCTCGTTCGCCTCGGTGCTCGGCGGGGCCCCGGCCGCGGCCGTGGTCTTCGCCCGCGACGTCGACGCGCGGACGGCGAGCGACCCCCGGGTCGCAGACCTCCAGGCCTCGCTCGCCGACCTCACCGGCGCCGAGCGGGCACGGGTCGCGACCGAGCTCGCCGCGACCCGCACGGCGGTGCGCTCGGAGATGCTGGGCAAGGTGGCCGCGGAGTTCGACGGGGTCCACAACATCCACCGGGCCGTCCAGGTCGGGTCGGTCGACGCGGTCATCTCCGGGTCCGAGCTGCGCCCGCGGATCATCGCCGCCATCGAGGCCTCCTCGGTGTGAGCACCGCCCTCGTCCTCGCCGCGGGGGCCGGACGCCGGATGGGAGGCCCCAAGGCGCTCGTCCGACGACGGCCCGACGGGCCGACGCTCCTCGAGACCGCCGTCGAGCGGGTCCGGGCCGCCGGGTGCGACGACGTGCTCGTCGTCGTGGGTGCCGCGGCCGACGAGGTCGGCGCCCTGGCCGCCGCCGCCGGGGCCCGCGTCGTCGTCGCCGACGGGTGGGACGAGGGGATGGGGGCGTCGCTGCGGGCCGGCCTGGCCGCCCTCGCCGACGGAGCCGCCGTGACGGACCGCGTCCTCGTCACCCTCGTGGACCTGCCCGACGTCGGGTCCGACGTCATGGCCCGGGTCCTCGCCGCCACCGACGGCCCCGCGGCTCTGGCCCGTGCGGCCTACGGGGGCGTCCCGGGGCACCCGGTGCTCCTCGGCCGCGACCACTGGGCCGCCGTGTCCGCGACCGCCGTCGGCGACCGCGGCGCCCGCGACCACCTGCGGGTCACCGAGCACGTGCTCGTCGAGTGCGGCGACCTCGCGACCGGGCGCGACGTCGACACCGCCGACGACCTCGGGTGAGCCGGCCTTCGACGCGCGCGCACCGTTCGCTTCCGGACCGCCCCACCATCAGGGATGCTGACGCCATGGACCCGAGGACGACGTTCCCGACGACGCACGACCTCACGAGCGCGCTCGGGGAGACCGGCTACCTCGCCGACGACGCCCTGGGGACCATCGCCTGGCTGGGCCTGCGGCTCGCCCGGCCCCTGCTCCTCGAGGGCGAGCCCGGCACCGGCAAGACCGCCCTGGCCGAGGCGCTCGCCGAGACGATGGACCTGCCGCTCATCCGGCTCCAGTGCTACGAGGGCATCGACGCGACGCAGGCCCTCTACGACTGGGACTTCCCCCGCCAGATCCTCCACGTCCGCGCGCTCGAGGCGGTCCAGGGTGGGGCGCGCGACGTCAAGGAGGTCGAGGACGGCCTGTTCGACGAGCGCTTCCTCCTCGCCCGTCCGGTGCTCCGCGCGCTGCGCGACGCACCGGCCGTCCTGCTCGTCGACGAGGTCGACCGCGCCGACGACGAGTTCGAGGCCTTCCTCCTCGAGGTCCTCTCGACCTGGCAGGTCACCATCCCCGAGCTCGGCACCGTCACCGCGGCGGTCCCGCCCGTCGTCGTCCTCACGAGCAACCGCACCCGCGAGCTCCACGACGCCCTCAAGCGCCGCTGCCTCTACCACTGGCTCGAGCACCCGGGCATCGAGCGCGAGCTCGCCATCGTCCGCAGCCGGGCGCCCGAGGTGCCCGAGGCCCTGGCCGCCCAGGTCGTGCGCCTCGTCCACGGCATCCGCACCGACCGCGAGCTGCTCAAGCCCCCCGGCGTGGCCGAGACCCTCGACTGGGCCCGCGCCCTCCACGAGCTCGGGACCCGCGAGCTCGACACCGAGCTCGCGGCCGCCACCCTCGGCGTCGCCGTCAAGTACCGCGAGGACGCCGAGCGCGTGAGGAAGGCCCTCGACGCGATGCTCTCCCGATGACCGCCGCCGTGCTCCACCCGCCCGAGGAGGTGCTCCTCGGCTTCGCCCGCGCCCTCCGCGCCGCCGGCGTCAACGTCACCGCCGACCGGGAACGGACCTACCTCGAGGCGGTCGCCGCCGTCGGCCTCGAGGACCAGCAGGGGGTCTACCACTCGGGCCGGGCCACCCTGTGCGCCTCACCGGCCGACCTCGAGCGCTACGACCACGTCTACGCCGCCTGGTTCGGTGGCCAGAGGGCCGGGACCAAGGACCGCCCTCCGCTCCAGCGCCTCGTCTCCCAGGCCGGCCTGTCGCAGGCGGAGCGGGACGGCGGTCAGGGCAGCGACGACCCTGACACCGTTGCCGCACAGGCGAGCCCGACCGAGATCCTGCGCCACCGCGACGTCGCGACCCTCGACCGCCGCGACCGTGAGGAGCTCCAGCGGCTCTTCGCGGCCCTGGACCCCCGTGCCCCTCGGCGGCGGGCGCACCGGCACACCCGGTCGCGCCGGGGTGGGGTCGACGGGCGGGCGACCCTGCGCTCCACGCTGCGCCGGATGGGGGAGCCCGGTGAGGTCCGGTGGCGGCGGCGCACGACGCGACCACGCCGCGTCGTCCTCCTCGTCGACGTCTCGGGCTCGATGAGCGCCTACGCCGACGCCCTCATCCGCCTCGCCCACGCGTACTGCGCCGCGGGCGTGCCCACCGAGGTGTTCACCCTCGGCACCCGCCTGACCCACGTGACCAGGCCCCTGCACCAGCGCGACCCGGACCGGGCGATCGTCGCGGCCGGACAGGCCATCCCCGACTGGTCGGGTGGCACCCGCCTGGCCGAGGGCGTCAAGGTCTTCCTCGACCGCTGGGGGCGCCGCGGCATGGCGCGGGGTGCCGTCGTCGTCGTCTTCAGCGACGGGTGGGAGCGCGACGAGCCCGAGGCGCTCGGCGAGCAGGTGCGCCGCCTGCGCGCGGTGGCCCACCGCGTCGTCTGGGTGAACCCCCACCGGGGCCGACCGGGCTACGAGCCGGTCCAGGGAGGCATCATGGCCGTGCTGCCCCACGTCGACGACTTCGTCGCGGGGCACTCGATGGCGGCGTTCGAGGAGCTGACGGAGGTGGTCGCCCGTGCGTGACGTCATGCCCGAGCTGATGCAGTGGTGGCGGGAGGGCGAGACGGTCGGGGTCGGTACCGTCGTCGCGACCTTCCGCTCCGCCCCGCGCCCGGCCGGTGCGTCGATGCTCGTCGGGCCCGGTGGCGAGGCCGTCGGCTCGGTGTCCGGCGGCTGCGTCGAGGGCGCGGTCTACGAGCTCGGCCAGGAGGTCGTGGAGTCCGGCGAGCCGGTCCTCCAGCGCTACGGCGTCTCCGACGACGACGCCTTCGCCGTCGGGCTGACCTGCGGCGGCATCCTCGACGTCTTCGTCGAGAAGGTCTCGCCGGAGACCTTCCCCGAGCTCGGCGCGGTCGCGGACGACGTCGAGGCCGGGCGCCCCGTCGCCGTCGCCACCGTCATCGAGCATCCCGACCCCGCCTGGCTCGGCCGCCGCCTCGTCGTGCGCCCCGAGGGGGTCGACGACGCCCCGTCGGGCACCCTCGGCAGCCCGCGTGCCGACGGTGCCGTCACCGACGACGCCCGCGGCCTGCTCGACGTCGGCCGCACCGAGACCCTCACCTACGGACCCGACGGCGAGCGGCGCGGCGAGGGGATGCGCGTCTTCGTGTCGGCCTACGCCCCCCGCCCGCGGATGCTCGTCTTCGGCGCCATCGACTTCGCCGCCGCGTGCGCCCACGTCGGCTCCTTCCTCGGCTACCACGTCACCGTCTGCGACGCCCGGCCCGTGTTCGCGACCGCCAGCCGGTTCCCGGCGGCCGACGAGGTCGTCGTCGAGTGGCCGCACCGCTACCTGGAGACGGAGGTCGCGGCCGGGCGGGTCGACGGCCGCACCGTCGTGTGCGTCCTCACCCACGACCCGAAGTTCGACGTGCCCGTCCTCGAGGCCGCGCTCCGCCTGCCGGAGGTCGCCTACGTCGGCGCGATGGGGTCGCGGCGCACGCACGACGACCGCCTCGAGCGGCTGCGCGAGGCCGGCCTGTCCGACGAGGAGCTGGCCCGGCTGTCGAGCCCCATCGGCCTCGACCTCGGGGCCCGCACCCCGGAGGAGACGGCCGTGTCGATCGCCGCCGAGATCGTCGCCCTGCGCTGGGGCGGGGGCGGCCAGCGCCTCCACGCGGTCTCGGGGCCGATCCACCACGGCAGCGCCTGAGGCAGCCGCTTTCCTCCGGGGAAACGGCGGTTCCACGATGTGGGGGCCGGAACTGTCGACAGCCCTTGTGATGCGGCCCACTTCGGGTGAGGATCACGAAAGCACGACACGGTCCACCTATCGGATGGAGTCAACGATGACTCGGGTCAACGTCACGGTCGACGGAGTGAAGTACTCCGACGACATCGAACCCCGCACGCTTCTCGTCCACTACCTGCGCGAGACCGTCGGGAAGGTGGGAACCGTCGTGGGCTGCGACACGAGCAACTGCGGCGCGTGCACGGTCCACCTCGACGGCCGGAGCGTGAAGTCGTGCAACGTCCTGGCCGTCCAGACCGACGGGCACGAGGTCACCACCATCGAGGGCATCGCCGCGCACGGTGAGCTGCACCCGATGCAGCAGTCGTTCCACGACAACCACGCCCTCCAGTGCGGCTACTGCACGCCGGGGATGATCATGCAGGCCATCGACCTGCTGGGCGAGAACCCGAACCCCACCGAGGACGAGATCCGGGTCGGGCTCGAGGGCAACCTGTGCCGCTGCACCGGCTACCACAACATCGTCAAGGCCGTCGCGGCCTGCGCGAGCACCACGGTGCCCGAGCACGAGGGGAGCGAGGCCCGATGACCGCCGTCGACGACCGGCCGACCAGCGAGATCGGCACCGCGCGCAAGCGCAAGGAGGACCAGCGCCTCATCACGGGCCGCACCCGCTGGACCGACAACATCACCCTGCCCGGCATGCTCCACCTCGCGATGGTGCGCAGCCCGTTCGCCCACGCGACCATCGCCGCCGTCGACACCAGCGCGGCCCGGAGCGCCACCGGTGTCATCGCCGTGCTCACCGGGGAGGACATCAAGGACATCCAGGGCGTGAACATCACGGCGTGGCCGGTCACCCCTGACCAGAAGTCCCCCGACCACCTGCCCATGGCCCTGGACCGCGTGGCCTGCGCCGGTGAGATCGTCGCGGTCGTCGCCGCACGATCGGCAGCGGCGGCCCGCGACGCCGCGGAGCTCGTCGACGTCGACTACGAGGAGCTTCCGGCCGTGCTGGACCTCAAGGAGGCCGCCACGGATGCCGTGTTGGCCCATCCCTCGCTCGGCACCAACCGGTCGGCGTTCTGGCAGCTCGACTCGGCCGGACAGGGCAGTGGCGGCGACGTGGAGGAGGCGATCGCCGCAGCGCGGGAGAACGGCATCCTCATCGAGCGCGAGTACCGCCAGCAGCGGCTCATCCCCGCGTTCATGGAGCCCCGCTCGACCGTCGTGGACCCCACCGGAGAGCAGGTGACCATGTGGTCCGCGACCCAGGTGCCGCACATCCTGCGCTTCTGCATCGCCGCGACCACGGGCCTGCCGGAGTCCAAGATCCGGGTCATCGCGCCCGACGTCGGTGGTGGCTTCGGGGGCAAGCTCCAGAGCACCCCCGAGGAGTTCGTGACCCTCGCGGTCGCCCGCACGCTCGGCAAGCCGTGCAAGTACACCGAGACGCGCTCCGAGTCGATGGTCTCGGGGCACCATGGCCGCGACCAGTGGCAGAAGCTCACCCTCGCCGCCGAGAAGGACGGCACCGTCACCGGCCTGAAGGTCGACCTCATGTGCGACCTCGGTGCCTACGCGGCGCTGGTCGGAGGTGGCGTGCCGGTCCTCGGAGCGTGGATGTACAACTCGATCTACAAGTTCGGTGCCTACCAGTTCAACTGCACGAACTACTACACCAACAAGACGTGGGTCGACGCGTACCGGGGCGCCGGTCGTCCGGAGGCGACCTACGCCATCGAGCGGCTCATGGACGAGCTGGCTGCCGAGCTCGGGGTCGACCCGCTCGCGATCCGCGAGCAGAACTGGATCAAGCCCGAGGAGTTCCCGTTCACCACGGTGGCCGGGATGACCTACGACTCGGGCAACTACGAGGCCGCCACGGCCAAGGCCGTCGAGCTGTTCGGCTACGAGGAGCTGCGCGCCGAGCAGAAGCGCCGCCGCGACGCCGGCGACCCGGTCCAGCTGGGCATCGGCGTCTCGACGTTCACCGAGATGTGCGGCCTCGCGCCGTCCCGCATCCTCGGAGCCCTCAACTACGGAGCCGGGGGCTGGGAGAGTGCCTCCATCCGGATGCTCGCCACCGGTACCGTCGAGGTCGTCTCCGGCGCGTCCTCGCACGGGCAGGGGCACGAGACGGCGTGGAGCCAGATCGTCGCCGACCGGCTCGGCATCCCCTTCGAGAACGTCGAGGTCCTGCACGGCGACACCCAGATCGCGCCCAAGGGCATGGACACCTACGGGTCGCGCTCGCTCGTCGTCGGGGGCGAGGCGCTGGTGCTGGCCGCAGATCGAGTCATCGACAAGGCCAGGCCCATCGCTGCTCACCTGCTCGAGGCCAGCGTCGACGACCTCGAGTTCACCGCTGGTCGCTTCGAGGTCAAGGGCACCGACAAGGGCATCGGCCTCACCGACATCGCCCTCGCGACGTTCGCGGCGCACAACCTGCCCGACGGCGTGGAGCCGAGCATCGACGCCGACGCGACGTACGACCCGGTGGACTTCTCCTTCCCGCACGGGACCCACCTGTGCGCCATGGAGGTCGACACCGAGACGGGCGCGACGAAGATGGTCAAGTACGTCTGCGTCGACGACATCGGCAACATCATCAACCCGCTCATCGTCGAGGGACAGGTCCACGGTGGCCTCGTCCAGGGCATCGCCCAGGCGCTGTGGGAGGGCGCGGAGTTCGACGCCCAGGGCACCTTGGTGTCGGGGTCGTTCGTCGACTACACCCTGCCGACGGCGGCCGACACGATCAGCTTCGTCACCGGGCACACGACCTCGCCGTCGACGACGAACACGCTCGGCACCAAGGGGGTCGGCGAGGCCGGATGCATCGCCTCGACCCCCGCCGTCGTCAACGCCATCGTCGACGCCGTCCGTCACCTCGGCGTCGACGACGTCCTGATGCCGTGCACGCCCGAGCGGGTGTGGAAGGCCATCCAGAGCGCCGGTGCCCACTCCGGCGAGGTCACCGGGGACGCGCAGCCGCACTTCGCGCAGGACACCCTCAACCAGGATCCAGGCGCAGGTTCGACGGACGGAGCAGGACAGTGATTCCCGCGGCATTCGACTATCTGGCCCCCACGAGCATCGACGAGGCCCTCGCGGCGCTCGCCGAGGCCGGCGACGACGCCAAGGTGATGGCCGGCGGCCAGTCGCTCCTGCCCATCCTGCGGATGCGGCTCAACGCCCCGGAGAAGGTCGTCGACCTCGGCCGGATCGAGGAGCTGCGCGGCATCCGCGAGGAGGGCGACGCCATCGTCATCGGGGCGATGGAGCCCTACAGCGAGGTCGTCAAGGACCCGCTCGTGCGGCTCCACGCGGCGCTGCTCGCGCAGGCCGTCGAGGAGGTCGCCGACCCCCAGATCCGGCACCGTGGCACGGTGGGTGGGGCCCTGGTCCACGCCGACCCCGCGGGTGACGTGGGGGCACCGGTCCTCGCGCTCGACGCCGAGCTCGTCATCCGGGGCCAGGGAGGGGAGCGGACCGTCGCGGCGAGCGACTTCTTCCGGGACCTGTTCGAGACGGCCGTCGGCGAGGGGGAGCTCCTCACCGCGATCCGCATCCCGAAGCACACCGACTGGGTGTCGCACTACGAGAAGTTCGTCCGGGTCTCGCACCAGTGGTCGATCGTCGGGGTCGCCGCGGCCCTGCGGGTCGAGGGCGGCACCATCGCCGAGGCGCGGATCGGGCTCACGAACATGGGCTCGACGCCGCTGCGCGCGCGGTCGGTGGAGGAGGCGCTCGTCGGCCGGTCGGCCTCCGACCTCGGCGACGCCTGCGCCTCGGCCGCCGACGGCACGAACCCGCCGAGCGACCTCAACGGCGACGCCGACTACCGGCGCCACCTCGCCGCGGTGCTGACCCGCCGGGCCGTGTCGACCGCCCTCGGCGGCTGAGGCGCCCGTGGAGCTCGAGCACTCGTTCACCGTCCCGGCCGGCGTCGACGAGACGTGGGCGACGTTCATGGACCTCGAGCAGGTCGGGTCCTGCTTCCCGGGAGCGACCGTCACCGAGGCGTCCGACGAGGCGTTCGCCGGCACCGTGAAGGTCAAGCTCGGCCCGATCGCCCTCGTCTACGGCGGCACCGGGAAGTTCGTCGAGCGTGACGACGCGGCTCACCGCGCCGTCATCGAGGCCAAGGGCAAGGACAAGCGGGGCAACGGCACGGCCGGTGCCACGGTGCGCATCGCACTGGCCCCCGCCGGCACGGGGACCCAGGTCGACGTCACGACCGACCTCCAGGTCACCGGCAAGCCGGCCCAGTTCGGCCGCGGGGTCATGCAGGACGTCTCCGACAAGCTGCTCCAGCAGTTCGTCGGGTGCATCGAGGGCCGGTTGGGCGAGTCGTCGACCGCGCCCGCCGACGCAGTGCCGGACGGCCCGGAGGCGCCCACGGAGACAGCCGCGTCCGACGACGCGGCGGTCCCCGTCGTCGGCTCCCCGGCTCCGGCCGCGGCCGCGGCGACCGCACCCGTCCCTGCTCCCGTGCCCGCCGCTCCCAGCCCCACGCGGCGGCCGGTCCCACGGCCCGTGGAGCAGGACGACTCCATCGACCTCGGGGCGACCGTCCTGCCGGTGCTCCTGCGCACCTACGGCGGCTACGTCGCGGCTGGGCTGGCGGGCGTCGTCATCGGCTGGCTCATCGGGCGTGGTGGGTCCTGACCGACCGGACCCCGTGCGACCTCGACGGCTCCCGACGCGACCCCGCGGCGGGGGCCGTCGTCGCGACCGGCTCCTCGGCGGCTCGGGCGCGCAGCTCGTCCCGGACCCGGCGGAGGTCGGCGTCGCGGCGGTCGGTGCCGCGGCCGTTCGTGAAGGTGGCCGTGCGGCCGCCGTTGTCGAGGGACGTGCGGCGGTGGGTGCGCTCCATGAGCGCGACGACGGGGGCGAGCAGCGCCCCGGCAGCAGCGGCGGTGAGGACCGCCTCGAGGATCTCGTGGGTGAACATGGCACAAGTTTGACGGTCGGGCACCACCTGCCACCAGTGGCAGTATTGACACCGATCTACAAGAACCTGCCATACTGCTCGGCATGGCCCTCCGTTCCGTCGCCGTCATCCTCCAGGAGCCCGTCGCCCTCTTCGAGTACGGCGTCCTCAGCGAGGTCTTCGGCCTCGACCGCACCGACGACGGCGTCCCCGCCTTCGACTACCGCGTGTGCTCCGAGGAGGACCGACCGCTCGACGCGCGCAACGGCACGAGCGTGCGCGCCAACCACCGCCTCGACGCGACCCTCGACGCCGACCTCGTCGCGATCCCGGCCTCGAACGCGGCCTGGACCCCCAGCCCCGCCGTCGTCGAGGCGCTCCAGGCGGCTCACGCGCGCGGCGCGTGGGTCATGTCGGTCTGCTCCGGGGTCTTCAGCCTGGGGGCGGCCGGCATCCTCGACGGACGCTCGTGCACGACCCACTGGCGCCACGCGGCCGAGCTCGCGGCGATGTACCCGAAGGCGCGCGTCGACCCCGACGTCCTCTACGTGCGCGACGGCAACGTCATCTCCAGCGCGGGCACCGCGGCGGGCATCGACGCCGCCCTCCACCTCGTGCGCACCGAGCTCGGCGCCCAGGTCGCCGCGACGATCTCGCGCCGGATGGTCGTGCCCCCGCACCGCGACGGCGGCCAGCGCCAGTACGTCGAGCGTCCGGTGCCGACCTGCGAGGCCGAGAGCCTGGGCCCGCTGCTGCAGTGGATGGTCCAGCACCTCGACGAGACCTTCACCGTCGACGACCTCGCGCGCCGGGCCACGATGTCGCCGCGCACCTTCGCCCGGCGCTTCGTCTCCGAGACGGGGACGACGCCGCACCAGTGGGTCACCGACCAGCGGGTGCTGCGCGCCCGCCACCTCCTCGAGGAGACCGACCTGTCGGTCGAGGAGGTCGCCCGCGACGCCGGGTTCGGGTCGGCGGCCCTGCTGCGTCATCACTTCGCCAAGTGCACCGGCATCAGCCCCACGGCCTTCCGGACCCAGCACCGCGTCTCGGCCTGACGAGCGCCGGGGCGACCTTCACACGATCTCCACACGGTGCCCCGACGGGCTCCACCCGGTGCGTCCTACGCTCGCAGCATGACCGAGGGGAGCAACGACGGCGCCGTGACGGTGCTCGTCGTCGAGGACGAGCCGATGATCAACCAGGCCGTCACCGACCGCCTGCGCGCCGAGGGCTTCGGGACGGTCCAGGCCCATGACGGGCCGGGCGCCGTCGCCGCGTTCGAGGAGCACCACCCCGACCTCGTCGTCCTCGACGTCATGCTCCCCGGGTTCGACGGCCTCGAGGTCTGCCGCCGCATCCAGGCGATCCGACCCGTCCCCGTCCTCATGCTCACCGCCCGCGACGACGAGACCGACCTCCTCGTGGGCCTCGGGGTCGGCGCCGACGACTACGTCACCAAGCCCTTCTCGATGCGCGAGGTCGTCGCCCGGGTCCGCGCGCTGCAGCGCCGGGTCGAGCGGGCCGAGGCGCTCGCCGCCTCCGACGTCCCCGCCCACCTCGACGCGGCCGGGCTCGTCATCGACGTCCGCACCCGCCGGGTCGCCGTCGGCGGCGAGGTCGTCCACCTCACGCCGCTCGAGTTCGACCTCCTCTGCGCGCTCGCGACCGAGCCCGGCACCGTGCGCACCCGCGAGGTGCTGATGCGCGAGGTGTGGGGCTGGGGCGACGCCTCGGGCACCCGCACCCTCGACAGCCACGTCAAGGCGCTGCGGGCCAAGATCGGCCCCGACCGGGTCCGCACCGTCCACGGGGTCGGCTACGCCCTGGAGGTCGGACCGTGAACACCGACCGCCCGCTCGACGGCGTCGCCTCGATCAAGGTCAAGCTCGGCGTCCTCGTCGGGGTCAGCGTCCTCGTCGCCGTGACGATCGCCGAGGTCGCCGACGGGGGCCGGGTGCCGCTGTGGTTCAGCGTCCCCGTCACGGTCGTCGGCGCGCTCGCGGTGACCCAGTGGCTGGCCCGGGGGATGACCTCACCGCTGCGCGAGATGACCGACGCCGCCCGGGCGATGGCCGCGGGCGACTACGGCCAGCGGGTCCGGGCCACCTCGACCGACGAGGTCGGCGAGCTCGGCCGGGCGTTCAACGCGATGGCCGCCGACCTCGCCTCCGCCGACCAGCAGCGCCGCCAGCTCGTCGCGACCGTCTCGCACGAGCTGCGGACGCCGCTCACCGCCCAGCGCGCCCTCCTCGAGAACCTCGTCGACGGGGTCGTCCGTCCCGACGACGAGGCGCTGCGCGGCGCGCTCCAGCAGTCCGAGCGGCTCAGCGCCCTCGTCACCGACCTCCTCGACCTCTCGCGCATCGACGCCGGCGCGGCGCCCCTGCGGGTCGGCGAGGTCGAGGTCGCCGCCCTCCTGCGCGACGCCGTCGCCGAGGCCTCGGTCGACGGGCGCCCGGTCCGGGTGCGCGACGCCGTCGAGCCGGCCGACCTCGTCGTCCACGCCGACCGTGCTCGCCTGGCCCAGCTCGTCGCCAACCTCGTCGACAACGCGGTGCGGCACAGCCCTGCCGGGGGAGCGGTGCACCTGTCGGCCCGCGGGCTCGACGACGAGCGGTGGGTCCTCGAGGTCCGCGACGAGGGTCCCGGCATCCCCGCCGACCGTGCCGAGCGCGTCTTCGAGCGCTTCGGCTCGGGTGACGACGCCTCGGGCGGCACCGGCCTCGGACTGGCCATCGCCCGCTGGGTCGCCGAGCTCCACGGCGGCGAGGTCGCCGCCGTCCCCACCCCACCCGACGCCACCGGCGCCCTGCTGCGCGCCGTCCTGCCCCGGCGGGCGCGCGCCATGCGGCCCACCCACCTCCAGGAGGAGCGACCCATGACCCCCGTGACCCCGACCCAGGCGCCCGCGGCACCCGCGACCCCCGCCCCGCCGCTCGCCGGTGAACCGGTTGCGACCAACCCGTACGCCCGCGTCCCGGGATCGGGTGGCGAGGGACCGTTCGTCCCCTCGACGTGGTGGCCCGAGCGCGACGGCTCGCCGCGGCCCGCCGTCGTCCTCGCCGCCCTGGCCCTGGGGGTCTGGGCCGCGTTCACCTGGCCCGAGCGCAACGTCGGCACCGCCGTCGCCCTGACGATGCTCGGCGCGGGCTTCCTGATGTGGCGCGTCGCCCGCTTCCGTCGAGACGTCTTCACCACGGCCTGCGCCGTCGTCGCGGCCCTGCTCGTCTCGGTCACGGCCCTGCGCGACGCCGGGGGCGTCGTGGTCCTGGCGGTCCTCGTGGCGGTCGTCGTCGCGGCGGCCGGCCTCACGAGGGCCCGGACCGTCCTCGCCGTCCCGCTCGCCGTCATGGCCTGGCCGCTGTCGGCCCTGCGCGGGCTCCCGCTGCTCGGGCGCACCATCACGGCGACGAGCCGGATGCGGGTGCTCTGGCCGCTGCTGCGGACCCTCGCCTTCTCTCTCGTCGTGCTCGCGGTGTTCGGCGGCCTGTTCGCCTCCGGTGACGCCGTGTTCGGCCAGTGGGCCGAGGCCGTCGTGCCCGACCTCGGCTGGGACACGATCGTCCAGCGCACCTTCGTGCTCTTCCTCGTGGCCGGCGTCGTCCTCACCGGCGCCTACCTCGCGCTCAACCCGCCGGCCACCTCCGATGCCGCCCTGCCCGCGTCGCGCCGGACGACCCGGCCGTGGGAGTGGGCCGTGCCCGTCGGGGTCGTCGTCGCGATGTTCCTCGGATTCCTCGTGGCCCAGGCCGCGGCGATGTGGGGCGGCCACGAGTACCTGCGCGAGACGACCGGCCTCAGCTACGCCGAGTACGTCCACCAGGGCTTCGGCCAGCTGACCGCCGCCACCTTCCTCACCGTCGTCGTCGTGGCCGTCACGATGCGTATCGCGCCCCGTGAGGTCGCGCGTGACGCCCTGCTGCTGCGCGTGCTCCTCGGCCTGCTCTGCGTCCTGACCCTGGCGGTCGTCGCCAGCGCGCTCTACCGGATGTCGCTGTACCAGGAGGCGTACGGGTACACCGTGCTGCGGGTGTTCGTCGACGGCTTCGAGCTCTGGCTCGGCCTCGTCGTCGCCTTCCTCCTCGCGGGCGTCGTCCGGCTGCGGGGGTCGTGGATCCCGCGGGCCGTCCTCGTCTCGGCGGCGGTCTTCGCCCTCGGGTTCGCCGCGATGAACCCCGACGCGTGGGTGGCCGGTCGCAACATCGACCGCTTCGAGGCGGGCAAGCCCCTCGACACCCTCTACCTGTCCACCCTGAGCGCCGACGCGGCACCGGTCCTCGCCGATCGCCTCCCTGCGGCCACGGCAGCCTGCCTGGTCACGGGCGACTCCTCCTCCACCGGGGGACCGTTCGAGGACGACGACCTGCTGGGCTGGAACCTCGGGCGCGCCCGCGCCGCCGATGCCCGCACCTCGCTGCCGACGCCCGCCGGCTGCTCCGATCTCCTCCAGGAGGAGTACCGCCGCTGAGACTCCTCGGGGGTGGCGGCCGCCTCACGGCATACTCGCGGGATGGACGACCGGACGGTCCTCGTGCTCAACGGACCCAACCTCAACCTCCTCGGCGAGCGCGAGCCCGAGGTCTACGGCACCGCCACCCTCGCCGACGTCGAGGCGCTGTGCACCGAGGCCGCCGCCCGCCACGGCCTCACGGTCGACTTCCGGCAGACCAACCACGAGGGCACCCTCGTCGACTGGGTCCAGGAGGGGCGGGCCGACTCGGCCGGGATCGTCCTCAACGCCGCGGGGTACACCCACACCTCGGTCGCCCTGCGCGACGCGCTCTCGGCCTGCCGGGTCCCGAGGGTCGAGGTCCACATCAGCGACATCCACGCGCGCGAGGAGTTCCGGCGGCACAGCCACCTCACCGACGTCTGCGACCACCACGTCATCGGGCGCGGGGTCGCCGGCTACGGCGAGGCGATCGACTGGCTCGCCGGGCGGGAAGCCGGTGCGTGACCTGCCCGCGATCTGGGCGAGTGAGGAGTGGCGGAGGGAGCTCGAGGGGTGGCTCCTGCCGGCCCTCGAGGCCGGGGGTCGCCGGGTGACCGGTCCCCTCGTGCAGGAGCGGATCCGGTTCTGGGCCACCGTGCTCCACGTCGAGACCGACGCCGGGCGCGTGTGGGTGAAGGAGAACGCGCCGAGCCAGGCGTTCGAGGCGCGCCTCGTCGCCACGGTCGACCGGCTCGCCCCCGGGACCGTCGCCCCGGTCGTCGCGGTCGAGGAGGAGCGCGGCTGGCTCGCGACGGCCGACCTCGGCCTGCCGATGTGGCACGGCGAGGAGCCGCCACCGGTCGACGACTGGGTCGCGGTCGTCGCCGACTACGCCAGGGCCCAGCGCACCCTGAGCGACCACGAGGACGAGCTGCTCGCCACGGGGGTGCCGCGCTTCCCCGGCGAGCCCGACGACGTCGTCGCCTGGGTCGAGGGCCTGCTCGCCGAGCTCGACGAGCTGCCCGCCCCGGACCCGCGACGGCTCACCCCCGAGGAGGAGGCAGGAGTGCGCGACGGGCTCGGCCGCCTCCACGAGGCCGCCGGGGTCCTCGCCGGGAGCGGCCTGCCCGACGCCCTCCAGCACAACGACCTCCACCTCGCGAACGCCTTCCGGCGACCCGGGGGAGCGGCCTACATCGACCTCGGCGACGCCGTCTGGGCCCACCCGCTGACGACGCTGCGGATCCCGCTGTGGATCATGCGCCACCGGTTCTCCCTCGGGCTCGACGACCGCGACGTCCTGCGGCTCCTCGACGCCGCACTCACGCCGTGGACCGACCTCGCCGAGCGGGACACCCTGCTCGCCGTCCTCCCCGCCGCCGACCGGCTCTCGTGCCTGCACCGGGCCGAGTCGTGGAACCGGCTCCAGTCCGACGTTCCCGCGTCGTGCGTCGCCGAGCACTTCGCGCGCTCGGTCCCGGAGTGGCTCGTCGACGCCACCGCGCCCGACCCCTACGCCTCCGCCGTCGCCCGGTGACTTCCCGGTAACTACTAGGACGTCCTAGTGTTTCGGGAGACGCCACCCGAAGGGACCCCACCGATGGCAGCGCAGCCGACCCGACCCGAGCTCCACGTGCCCGAGCACCCCGTCCGCATCGTCTCGGCCTCGGCCCTGTTCGACGGGCACGACGCCTCGATCAACATCATGCGGCGGATCATGCAGGCGCAGGGCGCCGAGGTCATCCACCTCGGGCACAACCGCTCGGTCCGCGAGGTCGTCGACGCGGCCGTCGAGGAGGACGCCCAGGGTGTCGCGGTGTCGTCGTACCAGGGCGGCCACGTCGAGTACTTCGAGTACCTCGTCGAGCTGCTCCGCGAGGCAGGCGCCGGCCACGTGCAGGTCGTCGGGGGTGGGGGCGGCGTCATCGTCCCGGCCGAGATCACGCGGCTTCGCGAGGCCGGGGTCACCATCTTCAGCCCGGAGGACGGCCAGCGCCTCGGCCTGCCCGGGATGGTCAACCAGGTCGTCGCGTCGTGCGACCGCGACCTCTGGGACGAGCACCCGACCACCGTCGCCGCCGTCCTCACGGGGGATCGTGCCGCCGTCGCCCGCGCCATCACCGCGGCCGAGACCGGCCACCTGACCGACGAGCTGCGCGGCGAGCTCGAGCGCGCGGCCGCCGCCCGGACCGTCCCCGTCCTCGGGATCACGGGCACGGGCGGCTCGGGCAAGTCGAGCCTCACCGACGAGCTCGTCCGCCGCCTGCGCGTCGACCAGCAGGACAAGCTGCGGATCGCCTGCATCGCCATCGACCCCACCCGCCGCCGTGGCGGGGGTGCCCTCCTCGGCGACCGGATCCGGATGAACAGCCTCGACGGCGACCGGGTCTACTTCCGCTCCGTCGCCACCCGGGGCGGCCGCGAGGTCCCCGAGGCGCTGCCCGACATCATCACGATCCTCAAGGCGGCCGGGTACGACCTCGTCGTCGTCGAGACGCCGGGCATCGGCCAGGGCGACGCCGCCATCACCTCCTACGCCGACGTCAACCTCTACGTCATGACTCCCGAGTTCGGTGCGGCCAGCCAGCTCGAGAAGATCGACATGCTCGACTTCGCCGACGTCGTCGCCATCAACAAGTTCGAGCGGCGGGGGGCCATGGACGCCCTGCGCGACGTCGGCCGCCAGATGGTCCGCAACCGCGAGGCGTTCGGCAAGAGGCCCGAGGACATGCCGGTGTTCGGCACGTCGGCCGCGACGTTCAACGACGACGGCGTCACCGCGCTCTACCAGGAGCTGGGTGGGCTGCTCGGCGCGGCCGGGCTGGCGCTGTCCGAGGGGACGCTCGCCCCCGTCTCCGTGCGGCACTCCTCGGTCCTGCGCCAGGTCGTGCCTCCGTCGCGGGTCCGCTACCTCTCCGAGATCTCCGAGGCCGTGCGCGCGTTCCACGGCGACACCGAGCGCTGGGCCGATGCCGCCCGCCGGGTGCAGCGCCTCGCCGAGGTCGGGGCCTCGCTCGAGCGGGCCGGCAAGGACCGCTCCGACGTCGACGCCCTGCTCGACGACGCCCGGTCCGACCTGCCCCTCGAGGTCGCCCGCCAGCTCTCCGGCTGGTCCTCGGTCGTCGAGGCCTATTCGGGCGACGAGCAGGTCGTGACGGTGCGCGACAGGGAGATCCACACCTCGCTGGTGCGGGAGTCACTGTCCGGCAACCGGATCCGGCGCGTGTCGCTGCCCCGGTACAACGACGACGGCGACCTCGTCTCGTTCCTGCGCCGCGAGAACCTCCCGGGCTACTTCCCCTTCACCGCCGGCGTCTTCCCCTTCAAGCGCGACAACGAGGACCCCGCCCGGATGTTCGCGGGCGAGGGCGACCCGTTCCGCACCAACCGGCGCTTCAAGCTGGTCTCCGAGGGCCAGCCGGCCACCCGGCTCTCGACGGCGTTCGACTCGGTGACTCTCTACGGCCGCGACCCCGACCAGCGCCCCGACATCTACGGCAAGGTCGGCACGTCCGGCGTCTCCGTCGCGACGCTCGACGACATGAGGGAGCTCTACGCGGGCTTCGACCTCACGGCGCCGACGACGAGCGTCTCGATGACGATCAACGGGCCGGCCCCGACGATCCTCGCGTTCTTCCTCAACACCGTCATGGACCGTGCCGTCGAGGCGTGGGTCGAGACCAACGAGCGGCAGCCGTCGGCGCAGGAGGCGGCCGAGGTCCGCGCGAGCGCGCTGCAGGTCGTGCGCGGCACGGTGCAGGCCGACATCCTCAAGGAGGACCAGGGCCAGAACACCTGCCTGTTCTCCACGGAGTTCTCGCTGCGGATGATGGCCGACATCCAGGAGTGGTTCATCGAGCAGGGGGTCCGCAACTTCTACTCGGTGTCGATCAGCGGGTACCACATCGCCGAGGCCGGGGCGAACCCCATCAGCCAGCTCGCCTTCACCCTCGCCAACGGCTTCACCTACGTCGAGGCCTACCTCGCGCGCGGCATGGCCATCGACGACTTCGCGCCGAACCTCTCCTTCTTCTTCTCCAACGGGATGGACCCCGAGTACACCGTCATCGGCCGGGTCGCCCGTCGGATCTGGGCGGTGGCGATGAGGGAGCGGTACGGCGCCAACGAGCGCAGCCAGAAGCTGAAGTACCACGTGCAGACGTCGGGCCGCTCGCTGCACGCGCAGGAGATGGACTTCAACGACATCCGCACGACGCTGCAGGCGCTCGTCGCGATCTACGACAACGCCAACAGCCTGCACACCAACGCCTACGACGAGGCCGTGACGACGCCTGGCGAGGAGTCGGTGCGCCGGGCGCTCGCCATCCAGATGATCATCAACAAGGAGTGGGGCCTGGCGGTCAACGAGAACCCGCTCCAGGGCTCCTTCGTCGTCGACGAGCTCACCGACCTCGTCGAGGCCGCGGTCCTCGCGGAGTTCGACCGGATCTCCGAGCGCGGCGGCGTCCTCGGCGCGATGGAGACCGGCTACCAGCGCGGCCGCATCCAGGACGAGTCGATGCTCTACGAGCACCGCAAGCACGACGGCTCGCTGCCGATCATCGGCGTCAACACCTTCCGCAACCCGCGCGCCGACGAGGAGCCCAAGGAGGTCGTCCTCGCCCGCGCGTCCGAGGCCGAGAAGGAGAGCCAGCTCGAGCGGGTCACGACGTACCGCGAGGTCCACCGCGAGGAGGCCGAGCAGGCGCTGGCCCGCCTCAAGGAGGCCGCGACCTCAGGCGCGAACGTCTTCGCGGTCCTCATGGAGGCGGCGCGGGTGTGCTCGCTCCAGCAGGTGACCGAAGCGTTCTTCGAGGTGGGTGGGCAGTACCGCCGCAACGTCTGACCCGCGT
This sequence comes from uncultured Actinomycetota bacterium, assembly GCA_963834225.1. Taxonomy (GTDB): domain Bacteria; phylum Actinomycetota; class Actinomycetes; order Actinomycetales; family Dermatophilaceae; genus Oryzobacter. The sequence goes on along the minus strand of CAWIAT010000023.1, from coordinate 3,891 downwards.
CACACCGCACACTGTGCAGCGGCCAGAGCCGTGCGCGGAGGTTCGTCACCACGCAACGAGCTCTGCCTCACCGCTCATCGCGCCGGGCGACTGACCCTGCAGGGCATCTCCGACCGGGTGCTCGACCGCAGCGTGTATCGGTGCCACGCCCGAACAGCTACGGCGGGTTCCTGTGGGAGCGCGGTTCCTACAACGTGGTTTGCCGGCGGTGGCGCTCGTGTCCTTGATATTGACGGTCGGGGACGCCGGGCCCTGGCTGTGGCAGCAGCGCTCCTGCCTGTTGACGCCCGGAGGCCAAAGCCACCACAGCGGTGCTTTCCCCCCGCGTTGATTTCTGCGTTATCGACTGGGGATGCACTGGCGAGTCGCGTCACCTGCGGGTGGAATCCGCGCAACCACCCGGATGAGCCATGGCCTCCGCCCTTGCGCTAGAGGACGCTCAAGGGTGGCGCATCCGGCGCCGTCCCTACTCGCAAGGAGAACGCTCATGATCCTCAAGCGGCTCGTCGCGGTTGGCCTGTGCACGATGGCCTTCGCCTGCGTCACGGCTCCCCAGGCCCTCGCGGGAGAGGTCAAAGGGCCGCCCGGTACGGTGAACAACACCAACACCACCGGTGCTCTTGACCACGCCGGTTCTAATTGCGCCGCCAGCGGCCTGAATGACTTCGACACCGCAGATGGTCAGATCGACTCCCAGGTGCAGACCGCCGCAGACTCGTGGAAGTACTACGGGCTGCCGAAGGGCTCGGTCGGCACGTTGTCCCTGTGCAGAGGTTATGCCTCGATGTGACCAACGGACGCGGACCGCCCCAACTCCGAAGAGCGCCCTTGTTCAGCACCCGGTCGCAGAGGCGGGAATGTCGCGATGCACTGCGAGCTCAAGAACGAGGATCGTCGCCCGCCCCGTCTTCACGGGAGGTATCCCTCTCAGCGCGTACGAGGTAGCCGCACCGCACGCCGGGGATTCCCTCCCTTGGGCGAGGGAAGGATGGCCGCGCGCTGAGCGCAAGAGGCGCTTCGGCTTCCGCGTTGATGGCATGGCGCTGCCAGCGAGCGTCCAGTACTACTGACACTCCGACTGCCGTTGACAGGGTTTCTGGTTCGTCATGGCGGCGGGCACTCTGCGACTGAATGAGGCTCTTCCGATGAGTCAGGCCTCTCATCCCTTCGAGTTATTGCCTCGTCGGGCCTTGCCTCATGTCGCGAAGCCGAACCGTCGCACGTCCAAGTGGGGCTCGTCGATGAGCTCCTCATGAGCGCAGGCCGTGTCCAGAACGGGGCCGAGGTTAGGGTGATTTCATGCGCTATCGATTACTTGGCCACAGCGGATGTGCCGTCTCCGAGTTGTGCCTGGGGACCATGACGTTCGGTGCCGAGACCGACGAGAGCGGCTCGCACGAGCAGCTGGACGTCTTCGTTGAAGCCGGTGGCACGCTGATCGACACCGCGGACGTCTACGCCGCGGGGGCCTCCGAGGAGATCATCGGGCGGTGGCTGGCGAAGCGCCCGCGAGACGTGTCCGAGCGCGTCGTCATCGCGACCAAAGGCCGGTTCGCCACGGATCAGGGCCCGAACGGCAACGGCCTGTCGGCGCGGCACCTGACCCGCGCCCTCGATGCATCGCTGGGCCGGCTGGGGACCGACGCCATCGACCTGTACCAGGTGCACGCGTACGACCCGCATACGCCGATGGAGGAGACTCTGCGCACCATGGACGGCTTCGTTCACGCCGGAAAGATCCGGTACTACGGGCTGTCGAACTTCACGGGGTGGCAGCTGACCAAGGCGGTGCTGACCGCTCGCACGCTCGGGCTGCGCGAACCGGTGACCCTGCAGCCGCAGTACAGCCTCATCGTCCGCGAGATTGAGTGGGAGATCGTTCCGGCCGCGCTCGACCTCGGTCTGGGCCTGCTGCCCTGGAGCCCCCTCGGGGGCGGTTGGCTCTCCGGCAAGTACCGACGCAACCAGCGGCCTACCGGCGACACCCGACTCGGCGAGGACCCCGGCCGGGGGATGGAGGCATACGACAGGCGCGGCAGCGACCGGACCTGGCGCGTGATCCACGCCGTGGAGCAGGCCGCCGAGAGCCGTGGGGTGTCCATGGCCGAGGTGGCCCTCGCCTGGGTCAACAACCGCCCGGGCGTCGCGTCCACGATCATCGGCGCCCGCACGAGAGAGCAACTGGAGACGAACCTTCGCGCTGCGGGACTCGAGCTGTCGGCCCAGGAGCACGCGCTGCTGGACCGGGCGAGTGACCTGCACCCCACCGACTACCCGTACGGCGAGCTGGGCATCGACCAGCGGGACCGCACGCTGAGCGGCGGCTGACGGGTGCGTCACAGGGCCGCGCTGGATGGGTTCTCGGGGCGTCTGCCAGTGGAGTACGTGTACCTCACGCCAGAGCGGGCACATGGCAGACATGCGGATACGCGATCACAACAAGGGGGACCTAGCACTTGCTGCTCTGACCCTGTCGGTCGCCGCGGTGGCGGCCGGAAGCGGAGTCGTCCAATGGGCGAGCGGCCGTGTGCGCCGACACCACTCCTCGGCTGACACAATCCCACGCACGTCGAAGCACAGCCGCGGTCGTAGGTGAGGCACTCGGCGTAGACCTCGGTGCGGGTGCACGTGGAGACCACGGCCTCGGTGCCGTGCTCGGAGCGCAGCAGTTCGCGCGGAAGCCGACCCTGATTGCTGTGCGTCACAGCGCCGCGAGCCGGCGCTCGTTGAGAGGAGCGCGGCGGGCAATGCCCAGCGACACGGACCGTCATGCGGTGAGGAGCCCATCAGGTTCCGTTGGTGTAGACGAGCGGAGTGGTGGTCGTTGCGCGAGGGCCGTTGTCGATGTGCTTGACCTTTCGGCTGGAGGACCCGTAGCCGATGTGCGTCGCCACGCCCCAGCTCTTCACGGTCGCGACGGAGAAGATGGCCTCGACGTCACACGCACGTCCGGTGAGGTGACGGGAGGTCGGGGAGCCGCCGACCGCTGCGTTGCGGCTGGGGCAGCGACACGCAGAGACGACGTCGAGAGGACGCTCACTCTTCGAGCGGTAGCGTTCCATCATCCTGAAGGCGCTGCGCTTCTGCCAGATCCGTGGGCAGCTGGAGTACTTGCCGTCACAATGGCAGGCGACCTCGCTGAAGGAGAAGTGCGCGGAAGCTGTCTTCTTGCCCGCGCGTCGGCGGGACTCGCTGAGCAGGAGGGCGGCGGAGGTGTCTGGACCTGGACCGACGTCTCCGTCGACCTCAAGGGCCGGGCCGAGGTTCCAGCCGCGTTGGAAGCTCTTGACGACGCTGTGGAACTCGCTCGTGGTGCGGATCCGCCAGCCGAGGTTGCGCAGGATCGTGCTGGCCTGAGCCTGGGTCAGGACGGTCATCTCTGATCCTCCGCGTCGTCCTCAGGCTCCTCGAAGGAGTCGTAGTCGGGCTCGTCCGGTGTGGCGTCCACCAGGTCGTCGAGATCGCCGACGTCGAGCTCGTCCGGGATCTCGTCACCGGTGAGATCGAACAGGTCCTCACCGAGATCCTCGACGTCATCGGTGATGTCCTCGGCGTCGCGTACGCCCGCCGTTGGATCGTGGGACTGGGTCTCGGGCATTGGGTTCCTCCACTGCGAAACTGGTGGCTCGGCCTGTCCGCCTACCCAGCGCGCGGCCGGTGAGCCAGTTCAGCTTGGGCGTTGACCGCATCTTCGGCCAGGCAACACCCGTTGAGCCCCTGGCCCACCCGGTCTGCGCCTGTACAACTGAGCGCTCGACGTCGCGGAGCCAAGATCGAGTCCAAGGTTGCGGATGGTCGTTGCAGCCCCAGACCTGACCTTCCACTGTCCTCCGATGGAGGATGCCCGGCAAGAGGCCGAGGGTGCGTCTTGGCGCCGCCAGTGGCGCCCTC
>CAWIAT010000022.1:0-64709 GCA_963834225.1 uncultured Actinomycetota bacterium | reverse complement strand
CACGACAGCCGCAGATCCGGTGATAGCCGTGCGCTGACGATGAGCAGACGTCCGTGGCCACCACCCGGGTTCCTCGTCGGGGATACAGTCACTGTGGCCCGACGCCGACATCCGTGGGAGTTGAGGACGAGTTGAAGATCCTGGTGACCGGTGCGACGGGGTACGTCGGCGGCCGACTGGTGCCTCTGCTGCTGCAGCGAGGGCACGACGTGCGCACGACCACGACGGACCTTGAACGCGAGCAGCCGTGGTGGACGGACCAGGTGGAGACCGTGGTCATGGACGCCCTTGACGCCCAACACGTCGCGGCCGCCTGCGAGGGCGTGGACGCGGTGTACTACCTGATCCACGGGATGGGCGGAGACGACTTCGCCCAGACCGACCGCCAGGCAGCCACCAACCTCGCAAGCGGCGTGCGCGAACACGGTGTCGAGCGGATCGTGTACCTCTCCGGGGTCGTGCCGGTCGTCGCCGATGACGACCTGTCCGAGCACATCACGTCTCGCCGTGAGGTCGAGCGGATCCTGATCGAGGGCGCCGCGACCGTGGTCGTGTTGCGCGCCGCCGTGCTCCTCGGCAGCGGGTCCACGTCCTTCGAGATCATCCGCCAGGTCAGCGAACGCATGCCCGTGCACACCGTCCCGACCTGGATGGACTCCTTGGTGCAACCGATCGCTGTCGTCGACGCGCTCGAGGCGCTGGTCGGCGCGCTGGAGTACACCGGTCCCTCGCGCCACTTCGACGTCGGCGGCCCCGACCAGCTGCGCTACGGCGCGCTGCTGGACGCCTACAGCACGTACGCGGGACTGGAGCGTCCTCAGGTCGACGTGCCCCTGCTGCCGACGGCGCTCGTGGGCACGTTGGTCGGCAGTCTCACGGACGTGCCCCGGCCGACGGTCGAGGCGTTGGTCGAGAGCCTGCGCCACGACATGGTCGCGGCGGACGACGACTTCCGGGAGATGCTGCTCCCCAGGGGACACCGTCTGGTCGGCCTGGAGGAGGCGTTCCACCGCTCGCTCGCCCTGTCCGATACGGGGCCCGAGGACGCAGATCCGATGGGTCCCCTGCCGCAGGACCCAACCTGGGCGAGCGGCGGCGACGACCGGCCCGTGATGGCCAAGGTGATCGACGCGGTCAGGGACGTCCTGCCCAGCTCCTGAGCACGCCAGGCGAGGTTCAGTCATCCCCGTTGAAAGGACGCGCTCAGCGTCATGAGCCGACGGATCGTGAGGCGTCGCTCCGGCTCCTTCTGCTGGCAACACAGCAGGCACCATCGTCGGCCCGAGGGCAAGAGCAGGCTCGAGGCATGTTCGGGCCCGCGCTTCCACTGGTCCGAGGTGACTATGGACGCGTCTCCCTGCGCGGGTGAACACTGATGGGTCGGTCGCCGATGACGTCGTCGGCTGCACCCGCGCGCCGATGACGTCACGATCATCGGGCCTGACGCCTGCTCCCCGTCCCCGGCCCGAGGGATGGCGAGCACGAGCACGAGCAGGAGGCACCAGGCATGACGACATGGATCGGTCCGGACGCTGCCGGATACGACGAGCGGCGCAGGCTCTTCAACGCGATGATCGACAAGAAGCCGCGGATCATCGCGGCGTGCGAGAGCCCGGCGGACGTCAGAGAGGCCCTCGAACGCGCCGCGCGTGACCATCTCGAGGTGGCCGTGCGCTCGGGTGGCCACTCCGTGGCCGGGCAGTCCAGCAACGACGACGGGTTGGTCGTCGACGTCCGTCCGATGAAGGCCGTCGACGTCGACGCCACGGCGCGACGGGCCAGGGTCGGGGGCGGTTGCACCTGGGCCGAGTTCGACGCGGCCGCGCAGGAGTTCGGCTTGGCCACCACCGGCGGCCGGGTGTCCACGACGGGCGTCTCCGGGCTGACCCTGGGCGGTGGCTCGGGTTGGCTGGAACGTCAGCACGGACTGAGCTGTGACAACCTCCTGGCCGTCGAGCTGGTCACCGCCGACGGCCGGGAGGTCCGCGCCGATGACACCCAGCACCAGGAGCTGCTCTGGGCCAGCAAGGGAGGCGGCGGCAACTTCGGCGTCGTCACCGCCCTGGAGTTCCAGCTGCACCCGGTCGGGCCGCTCATCACCGGCGGGCTGATGGCCTGGCCCGCCGCCCGCGGACCTGAGGTGTCCCGGGCGTTCCGCGACTGGGCGGACGATGCCCCTGAGGAGCTCGGCACCGCCCTCGTGGTCCTGAGCGGCCCGCCGGAGGACTTCATCCCGCCACACCTGCAGGGCCAGCCCCTGATCGCGGTCGCGGTCTGCTGGACCGGGGACACGGCGACCGGTGCGGACGTGGTCCAGGTCCTGCGCAACCTGTCACCGGAGGTCGACCTCGTGGGCTCGATGCCCTACACGCAGCTGCAGTCGATGATCGACGACCCCCCGGGGTTCCGGCAGTACTGGAGCGCCGACTACCACGACAGCTTCCCCGACGGCGCCCTGGACGTGTTCCTGGACGCGGGTGCACGCCGTGCGTCGCCGATGACCCAGCAGCTGCTCCTGCCGTGGGGCGGAGCGCTGGCCCGCGTCGACGCCGACGCGACACCGTTGAGTCAGCGCTCGGCGCGTTGGGTCAGCCATCCCTTCGCGACCTGGGAGGACCCTGCTGACGACGCCGCCAACATCGCCTGGGTGCGCGAGTACCGCCAGGCGAACGCCCCCTTCAGCACCGGCGGCGTCTATCTCAACTTCATCGGCGACGAAGGTGACGCGCGCATCAAGGCGGCCTTCGGGGACCAGAAGTACCAGCGCCTGGCCCAGGTCAAGTCCGAGTACGACCCACGCAACGTCTTCGCCGGCAACCAGAACATCCGCCCCACGGTGGCTGCCTGACCTCGACCCCCCAGACGGACGACGCCCCTGGGTAGCCTGCACGGCATGCCCATCACGCTCGAGAACGTCGGCATCGCTGTGGACGACCTGGACGCGACCATCGCGTTCTTCACCGATCTGGGGCTCGTCCTCGTCGGTCGGGACACGGTCAGCGGGGACTGGACCGACACCGCAGTCGGCCTCGACGGCAACCACGCGAAGATCGCCATGCTGCAGACCCCGGACGGCAACGGTCGCCTCGAGCTCTTCGAGTACATCCATCCCGACGCGATCAAGACCGAGCCGACTCGACCGAACGAGATCGGCATGCACCGCGTCGCCTTCTCGGTCGACGACATCGACGAGGCCCTCCAGATCGCCGCTTCGCACGGCTGCCACCCCTTGCGCGGCGTCGCGACCTACGAAGACGTCTACAAGCTGACCTACCTCCGCGGCCCCAGCGGCATCCTCGTGATGCTCGCTCAGGAGCTCAAGAAGAGCTGACCTGCCGCTCCTGACGCGGCGTGGGTGTCAACGGCCGAGGTGATGACGGACCACTCGGCGGCGCAGGGTGGGCGAGGCGACGACCTCGTACCCGGCCTCGAGGAACACCTGCAGCAGACCGACCGACGCCTCGTCCCAGATGACCGTCTTCCCGGGGGGCGGCTCGGTGGGGTAGCCCTCGAGGACGCGGGCGCCGACCTGCCTGCCGTACTCGACGGTTGCCGCGGCGAGCTCGTACATCAGCCCCTCTCGGCGGAAGCCCTTGCGGACGACGAAGCAGGTGACCGACCAGACGCCCTCGAGCTCGGGGTCCGTCCGCATCCACGCCTTCTGCCGGGCCCAGATCCTCGGGTAGTTCTCCCGCGGCTCGACGGCGACCCAGCCGGCCGGCTCGCCGTCGACGTACCCGACGAGACCGGACGTCGGCCCGTCGGTGCCGCAGGCGGTCTGCTCCAGCAGCGCCGTGTCCCGCTCGTCCTGGGTGCTGTCGCGCCAGATCCAGCCCGGGACCTTGAGCGCCTGGCAGCGGCACTTCCGCGCGCCCCCGGTGTCGAAGACCGCCTCGATGTCGTCGGGGGTCGCGGCGTTGGCCGGACGCCAGTCGAAGTCGGACACGTGGCGACCCTAGCGGCGGGCTCACGCTGTCGGGGGCGCTACCCGCCCAGGCGGTCCCGCAGCCACGCGATGTCGGCGCCCTGGCCCTCGACGCCACCCGGGGTCTCGACGACGACGGGGGCGCCGGCGTCGCGCACGAGGTCGGCGAGGTCGGCGCCCTCGATGTGACCCGAGCCGAGGTTGGTGTGGCGGTCGGCGCCGGAGTCGAACTCGTCGCGGCTGTCGTTGCAGTGGACGAGGTCGATGCGTCCGGTGATCGCCCGGACCTTCTCGACGACGCTGCCGAGGTCGTTGCCGCCGGCATGGGCGTGGCAGGTGTCGAGGCAGAAGCCGACCGTGTCGCCGCCGTCGGCCCGGCCGACGGCCTCCCAGAGCCGCTCGATCGCCTCGAGCCGCCGCGCCATCGCGTTGTCGCCCCCCGCGGTGTTCTCGATGAGGAGGGGGACCGGCATGTCGAGGCCGTCGACGCACTTGCGCCAGTTGTCGAAGCCGACCGTGGCGTCCTCGTCCTTGCCGAGGTGCCCACCGTGGACGATGAGGCCCTTGGCGCCGATCTCGGCGGCGGCGGTGAGGTGCTGCTGGAGGAGCTTGCGCCCCGGGATGCGGATCCGGTTGTTCGTCGAGGCGACGTTGATCGGGTAGGGCGCGTGGACGTAGAGGTCGACCCCCGCCGCCTCGGCCGCCTCCTTGAGGGCGGTCGCCCCGCCGGCGTACTGGACGACGGGTCCCTTGTAGCTCTGGGGGTCGCCGAGGAAGAACTGGCTGAGCGTCGCCCCCCGGGCCGCGGCCTCGGCCACGGGGTCGCTCTGGTCGACGTGTCCTCCGATGCGCAGTGCCATGCCCCCACCGTAGGACCCCACACCGACGCCGTGGCCCCTCCGCAGGGCAGGATGGCGGGCATGCAGATCGCGAACACCACCGCCATCGTCACCGGGGGAGCCTCGGGCCTCGGCGCCGCCACCGCGGCCGCCCTGGCCGCCGGGGGAGCCCGGGTCGTCGCCCTCGACCTCCCCGCCGCGTGCGAGGCCGCGCCCTCCGTCGAGGGCGTCGAGTACGTCCCGACCGACGTCACCTCCGAGGACGACGTGCGGGCCGCCGTCACCGTCGCCGCCAACGACCCGGACCGCCCCCTGCGGACCGTCGTCAACTGTGCCGGCATCGGCCCGTCGGCGCGCATCCTCGGGCGCAAGGGCGTGCACGACCTCGGTCTCTACCGCAAGGTCGTCGAGATCAACCTCATCGGCTCGTTCACCGTCCTCGCCGTCGCGGCCGAGGCCATCGCGGCGACCGAGCCCGACGAGACCGGCCAGCGCGGCGTCGTCATCAACACGGCGAGCATCGCTGCCTTCGACGGACAGGTCGGCCAGGCGGCGTACGCGTCGTCCAAGGGCGCGATCGTCGGCCTCACGCTGCCCGCGGCGCGCGACCTCGCCCAGTACGGCATCCGGGTGATGACCATCGCCCCCGGCATCGTCGAGACGCCGATGCTCGCGACGGTGTCCGACGAGTTCCGGGCCGGGCTCGCGGCGGGGGTCCCCTTCCCGCAGCGCCTCGCGCGACCCGAGGAGTACGCGCGCCTGGCGCTCGCGATCGTCGACCACGACTACCTCAACGGCGAGGTCATCCGGATGGACGGCGCGCTGCGGATGGCGCCGCGCTGACCCCGGCGCTCCCACCCCATCGCGACGGCTCCCGCGTGACCCTCCTCGACGACCTCGGCGCACCGGTTCCCCTCGCGGGGCCGGTGCGCCGCGTCGTCTCCCTCGTGCCCTCGCTCACCGAGGCCCTGGCGGTGTCGTGCCCCGACGTCCTCGTGGGGGCCACCGACTGGTGCACCCACCCGGCCGACCTCGACGAGCGCGGGGTGACCCGGGTGCGCGGGACGAAGAACCCCGACCTGGCGGCCGTGACGGCCCTGCGTCCCGACCTCGTCGTGGCGAACAAGGAGGAGAACCGCGAGCTCGACGTCCGGCGGCTGCGCGAGCGCGGCGTGCCGGTGTGGGTCACCGACATCGAGACGGTTCCGCAGGCCGTGACCTCGATGCGCCGGCTGCTGCGCGAAGGGATGGGGCTGGAGGCCGACCCTGCCTGGCTGGTCGCGGCGGAGGAGGCGTGGTGCGGACCGGTGCCGCCGCCCCGCAACCGGGCCGTCGTCCCCATCTGGCGCGACCCGTGGATGGTCGTCGGCCGCCCGACGTTCACCGCCGACCTCCTCGCCCGGGCGGGGTACGAGGTCGTGTCGGCCGGGGTCGAGGGGCGTTACCCGGCGGTGGCGCTGGAGGCCCTCGACGACGCGTCCGGCGCCGACGTCGTCCTCCTCCCGGACGAGCCCTACGTGTTCACGCAGGAGGACGGGCCGGAGGCGTTCTCGCACGTCCCGACGGCCCTCGTCTCGGGGCGTCTGATCACCTGGTACGGGCCCGCGCTCGTCGAATCGGCGATTTCGCTGGACCGATCCTGAGCGTGTAATGTCTCCGTCGCGCCCGGGGTCCAGACCCCGGTGCGCACGCCCCCTTAGCTCAGTCGGTAGAGCGTTTCCATGGTAAGGAAAAGGTCGTCGGTTCGATTCCGACAGGGGGCTCAGGTCGGACCGCGACCGGTCGAGAGGCTGGTCCGGACCGCACCCCTGGCGGGGTAGCTCAGCTGGTTAGAGCGCACGACTCATAATCGTGAGGTCGCGGGATCGAGCCCCGCTCCCGCTACCAGGCCGCGATTTCGGGGAATGCCCGCAGCCGCGTAACCTGTTGTGCTGGTGTCGCGCGTGCCCTCGTGCCGGTGCGACACCCCGAGATCGAATTCACTTCCCGAGAGCAGGTTGCCCCCATGGCCAAGGCCACCGACGTCCGCCCCAAGATCACCCTGGCGTGCACGGAGTGCAAGGAGCGCAACTACATCACGAAGAAGAACCGTCGCAACGACCCCGACCGGCTCGACCTCATGAAGTTCTGCTCCCGCTGCAAGAAGCACACGACGCACCGCGAGACCCGCTGACCCCAGCGCTCTCCCCGAGGCCGCCCGCACCCCTGGTGCCGGCGGCCTCGCTCATGTCCGGCGTCACTACAGTGGTGGCCATGGCCGTGAACCCAGACTTCGTCGGGAGGACGTACCCCGCGAACGGACCGTACGCCGTCGACGCCGCCCTCATCGCCGCCTTCGCCGCGGCCGTCGGGGCCACCGACCCGGTGCACACCGACGCCGAGACCGCGCGGGCCGCCGGGTACGCCGACGTCATCGCCCCGCCGACGATGGCCGTGCGCTTCTCGCAGGCCGCCGAACGGGCGTACGTCACCGACCCCGAGGCTGGCATCGACTTCAGCCGGGTCGTGCACGGTGAGCAGCGCTTCGTCCACCACCGTCCGATCACCGCGGGCGACGAGGTCGTCGGCACCACCACGGTCGACGCCGTCCGCTCCGCCGGCGGACACGCGATGGTGACGACCCGCACCGAGCTCGCGACGACCACCGGCGACGCGCTCGCGACGTCGAGCTCGACGATCGTCGTGCGCGGCGGGGAGGAGTGAGGATGTCCGTCCGCCAGCTCTCGGAGGTCGCCGTCGGCGACGTCGTCGGCCCCGTCACCGTGCCCGTCACCCGTGACACGCTCGTCGCCTACGCCAACGCGTCCGGCGACCAGAACCCGATCCACCAGGACGAGTCCTTCGCCCGCTCGGTCGGGCTCCCCGACGTCATCGCCCACGGCATGTGGACGATGGGCGCGTCCGGCACCGTCGTCGCCGACTGGGCCGGGGATGCCGGCCGGGTCGTCGAGTTCGGGACCCGCTTCACCAAGCCCGTCGTCGTTCCGTCGTCGGGGTCCGAGGTCGTGGTCCAGGGCGTGGTCAAGGCGGTCGACGCCGAGACCGGCCGGGTGACGGTCGACCTCACCACGACGTGCTCGGGCGAGAAGGTCCTGGGCCGCTGCATCGCGGTCGTGGCCCTCACCTGATGCAGGAGCGCTCCGACGAGCCCGTCGCCGGGCACACGACGATGCGGGTCGGGGGGCCGGCCGCGCGCCTCGTCGTCGTCGAGACGTCCGACGAGCTCGTCGACGCCGTGCGCGAGGTCGACGACGCCGACGAGCCGCTGCTCGTCCTCGGCGGCGGGTCGAACCTCGTCCTCGCCGACGAGGGGTTCGCCGGGACGGTCGTCAAGGTCGAGACGAGCGGGGTCGAGGTCGACTCGGCCGACCTGTGCGGCGGCGCCAACGTCACCGTCGCGGCGGGCGAGGACTGGGACGGCTTCGTCACCCGAGCGGTGGCCGAGGGCTGGTCGGGCGTCGAGGCGCTGTCCGGCATCCCCGGGTCCACCGGGGCGACACCCGTGCAGAACGTCGGCGCGTACGGGCAGGAGGTGGCCCAGACCATCGCGCGAGTCCGGGTGTGGGACCGCCTCCAGCAGCAGGTGCGCACCCTGATGACGATGGACTGCCGCTTCACCTACCGGCACTCCCTGTTCAAGGGCACCGACCGCTACGTCGTCATCGACGTGATGTTCCAGCTCGTCCTGCAGTCGCTCTCGCAGCCGGTCCGCTACGCCGACCTCGCCACCGCGCTCGGCGTCTCCGTGGGTGACCGCGTCCCGCTCGGCGACGCGCGCGAGGCCGTCCTCGCCCAGCGTCGGCAGCGCGGCATGGTGCTCGACGCCGCTGACCACGACACGTGGAGCTGCGGGTCCTTCTTCACCAACCCGATCCTCCCCGAGGCGGACTTCGAGGTCCTGCGGGCCCGGGTCGCCGAGCGGCTCGGTGCCGACGCCCCCGCGCCACCGGCCTTCCCCGACCGGTGCCGGCTCGGTGAAGTCGAGCGCCGCATGGCTCATCGAGCGGGCCGGCTTCGCCAAGGGCTTCGGCCTGCCCGGGCCGGCGGCGCTGTCCACCAAGCACACCCTCGCGGTGACCAACCGCGGCGCGGCGACGACCTCCGACGTCCTGGCCCTCGCCCGCACCGTGCGCGACGGCGTGCACGAGGCCTTCGGCGTCACCCTCGTCAACGAGCCCGTCCTCGTCGGCGAGACCCTCTGAGCGCACTGCTTCCGCTCACGTTCACGACGCCTCGTCCTCCCAGCGGGTGACTCTCGGGGCGTACCAGTTCGGTGCCTTGGCGTACGCGTAGGTCGCCTCGGTGTTCCACCACCAAAGGGGTGGGGTGTCGACCTGCCACGCCGGGTGGTGGGCCGGGAAGCGGCGGGAGCCTGAGCGCACCCGGGCGATGAGCTCGGCGCGGGGCCAGGATGCCGGCGACACCGGGATGGGCACCGAGCGCGGCCGGGCCGTCGCGGCGGCGGCGCTCTCGCCGACATCTGGCCGATGGCACAGGCACAGGACGAACGCGGTGCTCTCGAGTCCCCGGATGACGTCGCTCAGCTTCAGGTCCCCGGCGCGGGTCTCGAGCCGGGCCACCATCGCTGCCGTCAGGCGCCGGCGCGCGGCATAGGCGCGTTGGCCGAGGCCGAGGCGGCGACGGTCGGCCCGGATCGCCAGCCCCACCTCGTCGGGCAGCCGCAGGCCCGCGCGGGCCGCGACCAGCTCGGCCGCGAAGGTCGGCCAGGTGCGGGGCGTGGGGTTCATGGTCCGAGCCTCGTCGGGGCCAACCGGCGGCACCAGGTGGCCGGATTGTCTGTGGACGACGGCGTCCGGGGGAGCCGCCTGTGGATGATCAGGTCCGCCCGCAGCTCCCCTGGCACCTGTGGTCGCGGGGCTACCGTTTGCTTCCCCTCACGACGCAACCGAGGTCGCCCTTGATCACGCCCCATGGGGACGCATCCGGTTGCGTCCCCCGACGATGCAACCGATTTGCGTCCCACGGCGAGGCATCCGGGTTGCGTCCCACGGCGAGGCATCCGGGTTGCGTCCCCTGGCGAGGCATCCGGGTTGCGTCCCTGGCGAGGCATCCGGGTTGCGTCCACGACGATGCAACCGGTTGCGTGCTGTGGGGAAGCAAACGGTAGCCCCGTGACACGGACGACGTGTGGTCGCCGCTCGACGCCGCTCGACGCCGCTCGACGCCGCTCGACGCCGCTCGACGCCGTTCGACGCCGTTCGACGCCGGTCGTGCCGATCCGAACGCGGAGACTCAGGCCAGCCAGGCGTCGATGTCGCGCTCGGCGGCCGCACGCACGTCCGAGGGCGCCCGGCTCGCGGCGAGGGAGGCGCGGGCGAGGTCGGCCAGCGCGGCGTCGGAGAAGTCGTGGTCGGCGCGCGCCGAGGCGTACTGGTCGGCCAGGCGAGAGCCGAAGATCAGGGGGTCGTCGGCCCCCAGCGCGACCATCGCCCCGGCCTCGACGAGCCGCCGCAGCGGGACGTCGCCCGCGGTGTCGAAGACCCCCAGCGCCACGTTGGACAGGGGGCACACCTCCAGGGCGACGCCGTCGCGCACGACCCGGTCGAGCACCCCCGCGTCCTCCACCGACCGCACCCCGTGCCCCAGCCGGTCAGGCGCCATCGCGTCGAGCGTCGCGGTCACCGCCTCCGGCCCGAGCAGCTCACCGGCGTGCGGGACGAGCGCGAGCCCGGCGCGGCGAGCGATCTGGAAGGCGGCGGCGAACTCGGCCGTGTCGCCCCGCCGCTCGTCGTTGGAGAGACCGAACCCCACGACCGACCCGGGCCCCGAGCCGGCGTGCGAGGCCGCGAGGCGGGCCAGGGTGCGTGCCTCGAGCGGGTGGCGCATCCGGCTCGCCGCGACGATGACCCCGACCCGGGCCGCGCCCGGCTCGGACGAGACCGCCCGGGCCTCGTCGAGCACGATCTCCAGCGCCGGCGTGATGCCCCCGACGAACGGGGCGTACGACGTGGGGTCGACCTGGATCTCGAGCCACCGCGACCCCTCGGCGCCGTCGTCGAGCGCCGCCTCGCGCACGATCCGCCGCATCTCGACCTCGCCGCGCACCGTGGCGCGCGCCGCGTCGTAGAGCTTCTGGAAGCGGAACCACCCCCGTGCGTCGACCGCGTCGAACCGCGGCGGCCAGTCGCTCGTCAGGGAGGACGGCAGCCGGATGCCGTGGGACGCGGCGAGCTCGCGCACGGTCCCGACCCGCATCGAGCCGGTGAAGTGGAGGTGGAGGTGGGCCTTCGGGAGGTCGGTGACCGACCGCGAAGGGGAGGGGGCGGGGGTCGTCACCCCGCGTCGGGGTCCTCGTCCGCGTCGCCGACCACGTGCATCGCGGCCTCCTCGGCCGACGCCCCGGCGCCGTCGATGCCGACGTCCTCACCGACCAGGTCCTTCTCCTCGTCGGAGCCCAGGCCCTCGTCGGGAGCCACGAGGCGTCCCGCCCGCTCGTCGCCGACCTGGTCGTCGCCGAGCCAGTCCTCGGACGCCTCGATCGCATCGGGGTCGTCGCCCCCGAGGCGGTCCTCGTCGAGACCGCTCTCGTTGTCGGGCGCACCGTAGGCCGAGTCGGGGTCGGGCACCTCCTGGCGGATCCGCTCCTCGATCGTCTCGTCGCGCGCCTGCTCCTCGGCGGTCACCCCGTGCGCGAGGGACCCGTGGAGGCGGTCGGGCGGCGAGAACCCGCGGTCGAGGACGTCCTCGACGTCCTCCTGGTCGAGGGTGTCCTCCGGCTGGAGCTGGTCCTCGGCGTCGAGGGAGTAGCTCCCCAGGTCGTCGGTCACGTTCTCGGGCTGGTCGGACATGACCTCACCCTACGCGCGGGTCAGGGCCTCCGCGCTGGCCAGGGCCACGCACGTGGCGACTCCCGCCATCGCCGTCCGGACCTCGGCGAGGACCGGGAACGAGGGCGCGAGACGGATGTTGCGGTCACGCGGGTCGTTGCCGAGGGGGAACGAGGCGCCGGCGGGCGTCAGGGCGATGCCGGCCTCCTTCGCGAGCTGCACGACCCGCGTCGCGCACCCGTCGAGGACGTCGAGGCTGACGAAGTAGCCGCCTGCGGGTCTCGTCCACTGCGCCACCCCGAGCCCGTCGAGCTCGCCCCGCAGTGCCTCCTCGACCGCCGCGAACTTCGGCGCGAGGATGGCGCGGTGGGCGCGCATGTGCTCGCGCACCCCCGCGGCCGAGCCGAAGAACTGCACGTGCCGCAGGTGGTTGACCTTGTCCGGGCCGATCGAGGCGTACTGCTGGTGGGCGAGGTACGCCGCGACCATCTCGCGCGACGCGGCGAGGACGGCCACCCCGGAGCCGGCGAAGGTGATCTTGCTCGTCGACGCGAACATCACGGGCCGGTGCGGGTGACCCGCCGCGGAGGCGAGCGAGAGGATGTCGGCCGACTTCGCCTCGTCCTCGCTGAGGTGGTGCACGGCGTAGGCGTTGTCCCAGAAGATCCGGAAGTCGGGCGCGGCGGTCGGCATCGAGGCCAGCCGGCTCGCGACCTCCTGGGTGACGACCGACCCGGCAGGGTTGGCGTAGGTGGGCACGATCCAGATGCCCTTGACCGACGGGTCGTCCTTGACGAGCGCCTCGACGGCGGCGACGTCCGGCCCGTCCTCACCCATCGGCACGGTGACCATCTCGATGCCGTAGGACGCGAGCATCGTGAAGTGCCGGTCGTACCCGGGCACGGGGCAGACGAAGGTGACCTTCTCCTCGTCCTTCCACGGCCGGGGCGAGTCGAGCCCCCCGTGGAGCAGGTGCTGGACGAGCACGTCGTGCATCATCGTCAGGCTCGAGGACCCGCCGGCGACGACCTGGTCGGGGTCGACCCACAGCAGCTCGGCGAAGATCTCGCGCAGCTCGCGCAACCCGCTCAGGCCGCCGTAGTTGCGGACGTCGGTGCCGTCGGCGTCGACGTGACCGCGCGGCAGCGACAGCAGCTCCTCGGAGAGGTCGAGCTGTTCGGCGCTCGGCTTGCCGCGGGTGAGGTCGAGCGTCAGGCCACGACCCTTGAGGGCGGCGTACGCCGTGCGCTGCTCCTCGAGGTAGGCCGCGAGCTCCTGCGGCGATCGCTCGGACAGGGGGGTGGCGGTGGTCTGCTCGGTCACCCGTCCATCGTCCCAGAAGCACGCGGGGGAGGGGGAGGGCTCCCCATGGCGTGGGACGCCGTGGCGTGGCACGGTCGAGCTGCCGGGGGGTCGGTCAGCGATCCTCCACCTCACCCATCCGGGGGAACCCCATGAAGAGCACGAGAACCCGACCACTGCTCGCCGCGCTCGCGGCCGCGGTCGTGGCCGTCACCGGCGCCGTCGCCGCGCCGTCGGCAGAGGCCGCACCGACGACCATCCGCGTCTTCTCACACAACCTCGAGAAGAACCCAGCCGCCCTCGAGGCCGTCATCGCCGAGGCCAACGCCCGACCGGGACCGGAGGTGCTCATCCTCCAGGAGGTGTGCGGCAGCATGATCGGACGTCTCCAGGACGTGGGCTACACGACCTTCCGCCACCGGCGGAACACCGACAACTGCGGGGCCGACCAGCGCATCGGTGAGGCCGTCGTGTGGAACGGTGGCGGCGGGTGGAAGGGAGCGGTGTCGGTGAACCTCCACGCCGAGCCGGTCGACGGACACCTCTACGGCCTGACCTGTCTGGACCTCGCGCACGACGGTCGGTCGATCCGAGCCTGCTCGACACACCTGGTGGCAGGGGGCTCGGCCAACGACGCCTTCCGTCACGACCTCACGAGGGCCATCAAGGCGACGGTCGGACCGTGGATCGCCGGCAAGGACGTCGTGATCGTCGGTGGCGACTTCAACAGCGAGCCGACCACTGCGACGATGAACGCGATCTACGGGGTCGGCAGCGCCTCGGCCGGACAGTTCCGGGAGCTGGCCCAGATGGAGGGGGGCGGATCGACGGCTCGTGGCGGCAAGGCCACCTTCTGGAAGAAGAAGATCGACTACGTCTTCGCGTCCGTCAAGGGCACGCGCTCGAGCGGAGGCAACCAGAACGTCAAGGAGTCGCCGTCCGACCACCGGATGCTCTTCGGTGCCGTCCCGTTGGGCTGATCGAGGGCACCGCCCCGCCCCGGCCCGACCGAGTTCGCGGTCGGGCCGGGGCGTCACGTATGCTGTCCGTTCGGTGTGCCCGACGCTTCACCCTGCCCCGGCAGGAGGGCGGTGGTCCCACCAGCGGAGCGCCAACCAACCGGGTGCTCCGTAGGGCAGTGGCTCAATTGGTAGAGCACCGGTCTCCAAAACCGGCGGTTGGGGGTTCGAGTCCCTCCTGCCCTGCGTCGCACGTGTGGTTCGTCCACGACTGCTCCCTGCCTCCGCGGCCGGGGTGCCTTCGCGGTCGTGCCGCGCCGAGGCACCCGACATCGAAGAACGACGTGAAGAGGCACCGTGACTGACGTGGGTCAGACCAGGACTCCCTCCCCTGCCAAGGGCCGGGAGCCCCGCGGCAACCCCATCTCCCGGTGGTTCAAGGCCCTCGGCCTCTTCGTCAGCCAGATCCTCGACGAGCTCCGCAAGGTCGTGCGCCCCACGCGCTCCGAGCTGTGGAACTACACGCTCGTCGTCATCGTGTTCGTCACGGTGATGATGGCGCTCGTGTCCGGGGTCGACTTCGGCTTCAGCAAGCTCGTCGGGCTGGTGTTCGGTTCGGAGTGACGCCCGCGCCCACCGGCGCCGTCAGCACCGCACCGCCCAGCCACACCCGCAACCAGGAAGAGGTCACCCGTGTCCGACCAGTGGACCGACAACCCCGACGTGGCGTCGTCCGACGCCCCCGAGGTGCTGCCCGACACCGTGACGGAGGTCTCGCGCGAGGCCGCCTCGGTGAGTGAGGGCTACGACGCGGCCATCGGCACCGAGACCGTCGAGCAGGACGACGAGACCGTCGCCGAGGACGCCGCGCCCGTCGAGTCCGACACCGCGCCCCTCGAGACCGTCGACGCCGACACCGAGGACACCGACGCCCCGGCCGAGGACGCCGACGCCCCGGCCGAGGACGCAGCCCCCACCGAGGACGAGGACGGCGACCTCCTCCCCGAGGGCGTCGACGCCGTGAAGGCGTTCAAGGACGACCTCGCGAGCAAGGTCGGCGACTGGTTCGTCGTGCACTCCTACGCGGGCTACGAGAACCGGGTCAAGGCCAACCTCGAGACCCGCATCACCTCCCTGAACATGGAGGACTACATCTTCGAGATCCAGGTCCCGATGGAGGAGGTCACCGAGATCAAGAGCGGTCAGCGCAAGCTGGTCCGCCGGGTCCGGATGCCCGGCTACGTCGTGGTCCGCATGGACCTCACCGACGAGTCGTGGGGCGCCGTGCGCCACACCCCCGGGGTCACCGGGTTCGTCGGCAACGCGCACCAGCCGGTGCCGCTGACCCTCGACGAGGTCTACGGGATGATCAAGCCCGCCGACCTCGAGCTCTCCGCCGCGGCCGCCGCCGGCGGCCAGGCGTCCTCCTCCGGCTCCGGTCGCGAGGCCGCGGTCGTCGACTTCGAGGTCGGCGAGTCGGTCACCGTCATGGACGGTCCGTTCGAGACCCTCCCGGCGACGATCTCGGAGATCAACCCCGACACCCAGAAGCTCAAGGTGCTCGTCTCGATCTTCGGCCGGGAGACCCCGGTCGAGCTCTCCTTCAGCCAGGTCTCCAAGATCTGACCGCAGGAGCCCCGCCCCGGGGTCCGGGGCTGCAAAGGGGTCATCGCCCACGGCGTCGGCCCACCACACCAGAACAAGGACAGACATGCCTCCCAAGAGCAAGAAGGTCTCCGGCTACATCAACCTGCAGATCCAGGCAGGTGCCGCGACCCCCGCGCCCCCCGTCGGCCCCGCGCTGGGCCAGCACGGCGTCAACATCATGGAGTTCGTCAAGGCGTACAACGCGGCGACCGAGCACCAGCGCGGCAGCATCATCCCCGTCGTCATCACGGTCTTCGAGGACCGCTCGTTCACCTTCATCACCAAGACGCCCCCGGCGTCGGAGCTGATCAAGAAGGCCGCGGGCGTCCAGAAGGGCTCCGGCGAGCCGCACAAGGTCAAGGCCGGCAAGCTGAGCAAGGACCAGGTCCGCGAGATCGCCGAGGCGAAGATGCCCGACCTCAACGCCAACGACATCGACGCGGCGATGAAGATCATCGCCGGCACCGCCCGCCAGATGGGCATCGACACCGAGCTCTGAGCTCGACACCCCACCGGCCCGCCACGACGGCGGGCCGGGGTGGGGCACCACCCCGGTGTCCCACCAGTGGCAGGGCCGGCGCTGGCCCGACGACCACGACTCCACACCGGATCCACCAGGAGCAGCACATGAAGCGCAGCAAGGCCTACCGCGCCGCCGCCGACACGATCGACGCCGACGCCCTGTACGCCCCCCTCGACGCCGTCCGCATCGCGAAGAAGGCCGCGTCGGCGAAGTACGACGAGACCGTCGAGGTCGCCATGCGCCTCGGCGTCGACCCCCGCAAGGCCGACCAGATGGTCCGCGGCACGGTCAACCTCCCGCACGGCACGGGCAAGACCGCCCGCGTCCTCGTCTTCGCCAACGGCGACAAGGCCGAGGCCGCCAAGGCCGCCGGCGCCGACTTCGTCGGTTCGGACGACCTCCTCGAGAAGGTCGCCGGCGGTTGGCTCGACTTCGACGCCGTCGTCGCCACCCCGGACCTCATGGGCAAGGTCGGCCGCCTCGGCAAGGTCCTCGGTCCCCGTGGCCTCATGCCGAACCCGAAGACCGGCACCGTCACCATGGACACCGCCAAGGCCGTCACCGACATCAAGGGCGGCAAGATCGAGTTCCGCGTCGACAAGCACGCGAACCTCCACTTCATCATCGGCAAGGCGTCGTTCGACGAGAAGTCGCTCGTCGAGAACTACGCCACCGCGCTCGAGGAGATCCTCCGCCTCAAGCCGGCCTCGTCGAAGGGCCGCTACATCACCAAGGCGACCCTGGCCACGACGATGGGCCCCGGCATCCCGCTGGACTTCACCCGGACCCGCAACCTCCTGGAGGACGGCGCCGACGCCTGAGCGCGTCCCGCCCCGACGGAGCCCGTCGCCCCTCGTGGGTGACGGGCTCCGTCGCGTCCGGCGTCCGTCCGCCCGGCCGATTTGGGGGAGCGCCGCCGACCCCGTACCCTTGAGCACGACCGAAGACCGCCGGTTGTCCCGTGCACCCGCACGTGACCGAAGGTCCCGCCACCTGGTGGGGCGCCAGCGCAGGCTACGACGTTCACCGGAACGCCCACCGCGAAGCACCGCTTCGCGCGCAGCGATCACCACGAGCCCCGTGCCCTGTGCCGGGGCTCTGTCCATGTGCAGGCCCTTCACCGTCGGTCCACACGACGGAAGGAGGCGCTTATGTCTCGTGCCGACAAGGCCGCGGCGATCGCCGAGCTCAGCGAGAAGTTCAAGAGCTCGAACGCCGCCGTTCTCACGGAGTACCGCGGGCTCTCGGTGAAGCAGATCACCGACCTGCGCAACTCCCTTCGGGGCAACGCGACCTACGCCGTGGTCAAGAACACGCTGACCGAGCTCGCCGCCAAGGACGCCGGGGTGACCGCGTTCGACGGTCAGTTCGTCGGCCCGTCCGCGATCGCCTTCGTCGAGGGCGACCCCGTGGAGGCAGCCAAGGGTCTGCGTGACTTCGCCAAGGCGAATCCCCTCCTCGTGATCAAGGGTGGTGTGCTGGACGGGAAGTCGCTCAGCCCCGCCGAGATCACGAAGCTCGCGGACCTCGAGTCCCGCGAGGTCCTCCTCGCCAAGCTGGCCGGCGCCATGAACGCCTCGCTCAGCAAGGCGGTCTTCCTCTTCGCCGCACCGCTCAGCAAGGCCGCTCGCACGGTCGACGCGCTGCGCGCCAAGGTCGAGGCAGCGGGTCCGGTCTCCGGCTCCGACGCCCCGGCCGCCGAGGAGACCACTGCCGAGGCCCCCGCGGCCGAGGCCACCGACGTCGCCGAGGGTGGCGACGCGAGCTGACCGCGAGGTCCGCTCACCACGAAAACGCCACTCACGGCACCACGCATAGAGAAAGGACGGTCAGACATGGCCAAGCTCAGCACCGACGAGCTCCTTGACGCCTTCAAGGAGATGACCCTCATCGAGCTCTCCGAGTTCGTGAAGACGTTCGAGGACACCTTCGGCGTCACCGCCGCCGCTCCCGTCGCGGTTGCCGCCGCGGGCGCCCCCGCCGGTGGTGGCGGCGACGCCGCCGCCGCCGAGGAGCAGGACGAGTTCGACGTCGTCCTCGAGGCCGCCGGCGACAAGAAGATCGCCGTCATCAAGGAGGTCCGTGCGCTGACCTCCCTGGGTCTCAAGGAGGCCAAGGACCTCGTCGACGGCGCCCCCAAGGCCGTCCTCGAGAAGGTCGACAAGGCCTCGGCCGAGAAGGCCAAGGAGCAGCTCGAGGGCGCCGGCGCGACCGTCACCCTCAAGTGACCTGAGTCCCCTCGGGGACATCAGACACTCCGCGAACGGGCGGGTCCGGACCACCAGGTCCGGGCCCGCCCGTTCCGCGTCCCCTCCGGTTTCCCACCGGCCGTGAGCCCCGGATCGTGCCGAATCCCTGCGCGCCGCAACGCCGGTGGACCATCCTGAGGACGGGGTGAGCGGCGCGACGAAATGACCCGTCGGCAATCCCCCTTTGTCGCGCGCGGCACGGTTCAATGGTCCGGCGCCACCGACCTACCGTCCGGTAACTTCCGGTCGGGTCGGTGGTGGACAGTCCTGGGAGGAGCGACATGGGTGTCGAGATCGCGGTGAGCGGCCTGACCAAGCGGTTCGGCAGGCAGCTCATCTGGGGCGACGTCTCGCTGACCCTTCCCGCGGGTGAGATCTCGGTCCTCCTCGGTCCCTCCGGCACCGGCAAGTCGGTCTTCCTCAAGACCCTCGTCGGCCTCCTGCGACCCGACGAGGGGTCCATCGTCATCGACGGCCAGGACATCACCCGGCTGCGCGGCGACGACCTCTACGCGATCCGCAAGCTGTTCGGCGTCCTCTTCCAGGACGGCGCCCTCTTCGGGTCGATGAGCCTGTTCGACAACGTCGCGTTCCCCCTGCGCGAGCACACCCGCAAGTCCGAGTCCGAGGTCGCGACGATCGTCCACGAGAAGATGGACCTCGTCGGCCTCACCGGTGCCGAGGACAAGCTGCCCGGCGAGATCTCCGGCGGGATGAGGAAGCGCGCCGGCCTGGCCCGCGCCCTGGTCCTCGACCCCCAGATCCTCCTCATCGACGAGCCCGACTCGGGCCTGGACCCGGTGCGCACGAGCTACATCAACCAGCTCTTCGTCGACCTCAACGCGCAGATCGACGCGACCTTCCTCATCGTCACCCACGACATCAACACGGCCCGCACCGTGCCCGACAACATCGGCCTGCTCTACCACCGGCACCTGGCGATGTTCGGCCCCCGCGAGATGCTCCTGTCCTCCGAGGAGCCCGTCGTCCGCCAGTTCCTCAACGCCCAGACCATCGGCCCGATCGGCATGTCCGAGGAGAAGGACGCCGACGAGCTGGCCGCCGAGTCCGGCCAGGAGCTGCCCCCGCTGCCGCCCATCCCGCTCCAGCTGGGGACGAGCGACGGGAGCCCCCGGCGGGCCGAGCGCCCCGCGGGGGAGTGGTGCCGCGCCAGCGGCGTCACCCCGCCTCCCGGCAGCTTCCGGTCCACCACCGCGGGCATCCCCGGTGCGATCCAGGAGGCCCCTGCATGACGGCGGTGGCCAACGGGCTGCGCCAGGCGGGCTCGTTCTTCCAGATGTGCCTCGACGTCGCCAAGGCGGTGCCGAAGCGGCCCTTCCAGCTCAAGGAGATGATCCAGCAGGCGTGGTTCGTCGCCTCGGTGACGATCATCCCGACGGCGCTGGTCTCCATCCCGTTCGGCGCCGTCATCGCCCTGCAGCTCGGGACGCTCACCCGCCAGCTCGGCGCCCAGTCGTTCACCGGTGCCGCGTCGGTGCTGGCCGTCGTCCGCGAGGCCTCGCCCCTCGTCACCGCCCTCCTCGTCGCCGGCGCGGGCGGCTCCGCGATCTGCGCCGACCTCGGCTCGCGCAAGATCCGCGAGGAGATCGACGCGATGGAGGTGCTCGGCATCGACCCGATCCAGCGCCTCGTCGTGCCCCGGGTCATCGCGACGATGCTCGTCGCCGCGCTCCTCAACGGCCTCGTCTCGGTCGTCGGCATCGTCGGTGGCTACGTCTTCAACGTCCTCGTCCAGGGTGGGACCCCCGGCGCCTACCTCGCCTCGTTCACCGCGCTCGCCCAGCTCGCCGACCTGTGGACCTCCGAGATCAAGGCACTGATCTTCGGGGCCATCGCCGCCCTCGTCGCCTCGTACAAGGGCCTGACCGCCGGTGGCGGTCCGAAGGGGGTGGGGGACGCCGTGAACCAGAGCGTCGTCATCACCTTCATGCTCCTGTTCGTCGTGAACTTCGTCGTGAGCGCGGTCTACTTCCAAGTCGTCCCCCAGAAGATCTGACGACGACGTGGGACGACTCTCCGACACCGCATCGCGGCCGCTGACGACGCTCGACGGCCTCAGCGACCAGATGCAGTTCTACGTGGCCTCGATCCGCTGGGTGCCGCGCACGCTGCGCCGCTACCGCCGTGAGGTCGTCCGCCTCCTCGCCGAGGTCTCGCTCGGCAGCGGGGCGCTCACCGTCATCGGCGGCACCGTCGGGGTCCTGACCTTCCTCGCCTTCTTCACCGGCTCGCAGGTCGGCCTCCAGGGCTACTCCTCGCTCGACCAGCTCGGGACCGGGGCCTTCGCCGGGTTCGTCTCGGCCTACCTCAACACCCGCGAGATCGCCCCGCTCGTCGCGGGCCTGGCGCTGGCCGCCACCGTCGGCTGCGGGTTCACGGCGCAGCTCGGCGCGATGCGGATCAGCGAGGAGGTCGACGCCCTCGAGGTCATGGGCGTCCCGAGCCTGCCCTACCTCGTGACGACCCGGATGATCGCCGGCTTCCTCGCCGTCATCCCGCTCTACGTCGTCGGCCTGCTCAGCAGCTACGCGGCGACCCGCTTCATCGTCACCGACTACTTCGGGCAGTCCAAGGGCACCTACGACCACTACTTCCACCTGTTCCTGCCACCGGAGGACATCCTCTGGAGCTTCGTCAAGGTGCTGATCTTCGCGATCGTCATCATCGGCATCCACTGCTACCACGGCTACACCGCCAGCGGGGGACCGGCGGGCGTCGGCGTGGCCGTCGGGCGCGCGGTGCGGACCTCGATCGTCGCGATCAACGTGCTCGACTTCTTCATCTCGCTCGCCATCTGGGGCGCGACGACCACCGTGAGGATCGCCGGATGACGCCCGCCGGCCTCTCCGCGCGCCTCGGCAAGCGCGCCTACGGGATCGCCTTCCTCCTCGTCGTGGCCCTCGGGATCACCCTGTCGGTGGCGACGTTCAACCAGGTCTTCACCCGCGTCGTCTCGGTCGAGCTGCGCACCGACCGGATCGGCAGCCAGATGCAGGAGGCCTCCGACGTCAAGATCCGCGGGGTCATCGTCGGGGAGGTCCGCAGCATCTCCTCCACCGGTGACGGGGCGAGGCTCGGCCTGGCGCTCGACCCCGACAAGGTCGAGCTCATCCCGGCCGGCGTCAGCGCGCGGCTGCTGCCCAAGACGCTCTTCGGTGAGCGGTTCGTCGACCTCGTCCCGCCGACCGGTGACCGGGGCCGCACCATCCGCGAGGGCGACGTCATCCCGCAGGACCGCACGAGCGTGGCGATCGAGCTCGAGCGCGTCTTCGAGGACCTCCTGCCGCTGCTGCGCACGGTGCAGCCCGAGAAGCTCGCCGCGACCCTCAACGCGCTCGCCACCGCCCTCGACGGCCGGGGGACGAGGATCGGCGAGAACATCGTCCTCGTCGACAGCTACTTCACCGAGCTCAACAAGGAGATGCCGCTGATCCAGGCGGACATCAGCGGGCTGGCCGACCTCGCGAGCACCTACGCCGTCGCCGCCCCCGACCTGCTGCGCGCCGCGAACGCCCTCCGGACGACGAACGCGACGATCGTGGAGAAGAAGGACCAGCTGTCGGGGTTCTTCGCCGGCACCGCGGGCTTCGCGAACACCACGGCCGACTTCCTCGAGCGCAACGACAACCGGATCATCCAGGTCGGGCGCGTCCAGCGTCCGACCCTCGAGGTCCTCGCGAAGCACGCGCCGGTCTACCCCTGCCTGTCGCGCGGGATGGTCAACTGGCTGCCGCGGATCCGCGACGTGTTCTCCGGAGGCCAGTTCCACATCACGATGGAGCTGCCCGAGCAGCGCGGGGGCTACCGGCCCGGCCAGGAGCCCGCCTGGAGGGACGACCGGGGACCGAACTGTCGTGGCCTGCCGAACCCCGGTGGGAGCCAGTCGAACCCGCGCGGTGGCCTGACGTTGAACGACGGCTCGGGCGGCGCTGCGAGCACGGGCCGCACCGGCGGCGCGGCGCGCTCCGCCCTGCCCTCGACCCTGGTCGGGCCCGACGCCCTCGCGGTCACGGGGGTCGACGCCGGCCTCGCCGGGACGGCCGAGGAGCAGCAGGTCGTCGCCATCGCGCTGGCTCCGTACGGCGCGGGGGAGCCGTCGTCGCTGACGACCCTGCTCGCCGGCCCGCTCCTGCGCGGAGGGGTGGTCGACCAGTGAGGACCCTCCCCAGCCTCGTCAAGCTCATCGTCTTCGTCGTCGTCACCGTGCTCGCCACCGGCGTCCTCGCGGCGACCATCGCCAACGTCCTCCCGGGCGACAAGGCGACCTACAAGGCCGTCTTCACCGACGTCACCGGGCTCAGCGCGGGACAGGACGTGCGCATCGCCGGCGTGCGCGTCGGCACCGTCACCGACATCGCCGTCGCCCGCGACCGCCTGAACGCCGAGGTGGCCTTCGAGGTGCTGCGCACGACGTCCCTGACCCAGGGCACCGTCGCGACGATCAAGTACCGCAACCTCGTCGGCGAGCGCTACGTCGCCCTGACCCAGGAGCCCGGCAGCTCGGCCACCCTCGCCGAGGGGCAGACGATCCCCAGGGAGCGGACCCGCCCCGCCCTCGACCTGACCGTGCTGTTCAACGGCTTCAAGCCGCTGTTCGCCGCCCTCTCGCCCCAGGACGTCAACGAGCTGTCGGCGCAGATCATCTCCGTCCTCCAGGGCGAGGGCGGCGACATCGACACCCTCCTCGGGCAGACCGCGAGCCTGACCAGGACCCTGGCCGACCGCGACGCCGTCATCGGCCGCACCATCGACAACCTCACGACGGTCCT
Organism: uncultured Actinomycetota bacterium; assembly: GCA_963834225.1. Classification (GTDB taxonomy): domain Bacteria; phylum Actinomycetota; class Actinomycetes; order Actinomycetales; family Dermatophilaceae; genus Oryzobacter. Next base: position 41,687 of record CAWIAT010000022.1, on the reverse strand, counting down.
CACGACCGTCGAGGCCCACGACGAGGCGTTCGGCGAGCTGCTCTCCCAGCTCCAGCGGTTCGTCTCGGGCCTCGCCGAGGACCGCGAGGCCATCGGCGGCTCGCTCGACGACATCAACCGGGTCACCGGCGACACGGCCTCGCTGCTCGCCGCGGGCCGTCCCGACCTCAAGTCCGACATCGCGAACCTGCGCGACCTCGCCGGCACCCTCAACGAGCCGGAGAACACGCGGCTGTTCGAGAGGTTCGCGCAGACCGCCCCCGGGAAGATCGACACGATCACCCGCACCGCCACCTACGGGTCGTGGTTCAACTTCTACCTCTGCCGCTTCGACGCCAAGAACGTCCTGCTGCCGACCGGCCCGACCCCGGGCGACCTCGGCTACGACGTCGACGCCGCGAGGTGCCGGTCGTGAACGGGCCCCTGAAGGAGAAGGACCCGCTGCGCCTCGGCGTCGTGGGGATCCTCGTCGTCGCCCTGCTCCTCGTCCTGGCGTTCAACGCCTCGAACCTTCCGATCATCGGTGGCGGTGACCGCTACAGCGCCGCGTTCACCGAGGCCGGCGGCATCCGCGACGGAGACGACGTGCGGGTCGCCGGCGTGAAGATCGGCGACATCACCGGCGTCGAGCTCGACGGCTCCCACGTACGGGTCGACTTCCGGGTCACCGACGACCGCGTCGGGTTCGGTCCCCAGACCGCGGCGTCGATCCGGATCAAGACCCTGCTCGGCGAGAAGTACCTCTCCCTCGAGCCGCGCGGCACCGGTCAGCTCGAGGAGGGCTCGGAGATCCCGCTGAACCGCACCATCTCCTCCTACGACGTCATCTCGGCGTTCTCCGACCTCACGACGACGACCGAACGGGTCGACACCCAGCAGCTCGCCGACTCCCTCGACGTCCTGGCCACCGAGTTCAAGGACACCCCGGTGAACGTGCGCGCCGCCCTCGACGGCCTCGGTCGCCTGTCGGCGACGATCGCCTCGCGCGACGAGAAGCTCAAGGAGCTGCTGCGCGCGGCCAGCTCGGTCACCGGGACGGTCGCCGAGCAGAACGCGGTCGTCGACACGCTCATCGACGACGCGGACCTCCTCCTCGTCGAGCTCGAGAAGCGTCGCGACGCCATCCACACCCTGTTCCAGAACACCTCGGCGCTCTCCAAGGAGGTCACGGGCCTGGTCCGCGACAACCGCGCCGAGCTCAAGCCGGCCCTCCAGGAGCTGCAGAAGGTGCTCGCCACCCTCCAGAAGCACGAGCAGGACCTGCAGCGCACCATCGCCGCGATGGCCCCCTTCACCCGGGTGTTCGCCAACACGCTGGGCACCGGGCCGTGGTTCGACACCTACATCCAGAACCTCACGGTCCCGACGGGGACGGTCGGCTGATGGCCCGCCTGCGCCTGCCGTCCCTGCCGCGCCGGTTCCGCCTGCCCGCGCGCGACGCGCTGCCGTCGGTGAACCCGCGCCTCGCGATGGTCGCCGGCGCGGTCGTGGTCGCCCTCCTCGCGGCGGCCTTCCTCCTCTGGCCGCGCCCGGAGCCGGTGCGCGTCTCGGCCGACTTCGTGCGCGCCGTCGGGCTCTTCCCCGGGTCCGACGTGCGGATCCTCGGCGTCAAGGTCGGCGAGGTGCTCGAGGTCGAGCCCCTCGGGGACCGCGTCCGGGTGGACCTCGAGTTCACGCCCGAGCACCCCGTCCCGGCCGACGCCACCGCCGCCGTCGTCGCACCCTCGCTCGTCAGCGACCGCTACGTCCAGCTCCTCCCGGCGTACACGGCGGGTCCCAGGATGGCGAGCGGTGCGCACATCCCGATGGAGCGCACGGCCGTGCCGGTCGAGCTCGACCGGGTGAGCCAGAGCCTCGACGACCTGATGGTCGCGCTCGGTCCCACCGGGGCCAACGACGAGGGCGCCCTCTCGCGGCTGCTCGAGACGAGCGCGGCGAACCTCGAGGGCAACGGGCAGGCCCTCCACGACACGACCCGTGACCTCTCGCGCGCCGTCCAGGCGTTCAGCGAGGGCCGCGGCGACCTGTTCTCGACCGTGAAGAACCTCAACACCTTCAGCGAGACGGTGGCGGCCAACGACGCCCAGGTCCGTCGGCTCAACACCAACCTCGCGAGCGTCACGACCTCGCTCGACGCCGAGCGTGACGACCTGTCCGCCGCCCTGGCCAACCTCGCCGTCGCGCTCGACGAGGTGACCTCGTTCGTCCGGGACAACCGCGCGCTCCTCAAGGACGACGTGGCGCGGCTCGCCGACGTCACCGGCTCGGTCGTCGAGCAGCGCAACGAGCTCGCCGAGACGCTCGACAACGCGCCCGTGGCCCTGTCCAACCTCCAGCTCGCCTACAACGCGCGCAGCGGGACGCTCGACACCAGGGCCAACGTCGAGGGCCTCGACGAGCCCGGGCTGCTCCTCTGCTCGCTCATCACCGGCCCCACCGGCACGGGGAACACCGACATCTGCAAGACCTCCGGCCTCGAGGACCTCGAGCTCCCCGAGCTCCCGCCGCTCGGGGGGAGCGCGAAGCTCCCGCTGACCCTCAACGGTGCCGACCCGACCCTCGGAGGACTGCTCGGATGACGACCCGACGCCTGCGGGCCCGCGCCCTCACCGCCCTCGTGGCGGTCTCCGCCCTGCTCGTCGGCGGCTGCTCGGCGGCCGACCTGCCGCTGCCCGGCGGGGCGAAGGTCGGAGGACGGCAGATCACCGTGCGCGCCGACTTCGCCGACGTCCTCGACCTCGTCCCCCGGTCGTCGGTCAAGGTCGACGAGGTCACCATCGGCGAGGTCACCGACATCGAGCTCTCCGGCTGGACCGCGCGCGTGACGATGCGCATCCCCGCCTCCGCGAAGCTGCCCGACGACGCGCGCGCCGAGCTGAAGCAGACCTCGCTGCTCGGCGAGAAGTACGTGGCGCTCGTCCGCCCCGAGGGCGCGGGGACCGGCACCCTCGACGACGGCGACCTCATCCCCATCGCCCGCACCGGCCGCAACCCCGAGGTCGAGGAGGTCCTCGCGGCGATGTCGCTGCTCCTCAACGGGGGAGGGGTCGGCCAGCTCAAGGTCATCGAGACCGAGCTCAACAACGCGCTGCGCGGCAACGACGAGGAGGTCGACAGCCTGATCGACAACCTCACGACCTTCGTCGGCGGGCTCGACGAGCAGAAGGCCGACATCGTGCGGGCCATCGACGGCATCGACCGGCTGAGCGCCCGCCTCGCGGCGCGCAAGGACGACCTCGCCGCGGTCCTCGAGGAGACGCCCGAGGGGCTGAAGATCCTCGCCGACCAGCGCGAGCAGCTGACCGCGATGCTCACGGCGCTGGGGCGCCTGGGAGAGGTCGGGAGCACGGTCATCCGGGCCTCGCGCGACGACACCCTGGCGAACCTCGCGGCCCTCAAACCCGTTCTCGGGCAGCTCAACGAGGCCGGCGACGACCTCCCGCGCTCGCTCGAGCTCTTCCTGACCTACCCCTTCCCCGACGCGGCGACCACCGCCATCAAGGGCGACTACACGAACCTTCGCGTCACCGGCGACTTCGACCTGCGCGACATCGAGGTCCTCCCGCAGCCCACGAACCCCGGCCCGCTGCCGACGCCGCCGGTCCCGAGCCTGCCGATCCCGTCGCTCCCGGTCCCGAGCCTGCCGATCCCGTCGCTGCCGGTGCCCACGATCACCGTGCCGACGATCCCGGGCGGGCCCCTCCCGACGCCGACCTCGACCCGCAGCGGCGGCCCCCTGTGCCCGCCGCTGTGCGCACAGGCCGAGCGGGACCGCTCGTGGGAGACGCTCTACACCGGGGGGACCTCGTGATCCGCCGGCTCACCCGCGTCCAGCTCGCGATCTTCGCGGTCGTGACGATCGTCGGGGTCTCGATCCTGTCGGCGAGCTACATCGGTCTCGCCGAGCGCGTCCTCGGCGGCGGCCCCACCGTCGTCGCCGACCTCGCGACGTCGGGAGGCATCTTCGTCGGCTCCGAGGTCACCTACCGCGGGGTCCGGGTCGGGCGGGTCTCCGAGCTCTCCCTCACCGACGACGGCGTCCGGGTCCACGCGCGGCTCGACCGCGGCACCGAGGTCCCGAAGGACACGCGGGCCGTCGTGGAGAACCGCTCCGCGGTCGGCGAGCAGTACCTCGACCTCCAGCCGCGCGCGGCCGGCGGGCCGCCCCTCGCCGACGGCGACGTCATCGCGCGCGAGGACACGCAGACCCCGCTGCCCGTCGAGAAGCTCCTCCTCGACGTCGACACCACGGTGCGCTCGGTGCCCAAGGACGCCCTCGTGACGACCGTCGACGAGCTCGGGACCGCGTTCAGCGGCAGCGGGCCCGACATCGCCCGCCTCATCGACAGCGGCGACCTGCTGACCCGGGCGGCCATCGAGGCGCTCCCCGACACCGTGGCGCTGCTGCGCAGCGGCAAGACGGTGCTCGACACCCAGCGCGACACCGCGTCGCAGATCACGACCTTCTCGGCCAACCTCGCCCGCATCTCGGAGACGGTCCAGGCCTCCGACCCCGACCTGCGCGTCATCCTCGACCGCGGTGCGGTGGCGAGCCGGGAGCTCGAGGCCGTGGTCCGCGAGAACGACCGCGCGCTCGGCACGCTGCTCGCCAACCTCGTGACGATCGGCCAGGTCACGAGCTCACGGGTCGACGGCATCGACCAGCTGCTCATCACCTACCCCGAGGTCGTGGCGGGCGGCTACACCGTCGTGCCGGGCGACGGCACCGCGCACTTCGGCGTCCAGCTGAGCAACGACCCGCCCGTGTGCACCCGCGGCTACGGGGGCACCGAGAAGACCGACCCCAACCGGACGCAGAACCTGCCCCCGCTCAACCGCGACGCGCGCTGCTCGCTGCCGCGTGGGTCGGCCGCCACCGTCCGCGGCGCCCAGAACGCTCCCGGCGCCCGCAGCGTCGGCCGCACGAGCCTGACCATGGCCTACGGGTCCGACCCGGTGCCGCTCGGGACGACGGCGTACGGTGCTCCGGCGGACGTCGCGGTGCCGGTGGCACCGTCCGGCGGCGACCGCTGGTCCTGGATCCTGGAGGAGGCGACCCGATGACCCACCCTGCCGGCACGACGGAGGCGCCCGACCCCACCCGGGGTCGCGTGCGGGTGCTGTGGGCCCTCGTCGCGGTCGTCCTCGCCCTCACGGCGGTGCTCGCCGTCACCCGGGGCAGCGCGTGGATCGAGGCGCGCTCGGTGGCGTCGGCCCAGCGCGACGCGCTCGCGGCCGGCCGGCAGCTCGCGGTGAACTTCGCGACCCTCGACCACCGCACCGTCGACGCCGACACGGGACGGGTCCGGTCCGGTGCCACGGGGGAGTTCCTCGCGAGCTACACCAAGAGCCTGGCCGACCTGCGCTCGGTCGTCATCGAGAACAGGTCGACCTCCACGGTCGAGCGCGCCGAGGCCGCCGTCGTCAGCGGTGACCTCGACTCGGCCTCGGTCATCGTCGGGGTGGTCGCCCCCACGACGAACAGCAACGCCCCCGAGGGCGAGAAGAAGACGTACCGGATGAAGCTCGGCCTGCGCGAGGTCGGCGGCACGTGGAAGGTGGAGCGCCTTGAGTTCGTCGGATGACCGCCGCCGCCCCCGGGTCGCCGGCCAGCGACGTCGCCCGCGTCCCCTCGAGCAGGGACCGGACGAGCAGGCGCCGGCGGCGCCCGTCGCGCAGCCGGTACCCGGTGCCGAGGACGCCGCCGACGCCGGCCCGCCCCGACGCCGGCTCGCCCCGGCCCTGCGAGCCCCCCTCGCCGCGCTCGCGGCGGCGCTCGTCCTCCTCGCCGCCGTCGCGGCGGTCTCGCTCGGCGACCCCGGGGCCCGCGACCGCGACGCCCGCGCCGCGACCGCCGCGGCCCGGGCCGACCTCGAACAGCTGCTCTCCTACGACCACCAGACCCTCGAGCGGCAGGCGGCCGCCAACGGTGCCCTGCTCACCGGTGCCTTCAAGACCGAGTACGCCTCGACGATGACCCGCACGATCCTGCCGCTGGCCCAGAAGGAGAAGGCCGTCGTGCGCGCCCGCTCCTACGAGGCGGGCGTCATGGCCCAGACGACGGACACGGTCACCGTCCAGGTCTTCCTCAACCAGGCCAAGACGAGCGCGACGCAGGAGCAGCCCTCGGTCGACCAGAACCGGGTGATCGCGACGATGCAGCGGGTCGGCGAGCGCTGGCTCATCGCCCGCCTCGAGGCCTTCTGAGGCCGCGCAACGGCCCGTTCCTCGTGCTCTGACGCGCCGAAACCGGCCGTTTGCCTTGACGGACCGGAGGTGACCCGCCATCCTGTTCGCGTCGCCCGCTTCGGCGGGAGGCCGTCGCCCGAGCCTCACGGCTTGACCGGGCTGGATGGCCCTGCCTTTCTCTGGTATGCTCGCTCTTTGCGCTGCCCCCTACCCTCCGTGCTCGTCGATGAGCTGTCGTGCCGCCATGCCCCCGGTTGTCCCGGGATGTCCTGCGGTCGGCGGGAACGACGGTCCGGAACGGGACGGGTGCAGCCAGCCCAGAGTTTCGAACAGGCCCGTGGAAGGAACGCTCCTTGGCTGCCTCGCGCACCACGTCCAAGCACATGAACACCGCAATGACGGTGACCGGTCGACTCTCCTTCGGGAAGATCCGGGAGCCGATGGAGGTGCCCGACCTCCTGGCCCTCCAGACCGAGAGCTTCGACTGGCTCCTCGGGAACGAGCGCTGGCAGCAGCGCGTGGCGGCGGCCAAGGCCGAGGGACGCGACGACGTCCCGGACCGCTCCGGCCTCGAGGAGATCTTCGAGGAGATCTCCCCGATCGAGGACTTCAGCGGCTCGATGTCGCTGAGCTTCCGCGACCACCGCTTCGAGGAGATCAAGTACTCGATCGAGGACTGCAAGGAGCGCGACCAGACCTACTCCGCGCCCCTGTTCGTCACCGCCGAGTTCATGAACAACACCACCGGTGAGATCAAGAGCCAGACGGTCTTCATGGGCGACTTCCCGCTCATGACCGAGCGCGGCACCTTCATCATCAACGGCACCGAGCGCGTCGTCGTCTCGCAGCTCGTCCGCAGCCCCGGCGTGTACTTCGAGCGCACCCCGGACAAGACGTCCGACAAGGACATCTACACGACCAAGGTCATCCCGAGCCGCGGTGCGTGGCTGGAGTTCGAGATCGACAAGCGCGACATGGTCGGCGTCCGCGTCGACCGCAAGCGCAAGCAGTCGGTCACCGTGCTCCTCAAGGCGCTCGGCATGTCCGAGGCCGACATCCTCGAGGAGTTCGGCCAGTACGAGTCGATGCGCCTCACCCTGGAGAAGGACCACACCCAGGGCCAGGACGACGCGCTGCTCGACATCTACCGCAAGCTGCGCCCGGGCGAGCCGCCGACCAAGGAGGCCGCGCAGACGCTGCTCGACAACCTCTACTTCAACGGCAAGCGCTACGACCTGGCCAAGGTCGGTCGCTACAAGATCAACAAGAAGCTCGGCATCGAGGGTGAGCTGTCGAACTCGACGCTGGCCATCGAGGACATCGTCGCGACGATCAAGTACATCGTCGCGCTCCACGCCGGCGAGGAGACCCTGCCGGGTCGCCGCCGCGGCGAGGACGTCGACATCCGCGTCGAGACCGACGACATCGACCACTTCGGCAACCGTCGCCTGCGCAACGTCGGCGAGCTCATCCAGAACCAGGTCCGCACCGGCCTGTCCCGGATGGAGCGCGTCGTGCGCGAGCGGATGACGACCCAGGACGTCGAGGCGATCACGCCGCAGACGCTGATCAACATCCGCCCGGTCGTGGCGTCCATCAAGGAGTTCTTCGGCACCAGCCAGCTCTCCCAGTTCATGGACCAGAACAACCCCCTCGCCGGCCTGACGCACAAGCGTCGCCTGTCGGCGCTCGGCCCGGGCGGTCTCTCCCGCGACCGCGCCGGCATGGAGGTCCGCGACGTCCACAGCTCGCACTACGGCCGCATGTGCCCGATCGAGACCCCTGAGGGCCCGAACATCGGCCTCATCGGCTCGCTCGCCTCGTACGGCCGGATCAACGCGTTCGGCTTCATCGAGACCCCGTACCGCAAGGTCACCAAGGGCCGCCTCACCGACGACGTGCACTACCTGTCCGCCGACGAGGAGGACGAGCACGTCATCGCCCAGGCGAACGCCACCCTCAACGAGGACGGCACCGCCTTCGGTCACGAGCGCGTCCTCGTGCGCGTCAAGGGCGGCGAGGTCGAGTACGTCCCGGCCGAGGACGTCGACTACATCGACGTCTCCGCCCGCCAGATGGTCTCCGCGGCGACCGCGCTCATCCCGTTCCTCGAGCACGACGACGCCAACCGCGCGCTCATGGGCTCGAACATGCAGCGCCAGGCCGTGCCGCTGGTGCGCGCCGAGGCGCCGCTCGTCGGCACCGGCATGGAGTACCGCGCCGCCGTCGACTCCGGTGACGTCGTCATCGCCGAGAAGGCCGGCGTCGTCACCGAGGTCTCCGCCGACCTCGTCACCGTCGCCGGTGACGACGGCACGAGCCGCACCTACCGGATCAACAAGTTCAACCGGTCCAACCAGGGCAACAGCTACAACCAGCGCGTCATCGTCTCCGAGGGTGACCGCGTCGAGGTGGGTGGCCTCATCGCCGACGGTCCCGCGACCGACGGTGGCGAGATGGCCCTCGGGCGCAACCTCCTCGTGGCGTTCATGCCCTGGGAGGGCCACAACTACGAGGACGCGATCATCCTCAGCCAGCGCCTGGTGCAGGACGACGTCCTGTCCTCGATCCACATCGAGGAGCACGAGGTCGACGCCCGCGACACCAAGCTCGGCCCCGAGGAGATCACCCGGGACATCCCGAACGTCTCCGACGAGGTCCTGGCCGACCTCGACGAGCGCGGCATCATCCGCATCGGTGCCGAGGTCCGCGACGGCGACCTGCTCGTCGGCAAGGTCACGCCCAAGGGCGAGACCGAGCTGACCCCCGAGGAGCGCCTGCTCCGCGCGATCTTCGGTGAGAAGGCGCGCGAGGTCCGTGACACCTCCCTCAAGGTGCCCCACGGCGAGACCGGCACCGTCATCGGCGTCAAGGTCTTCGACAAGGACGACGGTGACGAGCTGCCCCCGGGCGTGAACTCGCTGGTCCGCGTCTACGTCGCGAACAAGCGCAAGATCACCGACGGCGACAAGCTGGCCGGCCGCCACGGCAACAAGGGCGTCATCTCCAAGATCCTCCCGGTCGAGGACATGCCCTTCCTCGAGGACGGCACGCCCGTCGACGTCGTCCTCAACCCGCTCGGCGTCCCCGGCCGCATGAACGTCGGCCAGATCCTCGAGCTGCACCTCGGCTGGGCCGCCAGCCGCGGCTGGGAGATCGCCGGGGACCCGGAGTGGGCCCGCCTCATCCCGGACGACGCCCGCACGGCCCCGGCCGGCTCGCGCGTCGCCTCCCCGGTGTTCGACGGTGTCCGCGAGGACGAGATCATCGGCCTGCTCGACTCGACGACCAAGACGCGCGACGACGTGCGCCTCATCGACGGGACCGGCAAGGCCCGGCTCTTCGACGGCCGCTCCGGCGAGCCGTACCCCGAGCCGGTGTCCGTGGGCTACATGTACATCCTCAAGCTCCACCACCTCGTCGACGACAAGATCCACGCGCGCAGCACGGGTCCCTACTCGATGATCACCCAGCAGCCGCTCGGCGGTAAGGCCCAGTTCGGTGGCCAGCGCTTCGGTGAGATGGAGGTCTGGGCGCTCGAGGCGTACGGAGCGGCGTACGCCCTCCAGGAGCTCCTCACCATCAAGTCCGACGACGTCAACGGCCGCGTGAAGGTCTACGAGGCCATCGTCAAGGGCGACAACATCCCCGAGCCCGGCATCCCCGAGTCCTTCAAGGTGCTCATCAAGGAGATGCAGAGCCTCTGCCTCAACGTCGAGGTGCTGTCCAGCGACGGCACGACGATCGAGATGCGCGAGGCCGAGGAGGACGTCTTCCGCGCAGCGGAGGAGCTCGGCATCGACCTGTCCCGGCGCGAGCCCAGCAGCGTCGAAGAGGTCTGACAGGTGTGGGCCGGGACGCTGATGGCGTCCCGGCCCGACCACCCGGTTCGACACCCCACCTGACAGACCACCTCAGCAGTTCTTGCAACGAAAGAAGGAACCACGTGCTCGACGTCAACTTCTTCGACGAGCTCCGGATCGGTCTCGCGACCGCCGACTCCATCCGTGGCTGGAGCCACGGCGAGGTCAAGAAGCCCGAGACGATCAACTACCGCACCCTCAAGCCCGAGAAGGACGGACTCTTCTGCGAGAAGATCTTCGGCCCGACCCGGGACTGGGAGTGCGCGTGCGGCAAGTACAAGCGGGTCCGCTTCAAGGGCATCATCTGCGAGCGCTGCGGCGTCGAGGTCACCCGCGCCGCCGTGCGTCGTGAGCGGATGGGCCACATCGAGCTCGCCGCCCCCGTCACCCACATCTGGTACTTCAAGGGCGTCCCGTCGCGCCTGGGCTACCTCCTCGACCTCGCGCCGAAGGACCTCGAGAAGGTCATCTACTTCGCCGCGTACATGATCACCAGCGTCGACGTCGACCAGCGCCACACCGACCTGCCCTCCCTCGAGGCGCAGATCCAGGTCGAGAAGAAGGAGATCGAGAACCGTCGCGACGCCGACGTCGACACCCGGGCCAAGAAGCTCGAGGACGACGTCGCCGCCCTCGAGGCCGAGGGCGCCAAGTCCGACGCCAAGCGCAAGGTCCGTGACTCCGCCGAGCGCGAGATGAACGCGATCCGCCGTCGCGCCGACCAGCAGGTCGAGCGCCTCGAGCAGGTCTGGGACCGCTTCAAGAACCTCAAGGTCCAAGACCTCGAGGGCGACGAGGTCCTCTACCGCGAGATGCGCGACCGCTTCGGTCTCTACTTCGAGGGCGGGATGGGCGCCGCGGCGATCCAGAAGCGCCTCGAGACCTTCGACCTGGACGCCGAGTCCGAGCTGCTGCGCGAGATCATCGCCACGGGCAAGGGCCAGCGCAAGACCCGCGCGCTCAAGCGCCTCAAGGTCGTCAGCGCCTTCCAGACCACGACGAACCAGCCGGCCGGCATGGTCCTCGACGCGATCCCGGTCATCCCGCCGGACCTGCGCCCCATGGTGCAGCTCGACGGTGGCCGCTTCGCGACGTCCGACCTGAACGACCTCTACCGTCGCGTCATCAACCGGAACAACCGCCTCAAGCGGCTGCTCGACCTCGGCGCGCCCGAGATCATCGTCAACAACGAGAAGCGGATGCTCCAGGAGGCCGTCGACAGCCTCTTCGACAACGGCCGTCGTGGACGCCCGGTCACGGGCCCCGGCAACCGCCCGCTCAAGTCGCTGTCCGACATGCTCAAGGGCAAGCAGGGCCGGTTCCGCCAGAACCTGCTCGGCAAGCGCGTCGACTACTCCGGCCGTTCGGTCATCGTCGTCGGCCCGCAGCTCAAGCTCCACCAGTGCGGCCTGCCGAAGCAGATGGCGCTCGAGCTCTTCAAGCCCTTCGTCATGAAGCGGCTCGTCGACCTCGACCACGCGCAGAACATCAAGTCGGCCAAGCGCATGGTCGAGCGCCAGCGTCCCCAGGTGTGGGACGTCCTCGAGGAGGTCATCACCGAGCACCCGGTGCTCCTCAACCGCGCGCCCACCCTGCACCGCCTCGGCATCCAGGCCTTCGAGCCGCAGCTCGTCGAGGGCAAGGCCATCCAGATCCACCCGCTCGTCTGCACCGCGTTCAACGCGGACTTCGACGGTGACCAGATGGCCGTGCACGTGCCCCTGTCCGCGGAGGCGCAGGCCGAGGCCCGCATCCTCATGCTCTCGTCGAACAACATCCTCAAGCCGGCCGACGGCCGTCCCGTGACGATGCCGACGCAGGACATGATCATCGGTCTGTACCACCTGACGACCGAGATCGAGGACGGCCCCGGCTCGGGTCGCTCCTTCTCCACGGTGTCCGAGGCCCGCATGGCCTTCGACGCCGGCGAGATCCTCCTCGGCTCGCCGGTGAAGATCCGCCTCAAGCACGTCGTCCCGACCCCGCTCAGCGACCTCCCCGAGGGCACCGAGCAGGACGCCGACGGCTTCATCGAGAGCCTGCTCGTCGAGACGACCCTCGGTCGCGCCCTCTTCAACGAGACCCTCCCGATGGACTACCCGTTCGTCAACGACCAGGTCGACAAGAAGCGCCTGTCGACGATCGTCAACGACCTCGCCGAGCGGTACAGCAAGGTGCAGGTCGCGGCGAGCCTCGACGCGCTCAAGGAGTACGGCTTCCACTGGGCGACCCGCTCGGGCACCACGGTCGCCATCTCCGACGTCGTCACGCCGCCGCGCAAGCTCGAGATCCTCGAGGGCTACGAGGCCAAGGCCACCAAGGTCCAGACGCAGTACGAGCGCGGTCTGATCACCGACGACGAGCGTCGTCAGGAGCTCATCGAGATCTGGACCCAGGCGACGAACGAGGTCGCCAAGGAGATGGAGGCGAACATCCCGCGGACCAACACCATCTACCGCATGGTGTCCTCGGGTGCTCGTGGTAACTGGATGCAGCTGCGGCAGATCGCCGGGATGCGTGGGCTGGTGTCGAACCCGAAGGGCGACATCATCCCGCGACCGATCCGCGCGAACTTCCGCGAGGGCCTCTCGGTGCTCGAGTTCTTCATCTCGACCCACGGGTCGCGCAAGGGCCTGGCCGACACCGCGCTGCGCACCGCCGACTCGGGCTACCTGACCCGTCGCCTCGTCGACGTGTCGCAGGACGTCATCATCCGTGAGGACGACTGCGGGACCGAGCGTGGTCTGCCGATGCCGATCGCCTCCACCGACGAGCGCACCGGAACCCGTTCGGTCCACGACGACGTCGAGACCTCGGTCTACGCGCGCAGCCTGGCCGAGGACGTCGTCAAGGACGGCGACGCCCTCGCGGAGGCCGGCATCGACCTCGGTGACGTCGTCATCGGCGCCCTGTTCGCCGCCGGCGTCGACTCGGTGAAGGTCCGTTCGGTCCTCACCTGCGACTCCAAGGTCGGGACGTGCGCGAAGTGCTACGGCCGCTCCCTGGCGACGGGCAAGCTCGTCGACATCGGCGAGGCCGTCGGCATCATCGCGGCCCAGTCGATCGGTGAGCCCGGCACCCAGCTGACGATGCGGACCTTCCACACCGGTGGTGTGGCGGGTGACGACATCACGCAGGGTCTGCCGCGTGTCGTCGAGCTCTTCGAGGCGCGCACCCCCAAGGGTGTCTCCCCGATCGCGGAGGCCTCGGGCCGGATCACCATCGAGGAGACCGACAAGGCGCGTCGCATCCTGCTCACGCCGGACGACGGCTCCGACGAGCACGCCTACCCGGTGACGAAGCGGGCCCGCCTGCTCGTCGGCGACGGCCAGCACGTCGAGGTCGGCACCCAGCTGACCCAGGGCTCGATCGACCCCAAGCAGGTGCTGCGCATCCTGGGCCCGCGCAAGACCCAGGAGCACCTCGTCGACGAGGTGCAGCACGTGTACCGCCAGCAGGGCGTGTCGATCCACGACAAGCACATCGAGGTCATCGTGCGGCAGATGCTGCGCCGGATCACGATCATCGAGTCCGGCGACGCCGACCTCCTGCCGGGCATGCTCGCCGAGCGTGGTCGCTTCGAGGACGAGAACCGTCGCGTGGTGTCCGAGGGCGGCAAGCCCGCCTCCGGTCGACCCGAGCTCATGGGCATCACCAAGGCCTCGCTCGCGACCGAGTCGTGGCTGTCGGCGGCCTCCTTCCAGGAGACCACCCGCGTCCTCACCGAGGCGGCGATGGAGGGCAAGTCCGACTCCCTCCTCGGCCTCAAGGAGAACGTCATCCTCGGCAAGCTCATCCCGGCGGGTACGGGTCTGCCCCGCTACCGCAACGTCGCGGTGGAGCCGACCGAGGAGGCCAAGGCCGCGATGTACTCGATGCCGAGCTACGACGACTACACCTACGCCGCCTTCGGGCCCGGCTCGGGTGAGGCCGTCCGCCTCGACGACAGCGAGCTCGGTCTCGACCGAATCTGAGGTCACGGCACGCACCGCGAGGGCGGGCGCACCGGTGGGAGACCACCGGGCGCCCGCCCTCACGGCGTGTCAGGGCCGGCACGGCGCGCACGACGGGGACCGGTTGCGCGACCTGCCGCTCGCGGCGCACCGCGCCCGTCCGCAGGGGTGAACGGAACGGATTCCGCAGCGGCGTGTCGCCGAGCGCCCTCAGCGGTCGGTGTCTACACTCTGGGAACTTTCGCCGTTGAATGCGCGCACGGGCGGACTGCTGCTACGTTCTCGCCCTACAGGGGAAGTTGAAGTTCACATTGCAGGGGCAATGTTGAAAGGCGATTTCCATATGCTTTCGGTGCAGTCGTTCTCTGCCCCCACTCCGTCCCGTTCCCGTTCCGTCTCCCGCGTGGTGATCGCGGCTGCCCTGACGTCGGTCTCGCTGACGGTCCCGGCGACGGCTGGAGCCGACGTCACGTCGCCGTCGCGCGCGGTGGTCTCCTCCTCCTCGGGGACCGGTCCGATCAGCTCGACGGGGACGCGGGTCCTGGCCGAGGGGACGACCCGGGCCGCGGACGGCGCCGGCTCGGTCACGCTGGGTCGGGCCTCCTACGCCGTTCCCTCGGGCGCGGTCGTCGTCTCGCCCACCGGCTCCGATGCCGCGGCCGGCACCCTCGCCGCGCCGGTGCGCACGCTGGGGCGGGCGCTGGTCATCGCTCCCTCCGGTGGCACCGTGGTGCTGCGCGCCGGGACCTACACCGAGTCGGTCACCGCGTCGAAGCGGGTGACGATCCAGAACTATCCCAAGGAGAAGGTCTGGTTCGACGGCACCGTGCCCGTCAGCGGCTGGGTCAAGGACGGCACGACGTGGCGTCGTGACGGCTGGACGAAGCGGTTCGACGCGAGCGTCGGCTTCTCCAAGGGCGACGTCGACGGCACCGCCGCCGGCTGGCGCTGGCTGAACCCCAGCTACCCGATGGCCGCGCACCCCGACCAGGTCTGGGTCAACGGCAGCCAGCTGCGCCAGGTGTCCTCACGGTCCGCCGTCAGCGCGGGCCGGTTCTTCCTCGACAAGGCGACCTCCAAGCTCTACATCGGCTCCAACCCGACCGGCGTCCAGGTGCGCGTCTCCTCGCTCGAGAAGGCACTGCGCGTCCGCGGCGAGTCCAGCGTCGTGCGCGGCATCGGCTTCCGGCGCTACGCCCCGAGCATCTGGCACATCGGTGCGGTCAGCATCGAGGCGCCGAAGGTGCGCTTCGAGAACGTCGTGCTGACCGACAGCTCGACCATCGGCCTCGGCGTCGTGCGCGAGGACGCCGTGCTGACCCGCGTCAGCGTCCTGCGCGCCGGCCTGCTCGGCGTCCACGCCGCCACCGCCGACCGCATCCGCGTGGTCCGGAGCCGGATCGACGGCAACAACAGCGAGCAGTTCAACCCCGCCCCGGTGTCCGGCGGCATCAAGGCCGGCCGCTCTCGCGGGGTCACCGTCGTCGACAGCTCGGTCTCGAACAACCTGGGCCAGGGCTACTGGTCGGACGTGTCGGTCTACGACACGAAGATCCTCAACAACAACATCAACGGCAACCGGGCCGCCGGGGTCTTCCTCGAGATCGGTGCCCGCGGCACGGTCGTCAACAACCTCATCGCCGACAACGGCGGCGACGGCGTGAAGATCAACAACACGAGCAAGGTCGTCGTCTACAACAACACCGTCGTGCGCAACGGCCGCCCCATCAACATCGTGCAGGACCCGCGCCGCCCGTCGAACACCTCGTACGGTGACGACACCCGGTACCCGGGCGACCCGGAGATGACCTGGCTCATCGGCCCGGTGACCGTGCGGAACAACGTCATCGGCCTGACGAGCACGGGCAACTGCGTGCTCTGCGTCGAGGACTACAGCCACCAGCGCACCGCCGCCCAGATGGGCGTGACGAGCAACGGCAACGTGTTCAACCGTGCGACGACCTCGAGCTCGAGGTGGCTCACGGTCTGGAGCCGCGGCACGATCAACGTCAACCCGGCGGTCTACACCACCCTCTCGTCGCACCGCAGCGGGACGGGGCAGGACGGCTCGAGCCTGGCGTACGACGGGACCGTCGTCGTCGCGTCGAACGGCACCCTGTCCTCCACGGTCCGCAGCCGGGCCGGCACCGGGGCCACGGCCCTCCCGTCCGACATCGCCGCCCTCGCGGGCCAGCCCGCCGGCGTGCGCTGGTTCGGGGTCTTCGGTCGCACCGGCTGACCAGAGCGACCACAGGGGCCGGTGACCGGACCCGCACCTCGTCGTGCGGGTCCGGTCCCGGCTGCGAGGATGGGGCCATGGACCCCGCCCTCGTCATCCGACGTGAGCTCCCGGCCGACGTGGAGCCCACGCGCGCGCTCCACGACGTCGCCTTCGGGGTCCCCGAGGGGGCGTCGAGCTCGCTCGAGACCCGCATCCTGGACCGGCTCCGGGACGAGGGCGACGTCCTGGACTCCCTGACCCTCGTCGCCGAGCTCCGCGGCGAGGTCGTCGGCCACGTCGTGTGCAGCCGGGCGACGATGGGGCCCGGACCCTCGGTCGGCCTGGGCCCGATCGCGGTGCGTCCCGACCGGCAGGGTGAGGGCATCGGCTCGGCCCTCGTGGCCGCGGTGCTCGTGACCGCCGACCAGGGGCACGAACCCTCGGTCGTCCTGCTCGGCGACCCGGGCTGGTACGCCCACTTCGGCTTCGAGACCGCGGCGTTGCACGGGGTCGGCTCACCCGGACCGTGGGACGACCGGTACTTCCAGGTCAAGCGCCTGCGGGCCTGGCGCCCCGAGCTCGCCGGGCCGTTCCACTACGCGCCGGCCTTCGACCTCGAGGGCGCGCAGCAGCCTCCGGAGCCGTGACCGGCAGGAAGCGATTTGGAGCGCTTCCCGCTGGCCGGTATTCTTGGAAGCCGTGTCTGGCTAGGTCCAGACCCTGGAGCCGGGATCCCCACCGCGAGGTGGTGAGCACGGCCTCGCCCACCTCCTGCCGGGCGCCCCACCGACCACCCCTCTGCCGAGGGTCGGCCATGGGGAGTGCAGGGAGGAGCACCCGGTACGACACACCCGACCACGGGGGTCGTGCACCGGACACCCAAGGAGCGACGGCACACGTCGTCGCATCGACCAGACAGCAAAGGAACCAGGTTGCCTACCATCAACCAGCTGGTGCGCAAGGGCCGGCAGGACAAGGCCACGAAGGCCAAGACCCCTGCCCTCAAGGGCTCTCCGCAGCGCCGCGGCGTGTGCACCCGCGTGTACACGACCACCCCCAAGAAGCCGAACTCCGCCCTCCGCAAGGTCGCCCGCGTGCGCCTCACGAGCGGCATCGAGGTCACCGCGTACATCCCCGGCGTCGGCCACAACCTGCAGGAGCACTCGATGGTGCTCGTGCGCGGCGGTCGCGTGAAGGACCTGCCGGGTGTCCGCTACAAGATCATCCGTGGCGCCCTCGACACCCAGGGCGTGAAGAACCGTCAGCAGGCGCGCAGCCGCTACGGCGCGAAGAAGGGCAAGAGCTGATGCCGCGCAAGGGACCCGCTCCGAAGCGACCGCTCGTCGTCGACCCGGTCTACGCCAGCCCCCTGGTGACCTCGCTCGTCAACAAGGTGCTCCTCGACGGCAAGAAGTCGATCGCCGAGACGATCGTCTACGGCGCCCTCGAGGGCTGCCGCGAGAAGACCGGTACCGACCCGGTCCAGACGCTCAAGCGCGCGCTCGACAACATCCGCCCCACCCTGGAGGTCAAGTCCCGTCGTGTCGGCGGTGCGACCTACCAGGTCCCGATCGAGGTCAAGCCGACCCGCGCCACGACGCTGTCGCTGCGCTGGCTCGTCGGCTACTCGCGTCAGCGTCGCGAGAAGACGATGACCGAGCGCCTCATGAACGAGATCCTCGACGCGTCCAACGGCCTCGGTGCCGCGGTCAAGCGTCGCGAGGACACCCACAAGATGGCCGAGTCCAACAAGGCCTTCGCGCACTACCGCTGGTGACCCGCCTCCCCGGTGCCCCCGCCCGACCGGCGGGGCACCGGGGGACCGGCCGCACGCACCGCCGCGCACCCGAAACCGCACGCACCGCGAACGAGACGAGAACACGAACGTGGCACAGGACGTCCTGACGGACCTCAACAAGGTCCGCAACATCGGCATCATGGCGCACATCGACGCCGGCAAGACGACGGCGACCGAGCGCATCCTCTTCTACACCGGCGTCAACCGGAAGATGGGCGAGACGCACGACGGCGCCTCGACCACCGACTGGATGGAGCAGGAGAAGGAGCGCGGCATCACGATCACCTCCGCCGCGGTCACCTCCTTCTGGGAGGGCTCCCAGATCAACATCATCGACACCCCCGGCCACGTGGACTTCACGGTCGAGGTCGAGCGCTCGCTGCGCGTCCTCGACGGCGCCGTCGCCGTCTTCGACGGCAAGGAGGGCGTCGAGCCCCAGTCCGAGACGGTCTGGCGCCAGGCCGACAAGTACAACGTCCCCCGCATCTGCTTCATCAACAAGATGGACAAGCTCGGCGCGGACTTCTACTTCACCGTCGACACCATCAAGGACCGCCTCGGCGCCGAGCCCCTCGTGCTCCAGCTCCCGATCGGCGCCGAGAACGACTTCGTCGGCGTCGTCGACCTCATCTTCCAGCGTGCCCTCGTCTGGCCCGGCGACGCCAAGGGTGACGTCACCATGGGCGCCAAGTACGAGGTCCAGGACATCCCGGCCGACATGCTCGAGAAGGTGGCGGAGTACCGCCACCACCTCATCGAGCGCGTCGCCGAGTCCGACGACGCCCTCATGGAGAAGTACCTCGAGGGCAACGAGCTGACGCCCGAGGAGATCAAGGCCGGCATCCGCACGCTGACGATCCGCTCCGAGGTCTACCCGATCCTCTGCGGCTCGGCGTTCAAGAACCGCGGCGTCCAGCCCATGCTCGACGCCGTCGTCGACTACCTCCCCTCGCCGCTCGACGTGCCGCCGATGATCGGCCACGCCCCGGGCAACGAGGAGGAGTCGGTCACCCGCGCACCGAGCAAGGACGAGCCGTTCTCGGCCCTGGCCTTCAAGGTCGCGACGCACCCGTTCTTCGGCACCCTGACCTTCATCCGGGTCTACTCCGGCCACATCACCGCGGGTACCCAGGTGCTCAACTCCACCAAGGTGAAGAAGGAGCGCATCGGGAAGCTCTTCCAGATGCACGCCAACAAGGAGAACCCGGTCGGCGACGCCCTCGCGGGCCACATCTACGCCGCCATCGGCCTCAAGGCCACGACCACCGGTGACACCCTGTGTGACATCGACAAGCCGGTCGTCCTCGAGTCGATGACCTTCCCCGAGCCCGTCATCCAGGTGGCCATCGAGCCGAAGACCAAGGGTGACCAGGACAAGCTCGGCACGGCGATCCAGAAGCTCGCCGAGGAGGACCCGACCTTCCAGGTGCACCTCGACGAGGACACCGGCCAGACGATCATCGCCGGCATGGGCGAGCTCCACCTCGACATCCTCGTCGACCGCATGCGTCGCGAGTTCAAGGTCGAGGCCAACGTCGGCAAGCCGCAGGTCGCGTACCGCGAGACCATCAAGCGCTCGATCGACAAGTACGACTACACCCACAAGAAGCAGACGGGTGGGTCGGGCCAGTTCGCGAAGGTCCAGATCGCGCTCGAGCCGCTCGACACCGCCGAGGGCGAGCTGTACGAGTTCTCGAACAAGGTCACCGGTGGTCGCATCCCGCGCGAGTACATCCCCTCGGTCGACCACGGCATCCAGGACGCCATGCAGTACGGCGTGCTCGCCGGCTACCCGCTGGTCGGCATCAAGGCCACGCTCCTCGACGGGGCGTACCACGACGTCGACTCCTCGGAGATGGCGTTCAAGATCGCCGGCTCCATGGCGCTCAAGGAGGCCGTCCGCAAGTGCGAGCCGGTCCTCCTCGAGCCGATGATGGCCGTCGAGGTGCGCACGCCCGAGGACTACATGGGCGACGTCATCGGCGACATCAACTCCCGCCGTGGCCACATCCAGGCCATGGAGGACATCAGCGGTGCCAAGGTCGTGCGCGGCCTCGTCCCGCTGTCCGAGATGTTCGGGTACGTCGGCGACCTGCGGTCCAAGACCCAGGGTCGTGCGAACTACTCGATGGAGTTCGACTCCTACGCCGAGGTCCCCAAGTCGGTGGCCGAGGAGATCATCAAGAAGACGCGAGGCGAGTGACCGCTAGACTGGTCGCTGGTCTCGATCCGAGAAACAACCAACCAACCCCCAAAGACGACGCCACGTCCTGCCCGGTCGTAACGGCGTTCCCTGGAACCAAGTCCTGAGGAGGACAACAAGTGGCGAAGGCAAAGTTCGAGCGGACCAAGCCGCACGTCAACATCGGCACCATCGGTCACATCGACCACGGTAAGACGACGCTGACGGCTGCGATCTCCAAGGTCCTGCACGACAAGTACCCGGACCTGAACCCGCAGTTCGCGTTCGACGACATCGACAAGGCGCCCGAGGAGAAGCAGCGCGGCATCACCATCTCCATCGCGCACATCGAGTACCAGACCGAGGGTCGTCACTACGCCCACGTCGACTGCCCGGGTCACGCCGACTACGTGAAGAACATGATCACGGGTGCGGCGCAGATGGACGGCGCGATCCTCGTGGTCGCGGCCACCGACGGCCCGATGCCGCAGACGAAGGAGCACGTCCTCCTGGCCCGCCAGGTCGGCGTCCCCTACGTCGTCGTGGCGCTCAACAAGGCCGACATGGTCGACGACGAGGAGATCCTCGAGCTCGTCGAGATGGAGGTCCGTGAGCTGCTCTCGGCCTACGAGTTCCCCGGCGACGACCTCCCGGTCATCAAGGTCTCGGCGCTCAAGGCGCTCGAGGGCGACGTCGAGTGGGGCAAGACCGTCCTCGAGCTGATGGACGCGGTCGACACCTACATCCCCGAGCCGGAGCGCGAGACGGAGAAGCCGTTCCTCATGCCCGTCGAGGACGTCTTCACGATCACCGGTCGTGGCACCGTCGTCACCGGTCGCATCGAGCGCGGCATCCTCAAGGTCAACGAGGAGGTCGAGATCGTGGGCATCCACACCGGCCCCGCGGCCAAGACGGTCGCCACCGGCATCGAGATGTTCCGCAAGCTCCTCGACGAGGGTCGTGCGGGCGAGAACGTCGGCCTGCTCCTGCGTGGCATCAAGCGCGAGGACGTCGAGCGCGGCCAGGTCGTCGTCAAGCCCGGCTCGATCACCCCGCACACCGAGTTCGACGCGAACGTCTACATCCTCGGCAAGGACGAGGGTGGCCGTCACACGCCGTTCTACGACAACTACCGCCCCCAGTTCTACTTCCGCACCACCGACGTGACCGGTGTCGTGAAGCTGCCCGAGGGCACCGAGATGGTCATGCCCGGTGACAACACCGAGATGTCCGTCGAGCTCATCCAGCCCATCGCGATGGAGGAGGGCCTCAAGTTCGCCATCCGCGAGGGAGGCCGCACCGTCGGCGCCGGCCGGGTCACCAAGATCAACAAGTGACCTGACGCCGGGGTCTCCCCGGCGGCTCGTCGAAGGGCCCGCACCCCGATCGGGGGTGCGGGCCCTTCGACGTCAGCCCTGCGGTCAGCAGGTGAGGGCGATGTGCGCCCACGAGTCGACCGCGTTGTTCCCCTGGTCGCGGATCTCGTACTCGACGGTGTTGGAGTCACCGTTGGCCCCGGTGTCGACCGACACCTCCTGCACGCCGGACCACTGGATGCCGGTTCCGGACGCGGCGCACCGCTCCACATCACGGTTGAAGGTGACCGTGTAGTGACCCGTGCCGGTCTTGGCGGACGACACGACACCGGAGGAGGTCGCCTGGTAGATCGTGCCGCTGGGGCTGATCGACGCGTAGAGCGGCTTGACGAAGAAGCCGGCCACGTCGGCGAAGATGTGCGCGGCACCCGGGGTCTTGAGCGTGAACTGGCCGCTCGCGTTGACGGGGACCGTCACCATGTTGGCCGCCGGACCGGACGGGTTGTAGTTGACGAGGGAGGCCAGCGGCTCGGGAGTCCCGGTCGCCCACCCCTTGATGTCGCTCGTCTTGTTGTTGCGTGAGATGGCGCCGAGGTTCAGCTGGATCGCCGTCACCACCCCGCTCGTGGTGGGAAGGCCACACGACCCCGCCTTGCCGCCCTGGACGGCGTAGCTCGCGAGCGTGGCGTCGAAGGTGCGCTGACCGGCGACGAGGGCGCCACCGCTGACGCGGGTGTCGATGATGCGACAGGGCGTGACCCCGACGAGCTGCGACTCCGACCCCGGGGGGAAGAGTGCCGAGACCGCGGGGGCGTCGGGGGCCGGGGCTCCGGGGTTCGGCGAGCTGCCGGCGGCGGTCGCCGCCGTGGCGGTGAGGGCGAGTGCGGCGACCCCGGCGAGGGCGGTCGCGGCACGGCGGGTGCGGGTCGAGATGTTCATGGGTCCTCCTGCGATGGGCTGTGCCGGGGGAGGCCCGGCGCGAAGGTGAGGAGGACGCTGGTGGCCGCGGTGATACCTCGGCGGGTACCCGAGACGTCGCCCCGCTCAGTCCTCGCAGGCCCGCAGCCACTCGTCGCGGGTCAGCTCACAACGCCATTCGCCCTGCTCGGAGCCGGGAAGGGGGTCGTCCCACTCGCGGTGCTCGATGCCCGTGTGGCGCATCCCGATCGTGCGCATGACACCCCTGCTGGCGAGGTTGACGACCATCGTCTCGGCGACGACCCGCTCGAGCCCGACGGTGCCGAAGCCGTGGTCGACGACGGCCCGCGCCCCCTCGCTCGCCAGTCCCCGACCCCACGCCCACGGGTGCAGCCGCCACCCGGCCTCGGCCAGCCCCGGGCCCTCGGGCGTCAGCAGCCACCAGCCGACGAACCGTCCGCGCTCGAGGCCGGCCCAGTAGCCGAGGCCCATCGCGTCGTGCGCGGGGTCCAGGCGGGCCAGGGTGCGGGCCCGGACGTCGTCGGGCGTCCGGGGGCGGTCGAGATGGCGCATCACGTCGGGGTCGGCGTCCAGGGCCTCCAGCTCGGGCAGGTCGTCCCAGGTCAGCGGACGCAGGACGAGCCGGGCGGTGGTGAGGACGGGCTTCCCGCGGGGAGCGTGGCGGGGGCTCACGGGGCGACCGGCGCCAGGCGGCCCACCGACTCGGCCAGGAGCGCCTCGTGGACGCGGGCGATGGCGGGGGAGGGCGCCATCGAGGTGCGCCACGTCATCATGACCCGGCGCGTGGGCACGGGGTCGGTGAGCGGGAGCGCGACGACACCGGGAGGCAGGATCTCCCGGCCGAGCCGGGGGACGAGGCTGACGCAGACGCCCTCGGCCACCAGGCCCACGTGCGAGGAGAACTCCATCGACCAGTGTCGGATGAGCGGCCGTCGGCCGTGGAGGTCGAACATGTGGGTGAGCCACCCGTGGCAGACCGAGCCCTCGGGCGCGCACACCCACTCGGCGTCCGCGAGCTGGAGGGCCGAGGCGCTCGTCGCACCGGCGAGGCGGTGGTCGGCGGGCACGAGGACGTCGGCGGTGTCGATGCCGAGCGTCACGACCTCGACGTGGGCCGGGAACGGAAGGGGCAGGTCGCCCCAGTGGTGGACGAGCGCGGCGTCGGCACCCCCGGACGCCACGAGGTCGATGGCCTCGTGGGGGTCGTGCTCGACGACGGTGACGTCGAGCAGTGGCTCCGCGGCGCGCAGCCGGCGCAGGGTGGGGGCGACCAGGCCGCGGATCGCGGTGGAGAACGCGACGAGGCGGACCGCTCCCGTGACGGGACCGCCGGCGACCCGGCCGAGCCCGGACTCCAGGGCCTCGAGCCGGGCGAGGATGTCGGACCCCTCGTCGACGAGGTGGCGCCCGAGCTCGGTGAGGACGACCCCGCGCCCGACGCGGTCGAGGACGGCGCCGCCGACGCGGCGCTCGAGCCGCTTGACCTGCTGCGAGACGGCGGAGGGGGTGTAGCCCAGCTCGGCAGCCGCGCCACCGATCGAGCCCGTCCGGCGCACGGCCGAGAGCGTCACGAGGTGCTCGACGGCGATCATGCAGCGACGCTACACGGTTTCGTGGAGGAGGCGTCGCTGGTGCTTCACGGTTGCGCGGGCGAGGATGGTCCCGTGCCCCTCAAGGACGTCCTCGCCGCCTGCCTCGTCATGGTCCTGTGGGGCGTGAACTTCGTCGTCATCGACTGGGGGCTGCGCGACGTCCCGCCCCTGCTGTTCGTCGCGCTCCGCTTCGCCGTCGTCCTGCTCGCGCTGCCCTTCGTCCCCCGACCCGAGGCGCCGCTGGGCAGGGTCCTGCTCGTGGGCTGCGCCATGAGCCTGGGTCAGTTCGGGCTGCTCTACACCGCGCTGGCGGCCGGGATGCCGCCCGGGCTGGCCTCGCTCGTCCTCCAGCTCCAGGCCGTGGTCACCGTCGTCGTGGCCGCCCTCGTGCTCGCCGAGCGCCCGGCCCTGCTCCAGTGGGCCGGCGTCGGGCTCGGTGTCGTCGGGCTCGGCGTCGTCGCGCTCGGCCGCGGGGGAGCAGTCCCGCTCCTTGCCCTGGTCCTCGCCGTGGGAGCGGCGGTGTCCTGGGCGACGGGCAACGTCCTCGTGCGCCACCTGAAGGTCCCGGGCGGCCTCGGCCTCACCGTGTGGTCGGCGCTCGTCGTGCCGGTGCCCCTGCTCGGGCTCTCCCTCGTCGTCGACGGGCCCGACGTCGTCGGGCACGCCCTGACCCACCTGTCGGCGGCGGCGTGGCTCTCCACGCTCTACACGGCGGTCCTGGCCTCGCTCGTCGGCTACGGGATCTGGAACCGGCTGCTCCAGCAGCACCCGGCATCCGAGGTCGCGCCGTTCACCCTGCTCGTGCCCCCGGTCGGCATCGCCGCCGCCTGGCTCGTCGCCGGGGAGCGCCTGACCCCCACGGCGCTCGCCGGAGGGGCCCTCCTCGTCGTCGGGGTCGCCCTCGTCGTCCTCGGCCCGCGGGCGCTCGCCCGCCGTCGAGCGCTCCGGGCACGCGTCGCGGACGGGCGCACGGGGTAGGGGAGGCAGGCTGACGTGGCGCGGGTCGGACGACCCGCGCCCTGCACCATCCATCCGACGGCGTCCGAGGAGTCCCCCATGAGCGAGCGGCTCATCGGCGACCGGTACCGCCTCCAGCGGCTCGTCGGCACCGGGGGGATGGGGGCCGTGTGGCTCGCCCACGACGAGCGCCTCGGCCGTGACGTCGCCGTCAAGCTGCTGCACGCCCCCGTCGTCCTCGACGCGGACGAGGCGGCCGTCGCCGCCGCGCGTGCCATGCGCGAGGCCAGGATCACGGCCCGGCTGCACCACCCCCACGCCGTGCCGGTCTTCGACGTCGTCGAGCACGAGGGGCGGCCGTGCCTCGTGATGCAGTACTACCCCTCCGCCAGCCTCGCCGAGCTCGCCCACGGCCCCGAGCCGTTGCAGGTCCGGGCGGTCGCGCGCATCGGCGGCGAGGTGGCCTCGGCCCTGGCCGCAGCCCATGGGCTCGGCATCGTGCACCGCGACGTCAAGCCCGCGAACGTGCTGGTCGGCGCCGACGGCACGGCGAAGATCAGCGACTTCGGGATCGCGCACGCCCTCGATGACGCGTCCCTGACCTCCACCGGGATGGTGACGGGGACCCCGGCGTACCTGGCCCCGGAGGTCGCACGCGGCGAACCGGCCACGCCCTCGAGCGACGTGTTCTCCCTCGGCTCGACCCTGTACACGGCGCTCGAGGCGCGCACGCCCTTCGGGCAGCACGAGAACGCGATGGCCGTGCTGCACCGGGTGGCCACCGGCCAGGTCGACCCACCGGAGCGCACCGGTGCGCTGACCACGCTCCTGCTGACGATGCTCGCCCCCGACCCGGCGGACCGGCCGACGATGGACGAGGTCGCGCGGCGACTGCTCTCCGACGGGGACGCGAGGGAGAGCGAGGACCCAGCCACGGGGACGCCAGCCGTCCTCGTGCCGGTCGCCGCTCCCGCCGGCGTCGACGAGGACGACGAGGATCCACTGGCCGCCTTCCGGCAGGACGTCGCGCACGACGGACCCTCCCCGACCGGGGGTCGCCCGGGGCGCGGGAGGCGCCTCCTGCTGGCCGTGGTGGCGCTGGCCGCAGCCGCGCTGGTCGTCTCCCTCGGGTTGCAGCAGGCGGCCGAGCGCGACACGGCGGACGCGCCCCCCGCCGGTTCGGCGTCGCCCACGGCCCGTCCGTCCTCCGCGACACCGACGCCGACTCCTTCCCCGTCGACGGCCCCACCCGCGCCCACGCCCCGCCCGTCGTCCTCCGCCCCGGCGCCGTCGCCGTCGCCGAAACCCACGACGACCCGCGACGGGCGCCCTCCCACGACGGCCGAGCTCGCGAAGGGCCTGCGCGACTACTACGCGCTGGTCCCGGACGACCTGGACGCCGGGTGGGAACGGCTCACCGACCGCTACCGGCGCACCACGGCCGGCAGCCGGGGGTCGTACGCCGAGTTCTGGGGTGCCTTCGAGCGGGTGAGCGTCTCCGACGTCGCCGCCACGGCGCCGGACAGGGTGACCGCCACCCTGCGCTACGAGGCGAAGGACGGCCGCGTCGACGTGGAGCGCACCACCTTCCGCCTCGTGCGCGACGACGGGGTGCTCAAGATCGATGGCAGCGAGGTCCTCAGCAGCACCCGCGGGTAGGGGTGGGCACGACGCGCCACGCACGCGGGGGTGCGCTCGCCTCGTGGTCGCCGGGTGTACACGCCACGATTTGGAGGGGCAGTGCGTCCTCTGGCACACTGTTCAGGTTGCTTGGCGTGCGCAGGACCCTCACGGGGACGGCGCCCACCGCGACGAGGACTCGAACCGCCACGGCGGGGCGACTCGGTTCGCGAAGTGCCAGGCCCCGGTCCCACCTGGGACACCCGATCCTCCGGACGACCTGCGGGAAACCGCGTCGCCGGACTGCGGAACAAGGGCGACACGCCCGACCGCGGGGGTCGGAGGTCCCACCCGGGACCGGTACAGACACATGGACGGCGAGAGAGAGACGGAACGTCAGATGGCGGGACAGAAGATCCGCATCCGCTTGAAGTCGTATGACCACGAGGTCATCGACAGCTCGGCGCGCAAGATCGTGGACACGGTCACCCGTGCCGGCGCGACCGTGGTCGGCCCCGTGCCGCTGCCGACGGAGAAGAACGTGTTCTGCGTCATCCGGTCGCCCCACAAGTACAAGGACAGCCGCGAGCACTTCGAGATGCGCACCCACAAGCGCCTCATCGACATCATCGACCCGACGCCGAAGGCCGTCGACTCGCTGATGCGTCTCGACCTCCCGGCTGACGTCAACATCGAGATCAAGCTCTGAGGCTGACGACATGACCACCATTGCCACCAAGACCCAGAAGGGTCTGCTGGGCACCAAGCTCGGCATGACCCAGGTGTGGGACGAGACGAACCGTCTCGTGCCCGTCACCGTGATCCAGGCTGGCCCGAACGTCGTGACCCAGGTCCGCGACGCCGACACCGACGGCTACGCCGCGGTGCAGCTCGGCTACGGCGCGATCGACCCGCGCAAGGTCACCAAGCCCCTCACCGGCCACTTCGACAAGGCCGGCGTCACGCCGCGCCGCTTCGTCGTCGAGGTCCGCACGGCCGACGCCGCCGACTACACCGTCGGCCAGGAGCTCGGCCCGGACACCTTCGAGGTCGGCCAGAGCGTCGACGTCACGGGCCGGACCAAGGGCAAGGGCTTCGCCGGCGTCATGAAGCGTCACGGCTTCAAGGGCGTCTCGGCCTCGCACGGCTCGCACCGCAACCACCGCAAGCCCGGTTCGATCGGTGGGGCCTCCACGCCCGGCCGCGTCTTCAAGGGCATGCGCATGGCCGGCCGCATGGGCGGCGTGCGCCAGACCACCCAGAACCTCACGATCCACGCCGTGGACGCCGAGAAGGGCCTGCTGCTGCTCAAGGGTGCCGTTCCCGGCCCCCGCGGCGCGGTCGTCCTCGTGCGCACGGCAGCGAAGGGGGCGTGACCCGCATGGCCACCCAGACCCTGAAGGTCGAGCTCCCCGCGGAGATCTTCGACGTCCAGACCAACGTCCCGCTCATCCACCAGGTCGTCGTCGGCCAGCTCGCGGCCGCCCGCCAGGGCACGCACTCGACGAAGACCCGTGGTGAGGTCCGCGGTGGCGGTCGCAAGCCGTACAAGCAGAAGGGCACCGGCCGCGCCCGCCAGGGCTCGACCCGCGCGCCGCAGTTCGCCGGCGGTGGCGTCGTCCACGGCCCGCAGCCGCGCGACTACTCCCAGCGCACCCCCAAGAAGATGAAGGCCGCCGCCCTGCGCGGTGCCCTCTCCGACCGGGCGCGCCACGACCGCGTTCACGTCGTCGAGTCGATCTCCAACGGAGACCTCCCCTCGGCCAAGGCTGCCGTCGAGCTGCTCACCGGCCTCGCCGGGCGCACCGGGCGCAAGAACGTCCTCGTGGTGCTCGACCGCAGCGACATCGTGTCGCTGAAGTCGGTCCGCAACCTCGCCGACGTCCACGTCCTGGCCGTCGACCAGCTCAACACGTACGACGTGCTGTGCGCCGACGACGTCGTCTTCACCAAGGCCGCCTTCGACACCTTCGTCGGCGGTGGGCAGGCCGTCGTCGCGACGACCCCCGTCGTCGTCGAGGACGAGACCCCGGCCGAGAAGGCACCC
The DNA here is from genome assembly GCA_963834225.1 of uncultured Actinomycetota bacterium. GTDB lineage: Bacteria > Actinomycetota > Actinomycetes > Actinomycetales > Dermatophilaceae > Oryzobacter. The sequence continues at coordinate 13,010 of CAWIAT010000022.1, read as the reverse complement.
AAGGCCGAGAAGGCGCCGAAGACCGAGAAGGCCGCCAAGGCGCCGAAGGCCACCACGGCGGCCAAGGCCGTCGAGGTCGCGCCCGAGGCTCCGGCCGCCGACGCCCCCGACGGGGTCGACCTCCCGAAGGGCGCGGTCGCGCCCCTCGAGGACGGCGCGGCCCCCGAGGGCTACACCGTCAAGGGCAACGCCGACTCCGGCAAGTACCACGAGGCCGACGGCCAGTGGTACGAGCAGACGGTCGCCGAGTTCTGGTTCAAGAACGCCAAGGCCGCCGAGAAGGCCGGCTTCACCAAGGCTGGTAGCAAGAAGAAGTCGGAGGGCGACAAGTGAGCCAGGGCAAGAACCCCCGCGACATCCTGATCGCGCCGGTCGTGTCCGAGAAGTCGTACGGGCTCCTCGACGAGGGCAAGTACACCTTCATCGTCGACCCGCGCTCGAACAAGACCGAGATCAAGATCGCCGTCGAGAACATCTTCGGCGTCAAGGTCGACTCCGTGCACACCCTGAACCGCAAGGGCAAGGCCCGTCGGACGCGGTTCGGCGTCGGGAAGCGCAAGGACACCAAGCGCGCGATCGTCACCCTCCGCGAGGGCTCGATCGACATCTTCGGCAGCGCCGGCGCCTGAGGAAGCTGAGGACTGGAACACCATGGGTATCCGCAAGTACAAGCCGACGACGCCTGGGCGTCGCGGGTCGAGCGTGGCCGACTTCGTCGAGGTCACCCGCTCCACCCCCGAGAAGTCCCTCGTCCGTCCGCTGACCAAGAGCGGCGGCCGCAACAACAACGGCCGCATCACGACCCGCCACATCGGTGGGGGACACAAGCGCGCGTACCGCGTCATCGACTTCCGTCGCCATGACAAGGACGGCGTGCCGGCCAAGGTCGCTCACATCGAGTACGACCCCAACCGCACCGCCCGCATCGCGCTGCTGCACTACGCCGACGGCGAGAAGCGCTACATCCTGGCCCCCAAGGGCCTCGAGCAGGGCATGCCGATCGAGAACGGCCCCGCGGCCGACATCAAGCCCGGCAACAGCCTGCCGCTGCGCAACATCCCGACCGGTACGGTCATCCACGCCGTCGAGCTCAAGCCCGGTGGCGGCGCGAAGATCGCCCGCTCGGCCGGGGTGCGCGTGCAGCTCGTGGCCAAGGACGGCCCCTACGCGCAGCTGCGCATGCCGTCCGGCGAGATCCGCAACGTCGACGTGCGCTGCCGCGCCACCGTCGGCGAGGTCGGCAACGCCGAGCAGTCGAACATCAACTGGGGCAAGGCCGGCCGCATGCGCTGGAAGGGCAAGCGCCCGACCGTCCGCGGTGTCGTCATGAACCCCGTCGACCACCCGCACGGTGGTGGTGAGGGTCGCACCTCCGGTGGGCGCCACCCGGTGTCCCCCTGGGGCAAGCCCGAGGGCCGCACCCGCCGCCCCGGCAAGCCGAGCGACAAGCTCATCGTCCGTCGTCGCCGTACTGGCCGCAAGAAGCGCTGATAGGAGCCTGGATATGCCTCGTAGCCTGAAGAAGGGCCCCTTCATCGACGACCACCTGCAGAAGAAGGTGGATGTCCAAAACGATGCGGGCACCAAGAACGTCATCAAGACCTGGTCGCGTCGGTCGGTCGTCTCGCCCGACATGCTCGGTCACACCCTCGCCGTCCACGACGGCCGCAAGCACGTCCCGGTGTTCGTCACCGAGTCGATGGTCGGCCACAAGCTCGGCGAGTTCGCACCGACGCGCACCTTCAGGGGTCACGTCAAGGACGACAAGAAGGGGCGTCGTCGCTGATGGCCACCGAGAACACCACCATCGAGGCGCGGGCGGTCGCCCGCCACGTCCGGGTGACGCCGCAGAAGGCGCGCCGGGTCGTCGACCTCATCCGTGGCAAGAACGCGACCGACGCCGTGTCGGTCCTGAAGTTCGCGCCGCAGGGTGCCGCCGAGCCGGTCCGCAAGGTCCTCGAGTCGGCGATCGCCAACGCGCGGGTCAAGGCCGACCAGCTCGCCGAGCGCTTCGACGAGCGCGAGCTCGTCGTCTCGACGGCCACGGTCGACGAGGGCCCCACCATGAAGCGTTTCCGTCCGCGGGCCCAGGGCCGCGCCGGTCGGATCAACAAGCGCACGAGCCACATCACCGTGGTCGTCGCCCCCAAGCCCGCCAAGCCCACGAACGGAGGCACTCGCTGATGGGACAGAAGGTCAACCCGCACGGCTTCCGTCTGGGCATCACCACGGAGCACCGCAGCCGGTGGTTCGCTGACTCCACCAAGGAGGGCCAGCGCTACCGCGACTACGTCAAGGAGGACGTGGCGATCCGCAAGCTCATGTCCGAGGGCATGGACCGCGCCGGCATCGCCCGCGTCGACATCGAGCGCACCCGTGACCGGGTCCGCGTCGACATCCACACCGCGCGTCCGGGCATCGTCATCGGTCGCCGTGGCGCCGAGGCCGACCGCATCCGCGGCGAGCTCGAGAAGCTCACGGGCAAGCAGGTGCAGCTGAACATCCTCGAGGTCAAGAACCCCGAGCAGGAGTCGCAGCTCGTCGCCCAGGGCATCGCCGAGCAGCTGAGCGCGCGTGTCTCCTTCCGTCGTGCGATGCGCAAGGGCATGCAGTCCGCCACCCGCGCCGGCGCCAAGGGCATCCGTGTCCAGGTCTCCGGTCGCCTCGGCGGCGCCGAGATGAGCCGTACCGAGTTCTACCGCGAGGGTCGCGTGCCGCTGCACACCCTTCGCGCGCAGATCGACTACGGCTTCTACGAGGCCAAGACCACCTTCGGTCGCATCGGCGTCAAGGTGTGGATCTACAAGGGCGACATGACCGCGCGTGAGCTCGCGGCCCAGCAGGCCACCGCGCCGCGCCAGGGCCGTGGACCGCGTCGCGACGGCCCCGACCGTCCGGCTCGCGCTCGTCGCAGTGACGCCCCGGCCCCCGCGGCCGAGGCCCCTGCTGCCACCGAGGCGCCGGCCGCTGCCAGCACCGAGGAGTCCTGACCATGCTGATTCCGCGTCGCGTCAAGCACCGCAAGCAGCACCACCCGGGTCGCTCGGGCGCTGCCAAGGGCGGCACCACCATCGCGTTCGGCGACTACGGCATCCAGGCCCTCGAGCCCGCCTACGTCACCAACCGCCAGATCGAGTCCGCGCGTATCGCGATGACCCGGTACATCAAGCGTGGCGGAAAGGTCTGGATCAACATCTACCCGGACCGTCCGCTCACCAAGAAGCCGGCCGAGACCCGCATGGGCTCCGGCAAGGGATCGCCCGAGTGGTGGATCGCCAACGTCAAGCCGGGTCGTGTCATGTTCGAGCTCTCCGGTGTCCCGGAGGACGTCGCACGTGAGGCCATGCGCCTCGCGATGCACAAGCTGCCGATGAAGTGCCGCTTCGTCCGGCGTGAGGGTGGTGACTTCTGATGGCCATCGGATCCAAGGACCTGGTCTCCAAGGAGCTGCGGGGTCTCGACGACGATCGACTCGTCGACGAGCTGCGCAAGGCCAAGGAGGAGCTGTTCAACCTCCGGTTCCAGTCGGCCACCGGCCAGCTGGACAACCACGGCCGGCTCCGCGCCGTCCGCAAGGACATCGCCCGCATCTACACCGAGATGCGCGAGCGCGAGCTCGGCATCGGCGTGAAGGGTGAGACCACGTGAGCAAGACTGCGAAGGACGAGAACGTGACCGGAACCCAGACCGTCGCGCGCAACGACCGCAAGACCCGCCAGGGCTACGTCGTCAGCGACAAGATGGACAAGACCGTGGTCGTCGAGGTCGAGGACCGCGTCAAGCACGCCCTCTACGGCAAGGTCCTGCGCCGGACCACCAAGGTCAAGGCGCACGACGAGGCCAACGCCGCCGGCGTCGGCGACCGTGTCCTCATCATGGAGACCCGCCCGCTCAGCGCCACCAAGCGCTGGCGCGTGGTGGAGATCCTCGAGAAGGCCAAGTAACGCCGTGTGGGGGGCGCCCACGCGAAGCGTGGGACCCGCGCCCCCCACACACCCCCCGCCAGTTCGGCCAGGCTCCGCCCCTGTGTTTGGCGGAGAACCAGCACGACGTTTAGGAGAAGACTAGTGATCCAGCAGGAGTCGCGAGTTCGCGTCGCCGACAACACCGGTGCCAAGGAGATCTTGTGCATCCGTGTTCTCGGCGGCTCGGGTCGCCGGTATGCCGGCATCGGCGACACCATCGTCGCCACCGTCAAGGACGCGATCCCCGGCGGCAACGTCAAGAAGGGTGACGTCGTCAAGGCGGTCATCGTCCGCACGAAGAAGGAGCGTCGCCGCGGCGACGGTTCCTACATCAAGTTCGACGAGAACGCCGCCGTCATCCTCAAGAACGACGGCGACCCGCGCGGGACGCGCATCTTCGGCCCCGTGGGCCGCGAGCTGCGCGAGAAGCGCTTCATGAAGATCATCAGCCTTGCCCCGGAGGTGCTCTGAGCCATGGCGTCGATGAAGATCAAGAAGGGTGACACCGTCCAGGTGCTCACCGGCAAGGACAAGGGCCAGACCGGCAAGGTCATCTCGGTGAACCGTGAGACCGACCGCGTCACCGTCGAGGGTGTCAACCGGGTCACCCGGCACACCAAGGCCGGCCAGTCGTCCCGGGGCAGCCGCACCGGTGGCCTGGTCGTCCAGGAGGCGCCGATCCACGTGAGCAACGTGGCCGTCGTCGACCCCTCCGACAACAAGCCCACCCGGATCAAGACCCGCGTCGAGACCGTCGAGCGTGACGGGCGCCAGAAGGCGACCCGCGTGCGCGTCGGCACCCGCTCGGGCAAGGACCTGTGAGAGAGATGGCTGAGACCGCAACCACGCCGCGCCTGAAGGCGCGCTACCACGACGAGATCAAGGGCACCCTGTTCGAGCAGTTCGCGTACGCGAACGTCATGCAGGTCCCCGGTGTCGTCAAGGTCGTCGTCAACATGGGTGTCGGTGACGCCGCCAAGGACAGCAAGCTCATCGAGGGTGCCGTCCGCGACCTCACCGCCATCACCGGCCAGAAGCCGGTGGTCACCAAGGCCCGCAAGTCGATCGCCCAGTTCAAGCTGCGTGAGGGCATGCCGATCGGCACGCACACCACGCTGCGCGGCGACCGCATGTGGGAGTTCCTCGACCGCCTCGTCAGCACCGCGCTCCCGCGCATCCGTGACTTCCGCGGCCTGTCGCCGAAGCAGTTCGACGGCCGGGGCAACTACACGTTCGGCCTCACCGAGCAGTCGATGTTCCACGAGATCGACCAGGACAAGATCGACCGCGTGCGCGGCATGGACATCACGGTCGTCACGACCGCGACGAACGACGCGGAGGGGCGCGCGCTGCTCAAGGCGCTCGGCTTCCCGTTCAAGGAGAACTGAGCAATGGCCAAGACTGCCCTCGTCAACAAGGCGAACAAGAAGCCGAAGTTCGCGGTCCGCGGCTACACGCGCTGCCAGCGCTGCGGCCGTCCGCACTCGGTCTACCGCAAGTTCGGCCTGTGCCGGATCTGCCTGCGGGAGATGGCCCACCGCGGCGAGCTCCCCGGTGTGACCAAGTCCAGCTGGTGACCCGCCGGGACGACCGGCCACCCGGCCGGCGTCCCACCCCGCCGCATCCCGCGGCACCCCCACGAACCAGACCATCTACAGCGCAGGTCCGCCCGGCCCCCCTGGGCCGGGAGGAAACCGTGCTGAGAGAGGGCGGAGAAGCCCAATGACCATGACCGACCCGATCGCGGACATGTTGACCCGCGTCCGCAACGCCAACTCGGCGCACAAGGACGCAGTCAGCATGCCGTTCTCGAAGCTGAAGAGCCACATCGCCGAGATCCTCGAGGCCGAGGGCTACATCGCCGGTTGGACCGTCGAGGACGCCGAGGTGGGCAAGACCCTCACGGTGAACCTCAAGTACGGGCCCAACCGCGAGCGCTCCATCGCCGGAGTGCGCCGCGTCTCCAAGCCCGGCCTTCGCGTGTACGCCAAGTCCACCAACCTGCCCAAGGTTCTCGGTGGTCTCGGTGTCGCCATCATCTCGACGTCGTCCGGCCTGCTGACCGATCGTCAGGCCGCCAACAAGGGTGTGGGTGGGGAAGTCCTCGCCTACATCTGGTAAGGGGTAGCTGCCATGTCCCGCATCGGACGTCTCCCCGTCAGCGTGCCCTCGGGTGTCGATGTCGCCATCGACGGCCAGACCGTGAAGGTCAAGGGCCCCAAGGGCGAGCTCAGCGTCGTCGTCGCCGAGCCGATCACCGTCGAGCAGGCCGACGGCTCGCTCGAGGTCAAGCGCCCGGACGACGCGCGTGGTTCGCGCTCGCTCCACGGCCTGACCCGCTCGCTCATCCACAACATGGTGCTCGGTGTCACCGAGGGCTACGAGAAGAAGCTCGAGATCCACGGCACCGGGTACCGCGTGCTGGCCAAGGGCTCCAACCTCGAGTTCGCCCTCGGCTACTCGCACTCCATCACCGTCGAGCCCCCCACGGGGATCACCTTCGCGGTCGAGAACCAGACCCGGTTCTCGGTCCAGGGCATCGACAAGCAGCTCGTCGGCGAGGTCGCCGCGAACATCCGCAAGCTCCGCAAGCCCGACCCGTACAAGGGCAAGGGCGTCCGCTATGCGGGCGAGCAGATCCGCCGCAAGGTCGGAAAGGCTGGTAAGTAAGCCATGGCACTGATCGTCAAGCGCGCCAAGAGCAAGAGCGCCGCGCGCGGTCGTCGTCACTTCCGCGTGCGCAAGAACGTCGTCGGCACCGCCGGGCGTCCGCGCCTCGTCGTGTCGCGTTCCGCCCGCCACGTCTTCGTCCAGGTCGTCGACGACTCCGTCGGCAAGACCGTCGCGTCCGCCTCGACGATGGAGGCCGACGTGCGCACCATCGAGGGCGACAAGACCGCCAAGGCCAAGAAGGTCGGCGAGCTCGTCGCCGAGCGGGCCAAGGCTGCCGGCGTCGACGCCGTCGTCTTCGACCGCGGCGGCAACAAGTACCACGGTCGCGTCGCCGCCATCGCGGACGGCGCACGGGAAGGCGGGCTGTCCCTGTGACCACCGCCAACCAGACCACCACTGTCGAGATGAGGAACATCTGATGCCCGGACCCCAGCGTCGAGGCACCGGCGGACCCGCCACCGCCGAGCGCGGCGACCGCCGTGGCGGCTCGGGCCGTGACGGAGACCGTCGCGGCCGTGACGGCCGCGAGCCCGAGAAGAGCCAGTACCTGGAGCGCGTGGTGACGATCAACCGCGTCGCCAAGGTCGTCAAGGGCGGCCGCCGGTTCAGCTTCACCGCGCTCGTCGTCGTCGGTGACGGCGACGGCACCGTCGGTGTCGGCTACGGCAAGGCCAAGGAGGTGCCCGCGGCGATCGCCAAGGGTGTCGAGGAGGCCAAGAAGGAGTTCTTCAAGGTCCCCCGCATCCAGGGCACCATCCCCCACCCCGTGCAGGGTGAGGCCGCCGCCGGCGTCGTCATGCTCCGCCCCGCCAGCCCCGGTACCGGCGTCATCGCCGGTGGCCCGGTGCGTGCGGTGCTCGAGTGCGCCGGCATCCACGACGTGCTCTCCAAGAGCCTCGGCTCGAGCAACGCGATCAACATCGTCCACGCGACCGTCGAGGCCCTCAAGGGTCTCGAGCGTCCCGAGGAGGTCGCGGCCCGCCGTGGTCTGCCCGTGGACCGGGTCGCCCCCGCGGCGATGCTGCGGGCCCAGGCCGCCGGCATCGCCGAGGCCAAGGCCGGTGCATGATGGCGCGGCTGAAGGTGACCCAGACCCGTTCCGAGATCGGTGGCAAGCAGAACCAGCGTGACACCCTGCGCAGCCTCGGTCTGAAGCGCATCGGCGACGTCGTCGTCAAGGAGGACCGTCCCGAGATCCGCGGGATGGTCAAGACCGTGACCCACCTGGTCGCGGTCGAGGAGGTGGAGTGATCATGGCTGACACCACGAAGGCCGCGAAGTCGGCCGGCGAGGGTGCTCCGGCGCTGAAGGTGCACCACCTTCGCCCGGCTCCCGGTGCCAAGTCCCCCAAGATCCGCGTGGGTCGTGGTGAGGGTGGCAAGCGTGGCAAGACCGCCGGACGCGGTACCAAGGGCACCAAGGCCCGGTACCAGGTCTCGGTCGGCTTCCAGGGCGGCACCACCCCGCTGCACATGCGGTTCCCGAAGCTGCGTGGCTTCAAGAACCCGTTCAAGACGCAGTACCAGGTCGTGAACCTCGACAAGCTGAACGCGCTCTACCCGCAGGGTGGGGACGTCACGGTCGATGACCTCGTGGCCCACGGTGCGGTCCGCGACGGGCAGCTCGTCAAGGTGCTCGGCACCGGCGAGATCTCGGTGGCCGTCAACGTGACGGCCGACGCGTTCTCCGCGAGCGCCAAGCAGAAGATCGAGGCAGCGGGCGGCTCGGCGACGACCGCCTGACCTGCAGCTTGAAGACCACACGCCGCAGGGTCGGGTCCCGGGAGACCTCGGGAACCGACCCTGCGGCGTCCGTCATCCGGCCCTCGGTACCGGCGATCCCGGTGCCGACGGGTATCTTGTGACGGTTCACTGACGACGCGGCCCTACCCATCGGGCCGCACCCCCTGGAGGACCTGTGCTCACCGCATTCGGCCGCGCGTTCAAGACGCCGGACCTGCGCAGGAAGCTGCTGTTCACGCTCGCGATCATCGTGATCTACCGCCTCGGGGCGCACGTGCCGGCCCCCGGCGTGAGCTACCCGCTCGTCCAGCGCTGCATCGACGGCGCCGACAACAGCAACGGTCTCCTCGGGCTGGTCAACCTCTTCAGCGGTGGAGCACTGCTCCAGCTGTCGATCTTCGCGCTCGGGATCATGCCGTACATCACGGCGAGCATCATCGTGCAGCTGCTCACCGTGGTCATCCCACGGTTCGAGGCCCTCAAGAAGGAGGGCCAGGCCGGCCAGACGAAGATGACGCAGTACACGCGCTACCTCACCATCGGTCTCGCGGTGCTCCAGTCCTCGACCCTCATCACCTTCGCGCAGAACCCGCAGACGCTCTTCGGGAACCCGGCGTGCACGAACATCCTCATCAACGACTCCGTCGTCACGATCCTCATCATGGTCCTCACGATGACCGCCGGCACCGGCGTCATCATGTGGATGGGTGAGCTCGTCACCGACAAGGGCGTGGGCAACGGGATGTCGCTCATGATCTTCGTGTCGATCGCGGCCAGCTTCCCCGGCTCGCTGTGGGCCATCCAGCAGCGGTCAGGATGGACGATCTTCCTCGGCATCATCCTCATGGGCTTCGTCGTCATCTCGCTCGTCGTCTTCGTCGAGCAGAGCCAGCGACGCATCCCCGTCCAGTACGCCAAGCGGATGGTGGGCCGTCGGGTCTACGGCGGGACCTCCACCTACATCCCGCTCAAGGTCAACATGGCCGGGGTCATCCCCGTCATCTTCGCGAGCTCGCTCATCGCGCTGCCGACCCTGGTGGCGCAGTTCAACACCAGCCCCGACGGCCGCAACGCGGGCTGGGTCGACTGGATCAACGCCTACCTCGTGCGCGGCGACCACCCGTACTACATGGCCCTGTACATCGGCCTCATCGTGTTCTTCACGTTCTTCTACGTGTCGATCACGTTCAACCCGACCGAGGTCGCCGACAACATGAAGCGGTACGGCGGCTTCATCCCGGGGATCCGCGCCGGGCGACCCACGGCCGAGTACCTCAACTACGTCCTGACCCGGATCACGGTGCCCGGCGCGATCTACCTCGCGCTCATCTCGCTCATCCCGCTCATCGCGCTGGTCCTCGTCGACGCCAACCAGAACTTCCCGTTCGGCGGCACCTCGATCCTCATCATCGTGGGTGTCGGACTGGAGACGGTCAAGCAGATCGAGGCGCAGCTGCAGCAGCGGCACTATGAAGGGTTCCTCCGCTGATGACACCCCACGACGTCGCACGCAGAACCCACCACCTCGCGGGGGCCCCGTCATAATGCGACTCCTCATCCTCGGACCACCGGGTGCCGGCAAGGGCACCCAGGCGGCCCGGATCGCCGAGAACCTCGCGATCCCGGCGATCTCCACCGGTGACATCTTCCGCACCAACATCAAGAACGAGACCGAGCTCGGGCTCCAGGTCAAGGAGATCCTCGCGTCGGGCGGCTACGTCAGCGACGAGGTCACCAACGCCATCGTGAAGGACCGCCTCGCGCAGGACGACTGCACCGGCGGCTTCCTCCTCGACGGGTACCCGCGCACCCTCGCCCAGGTCGACGCCCTCGACGCGATGCTCGACGGCACGCCGCTCCACCACGTGCTCGAGCTGACGGTCGACGAGGACGCCGTGGTGGGCCGGCTGCTCAAGCGGGCCGAGACCGACGGTCGCTCCGACGACACCGAGGAGGTCATCCGCGAGCGGATGGCCATCTACCACCGCGAGACCAAGCCGTTGTCCGACACCTACCGCGAGCGTGGCCTCCTCGTCGAGGTCGACGGGCTCGGTGAGGTCGACGAGGTGACGGCGCGCATCCTGGCGGCGCTCGCCTGAGGCTCCTGGCCGGACCCGCACCGCTCGAACGGCCCCCGTCGCTCCCTTGCGACAGGGGCCGTTCCGCGCGTCCCGGCGGGACGCATCCGCCCCTGCCGCCGATGGCAGGACGTGGATTTGGAGTGGTCCCCGGTGGTGCCCTACTGTTCTCGACGTCAGCCCGCGAGGGCGGAACGGACGCCAAGCGACCGGGGTGCCCACGGGCCCCAGGTTCCAAGCAGGCCGGGCCCCAGGTTGGCACCCACCGCCCGTTTTGGGGCCAGCCCGCCAGGCTGGTATGGTGGGTCACCCGCGAAGAACCAAGCGTGATCGAGCCGGGCACCGTGAGAACGGCGCCGGATTTGACGCCCAAGTGTGGACGCGGGTACGTTCGTCCGGTTGCCTTCTGGGAGACCGGAAGAGCGCAGACGGTACAAGCCCCGGCGATGCAGCTCGGAAACGAGCGAGTCGCTGGTGCGCGTCCGATCCTTGAGAACTCAACAGCGTGTCAAAAATCGATGCCAAGTTTTACCTCGTCGCGTCGCGTCTTGTCTTCCATCGTTGTGGTGGGGGGTGGGGTGTGGTGCACGATTTTTATCCTTTGGTTGATGACGGACAGACAGCGAAGATTTTGTTTTTGCTGGTTGTTTGTGCTCAGCCGGGGTTTGAACCCTTTATGGGGTGTAGTTGTTTTCCCTGCTTTTGGGTGGGGGATGAAATACATCAACGGAGAGTTTGATCCTGGCTCAGGACGAACGCTGGCGGCGTGCTTAACACATGCAAGTCGAACGGTGATCCATGGTGCTTGCATCGTGGTGATCAGTGGCGAACGGGTGAGTAACACGTGAGGAACCTGCCCCAGACTCTGGAATAACCCCGGGAAACCGGAGCTAATACCGGATATGACATCGGACCGCATGGTCATGGTGTGGAAAGTTTTTCGGTCTGGGATGGCCTCGCGGCCTATCAGCTTGTTGGTGAGGTAGTGGCTCACCAAGGCGACGACGGGTAGCCGGCCTGAGAGGGCGACCGGCCACACTGGGACTGAGACACGGCCCAGACTCCTACGGGAGGCAGCAGTGGGGAATATTGCACAATGGGCGAAAGCCTGATGCAGCGACGCCGCGTGAGGGATGAAGGCCTTCGGGTTGTAAACCTCTTTCAGCAGGGAAGAAGCGAAAGTGACGGTACCTGCAGAAGAAGCACCGGCTAACTACGTGCCAGCAGCCGCGGTAATACGTAGGGTGCGAGCGTTGTCCGGAATTATTGGGCGTAAAGAGCTTGTAGGCGGTTTGTCGCGTCTGCCGTGAAAATCCGGGGCTCAACCCCGGACTTGCGGTGGGTACGGGCAGACTAGAGTGTGGTAGGGGAGACTGGAATTCCTGGTGTAGCGGTGAAATGCGCAGATATCAGGAGGAACACCGATGGCGAAGGCAGGTCTCTGGGCCACTACTGACGCTGAGAAGCGAAAGCGTGGGGAGCGAACAGGATTAGATACCCTGGTAGTCCACGCCGTAAACGTTGGGAACTAGGTGTGGGTCTCATTCCACGAGATCCGTGCCGCAGCTAACGCATTAAGTTCCCCGCCTGGGGAGTACGGCCGCAAGGCTAAAACTCAAAGGAATTGACGGGGGCCCGCACAAGCGGCGGAGCATGTGGATTAATTCGATGCAACGCGAAGAACCTTACCAAGGCTTGACATGTACCGGAAACATCCAGAGATGGGTGCCCCGCAAGGTCGGTACACAGGTGGTGCATGGTTGTCGTCAGCTCGTGTCGTGAGATGTTGGGTTAAGTCCCGCAACGAGCGCAACCCTCGTTCCATGTTGCCAGCAGCACCTTCGGGTGGCTGGGGACTCATGGGAGACTGCCGGGGTCAACTCGGAGGAAGGTGGGGATGACGTCAAATCATCATGCCCCTTATGTCTTGGGCTTCACACATGCTACAATGGCCGGTACAAAGGGCTGCGATACCGCGAGGTGGAGCGAATCCCAAAAAACCGGTCTCAGTTCGGATTGGGGTCTGCAACTCGACCCCATGAAGTCGGAGTCGCTAGTAATCGCAGATCAGCAACGCTGCGGTGAATACGTTCCCGGGCCTTGTACACACCGCCCGTCAAGTCACGAAAGTCGGTAACACCCGAAGCCGGTGGCCCAACCCCTTGTGGGAGGGAGCCGTCGAAGGTGGGACTGGCGATTGGGACTAAGTCGTAACAAGGTAGCCGTACCGGAAGGTGCGGCTGGATCACCTCCTTTCTAAGGAGCACTGGCCCCCTGTTGGGGGTCCAGGCCCTGGTTTGTCCCCGTTCGTGGGGCACCGGGTGCTCAAGGGTGGAACATCGGTTATTTGGCACTGCTGGTCTTGCCGGCTTTCTCAGTACTGCCCCTCACGTGTGGGGGGTGTGGAAGGGGGGTCGGGGAGGGTGGTGGTGCTTGACACGTTGTTGGGTCCTGAGGGCTCGGCCGCCGCGCTTTGGCGTGGTGCCGTTGCTTTTCAGGCCAGCCGAGCTCAGCGCCGTCATGGTGGTGGGCTCGTGTGGTTGGGACCTTCG
>CAWIAT010000021.1:0-224702 GCA_963834225.1 uncultured Actinomycetota bacterium | reverse complement strand
CGGCGAGGGTGTTGGCGGTGTGCCGGAGGTCGTGCCACACCATCCCGGCACGGCCGATCGAGGCGGTCGCGGTCTGGAACGCCTTGAGCGTCGTGTGCCGCGAGATCGGCTGCCCGTCGGTGCGGGTCCAGACGAAGTCCTTCGGGCTCGTCCCCGGTTTCGTCCCCAGGAACGTCCCCATCGCCTCGATGACGTGGTCGGGCATGTGCACGATCCGGATGCCGCGCTCCGACTTGGGCGGTCCGAGGACGAGCCGAGCTGGGTGGCCGATGTACTGCGCGGTCTGCCGGATGTGGAGGGCGCCGGTCCCGAGGTCGACGTCGCCGACGCGCAGCCCGGCCGCCTCGCCGATCCGCAGCCCGCACCAACCGGAGACGAGAGTGAGCGCGCGCCACTGCGGCGGCATCGCGTCGACGAGCGCGGCGAGCTCGGCGGGGGAGAGGGCCACCGACTCGCGGACCTTGGCCGCGCTGCCGCCGCCCTTGAGCCGGCACGGGTTGCGCAGGATCAGCTCGTCGTCCTCGGCGGTCTGCAGGATCGCCTTGAGGACGCTGTACGCCTTTGCACCGGCGGAGTCGTTGCCGCGTGCCGCGAACTGGCCGCGCCAGTGGCGGACGACGGCGCTGTTGATCTCGTCGAGAGGAAGCGCTCCGAACGCCGGGAGGATGTGGACGTCGAGGGCGTTGCGGTAGCCGGCGACCGTGGACGGTCGCAGTCCCTTCCCGCGCGTCGTCACGCGCCCCTCGAGCCACTGCTCGGCGTACACGCGAAGGTCGTGGCGCGTCGACGTTCGGCCGCGTCGACGGGCCTCCGTCCTCGCGCACCGTCGGCGAGGTCCATCGTTGCTGCGAGACCAGCGCGCGCTCCACCACAGCCACGCCTGCGCGTCGCCCTTGGTGACGAACGTCGTGGGCCCGGAGTGGTACTGAGGTCGGGACCGTAGTACCGCGCCTGGAACCGTCCTGACGACAGTCTTCCGGATGCTTCCGAACCCGCTTCGTTACCTGCCATGACACCCCTAGGCGCGGTGGGCGGCCCCCGTGGTCACCCTCGATTCCGTGCCAGATACGTGCCAGAAGGATGCCACTTTGTGCCATATTCTGGCCACTTCTGACCCTCAGGCGAAGTAGCCCTGAAACGACGAAAACCCGCTGGTCAGAGCGGGTTTCGTGGGGTGCCCCCGGCAGGATTCGAACCTGCGACACCTTCTTTAGGAGAGAAGTGCTCTTCCCCTGAGCTACGAGGGCTGGGCCGCGCCGCTGCCGGCAGGGCCCCCACAGGCTAGCGCCCGGACCCGCCGCGCCCCGACGCCGGTCCGCGCGGTCAGCGGACGCCCGCCGTTGCACGAGAGCATCGTCCGAACGGTGGAGGGGGTCGGCCCTACGGTAACTCTGGGCCGCGCCGTTGTCGGCAGGGCCCCCACAGGCTAGCGCCCGGACCCGCCGCGCCCCGACGCCGGTCCGCCCGGTCACCGGACGCTCGCCGTTGCCCGAGAGCATCGTCCGAACGGTGGAGGGGGTCGGCCCTACGGTCCGAACCTCCTCTCGCGTCTTCCGCGCCAAAACGGTGTCGCATACGGTCGTCGGTGTGCCCCGACTAGAGTTGGTCCCTGCAGGGGGGAAAGGTGGGTCCTTGTCCCGACACGACGTCGCCGACCGCGTCGACGAGAAGGCACGCCTGCGCGCTCTCGACGCGCTCCAGGTCCTCGACACGCCCCGGGAGGAGCGGTTCGACCGCCTCACGCAGCTCATCAAGGAGCTCTTCGGCGTGCCCGGTCGTCGCGGTCAACTTCATCGACGAGAACCGGCGGTGGTCCAAGGCCCAGGTCGGACTCGCCAGCGACGAGATCCCCCGCGAGGAGTCCGTGTGCAGCTGGACGATCCGGGACGAGGCGCCGACCGTCGTCCGTGACATCACCGTCGACGACCGCTTCTCCGGCATCCCCTCCCTCATCGACACCGGCCTGAGGTTCTACGCCGGCCAGCCGCTGCACTCCGGTGACCAGCGCGTCGGAGCCCTGTGCGTCATGGGCTACGAGGAGCGCGAGCTGAGCAAGGAGGAGCTCCAGATGCTCCGCGCCCTCGCCGACTGGGTCGAGGGGGAGCTCGTCACCGAGAACGAGATGCATCGCGCGGCCCTCGTCCAGCGCGCCCTGCGCCCCAACTCCGTCGTCAGCGTCTCCGGGTTCGAGGTCGCGGGCCAGTGCGTCACCGCACGCCACGTCGGCGGCGACTTCTACGACTGGTTCGTCGCGCGCGACCGGCTGCACATCTTCGCCGGCGACGTCATGGGCAAGGGCATCGGCGCGGCGCTCATCGCCTCGTCGGTGCGCGCCGTCCTGCGCGGTGCCGCCCGCTTCATCAGCATCGAGGAGGCCTTCACCCGCACGGCCTACGACCTCGACCAGGACCTCGGTGACACGAGCACCTTCGTCACCGCCTTCGGCGCCTGCATCGACCCCGAGACCGGCCGCGGCACCTACGTCGACGCCGGCCACGGGCTCGCGGTGGTCGTCGGGGCCGAGGGCATCCCGCGCCGCCTGTACTCCGGCGGTCTGCCCATCGGCGCCATGAGCGGCGACCGCTGGGAGGCCCGCGAGCTCATCCTCGACAAGGGTGACGCGCTCGTCATCGTCAGCGACGGCATCCTCGACTTCTTCGACGACCCCAGCGAGGCCCTCGTCGCCCTCGCCGACCTGCGGGCCGAGAACCTCAGCGCCCAGGAGATGGTCGACCGGATCAGCGAGTTCGCCATCGAGTCCGGCCCCACCGACGACGTCACCGTGGTCGTGGTCAAGCGGAGGAGCGAGTGACCAAGCAGCTGGTCATCCGTGTCCTCGTCGTCCTCACCCTCGTCCTCGGTACCGCGTACGTCGGATGGCGCTGGTTGTTCTCGGTCAACTGGACGAACTGGTGGATCGCCGTCCCCCTCGTCCTCGCCGAGACCTACGCCCTCGTCGACGCCTACCTCTTCGGCCTCACCGTGTGGCGCAGCAAGCGTCGCGGCGCCGCTCCCGAACCCACGGGCGAGGAGACGGTCGACGTCTTCATCACGACGTACGACGAGCCGGTCGAGCTCGTCGCGGCCACGGCCCGGGCGGCGAAGCTGATCGACGTCCCGCACCACACCTGGATCCTCGACGACGGCGACCGCGGCGAGATGCGCACGGCCGCGGCCGACCTCGGCATCGGCTACATCACCCGCACCGACGACTGGCACGACCGTCCGCGCCACGCCAAGGCCGGCAACCTCAACAACGCGCTCTTCGCGACGCAGGGCGAGTTCATGCTCATCCTCGACGCCGACCAGATCCCCGAGCCGCACATCCTCGACAAGACCCTCGGCTGGTTCCAGGACCCCGAGGTCGCCCTGGTCCAGACGCCGCAGTTCTTCACCAACGTCACCGAGGCCGACCCGCTCGGCTCTCAGGCCCCCCTGTTCTACGGCCCGATCCAGGAGGGCAAGGACGGCTGGAACGCCGCCTTCTTCTGTGGGTCGAACGCCGTCCTGCGCCGCGAGGCGCTGATGCAGCTGGGCATCGTCGGCTACGTCCGCGAGGTCGAGCACGCCGTCGCCGACGCCCTGCGGACCTCGAGCCGACTGCTCGCGCGCGCCGAGAGGCATGCCTCCGAGCACGGCGCCGTGGCCGTCGCGGCGGTCCGCGAGGTGCGCGAGGCCTCCGACTCCGCCCGCGCCGACCTCTCGGGCGGTCAGCTCGTCTCCAAGGTCACCTACGCCTTCCAGCAGCGGGTCGACACCGCGGCGCGCACCATCGTCGACGAGGACCTCACCGCCATCCGCGCCGACCTCGAGGAGATCGGCGCCCTGCGCGACGTCCCCCAGTACGACACCGAGCTCGGCTCCCTCGTCGTCGACGACGCCGCGATGGCCCGCCTCGCCGCCCGCGACCTGTCCCCGCTCGGCGCGCTCGAGTCGGTGCACCAGCTCGTCCAGGCGGTCGACGTCGACCGGTCCGACGAGGCCCAGCCGATGATGCCGATGGCGACCCTGTCGGTCACCGAGGACATGGCCACCTGCATGCGGCTGCACGCGTTGGGCTGGAAGTCCGTCTACCACCACGAGGTGCTCGCGAGCGGGCTCGCCCCCGACGACCTCGGGACGATGCTCGCGCAGCGCCTGCGCTGGGCCCAGGGCACCCTCCAGGTGATGCTCAAGGAGAACCCGCTCGTCCAGAAGGGCCTGTCGGTCCCGCAGCGCCTCATGTACTTCTCGACGATGTGGAGCTACCTCTCGGGCTTCGCCGCGGTCGTCTTCCTCACCGCCCCGTTCGTCTACCTCGTCTTCGGCGTCCTGCCGGTCAACGCGTACGGCCTGACCTTCCTGTCGTTCTTCCTGCCCTACATGCTCATCAACCAGCTGCTCTTCTACGTCGTCGGGCGCGGGAGGAGGACGTGGCGCGGCCACCAGTACAGCCTCGCCCTGTTCCCCATCTGGATCCGGGCGTGCGTGACGGCTGCCGCGAACGTGTTGTTCAAGCGCCCCCTCGGCTTCGTCGTCACTCCGAAGACGAAGACCGAGCGCACCGGCTTCCCGTACCGCCTCGTCGCCCCCCAGCTCATCACCGCGGTGCTCCTCGTCCTCGCGGTCGTCGTCGGCGTCGTCCGCGTGTGGTCCGGCAGCTCCGACAGCGTGATCGGCACCGCCGTCAACACCGGCTGGATCGCCTACGACCTCATCGCCCTCAGCGTCATCTGGCAGGCGGCCCGCTACCACGGACCCGACGCCGACAACCCCCCGAAGGAGATCACCTCGTGATGCAGGTCCACACCTCGAACCTCACGGACGCCACCGTGCTCCGCTGCGACGGACGACTGACCATGGTGGCCGCTCCCGTGCTCAAGAGCGCCATCGACGAGGTCGTGGAGTCCGGGCAGGCCCGTGTCGTCATCGACCTCAGCGAGACGAGCTTCGTCGACAGCTCCGGACTCGGCGCGCTCGTCGCCGGGCTCAAGCGCACCCGCCAGGCCGGCGGCGACCTGCGCATCGCCGAGCCCCAGGAGCAGGTGAGGATGGTGCTGGCCCTCACCAACCTCGACCGGATCCTCCAGCCGTTCGACCGCCTCGAGGAAGCCCTCCATGGCTGGTGAGTACCGGGTCGACACCCTCGCGGTGCCGGAGACGATCAGCCTCCTCCACGACCTCCTCGACCGGGTCCGCACCGACCACCCCGACGTGCGCAGCACCGACCTCATGCTCTTCGAGACAGCGGTCATCGAGATCGCGAACAACGTCGTCGAGCACGGGCGTCCCCCCGGCACGATCCGCTACTCCTTCACCCTCGACGTCGAGCCCGACCGCCTCTGCGGCCAGCTCTCGGACGGTGGGCCCCCGCTGCCCGAGCTGCGTTTCGCCATGCCGTCCGTCGACAGCGAGGAGGGCCGTGGGCTCGCCCTCGCGAAGATGGCCCTCGACGAGCTCGAGTACGCGCGCGTCGACGACCACAACGAGTGGAGGATGACGCGCGTCCGGCGCTGACGGTGGTGGGTCCACCGACCGTGGTGCCTCCGCCCTTCGTGGGATGCTCACCGGCGTGACCTCGACGACGACGCGCGACCCCGTCCAGCGTCACGTCGTCCGCACCCTCGTCACCTCGCAGATGCTCGGCGGTGTCGGGCTCTCGGCCGGCGTCGCCGTGGGCGCGCTCATCGCCGAGGAGGTCTCGGGATCAGCCCGCTGGGCCGGCCTCGGAGGGACCTTCCAGATCCTCGGCTCGGCCCTCGTCGCGATCCCCGTCGTGCGCCTCATGGCCTCCCGGGGGCGCCGACCCGGGCTCGCCCTGGGGTACCTGCTCGCCGCCGTCGGCGCGGTCGGCATCATCGCCGCGGCAGCCGTC
Organism: uncultured Actinomycetota bacterium; assembly: GCA_963834225.1. Taxonomy (GTDB): domain Bacteria; phylum Actinomycetota; class Actinomycetes; order Actinomycetales; family Dermatophilaceae; genus Oryzobacter. Next base: position 218,848 of record CAWIAT010000021.1, on the reverse strand, counting down.
GGCAGCTTCGCGCTCCTCCTCGCAGCCAGCCTGCTCTTCGGTGGGGCGACGACCTCCAACGGCCAGGCGCGCTATGCGGCGACCGACCTGGCCGAACCGTCGCACCGGGCCCGCGACCTCGCCGTCGTCGTGTGGGCCACCACCGTCGGCAGCGTCCTCGGACCCAACCTGGTGACGCCGGGGGAGCCCGTGGCCCGGGCGCTCGGGCTGCCGACGCTCGCCGGGCCCTACGTGTTCTCCGTCGTCGGGCTGCTCCTCGCCCTCGGCCTGCTCCTGTGGCGGCTGCGCCCGGACCCGCTCCTCGAGGCGCGCCGCAGGCACGTCGCCGGGGGAGGCGAGGCGCTCGCCGCCCAGGGCTCGATGGTCCGGGGGCTGCGCGTCGTCTCCGGCATCCCCGACGCCCGGCTCGGCCTCATCACCCTGGTCCTCGGCCACGTGACGATGGTCAGCGTCATGGTCATGACGCCGCTGCACATGGCGCACGGCAACGCCGAGCTCGAGGTCATCGGCTTCGTCATCAGCATGCACGTCCTCGGGATGTTCGCCTTCTCCCCGCTGACGGGCATGGCCGTCGACCGGTTCGGGGGGCGTGCCGTCGCCCTCGTCGGCTCGCTCGTCCTGTCGAGCGCGACCGTGCTGGCGTCCGTCTCGCCCGAGGGGCACTCCTCGACGCTGCTCGCCGGGCTCTTCCTCCTCGGGCTCGGGTGGTCGTGCACGCTCGTCGCGGGGTCGGCCCTGCTCACGGGGGCCGTGCCGGAGCAGGAGCGTCCCGCCGCCCAGGGGGCGTCCGACCTCGTCATGGCCCTCGTGGCGGGCGCCGGCGGCGCCCTGGCAGGGGTCGTCGTCGAGTACGCGGGCTACCGCGTCCTCGCCCTCGGCGCCCTGGCCGTCGCGGTCGCCATCGGGCTGGCCGCCGCCCTCGCCCGGCCCCGGACCCGCACCGCTGCCTGACGGGTGCGGGGCCGCCACGTTGTTAGCCTGCTGAGGTGAGCGAGACGGCGCGGACGCGCGACGAGGCACCCCCCGGCGGGGACCCCTCGGGGCATACCGCCGGCGAGGTCCGCGGGTCCACCCCGGCCACCCCTGTCCCGGAGGCCGAGGTCGACCCGCGCGCCGACCGGGTCGCCGCCGCCCGAGCGGCGTGGACCCGTCACCTCGTCGACCTCGGCGGTCGCAACACCCTGCTCTGGTACCGCGACCTGTCGGCCGGGACCCTCGACCTCACGACCGCGCACCCCGGCGGGGTCGCGATGCTGATGACGGGTCGCCCCACCCGGTTGTCCGACCTGTTCCGCGAGGCCGGCGCGCTCGACGAGGCCCGCCGCCGCGCCCGGGCCATCGCCGCGAAGAGCCGCGAGCTCAAGGAGGAGCGCGGCATCCTCACCTGCTTCCTCGCGATCGGGATGGCGACGTGGAGCGTCACCCTGCCCGACGGGCGCAAGGTGCCGCGTCCGCCCTCCGCACCCGTGCTGCTGCGCTCGTGCACCCTGCGCTCCACCGGGGCCGCCCACGGTGACTACGTGCTCGACCTCGGAGCCGAGGTCGAGCTGAACCCCGTTCTCGCGCACTACCTCTCGTCCGAGCAGGGCATCACCGTCGATGACGACGCCATCGAGGCGCTCGCGTCGGTCGACGGCACCGTCGACCCCTACCCGGCGTACGCGGCGCTGGCCCAGGCGTGCTCGTCGGTCCCCGACTTCTCCGTCGAGCCGCGGGTCGTCCTCGGCACGTTCTCCTACGCCAAGCTGCCGATGGTCGCCGACCTGGCCGCACAGGCCGACCGCCTCGCCGACCACGACGTCGTGGCAGCCCTCGCGGGTGATCCCGACGCTCTGCGGGCCATCCGCTCCGAGCTCGACCCCGGACGCCTCCACCTCGACGACCCGGCCCGCGACGTCCTCGTCCTCGACGCCGACAGCAGCCAGCAGGAGGCCATCGAGGCCGTCCGGTCCGGATCGCACCTCGTCGTCCACGGCCCGCCCGGCACCGGAAAGTCGCAGACGATCTCGAACCTCATCGCCTCGCTGGCCGCCGATGGCCGGCGGGTGCTCTTCGTCGCCGAGAAGCGCGCGGCCATCGACGCGGTCGTCGGCCGGCTCGAACGGGTCGGGCTCGGCGACCTCGTCCTCGACCTCCATGCCGGCGCCCAGGGCAGGCGCCGGGTCGCGCGCGAGCTCGCCGACGGCCTCGATCGCCTCACCGGTGCGGCACCCTCGCGCCCGGGCTCGCTGCCGCGCCGGGACCCCGCGAGTGCCGCGCGCGTCACCGGCGCGGCCGACGTCCGCCGTGCGGCCGCAGGACGGCTGGGCGACCACGTCACCGCGCTCCACGAGAGCCGCGAGCCGTGGGGGGTCTCCCTCCACCAGGTGCAGGAGGCCGTCTCGGCCTTCGCGGCGCTGCACACCCCGCCGCGCTCCCGGGTGCGGCTGCGCGGCGCGTCCCTGGCCGGCCTCGACCGGGAGGGAGTGGGTCGTGCCGCGGCCACCGCCACCTCGCTCGCCTCGCTCTCGGACTGGGACGGTCCCGGGCGCGACGACCCGTGGTTCGGGGCCGACCTCCGTGACGCCGACGCCGCGTCGGACGCCCGGGACCGCGCCGAGCGGCTGGCGTCGGACGGTTCCGGTGGGGTCGAGGGCACGGCGGCCACGCTGGCCGACGTCTTCCGCGGCATCCACCTCCCCGAGGAGCCGACGACGCGGGGGTGGGCCCGCGTCCTCGACACCGTCGGCGGCGTCCGCGACACCCTCGAGACGTTCCGGCCCGAGGTGTTCGACATCCCGCTCGACGACCTCGTCTCCGCCACGGGGTCGTCCACCTACCGCCGCGAGGTCGGGGCCGAGCTCGGCTTCCTCGACCGGTGGCGGCTGCGGCGCCAGGCTCGCGCCCTCCTGCGCCCCGGCCGGCCGCCGGCCGACCTCCACGCCGCCCTCGCCGCGGCGAGCGAGCAGCGCGTGGCGTGGCGTCGGCTCGCCGGGTCCGGCGGGCGTCCCGAGATCCCCGTCGAGCTCGACCGGGCGAAGTCGGCGCACGCCGGCCTCGTGTCCGACGTCGAGTGGCTCGACGCCCGGCTCGCCCGCCCCGACGAGGACGACGGGAGCACCCTGCTCGACCTCGACCTGAGGGCCCTCCGTGGGCGGGTGGCGGCGCTGGCCGCTGCCTCGGGCCGGGTCGGGGTGGCACCCGCGGTCCGGGAGTCGCTCGACGGCCTCGAGTCCGCCGGGCTGCGACCCCTCGTCGACGACCTGCGCTCGCGCGGGGTCCCGGCCGAGGAGGTGCGTCCCGAGGTCGAGTGGGTCTGGTGGTGCTCGCTCGCCGACGAGATCGCCACGCGTGACCCCCGGGTCGCCGCCCACGACGGTCGGGCGCTGAGCCGGACCGTCGCCGACTTCGCCGAGGCCGACCGGGCGGTGGTGTCGGAGAACGCCTCCCGCGTTCTCGCCGCCGTCGCCGACCACGTCGCCGACGTCCTCGCCGACCACCCCCAGCAGGAGGCCCTCCTGCGGGCGGAGGCCGCTCGGGCCCGCCGGCTCGCGCCGCTGCGCGACCTCGTGGGTCGGGCGCCCGAGCTCGTGACGGCGGTCCGTCCCTGCTGGGTGATGAGCCCGCTCGTCGTCGCGTCGGTGCTGCCCCCCGGCCAGTGGTTCGACGTCGTCGTCTTCGACGAGGCGTCGCAGATCCCGCCCGCCGAGGCCGTCTCGGCGGTGTCCCGGGCGCGGCAGGTCGTCGTCGCCGGAGACTCCCGGCAGCTGCCTCCCACCTCGTTCTTCACGACGGTCACCGACGGTGACGGCGCCGTCGCCGCCGACGAGGCGATCACCGAGGGGGTCGAGTCGATCCTCGACGTCCTCGCGGCGGCGCTGCCCGCCCGCCGGCTCCGGTGGCACTACCGATCGCTCGACGAGCGCCTCATCGCCTTCGCCAACGCGGAGGTCTACGACGGCTCCCTCGTCACCTTCCCCGGCACCGGCACCGACCCCGTCGTCCGGCACGTCCTCGTCGAGGGGCACGGCGTCGTCGCCGAGGGGGACGCGGCCGTCGAGTCGACGACGGCCGAGGTCGACCGGGTCGTCGAGCTCGTCCTCGAGCACGCCCGCACCCGTCCGCAGCGGTCCCTCGGCGTCATCGCGCTCGGCATCACGCACGCCCAGCGGGTCGACGACGCCCTGCGCCGGGCCCTCGCGGGCCTGGAGGACGACCCCGCCCTCACCGCGTTCTTCGACGAGGACCGGCCGGAGGCCTTCTTCGTCAAGAACCTCGAGCGGGTCCAGGGTGACGAGCGCGACGACGTCCTGCTCACCATCGGCTACGGCAAGACCCCGCACGGCCGCGTCCTCCACCGGTTCGGGCCGCTGAACACCGAGGGCGGCGAGCGGCGGCTCAACGTCGCGGTCACCCGCTCCCGGCGCTCGATGACCGTGGTGTCCTCGATCGCCGCCGGCGACCTCGACCCCGAGCGGCTCCGGGCCCGGGGGGCGGTCATGCTGCGCGACTTCCTCGCCTACGCCGCCGGCGACGGGCTGCCCGGGGAGAACCAAGCCGGCGACGCACCACGTGACGGCGATGCCGCTGCATCCGCCGGACCGTCGCGCTCCGTCGTCCTCGCCGACCTCGCCCGACGGCTGCGTGCCGAGGGGCTCGTCGTCCACGAGGGACTGGGGTCCTCGGCCGACCCCGTCGACCTCGCGGTCGAGGACCCGTCCCGACCGGGACACCTCGTCCTCGCGGTCGAGTCCGACGGCCCCGAGTACGCGGCGATGCGCACGGCGCGCGACCGCGACCGGCTGCGGGCCGAGCAGCTCGAGCGGCTCGGGTGGCGGCACGTCCGGGTCTGGTCGACCGACGTCTTCCGTGACCCCGCGCGCGACGTCTCGCGGATCCTCGAGGCCGTCGGAGTGCGCGAGGCGCCCGGTGACTGAGCCGGTCGACACCTCGTTCCAGTCACCGGGTGAGCCCGAGCGCGAGAAGCGCGAGGTGCCGGGGTCCCGCCGCCGGCCCCGGCGCCGGGCGGCACGGTCGGGCACCAACCCCTCGGCGCAGGACCTGCCCGACGTCGTCCCGCCGCGCGAGCCACCACCGGCCGGTGAGGCCGAGCACGACCGCTGGCTGCGCGAGCAGCGCCCGCCCCACTGGGAGTGAGCACGCCACGAGGGCCCGCACCGGACACCCGCGCGGGCCCTCGTGGGTGAGGTGTCAGGCGCGCGGGGCGCGCAGCGAGTCGCGGATCTCGGTCAGCAGCTGGGTGTTCGGGTCCATCGTCTCGGACTCCGGCTCGGCCGGGAAGAAGCGGACCTTGGCTGCCTCGTACGGCTTGACGATGAAGAAGTAGACGATCGCAGCCGTGATCAGGAAGGCGACGAGCGCGGACAGGAACGGCCCGACGGTGACGAAGCCTCCGGGCCTCCAGTCGTCGAAGCTCGGCGCGCCGCCGGCCTTGGCCAAGGCCTCGATGACCACGTCGGTGAAGCCCTTGACGACGGTGGCGAACGCCGCGCCGATGATGAAGGCGACGGCGAGCTCGACGAGGTTGCCGCGCAGAACGAAATCCTTGAACCCCTTCACGGGCTGCTCCTTCGGTTCGGTGGTCGGATGTGCCACGGGTGCGAGACCGGAGTGTCCCCGTCGGCCAGCCTAGGACCCTCGTGCGCCCCGGGCAGCGCGGCGCCCGGCACGCACGGGTCAGCGGCCCACGGCGACGATCCCCACGGTGACCGGGCCCTCGAGCCCACCGTGACCACCGACCACGGCGTCGGCCTCCTCGGGGGTGAGAGCGAGGACGACCCCGCGGCCGGGCACCTCGGTGCCGCTGACCTCGGCCGATGCCGGCGGGTCGGTCGCGAGCACGAGGGCGCCGGTGGCCAGGGGGAGACCTCCCGCGACCGGGTAGACCCGGGCGGACACCCCCGGGCTGAGGAGGTCGACGGACGCCGGGTCGGCGGCCACGACATGCACCGCGACACGCCGGGGAGGAAGCCCGTCGGCGGGACCGCGCGGCACGAGGCGCGTGCGGGTGAGCGCCTCTCCGGGCGCGAGGCCGGCGACGAGGCGACGGCCGACGGCGTCATCGGGATCGACGACCGCCCCCGGTGGGGCGCCCCGCGCGGGAGCCCGCGCCCGCACGAGGTCGTGGGCGGCGAGCACCCGGCCGGCAGGCAGCTCGCGCGCGGCCAGGAGGACCGGGACGACGGCCGGTGGGGGAGGCCGCAGCTCGTGGAGCACGAGGAGGACGCTCACGGCCGCGAGGGCTGCCGCGACCCACCGCCGCACGACGGAGCGCCACCACCGGGCACGCCGGCCCCGGAGGGCGGGGAGGGGGTGGGGACGAGCGGCCATGCCGCGACGCTAGGCGCCGCGAGGGTGGGAGGGGAGCGTCAGGCCGAACGTGTGGACGGCGCCGCGGCCGGGGCGGAGCCTGTGGACGACGTCGAGGAGCCAGACGACCCCGACGACCCCGACGAACCCGACGACCCGGTGGAGGTCGCCGACCCGGAGCCGGACGACGAGCCCTCGCCGGACGAGGAGGACCCCGACGAGCCGTTCGACGACCCGCCCTCGGACGACGACCCCGACGACGACCCGGAGGACCCGCTCGGCACCGAGGCGCTCGAGCGGCTGTCGGTGCGGTAGAAGCCGCCGCCCTTGAAGACGATGCCGACGGCGTTGAAGAGCTTGCGCAGGCGACCCTGGCACTCGGGGCACACGGTGAGGGAGTCGTCGCTGAACGACTGGACGACCTCGAAACGGTGGTCGCACGCGGTGCACGCGTAGGCGTACGTCGGCACGGCTGTCCTCCTGGAGCTGCTGCGGGGGTGCCTTCGCGGGGCCCGACCGGGAAGTCGTGGGGCCGTTGATCGCGGCGGCGTCGTGCAAAGGATAAGCCAGGACGGACCTGCGCTCTTCCCGGGACCGGGGTGCGGGACGCCTCAGCGGGGTCCCGGCCCGGCTCCCCAGCCGGCGAGGCGGCCTCCACGGCTGACCTCGTGCAGCCGTCGCTCGACCTGCTCGCGCAGGGCGCTCGGTGCGACGACGAGCAGCTGGTCGCCGGTGCGCAGGACGTCGCCCTCGCGCGGGACGAACGAGCGCCCCTGGCGCACGACGAGGGAGATGTTGGCGCCCGCGGGCAGCCGCAGCTCGAACACCCGCACGCCCGCGATCCGCGAGCCCGGCCCGATGTCGACCTCGAGGAGCTCGGCGCCCAGCTCCTCCAGGGGTGTGGCCTCGACGGCGAGCGAGACCTGGCGGTGGACCGACGCGAGCCCGAGGCGACGGGCCACCCACGGCAGCGTCGGGGCCTGGACGAAGGTGAAGACGACGACGAGGACGAAGACGAGGTCGAAGATCCAGTCGACCCCCTGCGCCCCCATCGTCACCGGGACGGTCGCGAGGACGACCGGTACCGCGCCGCGCAGCCCGGCCCACGACAGGAAGGCCTGGACGCGCCACGACATCCGGAAGGGGGCGCACGAGGCGATGACCGACAACGGGCGAGCGAGGACGAGAAGCGCGGTGCCGATGACGAGGGCCGGGACGAGGACCGACCGGAAGTTCGAGGGCGAGGCGAGCAGCCCGAGGAGGACGAAGAGGCCGATCTGGGCGATCCAGCCCATCGCCGTGGCGAACCCGAGCACCGCCGGGCGGTGCGGCAGTCCGATGTTGCCGAGGACGAGGGCGGCCAGGTAGCAGGCGATGAAGCCCGAGAGGTGGAGGGCGTCGGCGGCCGCGTAGGCGAGCACGGCCACGGCGATGACGCCGATCGCGAAGAGCGCGGACGACGCCGATGCCACGACCCGCAGCACCCGCGCCCCGAGCCAGCCGACGCCGAGCCCGACGGCCGTGCCGCCGGCGAGCTCGAGGGCGGCCAGCCCGATGACCCACCACCACGCGTGCCCCTCGGCGTCGGGCGCCAGGGCGGCGGCCAGGGCGGTGACGAGGAGGACGACCGGTGCGTCGTTGAACCCCGACTCCGCCTCGAGCATCCCGGAGATGTTGCGCGGCAGGGGCACCCGGCGCAGCACCGAGAAGACGGCGGCGGCATCGGTGGAGGCGAGGACGGCGGCGACGAGGAAGGCGATCTCCCACGACCAGCCGAGGACGACGCGCGCGGCGACACCGACCGTGAGGACCGAGACCGCGACGCCGACCGTGGCGAGAACGGCAGCCGGAGCAACCGACGGCTTGATGCCCGACCACCGCGTCGTCAGCCCGCCCTCGACGAGGATGATGACGAGTGCGGTGTAGCCGAGGACCTGCGTCAGCTGCTCGGAGTCGTAGCGGATGCCGAAGCCCGACTCGCCCAGGACGAGACCGATCCCGAGGTAGATGAGCAGGGTGGGCAGCCCGGAGCGGACCGACAGGCGCACCGCGGCCACCGCGAGGACCAGCACGACGCTGCCGAGGAGGAGGACCGGGGTGAGGTCGTCGACCGAGAACCCCGTGGCGGCACCCCCGTCCGTCCACGGCAGCATCACGGTCTGTCGCACGGCCCGTCCTCGTGTCGTCGTTCGTCGGTGACCTAGTCTCGCAGGGTGAGTCGAGTCGCTGTCGTCCGTCGCGTCCTTTTGGGACTCCTCGCGCTGCTCGTCGTGGGCGCCCTCGTCGCGGGCTTCGTCGTCGTCTCGGCGGTTCGGGAGCCGCTGCCGCGGACCTCGGGGGAGGCGACCCTTCCCGGCCTGGCCGGTGACGTCACGGTGCTGCGCGACCAGAGTGGCATCCCGCACCTCTACGGGGACAGCCTCACCGACCTCGCCCGCGCCCAGGGCTACGTCCACGCCCAGGAGCGCTTCTTCGAGATGGACCTCCGGCGGCACGTCACCGCCGGGCGGCTCTCCGAGCTCGTCGGGGCGGCCGGTCTCGACGCCGACAAGGTGATCCGCACGATGGGGTGGCGGCGCGTCGCCGAGGCCGAGCTGCCGACGCTCGACCCGCAGACCCGGCAGGTGCTCCAGGCCTACGCCGACGGCGTCAACACCTACCTGCGGGGCCGCGCGCCCGACGAGATGGGTGTCGAGTACGCCGTCCTCGGGCTCCAGCTGCCCGACGCCGAGGTCGAGGAGTGGACGCCGGTCGACAGCCTCGCCTGGCTCAAGGCGATGGCCTGGGACCTGCGCGGCAACTACGCCGACGAGCTCGCCCGGGCCCGACTCTCGGGGCGCCTGTCACCCGCGCAGATCACCCAGCTGTACCCGCCCTACGACGCCGAGGCGCACCCGTCGATCCTCTCGCCCGACGAGTGGTCGCCGGCGGGCGACACCGGCGTCACCCGCTCGGCCGTGCCGTCCGCCCTCACGACCGCCGCGCCGGCCGGTGCCACGCCCTCCGCTCCCGCCGAGGAGCGGGTGACCTCTGCCGGCGCGACGCAGGCGTACGCCGCCGTCCAGGAGGCCCTCGACGCCGTGCCGCAGCTGCTCGGCCGCGGGGAGGGGCTGGGCTCGAACTCCTGGGTCGTCTCCGGTGACCGGACGACCACCGGCAAACCGCTCCTCGCCAACGACCCTCACCTCGGTGTGGGACAGCCGGGCATCTGGATCCAGAACAGCATGCACTGCCGCACGGTGTCGGCGACCTGCCCGCTCGACGTCAGCGGCTTCTCCTTCGCGGGCGTGCCGGGCGTCATCATCGGGCACAACGGGCAGATCGCCTGGGGCTTCACCAACCTCGGACCCGACGTCACCGACTTCTACCTCGAGCGGATCGTCGGGCAGACCTACCTGCGCGACGGCAAGTGGGACCCGGTGACGACCCGCGAGGAGACGATCCGGATCCGCGGCGGGGCCGACCAGCGCATCCTCGTCCGCTCCACGGTGCACGGGCCGGTGATGTCCGACGTCCTCGAGGCCGCCGTCGACGCGGGGTCGCGAGCCCCCACCCAGCAGGAGGGCGACGAGAGCGAGACCTACGCGGTCTCCCTCGCGTGGACCGCGCTCGAGCCGAGCCGGACCGCCGACGCGATCCTCAACCTCAACCTCGCGACGGACTTCGACGAGTTCCGCGAGGCCGCCCGCCTCTTCGCCGTGCCGGCGCAGAACCTCGTCTACGCCGACCGCGACGGCCACATCGGCTACCAGGCCCCAGGGCAGGTGCCGATCCGGCGCTCCTCCATCCCACGGGCACCGGCGGGCTACTGGCCCTCGCCCGGGTGGGACTCCCGCTACGACTGGGAGGGCTTCGTCGAGTTCGGCGACCTCCCGTTCGCGCTCGACCCCGCCGACGGCGTCATCGTCACCGCGAACCAGGCGGTCACCGCCGGACCGCGCCCCTTCCTCACCACCGACTGGGACCACGGCTGGCGGGCGACCCGGATCGCGGAGCGGCTGGCCGACGTCGACGAGCTGGGCCCGGCCGACATGGCGGCGATCCAGCTCGACACCCAGGACGCCTTCGCGAACGTCCTCGTACCGGCCCTGCTCGACGTCTCGCTCACGAGCACCGAGAGCGAGCCCGACACCGAGGGGCTGTTCGAGTTCACCCGTGCGGCCCGCGAGCTGCTCCGCGGCTGGGACGGCTCGACACCCTCGGGTGACGCCGAGTCGGGCGCGGCGGCCGCGTACTACAACGCGGTGTGGCGCAACCTCATGGAGCTCCTCTTCGACGACGAGCTGCCCAGCGGCCTCAAGGCCGACGGGGGTGGCCGGTACCGCACCGCGGTCCAGGCGCTGCTCGAGGACGACAAGAGCGCCTGGTGGGACAACAAGCTGACGCCGAACATCACCGAGGGCAAGAACGAGATCCTGCGCCAGGCGCTCGTGGCCGCGCGCCTGGAGCTGACGACCGAGCTGGGCAAGGACCCCGCGAAGTGGCAGTGGGGCAAGCTGCACCGGGTCACCCTCGAGCACAGGGTCCTCGGCGGCGAGACCGTCCCCGGACCGGTGCGGTGGCTCGTCAACGACGGCCCCTACGACCTCCCGGGCGGATCGGCCGTCGTCAACGCCAACGCGTGGGACACCAGCCAGGGCTACTCGGTCACCGCCGCTCCCTCGATGCGGATGGTCGTCGACCTGGCGGACCTCGACGGCTCGACGTGGATCAACCAGACGGGCACGAGCGGCCACCCGGCGTCCGACCACTACTCCGACCAGGTGGAGGACTGGGCCGCCGGCATCCAGCGCCCCTGGCCGTTCTCCGAGGCCGCGGTCCGCGAGACCGACCCCGACGTGCTGACGCTCAGGCCCGAGTCGGGTCCCGCCACGGGCTGACCCCGAGGTCGACGAGGCCGTCGGCCGTCACGACCGCGTCGACGGGCTGGTCGTGGTCGGCGCGGGGGAGGACGTCCTCGCCGGCGCCCAGCAGCTCGCCCGGATGGAGCACGACGACCACCGGCGTGCCCGGCCGGCGTCGGGGGAGCGCGCGGTCGTAGCAGCCGCCGCCCTGCCCCATCCGGGTGCCGGTGCGGTCGACCGCCAGGCCGGGCGCGAGGACGAGGTCGGCGCGGTCGACCGCGCTGCGGCCCAGAGGGGTCTCGTCGTCGTCGTCGGCCGTGTGCCAGTCGAGGTCGAGGTCCGCCAGCGTGACCGGGAGCAGCACCGTGACGCCCCGCGCGGCGAGGGCCGCGTTGAGCGCCCGGGTCGGTGGCTCGCCGGGGATCGAGGAGTAGGAGGTCACGACCGCACCCGGCCCCAGGCCGAGGTCGTCGAGGAGGGCGAGGACGTGGCCCGTCAGGGCGGTGTCGTCGGCCGCGACGTCGCGCGCCGCGGCGATCTCGCGCCGCAGCGCCCGCCGCTCGGACCGTCGGGCGGACTTCACGGGATCGCGTGCCACCCCTGCATCGTAGGGTGGGCGCCATGACCACCGACGGGCTGCGGGCCGCGACGGAGAAGATGCGCGACGCCGGGGTTCCCGAGCTCGCCGTGCGGGTGTTCGCGGCGTACCACGAGCAGCTCCAGGAGCACGTCGCCGGGACGATCCCCGAGGACTCGATCGACCCGCTGACCGAGGTGGCACACCTCGACGACGTCCGGCCCGACGACGCCGCGGTGGCGGAGGCGCTGGCCCGCACCGTCGTCATCAAGCTCAACGGGGGGCTCGGGACGAGCATGGGCATCCGGGGCCCCAAGTCGGCCCTCGTCGTCCGTGACGGGCTGACCTTCCTCGACGTCATCGCGCGCCAGGTCCTCGCACTGCGCGAGCGCCACGGCACCTCGACCCCGCTGCTCCTCATGAACTCGTTCCGCACGCGCGAGGAGTCGCTCGCGCTCCTCGCCGGGTACCCCGACCTCGCGGTCGACGGGCTGCCCATCGACTTCGTCCAGAACCGCGAGCCGAAGCTGCGGGCCGACGACCTGTCGCCGGTCGAGTGGCCCGAGGAGCCGGAGCTCGAGTGGTGCCCTCCCGGGCACGGCGACATCTACGTCGCGCTCCAGACCACGGGGCTGCTCGACACCCTGCGGGAGAGGGGTTTCCGCTACGCCTTCCTCTCCAACGCCGACAACCTCGGCGCGACGTGTGAAGGCGCGGTCCCCGCCTGGATGGCCGCCGAGGGGATCCCGTACGTCACCGAGGTGTGCGAGCGGACCGTCAACGACCGCAAGGGCGGTCACCTGGCGCACCGCAGGGCCGACGGACGCCTCGTGCTCCGCGACAGCGCGATGGTCGCCGACGGCGAGGACCACTTCTTCCAGGACACCGACCGCCACCCCTGGTTCCACGCGAACAACCTCTGGGTCGACCTCGACGCCCTGGCCGCCCGGCTCGCCGAGCGCGACGGGGTCCTCGGGCTGCCGATCATCGTCAACCGCAAGACGGTCGACCCGACGCGGTCGGACTCCACTCCCGTCATCCAGGTCGAGTCCGCGATGGGGGCGGCGGTCGAGGTGTTCGAGGGCTCGCGCGCCCTCGCGGTCGACCGCTCGCGCTTCCGGCCCGTGAAGACGACGAACGAGCTGCTCCTCCTGCGCTCCGACCTCTACCGGCTCACCGACGAGTCGCACGTGGAGTCCACGATCGATCACGCCGAGCCCTTCGTCGACCTCGGGAGCGCCTACAAGCTCGTCGACGGCTTCGAGGCCCGCTTCCCCCGTGGTGTGCCGTCGATCCGGGGCTGCACGAGCCTGCGGGTCGAGGCCGACGCCACCTTCGGCGCCGACGTCGTGTGCACCGGCGACGTCCGCGTCACGGGCGGCGAGCGCACCATCCCCGACGGCGCCCACCTCGAGGGCGACGTGTGATGCGCACCCTCGACGAGCACCGCGCGGCGGTCCTCGCCCTCGTCTCCCCGCTCCCGGCCGAGACGGTCCCGGTGGGCCGGGCGCTCGGCCTCGTCCTCGCCGAGCCGGTCACCGCGGTCGTCGACCTCCCGGGCTTCGACAACTCCGCGATGGACGGCTACGCCGTTCGCTCCGCGGACCTCACCGGTGCGAGTCCGCAGACGCCGGTGGTCCTCCCCGTGCAGGGCGACATCGCGGCCGGCGACACCACCCGCCACGTCCTCGAGCCCGGTTCGGTGCTGCGGATCATGACCGGCGCCCCGATGCCCGAGGGCGCCGACGCCGTCGTGCCGGTCGAGCTCACCGACGGCGGCGTCGAGAGGGCCGCGATCCAGCTGGCCCCCGAGCCCGGGAGGTCGCTGCGCCGACAGGGCGAGGACGTGCGCAGCGGCGACGTCGTCCTCCCCGCCGGCACCAGGCTCGGGCCGGGCCACATCGCGCTCGCGGCGGCGGTCAACGTCGGTGAGGTGGTCGTCCACCGTCGCCCCCGCGTCCTCGTCGCCTCGACCGGCGACGAGCTCGTCGACCCCGGCTCGGCCCTCGAGCACGGGCAGATCGTCGACTCCAACCGCCTCATGCTCGCGGCCCTCGTCGAGGCCGCCGGCGCCGACGTCGCGGCGTCGGTCCACGTCGCCGACGACGCCCCGGCCGTGCGGGCGCTGCTCGCCGACCTGCCAGGCGCCCCCGACCTCGTCGTCACGAGCGGCGGCGTCTCGATGGGGGTCTACGACACCGTCAAGGAGGTCCTCCTCGAGGACGGTGGGGTCGAGTTCGTCAAGGTCGCGATGCGTCCGGGGATGCCGCAGGGCTGCGGGGTGGTCGGCGCCTCGCGGACCCCGGCCGTGACCCTGCCGGGCAACCCGGTCAGCTCGTTCGCCTCCTTCCACGTCTTCGTCCTGCCCGCCCTGCGGCGGCTCGCCGGCCTCGACCCGGATGCCGACGGGGCCTTCGAGGCCGTCGCCGACACCGCGTGGGAGGCGGCCCCCGGCAAGGTCGAGCTGACCCGCGTCGTCGAGCAGGCCGGCCGGGTCCGGCCCTCGGGCGGTCAGGGGTCGCACGTCCTCGGGGCGCTCGCCGGGGCCACCGCCCTCGCCCTCGTGCCCGCCGACGTCACCCGGGTCGAGGCCGGTGACCGGCTGCGCTGCCTGCCCCTCCTGGGGAAGGACCGTGACCGTGGCCTCTGACGACGCCCGACCCCCGGGTCTCACCCACGTGCGCGCCGACGGCACCGCGCACATGGTCGACGTGTCCGGCAAGGACGTCACGGCCCGCCGGGCCGCCGCGGCCGGCCGGGTCCTGCTGTCACCGGCGGCGGTCGCGGCCCTGCGCGGCGGGGTCGTGCCGAAGGGTGACGCGCTCGGCGTCGCGCGCATCGCCGGCATCCAGGCGGCGAAGCGCACGCCCGAGCTCGTGCCGCTGGCGCACCCCGTCGCCGTCCACGCGGTCGAGGTCGACCTCGAGGTCGCCGACGACGGGGTCGACATCCGCGCCGTCGTCCGCACCGCCGACCGGACGGGCATCGAGATGGAGGCCCTCACCGCGGTCTCGGTGGCGGCCCTCGCCCTCGTCGACATGGTCAAGGCGGTCGACAAGCACGCGCGGATCACCGACATCCGGGTCACCGCGAAGTCCGGCGGGCGCTCGGGCGACTGGGAGGAGGCACCGTGACCGACACCTCGGACCCTGCAGCCGACGACACCCCGGGTGGGGCACCGCTGGCCGGGCGGACCGCCGTCGTCGTGACCGCCTCGACGCGGGCCGCCACCGGCGTCTATCCCGACCGCGGCGGCGCCCTCCTCGTGCAGACCCTGCGCGGCTGGGGTGCCACCGTCCCCGACGCCACGGTGGTGGCCGACGGTCCGCCGGTGGCCGAGGCCCTCGCCGCAGCCCTCGCGACCGCTCCCGACCTCCTCCTGACGACCGGGGGCACCGGGCTCACGCCCACCGACGGCACCCCCGAGGCGACCCGGCCGCTCCTCGACCGTGAGGTCCCCGGTCTCGCCGAGGCGATCCGGGCGCGCGGCATCGCGGCCGGGGTGCCGACCGCGGCCCTCTCGCGCGGGCTCGCAGGGCTCGCCGGGCGCACACTCGTCGTCAACCTCCCGGGGTCGACCGGCGGGGTGCGCGACGCCCTCGCCGTCCTCGCCGAGGTCCTCCCGCACGCGCTCAGCCAGGCCCGGGGGGGCGACCACTGATGTGGGAGCGGCTGCGCCGACTCGCCGGGGGTGACCCCGACACCGGGCCGTTCACCGGCCCGGAGCCCGCGTGGCAGTGGCCCGTTCGCCTCGAGGGGCGCACGCCCACGGGAGTCGACGTCGTGCTGCGCCCGCTCGTCCTCCAGGACGGTCCGACCTTCCAGTCGGTCCGTCGCGCGAACGCCGAGTGGCTCGAGCCGTGGGACGCGACCTCGCCCGACCCAGACGCCCCCGCCCGCACCTTCGAGGACCTCGTCGCCCAGTACGAGGCCGACGGCCGGCTCGGGCGCTCCCTCCCGCTCGTCATCGAGGTCGACGGCCGGCTCGTCGGGCAGATGTCGATGGGCTCGATCGTCCTCGGGTCGTTCCGGTCCTGCTTCGCGGGGTACTGGGTCAGCCGGGCCGTCGCCGGGCAGCTCGTGACGCCGACCGCGCTGGCCGTCGCGGGCGACCACCTCCTCTCGAACGTCGGCCTGCACCGGATCGAGGTCAACGTCCGCCCCGAGAACACCGCGAGCCTCGCCGTCGTGCGCAAGCTGGGGTTCCGCGCCGAGGGGCTGCGGCCGCACTACCTCCACATCGCGGGCGCCTGGCGCGACCACCTGTCCTTCGCGCTCACCCTCGAGGACCTCGCGGGGGAGTCGCTGCGCGACCGCCTGTCCCGGATGCTGGAGCTGCCGGCGGACCTCCCGACCCACTCGTCACAGCAGTCACTTGCGCGACACACCGAGGGGGATCCGGGACCTCGCGGCTGAGCGCATCTACGGTCGGAGCGTGCAGTCCCCGTCGAGTCTGATCTTCCTGGTCCTCCTGGGGGTCTGGGCTGCCTATTTCGTGCAGTACTGGGTGCGTCGCCGCGACCACGTCGCCACCGCCCGGTCGGTCGAGCAGTTCTCCACCGCGATGCGCGTCCTCGAGCGCCGCGCGGCCCTCCCGGCCACCGACCTGTCCGAGGCCGCGCCCCGGTCGTACGCCGTGCACCCGGCCCGCTCGGCCCGTCCGCAGGTCATGGTCAAGCGCGCCGTCGCCGCCGAGTCCCCGGCCCCCGGCACGGTGACCGAGCGCATCGAGGCTCCCGCGGGTCCGGCCCGCGTGGCGGCGCCGTCACCGTCCATCCGGCCGGCGGCCGCCCGTCGCGTGCCCGCCCCGGTCGCCCGGCCCCGGGTCCGTCCGAGCCGCCGCGTCCGCGGCCTGCTCCTCCTCGCTGCGCTCGCCGAGCTCGTGGCCATCGGTGTCCTGGTGGGGTTCTCGCTGCTGCCGCTCTGGGCGCTCGCACCCGGTGTCCTCGCCGTCGCCGCCGCGGTCGCCTTCGTCCGGTCCGGTGTGCGCCTCGAGGGCGCCCTCGTGCGCGCCCAGCGCCGTCGGTCCCGCGAGCTCGAGCGGCTGCGCTCCACGGCACCCGTCGCCGCACCGACGGTGGCCCGCACCGCCGTTCGGCCTGCGGCCGCCGTCGAGGAGCCGGTCGTCGTGACGGGCGCTGTCGTCGAGCCCACCGAGACCGTCGCCGCCGCCTCCGTGCGGGTCGCGGCGCAGACCTTCGACGAGGTCGTGGCCGCCGTCGCCGAGCCCGTCGTCGTCGAGCCGGTCGCCGCCGGACCCGCCGTCATGGTCCCGATCGAGGTCGACGACGACATCCCGCTGACGTGGGACCCCGTTCCCGTCCCCCGCCCGACCTACACGATGAAGGCGAAGGCCGAGCGCCCCGAGGTGCCCCCGGCCGCCGTCACCCCCGACCCCGCACCCGTGGTGCGCGCGGTCGAGGACGACACCGCCTACGAGCAGCGCCGAGTCGCCGGCGCCTGAGACCCGCCCCTGTCGCGGAAAGACGCCGCCTCCGGCACCCCCCTGCACGCTCGGAGGCGGCGTCCCGCACGTCGGGTCTGCGGGATCAGTCGGTCTCGGGGCGGTCGCGCTCGCCGGCCGCCGCCTCGGTGCGCTCCTCGAGGTCCTCGGCCGCTTCCTCGGCGCGCGCGGCCTCGTGCGGGCTCATCGTCTCCTCGGCGGTGCGCGCACCGCCGGGCGGGACGTCGTCGGCGGCGTCGGGGCCGTCGAGGAGGTGGTGGCCGACCGCGTTGAGGACGGCGACCGTCGGAACGGCGATCAGACCGCCGAGGATGCCGGCGAGGACGATGCCGGTCGCGATGGCGAGGATGACGGCCAGCGGGTGGATGCGCATGACCCGGCCGATGAGGAAGGGCTGCAGGACGTGGCTCTCGACCTGCTGCACCCCGACGACGACGCCGAGCATGATGAGCGCCTGGATCGGGCCGAGGGTGACGAGGGCGAGGAGCACCGCGACGCCACCGGAGACGGCGGCACCGACGACCGGGACGAAGGCACCGAAGAACACGAGCAGCGCGATCCCCGAGGCGAAGGGCACGCCGAGGATGGCGGCGCCGAGGCCGATGCCGGTCGCGTCGACGGCGGCCACCGCCATGGTGGCGCGGGTGAACGAGCCGAGCTGGTCCCAGGCGATGAGGCCCGAGGAGTGGACCTTCTCGCGGGCGTCGCGCGGGAACAGCCGGACGAGCCAGCCCCAGATGCTCGGACCGTCGTAGAGGAAGAAGTAGAGGGAGAACAGGGCGAGGAAGAAGCCGGCGACGATGTGCGTCGCGGTGAGCCCGGCCGATGCGAGGGTCTCGTTGAGGTTGCCCGAGCTGAGCGCCTCGCGCGCCTGGTCGAGGTACTCCTGGATCTGGGTGTCGGTGAGGCCGAAGGTCGCGTTGGCCCAGCTGCGGACCTGCTCGATGCCCTCGGTGACCTTGGTCGTGATGTCGTCGAGCTGGCTCGTCAGCTGCGAACCGACGAACGAGAACATGCCGCTGACCACGCCGAGGGTGCCGATGACGGTGATCCCGGCCGCGAGGCCCCGGGGGACGAAGCGGGCGAGGAAGTGGTGCACCGGGTACAGCAGCGCCGTGAGGAGGAGCGCGACGATGATCGGGACGACGACCTCGGAGAGCACCGCCGTCAGCCAGAGCACCGCCAGGACCCCCGCAGCGACGACCAGCCCACGCCAGGCCCACTCGCTCGCCGTGCGCACACCCCGCGGGACCGACCACTGGACCGGTGCCTCGGCTCCGGCCGAGACGGGTGTCGCCAGACCCGGGACGGGCAGCGAGGCAGGGAGGTCCGACGGACCGGAACCCCTCGTGGAGGGGCGGGGAAGGCGGAAGGGCATGTCGCGATCGTAGGCGCTGGCACCGACGATCCGTGCCGTCGAGGGCGCCTCGTCGAGGGGGTTCGCGACCCGGGTCCGGTGTCGTCCATCCGGTTTCGAACGGCCCTCGCGCTGGTGTTATCGTTGCTCCCGCACTCGGGGCTGTGGCGCAGTTGGTAGCGCGTCTCGTTCGCAATGAGAAGGCCAGGGGTTCGAATCCCCTCAGCTCCACCACCCGCTCGACGGACCCGGCACCCTCGGTGCCGGGTCCCTCGCGTGTGATCCCGACCAGCTCGCCCGGCGGTCGGTCCCGCAGAGCACGCTCCGCGTCCTCGGGCTCGCCGACCTGCTCCGCGAGTGCATCGACGGCCGCACCGGCCAGTGAGTCAGCGGCGGGTCGCCTCGGGGAAAGGGGCGGTGGTCGGCGCGGTCGGCACACCGATCGTGGGGCGGCCGAAGTAGTAGCCCTGGCCGAGGTCGACGCCCACCTCGCGCAGCAGGCGCCACTGCTCGGAGGTCTCCACTCCCTCGGCGCAGACCCGGGCGCCCATGCTCCTGGCCCACCCGACGAGCGTGCGCAGCGACTCCTGGCGGCCCTCGTCCTCGAGCTCGCCGAGCAGGCTCCGGTCGAGCTTGACCACCTCGGGGCGCAGCCGCATGATCCGCTCGACGTTGGAGTAGCCGCGGCCCCAGTCGTCGATCGCGACGAGGGCGCCGCGGGCACGGAAGTCGCCGACGACGTCCATGACCGCGTCCCAGTCATCGGTGTCGGTCTGCTCGGTGATCTCCAGGACGACGCCGGTCAGGTCCGCGGGCAGGACCGCCCTGACCTGCTCGCTGACCAGGGCCCCGACGCTGACGTTCACGGAGAGGTAGGACCCGGCCGGTCGCTGGGGGAGGGCGGCCTGGATCGCGGCGGCCTCGAGCTCGGGCCCGCGCCCCTCGCGGTGGGCCTGCGCGAAGACCGCCTCGGGGTCGCCGTCGACGAACCGGCTCAGCGCCTCGTAGCCGACCGGGGTCCCCGACGAGATCTCGACGACCGGCTGGAGCGCGATCTGGAGGGGCGGGAGCGCACGGGTCTCGAGGGCACGGTTCGAGATCCGGGCCATGCCCCGGCCGGAGTGCTTGGCGTCGTAGAGGGCCTGGTCCGCCAGCCCGACGACGGCGCCCGGCTCGTGGCCCGGCCGCCAGGCGGCGACACCGGCCGAGAACCGCTGGCCGCGGGGCATGAGGTCCTGCATGACCTGGAGCCGGTCGACGGCTTCGTCGACGTCGGACCCCGGGAGGAGGAGGCCGAACTCCTCGCCGCCGTAACGGGCGAGCAGCTCGTTGGGTCGCAGCAGGTCCGACCAGGCGGCGACGGCCTCTCGCAGGAGCAGGTCGCCGGCCTGGTGGCCGTGCTCGTCGTTGTAGCGCTTGAAGTGGTCGAGGTCGATGAGGGCGACCGACAGCGGGCCACCGGTGTCCTCGGCCTGCTGGAACGCGCGCCCGAGCTCATGGTCCCAGGTCCGGCGGTTGGGCGCCCCGGTGAGCCCGTCGCTGCGGGCCAGGGCGGCCAGCTGCACGGCCTGGACCTCGACGGTCCGAAGGAGCAGGCCCAGGCGCAGCAGGACGAGGATCGACAGGACGACCGACCCGACCGCCGCGAGCCGCCAGGCGACGACCCCGTCGAGGGTGCCGTCGACGAGGAGGGTCAGCCCGGGCAGGACGAGGGCGCACCCGAGGGCCAGCATCCGACGGTGCGGTGATGCGGGGTTCTCGCGCTGGGCGCCGTCGGACCCCAGCTGCGAGGCCGACCTCGTGCTCGCCGCGGCGGCGACACCGAGGAAGCCGAGGAGCCACAGCATGTCGAGCCACACGGCGCTCTCGGCGCCCGGGTCGCGCAGCGCGATGACCGACCAGATGAGGTCGGCGCCCATCGTCGTCAGCACCGCGACGAGCAACCAGCGCAGCGCGGGGGTCCGCGCCCCGACGGTGCTCCAGAGCCGGACCACGACACCGATGAGCAGGACGTCGGCCACCGGGTAGCCGGACGCGGCCAACCGGCCGGCGACCGAGAGGGTCGAGTCGGTGGAGATGGGGGCGATGAGGAAGGTCACGACCACGATCCCGAAGCCGACGGCCACGATGGCGGCGTCGAGGAGCGGGGTCGGGTCGGAGCGGCTCTGCCGACCGCGGACGAAGCGCAACAGCCCTGCGGCGATGACGATGTAGGACGCGAGGTCGACGGCGTCGCTCGGCGCGGGGTAGCCGTCGTAGTGGACGACGTGCTGCTCGACGGAGAACACGACGTCAGCGAGGATCCAGCCGCCGAAGCCGAGGAGGAGGAGCATCCAGCCCTGGCGCACGGCGGTCGGCAGTCGACGGGCACCGAGCACGCCGACCACCACGCACAGGGCCGCGAGCGAGTCGTAGAGGACGTCGCGCGGACCGCCGGCGGGCAGCAGCGGGTAGGAGCACCAGAGCGCTCCCAGGACCAGCACCGCCGCTCGCGAGGCTGACGACATCGCACCACCATCACTGTCGGACGGACCCCTGCGTTGCCGGAGGACGTCGGAATCGTCTCAGGGATGGCGCGAGAGCGCAGGCGGATGGGGCAATCGGGTCTGGTGTGACCACGGCCCGGTCACCCGGCGGCCACCGGCGGGTGGGTTCAGGCGGGGGCCGCGACGAGCGGGGCGGCGACGTCGACGGCAAGGGTGGTCACGGCGTTGGAGCACAGCCCGAGGAAGGCGCCGAGGGCGACGAGCTCGGTGGGGGTGCGGGGCGCGAAGTCGGTGAGGACCTGCGAGCGCACGACGAACGCCGAGTGCTTCCCGCGCGAGACGGCGACGTTGAGCCGATGCCGGTCGAGGAGGAAGCCCATCCCGCGCGAGACGTCGGAGTGCGACGAGGCCGCCATCGACAGGATCGCGACCGGGGCCTCCTGCCCCTGGAACTTGTCGACGGTGCCGACCAGCACCTCCGGCAGCCCGGCGTCGTCGAGCGTCCGGCGCAGCAGGCCGACCTGCGCGTTGTACGGGGTGATGACGATGACGTCGGCCTGCTCGAGCGGGCGCGGCTCGGCCGGCGTCCCAGCGGCTCGTCGCTCGGACGGGTCGTGCCACGGCCGCCCGAGGAGGTCGTGGACGAGGTCGCGCACCGCATCGGCCTCCTGCGCGGAGTGGGTGGAGTTGTCGCGGTGGTCGACGAGTCTGACGTGCAGACCCGGGCGCACCCCCTCGAGCGTCCGGAGGCCCGTCACCGCCTCCTCGGAGAACAACCGACCGTCGTACGCGAGATCGGACACGGGCGCCGTGAGGGCAGGGTGCATCCGCCAGGTCTTCTCGAGGAAGTACCCGACCTCGGGGGGCAGCACCGACTCCCCACGCGCCAGCCAGCCGAGCGCGGCGAGGTCGATCGGTTCGGCGTGCGTCCCGGTCGTGACCTGGGGCAGCTGCTGCGGGTCGCCGAGGAGCAGGAGGCGCTGGGCCGCGACCGACACGGCGAGGGTCTTGGCGAGGGAGAACTGCCCTGCCTCGTCGACGACGAGGAGGTCGAGCGCGCGCCGGCCGACCCGCGTCCGGTTGGTGAAGTCCCACGCGGTCCCCCCGATCACGAACCCCCGGCCGGCCGCGCGGTGGCCGGCGGCGAAGTCGGCGAGGTCGTCGGCCTTCTCGAGCGGCGTCCAGGGCGGAGCCGTCGTCGACCTCGCGACCTTCCCGACCTGCTCGCCGGGCACGGCGGTCGAGGTGACGATCTTGGTGAGGACGTTCTCGACCGCGGCATGGCTCTGCGCGCAGACCCCGACGGCCCACCCCTGCGTGACGAGCCGCGCGATGACGTGAGCGCCCACGTGCGTCTTCCCCGTCCCTGGAGGGCCCTGCACGGCGACGTAGGAGTCGTCCATTCCCGTGAGGGCTGCCGTCACGGCGTCGACGTACCGGTCGGCGCCGGTGCCGACCTGGGGCAGCCCGCCGCCGCCGCGCAGCCGCGGGGGCTGCCGGAGCAGGACGTCGGTCCCCGCTCCCACTGGCACCGTGCCCGTGCTCCTCACGGCCTCGGCGACCTCGGCCAGCGCCGCGTCGATCGGTGCGGAGCTGACGTTGTCATTGGGCACGAGAGCCACCGGGGAGTCGCCGTGGGGTCCTCCCTTGGGGCTCTGGAGCTCCTCGACGAGCAGCGTCTGATGGAGCCTGCCGTTGTCGGCCAGGCGCTCCTCGGTCTCGAGCACGGTGACACCCGCCGTGCTGCGGGCGTTGGCGTGCAACGGCTCGGCCTCGATGCCTGCCGGGGGTGGCGCCCCGTAGACCGCGGACACCTTGGCCCCGGCGCGCAGGCCGCTCTGGCGCATCGGCTCGCCGTGGAGGCGCAGGGTGCGGCGGGGCCGCTGCCTCGGCGTGGCCTGATGCCAGTCGACGACGACCTCGGCCTCCTCGACGAGGAAGACGCCGTCGGCGGACCGCCAGTCGCCGACCGGGAGCCGCAGCCGCTCGAAGTGCTCCTGCCACTTCGGCTTGTCCTCGCGGGCGTGGAAGAGGACCGCCGACCCCACGAGCGCGACGGCGTGGTCGGCGTCGGTCCGGTCGGCGATGACGACGTCGTCGACCCAGGCCCGTACCGCGGCCTCGAGGTCGAGGGCGGCCCGGCGCTTCTCGCTCACCGCCACGTCGGCCACCTCGTCGGCAGCCGGAGCCGCCCAGTCGTCGCCGCAGTGCTCGGCGCGTCGGGCCAGCAGCCAGTCGCGCAGCTTGAGCGTGGAGATGCAGTCGTCCTCGTTGTAGTGCGCGATCTCGCCGATGAGGGCGCTCGCCTCGTCCTCGCGTCCCTCGATCCGAGCGGCCGAGAACTGGTGGTAGACGACGATGCTCTCGGCGCCGCCCTGCACGTCACCCTGCCGCTCCTCCATGTAGAGCGGCTCGAGCTTCTTGATGGAGTAGGAGCGCTGGGAGACCCGGACCCCGGCCCGGACGACGGAGTAGAGGTCGACGAAGACGTTCTCGCGCAGCAGCTGGTCGACCTCGTCCTCGTAGACGCCGTGCCGCGCGGACAACCGGAGCAGCGCCGCCGGCTCGTACGGGGCGTAGTGGTAGACGTGCAGGTCGGGCCATCGCCGTCGACGGGCCGTGAGGTGGTCGATGAAGGCGACGAGGGCCTGCTTCTCCTCGTGGCGGTCGTGGGCCCAGAAGGCGCGGAACTCAGGCTTCCCGGAGTCGGTCTCGACCATGCCGAACAGGTACTCGAGGCCCCAGGTGCTCGACCCGCGTTCGCGCCACAACGGGTCGCCCTCGAAGTCGAAGAACACGTCGCCCTCGCTGGGGCGGGGCATGCGGCGCAGGGCCTCGACGTCGGTCACCTCGTGCTGGACCTGCCCGCCGGCGGCCTCCTGGGCGAGCTGCAGCACGGCCTGCGCCCGCAGGCGCTCGAGCATCGCCGGCCGCACGTCGAGGACCGTGCCGTCGTGGGCCGCCAGCTCCTCGATGGTCCGCACGCCCGCGTCGAGGAGCCGACGGCGCGTGGGGCCGCGCATCCCGGCGACGAGCAGGAGGTCGCGGGACTCCTCGACCGCGACCTCGCACACCGGGCACCGCCCGCACGCGAGCCAGCGGGCGTCTCCCCAGGCGGCGAGGGAGCCGTGGGACCGGTGGTCGGCGAGGAGCTCCTCGAGCCGGGCCCGGCGGCTGCGGTAGACCGGCAGGACGTCCCTGAGCGGGACGTCGTGGACGTCACCCCCGCCCAGGACCAGCCGCGCGACCGGTGCGACCTCGACGCCGGCGTCGGAGAGGAGCGCCGCATAGGCGGCGATCTGCAGCAGCGCCGGGACGTTCTCGTGGCGGGCGAGCTTCGTGTCGCTCACCAGCCAGCCGTCGGGTGTCCTCTCGAGGAAGTCCGCGCGGCCGACGAAGCCCCCGTCGAAGAGGGTGGCCTGGGCCAGCACCTCGGCATCGCTGCCGAGTGCCTCGAGGGTCCCCGCCATCGCCTCCGCCAGCCCGGCGCGTGAGTAGACGGGTGAGGGGAGCTGGCGAACCCTGCCGCGGTGGGCCTGGCCCAGTCGCCGGAGCTCGGCGTTCTCGTGCTCGTCGCCGAGGGCGGACACGCGCCGGAGCATCGGGTCGTCGACGGGGGCCGGCGCCTCGCACAGCCCGCGCAGGACGTCGAGGTCGCGGACCAGCGCGAACTCGCACGCGGAGGCGGTGCGCAGGTCGCTCGCGCTGATGACGAGCCGCTGGTCGTCGCCGAGGAGGAACATGCCCCGAACCTAACCCCGCCCACCGACACCGGCCCGCTCCGCCACGATGCCCGCCGGGAGGTCGACGAGCCCCTCGGCGCCCTCGCGACCTCCTCCAAAGCGCGCGCTACGGCGCAGTAGGTGTCGTGATCACAGCACGTACTGCGCCGTAGCGTGCGCCTCCACCCGCACCTGAGGCGGGAGGGAGGGCGCCCGGCTTCCCGCGCGGACCATCCCGTGCCGCCCGCGCCGACCTTGCCGACCGCGCTGACCGGGCTGACCGGGCGACCGGGCGGTCGCCGCCCGGGCGACCACCGCGACTCAGATCCAGCTCGGGAACCACATCCGCCACCGCCACTGCTCGTACGGGATGGTGTCGGCGACGTAGACCGGGTGGAAGAAGGCGAAGAGGGCGAGGGTGAGCAGCAGGTACCCCCCGACGACGAGCCAGCGGGTGCGCCATCGGCTTGGGTCGTCCGACCGCCGCCCGACGAACAGGCCGATCGCGAACGCGATGGCGATGACGACCCACGGCTCGAACGCGACGGCGTAGAAGGTGTAGATCGTGCGGTCCTGGTAGACGAACCACGGCAGGTAGCCCGCTGCCACCCCGGCGACGACCGCGCCGGCCCGCCAGTCGCGCCGGACCGCCCACCACCAGAGGACGACGAGCAGCGCGACGATGCCGACCCACCACACCGAGATCGTCCCGATGGGGTTGATCGCCGACGAGCACGCATCCACGGTGCAGCCGTCGATCCCCAGCTTCGGGTCCTCGTAGTAGAAGGAGGTCGGCCGGGTCTGGACCAGCCACGACCACGGGTTCGACTGGTAGGGGTGCGGGCTCTGGAGCGTGGTGTTGAAGGCGTACGCGTCCTGGTGGTACTTGACCCAGTTGCGCAGCACCGGCGGGAGCCACTGCACGCCCTCACCGGGGTGGAAGGTGTCCCACCGCCGGTGGTAGCCCATGCTCGTGAGGAACCACCCCGACCACGAGAGCGTGTAGGCGACCGCCGCGGTGCCCACCATCGCGACGGCGGCGAACGGCCCGTCCTTGACGACGGCGCCCGCGGCCCAGCGACGCACCCCGGCCGCCCGGCGCGCGCCCATGTCCCACCAGATCGTCAGCAGCCCGAACGCCGCGAGGAAGAACAGCCCCGACCACTTCGTCCCCGTGCACAGCCCGAGCGAGAGACCGGCGACCCAGCGCCACGGGCGCCAGCCGAGCCAGGGCCCCATCCCCTCGGGCCACGTCCCGCGCGGCAGCGCCCCGACCTTCGCCGCGAGGATCTCCCGGCTCCGGTCGCGGTCGACGAGCAGCGCCGCGAAACCGCACAGCGCGAAGAACATGACGATGATGTCGAGGATCCCGGTCCGCGACATCACGAAGTGCGACCCCTCGAAGGCGAGGAGGAAGGCGGCGACGCAGCCCAGCGCCGTCGAGCCGAGCATCCGCCGGGCGACCCGGCCGACGACGAGGATCGACAGGGTGCCGAGGAGGGCGACCGAGAAGCGCCACCCGGAGCCGGAGTCCGAGCCGAGCAGCCACTGGCCGGCCGCGATGACCCACTTGCCGACGGGCGGGTGGACGACGAAGTCGCCGTCGACGGTGGAGAAGATGTCCTGCTGCCCCCCGACGAAGGCCTCGTCGGGCTTCTTCAGCGACGACAGGACCCGCATCTCCACGCCGTTCCGGAGCAGCGAGTACGCCTGCTTGACGTAGTAGGTCTCGTCGAAGACGAGGGCATGCGGCCGGTCGAGGGTCCAGAAGCGCAGCACCCCGCCGACGAGGGCGATGAGGCCGGGACCCAGCCAGCCCCAGAGCCGGTCGGTGGGCCGGTACCCGAGCAGGCGCGATCGCAGCTCGTCGGTCCGGGTCACCGGGTCAGCCTAGGTGAGCCCCTCGGAGACCCCGCGTGCGAGGATCCCCCCATGAGCGACGGTGTCCTCGTCCTGGCGGCGACCCCGATCGGGGACCCGCGCGACGCCGCACCACGCCTCGCCGACGAGCTGCGCACCGCCGACGTCGTCGCCGCCGAGGACACCCGGCGGCTGCGGCGGCTCTGCGGCGACCTCGGGGTCGAGATCTCGGGACGGGTGCTGTCCTTCCACGAGCACAACGAGGCCGCCCGCACGCCCGACCTCGTCGAGCGCCTCCGGCTGGGCGAGCGCGTCCTCGTCGTCACCGACGCCGGGATGCCGTCGGTGTCCGACCCCGGCTACCGGCTGGTGACCGCCGCCGTCGACGCCGGCATCCGGGTCACGGGCGTCCCGGGCCCCTCCGCCGTCCTCATGGCGCTCGCCGTCTCCGGCCTGCCCGTCGACCGCTTCTGCTTCGAGGGCTTCCTCCCGCGCAAGGCCGGGGAGCGGGCCAGCACCCTCGCGGGCCTGGCCCGGGAGCCGCGCACGATGGTCTTCTTCGAGGCCCCGCACCGGCTCGACCGCTCCCTCGCGGCGATGGCCGAGGCCTTCGGACCCGAGCGCCCGGCCGCCGTCTGCCGCGAGCTGACCAAGACGTACGAGGAGGTCCGGCGCGGCCCCCTCGAGCAGCTCGCGCGCTGGGCGGCCGAGGGCGTGCGCGGCGAGATCACCGTCGTCGTCGCGGGGGCCACCGCCCCCGTCGCCGACCTCGAGGGGCAGCTCGACGGCATCCGCGCCCGCGTCGCGGCCGGCGAGCGGCTCAAGGCCGTGTGCGCCGAGGTCGCCGCCGAGACCGGCCTGTCGCGCAAGGCGCTCTACGACGCGGTCGTCGGCAGCCGGGCGCCGTCGGCACCCTAGGCGCGCCCCACGCGTTGGTCAGGGTCACAGGGTTCACATCTGTCGGGGCGAGGGCTTACCGTCAGGTCACCCCTGACCCGTCCACCCCCGTCCCCGGAGGATCCATGGCCCGCAGCGCGCACCGGATCGGCGTCGTCGTCGCCGTCGGTTCCCTCGCGCTGTCCGCGGTCCCCGCGGCCGCAACCGCCACCGCCGTCGCCGCTGTCACCGACGAGGCGTGCGCCGCCCGGGACAACGACACCCACGCCACCCTCGAGGAGTGCGTGACCCTCGAGGGCGTGCGCGCCCACCAGGAGGCGCTGCAGACGATCGCCCGGGCCAACGGCGGGACGAGGGTCTCCGGCACCGCCGGACACGACGCCTCGGTCACCTACGTCGTCGACACCCTGCGCGCCGCGGGGTACACGCCGACGGTGCAGGAGCTCACCCTCGACACCTTCGTCGCGACGCAGCCGACCCTGCTCGAGCGGGTCGGCCCCGACCCGTCGACGCTGCCCACGAGCGTCCTCGGGTACTCCGGCAGTGGTGACGTCACGGCCCCCGCCGGCGTCCTGGCCGGCGTGCCCACCGACCCCACCCCCGGCTGCGAGGCCGCCGACTTCGCCGACCTCGCCGCCGGCAGCATCGCCGTCGTCCCGCGCGGCTCGTGCACCTTCGCCGTCAAGGCCACCCTCGCCGCCGCGGCCGGTGCGTCCGCGGTCGTCATCGCGAACGACGCGCCGGGGGCGCTCAACGCCACCCTCGGCCCCGACGCCGGCCTCGACCTCCCGGTCGTCGCCGTCACCCAGGACCTCGGCCGCCGGCTCGCCGCGACACCGGGCCTCGTCCTCCACGTCAGCACCGCCACCCTCCGCGGTCCGGTGACGACGGCCAACGTCATCGCCGAGACCCGCGGCGGCGACCCCGGCAACGTCGTGATGGCGGGCGCCCACCTCGACTCCGTCAACGCCGGCCCGGGCATCAACGACAACGGCTCCGGCGCGGCGGCCCTCCTCGAGGTCGCGGTGCAGATGGCGCGCGCCGAGACCGACAACCGGGTCCGGTTCGCCTGGTGGGGTGCGCAGGAGGCGAGCGTCGCCGGCTCGGCGCGCTACCTCGACGGGCTGACGCCGGCCGAGACCGAGCGGGTCGCCCTCTACCTCGACGCCGACGTCATCGGCTCGCCCAACCACGTCTTCTTCGTCCACGACGGCGACGACTCCGACGCGCTCGGTGCCGGCCCCGGACCCGAGGGCTCGGCGCGGATCGAGAAGACCTTCGAGGCGTTCTACTCCCTGCGCGGGATCCCGTGGAAGGGAACCGATCTCACCGGCCGCTCCGACCAGGGACCGTTCATGGCGCGCGGCATCCCCACGGGTGGGCTCACCACCGGCACCGACGGCGTCAAGACCGTCGAGGAGGCCGCCCGCTGGGGCGGTACGGCGGGCATCCCCTACGACCCCTGCCACGACCAGGCGTGCGACGACTACGACAACTCCAACGACGAGGCCCTCGACGTCAACGCCGACGCGCTCGCGTTCGCGGTCCTGCAGCTCGCGATGAGCACCGAGGACGTCAACGGCGTCCCGGGGCGCAGCGACTTCCCCGCGGTGAACCCGCTCGTCCCGGCCGCACCTTAGACAAGGGCGGCGCCCTCAGGGGTACTTACAGGTAACCGGGCCAATCTCACAGTGCGCGAGCGGCCCCCAGCCTCGCCGTGACCCCGGCCCGCGACTAGATTGGCGAACGTGGCCACAACGACAGCACCTCCGCGTCCCGCGACGGCCCGCCGCACCACCATCGCGCTCAAGATCCTCATGGCGGGGACCGGGCTGGTGTTCGTCGGGTACGTCCTGCTCCACATGTACGGCAACCTCAAGGCGCTCGCGGGCGAGGAGGCGTTCAACACCTACGCCGAGCACCTGCGCACCTTCGGTGAGCCGATGCTCCCGTACGGAGGCCTGCTCTGGGGCGTGCGGATCGTCCTGCTGGTCAGCCTCGTGGGGCACGTCTACGCCGCGTTCTCGCTGTGGGCCCGGGCCGGCAACGCGCGCCGCTCGAAGTACGCCGCCGGCCGCACCGCGATGCGCACGGCGTGGATGCGCTGGGGCGGCGTCTTCCTCCTCCTGTTCATCGCGTGGCACCTGCTGCACTTCACGATCCTGAAGATCTCGCCGAACGCGGGCGCGAACGGGCCCGACGTCGAGAACAACCCGTACCGCCTCGTCGTCGCGAGCTTCCAGGTCCCGTGGATGACGCTCATCTACGTCCTGGCGATGCTCGCCCTCGCGCTGCACCTCGCGCACGGCGTGTTCAGCGCCCAGCAGACCCTCGGCTGGACCGGGACGCCGAAGGCGTACCGCCGCGCGAAGGTCATCGGCAACGCCACCGCCCTCGTCGTCGCGGGAGGCTTCCTCCTCCCGCCCCTCGCCATCCTCTTCGGCCTGATCAAGTGAGGCACTGACCCATGTTCGGAAAGACCGAGAACGCCGGCATCGTCCACGGCCTGTACACCGAGGGCGAGACGATCGCCGACACGCGGGCCCCCGCCGGCCCCATCGCGGGCAAGTGGACCCAGCGCAAGTTCGACTCCTCGCTCGTCAACCCGGCCAACCGCCGCAAGCTCGACGTCATCATCGTCGGCACGGGGCTGGCCGGCGCCTCGGCCGCGGCGACGCTCGGCGAGGCCGGCTACAACGTCAAGTCCTTCTGCTTCCAGGACACCCCGCGACGGGCGCACTCCATCGCGGCCCAGGGCGGCATCAACGCGGCGAAGAACTACAAGGAGGACGGCGACTCCGTCCACCGTCTCTTCTACGACACCGTCAAGGGTGGCGACTACCGCGCCCGCGAGACCAACGTCTACCGCCTGGCCGAGGTCAGCGCGAGCATCATCGACCAGTGCGTCGCGCAGGGCGTCCCGTTCGCCCGCGAGTACGGCGGCCTGCTCGACAACCGCTCGTTCGGTGGGGTCCAGGTCTCGCGGACCTTCTACGCCCGCGGCCAGACCGGCCAGCAGCTGCTCATCGGCGCCTACCAGGCCCTCGAGCGCCAGGTCGCCGCGAGGACCGTCGAGCAGTTCACCCGCCACGAGATGCTCGAGCTCGTCGTCGTCGAGGGCCGCGCGCGCGGCATCATCGCCCGCGACCTCGTCACCGGTGAGATCCAGACCCACCTCGCCGACGCCGTCGTCCTCGCCTCCGGCGGCTACGGCAACGTCTTCTACCTCTCCACCAACGCGATGGGGTCCAACGTCACCGCGAGCTGGCGGGCCCACCGCAAGGGCGCCTACATGGCCAACCCCTGCTACACGCAGATCCACCCCACGTGCATCCCCGTCGCCGGCGAGCACCAGAGCAAGCTGACGCTGATGTCGGAGTCGCTGCGCAACGACGGCCGGATCTGGGTGCCGAAGAACCGCGACGACTGCACCAAGGACCCGCGCGAGATCTCCGAGGACGACCGCGACTACTACCTCGAGCGGATCTACCCGAGCTTCGGCAACCTCGTGCCCCGCGACATCGCCTCGCGCCAGGCGAAGAACGTCTGCGACGAGGGACGCGGCGTCGGCCCGATGGTCGGCGACTTCCGCCGCGGCGTCTACCTCGACTTCACCGACGCCATCGCCCGCCTGGGCCGCGCGGCCGTCGAGGCCAAGTACGGCAACCTCTTCGACATGTACGCCCGGATCACGGGGGAGAACCCCTACGAGGTCCCGATGCGCATCTACCCGGCCGTGCACTACGTCATGGGCGGGCTCTGGGTCGACTACGACCTCCAGTCGAGCATCCCGGGCCTGTTCGTCACCGGCGAGGCCAACTTCTCCGACCACGGGGCCAACCGGCTCGGCGCCTCGGCGCTGATGCAGGGGCTGGCCGACGGGTACTTCGTCCTGCCGAACACGATCCGCGACTACCTGGCCAAGGGTCCCTTCGAGCAGCTCCCCGAGGACACCCCCGAGGTCGTCGCGGCCCGCACCGCCGTCGAGGAGCGCACCGCCCGCCTCCTCGCGATCAACGGCGAGCGCAGCGTCGACTCCTTCCACAAGGAGCTCGGCAACGTCATGTGGGAGTACTGCGGGATGGAGCGGTCCGAGGAGGGCCTGCTCAAGGCGATCGACCTCATCCGCGGCCTGCGGGACGAGTTCTGGCGCAACGTGCGGATCCTGGGAGCGGCCGACACCCTCAACCAGAGCCTGGAGAAGGCCGGCCGGGTCGCCGACTTCCTCGAGCTCGGCGAGCTGATGTGCATCGACGCCCTGCACCGCCGCGAGTCCTGCGGAGGCCACTTCCGCGCCGAGTCGCAGACCGAGGACGGCGAGGCGCTGCGCGACGACGACGGGTTCCTGTACGTCGCGGCGTGGGAGTTCGCCGGCGGTGACGGCGACGGCGAGATGTCGACGCCGGTGCTGCACAAGGAGGACCTCGTCTACGAAGCCATCGAACTCAAGCAGCGGAGCTACAAGTGACCACCCCACGAAGTTCGACGCTCCTTCGGCCCACGCAGAGCGTGGGACCCGACTCCGACACGTCGCGAGGACCCCGATCATGAACCTGACCCTGAAGATCTGGCGGCAGGCCGGACCCCGTCACAAGGGCGAGCTGTTGACCTACAAGGTCAAGGACATCAGCCCCGACATGAGCTTCCTCGAGATGCTCGACGTCCTCAACGAGCAGCTCAACGCCAAGGGCGAGGAGCCGATCGCGTTCGACTCCGACTGTCGCGAGGGCATCTGCGGCATGTGCGGCCTGATGATCTCCGGCGAGGCCCACGGTCCCGAGAAGACGACGACCTGCCAGCTGCACATGCGCAGCTTCAGCGACGGCGAGGTCATCACCATCGAGCCGTGGCGGGCCAACGCCTTCCCGGTCATCAAGGACCTCGTCGTCGACCGCGGCTCGTTCGACCGGATCATCCAGGCCGGTGGCTACATCTCGGTCAACACCGGGTCGGCCCCCGACGCCCACGCGACGCCGGTCCCGAAGCCGGACGCCGACCGCGCCTTCGCCGCCGCCGAGTGCATCGGCTGCGGCGCCTGCGTGGCGGCGTGCCCCAACGCGAGCGCGATGCTCTTCATGGGCGCCAAGGTCACCCACCTCTCCGAGCTGCCCCAGGGCCAGCCCGAGCGGATGGCGCGGGTCGTCTCGATGGTCGACCAGCACGACCACGAGGGCTTCGGCGGCTGCACCAACGTCGGCGCGTGCTCGCAGGCCTGCCCCAAGGGCATCCCGCAGGACGTCATCTCCACCCTCAACAAGGACCTCCGCAGCGCTCTGCGCGCCTCCCGCTGAGCACCGCGGTCGACCCGCCGGGTCAGGGGGCGGTGTCGTCCTCGGGCGCCGTCGGCCGCTGCTCGGGCGGGACGGGGCGCGCACGGGGCGTCCGCCGCGGCGTCCGCATCCCCTTGTCGTAGGCGCGGTTGCCGTCACGCAGCCCGATGGCCGCGCCACCGGTGAGCGCGGTGAGGAGCCAGGCGACCGTCCGCAGCGCCGTCTGGCCGCTGCCCTCGAGGACGCCGAGGAGGACGACGACCCACGCCCCCGCGGTGAGCACGACCATGACGAGCAGGACGGTGAGGGTGCGGCGCCGGGCCTCTGGGGTGCGCATGTCCCCGATCGTCGCACGAGGGCGACCGGCCCCCGGCCCGCCGGGGCTCAGAGCCAGGGCAGGTGGTCCTTGAGGAGCGCGTAGCCGACGAACGCGACGACGTCGAGGACGGTGTGGGCGATGACGAGCGGCATGACGCGCCGGGTGCGCGTGTAGATCCAGCCGAAGACGGCGCCCATCACGAGGTTGCCGACGAACCCGCCGAACCCCTGGTAGAGGTGGTAGGTGCCGCGGATCAGGGCGCTGGTGAGGATGACGCGCCACGTCCCCCAGCCGGCCTCGCCCCAGCGTCGGAACAGGTAGCCGACCATGACGACCTCCTCGAGGACCGCGTTCTGCGCGGCGGCGAGGACGAGGACCGGGACGGCCCACCACACGGCCGCGAGGTTCGCGGCCGCGACGGTCGTGTTGAGGTCGAGCGCCTTCGCGACGGCGTACAGGCCGAGTCCGGGAAGGCCGATGAGGGCGGCGAGCCCCGCCCCGTGGAGCAGGTCGCGGGCCGGGCGGCTGAGGTCGAAGCCCATGGTGCGCGGCTCGGCGGGGTCGTCGCGGCGCAGGAGGTGCAGGGCGAGGAGGACCGGGACGAGGGCCACCCCGATGCCGACGAGCTGGTAGCTGAGGTCGAGCCACGGGCGGTCGGGGGTGACCGAGCTGTTCATCGCCGTGGTCTGGCTGCCGAGCGACTGGGCGCGGGTCAGCCGGTCGACGATGCGCAGCAGCGACCAGACCGCCGACGCGCCCAGTGAGACGCCGAGGACGAGCCAGGTCTCACCGAGGTGCTGCCGCCGCATGGCGACAGCGTAGGTGGCGCAGGCCCGGCGCCCGCCCCAGGCTGAGCCGACGAGGCGCGCGGAGCCGACCCACCTGCGGGCCGGGCCGCGGCCGCCGACCTACGATCTCGGGGTGGACGGGAGGAGCTCAGCGATGTCGACGACCCCGCACCGCCGCGCCCTGGGGGCGCTCGCGGTCTGCGCGGCGCTGCTGGTGGCCGGGTGCAGCGATGACGAGGCGCCCGCTCCGGTGACCCCCGCGGCGTCGGCCACCCAGGCGTCGCCGACCCCCACCGTGACCACGCCCACTCCCTCGGCGACGGGAACGCCGTCGGTCTCCGCCTCGCCGACCACCACCCCCGACGCGGGCCCGACCGTCGCCGAGGTCTACCGCGACGTGCGGACCTCCGCGCTGTCCGCCGGGTCGGGCCACGCCACCGGGAGCCAGACGCGCGACGGCCGCCGGCTGCGGATCGACGTCGAGGGGGTGGCGAACGGCTCGAACCAGACGGTCTTCACCACGACGCCCGACGGCGGCACCTCCGAGGTGCGCACGGTGAGCGGCCGCTACTGGCTCGGTGGCGACGAGGCGTTCTGGGTCGAGCAGACCGGCGACCCGAAGGCCGGCGCCGACATGGTCGGCAAGTACGTCGAGATCAGTGAGTCCGACGCCACCGAGAACGGCTCCTTCACGCTGCGCAGCATCCTCACCGAGAAGTTCGGGCTCGCCGAGTTCTCGGCGCTCGAGTCCGACCGGTCGGCCGCCGAGCGGACCAGCCTGCGCGGCACCGACGCCTGGCTGCTCACCGGGAGGTCCGGTGCGCGTCTCTGGGTCGCGGCCGACGGCAGCGCCTCCCTGTTGCGGGCGGTCGGGCCGAAGAGCAGGCCCTCGGACCTCAGCTTCACCGACTGGGACC
Source organism: uncultured Actinomycetota bacterium (assembly GCA_963834225.1). Taxonomy (GTDB): domain Bacteria; phylum Actinomycetota; class Actinomycetes; order Actinomycetales; family Dermatophilaceae; genus Oryzobacter. Next base: position 184,038 of record CAWIAT010000021.1, on the reverse strand, counting down.
GCGCGCAGCGCGTCCGCCCCCCCACGGCCGACCAGATCGTCACCAACGAGTGACCCGGCCGGGTGGTCAGCCGGGCTGGTAGGCCGGGTCCCGCCGGGACCGGCGCCACCGCCGCACCCGGACCCACATCCAGATGAGCAGCCACGCGAGCAGCGCGAGGGCGACGACGACGAACACCGGTGCGAGCACGGCGATGAGCGACAGCCCGATGGAGGCGCCGTCCTCGACGGTCGAGACGACCGGAGCCCCCATCCCGGCCGTGCCGACGTTGACGACGGGCCGGGCCGCCATCTTCCCGGTGTGGACGAGCCCCGAGATGACGACACCGAGCACGACCCCGACCCAGGGGTTCTCGCGCATCCAGCTGGAGCTGTCGAGCTCGGAGGCCGCCGTCGAGGCGGCGAAGATCAGGCCGCCCATGCTCGGGCGGATGAAGGTCTGGATCGCGTCGTTGACGGTGTCGACCGCCGGCACCTTGTCGAGGACCACCTCGGCGAGGAGGAGGACGGCGCCGATCCCGATCGCCCAGTTGCTCTCGATCCACTCGTAGCCCGTGGGCAGGACGAGGTAGTCGGTGAAGCGGGCGCCGAGCGCCACGACGAGGAACGGGATGTAGGCGTTGAGGCCGGCAGCCGCCGACAGCCCCATCCCCGTGAGGGCAGCGAGCACGGTGGTCCCTCCTGTCGTGCCCACGACCGCCGGTGCGGCCGTGTCGCCGGGAGCAGCACCCGACGGTGCCGAGCGTAGTCCCGCGCCTGCGACGACGGCCGCCCCCGCGCGGTTCCGCGCAGGTGGCGCGGCCCTCGATGACGATGAGGTCGGTGAAGGCGTCTCCGGAGGCGCAGGAGGCGATGGAGCAGTTCCCTCCGGTCGCGGTGCGCCACGTCCCGTCCCTTCGGACGACGCGAAACGCGGTTGCCGCCGACGCCTAGGATTCGAGGCATGAAGGTCCTCTCCGCCGTCGCCTGGCCGTACGCCAACGGCCCGCGCCACCTCGGCCACGTCGCCGGGTTCGGTGTGCCCTCCGACGTCTTCAGCCGGTACATGCGGATGGCGGGCCACGACGTCCTCATGGTGAGCGGGTCCGACGAGCACGGAACGCCGATCCTCGTCCTCGCCGACCAGTCGGGGGTCACGCCGCGCGAGTTCGTCGACACCAACCACGCGGTCATCGCGGCCGAGCTCACCGACCTCGGGTGCTCCTACGACCTCTACACGCGCACGACGACGGCGAACCACTACGCCGTGGCGCAGGAGCTGTTCACCCAGGTGTGGCGCAACGGCTACATGGTGGAGCAGACGACGCAGGGTGCCATCTCACCCTCGACCGGCCGCACCCTGCCCGACCGCTACATCGAGGGCACCTGCCCGATCTGCGGCTACGGCGAGGCCCGGGGCGACCAGTGCGACAACTGCGGCAACCAGCTCGACCCGACCGACCTCATCGACCCGAAGAGCCGGATCAACGGCGAGACGCCGACCTTCGTCGAGACCCAGCACTTCCTGCTCGACCTCCCGGCGCTCGCCGACGCCCTGCGCGAGTGGCTCGAGGGGCGCGACGCATCGGGCACGTGGCGGCCGAACGTCATCAAGTTCAGCCTCAACATCCTCGAGGACATCCGCCCTCGCGCGATGACCCGCGACATCGACTGGGGCATCCCGGTGCCGCTCGACGGGTGGCGCGACAACCCGACGAAGCGGCTCTACGTGTGGTTCGACGCTGTCGTCGGCTACCTCTCGGCGTCGGTCGAGTGGGCCCGCCGCACCGGTGAGCCGGAGCGCTGGCGCGAGTGGTGGAACGACCCCGAGGCGCTCTCGTACTACTTCATGGGCAAGGACAACATCACCTTCCACAGCCAGATCTGGCCGGCCGAGCTCCTCGGCTACGCCGGAAAGGGTTCTCGCGGAGGCGAGCCCGGCGGGTACGGCGAGCTCAACCTGCCCACCGAGGTCGTCTCGAGCGAGTACCTGACGATGGAGGGCAAGCAGTTCTCCACCTCCCGCGGCTACACGGTCCTCGTGCGCGACGTCCTCGACCGGTACGGGCCCGACGGCATCCGCTACTTCATCTGTGCCGCCGGCCCCGAGAGCCAGGACAGCAACTTCACCTGGCGCGAGTTCGTCCAGCGCAACAACTCCGAGCTCGTCGCGGGCTGGGGCAACCTCGTCTCGCGCACCGCCGCCATGGTCGCGAAGAACTTCGGCGAGGTCCCGCAACCCGGGCCGCTCGAGCCGGTCGACGAGGAGGTCCGCGCGGCCGTCCTCTCGGGGTTCGCAACGGTCGGTGGCCTCCTCGAGCGGCACCGTCAGAAGGCCGCCATCGCCGAGGCCATGCGGGTCGTCGGAGAGGTCAACGGCTACGTGTCGCGCACCGAGCCGTTCAAGCTCAAGGGTGATGAGCAGCGCGAGCGCCTCGCGACCGTCCTCCACACCCTCGTGCAGTGCGTCAGCGACCTCAACACGATCCTCGCCCCGTTCCTCCCGCACGCGGCCAACCGGGTCGATGCCGTGCTCGGCGGCAGCGGCGACCTCATCCCGATGCCGCGGCTCGAGACCGTCACCGGGCTCGACGCCGCCGACGAGGGCCACACCTGGCCGGTCATCACGGGCGACTACACCGGCACGCCGCGGTGGGAGTCGCGGCCCGTCGTCGTCGGCACGCCGATCAGCAAGCCGGCGCCGGTGTTCACCAAGCTCGACGAGTCCGTCGTCGACGACGAGCTGGCCCGGGCCGCGGGCCGCTGACCCCGATGTCGTCGCAGCCGAGCCGACGGGGCGAGCCGGAGCCCCCCGACCCGTTGCCCATCGCGGTCGTCGACAACCACACGCACCTCGACATCAGCCGCGACGACGAGGTCATCGGCGTCGACGACCTCGGTCCGGTTCTCGCGCAGGCCGCAGCGGTCGGGGTCGACCGCGTCGTCCAGGTGGGCTGCGACCTGCCGGGAGCCCGGTTCGCGGTCGAGGCCGCCGAGCGCCACCGGGCGGTCGTCGCCGGGGTGGCCCTGCACCCGAACGAGGTGCCCGGGCTGGCGCAGCGCGGCGAGCTCGAGGCCGCCTACGCGCAGATCGAGCGGCACGCGGCCCACCCCCGGGTGCGGGTGGTGGGGGAGACCGGGCTCGACTACTACCGCACCGGCCCCGAGGGCGTCCCCGCCCAGCAGGACTCCTTCCGGTGGCACATCGACCTCGCGAAGCGGCTGGGCAAGACCCTCCAGATCCATGACCGCGACAGCCACGACGACGTCCTGCGCGTCCTCGCCGAGGAGGGAGCGCCCGAGAACACGGTCATGCACTGCTTCTCCGGAGGCCCCGAGATGGCTCGCGAGTGCGTCGCTCGGGGCTACCACCTGTCCTTCAGCGGGACGGTGACCTTCAAGAACGCCAAGGCCCTGCGCGACGCCCTGGCGTCGACCCCTCTCGAGCTGGTCCTCGTCGAGACCGACGCCCCCTACCTCACCCCGCACCCGTGGCGCGGAGCGACGAACACCCCCGCGCTGGTCCCCCTGACGGTGCGGGCGATGGCCGGGGTCCTCGGGGTCGCGGTCCCCACCCTGTGCGCCGCCCTCAGCGAGAACGCCGAGCGGCTCTACGGCCCGTGGTGAATGACCGTTCACCGACCTGTGACGCGGATCTCGTGGCCTGTGTGACTGGTGTGACCAGTGAGCACGGATGAGGCGTCGAAACCTGAGAACCGTCGTTACCGAAATTTGACCTTGGGTGGCTCCTCCTGCACGGTTGACGAGATGGCCGGGGCCGGTTCGCCTCGGACGACACGTGTGACCACCGTTCCGCCGGCGCCGCCGGACCGGCTCGCGACCCACACGCACGCGCCCCGACCAGGGCGCGTGGCCGCCCCCGGCTGGACGTCCGACGCCGGTGCCCGGAGAGCACGACCCAGGAGCACTTGTGCTGTTCTCTCGACCTCTTCGTCACGCTGCCCAGGGCGTCGCCGCGATCGCGGTGGCTGCCGGTTCGGTCGGCGTGGCCCACTACGACAAGGCCGTCCAGGTCTCCGTCGACGGCAGGCCCACCACCGTCCACGTCTTCGGCTCGACCGTGGGCGACGTCCTCGACAAGCAGGACATCGCCGTGGGCGCCCACGACGTCGTGGTGCCGTCCGTCGGCAGCGCCGTCAGCGACGGGGACCGCATCTCCGTGCGCTACGGTCGCAAGCTCACGGTCACCGTCGACGGCGTGACCAGGGAGTACTGGACGACGGCGACGACCGTCGACTCCGCCCTCAAGGACCTCGGGATCCGGGCCGACGGGGCGGTCCTCTCCGCCTCGCGCTCGCAGCCGCTGGGCCGCGGCGGCCTCGCGATGTCGGTGACGATGCCCAAGAAGGTCACGGTCACCGCCGACGGGAAGACCCGCACGGTGACCTCGGTCGCTCCGAAGGTCGACGGTGTCCTCGCCGAGCTCGACCTCACCAAGGGCGCCCGCGACATCCTCGCCCCCGGCCTGACCACGCCGGTCGACGACGGGATGAAGATCGTCCTCAAGCGGGTGACCGTCAAGAAGGTCACGACGAGCGAGTCGATCGGCTATGCCACGGTGAAGAAGAAGGACGACTCGCTGACCGTCGGCCAGACCCGCGTCACCACCTCCGGCAAGGCCGGCAGGAAGGCGGTGACCCGTGAGGTCACCTACGTCGACGGCAAGCGCTCGAAGAGCAAGATCCTGTCCTCGAAGACGGTCTCGAAGCCGACCACCGCGGTCGTGCGCGTCGGCACCAAGCCGGTCGTCTCGTCGGGTGGCTCCGGTGGCTCGGGCGGCTCCGGTGGCGGGATCAACCTCGCCCGCTCGGCCATGTGGGACCGCATCGCCGAGTGCGAGTCGAGCGGCAACTGGAGCATCAACACCGGCAACGGCTACTACGGCGGCCTCCAGTTCTCGATCTCGTCGTGGAACTACAACGGCGGCGACGACTTCGCCTCGCGCCCCGACCTCGCGTCGCGCGCCGAGCAGATCACCGTCGCGAACCGGTACTACGAGAAGGACGGGCTCTCGCCCTGGGGCTGCAGGCACGCCGCCTGACCCCTTCTCCGCGCTTTTCGGGGTTCCCCCGAAAACCCCGCCTTCCCACCGGAAAGCTTCCGGTGGGAAGGCGGGGTTTCTCGTGGGGGAGGCCGCCCGCGACCCCAGCGCCAAACCGCGTGCTACGGCGCAGTAGGTGCTGTGATCACGACACGTACTGCGCCGTAGCACGCGATTGAGGTGGGCGGCGCAGGGCTAGGGTGAGACGGTGCCCGACGAGAGCGAGACCACCCTCCTCGGGGCGGCGGAGATCCGCGAGCTCGCGGCACGCCACGGCATCCGACCCACGAAGCAGTGGGGCCAGAACTTCGTCGTCGACGGCAACACCGTGCGCCGGATCGTGCGCGTCGCGGGGGTGGGGGAGGACGACACGGTCGTCGAGGTCGGTCCGGGCCTGGGCTCGCTGACCCTCGCCCTCCTGCCCGCGGTCGGACGGGTCGTCGCCGTCGAGGTCGACCCCGCTCTCGCCGCGGCCCTCCCGGCCACCGTCGAGCGCCACGCGCCGGGCCTTCTCGACCGGTTCGAGGTCGTCCTCGCCGACGCCATGCAGGTGACCGAGCTGCCCGGCCCCCCGCCGACCGCCCTCGTCGCGAACCTGCCCTACAACGTCTCGGTGCCCGTGGTGCTGCGCTTCCTCGAGCACTTCCCGACACTGCGCACCATCCTCGTCATGGTCCAGCTCGAGGTCGCCGAGCGGCTCGCCGCCGGGCCCGGCTCGAAGACGTACGGGGTGCCGAGCGTCAAGGCCGCGTGGTACGCCGACGTCCGGCTCGCGGGGACGGTGTCGCGCAGCGTGTTCTGGCCCGTCCCCAACGTCGACTCGGGGCTCGTCATGCTCACCCGCCGTGAGCCCCCGGACACGGGGGCCTCCCGCAGGGACGTGTTCGCCTGCGTCGACGCCGCGTTCGCGCAGCGCCGCAAGACCCTCCGGGCCGCGCTCGCGACGTGGGCCGGCTCGCCCACCCTCGCCGAGGAGGCCCTCGTGGCGGCCGGGATCGACCCGCGCACCCGCGGCGAGCAGCTCGACGTCACCGCCTTCGCGGCCATCGCCACCGCCCGCCGACAGACGTCCTGAGCGCCCCCCACGTCTGACTAGGGTGGGCGCATGACCTCGGCTCCGCTCGTACCCGCACCCGTGACGGTGCGCGTCCCCGCGAAGGTCAACCTCGAGCTCCTCGTCGGTCCGCGCCGTGACGACGGCTACCACCACCTGGCCACCGTCTTCCACGCCGTGAGCCTCTACGACGACGTCACCGTCTCGGTCGCCGATGCGTTCGGCGTGACCGTCAGCGGGCCGTTGACGGCCGGGGTGCCGCTCGACGGCGGGAACATCGTGATCAAGGCCGCCCGGCTCGTCGAGGAGCGCTTCGACGTCGAACCGGTCCACGTCGACATCCGCAAGGGCATCCCCGTCGCCGGGGGCATGGCGGGGGGCTCGGCCGACGCCGCCGGCACCCTCGTCGCCCTCGACCACCTCTTCGACCTCGGCCTGGACCGCGAGGAGCTCGAGGAGCTGGGCGCCGAGCTCGGGAGCGACGTCCCCTTCCTCGTCGCCGGTGGCACCGCCGTCGGGAGCGGACGCGGCGAGCTGCTCGCCCCCGTCCTCGCCCGCGGCACCTACCACTGGGTCTTCGCCCTCGGGGAGGACGGCCTGTCGACCCCCGAGGTCTACGCCGAGTGCGACCGCCTGCGCAGCGACGAGGACGTCCCCGAGCCGGTGGCGAACCCCGCCCTCATGGCGGCACTCCGCAGCGGCGACCCGCACGAGCTCGCCCCGCAGCTCGCGAACGACCTCCAGGACGCCGCCATCTCGCTGCGACCGGCGCTCGGCGAGGTGCTCGCCGCCGGGATGGAGTTCGGCGCCCTCGGCGGCATCGTCTCGGGCTCGGGCCCGACGGTCGCCTTCCTCGTCGAGGACAACGAGTCGGGCATCGACCTCGCCGTGGCGCTCACCGCGAGCGGCTCGGTGCGCGACGTGCGGCGGGCCAGCGGCCCGGTCCACGGCGCGCACGTCCTCCAGCGCCGGGTCGACTAGTGGCCAACCTCGTCTCCGTCGAGCGTGCGTCCCTCGCGCTCGGCACCACGCAGGTGCTCGACGCCGTCTCCCTCGGGGTCGGCGGCGGCGACCGGATCGGCGTCGTCGGGCGCAACGGCGGCGGCAAGACGACCCTGCTGCGGGTGCTCGAGGGCTCGCGCGACGTCGACACCGGCCGGGTCGCCCGCACCGGCGGCCTCACCGTCGGCGTCCTCACCCAGGACGACACCCTCGACCCCGGCTCGACCGTCCACGACGCGGTCCTCGGCGGCCTCGCCGAGCACGAGTGGGCGGCGAGCTCGCGGGTGCGCGACGTCCTCACCGGCCTCCTGGGCGGCATCGACGCCCCGGCCGTCGGCGGGTTCGACGCCCTCGTCGGACCGCTCTCCGGCGGCGAGCGCCGGCGGGTGGCCCTGGCCCAGCTCCTCGTGGCCGACCCCGCCCTGCTGCTCCTCGACGAGCCGACGAACCACCTCGACGTCGAGGGCGTCGCCTGGCTCGCCCAGCACCTCGTCGGTCAGCACGCCCGCCCCGACAACGCGCTCTTCGTCATCACCCACGACCGCTGGTTCCTCGACGCCGTCGCCACCCAGACGTGGGAGGTCGAGGGCGGGGGCGTGAACTCCTACGAGGGCGGGTACGCCGCGTTCGTCCTCGCCAAGGCCGAGCGCGAGCGGATGGCCGGCGTCGTCGCAGACCGCCGCGACAACCTCCTGCGCAAGGAGCTCGCCTGGCTGCGCCGCGGACCGCCCGCCCGCACGAGCAAGCCGAAGTTCCGCATCGACGCCGCCAACGCCCTCATCGAAGACGAGCCTCCAGCGCGGGACGACGTCGAGCTCGTCCGCTTCGCGACGACGCGCCTGGGCAAGGACGTCGTCGACCTCGTCGACGCCAGCCTCGCCGTCGGTGACCGCACCCTGCTCGACCGCTTCACGTGGCGACTCGCCCCGGGGGAGCGAGTCGGGGTCGTCGGGGTCAACGGCGCAGGGAAGTCGACGCTGCTGCGCGCCATCGCGGGCTCCCACCCGCTCGCCGCCGGGAAGCGCCGTGAGGGCATCACGGTGCGCCTCGCCTTCCTCACCCAGGAGGTCCGCGAGCTCGAGGCGTGGGAGGGGCGCCGGGTCATCGAGTCGGTCGAGTCGGTGCGCTCCGTCGTGCGGCTCGGGAAGAAGGAGCTGACCGCCTCGCAGCTCGCCCAGCGGCTCGGCTTCACCGGGTCGCGCCAACAGACCCGGGTCGGCGACCTGTCCGGTGGTGAGCGGCGGCGGCTCCAGCTGACCCGCCTGCTCATGGACGAGCCGAACGTGCTGCTCCTCGACGAGCCGACCAACGACTTCGACATCGAGACGCTCACCTCGCTCGAGGACCTCCTCGACGGGTGGGCGGGGACCCTCGTCGTCGTGTCCCACGACCGCTACCTCCTCGAGCGCGTCGCCGACCGCCAGGTCGCCCTCCTCGGCGACGGGCGCCTGCGGGACCTGCCCGGAGGTGTCGAGGAGTACCTGCGGCTGCGCGCGGCCGCTGCCCCGGCGGTGGCAGCGGCATCGGCGGACCGGGCCAGGGCGGCGACCTCGTCGCGGTCCGCGGGGGCGACTGCCCTCAACCCGGCCGAGGCGCGCGAGGCGCGCAAGGTCATGGCGCGCGTCGAGAAGCAGCTCTCCCGCCTCGCCGAGCGCGAGGACAAGGTGCACGCCGCGATGGCGGCGGCCTCGACCGACCACGAACGGGTCCTCGAGCTCAACCGGGAGCTGCGCGAGATCGTCGACGAGCGGGAGTCGCTCGAGCTCGAGTGGCTCGAGGCCGCCGAGCTCGTCGGCTGACCCGCGCCCGGCCGCCACCCGGAGACGTGGGGAGCCGTCCGGCGCCCCGGCGTCAGGCGGTCTCGAACGGCTGGAGGAGGCGGCGCAGGAGGTCGGCGAGCTCGGCGCGCTCGGTGGTCCCGAGCTCGCCGAGGAGTGCCTGCTCGTGGGCGATGAGGTCGGCCAGGGCGGCGTCGACCACCGTCATCCCCGCGGCGGTGAGCCGGACGATGACGCCGCGGCGGTCGTTCGGCGCGGGGTGGCGCTCGACGAGGTCGCGGGCCACGAGGCGGTCGACCCGGTTGGTCATCGTCCCGCTCGTCACGAGGGTCTCGGAGACGAGCTGGCCCGGGCTCAGCTCGTAGGGGGTACCGGCCCGGCGCAGGGCCGACAGGACGTCGAACTCCCAGCCGTCGAGCCGGTGCTCGGCGAAGGCGGTGCCGCGGGCGCGGTCGAGGCGACGGGCCAGCCGGGACACCCGGGAGAGCACCTCGAGCGGGGAGACGTCGAGGTCAGGGCGCTCCCGACGCCACGCGGAGACGATACGGTCGACATCGTCAGCGGCCATGGCCGAACTCTACTCCGCGTCAACATTCTTGACGTCGAGATGAATGGTGAGGAGGCGCCATGCGCGAGCACGGCAGCTGGGACCCGACCGCCTACTCGCAGTTCTCCGACGAGCGCAGCCGGCCCTTCTCCGACCTCGTGACGCAGGTGCGCGCCGAGGACCCGTCGCTCGTCGTCGACCTCGGCTGCGGTCACGGCCCGGCCACCCTCACCCTCGCCCGGCTGTGGCCGAACGCCCGTGTCGTCGGCGTCGACTCCAGCGAGTCGATGCTCGAGTCGGCCCGCGAGCTCGACCGCGACGACCGCGTCGAGTGGGTCCAGTCCGACCTGCGCGAGTGGGACCCCGCGTCCCTCGGCCAGGCGCCCGATGTCATCGTCACGTCCTCGACGCTCCAGTGGGTCTCCGGGCACCTCGACCTCCTCGACGCGTGGGTCGGCGCCCTGGCCGACGGCGGTTGGTTCGCCCTCCAGGTCCCGGGCAACTTCGACGCCCCGAGCCACCGGCTGATGCGCGAGACGGCCGAGGACCACGAGCGCTCCGGCGAGCTCACCGCCGCCCTCGACCTCCCGGCCGTCGGGGAGCCCGCCACCTACCTGCGCTACCTGAACCGCCTGGGGTGCGCCGTCGACGCGTGGGAGACGACCTACCTGCACGTCCTCGACCCGGGGGCGGAGGACGAGAACCCGGTCCTCACCTGGGTGCGGTCGACCGGGCTGAGACCGGTCCTCGAGATCCTCACCGACGACGACGAGCTCGCCGCCTTCATCGAGCCGTACGGCGCAGCGCTCGCCGAGGCGTACCCGCGCACGGCAGCCGGCATCCTCTTCCCGTTCCGCCGGGTGTTCGCCGTCGGGCGCAAGGACAGCGCCCACGACGCGGTCCCCTGACGGGTCAGGTGCTCTGCGGGGTGTCCGACGTGAGGGTCGGCTTCGCCTCGAGGCCGGTGAGCCCGTTCCACGCGAGGTTGACGACATGCGCCGCGACCTCGTGCTTCTTGAACTTGCGGGAGTCCAGCCACCACTGACCGGTGAGCGCGACCATCCCGACGAGCATCTGCGCGTACATCGGCGCCGCCTTGGGGTCGAGCTTGCGCTCCTTGAACTGCGCCGCGAGGATGTGCTCGACCTGGCTCGCGATGTCACTCATCAGGCTCGCGAAGGATCCGGTGGCCTGCCCGGTCGGGCTGTCCCGCACCAGGATCCGGAACCCGTCGGTCGACCCCTCGACGTAGTCGAGAAGGGCGAGGGCCGCCTTCTCGATGATCTGGCGCGAGGTCCCGCCGGTGGCCAGGGCCAGCGTGACGCCGCCGAGGAGGCTCTGGATCTCGCGGTCGACGACGACGGCGTACAGGCCCTCCTTGCCCCCGAAGTGCTCGTAGACCACGGGCTTCGACACCCCGGCCGAGTGCGCGATCTCCTCGACGGTGGCTCCCTCGAAGCCCTTGTCGGCGAAGTGCTTGCGCCCGATGCCGATGAGCTGCTCGCGCCGTTCGCGCCCCGTCATCCGGGAGCGTCCGGACTTCGGCGGCTTGGTCGTCAGGGGATCACTCACCGGGCCATTCTGCCCCGCTGCTCGGTGGGCCGCCCGGCCGCCCGCGGTCGCCGGGGCCGGGCGGCGCCGCGGTCGGCGGGCGGTGGAGGTCCACTACCCTCGCTGTGTGCCGTTCGCCGGTGGTTGGCGGCGTTCCCCGGTTGGTCTGCTGGTAGGGCCCGCCTGACTTTGAATCAGGACAAGCGACGTAGGTTCGATTCCTACCCGGGGAGCTGGGCGCGGACCTCGCCCGCGGCGTCGAGGAAGGACCCCAGCCCGGCGCGTTCGGCGTCGTCGAGCGGCAGCGCGGCGACGTCGTCGACGAGGACCCGCGCCGCCGCGAGGTCACCCAGCCGGAGCCGCAGCTCGGCGAGGTAGACCATCGCCTCGACCCGCTCGTCCACCGGCGCGTCGGGGTGCCTCGCGAGGCCCTTCTCGAGCAGTCCCGCCGCGCGGGCGTCGTCGCCTCGCGCATCGCCCTGGCGGGCGGCACCGAGGAGCACCCGCCGCAGCCCCGAGACGCCCTCGTCGTCCTCGCCCTCGACGCCACCGTGCCGGTAGAAGCGCAGCCAGTTGCCGCCGACGTCGACGAGGCTGAACCCCGACACCGTCCCCTGCTTGCGCCGCGGCCGCAGGAGCCGGGGGATCCCTGCGAGCGGGACCCGGCCGCGGGCGGCCTTCAGTCCTGCGGCGAACTCGGTGTGCAGGGCTCCGGCGTCGGCGACCACGACGATGCAGCTCGCGTAGGAGCTCTCGGGGACGAAGCCCTCGATGCCGGAGAGGTGGACCTCCCAGTCGTCGCGGGCGACGACGGCGCAGGGGTAGGGGCGGTGCTGCACGAACGTGGAGTGGAAGCCCAGGGCCCGATAGAAGGCCAGGGCCTCGTCGAGGTCGGGGCAGGGCAGGATCGGGACGGTCCGGGTGGGCGGGGCACCGGGCATCGGACCAGTGTGCCGCTCGGCGGCGGCCTGACGAGGGCCAGGAGGACCGTGCACGCCTCCCTAAAACCACACCACCGGGTGAAAACCACAAAAACGGGTGCCCGTATCTCTTTACATCGGTCGGTCCGAGTGGTTTCATTGACCCAGCGGCCCGACGAGGGGCCCGTCGAGGACGAAGGAGTCCGATGTACGCAGCGGAGCGCCAGCAGCGGATCCTGGTCGAGGCCCGTCGGGCCGGCCGGGTCGAGGTCGCCTCGCTCGCCGAGTCGCTCGGGGTCGCCACCGAGACCGTCCGCCGCGACCTCACCGCCCTCGAGCAGCGCGGCTCCCTCCGCCGGGTCCACGGCGGCGCCATCCCGGTCGAGCGCCTCGAGCTCGAGCCCACGCTCGCCACCCGCGCCTCACGCCTCACCGACGTCAAGCGCCGCATCGCGGCCCGCGTCCTCGACGAGCTCCCCACCGGGGGAACGGTGCTCCTCGACTCCGGCTCGACGACCCAGGCGGTCGTCCAGCTCCTCCCGCCCGACCTCGACCTCACCGTCGTCACGAACTCCGTGGCCGCGGCGGCGATGCTCTCGACCCACCCCGGCATCAGCCTGTACGTCCTCGGCGGCCGGGTCCGCGGGATCACCGGGGCAGCCGTCGGCGACTGGGCGACCCACGCCCTCGACGGCCTCGTCGTCGACGTCGCGGTCCTCGGCACCAACGGGGTGTCGGCGGCTCGCGGTCTCACGACCCCCGACCAGGCCGAGGCGCTCGTCAAGGCCGCGATGGTCGGCTCGGCACGCCGGGTCGTCGTCGCCACCGACTCGAGCAAGGCCGGCGACGACCACCTCCACCGCTTCGCCCGCCTCGAGGACGTCGACCTCGTCGTGACCGACACCGACCTCGCCGACGACGTCGCCGCCGAGCTGCGGGCCGCCGGCCCCCAGGTGGTGACGGCGTGATCGTCACCCTCACCCCGAACCCGAGCATCGACCGGGCCGTGACCATCGAGGCGCTGCACCGCGGCGAGGTCCACCGGGCGACCTCCTCGCGCGTCGACCCGGGTGGCAAGGGCGTCAACGTCTCGCGGGCCCTCGCGGCCCAGCGGTCCGACACGGTGGCCGTCCTCCCGGCCGGCGGACCCGAGGGCCACCTCATGGACGAGCTCCTCGATGCCGCCCGCGTCCCACGCCGGAGCGTCCCCGTCGCCGGTGCCCTGCGGATGAACGTCAGTGTCCTCGAGCCCGACGGCACGACGACCAAGCTCAACGAGCCGGGGCCGCTGCTGTCCGACCTCGAGGTCGACCTCCTCCTCCAGGAGGCGCTCGACGCCGCGTGCACCGCCACGTGGGTCGTCGGCTGCGGCAGCCTCCCCCCGGGCGCCCCGACCGACCTCTACGCCCAGCTCGTCACCCGCGTCCGCGAGCGCGGGGTCAAGGTCGCCGTCGACAGCTCCGGCGCCCCGATGATCGCGGCCGTCGCCGCGCGCCCCGACCTCATCAAGCCGAACCTCGAGGAGCTCGCCGAGCTCGTGGGGCGCGAGCTGCCGACTCTCGCAGACGTGCTCGAGGCCGCGCGTGGCCTCGTGGCCGACGGCATCGAGGTCGTCGCGGTGAGCCTCGGCGGCGACGGCGCGGTCCTGGTGACGGCTGACGAGACGGTCCACGCGCGCGCCACCATCAGCGCACCCCTGTCCACCGTGGGTGCCGGCGACTGCATGCTCGCCGGCCTCCTCCACGGCCTGTCGAGCGGGCTCACGCCCTCCGACGCCCTCGCCGCCGCCGTCACGTGGGGCGCTGCGGCGGTCACGCTCCCCGGCAGCCGCGTCCCCACCCCCGACGACCTCGACGGCATCCCCGTCGAGGTGACCAGCACTCCCGACCCCACCCTCGTCCTGGGTCACTGACCAGACGCCGCCGAAAGGAAACGCCATGTCCCTCATCACCCCCGAGCAGGTCGTCCTCGACCTGACCGGCGACGACCGCCACGAGGCGACCCGCACCCTCGCGGAGCGGCTCGTGGCCAGCGGCCGCTGCACCGACCTCGACCGGTTCCTCGCCGACGTCGCCGACCGCGAGTCGAAGATGGCGACCGGGCTCCCCGGCGGCATCGGCATCCCCCACGCCCGCAGCGAGGCCATCACCGAGCCCTCGCTCGTCTTCGGCCGCACCGACGGGATCGACTGGGGCGCCAAGGACGGCCCGGCCACCCTCGTCTTCCTCATCGCGGCCCCGGCCGGCGGCGGCGACGCCCACATGCAGATGCTGCCCAAGCTCGCCCGCGCCCTCATGAAGAAGGACTTCAAGGCCGCGCTCGCCGCCGCGACGACCGAGGAGGAGGTCGTGCGCATCGTCAGCGCCGAGGTCGCCCTCGACCCCGTCCCGGCAGCCGCCGCCCCGGTGGCCGCCGCCCCGGTGCCCGCTGCCCCGGAGACCGCTGCCCCGGTGGCCGCTGCCCCGGAGGCGGCACCCGAGAAGCGCGCCCTCACTCTCGTGGGCGTCACGTCGTGCCCCACCGGTATCGCCCACACCTACATGGCGGCCGAGGGGCTCGAGGCCGCGGCGAAGGCCGCGGGTCACACGATGACGGTCGAGACCCAGGGCTCGGCGGGCTCGAACCCCCTGTCCGCGGCCCAGATCGCCGCTGCCGACGCCGTGATCTTCGCCCACGACCTCCCCGTGAAGGACGCGGGCCGCTTCGCCGGCAAGCCGACGGTCGACGTCGGCGTCAAGAAGGGCATCTCCGAGGGCCCGGGCCTCATCGCCCAGGCCGAGGCGCTCGTCGCCGAGTGGGCCGCGGACCCGAGCAAGGCCGAGGCGGCGGCCGCAGCAGCGTCCACCGCGCGCTCCTCCGGGGGGCTGGTCTCCAAGGTCGAGGACGGCGCGAGCACCCTGACCCGGGTGCGCCAGTGGCTGATGACCGGTGTGTCGTACATGATCCCGTTCGTCGCGGCCGGCGGCATCCTCATCGCCCTGTCGTTCATGCTCGCCCAGGTCGCGATGGGGGAGCAGGGTGCCATCGAGATCGTCAAGTACGGCCTGACCGCCGAGGGCGAGTACAACATCACCCAGAACTTCGACGCCCTCAGCCTCACCTCGTGGGCCGCGCTGCTCTTCGTCATCGGGGCGGCCTCGTTCGGCTTCCTCGTCCCGATCCTCTCCGGCTTCATCGCCTTCGCGATCGCCGACCGCCCGGGCCTGGTCCCCGGCATCGTCGGCGGCTCGATCGCCGCGACGATGGGCGCCGGCTTCCTCGGTGGCCTCGCGACCGGTGTCATCGGCGGTCTCGTCGCCCGCTGGGTCTCGGGATGGAAGGTCGCCAAGGGGGTGCGGGGCGTCATGCCGGTCGTCGTCATCCCGATCCTCTCGACCCTCATCACCGCCGGCCTGTTCATCACCCTCCTCGGCCGCCCGATCGTCGCGCTCAGCGACGGGCTCAAGAGCGGCCTCGACGGGCTGGGCGGCTCGAGCGCCGTCCTCGTCGGCCTCATCCTCGGCGCGATGATGGGCTTCGACCTCGGCGGTCCGGTCAACAAGGTCGCCTACGCCTTCGCCACCGGCGGCCTCGGTGCGGCCGGCGCCGCGTCCGACTCGGCTCCGTTGAAGATCATGGCTGCCGTCATGGCCGCCGGCATGGTGGCGCCGCTCGCCATGGCCCTCGCGACCACCGTTCGCCCGCAGCTGTTCTCGGAGCCCGAGCGCGAGAACGGCAAGGCGGCCTGGCTGCTCGGCGCCTCGTTCATCTCCGAGGGCGCCATCCCGTTCGCCGCCGCCGACCCGGTGCGCATCATCGTCTCGTCGGTCGTGGGCTCCTCGATCACCGGTGCCCTCGTCATGCTCTTCGGCTCGGCCATCCGGGCGCCGCACGGCGGCATCTGGGTGCTGCCGATCATGGGCAGCATCGGCCAGATCCTGCTCTTCCTCCTCGCCCTCGTCGTCGGGGTCCTCGTCATGGCCGGCGCCGTCGTCACGCTGAAGTCACGCGACCGTCGCCTCGCCGAGGTCGACGCGGTGGCTACGGTCTGAGGACGAGACGCACGACCCGCAGCACCCGGCACCGCCTCCAGAGCACGTCCACACCGATCCACCCGAAGGATGAAACCCATGGCACAGCGCACCGTCACCATCGCCTCGTCGGTCGGCCTCCACGCCCGCCCTGCCGCCCTGTTCGTCCAGGCCGCGAGCGAGACCGGCCTCGACGTCGAGATCGGCCGCCCCGGCGAGGACGCCATCGACGCGACGAGCATCCTCGGGGTCATGGCCCTGGGCGCCAAGCACGGCGAGGAGGTCGTCCTCACCGCCGAGGGAGACGGCGCCGACGAGGCCCTCGAGGGACTCGTCGCCCTCCTCTCCCGCGACCTCGACGCGGAGTGAGCGCGGTGACCGCGACGGAGACCCGGCAGGGCATCGGCGTCAGCCCGGGATCGGCCTACGGTCCGGTGGTGCAGGTGGCGCCGCCGGTCCGGCCGCCCGCCGACGAGCCGCCGGCCGACGACCGTGACGCGGCGCTCGCCGACGTCAAGGCCGCCTTCGAGTCCGTCGCGGTCGCCCTCGAGGCCAAGGCGGCCCACGCCGACGACACCGCCCAGCAGATCCTCAAGGCCACCGCCCTCATCGCCCGCGACAAGGGCCTGGCGAAGGCAGCGGCCAAGCAGCTCGACGCCGGCGTCGGCCGGGCGAACGCGATCGCGAACGCGGTGGAGGAGTACTGCGCCCAGTTCGAGGCGCTCGGCGGCTACTTCGCCGAGCGGGTCACCGACCTGCGCGACGTCGGGTCGCGCGCCGTCGCCGCCGTCCTCGGGGTCCCGTCACCCGGCGTGCCCGACTTCACCGAGCCGAGCGTCGTCGTGGCCGAGGACCTCGCGCCCGCGGAGACGGCCACCCTCGACCGCTCCCTCGTCGTCGGCATCATCACCCAGGTCGGGGGCCGCACCAGCCACACCGCGATCCTCGCGGCCCAGATGGGGATCCCGGCGGTCGTCCAGCTCGCCGGGGCCACGGAGATCCCGGCCGGGACGCCCGTCGCCCTCGACGGCGACACCGGGGAGGTCACCATCGCCCCCGACCCCTCCCTCGTCGAGGCCCAGCGGGTCCGGCGCACGAAGCGGGCCGAGGCCCTGTCCGGGAGCCGGGGGCCAGGCGTCACCAAGGACGGCCACGCCATCGCCCTGCTCGCCAACATCGGCGGGGTCAAGGACGCCGAGGAGGCCGGCCCGCTCGACCTCGAGGGCGTCGGCCTGTTCCGCACCGAGTTCGTCTTCCTCTCGGCCGAGCGGGCACCGACGGTCGAGGAGCAGACCGACATCTACCGGAAGGTCTTCGCGCCGTTCGGCGACCGCCGGGTCGTCGTGCGCACCCTGGACGCCGGCGCCGACAAACCCCTGTCGTTCGCCGACCTCGGACCCGAGGAGAACCCGGCCCTCGGGCGTCGTGGGCTGCGCCTGTCGGCCGAGCGCCCCGAGCTCCTCGACGCCCAGCTCGAGGCCCTCGCGATCGCCGCCAAGGAGACCGGGGCCGACGTGCGCGTCATGGCCCCGATGGTCGCCACCGTCGAGGAGGCGGCGTGGTTCGCCCGCCGCGTCCGCGAGAACGGCCTGCCCAAGGCCGGGGTGATGATCGAGGTGCCCGGGGCCGCGCTGCGGGCGCGGCACGTCCTCGCCGAGGTCGACTTCGGCAGCCTGGGCACCAACGACCTCGCGCAGTACACGATGGCGGCCGACCGGATGCAGGGGGCGCTCTCCGACCTCCTCGACCCGTGGCAGCCCGCGGTCCTCGACGTCGTCGCCGCGGCGTGCGAGGGGGCCAGCCAGAGCGGCGTCCCCATCGGGGTGTGCGGCGAGTCGGCGGGCGACCCCCTGCTGGCCCTCGTCCTCGCCGGGCTCGGCGTCTCGAGCCTGTCGATGGCGCCGAGCAAGGTGCCCGTCGTCCGGCTCGCCCTCTCGCTGCACACCCTCCCCGAGTGCCAGGGGCTGGCCACCGAGGCCCGTGGCGCCCGCACGGCCACCGAAGCCCTCGAGGCGGTGCGCTCCCGGGCGCGCACGCAGCTCACCGACCTGCTCTAGGCCGGCCACCCCCCGAGCCGGTGCCCGGCGCGTCGTCCGCGCCGGGCACCTTCGGCCGGGACGCGGTCCGGGTGGACCCGGCCGCGCGGGTAGCATGACGCCCGTCCGCTGGCCCCCGCAGCACACCTGGAGCCCCTGAGCGTGAGCACCCCCCGCCCGGCCGCCGTCATCGTCCTCGCCGCAGGCGAAGGAACCCGGATGAGGTCGGCGACCCCCAAGGTCCTGCACCGGATCGGCGGCCAGACCCTCGTCGGCCACGCCGTCCGCGCGGCCCGGGCCTCGGGAGCCGAGCACGTCGAGGTCGTCGTGCGCCACGAGCGCGACCGCGTCGTCGAGGTCCTCGCGATGCTCGACCCGGCGCTCGTCATCGCCGACCAGGACGACGTCAAGGGCACCGGCCGCGCCGTCGAGTGCGGCCTCGACGCCCTCCCCGCCGGACTGTCGGGCACCGTCCTCGTCACCTACGGCGACGTCCCGCTCCTCGCGGGCGACACGCTCCTCGCCCTCACCGCGTCGCACACCGAGAGCGGTGCCGCGGTCTCCGTCGTCACGGCCCACCTCGCCGACCCCACCGGGTACGGCCGCATCGTCCGCGACGCCGAGGGCGCGGTCGCGCGGATCGTCGAGCACCGGGACGCCAGCCCCGACGAGCGCGCCCTCACCGAGATCAACTCAGGGATCTACGCCTTCGACGCCGCGCTGCTGCGCGAGGCCCTGGCGCAGGTCGGCACCGACAACTCGCAGGGCGAGAAGTACCTCACCGACGTCGTCGCGATCGCCCGCGACGCCGGCCGCCCGGTGCGCGCCCACCTCGTCGACGACCTCTGGCAGACCGAGGGCGTCAACGACCGGGTCCAGCTCGCGGCCCTCGGGCGCGAGCTCAACCGTCGCGTCTGCGAGCAGCACATGCGCGCCGGCGTGACGATCGTCGACCCCGCCACGACGTGGATCGACGTCGACGTCTCGATCGGCGCCGACACCACCGTCCTGCCCGGGACCCAGCTGCTCGGGGCCACGAGCATCGGTGCCGAGGCCGTCATCGGCCCCGAGGTCACCCTCACCGACACCGAGGTCGGGGACGGCGCCGAGGTGACCCGCGCGGTGGCGAACCTCGCCGTCATCGGCGCCGGCGCCACCGTCGGGCCGTACTCGTACCTCCGGCCCGGCACGCGCCTGGGCGTCAAGGGCAAGATCGGCGGCTTCGTGGAGACGAAGAACGCCGAGATCGGTGACGGCGCCAAGGTGCCGCACCTCACCTACGCCGGCGACGTGACGATCGGGGAGGGCGCCAACATCGGCGCCGGGACGATCTTCGCGAACTACGACGGGGTGGCCAAGCACCACTCCACCGTGGGCCGCCACTCGTTCGTCGGCTCGCACACCGTCGTCGTCAGCCCGGTCACCGTCGGCGACGGCGCCTACGTCGCGGCCGGCTCGGCGCTCGTGGGAGACGTCGACCCCGGCCAGATCGCCGTGGCCCGCGGACGCCAGCGCAACGTCGACGGGTGGGTCGAGCGGGCCCGCGCCGGCACGCCGTCCGCCCGCGCCGCCGCCGAGGCGCGCGCCGCCGCGGCCGCACCCGACGTCGCCGCGGCCCCCGAGAGTCCCGCTGCCGAGGACCCCACGACCGCCGCGGAGGGCGACCACCAGTGAGCAAAGTGAACCGACCGCCGTCGGCCAACATCCGCAAGCGCCCGAAGAAGCAGATGATGCTCTTCTCGGGCCGGGCCAACCCCGGGCTGGCCCAGGAGGTCGCGTCGCAGCTCGGCACCGAGCTCGTGCCCACGAGCGCCTACGACTTCGCCAACGGCGAGATCTACGTGCGCTTCGAGGAGTCCGTCCGCGGGTCCGACGCCTTCGTCATCCAGAGCCACACCACCCCGATCAACGAGTGCATCATGGAGCACCTGCTCATGGTCGACGCGCTCAAGCGGGCGAGCGCGAAGCGGATCACGGTCGTCATGCCGTTCTACGGCTACGCCCGCCAGGACAAGAAGCACCGCGGCCGCGAGCCGATCAGCGCCCGCCTCATGGCCGACCTGTTCAAGACGGCCGGAGCCGACCGCCTCATCTGCGTCGACCTCCACACCGACCAGATCCAGGGCTTCTTCGACGGTCCGGTCGACCACCTGATGGCGATCCCGATCCTCTCGGAGTACGTCGCCCGGAAGTACGGCGACCAGGACCTCGCCGTCGTCTCGCCCGACGCCGGCCGGATCAAGGTCGCCGAGCAGTGGTCGAAGCGGCTCGGTGGCGCCCCGCTGGCCTTCATCCACAAGACCCGCGACATCAACCGGCCCAACGAGATGGTCGCCAACCGCGTCGTCGGTGACGTCAAGGGCCGCGTCTGCGTCCTCGTCGACGACATGATCGACACCGGCGGCACCATCACCAAGGCGGCCGACGCCCTCATGGCCGACGGCGCCAAGGCGGTCGTCATCGCGGCGACCCACGCCATCCTCAGCGACCCGGCGGTCGAGCGGCTGCGCGACTGCGCCGCCGAGGAGGTCATCGTCACCGACACCCTCCCCATCCCGCCGGAGAAGGAGATCGAGGGCATCACGGTGCTCTCGATCGCCCCGCTCATCAGCGCCGCGGTCAAGGAGGTCTTCGAGGACGGCTCCGTGACGAGCCTCTTCGGCGGTCGCGCCTGAGGGTCAGGACTCGGCGGCCTTCCTCGCCCGGTAGGCCGCGACGTTCGCCCGGGTGCCGCACGTCCCGTCGCAGAACTTGCGGGAGCGGTTCTTGCTGAGGTCGACGAGCAGGTCCTCGCAGTCGTCGCCGGCGCACACCTTGAGCCGGTCGACCTGGTCGCCACGGATGACGTCGACGAGGGCCATCCCGACCTCGACGGCGATGCGGCGGTCCAGCGTCGCGTCGTCGGAGGTCGCGTGGACGTGCCAGCCGAAGTGCCCGTGCTGGACGAGCCGGGGGAGGGCGCCGTTCTCCGCGAGGAGCGCGTTGGCCTCGGCGACGAGGTCGTCGTCGCGCAGCGACCACAGGTGCCGCAGGCGGGGCCGCAGCGCGCGCACCGCGGTCACCTCGGCCTCGCTCGCCGGGCGCCTCCCGGTCCACTCCCAGCGGTCGAACCACGCCTGGAGGGCCGCGAGGTCGGGCAGCTCCTCGCGGTCCTCGTCGCCGAGCCCGGGGCCGGTGTTCGCGACGGCCGCGGCGTGCGCCAGCGTCACGTCGGTGTCATAGGTGAAAAGCAACTTGACTCCTGACATCGTCCGGCACTACCGTCATGGGCAACAGCATACTTCGGTCCTTACGCCGGGGTGGGAACGAGGAGGTCGTCATGGTCGAGATGGTCCGCCGTCACCTGGGGCTGGGGCTGCTCGCCATGCTCCTGTCGTGTGCGGCGTTCGGGACGTCCGGTCCGTTCGCCAAGGCCCTGATGACAGCAGGCTGGACGCCTGGTGCCGTCGTCCTCACCCGCATCTCCGGGGCCGCGCTCCTCCTCCTGCCGTTCACCCTCTGGGCCCTGCGAGGGCGCTGGCGCGAGGTCGCGCACGAGCTGCCGCGCGTCGCCCTCTACGGCTCGCTCGCCGTGGCGGCCGCCCAGCTCGGGTACTTCCAGGCCGTCAACCGGATGCCGGTGGCCGTCGCCCTCCTCATCGAGTACCTCGGCATCGTCCTCGTCGTCCTGTGGGTCTGGGCGCTCACCCGGGTCCGCCCGCACCGCCTCACCGGCGTCGGCATCGTCCTGGCCATCGGCGGGCTCGCGCTCGTCCTCGACATCACCGGCCAGAGCACCCCCAGCCTCGTCGGGGTCCTGTGGGGTCTGCTCGCCGCCACCGGACTCGCCGGCCACTACGTCCTCGCCGGGCGCCCCACCGTGCTGCCGGCCACCGCCTTCGCCGGGCTCGGCCTCGCGGTCGGGGCCGTCGTCCTCGCGCTCCTCGGGCTCGTCGGCGTCCTGCCGATGCACCGCGGCACCGGGGCCGTCCTCGTCGCGGGGTCCGAGATCCCCGCGTGGCTGGCCATCGCCGAGCTCGTCGTCGTCGCCGCGGCCCTCGCCTACGTCCTCGGCGTCGTCGGCGCGCGCCACCTCGGCTCGACCCTCGCCTCGTTCGTCGGACTCACCGAGGTCCTCTTCGCCGTCCTCTTCGCCTGGCTCGTCCTCTCCGAGCTGCCGGGCCCGGTCCAGCTCGTCGGGGGAGCCGTCCTCCTCGCCGGTGTCGTCGCCGTCCGCCTCGGCGAGCGCGACCAGGCCCGGCGTGACGCGGCGGCCGTTCCCGCCGATTTCGACGTTCCCTCGCCCGTCGCCTAGACTCGGGGGGTTGCCTCGGCGAGGGACGTCGCACCGCACACCGACGTGCGGTCTCGGCCGCACCAGCGGCCAGACGCATCCGTGATCGACGCTGGCGGCTCGGTGGTCCCGAACGGGCTCGCGGGTCGGCTCGCGAGCGGTCCGGTATCGGTGCTGCGTCCCACGTCGAGGAGACCGCACCCAGACCCCCAGCAACCGCCAGGAGCACCCCGTGTCCGACGCCATCAAGCTCGTCGCCGAGCCGCGCACCCAGTTCGGCAAGGGCGCCGCGCGCAAGATCCGCCGCGCCCACAAGGTCCCCGCCGTCATGTACGGCCACGGCACCGCCCCCGTCCACATCACCCTTCCGGGCCACGACACCATGCTCGCCCTGAAGAACACCAACGCCCTGCTGACGATCGTCCTCGAGGGCGACGAGCAGCTGGCGCTCGCCAAGGACGTGCAGCGCGACCCGATCAAGCCGGTCATCGAGCACATCGACCTCGTCGTCGTCACCAAGGGCGAGAAGGTCACCGTCGACATCCCGGTCCACGTCGAGGGCGAGGCCGCTCCCGAGACCGTCGTCACCACCGACCACCAGAGCCTCCAGCTCGAGGTCGAGGCGACGAACATCCCGAACAGCCTCACCGTCAACGTCGAGGGCGCCGAGGCCGGCACCCAGTTCCTCGCCGGCGCCGTCGAGCTCCCGGCCGGGGCCGTGCTCGTCACCGACCCGGAGGCGCTCGTCGTCAACGTCACCGCGCAGGTCACCGCCGAGGCCCTCGAGGCCGAGCTCGCCGAGGCCGAGGCCGAGGCCGGCATCGAGCGCGAGGAGTCCGACGAGGACGCCGCCGCCGAGGAGGCCGAGGGCGGGTCCGCCGAGGCCGAGGGCGACGCCGCGGGCGACAAGGCCTCCGACGAGGCCTGAGCCACCCCGCCGCTCCACCGCGGCACCCAGCAGGGCCCGGTCCGTTCGCGGACCGGGCCCTGCGGCGTCCCGGCGCCGGATCGGCCGCGAGGGCGTCGCGCGGCTATCGTGGCCGGCGTGACCGACTCAGGACCCTGGCTCGTCGTCGGCCTGGGCAACCCCGGACCCGGCTACGCCGGCAACCGCCACAACGTCGGCGCGATGGTCGTCGAGGAGCTGGCCCGTCGCGCCGGCTCGGCGCTGCGCACCCACAAGGCCCGCGCCCACGCGGCGCAGGTGCGTCTGGGCACCGGACCCGGTGGCGTGCCCGGTCCCGCGGCGGTCGTCGCGGTGCCCGCGTCCTACATGAACGAGTCGGGCGGCCCGGTCTCGGCGCTGCTCCGCTTCTTCTCGGTCCCGCCCGAGCGCCTCGTCGTCGTCCACGACGAGCTCGACCTCGACTCCGGCACCGTCCGGCTCAAACGCGGTGGGGGAGAGGGCGGTCACAACGGGCTGCGCGCCATCAGCAGCTCGCTCGGGACCAAGGACTACCACCGCGTGCGGGTCGGCATCGGTCGCCCGCCCGGCCGGATGGACGCCGCCGACTTCGTCCTGCGCGACTTCTCCTCGACCGAGAAGAAGGACCTGCCGTTCCTCCTCGACGACGCCGCCGACGCCGTCGAGGCGCTCGTCGGGCTCGGCCTCCTCGACGCCCAGCAGCAGGTCCACGCACCGCGGTGACGCACGGCCCCATCCACCCCGACGACCGGTTCTCGACCGTTGGACGAGCCGAACGGCCGATGACAAGATCAGCCGAACGGCCGATGTTATTCGAAACGGTATCGCCACGCGGCGCTGCGTCTCCTAGGGTGTGGTCTACCTCGAAGGTTGCAGGACCGACGGGGAAAACCTAACCGACTCAACCGAGCCGGTCGTCTTCGAACACTATCGATTGCAGGGGTCGACGTTCGATGAGCATTGCGCAGGGTATCGGCGCGCCCTCGTGGGGAAGACCACGAGAGGCAGCGCACGTTGATCTCGCGGCCCACGGGCACGCGAGTGTTCGCAGACGTCTTCGCGAGTGGGAGAGATCCCACCGCTGGCGGACGCTGTCCGTCGACCTGGTCGCCGGTGTCTCCGGCGTCGGTCTGGGGGCCTGGGGCCGGAGCCTCGTCGTCGACGACGTCTCCGCCCCCTCCATCGTGCCGTGGCTCATGGCGCTGGCGCTCGTCGTCGCCTGGGTGCTGGCTCTGGCCGCCCACGGGGCGTACGCGCTGCGCTACGCCGGCTCCGGCACCGAGGAGTACCGCGCCGTCACGCGGGCCGCCGCCACGCTCGTGGCCGTCATCGCGTGCGCCTCCTTCCTCCTCCACGCGCCGTTCTCGCGCGCCGTCGTCCTCGTGGCCGCGCCGACGATGCTCGCGCTGTCGGGCACCTCGCGCTGGCTGCTGCGGCGGCACATCGCCCGTCGTCGGCTCGAGGGTCTCTACCTCCAGCCCACGCTGCTCGTCGGCGACATCAGCTCGGTGCGCGACATGGCCGAGCACATCCTGCGCGAGCCGGCCGCCTCCGGCATGCGGATCGTCGGGGCGTGCGTCAGCGACATCTCCGACCCCGCCGTGGCCGACCTCCGCGCCGCGGGGGTGCCCGTCCTCGGCTCGCAGTACGACACCCTCGGGGTCGTCGAGCGGCACCAGGTCGAGGCCGTCGCCGTCGCGAGCAACCCCGAGCTCAGCGGGGTGGCGCTGCGCCGCCTCGGCTGGTCGCTCGAGCAGCGGGACGTCGACCTCCTCATCTCTCCCGGGATCGTCGAGGTCGCCGGACCGCGCCTGACCATGCGTCCGGCCGCCGGCGTGCCGATGCTCCACGTCGAGCGCCCGATCTCGAGCGGTCTGCGCTACGGCATCAAGCTGATGGCCGACCGCCTCGGGGCGCTCCTCCTCATCATCGTGGCGTCCCCCGTGCTCCTCGGGATCGCCTGCCTCATCAAGCGCGACACCCCCGGGCCGGTGTTCTTCACCCAAACCCGCGTGGGCGAGGGCGGCCGGATGTTCCGGATGATCAAGTTCCGCACGATGGTCGTCGACGCCGAGAAGCGCCTGGCCGACCTCGAGACCGTGGGGCACGACGCCAACCAGACGCTGTTCAAGATGCGCACCGACCCGCGGGTCACCCGCATCGGTGCCTTCCTGCGCCGCTTCTCGGTCGACGAGCTCCCGCAGCTGTTCAACGTCCTCACGGGCCAGATGTCCCTCGTCGGGCCGCGCCCGCCGCTGAGCTCCGAGGTCGACCGGTACGAGAGCGACGCCGTGCGCCGCCTCAGGGTCCGTCCCGGGATGACCGGCCTGTGGCAGGTCTCCGGCCGCAGCGACCTCTCGTGGGGCGACTCGGTCCGGCTCGACCTCTGGTACGTCGACAACTGGTCGCTCGCCCTCGACGCACAGATCCTCGTCCGAACCGCAGAAGCCGTGATCCGCGGCAGAGGAGCCTACTGATGACCCACGCACGACGGACGGCCGCCGTCCCCCACGCCCCCTCGGGGCCGCGGGGCCGCGCTGTCGTCCCCCCCGCCACGCGAGTGCCCGCCCGAACCCGGGTCGCGGCGCTCGTCGGCGGTCTCGCCCTCGTCGCGCTCACCGCGTGCAGTGGCTCCGACTCCACCGAGACCGCGGCGCCGAGCGCCTCGGCCACCACATCGCCCTCGGCCTCCGCGCCGACGGAGACCGCGCGGCCCACCCCGTCGCCGACGGCGGTCGGCCCGACCCCGACGGCCGCCCCCTCGGTCATCGCCAAGGTCAAGCGCTCCGGAGCGCCCGCCACCCCCACCGTCAGCGCGGCACCCGCGGCGTTCGACGCCGCGGTGGCCTACCCCGACGGTGTGCGCCTCACGGTCGGCAAGGTCACGAGCGGCGTCGAGTCCGGCCAGGGCCCCGGTGCCTTCGCCGGTCGCGAGTTCGCCGTCTTCGAGGTGCGCCTCGAGAACAAGACCGGCAAGGCCATCGACCTCCAGCAGGTCGTCGTCACCGCCACGTACGGCGCGAAGAACCTCGTCGCCGAACGGGTCTACGCCGATGACGTCGACGCCCGCGACTTCGGCGGTACCCTCGCCGCCGGCAAGACCGCCGGGGCCCGGTACGCGTTCGCCGTTCCCAAGGCCTCGCTGACCAAGAGCCGTCTCGTCGTCGACTTCGACGGCGTGCACACGTCCGCCGAGTTCCGCGGCGACGCCCGAGCGGCCGGCTGACCCCGGTGTCGGCCCCGACCATCGGACGGGTGGCGTCCCTCCCGGGACGCCTCCGTCGGCTGCCCGCCCTCGCCGCTGCGCTCGCGCAGCTGGCGCAGGCCGCGGGCAGCTTCGCGCTGCAGGTCGTGGCCGCCCACGCCCTCGGTGCGTCGGGGCTCGGCACCATCTCGCTCTGCCTGGGCACCACGATCCTCACCACGGCGGTCACGAGCGGCCTCGTCGGCGACTCGCTGACCGTCCTCGACCGCCACGACCGCAGGGTCCGCGCCGCCCTCCAGGCCTGGCTCGTCGTCGTCACCCTCGCCGGCTCGGCCGGGGCGGCGCTCGTCCTCAACCTCACCGGCGTCCTCGGCAGCGGTGAGGCCGTGCTCTTCGCCGTCGCCACCGCCGCCTTCCAGGTCGAGGAGGTGCTGCGCCGCGTCCTCATGGCGGTCCAGCGGTTCTGGACCCTCCTCGTCGTCGACGGCGTCGCCGTCGCGACGACGCTGCTCAGCCTGCTCCTCGTCGACGAGATCGAGGTGGGTTCCTTCCTCCTGTCGGTCGCCGTCGGCCAGGCGGCCGGCATCCTCGTCGCGGCCGCCGTGCTGCCGCGGGCGGAGCGGCGGATCGTCCCCCTCCGCGGGGCGGCCCTGCGCCAGGTCCTCGCCTTCGGCGGCTGGCGCGGCGCGCAGGTCGCCCTCACCCCCACCGGCCTGACCATCAGCCGGTTCGTCCTCCTCGGCGCCACCGGTGCCGTCGCCCTCGGCGAGGTCGAGGCGGGCCGGATCCTCGGCGCGCCGGCCCTCCTCGTCGTCCAGGGGCTCGGCTCGTACCTGCTGAGCACCTACGCCCGCGACCGTGCGCTCCCGCTCACCACCCTCGTGGCGCGGGCCCGCCGGGCCAGCCTCGCGATGGCCGGGACCGCCGTCGCGCTCGGCATGGTCGTCACCGCCCTCACCCCGCTCCTCGCGCCCCTCGCCGTCGGTCGCTCGATCGACGTCCACCTCGTCACCGTCGCGGGATGGGCGGTCTTCGCGGCCGCCACCGCGACGATGCAGCCGTTCGCCAGCCTCGCCGTCACCCGCGGCAGCCAGCGCGCGGTGTTCGGCCTGCGGGCCCTCGACGTCGTCGTCGGGACCGGCCTGCTCGCGCTCGCCCTCGGCCCGATCGGCCTCGCGGCACCCCTCACCCCCTTCGTCCTCGCGGTCGGCCCCGTCCTCAGTGGCCTCCTCGTCCGCACCGTCGTGCTCCGGGCTCCCGGCGCACACCGTTCCGGGAGTCGGTCATGAACGCACACCTCATCCCCCGGGTCGGGCGCCTCGCGCTCGCCGCGCTCGTCGTCACCCTCGGGCTCGTCGTGCCCCTGGCGCCGGCTGCCAGCGCCGACGAGCCCCCTGTGGTCGACACCGTCGGCGCCGACGCCCTGCCCACGTGGCAGATCAACGGGGTGGTGTGGAGCCAGGCGATCGTCGGGACCACGGTGTACGTCACCGGCAGCTTCACCAAGGCCCGCCCGCCGGGTGTCCCCGTCGGGGGCGCCGGTGAGATCGACGCGGCGAACATCTTCGCGTACGACGTCACCACCGGGAACCCGGTGGGCAGCTTCTCGCACGCGCTCAACGCCCAGGGCCTGGTGATCCGGGCCTCGGGCGACGGCTCGCGCGTCTACGTCGGCGGCGACTTCACGACCGTCGACGGCGCCGCCCGCGGCCACGTCGCCGCGTTCAGCACCGCCACCGGCGCCCTGCTGGGCTGGGCCCCGAACATCGGCGGCCAGGTTCGCGCCCTCGCGGTCGCGGCCGACACCGTCTACGTCGGCGGCAACTACCCGTCGGCCAACGGCGAGACGCGCACCCACCTCGCGGCCTTCCGGGTCTCCAACGCCCAGATGACCGACTGGGCCCCCGTGGCCGCCGGCACCGGTGGCTACGTCTGGACGATGGTCATGAGCCCCGACCAGACCCAGGTCATCGCCGGCGGCTCGTTCGCGACGCTCAACGGCGTCGGACGCCTACGGCATGGGCGCGCTCGACGCGGCCACCGGCGCCACCCGCCCGTGGGCAGCGCAGACGAAGATCCGCACCGCAGGCCTCAACGGCGGCATCACGAGCCTGAAGGCCGACGCGACGAACGTCTACGGCTCGGGGTACGCGTTCGGCGTCGGGCGCCAGCTTCGAGGGCACCTTCGCCGCCGACCCGAACGGCGGGGCGATCCGCTGGGTCAACGACTGCCTCGGCGACACCTACGACGTCGAGTCCTTCCAGGGCTCGCTGTACTCCGTCGCCCACTCCCACGACTGCTCGGTCATCGACGGCTACGGCGACACCAGCCCGCGGTCGCGCTGGCAGAAGGCGCAGGCCTCCTCCACCGAGGCCACCGGGATGACGACGCGCAACGACGCCTACGGGTGGGACTTCCGCGGTGTGCCCTTCGCCGGTCTCCGGCAGTGGTACCCCGACCTCGAGTTCGGCTCGTACACCCCCGACCGCCAGGCGGCCTGGACCGTCGAGGGCAGTGGCGACTACCTCGTCCTCGGCGGGGAGTTCCCCACCGTCAACG
Source organism: uncultured Actinomycetota bacterium (assembly GCA_963834225.1). Lineage (GTDB taxonomy): Bacteria > Actinomycetota > Actinomycetes > Actinomycetales > Dermatophilaceae > Oryzobacter. The sequence continues at coordinate 155,137 of CAWIAT010000021.1, read as the reverse complement.
GCACGGCCCAGCAGGGCCTGGTCCGCTTCCTCGACAAGTCGGTCGGCCCGCACTCCTTCAAGCCGATCTACCTCGCCGGCATGGACCCGGTGGCGACCTCCACCGAGTCGGGTGAGGTGCGCGTGCGCTTCAACTCCACCTGGGACCGCGACGACGAGACGCTCACCTACGACGTCTACCGCGACAACGGGCCGTCCATCGGCTCGATGACCTCCTCGAGCGTGTGGTGGAAGCTGCCGCCGCTCGTCTTCACCGACACCGGCCGCACCCCGGGCGTGGCGCACACCTACCGGGTCCGCGCCAAGGACGCCACCGGCAACGTCCAGTGGAGCAACAAGTCGGCAGCGGTCACCGTGTCCGCGGACGCCCCCTCGTCGTACTCCGCGCTCGTGCGCGCTGACGGCGCCCAGCACCTGTGGCGCTTCGAGAACGGCACGACGCCCTCGCTCGACTCCGCGGGCGCCACCGACCTCACCCTCGCGAGCACCGGCACCACGACGGGGGTCGTCGGCAGCGGTGGCCTGTCGTCCTCGGGCGGCTCGAACCCCAAGGCGCACGCCGCGTTCGCCGAGCCCAAGCCCTCCGCGGTGACGCTCGAGGCGTGGGTCAGGACGACGTCGACCCGCGGTGGCCGCATCATCGGCCTCGGCAGCTCGTCGGCCAACTCGTCCTCGAGCTACGACCTCGCCCTCTACCTCGGCAACAACGGCCGGGTGAACCTCGGCGTCAAGAACGCCGCGAACGCGCTCGTCACGACGACGTCGGCCCTGGCGGTCAACGACGGGGCGTGGCACCACGTCGCGGCCGTCGTCGACGCCCGCGGCAGCTCGATCGTCATCGACGGTCGTCGTGAGGGGCGGAGCCAGGCCGCAACCGGAGGCCCGGACTTCCGCGGCTACTGGCGCGTCCTCGGCGACAGCACCTCGGGCCTGGGCAACCGGCCCACCGACCTCGCCCTGTCGGGCACGGTCGACGAGGTCGCCGTCTACACCTCGGCGCTGCCGATCGAGACGCTGCGCACCCACTACACCGCCGTGACCGGCGTCGACCCGACCCCGGCGCCCCAGACCGACACCTACGGCGCGGCGGTCCAGGCCGACGGTCCCGACGCCTACTGGCGCCTCGGTGAGGCCAACGGCTCCACGGCCCGTGACTCCTCGAGCTCGGCCAACGACGCCTCGTACACCGGGGTCTCCTCCTACGGCCGCCCCGGCGCCGTCGGAGGGACCGACACGGCCGTGACGCTCAACGGCACGAGCGGCTCCGTGGTGTCCCAGCAGGCCTGGGGCGCTCCGACGACGTACAGCACCGAGATGTGGTTCCAGACGACGACCACCCGTGGTGGCCGGCTCGTCGGCTTCGGCAGCTCGGGCTCGTCCTCGCTGAGCAGCAACTACGACCGCATGGTCTGCATGCGCAACGACGGCAGGCTGAGCTTCGGCGCGAGCAGCGGCGGGCAGCAGACGGCGGTCACCCCGGCGGCGTACAACGACGGTGCCTGGCACCACGTCGTCGCCACCCAGGGTGCCGGCGGCATGAAGCTCTACGTCGACGGCATCGAGCGGGCCACGAACCCGACGACCGGGGCACAGAACTACACCGGCTACTGGCGGGCCGGCGGCGACCGCTGCTGGACCGGCACGACGAGCAGCTACTTCGCCGGAACCATCGACGACGTCGCCGTCTACACCAGCGCCCTCCCGGCCTCGGTCGTCGGCGCGCACTACACGGCGAGCGGACGGACCCTGGCCAACCAGGCGCCGACCGCGCGCATCGTGACGTCGTCCGCGTTCCTCACGGCGACGTTCGACGGCACGACGTCCTCCGACCCCGACGGCACCATCGCGTCCTACGCTGGACCTTCGGTGACGGGTCGACGAGCACCGCGGCCTCGCCGAGCCACCTCTACGCGGCCGCGGGAACCTACCCGGTCACCCTCACCGTCACCGACGACGACGGGGCCACCGCGATCACCTCGACGACCGTCACCGTCGTCGCGAACCAGGCTCCCTCGGCCTCGTTCACGGCGACGCCGACCGGCCTGAGCGCCGCCGTCGACGCCTCGGCCAGCACCGACCCCGACGGCACCGTCGCCTCGTACGCGTGGGCGTTCGGTGACGGCGCCACCGCAACCGGCAGCACGGCCTCGCACGCCTACGCCACCGAGGGGAGCCACACGATCACCCTCACGGTGACCGACGACCAGGGCGCCACGGCGAGCACGACGCGCGATGTCACGGTGACCCGTCCGGCCAACGTGCCGCCGGTCGCGGACTTCGGGTCCTCGACCGACTTCCTCACGGCGTCGGTCGACGGCAGCGGCAGCTCCGACCCCGACGGCACCATCGCCTCCTTCGCGTGGGCCTTCGGTGACGGCGGCACGGCCACCGGGGCGACGGCGTCGCACACGTACGCCACTGCCGGGACCTACGACGTCACGCTCACCGTCACCGACGACCGCGGGGGCAGCACCGCGCTGACCAGGCAGGTCACCGTGGCGGCCAACGCGGCGCCGCAGGCCCGCTTCACGAGCTCGGTCGACCGCCTCGTGCTCGCCCTCGACGCCTCGACGTCGTCGGACGCCGAGGGCGCCGTGGCGGCCTACGCGTGGGACTTCGGTGACGGCAGCACCGGCACCGGTCGCACGACGAGCCACACGTACGCGGCCGACGGCACGTACACGGTCCGCCTCACCGTCACCGACGGCGCCGGCGCCACGGACTCCACGACGGCCTCGGTGACCGTCGTGGGTGACCCCTCGGTCGCCCGCGACGCCTTCTCCCGCACCGTCACCGGAGGCTGGGGCTCCGCAGACCGCGGCGGCGCCTGGACCCTCAGCGGCACGCTGAGCCGGTACTCCGTGGCCGGTGGTCTCGGCACCGTCAACCTCGGCGTGGGCGCGAGCGCCACGGCGCGCCTGTCCTCGGTCGCGATCCAGGGACACCGAGGTCACGACGAGCGTGACGACCGACAAGGCACCGACCGGCGGTGGGCAGTACGTGTCCGTCATCGCCCGGTCGGTGGCCCCTGGGTCCGAGTACCGCGGCAAGCTGCTCCTCGGCAGCACCGGCGCGGTCACCGCGTACGTCACCCGGGTCGACGCCGGCGTGGAGACCTCGCTGGGCTCCGCGGCCGTCACCGGCCTGACCTACGCCCCCGGCACCGTCGTGAAGGTCCGCCTCCAGGCGACCGGCACCTCCCCGACGACGGTCCGGATCAAGGTCTGGACGGGAGCCACCGAGCCGACGGCGTGGCTGCTCTCGCGCACCGACAGCACGGCAGGGCTCCAGGCGGCCGGTTCGGTCGGGTTCTACGACTACGTGTCCGGCTCGGCGACCAACGCGCCCGTGGCGTTCCGCCACGACGACCTGTGGGTCGGCCCGCCCCAGCCGTGACACCCCGAGACCCCGGCCCGCCGCACCCTGGTTGCAGGGAGCGGCGGGCCGGACCCATGCCCGGCCCCGGGTCCGGCGGGGGAGGGTCAGCGGGTGAGCTGGACGAGCGTGTCGACGACGCGCTCGCCGTAGCGCCCCACGCCGAAGGTCGTGCGGGCGGACTCCCGACCGGCGAGCGCCATCGCCCGGGTCGCCTCCGGGTCGCCGACGAGCCGCGTCACCGCGGCCGCGACGGCCCCGGCGTCGTTGGAGGGGACGTGCAGGCCGGTGGAGCCGTCGACGATGCTCTCGAGGTGGCCGCCCGCCGCCGTCGCGATGACGGGGCGCTCGGCGAGCTGGGCCTCGACGACGACGTTGCCGAGAGCGTCGCGAACCGAGAGGGAGAGGGCGACGTGGCAGCGGTCGAACACGGCCGAGCTCGGGCTGACGTAGCCGCTGAAGGTCACGTGGTCGGTGAGGCCACGCTCGACGACCTCGGTGCGCAGCCGCTCCTCGTACGCCTCGTTGCCGGGGTAGACGGTGCCGGCGAGCTCGAGGTGGACCTCGTGCCCCGCCCGCCGCAGGTGGTCGACGGCCTCGATGGCGACGTGCTGCGACTTGCGCTCGGACAGCCGGCTCACGAGGGCGAGGCGGACCGGCGGCGACGCGGGGGCCGGGACCGGCGGCCCGGGACGGTCGGGGACGCCGTTGAGGACGACGACCGACCGCTGCGCCAGGCGGGGGAAGACCTCGAGGGCGGCGCGTTCGGCGGTGCAGGAGATGAACATGACCCGGGTGGCGGCGAGGAGCGGCGCCGCCATGGCGCGGCGGACCAGCCCGGGGTCGGCGTCCTCGGCCTCGTGGACGTGGACGAGCACCGGGACCCGGGCGACCCGGCAGGCGAGGATCCACCACGGCATCGTCACGGTGTTGACGTAGACGACGTCGGGGCGCACCGAGCGCAGCACCCGACGCAGGCGCGGGACGGCCCTCAGGGTCTCGACGGCCAGCCGCACGAGGCCGGTGGGGGACAGGTAGGCCCGTCGGATGACGGGGTAGGCCGCGACGCGCGTCGCGGCCCCGGCATCGGCCAGGCGCTCGTGCAGCGGTCCGGTGTCGGGGGTGACGACGGTGACCTCGTGGCCCGCCCCCACGATGGCGACGACGCTCTCGAGCATCTGGAGGTCCGACCCGTAGACGTCGGCGCCCGGGTTGACGACGAGGACCCTCACCCGGACGACCCTGCGGGGGCACCGACACCCACGGGGAGGGATGTCGTGCCGATGGGCGGGACCACCCGGTGGGGGTCCGCGGGCTGCGGCTCGTCGAGCTCGACGGGGACGAGCTGGGCCAGCCCCTCACGGGGGATCCGTTTGAGCACCGAGGCGAAGGCGAGGACGCACAGGACGATGAACGACGTCGTCGCGTCGAACAGCCCGCTCTCGAGGAAGCCGCGCATCCCCAGGAAGACGAGGAGTGCGAGGAGGACGCCGCGCCACTCGCGGGACGCGACGAGGAGGGCGGTCCCGATGGACATGAACCAGAACACGGCGATCGCGAGCCCGACCCATCCCGCCTGGACGAGCGCCGAGACCCAGCTGCTGTCGAGAACCTGTTCGGTCCACGGCTGCCCGACGACCTGGATCGTCTTCTGCGACAACCCACCCCCGAACCACTGGTGCGAGAAGCTCTGACCCGGGGCGACGGCCGCGGTCCACGCGAAGAGGCGGTCGGCGAAGGTCACGAGACGCGAGGTGTCCTCGCCTCGCGTCACGAGCTGGCCGGCGACCGGGGTGAGCATGACGATGCCGAGGAGCAGGGGCGGGACGCACACGGCGGCCGCCGCGACGGCCACCCGCACCCTCGTGGCGAACATGGTGAGGACGACGAGCGCGGTCAGCCCGGCGATGAGCGAGGTCCGCGACTGGGTGAGGACGATGATCGTGATGCAGAGGGGGATGAAGAGCAGGGACCACGGCCGGTCCTCGCCGCGGAAGAGGCGGCCGACGACCCAGATGAGGCAGATGACGGTGAGCGAGGCGAGCTCGTTGGCGTGGAGAGGGGGCAGCCCGCCGCGCAGCCGGCCCGTCGTCCCGAGCGCGAGGGTGGTCAGGGTCGCGACGATGACGAGGACCGCGAAGACGACGACGAACGCGTGGAGCACGTCGCGCACGGCGTAGGTGCGCACGAGCACCGCGACGATGAGCAGGACGAGGATCACCCGGACGGCGAGGACCGCCGTGGGGACGAGGCGACCGTCGGCGGCCGCGCCGAGGACGCTGCAGCCGAGGAACGCCGAGACCCAGAGGAAGGGTGCCGCCGGGACGGGGAACCGCTGGGGGCGGGAGCGGACGAGGAGGACACCGATGGCCAGCGCGAGGAGGGTGAGGGCCGCCTTGGCGACGACGACGGGGTCGGCCCCCCCGTCGTAGAGGGCGTCGGGACGCCACGGCACCTGGGCGCACGTCGCGAGGAAGGCGACGAGCAGGGCCCCGGGCTGGGGCCAGGGGCGGGTCGTCATCACGCCCGGGTGGCCGACCTGGCTCCGTCGCGGGCGAGGGAGCTGCTCTTGGCCATGCGCACCGTGGGCCGACCGACGGTGGTGGCGGGGCGCCGGGCTGCGCGCGGACCGCGGCGACCGTCGTCGCGCGCGGCCGTGCCGTCGTCGTCGGAGTCGTCGGAGTCTCGGAGTCCACCCCTCGCCCTCGCGACGGTCCGATCCGCGCTCGTCGCGGTCGTCGGTCTCCGCAGTCGCGGGCGGGGGTGCCGTGGCGTCACGGCGGGGGGTGAGGGTCCACCGGGACGACGCAGTCGTCGTGCCGGTCGTGCTCGGCGGTGCCGCGGCAGCCGAGCCGGTGACCGGCCTCGGGGCGAGGCCTTCGTCACCGGTCCGGGCGGGGTCGCGACGGCGCTCCGGGAGGGAGCGGAGGAGGAGCGCGAGGAGGATGCCGCCTGCAGCGCCGGCCATGAGACCGAGGGCGCCGAGGATGCTCGACGAGGGAGAGGTCGGGGAGGTGGGCTCGCGCGCCGGGACGGCCTTCTGGATCGTCACCGAGGTGTTGCGGGCTCCGGAGCGCTCGAGGTCGATCGCGTAGCTCGGCGATGTTGTCGGCGATGCTGTCGGCGATCTCCTTGGCCTCGGTCGGGGACGGCGACATCGCGGCGACCTCGACGAGGGGGGTGTCGGTGGGGTTCGTCGCGGTGACCATCGCGAGCAGCGCGGTCGAGGAGTAGGGCAGGTCGAGGGACTCGCGGGTGGCGTCGACGACCTCGGGGGCCGTCACGAGCGTCGGGTACGTGGCCGCGCGCTTCTCGGCGAACTGGGCGGCCTGGTAGAAGCCGCTCTGCTCGCTCGCGCCGGCCATGACGACGAGGACGGCCTTGGCGGTGTACGCCTTGGGGCTGACGACGCCGTAGGCGGTGCCCGCCACGGCGCCGAGCACGGCGAAGAGCGTGATGAGCTTCCATCGCCGCATCAGGGTCGAGCCCAGGGCTCCAACCGTCAGTACCTCGGTCATCGCGTCGTCGTGCCTGTCCGTCGGTCGGAGGCCATGGGTCCGGCTCCGCTACGACCAGTATTGCTCGACGAGGCGAGCCGTGTGGGCGATGTTGGAACGACTGGAGGCACCGAACACGATCGACTCGAGGTTCGGCAGCCCGCAGGCCCACTCGAGGGCCTCGTCGGCGGGAATGGCGCCGGACGCGAACACCGACATCGCGACGGCCCGGAAGGGGCGCCGCTCGAGGGCGTCGAGGTAGCCCTCGACCCCGCCCGACATCCGGAAACCGAGCTTGTTGATGTTCGAGCAGACGAGGGGGTTCTCGACGCCGACGGTCTCGAGGGCGTCGAGGAGCTGCGGCAGGTTCATCGTGATGAAGCCCGGCTCGGCCCCGTGCTTCGCGCGCACGTGGTCGGCGAAGATCCGGAAGGCGTCGAGGAAGCCCAGGCCGAGGAGGAGGTCGACGATGACGTTCTGCATCCACACGACGGGGGTGTCCAGGCCCTCGAACATCTTCAGCTCGGCGTCGATGAGGAGGGTCGCGATGCCCTCGACGTCCTTGGCCGCGAGCGAGCGGGTGCCCTTGACGGCCGCGCCGACGAGGCCGGTGTCGGGCATGAAGCGGCGGATGGCACCGAGGAAGCCGTCCTCGGTGACCGCGTTCGCGTACTTGTGGGCGTAGGGCATGCACGGGTGGAAGACCATGTCCGGGTAGGCCGTGGGGTTCGCCCGCACGATGTCGCAGATCTCGGCGACCCGGTCGTGGGTCGTGCACATGAAGGTGTTGATGCCCTCGTCGCGCGCGGCGTCGAGGACCGACATCACCGCGTCGATCCGCTGGAAGCGCAGCTGCTGGGAGCGGGCCTTCTCCTCCGACATGTGGTTGACGCCGAAGAACTGGTTGTCGCCGAAGAGCAGCCGGTCGAGCCGGCGGACCGGTGCGGCCGGGGTGGCGGGGGTGGTCGTCATCGGGTCCTCCTGTCGGACCGGGCGTGCCGGACGAGTCGTCGGCCGGCCTCGAGGGCGGCGGCGGTGGCGGCGAGGGCGACGGCCGCCTTCGTGCGGCGGGCCGTGGCGGGGCGGGCGGCGGGGGGTGCCGCGGCCGACCCGTCGCCGCCCGCGAGGGGGCGCACGGGGACGGCGTCGGCGTCGCGGATCGCGGCGATGACGCGGTCGGTGACCGCGGCGCTGGCGAAGGTCGACAGGCCCTCGGTCTCGCCTCGTTCCACGCGGCCGACGAACTCCTCGAGCTGGGTCGAGTACTCCTCGCCGCGGACGTAGAACGTGGGGGCGGCGGTGAGCTCGGTGCCGTACTTGACGTTCCAGCCGACCTCGTAGCCCTCGGGGACGGCGCCCCGGCCGTTGAGGTAGACCTGCACCTCCTGGCGGTCGACGTGGATCCGGCCGGCCTCGCCCCAGAGCGTGATCCGGGTCGACATCTTGCGCTGCGACTCGTCGGACCAGTTCACCGACAGCGTGGCGGTGGCCTCGGGGTAGGCGATGGTCGCCGAGACGGCGTCGTCGGTCTCGGGGGAGTGGATGCTCGTGAGGCGGGCGCCGCTGACACCGAGCGGCTCGCCGAGGTACCAGGTGAGGAGGTCGAGGGGGTGGGCCGCGTAGTCGTAGAGGCTGCCACCGCCCATGCCGCCGCGGTTGCGCCATGAACGCCCCGGCGCCTTGACGACGACGGGTCCGTAGGCCTCGGCGAGGGCACCCCGGACCGGTCCGACGGCCCCGAGGTCGAGCAGCCGCCGGACCTCGGCGAAGGTGCCGACGTGGCGGTTGTGGTAGCCGACCTGGGTCACCAGACCCCGCTCGGCCGCGAGCCGGACGAGGTCGTCGCCCTCCACGGGGTCGAGGACGAGCGGCTTCTCGCAGAAGACGTGGATGTCGCGCTCGAGCGCCTGGCGGACCATCGGGCCGTGGAGGTGGGTCGGCGTCGCGACGACGACCGCGTCGGGCTCGGCCCGGCGCAGCATCTCCGAGTAGTCGGTGAAGGTCGGGACCCCGGTGTACTTCCCGAGGATGTCGAGGACGTACCCCGTGGAGTCGCAGACCCCGACCACCTCCACCGAGGGGAGGGGGCGGATGAGGGACAGGTGTGACAGTCCCATCTTCCCGAGTCCGACCAGTGCGACCTTCGTCATCGCGAGATCCGTGCCTTCCGTCCCTTGCCCCGGCGGGCCATCGCCCGCAGGAGTGCCTGCTCGTACTGCGACCCGATGCGCTCCCAGGTGAACTCGGAGTCGAACCGGTCGCGAACCGTGCGTCCCATCGTCGTCAGGACCTCCGGTCGGTCGAGCGTCGCCCCGAGGTGGGCGTCGAGCTCGGCCTCGTCGGAGAAGTAGAGAGCGCCGTCGCCGGCGACCCAGATGTTGTACTTGTTCCGGTGCGCCACAACCGGATTGGCGGCAGCCATGGCCTCGACGAGCGACGGGTTGGTGCCGCCGACCGTGTGGCCGTGGAGGTACATCCTCGCGTGCCGGCGCAGTGAACCGATGACCTCGGGCTCGTGGATCGCGCCGAGGAAGACCACCTCGTCACCGGCGGCCGACTGCACCGCGCGGTGGTAGGCGTCGTCGTCCTCGTACGTGCCGAGGACGACGAGCGGGACGCCTCGGGGGCGGGCCGACCAGGCCCGCACGATCTCGAGGCAGGAGTTCTCGGGGATGGGCCGGCAGACCATCGTCGCGTACCCGCCGGGCGTCAGGCCGAGGGCCTCGACGGGCGCGGTCGCCGCCCCGTCGACCGGGTGGGCGCCGTACGTGATGGTGTCGACGCGGGAGGAACCGAAGTGCCGCCGCAGGTACTGCGCGATGACGGGGTGGTCGGCGATGATGACGTCGCCGACGACTCCGGCGAAGCGCTCGTTCGCGAGGAGGATGCCCTGGCGGAGCACGCCCCAGCGGCGCCGCGTCCACTCCATGCCGTCCATGTTGATGACGTTCGGGATGCGCCGCAGACGCTGCGCGACGTTGAAGACCCCCGTGTTGTAGCCGAAGGTGAGGCACACGTCGTCGGGGCCGGCCTCGGCGAGGACGCGCCGCACGCACGAGAGGTCGAAGGCGGCCGTGCCGCGCCATCCCTCACGCGGTTCGTGGATGTTGACGCGGGTGAGGCCCTGCCACTCGTCGGTGGTCGTGGGGCCCTCGCCGGGCAGCTGGCAGTAGACGTGCACGTCCCAGCCGCGGTCGCGGAGGAAGAGCCCGACCTCCTGTGCCGCCGTCTCGAACCCCCCGTAGGCCGCGGGCACCCCGTGTGTGCCGAGGACGTGGACGACCGTCATGGGGCTCGCTCGTGGTCGGCCACGAGGAGGGTGACCTCCTCGGACAGGGTCCCGAGCACCTCGCGCAGCAGGGTGCTCGAGGTGTGCCGGGTGTACGGGAAGTAGTGGACCCGGGCGCCCACCGGGGCGAGGTCGGCTTCGAGCTTCGCGCCCTTGGGGGAGTCCTTCCAGTCGTCACCCTTGAAGATGACGTCGTAGCGGAGGTCCCGCCACGAGTCGTACTTGTCGCGGTGGACGTCGACGACGACCTCGTCGACGTCGCGCAGTGCCCCGACGATCTCCATCCGCTCCCGGAGCGGGACCACGGGGGGCTTGCCCTTGACGGCCTCGACGACCTCGTCGGTGACGACGCCGACGATCAGGTGGTCGCAGTACGGCCGGGCGGCGCGGATGAGGTTGAGGTGACCGACGTGGAACATGTCGTAGACGCCGGGGACGTAACCGCGAAGCAGGGTCATCACGAGCTCCTTCGGGCGTCGTCGACGAGGCCGAGCTGGGCGCGCCACCGGACGACGGCGACGACGAGGAGGGCGGCCGTGCCGGCCCCGAGGACCGCGTAGGCCGGGTAGAAGACGGCAGGCACCCCGAAGAGGAAGAAGGCGATGCAGAGCACGCCGTAGTCACTGGGGAGGACGACGAGCGCCCGGAGGAGGTCGGAGCCGGCGGAGGTCGCCTCCGCCTTCTTGACGCCGGCGGCCCGGCGGAGCTGGTCGGTGAGGATCATGCCGAAGAAGGTGACGAACGCGACGATGCCGAACGCGAGGGCGATGGCGACGGGCGTCGTGGTGCTCGCGTGGTGCAGCGCGCTCCAGGCGACCGCCGCGTGGAGGCAGGCGACCTTCACGGCGTCGAGCATGTGGTCGAGCCACTCGCCGGTGACCGAACCCTTGCCGGTGAGCCGGGCGACCTGGCCGTCGGCCGAGTCGAGGGCGTAGCCGACGACGAGGAGGAGACCGATGAGCACGCCGATCGCGACCGACGGCCTCGCGAAGGCGACGAGCGCAATTCCGGTGAGCGAGAACGCAGAGCTGATGAGCGACACGGCGTTCGGGCCGACCCCGGACGTGGCGGCGACGGCGGCGAACAGCCGTCCGACGGGCCGGTTGACGATCCGTGAGTACAGGGGGGTCCCGGCCGAGGGCTTCTGGGCAGCCTTGAGGCGCTCGAGTGCGACCCGGATGGTGAGCGCTTCCTCCGGGCCCGGGTCGACAAGGTGTCCCTGTCCCATGACGCCGCCCTCCCCCTGCTGAGCAAAAAATGACACCGCGAGCGACCGTGACTGCATCGCACGCGGTCCGTCGAGGCTACGGCGAGTGCTGCGACGTGCGCCAGTTCCCTCCGTCCGGTTCGTCCACTCGGCCCCCCTCGCATCGGCCGTTCGGCCGATCCTTCGTCGTCCGCGCGCTCACGCAGGCCCGTGGCCTGCGGGTTTTCCCCGAACTGCCTATGCCGCGACCCTCCGGGCGCCTACAGTGTGCCCATCTCGGGTCGTCTCGCGTCCCGGTGGGTTCACCCGGACCCGCCAGCGCAGCGGTCCGAGTGTGTCGCGGCGAAGGCCTCCCCCTACGGGAGCCCCCTGGTCCAACGTCGCACGCAGGGAGACACGCCGGCCGCCGCAGGGGCGGCCTAACAAAGGACGATTTCTATGAGCAGTTCGCCGCTGCGCGCCGTCATCCGACGGGGCGCGATCGCCGTGTCGGTCGCCGCGCTCGCCTTCGCCGCCTCACCCGCCCAGAGCCAGGCCGCCACGGCCCAGGCCGCTCCCGCCGCGCTGGCCGCGGCCGTGGACCCACCGCCTCCGACGGTGACCGCCGACTCCCTGCCCAGCTGGCAGGTCAACGGCGTCGTCTGGAGCCAGGCCATCGTCGGTGACGTCGTGTACGTCACCGGCTCCTTCAACCGCGCCCGCCCGCCGGGCGTCGCCGCGGGTGGCGCCGGCGAGGTCGTCGCCAACAACATCTTCGCCTACCAGCTCTCCACCGGTGCGCGCGTCGCGGCCTTCGCCACCAACCCGGGCCTCAACGCCCAGGGCCTGGTCATCCGCGCGTCCGCCGACGGCAGCCGCCTCTGGGTCGGCGGTGACTTCACGACCGCCGCAGGCGTGGCGCGCGGTCACCTCGCGGCCCTCAACCCGGCCAACGGCTCCGTCGTGACCGGCGGCGGCTTCACGCCCCCGAACGTCGGCGGCCAGGTGCGCGGGCTCGGCATCACCTCGACCACCGTCCACGTCGGCGGCAACTTCACCTCGGCCAACGGCGTCGCCCGCACCCGGCTCGCCGCCTTCTCGACGACCACGGGTGCGATGAGCTCGTGGGCCCCCACCGCCACCGGTGGCTACGTCTGGGCGATGACGATGTCGCCCGACAAGTCGCGCGTCATCCCCGCCGGGTCGTTCACCACGCTCAGCGGCCAGCCGGCCTACGGCATGGGCTCGCTCATGGCGAGCGACGGCAGCGTCAACCCCTGGCCCGCGCAGGAGAAGATCCGCGCGGCCGGCGCCAACGGCGCCATCACGTCGATCAAGGCCGACGCGACCCAGGTCTACGGCTCGAGCTACGCGTTCGGCGCGGGCGCGTCCTACGAGGGCACCTTCGCCATCGACCCGATGACCGGTGAGATCAACTGGCAGAACGACTGCCTCGGTGACTCCTACGACGTCGCCGCGTCGGGCCCGGTCCTCTACAACGTCTCGCACCAGCACGACTGCACCCCCGTCGACGGCTGGACCGACACCAACCCGCGCGTGCGCTGGCAGAAGGCCGGGGCGTCGTACTCCTACGCCACCGGCATCCAGACGAAGAACGACGTCTACAACTGGGCCGGCAGCTACGGCCTCATCGGCACGCCGAACGCCGCGCTCCTGCACTGGTACCCCAACTTCGCCTTCGGCTCGTACACCAGCTCGCGCCAGTCGGGCTGGGCCATCGACGCCTCGGCCGACGGCCAGTGGCTCGCGGTCGGCGGTGAGTTCCCGCGGGTGAACAACGTCGCCCAGCAGGGCATCACGCGCTTCCGCACCAAGGCGGGCGCCCCGAAGCTGGTCGGCCCGACCTACTCCACCGTCCCCGCCACCCCGACCCCGGCGACCTCAGCGGTCTCGCTGTCGGCCGGCGAGGTCCGGGTCTCCTTCGGGACGGCTCACGACTACGACGACGAGACGCTGACCTACGAGGTGCTGCGCAACAACAACACCTGGGTCAACACGCAGACGTCGAAGTCCAACTTCTGGACCCTGCCGCGGATCGGGTTCGTCGACAAGGGACTGACCCCCGGCAGCACCGCTCGCTACCAGGTCCGGATCACCGACTCCACCGGGAACATCCTGTGGAGCCCGGTGTCCAACACGGTGACGGTGGGCAACGGCTCGCCGAGCGCCTACGCCGACGCGGTCCGCGCCGACGGTGCCGAGCACCTGTGGCGTCTCGGGGAGCCCTCGGGCGCAGCGGCCCTCGACTACGCCGGCTTCGACGACCTCACGATGACCGGCGGGTACACCCGCGGCGCCGGTGGCGCCATCATCGGGGACACCGACGCGTCGACGACCTTCGGTGGCAGTGACGGCTTCGGGGTCACCCCCGCGCCCATCCCCGGCCCGGACGTCTTCAGCGTCGAGACGTGGTTCCGCACCACGACGACCAGCGGCGGCAAGCTCGTCGGCTTCGGCAACAACAACGTCGGCACGTCGACCAACTACGACCGCCACATCTACATGGAGCCCGACGGCCGACTCACCTTCGGCATCTACAACAACGGCTCCTACACGGCGAGCTCGCCGAGCGCGCTCAACGACGGCCAGTGGCACCACGCCGTGGGCACGATGGGCCCGTCGGGCCTGTCCCTCTACGTCGACGGCAAGCGGGTCGGCAGCAACGGCGGCACCTCGGTGGCGCAGCCCTACTCGGGGTACTGGCGCATCGGCGGTGACTCACCGTGGAGCGGCAACGCCTACTTCGCCGGTGACATCGACGACGTCGCCATCTACCCGACGACCCTCCCGCTGACGGCGGTCCAGTCGCACTACGTCGCCAGCGGTCGCACGGCGACGTGGCCGACGCGACCGACCGACGCCTACGGCCAGGCCGTCTGGGACGCCAACCCCGACCTGTACTGGCGCCTCGGCGACAGCGACGGGACGGCGAGGGACTCCGGTCCGAACGACTCCGCCGGCACCTACCGCGGTGGGTACACCCAGGGCCAGAACGGCGCGTTCGAGGGAGCCACCAACAAGGCGGTCGCCTTCAACGGCAGCGACGGCTTCGTCTCCTCCAACACGCAGTACGGCAACCCGCGGAACTACTCGCTCGAGTCGTGGTTCAAGACCACGTCGACCAACGGCGGGAAGATCATCGGGTTCGGCTGCTCGCAGACCGGGACCTCCGGCTGCTACGACCGTCACGTCTACCTCAACAACGACGGCAGGCTGACCTTCGGTGTCTGGACCGGATTCACCAACACCATCACGACGAACAACCCCGTCAACGACGGGCAGTGGCACCACGTCGTGGCCACCCAGAGCACCACGGAGGGCCTGAAGCTGTACGTCGACGGCGTCCTCGTGGGCACCAACGGCCAGACCGACGCCCAGGCGTACGACGGCTACTGGAGGGTCGGTGGCGACAACCACTGGGGCTGCTGCAGCCCGTTCCTCGACAGCACCATCGACGAGGCCGCGGTCTACTCCTCGGTGCTGAGCCAGGCGACGATCTCCGACCACTTCGCCAAGGGTGGCGGCAGCGTCGCGAACCAGCCTCCGAGCGCGGCGTTCACCCACACCGAGGACTTCCTCGAGGTGTCGGTCAACGGGTCGGGCTCCACGGACGCCGACGGCACCATCGCGTCGTACTCGTGGAACTGGGGTGACGGGACGCCTGACACCACGGGCGCCTCGGCCACGGCCAGCCACACCTACGGCACGGCCGGCTCGAAGACGGTGACCCTCACGGTGACCGACAACGACGGCGACACCGACACCGAGACGGCAACGTTCACGGTGACGGCTCCGCCGGCCAACCAGGCGCCGACGGCCGCGTTCACCCACACCGAGGACTTCCTCGAGGTGTCGGTCAACGGGTCGGGCTCCACGGACGCCGACGGCACCATCGCGTCGTACTCGTGGAACTGGGGTGACGGGACGGCCAACGGATCCGGCGTCAACGCGACCCACACCTACGGGTTGGCCGGTACCTACACGATCACCCTCACGGTGACCGACGACGACGGCGACACCGGCACCGAGACGGCAACGTTCACGGTGACGGCCCCGCCGCCGAACCAGGCGCCCGACGCGGCGTTCACCCACACCGAGGACGACCTCGCGGTGTCGGTCAACGGCTCGAGCTCCACGGACCCCGACGGCACCGTCGAGGCGTTCTCGTGGAACTGGGGTGACGGCACGGCCAACGGGTCGGGGGTCAACGCGACCCACACCTACGGTGAGGCCGGGACGTACACCATCACCCTCACGGTGACCGACGACGAGGGCGCCACCAACGTCCAGACCGGAGACGTCACGGTGACGGCCCCGCCGGCCAACCAGGACCCGACGGCCGCGTTCACGCGCACCGTCAACGACCTGGCGGTCTCCGTCAACGGCTCGAGCTCCACGGACCCCGACGGCACCATCGCCTCGTACTCGTGGAACTGGGGTGACGGGACGGCAGCCACGACGGGTGCCTCGGCCACGGCCAACCACACCTACGGCAACCCGGGCACCTACACGATCACCCTCACGGTGACCGACGACGACGGCGCGACCGACATCGAGACCGCCACGGCCGAGGCCACGGCACCGCCGTTCCTCGCCCGCGACGACTTCGGTCGCACCGTGGCGAACGGCTGGGGCTCCGCCGAGGTCGGCGGCGCCTGGACCCTGGGCGGCCCGGCCGCCCGCTGGTCCGTGAACACCGGCGTCGGCAAGGTCAGCCTCAACGCGGGCAACGGCTACACGGCCTCGCTCAACGCGCTGTCGGTCGCGTCCTCGGACGTCTCCTTCACCGTCGGTGCCGACAAGGTCGCGACGGGCGGTGGGCAGTACATCAGCCTCATCGGTCGTCGGGTGGCCGCGACGACCGACTACCGCGCCAAGGTGCAGCTCGCGGCCAACGGGTCGGTGTCCATGTGGCTGGCCCGCACGGTGTCCGGCACGGAGACGCTCGTCCCCGGTGGCGGCGTCGTGTCCGGGCTCACGGTCGCGGCCGGTGACCGGTTCGAGGTGCGGATGCAGGCGGTGGGGAGCTCCCCGACCACCCTGCGCGCCAAGATCTGGAAGGTCGGGACGACCGAGCCGGCCGCGTGGACGCGCTCGGGCAGCGACAGCACCGCCGGCCTCCAGGTCGCCGGTGGGGTCGGGATGTACTACTACCTCTCGGGCTCGACGTCGAACTCCCCCGTGGTCTTCTCCACCGACGGGTTCCGCGTCCGCACCCCCTGAGGAACGACTGACGACGGGCGGTGACGCCGGCTCCCTGCCGGCCCACCGCCCGTCGTCCTGTCCGACCCCACGACTAGACTTCGAGAAATGGCCTCGTCGTCCTCCCTGCGCGCGCGCGTCGCGTCGCTCCCCGGTCCCGCGCGCCTGCGCGAGGAGCTCGCCGTCCCCTCGGCCGAGGTCACCGCCGCCGCCCCGCCGGGGGCCCGTCCCGTGCTCGTCGCCATGCTCGCCCCCCAGCCCGGCGCGGGCGCCCCCGTCCTCGCCGTCACGGCCACCGGCCGCGAGGCCGAGGACCTCCACGCCGCTCTCGAGGCCGTACTCGGCTTCGGCGCCGTCGGCCACTTCCCCTCGTGGGAGACCCTCCCGCACGAGCGGCTCAGCCCGCGCAGCGACACGGTCGGGCAGCGCCTGTCGGTGCTGCGCCGCCTCGCCCACCCCGAGGCCGGTGACGCCACCCACGGACCGCTGTCGGTCGTCGTGGCCCCGGTGCGCGCCGTCCTCCAGCCGATCGCCACCGGGCTCGGAGAGCTGCGTCCCGTCGCCCTCCAGCAGGGCGACGACGTCCCGCTCGAGGACGTCGTCGAGCGCCTCGCCGCCGCGGCGTACGCCCGCACCGACCTCGTCGAGCGCCGCGGCGAGTTCGCCGTGCGCGGCGGCATCCTCGACGTCTTCCCGCCCACCGAGGAGCACCCCCTCCGGCTCGAGTTCTGGGGCGACACGGTCGAGGAGATCCGCTGGTTCAAGGTCGCCGACCAGCGCTCCCTCGAGGTCGCCGAGCACGGCCTGTGGGCCCCGCCGTGCCGCGAGCTTCTGCTCACCGACGCCGTCCGCGCCCGCGCCGCGGCCCTCGCGGGCGTCCTCCCGGGGGCCGTCGACCTCCTCGAGAAGCTCGCGCAGGGCATCGCCGTCGAGGGGATGGAGTCGCTCGCCCCCGCCCTCGTCGACGGGATGGAGACCCTTCTCGACGTCCTGCCCGGGGGCTCGCTCCTCGTGTCGTGCGACCCCGAGCGGGTCCGCACCCGTGCCCACGACCTCGTCGCGACGAGCCAGGAGTTCCTCGACGCCGGGTGGGCCAACGCCGCGAGCGGCAACAGCGTCCCCATCGACCTCCAGGCCGTCCTCGGCACCGCGAGCTTCCGCACCCTCGCCGAGCTGCGCGAGCAGGCCCGCGAGCTCGGCGTCCGGTGGCTCGACCTCACCCCGTTCGCCGCCGACGACCTCGACGACACCCTCGACCTCGGGCTCGAGGCCTCGCCGACCTTCCGGGGCAACACCGAGGAGGCCGTCGCCGAGCTGCGCCGGATGGTCGCCGACGACTGGACGGTGCTCGTCGCCACCGAGGGCCCGGGCCTGGCCAAGCGCGTCGCCGAGGTGCTCGCCGAGCACGAGGTCGCCGCCCGCCTCACCGCCGACGACGCCGACCTCGAGCCCGGGGTCGTCACGGTGACCACCGGGGTGAGCGGCCCGGGCTTCGTGGCCGTCGCCGCGGGTCTCGCGGTCGTCACCGAGGCAGACCTCACCGGGTCGGCCGGCGGCTCGGGCACCTCGACCAAGGACATGCGCAAGATGCCCTCGCGGCGGCGCAACCAGGTCGACCCCCTCCAGCTGCGCCCGGGTGACCACGTCGTGCACGAGCAGCACGGCGTCGGGAAGTTCGTCGAGATGATGCAGCGCACCGTCGCCACCGCGACGCGCGAGTACCTCGTCATCGAGTACGCCCCCTCCAAGCGGGGCCAGCCGGGAGACCGGCTCTACGTCCCCACCGACCAGCTCGACCAGGTCACCCGCTACGTCGGTGGGGAACAGCCCTCGCTCAACAAGATGGGCGGCTCCGACTGGCACCAGACCAAGAGCAGGGCGAAGCGGTACGTCAAGCAGATCGCCGCCGAGCTGATCCGGCTCTACTCCGCCCGGATGGCGACCACCGGGCACGCGTTCTCCCCCGACACCCCGTGGCAGCGCGAGCTCGAGGACGCCTTCGCCCACGTCGAGACCCCCGACCAGCTGAGCACCATCGACGAGGTCAAGGCCGACATGGAACGGCCCGTCCCGATGGACCGGCTCGTCTGCGGCGACGTCGGCTACGGCAAGACCGAGATCGCCGTGAGGGCCGCCTTCAAGGCGATCCAGGACGGCAAGCAGGCCGCCGTGCTGTGCCCCACGACGCTCCTCGTCCAGCAGCACGTCAACACCTTCGCCGAGCGCTACGCGGGGTTCCCGGTCGTCGTGCGGGCGCTCTCGCGCTTCCAGACCGACCGTGAGGCCAAGGCCGTCCTCGACGGCCTCGCCGACGGCACCGTCGACCTCGTCATCGGCACCCACCGCCTGCTCGGCAAGGAGGTCCGCTTCAAGGACCTCGGCCTCGTCGTCGTCGACGAGGAGCAGCGCTTCGGTGTCGAGCACAAGGAGCAGCTCAAGGCGCTGCGGACCTCGGTCGACGTCCTCGCGATGTCGGCCACCCCCATCCCGCGCACCCTCGAGATGGCGGTCACCGGCATCCGCGAGATGTCGACGCTGCAGACCCCGCCGGAGGAGCGCCACCCCGTCCTCACCTACGTCGGCGGCTACGACGAGAAGACGGTGACCGCCGCCGTCCGGCGCGAGCTGATGCGCGAGGGACAGGTCTTCCTCGTCCACAACAAGGTGTCCTCGATCGAGAAGGCCGCGGCGCGCCTGCGCGAGCTCGTCCCCGAGGCCCGCATCGCCGTGGCCCACGGGAAGATGGGCGAGCACCGACTCGAGCAGGTCGTCCTCGACTTCTGGGAGAAGCGCTTCGACGTGCTCGTCTGCACGACGATCGTCGAGACCGGGCTCGACATCTCCAACGCCAACACGCTCATCGTCGAGCGGGCCGACCGGCTCGGGCTCTCCCAGCTGCACCAGCTGCGCGGACGCGTCGGCCGAGGGCGCGAGCGGGCGTACTCGTACTTCCTCTACCCGCCCGAGGTGCCGCTCACCGAGCTCGCGCTCGACCGGCTGCAGACCATCGCCAGCCACACCGACCTCGGCTCGGGGATGCAGGTCGCGATGAAGGACCTCGAGATCCGCGGAGCCGGCAACCTCCTCGGCGGCGAGCAGTCCGGGCACATCGCCGGCGTCGGCTTCGACCTCTACGTCCGCCTCGTCGGCGAGGCCGTCGCCGACTTCCGCGGTGACGGCGAGGAGGCCCCGGCCGAGATCAGGATCGAGCTCCCCGTCGACGCCCACCTCCCGCACGACTACATCCCGCACGAGCGGCTGCGGCTCGAGATGTACAAGAAGCTCGCGGCCGTCGTCGACGAGACCCAGCTCGCCGACATCGAGGCCGAGCTCGTCGACCGCTACGGTGCGCCGCCCGAACCGGTCCGCAACCTCGTCGAGGTCGCGCGCCTGCGGACCGTGGCGCGGGCGGCGGGCGTCGGCGACATCGCCGTGCAGGGCAACCACGTGCGCTTCGGCCCGGTCGAGCTGCGCGAGAGCCAGGACCTGCGGCTCAACCGGCTCTACCCGCGCTCCATCGTCAAGCCGGCCCTGCGCCAGGTCCTCGTGCCGAAGCCGATGACGAGACCGGTCGCCGGCCAGCCGCTGCGGGACCGCGAGATCCTCACCTGGGCTGGTGACGTCATCCGGGCCGTCGTCATGGACAATGTGGGGCAGGCTGCCCGGGTGGCCACCGCCGGGGCCTGACGCCGGCACCACGACCCGACTGGAAGGACCTCCCGTGACTCTCTCGGTTCGCCGCTCCGTGGCGGCGCTCGCCCTCGGTGTCGCGCTCGCGACCGCGGGGTGCGGTGTCACGTCCGCCGACCGCGCCGCCACCGTCGACGGGACCGTCATCTCCGAGAGCGACCTCCAGAGCACGATGCGCGAGGTCAACGCGATGGAGCCGGCGCTGCTCCAGAACCCCCTGAGCCCCAGCGGGACCCTCACCGCCCTCGTCCAGGCACCCGTCGTCCTCGACGTGCTCGCCGACAAGGGCGTCGCGGTCTCCGACTCGGTGGCCCGGCGCACGGCGTCCGAGCGCGGGCTCACCGACCCCAGCGAGGGGGCCCTGAAGATCGTCCGGCTCGCGACCGCCATCGGCAGTGCCCAGCAGGGCGGCCAGATCACCGAGGCCGACGCCGCGACCCTGCAGGAGCGCCTCGGGGCCCTCGACGTCACGGTCAACCCGCGCTACGGCACCTTCGACCCGCAGACCGCGTCGGTCCAGCTCACCCAGCCCGGCTGGATCACCTCCACCGACGCCCCGCAGTGACCCCCGGCCGGCTCGGGCTCGTCCTCACCTCGCCCCGGGTCGCCCCCGGTCTGCTGTCGCACGGTGCCTGGAGCGCCGTCGCCGACGCCTCGGTCCGCCTCGCGCGCTCCCTCGAGGAGCCGCTCGCCGAGGCCGTCGACGAGTCCGGGTTCCTCGTCGAGGAGGTCGGTGACGCCTCGCCGCCCGAGCTCGCCCGCCGTCTCGTCGACCTCGCCGCGACCGTGGGCGTCGTGTGGCTGGGGTCCTCCGACGGCGACCCCGGGCTCGCCGACGCCATCGCCTCGGAGGTGTCGCGCTTCGAGTCCCCGCCCGACGTCGAGGTCGTCGTCGGGTCGTGGGACGTCCAGGGCGGGCGCCTCCTCGACGTCGTCGCGACGATGGACCGGCTGCGCTCGCCGGGCGGGTGCCCGTGGGACGCCGAGCAGACGCACGCCTCGCTCGCCCCGTACCTCCTCGAGGAGGCCCATGAGGTGCTGCACGCCATCGAGGCCGACGACGCGCACCACCTCGCCGAGGAGCTGGGCGACGTCCTGCTCCAGGTCGTCTTCCACGCCCGGGTCGCCGAGGACGCCGGGGAGCAGGCCTTCGACATCGACACGGTGGCGGGGCTGCTCGTCGACAAGCTCGTGCGACGCCATCCCCACGTCTTCGCCGACGGTGACGCCTCGACGCCGGCCGAGGTCGAGCAGGCGTGGGAGCGGATCAAGGCGTCGGAACGTTCGGTGGCGGGAGCGGAGGGCGATGACGACGACCTCCTCCACGGGATCCCGCCGACCCTTCCCGGGGCGCTCGTGGCCGACAAGGTCCTCGCCCGGCTGCGGCGTCGCTCGCTGTCGCCCGCGGCGGCCTCGCTCGCCGACGTCGAGGCGGCGCGGACGGCACTCGCCGAGGCCGAGACGCGGCTGCGCGAGGCCGTCACCGGCCTGGCCCGCACCGCCACCGCCTCCCGCTGACCCACGGCGCTCTGGGTCGCGACATCGGACCGAGTTGCTTTGATCGTCCAAGTACCCTTAACATCTGCAACGTGAACCTGACGGCGAGGGAACGCGAGATCGTGGCGCTGCTGCGCGCCGAGCCGCTGCTCGACGCGGCTGCCCTCGCCGAGCGGATCGGCTCCACCCGCGCCGCCGTCTCGGTCCACCTCAGCAACCTCGGCCGCAAGGGCGTCCTCCTCGGCCGCGGCTACATCGTGCGGCCCGAGGCCGACTCGGTCGTCGTCGTCGGGGGAGCGGTCCTCGACGCGAAGATGCGCATCGCGGTCACGCCCGTCATCGGCTCGAGCAACCCCGGCACCTCCACGTCGACGGTCGGCGGTGTCGGGCGCAACATCGCCGAGAACCTCGCCCGGCTGGGGAGCCCCACCGTCCTCGTCGCAGCCGTCGGTGACGACCTCGCCGGCCGCACCGTCGTCGCGCGGACCGAGGCCGCCGGCGTCGAGTGCCGCCACGTCGTCACCTCCGTCCACCCGACGGGCACCTACGCCGCCGTCCTCGACGACGGCGGCGACCTCCTCGTCGCCGTCGCCGACATGCGCGCCACCGACGAGCTGACCGTCGCCGACCTCGAGGTGGTGCCGACCCTCCTCGCGAACGCCGACGCCCTCGTCGTCGACGCCAACGTCAGCGCCACCGTTCTCCGCTGGCTGCTCTCGGCGGCCGCCGACGCCGGCATCCCCGGCATCCTCGAGCCCGTGTCCGTGGCCAAGGCCACCGAGGCGGCCGCCGTCCTCGACGGGACCGTGCGGGTGCACACGGTCACCCCCAACGTCCCCGAGCTCGCCGCCCTCGTCGGAGCCCCCGTCGAGGACGACGTCGAGGGCGTCGTCGCGGCGGCCGGGGTCCTCCACGACCGAGGGGTCGAGCACGTCTGGGTCAGCCGCGGGACGGGCGGCAGCCTGCTCTCGATCGCGGCCTCGTCCACCGGCGACGGCCCCGCGAGGGCCCGCCGCGTCGTCCTCGTCACGGCTCCCGACGCGACCGCCGAGGACGTCACGGGTGCCGGCGACTCGATGACGGCCGGGTACGTCCACGCCCTGCTGTCCGGCGAGGACGTCGTCGAGGCCGCGCGCTTCGGGCAGGTCCTCGCCTCCCTCACCGTCGCCTCGTCCGACACCGTCCGCCCCGACCTCACGACCGCCCTCGTGGCGGCCCACCTGACCACCGAGCACCCGTCCACCCAGGAGATCCCCGCATGACCACCACCACCGCCCCGCACCCGATGCTCGCCGTCGACCCCGAGGTCCGCGAGGCCCTCGAGCAGGGCCGACCGGTCGTGGCGCTGGAGTCGACGATCATCAGCCACGGGATGCCGTACCCGGCCAACGTGGCGATGGCCCGCGAGGTCGAGCAGATCGTCCGCGACGGGGGTGCCGTGCCGGCGACCATCGCCATCCTCGACGGCCGCCCCACCGTCGGGCTCTCCGACGACCAGCTCGAGATGTTCGGCGCCGACCAGGGGATCCGCAAGGTCAGCGTGCGCGACATCGCCCACGTCGTCGCCACCGGCGTCCACGGCGCCACGACGGTCGCGAGCACGATGCGCATCGCCGCGCTCGCGGGCATCCGGGTGTTCGTCACGGGCGGCCTCGGCGGCGTCCACCAGAACGGGCACGACTCGATGGACGTCTCGGCCGACCTCACCGAGCTCTCGCGCACCGAGGTCGCCGTCATCTCCGCCGGCGTGAAGTCGATCCTCGACATCGGCCGCACGCTCGAGGTCCTCGAGACGATGGAGGTGCCCGTCGTGGGCTACGGCACCGACGAGTTCCCCAGCTTCTTCTCGCGCTCGAGCGGCATCGCCGTCCCGATGCGCGTCGACACCCCCGAGGAGGCCGCCGCCCTCATCCGGGCGCAGTTCGGCCTCGGGCTCGGCAGCGGGATCTCCATCGCGAACCCGGTCCCGGCGGAGGACGAGATGGCGCGCGACGACATCGACGGCGTCATCGCGCAGGCCCTCGCCGACAGCGACCGCCTCGGCATCACCGGCAAGGACATCACCCCGTACCTCCTCGGCCGGCTCGTCGAGCTGTCCGACGGCCGTTCGCTGAGCACCAACCTCGCGCTCGTGCGCAACAACGCCCGGGTCGGCACCGCCATCGCGGTCGCCTACGCGGCCGGCTGACCGACTCCGTCCGGGAGGTGGGTCGGTCGGGAGGAAGCCGCGCGCCGGGGTCTACGCTTCGACCTGATCCCTTTCACCCCCCTTCCTGGAGGAGCACCGGCGTGGCCACCATCGAGGCAGTAGGCGCCCGCGAGATCCTCGACTCGCGCGGCAACCCCACCGTCGAGGTCGAGGTCGCCCTCGACGACGGCACCCTGGCCCGGGCGGCGGTGCCGAGCGGCGCGTCCACTGGCGCCTTCGAGGCCGTCGAGCGCCGTGACGGCGACAAGAGCCGCTACCTCGGCAAGGGCGTGCAGAAGGCCGTCGACGCCGTCATCGAGGAGCTCGGCCCCAAGCTGCTCGGCTTCGAGGCCAGCGAGCAGCGCCTCGTCGACGCCGAGATGCTCGCCGTCGACGGCAGCGCCAACAAGGAGAAGATCGGCGCCAACGCCATCCTCGGCGTCTCGCTCGCCGTGGCCCGCGCGGCCGCCGACTCGGCCGACCTGCCGCTCTTCCGCTACGTCGGCGGGCCCAACGCGCACGTCCTGCCGGTGCCGATGATGAACATCCTCAACGGGGGGTCGCACGCCGACTCCAACGTCGACATCCAGGAGTTCATGATCGCGCCGATCGGCGCCGAGACCTTCCGGGAGGCCCTGCGCTGGGGCACCGAGGTCTACCACGCGCTCAAGGGCGTGCTGAAGGAGAAGGGCCTGGCCACCGGGCTCGGCGACGAGGGCGGCTTCGCCCCGAACCTGCCGAGCAACCGGGCCGCGCTCGACCTCATCCTCGAGGCGATCGACCGGGCCGGCTACACCGCGGGCGAGCAGATCGGCCTGGCGCTCGACGTCGCGGCCTCCGAGTTCCACGAGGACGGCACGTACACCTTCGAGGGCGGGTCGAAGACCTCCGCCGAGATGATCGACTACTACGCCGACCTCGTCGCGAGCTACCCGCTCGTCTCCATCGAGGACCCCCTCGACGAGTCCGACTGGGACGGCTGGAAGGCGATGACCGACCGCCTCGGCACCTCGGTGCAGCTCGTCGGCGACGACCTCTTCGTCACCAACCCCGAGCGCCTCGCCCGCGGCATCGAGACGGGCACGGCGAACGCGCTCCTGGTGAAGGTCAACCAGATCGGCTCGCTCACCGAGACCCTCGACGCCGTCGACCTCGCCCACCGCAACGGCTACCGCTGCATGATGAGCCACCGCTCGGGCGAGACCGAGGACACGACGATCGCCGACCTCGCGGTCGCGACGAACTGCGGCCAGATCAAGACCGGTGCCCCGGCCCGGTCCGAGCGGGTCGCGAAGTACAACCAGCTCCTGCGCATCGAGGAGGAGCTCGACGACGCCGCGGTCTACGCCGGCGCGGGCGCCTTCCCGCGCTTCGCCAACCGCCAGCAGGACTGAGCGAGAGGCGGATTCGAGGCATGGCCACCGGGCGTTCCCGCGGACCGGCGTCGCGACCTCCGCGACGCCCCTCCGGCGGTCGGGCACGTCCGGCGGCAAGGGCCGCGACGCCCGCACCCAAGGTGGCCGGTCCCGCTGCGAGCGGCTGGCGCGGCCGGCTGACCTCGGCGGCCACCGACCGGCGCGCCCGCCGCGGCCTCGTCCTCGTCTCGATCGTGGCCTTCCTCATGGTCCTCCTCGGCTCCACCGTGGCGGCCTACGTCGGGCAGCGGCAGGACATCGCGGCGCTGAGGGAGCGCGTCGCCACCCAGGAGCGCGACGTCGCCGACCTCGAGGACGAGCGCGAGCGCTGGCGCGACCCCGCGTACGTCGAGCAGCAGGCGCGCCAGCGGCTGAAGTTCGTCAAGCCGGGGGAGCGGTCCTACACCGTCCTCGACGCCGATCCGTCGGCCGGGACCGCCGACCCCGTGCAGGTGCTCGCCGACGACACCGCCCCGGAGATGGCCTGGTACGAGACGGTCTGGGAGTCCACCCGCACCGCCGACGCCCCGGGCGCCCGTCGGTGACCGCAGGTCCCGACCTGCCCCCCGTCGCGCAGGCCGACCTCGACGCCGTCACCCGACAGCTCGGGCGCCCGGTCCGCGGGGTCGCCGAGGTCGCGCACCGGTGCCCGTGCGGCGAGCCCGACGTCGTGCGCACCGAGCCCCGGCTGCCCGACGGCACACCGTTCCCGACCTCGTTCTACGCCACCTGCCCCCGCCTCACCGGCGCCGTGTCGACCCTCGAGAGCGAGGGCGTCATGCGCGAGATGTCCGAGCGGCTCGAGGTCGACACCGACCTCGCCGCCGCCTACCGCGCGGCCCACGACGACTACCTCCGGCGACGGGCCGAGCTCGGGGACGTCCCCGAGGTCGAGGGCGTCTCCGCCGGCGGAATGCCGACTCGTGTGAAGTGCCTCCACGTCCTCGCGGCCCACGCCCTCGGCGCCGGCCCCGGGGTCAACCCGCTCGGCGACGAGACCCTCGACCTCCTCGATCCCTGGTGGGTCAACCACCCGTGCTCCCTCGACGCGCCCGCCGGCCCGACCAGGGAGGACGAGGCGTGAGCCCTCGCGTCGCGGCCGTCGACTGCGGCACGAACTCGATCCGCCTCCTCGTCGCCGACGTCGACGAGGAGGGCCGCCTCGTCGACGTCGTGCGCCGGACGGAGGTCGTGCGGCTGGGGCAGGGGATCGACCGCACCGGGGTCATCGCGCCCGAGGCGATGGAGCGCACCCTCGCGATGTCCCGCCAGTACGCCGAGGTGTGTCGTCACGCCGGGGTCGACCGGGTGCGGTTCGTCGCGACCTCCGCGTCGCGCGACGCCCGCAACGCCGGCGAGTTCGTCGAGGGCGTCCGGGCCGCGTTCGGCGACCTCGACGTCGCACCCGAGGTCGTCGGCGGCGACACCGAGGCGCGGCTGTCGTTCACCGGCGCGACGGGAGACCTGCGGGCCCTCGGCCTCGCCGGCCCCTACCTCGTCGTCGACCTCGGCGGCGGCTCCACCGAGCTGGTCCGGGGCACGACCGACGTCGAGGCGGGCCGTTCCGTCGACGTCGGCTGCGTTCGGATGACCGAGCGCCACCTCCGGTCCGACCCTCCGACGCCGGCCGAGGTCGACGCCGCCCGGGACGACGTGCGGGTCGCCCTCGACGCCGCGGAGGAGGTCGTGCCGCTGGCCGGCGTCGGAGCCGTCGTCGGCCTCGCCGGCAGCATCACGACCGTCACGGCCCACGCCCTCGACCTGCCCCGCTACGACCCCGAGCGCATCCACCTCGCCCGGGTCCCGGCCGCCGACCACCTGAGGGCGTGCGCCGACCTCCTGGCGATGACCCGCGACGACCGGTCCGCCCTGCCGTACATGCACCCCGGACGGGTCGACGTCATCGGCGCCGGGGCGCTGGTCTGGGCCGAGGTGCTCGGGCGCGTCCTCGACCGCTCGCCCGGGGCCGAGGTCGTGACGAGCGAGCACGACATCCTCGACGGCATCGCCCTCTCCCTCCTCTGACCCACCCCCTGGGCACCCCCTCAACCGCGTGCTACGGCGCAGTACGTGCTGTGATCACAGCACCTACTGCGCCGTAGCACGCGGTTCAGGGCGCGCGGCGGGGCTGCGGGATACCGTGGCCCCGCCCCCGTGGCCCAACTGGCAGAGGCAGGCGCCTTAAAAGCGCCACAGGTGCGGGTTCGAGACCCGTCGGGGGCACGACCCGGTGCGACGAGGCGGTGAACGGGAGCCGCCGAACGGCCCGTCGGCACCGATTTCACCTCGGCACCACCGACCCCGTGACTATGGTGCGGGTGGCAGGGGACTTGCCGACCACCGTGGAGACACACACCCGTGACGAGGACCGAGAGCGCGTACGAGGACTGGGCCAGCCGCCCGTCCTCGGGAGCGGCTGCCTTCGAGCACCGCCTGGGCATCGCGGTGTACGTCGCCGAGCCCGGGCCCGACGGCGAGTGGCTGCACGTCAGCCCGGCGATCGAGGAGATCCTCGGCGTCCTGCCCGAGGACCTGCTCGCCGACCGCGCCCTGTGGCTCTCCCTGCTCCACCCCGACGACCGCGAACGGCTCATGGCGAGCGAGACCGAGATCGAGGTCGACACGAGGGCGCGCTCCGACTACCGCGTCATCCGGCGCGACGGACGGGTCGTCTGGCTCCTCGACGACGCCGTCGTGGCCCGCTCCGACCACGGGCGCGCCGTCATGGACGGCTACCTCGTCGACATCACGACCCAGCGCCGCGCGGAGCGGATGCTCGCCGCCCAGGCCGCCGTCGTCGAGCGGCTCACCGGCACGGCCAGCCTGGCCGAGGTCATCGCCGACCTCCCGACGGCCGCGGTCGCCGCGACGTCGGCCGTCGCCTGCACCATCGAGCTCCTCGGCCTCGAGCCGCTCGTCGCACGGCGCACCGATGTCGAGGGCGTCCCCACCTCGGGCGCGGAGACCCAGGCCGAGGTCCCGGGCGAGGACGGGACCGTCCGCGGACGCGTCGTCCTCACCTACGCCCCGGGCGTCGAGCCGCCGACCGCCGAGCTGGAGGTGCCCACGTGGGCCGCCGGCCTCCTCGGCCTGGCCCTGTCACGGATCGCCGAGCGCGAGCGCGCCGTCACCTCCCTCGCCCTCCTCACCGCCACCTTCGAGTCCACCGTCGACGGGATCCTCGTCGTCGACCTCGAGCAGCGCGTCGTCGGGCACAACTCGCGCTTCGCCACCCTCTGGGGCGTCCCCGAGCCGATCCTCGCCGCGGGTGACGACGCGGCGCTGCTCGACTTCGTCGTCGGGCAGCTCGAGGACCCCACCGCCTTTCTCGACGGCGTCCGCCACCTCTACGACCACCCGCAGGCCACGAGCGTCGACGAGCTGCGCTTCACCGACGGCCGCGTCTTCGAGCGCTACTCGCAGCCGCAGCTGGTCGGCGGCGAGCCGGTCGGCCGCGTGTGGAGCTTCCGCGACGTCACCGAGAAGCGCACCCTGCAGGCCGACCTGCGCGAGCGGGAGGCGAGCCTCGAGCGGCTGGTCGACCAGGTGAGCGACTACTCGATCGTCAACCTCGACCCCGAGGGCCGCGTCGTCTCGTGGAACCAGGGCGCCGCGCGCATCAAGCAGTACGCGGAGGCCGAGATCCTCGGACGGGACCTGTCCGTCTTCTTCGCGGAGGTGGCCCCGTACACCGGCCGCGCACCCGCGCTGCTCAAGCGGGCCGTCGCCGATGGCCGCGCGCGCGACGAGGGCTGGTGCCTGCGGCGCGACGGCCAGCGGTTCTGGGCGACGACCGTCCTCACCGCCCTGCGCGACGAGGCCGGCGCCCTGCGCGGCTTCGGGCTCGTCATGCAGGACACGACCGAGCGGCACGCGCAGCAACAGGCGCTCGAGCGGCGGGCCCGCACCCTCGCGGTCCTCGGCACGATCGCCGCGGTGGCGAACTCGGCGACCTCGGTCGGCGACGCCCTCGATGCCGCGCTCGTCGCCGTCTGCGACCACGGCAGCTGGGACGTCGCCCACGTCTACCTCCTCGACGACCTCACGGGGGAGCTGCGCCACCACGTCTGGCACGTCGACGTCGAGCTCGACCGCGCGGTGGTCGCCGACTTCATCGCCGAGACGACGGCGGAGATCCCCGAGCGACTGGCCCTGCCCGCCGACGTGCTGGCCAAGCGCCGGACCGTCTGGCTCCCCGACCTCCCGGCGCCGACGTCGTCGCGCGACGTCGCGGGTCGCGACGCCGGGCTCGTCTCGGCGAGCGGCGTCCCGATCCTCGTCGGCGAGGAGCCGGCCGGCGTCCTCGAGTTCTTCAGCACCGCGCCGCACCCGTTCGACACCGACGCCGAGCTCGTCATGCGCCACCTCGGCGCCCAGCTCGCGCGGGTCGTCGAGCGCGAGCGCGCCGAGCGGCACTCCGAGGCCCTGGCCCGCGAGCTCGACCGGCTCGAGGGGCACCTGCTCGCACAGGGACTCCACGGCGGGAACATCGGGGACCGGCCGCACGTCTAGTCTGGTGACAGCGCGGTGGGACACCACCGCCTCGACCACACGGAGGAACAGTGGCCACCAACCCGGCCTTCAACCGCCTCGAGAAGGATGCCCAGAGCGGCTACGCGGGATTCCGCGCCGGACAGGGCATGTCCGCCGCCGCGGCCTCGCAGGACGCGATGTCGGCGCAGCAGCTCCAGGACATGTACAACCGCGAGCCCGCGGGCCCGGTGCAGACCGACCGCGTCACCATGGACGACGTCATCATGAAGACCCTCGGGCTCTTCGCCATCGTCCTCGTCGTCGGCGCCGTGGGCTGGGGCATCGCCGCCACGAACCCGGGCCTGGGCCTCATGCTCCTCATCGGCGGGATGGTCGGCACCCTGGTGCTCGGTCTCGTCATCGCCTTCAAGAAGACGCTCAGCGTGCCGCTCATCGTCGGCTACGCGGTCCTCGAGGGCGTCTTCGTCGGCGCGGTCAGCCAGGTCTTCGAGCGCCTCTACCCGGGCGTCGTCGCCACTGCCGTGATCGCGACCGCCTCGACCTTCGTCGGCATGTTCCTCGCCTACCGCTTCGGCCTGATCAAGGTCACGGCGAAGTTCCGCCGGATCATGACGATGATGATCTTCGGCTACGCGATCTTCGCCGTCGTCAACGTCATCTTCGCCTTCGCGACCAACACCCCGTTCGGCATCGGCGGCTCGACGACGCTCGGCATCGGCATCTCGCTGTTCGCCGTCGGCCTCGCGTCGTTCTCCCTCGCCCTCGACTTCGACTCCATCGAGTCCGCGATCCGCAGCGGCGCCCCGCAGAAGTACTCGTGGCTGCTCGCACACGGCCTCATCGTGACGCTGGTGTGGCTCTACATCGAGTTCCTGCGCCTGTTCGCCCGCCTGCGCGAGTGACCGAGCACCCCACGCACGACCCCGCCGGGGCAGGTTCTCCTGCCCCGGCGGTGCCGTCTGTCGGCACGGCGAACGGTCCCGGCGTCGTGCCGCCGGACGCCCGCCGCGAGCTCGACCGCATCCGGACCCGCTGGGCCCAGCTGTCGCTCGACAGGGCCCGGGGCAGCCTGCCGCTGGTGCGCGCGCTCCTCGACGACCTCGCGGCCCGCACCGCCGGCCCGGGGGCGAGCGTCCCCGACCTCGGCCCGGCCGTGGTCCCCGACCAGCTCGCCGTCCTCGTCTGGGACGCGTGCGCGGCCGGCGCGGGCCACGACATCACGACCCGGCTCGCCGAGCTCCGCCGCGCCCTGCCCTGAACGCCGGGCCGCGCGTCCTCAGGTGAGGCGCTCGACGACGATCGCCATGCCCTGCCCGCCGCCGACGCACATCGTCTCGAGGCCGTAGCGTCCGTCGCGCTCCTCGAGCCCGTTGAGCAGGGTCGTCATGATCCGGGTGCCCGTGGAGCCGAAGGGGTGGCCGAGGGCGATGGCGCCGCCGTGGGCGTTGAGCTTCTCGGGGTCCATGCCCAGGTCGTCGGCGCTGGCGAGGACCTGCGCCGCGAAGGCCTCGTTGACCTCGTACAGGTCGAGGTCGTCGATGGTCAGGCCCGCGCGCTCGAGGGCCTGCCGGGACGCCTCGACCGGACCCAGGCCCATGACCTCGGGGGAGAGGCCGGAGACGCCGGTCGAGACGATCCGGGCGAGCGGGGTGAGGCCGAGGACCTCGGCGCGCGCGTCGCTCATCACGACGACACCCGAGGCGCCGTCGTTGAGCGGGCAGCAGTTGCCCGCGGTCACGGTGCCGCCCTCGCGGAAGACCGGGTTGAGCCCCTGGACCGCCTCGAGCGTCACCCCGGCGCGCGGCCCGTCGTCGGTCGAGACGACGCTGCCGTCGGCGAGGGTGACCGGGAGGATCTCGCGGGCGAAGAAGCCGTCGGCGATGGCCTTCTCGGCCCGGTTCTGGCTGGTGACGCCCCACTCGTCCTGCCGCTGCCGCGAGATGCCGCGCGAGGTCGCGACGTTCTCGGCGGTCTGGCCCATCGCGAGGTACACGTCGGGCAGCAGGCCCTGCTCCCGCGGGTCGGTCCACCCGGCGTTGGTCCGCGCGGTCTCGGCGCTGCGCTCGGCGGCCTGCGCGAACAGCGGGTTCTGGGTGTCGCCCTCGCTGCCGCCGGCCCCGCTGAAGCTCGTGTACTGCGAGACGCACTCGACGCCACCGACGAGGAAGGTGTCGCCCTCGCCGGCCTTGATGGCGTGGAAGGCCATCCGCATGGTCTGGGTGGAGCTGGCGCAGAAGCGGTTCACCGTCGCCGCGGGGAGCCGGTCGAGCCCGGCGAGGACGGCGATGACGCGCGCCATGTTCGAGCCGTGCTTCCCCGACGGCTCGGCGCAGCCCCAGTAGAGGTCGTCGACGGTCTCGGGGTCGAGGCCGGGGAGCTGGTCGAGGAGGCCGCGGACCACCCGGACCGACAGGTCGTCGGGCCGCACGTCCTTGAGCGAGCCCTTGAAGGCGCGTCCGATGGGGGTGCGGGCGGTGGCGACGATGACGGCCTCGGTCACGGGATCCTCCTGGCATCGGGGCGGCGCGGGACCGGGGTCCGGTCGCGTCGCGCACGCTCGCTGGCCCACCCAGCGTAGGTGCCGACCCCGGCCGGGAGCAGGGGGCCCCGGTGTGGGCTCGGTCTCGCGCAGCCCGTTCTCACGAGGGGTCGTGCTCGGCGGCCTCACGCGACAGGATGGGGCCATGGACACCACGCGCAGCCGGGCTTCGTCAGGGTCGCCGTACGAGGGGAGCGTGGGGTTCTCCCGCGCGGTCCGCGTCGGCCAGCACATCGCGGTCTCCGGCACCGCCCCGATCAACGACGACGGACACGTCTCCAAGGACCCGGCCCAGCAGGCGCGGCGCTGCTGGGAGATCGCCCTCGCGGCGCTCGCCGAGCTCGGCGGGACCCCTGACGACGTCATCCGCACCCGGCACTACATCACCGACGTCGACGACGTCGACGCCGTGTCGAGCGTCCACGGCGAGATCTTCGGGTCGATCCGGCCGGCGAGCACGATGGTGCGCGTGGCCGGTCTCGTCGACGACCGCTGGCGGGTCGAGATCGAGCTCGAGGCCATCGTCGCCGGCTGAGGCCGGCTGGCCTCCGGCTGAGGCCGACCGACGTCAGGCGTCGGCGGTCTCGCCGGTGCCGGCCGCGGCCTGCTCGACGGGGGTCTGCTCCGCCGGGGGGACGTCGTCGGGACGGCGTCGCAGCCGCACGGCCCACCGACCCCGGGGACCGCGGCTCTGACCGGCGATCTGCGTGGGGGCGACCTCGGTTCCGGCCTCGCGCACGGCCTGTCCGGCAGCCACCGCCACGGGGCCCACGCCCTCGCCGCGGCGCGGCTCGGGGGCGCGGTCGAGGGTGTCGGCGCCCCAGACGCCGAGGGCGGCGCACACGCTGGGCAGCAGCGCGGCCGCGACGCGCGCGTAGCCCGCGGCCGAGGGGTGGAAGCGGTCCTTGCTGAACAGCTCGTGGGGGGCGCGGTAGAACTCGGGCCCGAGGAGGTCTCCGAGCGAGACGGTCCGCCCCCCGGCCTCGACGACGGCGACCGTCTGCGCGGCCGCGAGGTCGCGCGACCAGCGCTTGAGCAGCGCCCGCAGCGGCTGGCGGACGGGCATGACCGTCCCGAGGTCGGGGCAGGTGCCGACGACGACCTCCGACCCGAGGGCCCTGGACCGTCGCACGACCTGCTCGAGGAAGCGCACCGAGGACGAGCGCTCGATGCGGTGGGTGACGTCGTTGGCGCCGACCATGACGAGGACGACGTGCGGGTGCATGACGTCCTCGAGCGCCGAGGCGAGCTGGCGCTCGAGGTCGCTGGACTCGGCGCCGACGACGGCCCGGTTCGTCAGGCGCACCCGGCGCCCGGTCAGCGCCGCGACCCCGGACGCCACGATGGCGCCGACGGTCTCGTGGGACGAGTCGGCGCCCAGTCCGGCGGCCGAGCTGTCGCCGAGGACGACGAGCTCGTACGGGCTCCCGCTCCCGGCGCCGTAGACGCCGTCGTCGTCGGGGGAGTTGTCGAACGGCCGCCCGATGACGCGCCGCGCGAGGGCGGCCTCGGCCCTGATGACGCCCCACCCGGCCGCGCCCAGGGCCGCACCGGCCGCCGCGAGCCCACCGCCGCCGTAGGCAGCGGTGGCGGCGATCTTGCGCGCTCGGCGTGCTCGTCCCATGGGTGACATCGGCTCCTCTCGCGGGGATCTCCCACGGTATCCCCGTCGGCGGGGCGTTCGTCGCGCGTTTCGGTCCTCGCCGCCCGGTCGGCCGATCCGCCCCGGCCGTACGGTGGCCTGGTGGACGTCGCGGTGGGAGATCACGGACGGGTCGCGCGTTTGGGGCTCGGTCGAGCGGGTCGTCCTCGACGCCGCGTGCTTCCTCGAGCGCCTGTCCCGCGACGCCCCGCCAGCGGGGCCCTAGCGGCGCTTGCGGGCCTGGAGGGTGAAGCTGAGCGGCAGCCGGTCGGCGTGCTCGGCGAGCCGCCACTCGTCGAGGTCGCCGTCCTTGACCATCCGACCGGGAAGGGCGTCCCACGGGACGCTGCGGTGCTCGACGAGCCCGGTCACCTCGAAGCCGCGCGAGAGCAGGGCCGTCATCGTCTCGCCGAGCCCGTGGTTCCAGGCGATCGCCCGGTTGTGCTCGAACTCCACATCGGTCTCGACGTAGGTCCCCGGCTCCTCCTCGTCCCACGGCTCGGAGGTCTCGAAGTAGGCGTACCCGAGGGAGAGGACGTCGGTGTTCGTGTCGTCGACGGCCCACATGATCGGGTGGCCCTCGCGGATGAACAGCCGCCCGCCGGGGTCCAGGAGCGTGTCGACGACGTCGGCCCAGCGCTCGATGTCGGGCAACCAGCACAGGGCGCCGATGCCGGTGTACACCAGGTCGAAGGTGCGGCCGGCCAGGGCCTGCGGGGCCGAGTAGACGTCGGCCTCCACGTAGTCGACGTCCGGGCCGGCCTCGCGGGCGAGGCGTCGCGCCTGCTCGAGGGAGGCGGGCGAGAGGTCCAGACCCGTCATCTCGGCGCCGAGCCGGGCGAGCGAGAGCGTGTCGGTGCCGATGTGGCACTGGAGGTGGATGCCGCGCAGCCCGGAGACGTCGCCGAGGAGCGGCTGGTCGAAGCGGACGACGTCACTCAGGTGCGCCGGGTCGGCGACGAACCGCTCGAACCCGTACCCGGGGCTCGCCGCGTGGGCGGGGGCGCGCTCGTCCCAGTTGAGGCGGTTCACGGCGAGGTAGTCGTCCACGCCCTCATCGTGGCGCACCGGGCCATCTCGGCGCCTCCGGTTTCCGGCGGCGGTTCCGCGCGACGGGAAGGGGTCGAGCGGCCGTGACAGGATGGGCGCCGTGAAGTATGCGGAGCACATCGTGGACCTGGTCGGCAACACCCCGCTCGTGCGGCTGAGCTCGGTGACGGAGGGGATCGGGGCCACCGTGCTGGCCAAGATCGAGTACCTCAACCCCGGCGGGTCGGTGAAGGACCGCATCGCGCTGAAGATGGTCGAGGCGGCCGAGGCGTCCGGCGCGCTCCAGCCGGGCGGCGTCATCGTCGAGCCGACGTCGGGCAACACCGGGGTCGGGCTGGCGCTCGTCGCCCAGCGTCGCGGCTACACCTGCATCTTCGTGTGCCCCGACAAGGTCTCCGAGGACAAGCGCAACGTCCTCAAGGCCTACGGCGCCGAGGTCGTCGTGTGCCCCACCGCGGTCGAGCCCGACCACCCCGACTCCTACTACTCCACGTCCGACCGCCTCGTGCGCGAGACCCCCGGTGCCTGGAAGCCCGACCAGTACTCGAACCCCAACGGCCCCCTCTCGCACTACGAGACGACGGGTCCCGAGATCTGGTCCGACACCGACGGGCGGATCACCCACTTCGTCACCGGCGCGGGGACCGGCGGCACGATCTCCGGCGCGGGGCGCTACCTGCGCGAGGCCTCGGCCGACCGCGAGGGCGGCCGCGTCCAGGTCGTCGCGGCCGACCCGGAGGGCTCGGTCTACAGCGGCGGCTCCGGCCGTCCCTACCTCGTCGAGGGCGTGGGCGAGGACTTCTGGCCCTCGGCCTACGACCCCGCCCAGGTCGACACCGTCGTCGCGGTCTCCGACGCCGACTCCTTCGAGATGACGCGTCGGCTCGCCCGCGAGGAGGGCCTGCTCGTCGGTGGCTCCTGCGGCATGGCCGTCGTGGCCGCCCTGCGCGTGGCCCGCGACCTGCCCGACGACGCCGTCGTCGTCGTCCTGCTGCCCGACTCCGGTCGCGGCTACCTGTCGAAGATCTTCAACGACGAGTGGATGCAGTCCTACGGCTTCCTCCACACCAACGCCGACATCAGCGTCGGCGACGTCCTCCACGCGAAGGCCGGCGACATCCCCGCCCTCGTCCACACGCACCCGAGCGAGACGCTGCGCGACGCCATCGAGATCCTCCGCGAGTACGGGGTGTCGCAGATGCCCGTCGTCAAGGCCGAGCCGCCGGTGATGTCGGGCGAGGTCGCCGGCGCCGTGTCCGAGCGCGACCTCCTCGAGGCGCTGTTCACCGGCAAGGCGCACCTCGCCGACTCCGTCGCCGAGCACATGAGCCCGGGCCTGCCCCTCGTGGGGTCGGGCGAGCCCGTCGCCACGGCCCGCCACGAGCTCGAGGCCTCCGACGCGATCCTCGTCGTCGAGGACGGCAAGCCGGTGGGCGTGCTCACCCGCGCCGACCTCCTCTCCTTCCTCGCCGACTGACTCCCCCGCCGATCGGGGGAGTCCCGCCCACCGTTCGGCTGGTCCCGAGCGGTTTGCCGGACTCGTCCCGCGCTCCTGTGTCAGGTTGAGGCGCCGGCACCGGGACGTGCCGCGCTGCCCGTGACCGGAGGGAGGGGCGTGGACCGCTCGCACGACACGCAGGGCCGCCAGTGGCGCTCCCACCCGGTGCGCGCTGCCGCTCTGCGCACGCTCGCCTTCGTGCTGCCGCTCGTCGTGTCCGTCATCGTCGGCATGGTGGTCGGCACGCTGATGCCGGCTCCCGCGTCCACCGTCGGCCTGGTGCTGTGGTGGGCTGCGGTGCTCGGGTCGTCGACGCTGGCGGTGTTCGCGGCCGACCGGGTGACCCGCAGGGTCCTGCCGCTCGCCACCTTGATGCGGCTGTCCATCCTCTTCCCCGACCACGCTCCGAGCCGCCTCAAGGTGGCCCGCAGGGTGTCGGGCAGCCGGGCCATCGCGGCCGAGCTGGCCCACGCCGGCATGGCCTCGGACCGCCAGGAGGCGGCCGAGACGATCCTGGCTCTCGTCGGCGCCCTCGGCGACTACGACTCCCGCACCCGAGGCCATTCCGAGCGCACGCAGCTGTTCGTCACCATGCTCGCCGACGAGCTCAAGCTCAGCACCGAGGACAAGGGCAAGCTGATGTGGGCGGCCCTCGTCCACGACATCGGCAAGCTGAAGGTTCCGCACGAGGTCCTCAACAAGCCCGCGAAGCCGACCGAGGACGAGTGGGCGCTCCTCCGCAGCCACCCGCACCACGGTGCGGAGATCTGCGAGCCGTTGCGGGAGTGGCTGGGCCCGTGGTGGCTGGCGATCGAGCAGCACCACGAGAAGTACGACGGGAGCGGGTACCCGCACGGCCTCGCCGGAAAGGACATCAGCTACGGCGCGCGCATCGTCGCGGTCGCCGACAGCTACGAGGTCATGACCGCGGCCCGTCCCTACAAGCGCCCCATGGCGGCAGAGGCGGCTCGCGCCGAGCTGACGGCCTGCGCCGGGCCCCACTTCGACCCCGAGATCGTGCGGGCCTTCCTCAACATCTCCCTGGGTGGGGTTCGCCGTTCGGCCGGGCCGCTGGCCTGGCTGGCCCAGATCCTCATGGTCCGTCCGGGCCCGCTCCTGGGACAGGTCATGGGCGCGTCCGCGGGTGCAGCCGGTGCGGCGGCGACGGTCCTCGCCCTGAACATGGCCCCCGTGGTCGACCCGGCGGAGCAGATCACGACCGCACCGTCGAAGCCTCCGGTGACGACGACGGCGACCCCGGCGCCGACCCCACCCGCCCGTCCCACGCCAGGGCCGGCGACACCGCCGCCGGCGGCCGACCCTGCCCCTTTCGTCCTCGTCGATGACGTCGAGTCCACCACCGAGGACACCGCCCGCCTGTACGACGTCCTGGCCAACGACACCCTGGGCGGGGTCGTCGAGCTCGCCGACGTCACGTCGCCGGTCCGCGGCGCCTCGTCGATGGTCGGCCCCTACGTCCTCTTCACGCCCGACCGGGACGCCAACGGCACCCAGACGTTCGCCTACACGGTGCGCGACGCCGACGGGCAGCTGCGCACCGCGCAGGTCACGGTGGACGTCAGCCCGGTCAACGACCGGCCGACGGCTGCCGACGACGTCAGGGTGGTGGCCGAGGACGCCCTCGCTGCCCCGCTCCGGCTGCTCGGCAACGACACCGACGTCGACGGCGACACGCTGACGGTCACCTCGGTGACCGGCGCGACCCGCGGCACGGTCACCCGGCTCGGGGACGACTTCGCCTACACCCCCGACCGCGACCAGCACGGGCCCGAGACGCTCAGCTACCGGATCTCGGACGGCAACGGCGGCACGGACTCGGCGACCGTGTCCCTGACCGTGGCTGCTGCCGACGACGCCCCGGTGGCTCGCCCTGACACGGTCTCGATGGCCGAGGACTCGGGCACCATCACGCTGGCCGACCTGCTGACCAACGACACCGACGCCGAGAACGACCCGTTGACGGTCACGGACGTACGCGGTGCGGCGCACGGCACGATCGCGGAGCCGACCAGCGGTGTCTTCACCTACACTCCGCAGCCCGACTTCACCGGTCTCGAGACCCTGGGCTACACCGTCTCGGACGGCCACGGCGGCACGGGGTCGTCGACGGTGCTGCTCACCGTCACGCCGGTCAACGACGCGCCCGTCGCCACCGACGGTGCGGTCACGGCAGCAGAGGACTCGCTCGACGTTCCGCTGCTGCTCCTGGCCAACGACACGGACGTGGACGGTGACGTCCTGACCGCCACCTCGGTGTCACCACCGGTGCACGGGACGGTCCGACAGGTGGCCGGCTCGTGGACCTACACGCCGGACCCGAGCTGGAACGGCGTCGAGACGCTGGCGTACGCGATCTCCGACGGCAGCGGCGGTACCGCCTCGGCCGACGTCGAGATCACGATCACGGCGGTCAACGACGCGCCGGTCGCGGTTGCCGACACCACCTCGATGGCCGAGGACTCCGGTCCGCTGACGCTCACCCTGACGGGCAACGACACGGACGTCGACGGCGACACCCTGACGGTGACCTCCGTGACCGGTGCGGCCCACGGTGTGATCGCCAACCCCAGCGCCGGGGTGTTCACCTACGACCCCGACCCGAACTGGTCCGGCCCGGAGGCGCTGTCCTACACGATCTCCGACGGCAACGGCGGGACGAGCACGGGCGGCGTCGACCTGACGGTCACGGCGGTCAACGACGCGCCGGTCGCCACGTCCGACACGCTCTCGGTCGGCGAGGACTCCGGCCCGGTGACCCTCGACCTGCTCGCCAACGACTCCGACGTCGAGAACGACACGCTGACGGTCACCGACGTGACCGGGGCGGCCAACGGCTCGATCACGTCACCCGGGGGCGCCTGGACCTACACACCGGCGCCGGACTTCAGCGGGACCGAGACGCTGGACTACACCGTCGACGACGGGAACGGCGGAACGGACTCGGGCACGATGACCGTGACGGTGACCCCGGTGCCGGACCCGCCGGTGGCGAACGACGACACGATCTCGCTGCCCGAGGACTCGGTCGACACGCCGCTCGACCTGCTCGGCAACGACGTCGACGTCGACGGCGACACCCTCACCGTCACCGCGGTCACGGGCGCCGTCAACGGCACGCTCACCGAGCAGTCCCCCGGGGTGTGGACCTACACGCCGGACGCCGACTGGAACGGCACCGAGTCCCTGGGCTACGACGTCTCCGACGGGAACGGCGGGACGGACACGGCCACCGCGACCCTGACGGTCGCTGCGGTGAACGACGCTCCGGTGACGGGTCCGGACGCCCACGCGATCACCACCGTGCAGACCCTCACGACGACGGCGGCCGACGGCGTGCTCAGCAACGACAGCGACGTCGACGGCGACACGATGACGGTGACCGGAGACGACAGCCTCCTCATCGACATCAATGCCGACGGGTCCTTCACCTACGTCGGCGTCCTCCCGACGACCGAGGTGGTCGACTACACGGTCTCGGACGGCCAGGGCGGCACGGCCGTCGGGAGGCTGACCATCACGGTGACCCTCCTGGCGAGCTCGACCGTGGACCTGTACCTGCAGCCGGTCGACACCGTCTCGATGGGGTCGCTCACCACGTCGCCGCCGGTGGGCGGTATCGGCGACTACGACTCCGACGGCAGCCCGGGTCTGACGATCGACCCGAGCAGCATGCATGACGACGAGACCGACACGCAGAAGTACCAGGAGTGGTCGTACCCGGTGCCGGCCGGTGGACTGACGCTGAACGGCCCGATCACGATGGACCTCTGGACGTCGCTGAAGGACCAGGCCGACAAGGACCTCGACTACGCGGCCTGGGTGTACGACTGCGACGCGTCATCCGCGTGCACGCTCCTCGCCTCGACCGTGGGGGTGCACGTCGACCAGTGGAGCACCACGACCACCTGGGAGAAGCGCACCGTGACGGTCGGCAGTGCGAACTCCGCGGTTCCCGCCGGGCACACGATCAGGGTCCGCCTGGCCTTCAACCACGAGGACGTGTGGCTGCCGCTCGACAGTGCCCACCCCTCGGCGCTCACCTACACCCGCTAGCGACGTCCCAGCCGTCCCGCGTGCTCGGGTAGAACTGGGGCGTGGAGCGACCACGGTGGGAGACGCCCGTCGAGCGCGCGATCCGGGAGGCCCAGGAGCGCGGCGAGTTCGACGACCTGCCCGGAGCCGGGAGGCCGCTGGCCCTCGGCGACCCCGAGGCGCCGGAGGACCCGTTGTGGTGGGTGCGCAAGAAGCTGGAGGCCGAGCAGCTCGACCTCTCGGCGGCGATGCCGCCCGCCCTCGCGATGCGCAAGGAGGCCGCGGGCTACCCGGAGTCGCTCGTCGACCTGCGGACCGAGGAGGCGGTCCGCACCGTCCTCGAGGACTTCAACGGCCGGGTCCGTCGCGACCGGCTGCGCCCGCCCGATCCCGGGATGCCGCAGCTCCTCGCGCCGACGGTCGACGTCGACGCGATGGTCGAGGGCTGGCGGGCCGTGCGAGCAGCCTCACAGGCCGCGGAGGTTGACCCGCCGGTAACAACGGGACAGGCTCGACCGCGGCGTCGGTGGTGGCGCCGCCGCCGTTGACCCGAGGAGCGACCAGCAGCCGATGAGCGAGTTCCCCCACCTGCTGGCCCCGCTCGACCTCGGCCACGTCACCCTGCCGAACCGCGTCGTCATGGGCTCGATGCACGTCGGCCTCGAGGACCGTGCGCGCGACTTCCCGAAGCTCGCGGCCTACCTCGCCGAGCGGGTCCGTGGTGGTGTCGGCCTCGTCGTCACGGGCGGCTACTCCCCGAACCTCGAGGGGCAGCTGTACCCGATGGCCTCGATGCTCACCACCCGCCGGGCCGCCCGCACCCACCGGGTCGTCACCGACGCCGTCCACGAGGCCGGTGGGCTCGTCGCGATGCAGCTGCTCCACGCCGGGCGGTACGCCTTCACCCCGTGGTGCGTCGCCCCGTCGGCGGTGCGGAGCCCGATCAGCCGGTTCACCCCGCGGGCCCTGTCCGACCGTGGCGTGCGGCGCCAGGTCGCAGCCTTCGCGCGGGCCGCCCGGCTCGCCCGAGAGGCCGGCTACGACGGCGTCGAGGTCATGGGGTCGGAGGGCTACCTCGTCAACCAGTTCCTCGCGCCCCGCACCAACCAGCGCACCGACCGCTGGGGCGGCACCCCGGAGAAACGCCGCCGCTTCGCCGTCGAGACCGTCCGCGCCGTCCGGGAGGCCGTGGGGGAGGACTTCCTCGTCATCTACCGGATCTCGGTGCTCGACCTCGTCGAGGACGGCCAGACGTGGGACGAGGTCGTCGCCCTCGCGCAGGAGGTCGAGGCCGCCGGGGCGAGCATCCTCAACCTCGGCATCGGCTGGCACGAGGCCCGCGTCCCCACGATCGTCACGTCGGTGCCGCGCGCCGCCTTCGCCGGGTACGCCGGGCGGCTCAAGGAGCACGTGGGCCTCCCGGTCGTCGCGACGAACCGGATCAACCTGCCGCACGTCGCCGAGGAGGTCCTCGCGTCCGGTGGGGCCGACCTCGTCTCGCTGGCGCGCCCCTTCCTCGCCGACCCCGAGTGGGTCCGCAAGGCCGCCGAGGGCCGGACCGACGAGATCAACGCCTGCATCGCGTGCAACCAGGCCTGCCTGGACCACACCTTCGTCAAGAAGCGGGCGACCTGCCTCGTCAACCCCCGCGCCGCCCACGAGACCGAGCTCGTCATCGGCCGCACGCGCACCACGAAGCACGTCGCCGTCGTCGGCGCCGGACCGGCGGGCCTGGCCACCGCGACGACCCTCGCCGAGCGCGGCCACCGGGTCGAGCTCTTCGAGGC
Source organism: uncultured Actinomycetota bacterium (assembly GCA_963834225.1). Lineage (GTDB taxonomy): Bacteria > Actinomycetota > Actinomycetes > Actinomycetales > Dermatophilaceae > Oryzobacter. The sequence goes on along the minus strand of CAWIAT010000021.1, from coordinate 112,715 downwards.
CCGTGACCACGTCGGCGGCCAGTTCGACATCGCGATGCGGATCCCCGGCAAGGAGGAGTTCGCCGAGACGGTCCGCTGGTTCACCCGCCGGCTCGAGGTCACGGGGGTCACGGTGCACCTCGACCACGAGGTGACGGCCGACGAGCTCGTGGCCGAGGGCTTCGACGCGGTCGTCGTCGCCACCGGCGTCTCGCCCCGCGTCCCCTCCATCCCCGGCATCGACCACCCGTCGGTCGTGACCTACGCCGAGCTCGTCCGCGGCGAACGCGTCGCGGGAGAGCGGGTCGCCGTCATCGGCGCCGGCGGCATCGGGGTCGACGTCAGCGAGTTCCTCACGACCGAGCACTCGCCGACCCTCGATGTCGACGCGTGGCGGGCCGAGTGGGGCGTCGGCGACCCCGCGCTGACCCGCGGTGGCCTCACCAGGCCCCGCCCGGAGCCCAGCCCCCGCCACGTCGTGCTCCTCCAGCGCAAGACGACCTCGATCGGCAAGGGCCTCGGCCGCACGACGGGCTGGGTGCACCGCGCGGCGCTGAAGGCCAAGGGGGTCGAGCACGTCACCGGCGTCACGCAGTACGTCGCCGTCGATGACGCCGGCCTCCACGTGCGCCTCGGCGAGGGCGGGCGCGAGGAGCGGACCTTCGCCGTCGACACCGTCGTCCTGTGCGCCGGTCAGGAGCCGGTGCGCGGGCTCGTCGACGAGCTGGCCGCCCGGGGGGTGCCGACCCACGTCGTGGGCGGGGCCGACGTCGCCGCCGAGCTCGACGCCAAGCGGGCCATCCGCCAGGGCACCGAGCTGGCAGCAGCCCTCTGACCTCGCCGGGAGGCGCCGCCCCCTTGCCGAGCCTGCCCGGTGGCGGGATGCTCGTCAGGACGCAAGCACGTGCGAGGGAGGGAGGGGGCCCGTGGCCCGACACCGGCTCGTGGCGGCGGTCGCCCTCGCGGCCCTCGTCGTCCTCCCCGCGTGCGGTGACGACACCCCGACGGTCAGGGGGGCGCCGACGACCCCGACGACCCCGTCGGCCGCCACCGCCAGCCCGACACCGAGCGCGTCGCCCGAGCCCACGCCGATCGTCGACGACTGCCTCTCGGGCCGCTGGGTCCTCGACGTCCCCGACTACGAGAGCCAGTCCGCCGCGTGGCTGACGTCCGCCGGCATCCCGGTCGAGTCCTTCGAGATGACCGGCGGCCAGCGCCTCGACCTCACCGACGGCTCCCTGGGCCTGTCGAGCGACCTCGCGACGCGGGCCGTCGTCAGGGGGCAGACCCTCACCTGGGAGGACGAGAGCGCGGGCGGTGGCGACCTGACCTTCGCCGACGGCACCCTCGCCGCCCCGAACTTCGCGTGGCGGGTCCGTCCGGTCGTGCCGCCCGGTGGCGCCCCGACGGTGCCCGCCACCGACTGGTCGCAGCCGGTGGCCTGGTCGTGCACCCCGGCGGGCCTCGAGCTGCGCGGCGAGGGTGCGCCGCTCACCGCGCGCTTCGTGCGCCCCTGACCCCGGCGTCGGGAGCGGCGACGGAATCGGTGGCGCTCAGCGTGCGGCGGAGGGCGGGGCGATGTCGGTCTGCGCCGGGAGGTTGGCGATCCCGACGGGGCAGGTCAGGCCGTTCGGGCCGTGGTTGCAGTAGCCGTTGGGGTTCTTGTGGAGGTACTGCTGGTGGTAGTCCTCGGCGTAGAAGAACGGGCCGGCCTCGCGGGCGGAGGACAGCTGCGTCGTGATGTCGCCGCGTCCGGCACCCGTGAGGACCCCCTGGAAGGCGTCCTTGGTCGTCCGGGCGGCGGCCTCCTGCTCGGGCGTGGTCCAGAAGATGGCCGAGCGGTAGGCGGTGCCGAGGTCGTTGCCCTGGCGGTTGCCCTGGGTGGGGTCGTGGTTCTCCCAGAACGCCTTGAGCAGCAGCTCCGGTGACGTGACAGCCGGGTCGTAGGCGACGAGGACGGCCTCGGCGTGCCCGGTGCGCCCGGTGCAGGTCTCCTCGTAGGTGGGGTTCTCGGTGAACCCGCCCATGTAGCCGGCCGCGGTCGTCACGACGCCCGGGATCGTCCAGAAGATGCGCTCGACGCCCCAGAAGCAGCCCATGGCGACGTAGAGCACCTGGGTCCCCTCGGGCCACGGGCCTTCGAGGGGGGTGCCGAGCACCTCATGGGTGCTCGGGACGTGGAACAGGCGGTGGTCACGGCCCGCGAGGGCCTCCTCCCGCGTCGGCAGGGTGGTCTTGGCACGGGATCCGAAGAGCATGCTGCTCCAAACGGTCCAGGTGCCACGGAAATTCCCCGCGATCCCCGGTATCCGAAGCGTCCGTCGAGATCGCCATCGTCCGTTCGGAGGGGTCGCCTCGGCCGAATGTCGGAGAATGTTAAAGAAAGGGTAAAGAATCGGGCTCCGATCCTTTACCTTTGGATTACTCACCCGGGGCGACCTGCGGTGGGGACCGACCAGGTCGGGCAGGACGGCGCAAGGGGCCGGCCGCTTGGACCGGGACCGGGAGCAGTACCGCACGACACTGCCGGACGGCTTGAGGCCGACGTACCGGCGACCGAGACGGATGACGACGACGAGACCGACGAGGACCCGCGCTGGGGGCGGGCCCGGGATCGGTGACGTGAACGCCCGTCCTCGGACCACACACGAGCTGGCAGACCCGCGCTGGGGGCGGGCCGACGTCCTGGTGACCACGAACAGAAGCAGTGAACGGTCGACCGAGGTGTCCGCGTAGGGCGGACCCTCGGCCGACCGGAACCGTGAGCAGGGACGAGGTGGGTGGGCGACAGGGGCCCGCCCACCTCGTTCCGCCGGGTCGCCGAGTGCGACACCGGCCGGCCGCCGCCGGACTCGTTGCAGGGACGGGGCCGGCGCCGGTCCACGGCGTCCCTCCCCACGTCCTAGGCTCTCGTCCATGACGATCGAGCACCTCGGCTTCTCCTCCCGCGCCATCCACGCCGGACAGGAGCCCGACCCGACGACGGGCGCCGTCGTGCCGCCCATCCACCAGGTCAGCACGTACAAGCAGGACGGGATCGGCGGGCTGCGCGGCGGGTACGAGTACTCGCGCTCGGCGAACCCCACGCGCACCGCACTCGAGGAGTGCATCGCCGCGCTCGAGGGCGGGGAGCGCGGCTTCGCGTTCGCCAGCGGCCTCGCCGGGGAGGACGCCGTGCTGCGCGCCCTCCTCGCCCCCGGCGACCACGTCGTCGTCCCCTCCGACGCCTACGGCGGCACCTACCGGCTGTTCAACGCGGTCGCGAAGCCGTGGGGCGTCGAGCACTCGATCGCGACGGTCGCCGACGTCGAGTCGGTGCGAGCCGCGATGCGACCCGAGACCCGGATGGTGTGGGTCGAGACGCCGACCAACCCGCTCCTCGGCATCGCCGACATCGAGGCGATCGCCGCCGTGGCCCACGAGGCCGGCGCCCTCCTCGTCGTCGACAACACCTTCGCCTCGCCGTACCTCCAGCAGCCGATCGCCCTGGGGGCCGACGTCGTCGTGCACTCCACGACGAAGTACGCCGGCGGGCACAGCGACGTCGTGGGTGGTGCCGTCGTCGTCGCGAAGGGCGCCACGACGCGCGACGGGGCCTCGGTCACCGAGCGGGTCGCCTTCCACCAGAACGCGATGGGCGCCGTCGCCGGCCCCTTCGACGCCTGGCTCGTGCTGCGCGGCCTCAAGACCCTCGCCGTGCGGATGGAGCGGCACTGCGACAACGCCGAGAAGGTCGTCGAGTTCCTCCAGGGGCACCCGGGCGTCACCGCCGTGCACTACCCGGGCCTGCCCGACCACCCGAACCACGACGTCGCCGCACGCCAGATGAGCCGCTTCGGCGGGATGGTCGCCTTCCGGGTCAGGGGCGGCGAGGACGTCGCGACCAAGGTCTGCGCCGAGACCCAGCTGTGGATCCTCGGCGAGTCGCTCGGCGGGGTCGAGTCCCTCATCGAGCACCCGGGCCTGATGACGCACGCGTCGGTCGCGGGCACCGAGCTCGAGGTGCCGGGCGACCTCATCCGGCTGTCGGTCGGCATCGAGGACGTCGAGGACCTCGTCGCCGACCTCGGCCAGGCGCTCGACCGGCTCACCTGACCCGTGCCCCTGGTCCTCTGCGTCGACGTGGGGTCGACGTTCACCAAGGCGGTCCTCGTCGACGGCACCTCGGGGGAGGTGCTCGCGACGGCGAGCCACCCCACGACCATCGCCACCGACGTCATGGACGGGGTCGACGCCGCGCGCGACGCCGTGGCCGGGCACGGGGAGCCCGACGAGGTCCTCGTCTGCTCCAGTGCCGGGGGCGGGCTGCGGCTGGCCGTCGTCGGCTACGAGCGGGCCGTGACCGCCGAGGCAGGACACCGCGTCGGGCTGTCGGCCGGCGCGAAGGTCGTCCACGTCGCGGCCGGCCCGATGACCGGCGCCGACGTCATTGCCCTGCGGGCGGCCGCTCCCGACCTCGTCCTCCTCGTCGGTGGCACCGACGGGGGCAACGCCGACGTGCTGCTCCACAACGCGGCGCGACTGGCCAAGGCGCGGCTCGGCGCCCCGGTCGTCGTCGCCGGGAACGGCGACGCTGCGCCGGAGGTGGCCGCGCTCCTCGGCTCCACCGGGCGCCGGTTCGTCGTCACCGACAACGTCCTGCCGCGGATCGGGGTCGTCGCGCCCGAGGCGGCGCGCGGCGCCATCCGGGAGGCCTTCCTCACCCACGTCATCGGCGGCAAGGGCCTCTCGCGAGGTCGCGGCTTCGCCGAGCTCGTCCGCGCGCCCACCCCCGACGCGGTGCTCCGGGGGGTCGAGGTGCTGGCCGAGGTCGCCGGTGGCGACCTGCTCGTCGTCGACGTCGGGGGTGCGACGACCGACGTCTACTCCGTCATCACGCCGCAGGGGGAGGACGCGAGCCTCCACCGCGAGGTCGTCGGCACCCTCTGGCACGCCCGCACGGTCGAGGCCGACCTCGGGATGCGGTGGACCGCACCGGGGGTGGTCGAGGCGGCGGCGCGCGAGCGGCTCGACGTCGCCCCCGGGACGGTCGCGCACGCGTCGGCGGTGGTCCTCGACACCGGCGCCATCGCGGTGTCGGAGGACGACTGGGCGGCGGAGGAGGAGCTGGCCGGAACGGCCGCCGTCGTGGCGGCCCGGCGGCACGGTCGCCCGGGACACCCCTCGGAGCGTCCCAGGCCCCTGGCCGACGTCGTGCTCGTCGTGGGGTCCGGTGGGGTGCTGCGCCACGCGCCCGAGGGGCTCGCCGACCGCGTGCTCGCCCGGGTGGCGGGCGACCACGGGGGCGGCTGGCGGGTCCCGGAGGCCGCGCGGCGCCGGGTCGACGCGGTGTACGTGCTCTTCGCGGTCGGGTTGCTCGCCGACGGGTACCCGTCGGCGGCCGCGGCGCTCGCGGCCTCCCTCCTCGCGGAGTCCGTCGAAATGGGGAGGACGGGTGTCGGGGGTAGCGCCTAGCGTGGGCCGCATGAGTGAAGCCACCCCCGCCATCGAGGCCGTCGACCTCGTCAAGACGTTCGGCGACTTCACGGCCGTCGACGGCGTCAGCTTCACCGTCCCCGAGGGCTCGGTCTTCTCGATGCTCGGCCCCAACGGCGCGGGCAAGACGACGACCGTGCGGATGATGACGACCCTCTCGCTGCCGACGTCCGGCACCGCCCGGGTGGCCGGCTACGACGTCGTCGCCGATGCCGACGCCGTGCGCCACCGGATGGGCCTGACGGCCCAGTCGGCCACCGTCGACGAGCTGCTCACCGGCCGCGAGAACCTCCGCCTCGTCGGCGACCTCTACGGACTGCCGCGGCAGCTGGTCCGCCGCGTGGCCGACGAGCTCCTCGAGCGGTTCTCGCTCAGCGAGGCCGCCGACAAGGTCGTCAAGGACTTCTCCGGCGGGATGCGCCGCCGCCTCGACCTCGCGGCGAGCCTCGTGGCCACCCCGCCCGTCCTCTTCCTCGACGAGCCGACCACCGGTCTCGACCCGCGCAGCCGCGTCGAGCTGTGGGGCGTCCTGCGCGACCTCGTGCGCGACGGCACCACGCTCTTCCTCACGACGCAGTACCTCGACGAGGCCGACCAGCTCGCCGACCGGATCGTCGTCGTCGACCACGGCAAGGTCATCGCCGACGGCACACCGCTCGAGCTGAAGGACCAGTCCGGGCGGGCCAGCCTGGTCATCGCGGTGAGCCGTCCCGACGAGGTCGAGCGAGCCGCCGAGCTCGTCCGCGACGAGGTCCCCGACCTCCACGTCGACCGCGACAGCCGCCGCCTCACCGCGGCCGCCGAGGGGGTGGGGGCGCTGACCCGGATCGCGGCGAAGCTCGAGGAGGCCGGCATCGAGCTCGACGACATCGGGCTCCAGCGCCCGAGCCTCGACGACGTCTTCCTCAGCCTCACCGGCCACCGCGCCGAGGACCCGACCACCGAGCCCGAGGGCTCGCGCCAGAGCGAGGTGCCCGCATGACCACCCAGACCACCACCGGCGGCTCCACCTTCACGCCCACGCACCCCGACGAGCGCGGCGCGGGTGTCGGGCGGCAGATCGGCGCCCTCGTGCGGCGCAACCTGTCGCACATCAAGCGCCAGCCCGAGATGCTCACCGACGTCACCATCCAGCCGGTGATGTTCGTCCTGCTCTTCGCGTACGTCTTCGGCGGGTCCATCACGGTCCCCGGCGTCGACTACAAGGAGTGGCTGCTGCCCGGGATCATGGCCCAGACGATGACGTTCAGCGCCTTCATCGTCGCCATCGGCCTCAACACCGACATCGGCAAGGGCATCGTCGACCGGTTCCGGTCGCTGCCGATCCGCCGCTCGTCGGTCGTCGTGGCCCGCAGCATCTCGAGCATCATCCACTCGATGATCGGCATCGTGGTCATGTCCCTCACCGGGCTGTTCATCGGGTGGGGCGTCCACGACGGGCTGCTCCGCGGGCTGGCCGGCTATGCGCTGCTCGTCCTGTTCGGGTTCTCGATGATCTGGATCGGCATCCTCGTCGGGTCGGCGCTGCGGTCGGTCGAGGCGGTGCAGGGGGTCATGTTCACGACCGTCTTCCCCATCACGTTCCTGTCCAACGCGTTCGCCCGCACCGACGTCATGCCCGACTGGCTGCGCTTCCTCGCCGAGTGGAACCCGATCAGCGCGCTCGTCCAGGCGTTGCGACAGCTCTGGGGCAACGACGGCGGCTTCCCCGTGCCTGCCGGAACGGCCCTGCCGCTCCAGCACCCCGTGCTCACCACGGTCATCTGGTCGGTGGGCCTGTCGGCCGTTCTCGCGCCCCTCGCCGTGCGCGCGTTCATCCGACGCACCACCGACTGACCCCGTGCCGGGGCCACGCCGACACCGCGGTCGTGGACGCCGAGTGGTCGATGGGCCCGTCGTGCCTCATCATGATGGGCGGGAGAGGACCGCACGGGGGTTCTGCGGCACGCGAGAGGCACGAGGACACACCATGGGACGGCGGACGAAGGTGCTGCTCACCGCAGCGGTGGCAGTACCCCTGGTCATCGGGGGGACGGGCACCGCCTACGCCGCGCACTTCCAGTCGCGGGCCCTGCCCGGGAGCACGGTCAGCGGGGTGTCCGTCGCCGGCCTGAGCCGCGCGGAGGTCGCGCAGTCGGTGCGTGAGCGCGCCGACGACGTCATCGTGACCGTGGAGAGCGGGGACGACACCCGGCGGGCGCGCCTCGCCGACCTCGGCGCGTCGGTCGACGTCGACGCGACCGTCGACGCCGTCTTCGCCGCGAACCGGTCGTGGTCCGCCTACGCCACCTCGCTCGTCTCGACGCGGCAGATCGACGCCGTCGTGGCCACCGACCCCGCGACGAGCGCGCGGGTCGTCGCCGACCTCGTCGGTGCCGACGGGCTCGCGACCGATGCCCGGGTCGGCCTGGCCAAGGACAAGCGCTCCTTCGTCGTCACCCCCGCGGTGCCCGGTCGGGCCGTGGTTCCCGAGAGCTTCCAGGACGTCCTCAGCGCGGCCGCTCGCGACCTCGAGTCCGCGACGACGACGGTGCGCTTCGCGCGCACCGACGCGGCGGTGTCGACCGAGGCCGCACAGGTGGTCGCCGACCGGGCCAACGCCCTCGTCCGCCGCGCGGTCTCGGTCTCCGACGGCGAGGACGAGCACACCGCGTCCGCGAAGGTGAAGGCCTCCTGGGTCAGCATCCCCTCGGCCGGCGGCGTGCTCGGCACCCCGACCGTGGACGCCGCGAAGGTGACGTCGTGGGTCGCCGCGCAGGCGAAGGCCGCCAAGGTCGAGGCCCGCACCGGGCTGCGCTACCGCGATGCCGGCGGAACCGTGCGGCTCGTGCGCACGGAGGCGCGCGACGGCCGCACCGTCAACAACGCCGCCTCCCTCGTCGAGGCCGTGGTCGCGGGCTCGACCTACGCGGGTCGCTTCGAGTTCACCACCAAGAAGGCCACGTGGGACGAGAAGCGGATCGCGGTCGGTGCCGAGCACCTGGCCTACCCCGCGGCCGTCGGCGAGAAGTGGGTCGACGTCGACCTCGGCGCCCACACGGTGACCGCCTACGTCGGCGCGAAGAGGGTCTACGGCCCGGTCAAGATGGTCAACGGGTCGAACGAGAAGCCGACGGTCGTCGGCACCTTCTCCGTCTACCTCAAGCACTCGTCGCAGACGATGCGCGGCAGCAACGCCGACGGCTCCAGGTACGAGACCCCGGACGTGCCCTGGGTCTCGTACTTCCACCGCGGCTTCGCCCTGCACGGCGCGCCGTGGCGCTCGTCGTTCGGGTACGCCGGTGAGCGCGGTTCGCACGGCTGCATCAACCTGCCCGTGCCGGTCGCGAAGTGGATGTACGACTTCGCCACCATGGGCACGGTCGTCACCTCTCACCACTGAGGGCCGGGCGGGCGCCCGCCCCGGTCGTGGTTGCATGGGCGCATGCCTGCCGTGCGCTTCGTCGACGTGTTCTCGACCGTCCCCTTCCGCGGCAACGCCCTCGCGGTCGTCCACGAGGCCGACGCCCTCACCGACGACGACATGCTCGTGGTCGCCCGCTGGACGAACCTGTCCGAGACGTCCTTCCTCTGCCGGCCCACCGACCCGGCCGCCGACTACCGGGTGCGGATCTGGACGACCGGGGGAGAGCTGCCGTTCGCCGGGCACCCCACCCTCGGCAGCGCGCACGCGTGGCTCGAGGCCGGCGGGGTCCCGGCCCGCGACGGTGTCGTCGTGCAGGAGTGTGGAGCGGGCCTCGTCGAGGTGCGCCGCGGCGAGCAGCTGAGCTTCGCCGCGCCGCCGCTGACCCGCTCCGGCCCCGTCGACCCGGGCGAGGTCGACCGCGTCGTCTCCGCCCTGCGGCTCGACCGCGACGACGTCCTCGACGCCTCGTGGGTCGACAACGGCCCGGGCTGGCTCGGCCTCCTGCTGCGCTCGCGCGACGTCGTCCTCGCGACCGAGCCCGACCGCGCCTCGTGCCGCGGGATGAAGGTGGGGCTCGCGGCCGCCTGTCCCGACCGGGTGGCCACCGACGGTGTGGCCGTCGAGGTCCGGGCGTTCTACTCCGACGGGCGCGACGTCGGCGAGGACCCCGTGACGGGCAGCCTCAACGCCGGGTTGGCCCAGTGGCTGGTCCCGGCCGGCATCCTGCCCGAGAGCTACGTCGCCGCGCAGGGCACCGCCATCGGGCGCGAGGGCCGCGTGCACGTCAGCGTCGAGGACGGCGTCACCTGGGTCGGCGGCGCCACCCGCACCCTCGTCACGGGCACCCTCACCCCCTGACACGGACGAACATCGCCCAATAGGTCACTGCAGGTCCGCGAGGAGTGGACGAACTTCGCCCAATAGGTCACTGCAGGTCCGCGCGACGGGGGGACGGCGACGGGCCCGGCCCCTGGTGGGGGGACGGGCCCGACGGGTGCTCGCGGGGAGCGGAGGCTCAGACCTCGTAGGGCGTGGTCGCGAGGACCTTGACCTCGATCTGCTTGCCGTTGGGCGCCTCGTAGGAGACCGTGTCGCCGATCTTCGCGCCGTTGACGGCCGCGCCGATGGGGGACTTCTCGGAGTACACCTGCATCGTGTCGTCGGTGATCTCGCGCGAGCCGAGGAGGAAGGTCTCCTCGTCGCCGAACATGTCGACGGTGACGACCATGCCGGGCTCGACGATGCCGTCGTCGGCCGGGGTCTCGCCGATGGTGGCGGTCTCGAGCAGCTGGGTGAGCTGGCGGATGCGGGCCTCCATCTTGCCCTGCTCCTCCTTGGCGGCGTGGTAGCCGCCGTTCTCCTTGAGGTCACCCTCCTCACGGGCCGCCTCGATCTTCTTCGCGATCTCGGTGCGACCCGGGCCGGTGTGCTCCTCGAGCTCGGACTTCAGGCGGTCGTAGGCGCCCTGGGTCAGGTAGCTCGCCTGGTTGGCGGTCTCGGTCACGTCAGTACTCCTGGATCATGGGGGAGGCGGGCCCGGTGTCGGGTCGCCGCCGCCGAACTACGGCAACGGGCCCGGGTCCGATGGCGGCCGTGTGAAGGCTGATGCGTCGGACCCAGACCCGAGGTGCGGAACGACCCAGTCTACGTGGCACCGGTGCGGGTGTCACATCCGTCGTCCACAGCCGGTGCGGGCAAGGCGGCGGGTCCCGGCGTCGCCGGAACGGCTCGACCGCAGGTCAGGGCGTGGCTGTCGGCCGGCGGACGCACGAGTCGACGATGCCCGTCACGGCCCGCACGCTCGTGCGCACCCGGACCTCGCGGTGGATCGAGGTCGGACCCTCCGCCGGCACCGCGTCCTCGACGGTGCCGACCCGACCCTTCGCCGCGTCGAGGGCGTCGACGCGGCAGAGCACGGCGGTGCCCTCGGGGCGGTGGAGGTCGTACTCGACGACGACCGAGCGCTCCGACTCGACCCGGTAGCCGGTGACCTCCGGGCGCACCGCGCCGACCGTCGACGCCAGGCCGAACCAGACCGCGAAGGCGACCCCGACGAGGACGCCGACCGTGCCGACCACCCACCAGCGGGTCGTGCCGGGGGCGGGGCGGGGGAGGGGCATGCGGGTCCTTCATGACGTGGGGGAACGGGGTGAGAGGATGGTCGGCGTCCATTCTCGGGGATGCCCGAGGTCTCCGACGCGAAGGGTCCCTCCCGTGACCGACCGGCTCCGGCTCATGTGCGTCCACGCGCACCCGGACGACGAGTCCAGCAAGGGTGCCGCGACGATGGCGCGCTACGTCGCCGAGGGCCACGAGGTCCTCGTCGTCTCGTGCACCGGCGGCGAGCGAGGAGACGTCCTCAACCCCCGGCTCAAGGACGACGCCCACATCCTGCGCGACCTCGCCCAGGTCCGCCGCGACGAGATGGAGCGCGCCCGCGCCATCCTCGGCGTCCAGCACGTGTGGCTCGGTTTCGTCGACTCCGGTCTCCCCGAGGGCGACCCGCTGCCTCCGCTGCCCGACGGCTGCTTCGCGCTCGCGCCCCTCGAGGTGACGACCGAGGCCCTCGTCCGCGAGATCCGCCGGTTCCGGCCGCACGTCGTGACGACGTACGACGAGAACGGCGGCTACCCGCACCCCGACCACATCATGTGCCACGTCGTCTCGGTCGCGGCGATCGACGCCGCCGGCGACCCCGGGGCCTTCCCGCACGCGGGACCGGCGTGGCAGCCGCTGAAGACGTACTACAACCAGACCTTCAGCAAGGCGCGCATCGAGGCCTTCCACGAGGCGCTGACGGCGCTCGGCGAGGAGAGCCCCTACGCCGAGTGGCTCGAGGGGTGGCAGCGCCCCGACCGCGCGGTGACGACCCGCGTCGAGTGCTCCGCGTACTTCGACCAGCGCGACGCCGCCCTCCTCGCCCACGCGACGCAGGTCGACCCCGACGGCACGTGGTTCCGCGTCCCGCGCTCGGTGCAGGCCGACATCTGGCCGACCGAGGACTTCGAGGCCGCGCTGTCCTACGTCCCGATCGCCGAGGGGGAGGACGACCTCTTCGCCGGCCTGCCCACCGACGTCGCGGCCGCTGACGCCCTCGCCACCTCGGGCGACCTCGCCGTCGCCCTCGACACCCGGACGGAGCGAGAGGAATGACCTTCGCCACCGACGCCCCCACGGCCGACACCGGACCGGGCTTCCTGTCCTTCGTCGCGTTCTTCGTCCTCGCGCTCGCGCTGTGGTTCCTCATGCGGAACATGAACGCGCGGATGCGGCGGATGTCCTACCGCCAGCAACAGGCCGGCCGGGGCAAGAACGACCCGCAGGCCGACGGCTCGACCCCCCTCGCCGCGACCTCCGTCGACGCGAGCTCCTCGGGCCGGTCCGACGGCCCGGACCGCGGACCCGACCCGGACCCCACGTCCTCCGACGGGCCGTCCGGGAGCAGCGACACCGACGGTGGCTCGGGCGGTGGCGACTCCGGTGGTGGAGGCGGCGACGGTGGAGGCAGCGGGGGCGACTGACCCCGCGGGGCTCAGACCGCCGGGCCCGTGAGGGCGAGCGAGGCGGCGACGAAGTGGGCGATGAACGCGAGGATCGTCAGGGTGTGGAAGACCTCGTGGAAGCCGAACCAGCGCGGGGAGAAGTCCGGGCGCTTGATGCCGTAGACCAGGGCACCGAGGCTGTAGAGGACGCCGCCGACGACCACCCAGGCCATGACCGCGCCGCCGGCGGCCTCGAGCAGCGGGCCGAAGTAGAAGACCGCGACCCAGCCGAGCATCAGGTAGGCCGGGACGTAGAGCCACCGCGGGGCGTTGGTCCACAAAACGCGGAAGAGCACTCCGATGACGGCGCCGCTCCACACGATGACGAGCATGCGGGTCGCCTGGTCGCGCGGCAGGAGCAGCGCGAACGGCGTGTAGGTGCCGGCGATGATCAGGAAGATGTTCGAGTGGTCGAACCGGCGCAGGAAGCCTCCGACCCGCGGCGACCAGGTGCCGCGGTGGTAGACGGCCGAGGTGCCGAAGAGCAGCACCGCAGTGCCACCGAAGACGGCTGCCGAGACCTTGCCCTCGGTCGTGCTCGCGAGGACGACGAGGACGATGCCCATGACGAACGCCAGGGGGGTCATCCCGGCGTGCAGCCACCCCCGCAGACGGGGCTTGACGTGCTCGAGCGCCGCCTCGACCCGCGTCTCGAGCGCCTCGAGGGGACCCGAGTCGGGCTCGGCCGGAGCGTCGTGGCGCGTCATCGGCCCAGCCTAACCTCCGCGACCGTAGGTGAGGGCCGCGTCGAGCGTGACTCCCGCCGCACCGCACGGTGCCCACCGCGTCGTGCCTCCCGGGTCGTCGGAGTAGCGTGGGCGCCGTCCGTCCGCGAGTGCGCGGCCGGCTCCGGAGCGGTGGGAGGACAGGTCGGATGGCGCTGAGTGACGTCCTGTACGCCGCGTACGCCCGCCGCCTCACCAAGGAGCTCGCCAACCGCGAGGTCCCGCGCCACGTCGGGGTCATGCTCGACGGCAACCGCCGCTGGGCCCGGGCCCGCGGCGCCGGGGCGAGCGAGGGCCACCAGGCCGGGGCCGACAACATCGCCAACCTCCTGTCGTGGTGCGACGAGGTGGGGGTCGAGGTCGTCACCCTGTGGCTGCTGTCCACCGACAACCTCAACCGCCCCGAGGTCGAGCTGCGCCCCCTCCTCGGCATCATCGAGAAGGCCGTCGACACCCTCGCCGACGCGCACCGCTGGCGGATCCACCCCGTGGGCGCCCTCGACCTCCTCCCGGCGCAGACCGCCGCCCGGCTCAAGGCCGCCGAGGACCGCACGCGCGACGTCGAGGGGATGCTCGTCAACGTCGCCGTCGGCTACGGCGGGCGCCGCGAGATCGCCGACGCCGTGCGCTCGCTCCTCCAGGAGCACGCGACGAAGGGCACGAGCATCGAGCAGCTCGCCGAGGTCATCGACGTCGAGCACATCGCCGAGCACCTCTACACCAAGGGCCAGCCCGACCCCGACCTCGTCATCCGCACGTCGGGCGAGCAGCGCCTCGGCGGCTTCCTCCTCTGGCAGAGCGCGCACAGCGAGTTCTACTTCTGCGAGGCCTACTGGCCCGACTTCCGCAAGGTCGACTTCCTGCGCGCGCTGCGTGCCTTCGGGGAGCGCGAGCGCCGCTTCGGCTCCTGAGGCCCCAACGCTCGTCTCCCGTGACCCCGTCCGCACCACTCGTCACACGCGCCACAGGGTCGTCCGAACGGCCCGTTTCGGGACGGCCGCCGACACGCTGACCGCCTCCGCGGGCGAGCTCGAACGGAGTCGTAGCGTCATCGGCACGCACCTCTTCTCTCCCTTCCTCAGGAGTGGCCATGGCTTCGAGCACGAGACCGGCACCGGCAGCACCACGGGGGAGGGAGCCGCGCCGCACCTACGTGCTCGACACCTCGGTCCTGCTCTCGGACCCGCGGGCGATGTCCCGGTTCGAGGAGCACGAGGTCGTCCTCCCGGTCGTCGTCGTCACCGAGCTCGAGGCCAAGCGCCACCACCCCGAGCTGGGCTACTTCGCCCGCCAGGCGCTGCGGATGCTCGACGACCTGCGGATCAAGGCCGGTCGCCTCGACGCCCCCGTCCCGATCGGCGAGCACGGCGGCACCCTGCGGGTCGAGCTCAACCACACCGACACGATGTCGCTGCCGGCCGGCTTCCGGCTCGGCGACAACGACACCCGCATCCTCGCGGTGGCCCGCAACCTCGCCGACGAGGGCCACCTCGTGACGATCGTCAGCAAGGACGTGCCGATGCGCGTCAAGGCGTCGGCCTGCGGCCTCGAGGCCGAGGAGTACCGCGCCGAGCTCGCCGTCGAGTCCGGCTGGACCGGCATGGACGAGCTCGACGTCACGGTCGAGGAGATGGACCACCTCTACGAGTACGGCCGCCTCGAGAGCGTCGAGGGCGCCGAGTTCCCCTGTCACACCGGGCTGGTGCTCAGCTCGCCCCGCGGCTCCGGCCTCGCCCGCGTCGGGCCCGACAAGCAGCTGCGCCTCGTGCGCGGCGACCGCGACGCCTTCGGTCTCCACGGCCGCAGCGCGGAGCAGCGGATCGCCCTCGACCTCCTCATGGACCCCGACATCGGCATCATCAGCCTCGGCGGTCGCGCCGGCACCGGGAAGTCGGCGCTCGCCCTCTGCGCCGGCATCGAGGCCGTGATGGAGCGCCGCCAGCAGCGCAAGGTCGTCGTCTTCCGCCCGCTCTACGCCGTCGGCGGCCAGGAGCTCGGCTACCTGCCGGGCTCCGAGGCCGAGAAGATGAACCCCTGGGGCCAGGCGGTCTTCGACACCCTGTCGGCGCTCGTGTCGCGCGAGGTCGTCGAGGAGATCCTCGACCGCGGGATGCTCGAGGTCCTGCCGCTCACCCACATCCGCGGCCGCAGCCTCCACGACTCGTTCGTCATCGTCGACGAGGCCCAGAGCCTGGAGCGCAACGTCCTGCTCACCGTGCTCTCGCGCATCGGGCAGAACTCGCGCGTCGTCCTCACCCACGACGTCGCGCAGCGCGACAACCTGCGGGTCGGACGCCATGACGGGGTCGTCGCGGTCGTCGAGGCGCTCAAGGGCCACCCGCTCTTCGCCCACGTCACCCTGACGCGGTCCGAGCGCAGCCCCATCGCGGCCCTCGTCACCGACCTCCTCGAGGGCATCGAGATCTGAGCGCACGGCACCTCGGGAGGTGCCGGTCCGCAGCCGCGCCGGCCCGTGCGTCCGCCTGCCGGGAGTTCTGTCGATTTCGCCCCCCCGGCGATCTCACCTAGAGTAAGGTCTCGATTCGGTAACGCCGCCGGCTGGTCGCAATGCGCCCCGGCCGCCACCCCACGTCGGTCCCAGGAAGGTCCCTGCACGCTCCATGGCACGTCACGCCCCGCGCCACGCGCCCCGTCACGCCCCGACCGGGCGTGGTGGCCACGTCGCCCCGCGACGGTCCGTGCTCGGCCGGGTCGCGCGCACGGCCCTGGGTCGTCCGCTCGTCACGGCGGGTGTCGCCGCCGGGCTGCTGTCCACCGGCGCCATCGCCGCGGCCTCCTCGGGGGGCGCTGCGAACGCCGAGACGCTGACCTTCGCCGTCGACGCCCTGACCACCACGGTCTCCACCGAGCAGTCGAAGACCGAGCAGTCCGACGTCGCCCGCGTCGCCGCCGACCGCAGCGCCGCGAACGCGCAGATGTCGGCCGCCGCCGCCCGCAACGCCGAGCTCGAGAAGGCCCGCGCGGCCAAGCTCGCCAAGGCGCGCAAGGCCGCGGCCGAGCGAGCGGCCCGCGCCGCCGAGCGCGAGCGGATCATCGCCAACGCGCAGCAGGACCCCAAGGCCGTCGCCCGCCTCCTGCTCCCCGAGTTCGGCTACAGCCAGGCGCAGTGGCCCTGCCTGGACCAGCTGTGGATCGGCGAGAGCGACTGGCGCTGGTCCGTCGAGAACCCGTCCTCGGGCGCCTACGGGATCCCGCAGTCCCTCCCGGCCCGCAAGATGGCCACGATGGGCAGCGACTGGCGCACCAACCCGGTGACCCAGATCCGCTGGGGCCTGGACTACATCAAGAAGTCCTACGGCACCCCGTGCAACGCGCTCGACCAGTGGCAGGCCCGCTCCCCCCACTGGTACTGAGCCCTCGCCTCACGCGTCAGATCTTGCGCAGCCGGATCCGCGTCACCGCGTGGTCCTCACCCTTGGTCAGCACGAGCGTCGCGCGGTCGCGGGTCGGCACGATGTTGTCGAGAAGGTTCGGCTCGTTGATCCGCGACCAGATGCCCGTGGCCGTCTCGCGCGCCTCCTCGTCGCTGAGCGCCGCGTAGCGGTGGAAGTAGGACTGGGGGTCGGCGAAGGCGGTCTCCCTCAGCCGGAGGAAGCGCTCGACGTACCAGGTCCGGATCTCGTCGACCGGGGCGTCGACGTAGACCGAGAAGTCGAAGTAGTCCGAGATGGCGCCGGTGTTCGACCCGTCGGGACGCACCGCCGGCGGCTGGAGGACGTTGAGCCCCTCGACGATGAGGACGTCCGGCGTGCGGATCGTCACCGTCTCCGGCAGCACGTCGTAGGTGAGGTGCGAGTACTGCCGCGCCTCGACCACCGGCATGCCCGACTTGACGTCGGCGATGAGGCGGAGCAGCGCCCGGCGGTCGTAGGACTCGGGAAAACCCTTGCGCTGCAGCAGTCCTCGACGCTCCAGCTCGGCATTGGAGTGGAGGAAGCCGTCGGTCGTCACGAGGGAGACGCGGGGCGTGTGCGGCCACCGGCTCATCAGCTCCTTGAGGATGCGGGCCGTCGTCGACTTCCCGACGGCCACCGACCCGGCGACGCCGACGACGAACGGCACCCGGTGGGGAGGCTCCCCGAGGAACTCGCTCGTCGCGAGGCGCAGCCCGTGGACGGCCTCGACGTAGTAGTGGAGCAGCCGCGAGAGCGGGAGGTAGACCTCCTCGACCTCGCGCAGGTCGAGCCGGTCGCCGAGCCCCCGCAGCCGGGCGAGGTCCTTGTCCTCCAGGCTCATCGGCTGGTTCTCGCGCAGCCGCGACCAGGCGGCCCGGTCGAGCTCGACGTACGGCGTCGGCGCGGCCTTGGGCCTGCGGGTCGGGCTCACGCGCGCCATTGTTGCGCATCGGGCCAGGCCCCCCGTGGTGCCCCGTCCCGCCCCCGCCCGACCGTGAGGGGCGGACCGGCCGCCTCGCACTAGGCTGGCGGGCATGTGCGGAATCGTCGGCTACGTGGGCCGGACCATGGACGGCACGGCGCTCGACGTCGTGATGGAGGGCCTGACCCGCCTCGAGTACCGCGGGTACGACTCCGCCGGCGTGGCCCTCGTCACCGGCAACGGGATCGAGGCCGACAAGCGCGCCGGGAAGCTCGAGAACCTGCGGACCGCGCTCGGCGAGCACCCCCTCGGCGTGGCCCGCACCGCCATCGGCCACACCCGCTGGGCCACCCACGGCGGCCCCACCGACGGCAACGCCCACCCCCACCGCGGCGGCGACGGCGACCGGCTCGCCCTCATCCACAACGGGATCATCGAGAACTTCCACGCCCTGAAGAAGGAGCTCCTCGCCGAGGGCGCCGTCTTCGAGTCCGAGACCGACACCGAGGTCGCCGCCAAGCTCGTCGGCCGCGAGTACGACGTCACCGGCGACCTCACCTCGGCGATGCAGCGGGCCGTCCAGCGGCTCGAGGGCGCGTTCACGCTCCTCGCCGTCCACGCCGACAGCCCCGGCGTCGTCGTCGGTGCCCGGCGCAACAGCCCCCTCGTCGTGGGCCTCGGCGACGGCGAGAACTTCCTCGGCAGCGACGTCGCCGCCTTCATCGGCCACACCCGCCACGCGCTCGAGCTCGGCCAGGACCAGATCGTCACGATCACCCCCGACGGCCACGAGGTCATCGGCTTCGACGGCTCGCCCGCGCAGGGCAAGGCCTACGAGGTCACCTGGGACGCCGCGGCCGCCGAGAAGGGCGGCTTCGACACCTTCATGGAGAAGGAGATCCACGACCAGCCGCACGCCGTGGCCGACACCCTCCTCGGGCGCAACGACGAGGCGGGGCGCCTCGTCCTCGACGAGGTCCGGATCAGCGAGGAGCAGCTGCGCGCCGTCGACCGGATCACCATCGTCGCCTGCGGCACCGCCGCCTACGCCGGGATGGTCGCCAAGTACGCCATCGAGCACTGGACGCGGATCCCGGTCGAGGTCAGCCTCGCCCACGAGTTCCGCTACTGCGACCCCATCGTCGACGGCACGACGCTCGTCGTCTCGATCAGCCAGTCCGGCGAGACGATGGACACCCTCATGGCCGTCAAGCACGCGAACCACCTCGGCGCGATGACCCTGTCGATCTGCAACACCCACGGCTCGACGATCCCGCGCGAGTCCGACGCCGTCCTCTACACGCACGCCGGCCCCGAGATCGCCGTCGCGTCGACCAAGGCCTTCCTCGCCCAGATCACGGCCTGCTACGTCCTCGGCCTCTACCTCGCGCAGCTGCGCGGGGAGACCTACGCCGACGACGCCAAGGCCGTCATGGCCGAGCTCCACGAGATCCCGGCGAAGATCGAGGACCTCCTCGGCCGGATGGACCGTGTCGTCGAGATGGCGAAGTTCATGGCCGACACCCGCTCGGTGCTCTTCCTCGGTCGCAACGTCGGCTACCCGGTGGCGATGGAGGGCGCGCTCAAGCTCAAGGAGCTCGCCTACATCCACGCCGAGGGCTTCGCCGCCGGTGAGCTCAAGCACGGCCCGATCGCGCTCATCGACGCCGGGCAGCCCGTCTTCGTCATCGTCCCCGCGCCCGACACCCCGCACGGGCTGCACCAGAAGGTCGTGTCGAACATCCAGGAGATCCGGGCCCGCGGGGCGCGCACCATCGTCGTGGCGCACGACGGCGACGAGGACGTCGTGCCGTTCGCGAGCGAGGTCATCCGCATCCCGCAGTGCTCGCCGCTCCTCGCGCCGCTCCTGGCCGTGGTTCCCCTCCAGGTCTTCGCGCTCCAGCTCTCCACCGCCAAGGGCCTCGACGTCGACCAGCCGCGGAACCTGGCGAAGTCGGTGACCGTCGAGTGAGTCGCCGGGACGGCGCGCGGTGATCGTCGGGGTGGGCATCGACGTCGTCGACGTCGCACGGTTCGGGGCCACCCTCGAGCGCACGCCGAGCCTGCACGAGCGGCTCTTCACCCCGGCCGAGCGGGTGCTGCCGCTGAACTCCCTCGCGGCCCGGTTCGCCGCGAAGGAGGCCCTGGCCAAGGCGCTCGGCGCCCCCGCCGGGATGAGCTGGCAGGACGCCGAGGTCCACCGCGGCACCGACGGCCGGCCGCACCTCGAGGTCCGCGGGACGGTGGCCGCGCAGGTCGACCTCCTGCGCATCGGGTCGCTGCACCTCTCCCTCTCGCACGACGCCGGGATCGCCTCGGCGGTCGTCGTCGCGGAGGCGGCCCCGTGATCGAGGCCTTCGGCGTCGACGACGTCTACGCCGCCGAGAACGCCCTCATGGACGGTCTCGACGAGGGCGAGCTGATGGCGCGCGCCGTCGCCGGCCTCGCCGCGGTCGCCACCGCCCGGCTCGAGGGACGCGCCGGCCGGTCGGTGGCGGCGCTCGTGGGGCCGGGCAACAACGGCGCCGACGCGCTCTTCGCCGTGGCCGCGATGGCCCGCGAGGGCTGGAACGCCGTCGCGGTCCACCACGACACGGTCCACGAGGGCGCCCGCGAGGCCGCGCAGGAGGCGGGCGTCGTCCTCACGAGCGACCCCGTGCTCCTCGAGGAGGCCGACGTCGTCCTCGACGGCGTCCTCGGCATCGGGGCGCGTCCGGGACTGCCCGAGTGGGCCGCCGCGTGGGTGGCCGCCGTCCCCGAGTCGGCGCACGTCATCGCCGTCGACCTGCCGTCGGGGCAGGACCCGATGGGCGGCGCGCTCGACCCCGAGGGCGTCTTCGCCGACGAGACCGTGACGTTCTCGGTCGCCAAGCCGGTGCACCTCCTGCCGCCCACCGAGCAGGCGTGCGGCGTCCTCACCGTCGTCGACATCGGGCTGGAGGTCGACGCCGCACCCCGCGTCCGCCGGCTCGACCACGACGACGTCGCGGCCCTGTGGCCGGTCCCCGGCGCGGGCGACGACAAGTACTCGCGGGGGGTCGTGGGCGTCGTCGCCGGCGGCGAGTCCTACTCGGGAGCCGCCCTGCTCAGCGTCTCCGCCGCGGTCGAGAGCGGCGCCGGCATGGTCCGCTACGTCGGCACGCCGACCCCCACGGGCCTCGTGCGCGCTGCTGTCCCCGAGACCGTGCACGGCGCGGGCCGGGTGCAGGCCTGGGTCGTCGGCCCCGGCCTCGACGTCACCTCGCGCGCCGCCGGCTCGAAGGCCCAGCTCGCCGTGGCCCTCGAGGCGCTCGCCGGGGAGGAGCCGGTCGTCGTCGACGCCGGCGGGCTCGACCTCCTCGACGACGCCGTCCTTCGCGCGCGGCGAGGTCCCACCCTGCTCACCCCGCACGCGGGGGAGTGCGCCCGCCTGCTCTCCCGGCTCACCGGGACCGAGGTCGAGCGGTCGGCCGTCGAGGCGTCGCCCCTGCTCCATGCCCGAGCGCTCGCCGACCGCACCGGCGCCACGGTGCTCCTCAAGGGGGCCACGACCCTGGTCGTCCCGCCGGGTGACGGCACCGTGTTCTCGCAGGCCGACGCTCCGGCGTGGCTGGCCACCGCCGGCGCGGGCGACGTGCTCGCCGGGCTCCTCGGGACCCTCGTCGCCGCCGGGGTGCCCCTGAGCCTGGCCGGGGCGCTCGCGGCCCTCGTCCACGGGGTCGCCGCCGACCGCGCCAACCCCGGCGGCCCGGTGCGCGCGCTGGCCGTCGCGCACGCCCTCCCGCAGGTCATCGCCCACCTGCTGGGTCGGCGCCCACCACCGGCGTCCTAGACTCGGGGAGGCCATGACGACTCCTCCCACCCCGACCGCCGACCCCGCGACCGCGGGTCTGTCGGCGTGGGTCGACGTCGACCTCGCCGCCATCCGCGACAACGTCGCCGAGCTCTCGCGCCGGGCCGGTGCCGCCGAGGTCATGGCCGTCGTCAAGGCCGACGCCTACGGCCACGGGCTCGTGCCGTGCGCGCAGGCGGCCCTCGACGGCGGGGCCACCTGGCTCGGCGTCGCCCAGCTCGCCGAGGCCCTCGAGCTGCGCCGCGCCGGGGTCACCGCCCCCCTGCTCACCTGGCTCTTCTCCCCGGGCGCCGACGTCGCCGGTGCCCTCGAGGCCGACATCGAGGTCACGATCGGCAGCACCTGGAGCCTTCAGGCCGTGCTCGCGGCGGCGCGCTCGCTCGGCCGTCCGGCGCGCGTCCAGGTCAAGGTCGACACCGGGCTGGGGCGCAACGGCGTCCTCACCGAGTGGTCCGAGGTCGTCGCCGCGGTCGCGAGCGCCCAGGCCGAGGGCCTCATCGAGGTCACCGGGGTCTGGTCGCACTTCGCCTATGCCGACGCGCCGCAGCACCCCACGGTCCGCGCCCAGCAGGAGCGCTTCGTCGACGCCGTCGCCGAGCTCGAGCGCGCCGGGGTGCGCCCTGGCCTGCGCCACCTCGCCAACTCGGCAGCGACGCTCACCAACCCGTCGGCGCACTTCGACCTCGTCCGCCCGGGCGTCGCGGTGTACGGACTGTCGCCGGTGCCCGACCTCGGGTCGCCCGCCGACTTCGGGCTGCGCGAGGCGATGCGGGTCACCGCCCGGCTGGCCGGGGTCAAGGCCGCGACGGCGGGCCAGGGCGTCAGCTACGGCCACGAGTACACGACGACGAAGGACACCCTCCTCGGGCTGGTCCCCGTCGGGTACGCCGACGGCGTCCCGCGCTCGGCGGGCAACCGCGGGCCGGTCGTGGCCGGTGGCCGCCGGTACACCCTCGCCGGGCGGGTCTGCATGGACCAGGTGGTCCTCGACCTCGGCCCCGACGCCACCGTTCGCCCCGGCGACGAGGTCGTCCTCCTCGGTCGCGGCGCCGACGGCGAGCCCACCGCCCAGGACTGGGCCGAGGCCGCCGGGACCATCAACTACGAGATCGTGACCCGGATGGGGCCGCGCCTGCCGCGACGCCACGTCGGGGGACCCGCCTGATGGCTCTGCGGCCCCTGGCTCCGCTCGGCGCTGCCGCGAACCTGCTGGGCGAGCGGGTGCTCCAGGCCCGGGCCGGCTTCCGGTCGGTCGACGCACCCGACGGGTGGGCCCACACACCCACCGAGTCGCTGACCGTGAACGCCGACGACGGCGTCTCCCTCCACGTCGAGATCGACGCCCCCGAGACGACGAGCCGCGCCCGCCGCCACGTCACCGGCCGGATGCCGACGGTCGTCCTCGTGCACGGGTTCGCCCTGTCGATGCGCTCGTGGGTCCTCCAGCGGCGGGCCCTGATCCACGAGGGGTTCCGCGTCGTCAGCTACGACCAGCGCGGGCACGGGCGCTCCGGCGACGCCGCCCTCGAGAGCTGCACGGTCGCCCAGCTCGGCCGTGACCTCGCGACGGTCCTGGGGGCGACCTGCCCGAGCGGGCCGGTCGTGCTCGTCGGCCACTCGATGGGTGGCATGTCGGTCATGGCCTACGTCGGGCAGCACCCCGACGTCGTGCGCGACCGGGTCCTCGCCGTCGCCCTGGTCTCGACGAGCCCGGGCGGCGCCGAGATGACCGAGTTCGGCCTGGGCCCCACGGTCGGCCGCGTCGTCGGCTCCCTCGGACCCGGCGTGCTCACCCGGATGTCGCGGCACGCCGGGCCGATCGGGTTGCTGCGCAGGCTCGGTCGCGGCGTCCAGGACCTTGCCGTGCACCGGTGGGCCTTCGACTCCCCGGTGAGCACCGACCTCGTCGACCTCGTGGGCGACATGATCTTCTCGACGTCCTTCGACGTGATGGCCGCCTTCCTCCCCGACATCGACCGCCTCGACCTCGGCGACCAGCTCGACGCGCTCACCGGCATCGAGACGCTCGTGATGAACGGGGCGGGCGACCTCATCACGCCACCCTCGCACTCGGAGGAGATCGTCCGCCGCGTCCCGGGCGCCGAGCACGTCGTCGTCGAGGACGCGGGCCACATCATCCAGCTCGAGCACCCCACCGTCGTGACCCAGCAGCTGCTCATGCTCATCTCGCGAGCCCAGCGGGCCGTGGCCGAGGGAATCACGGTCAGCAGCAAGCCGCGGGTTCGCCGCACCGTGCAGGACATCTCGAAGAAGCGCCGGATGGCCAAGGCCCGCTCCACCCGGGGGCGGCGGGGTGGCCGGGAGGCCGCGTCGTGAGCCCCCGCCGGGTCGTCCTGGCGACCGTCGAGGACACGCAGGAGCTCGGGCTCGCGCTCGGGCGGCTGCTCGCCCCGGGTGACCTCGTCGTCCTCACCGGCGGGCTCGGCGCGGGCAAGACGACCCTGACCCAGGGCCTCGGCGCGGGGCTCGGCGTCCGCGGTCCGGTGACGTCGCCGACGTTCGTCATCGCCCGCGTGCACCCCTCGCTCGTCGACGGGCCGTCCCTGGTCCACGTCGACGCCTACCGCCTCGCCGGGTCGCTCGAGCTCGACGACCTCGACCTCGACGCCGACGTCGCGTCGTCGGTGACCGTCGTCGAGTGGGGCCACGGCGTCGCCGAGGACCTCAGCGAGGACCGGCTCGAGGTGGTTCTCGACGTCGACCCCGCGAGCGAGGTCCGCACGGCGACGGTCACGGGCATCGGTGGCCGGTGGGCCTCGGAGGCCGCCGACGAGGCGCTCGACTCCCTGGGGGTCCGGCCGTGACGCTCCTCCTCGGCATCGACACCGCGACGTCGGCCATCGCCGTCGGCCTCTCCGACGGGGCCGGGCTGCTCGTCTCCCGCTCCCGGCTCGACGCCCGCGGCCACACCGAGCACCTCGCGCCGCTCATCGCGACCCTGGTGTCCGAGAGCGGGATCGCGATGGGTGACCTCACGGGGATCGCGGTGGGCACGGGCCCCGGACCGTTCACGGGGCTGCGGGTGGGGATGGTCACCGCCGTCACGATGGGCCACGCGCTCGGGGTCCCGGTCCACGGGGTGTGCTCGCTCGACGTCCTGGCCCACGAGGCAGCGGCATCCGGAAGGATCGACGGCCCGCGGCTGCTCGTCGCCACCGACGCCCGTCGCCGGGAGGTCTACTGGGCCACCTACGTCGTCGCGGACGGCCGGGCCGAGCGCGAGGGCGGGCCCGGGGTCGACCGGCCCGCCGAGGTGCCCGCCGACGTGCGAGCGCTGCCGACGGCCGGACGCGGCCCCCTGCTCCACCCCGACCTCTTCGGACCGCCCGTCGAGCCGCTCGACGTCGACGCAGGGCTCCTCGCCCTCCTGGCCGCTCGGGGTGTGGCCCACGGGCTGCCGCTGCCCGTCGAGCCGCTCTACCTGCGTCGCCCGGATGCCCTCACCACCGCCGAGCGGGCCCGGTCGTGAACGGCCTCCGGGAGGTCCGCTGGACCGACGTGCCGGCGCTCGTCGACCTCGAGGCCGAGCTCTTCCCGCACGACGCCTGGTCGGTGGAGTCCTGGTGGTCCGAGCTCGCGGCCCGGCCGCGGCGCGAGTACGTCGTGGCGGAGGACGCGGCCGGCCTGCTCGGGTACGCCGGCCTCGACCACGGCGGCGACGTCGCCGACGTCATGACCGTCGCGACGGCACCGCACGCCCGGGGACGCGGGCTCGGCACGGTCCTGCTCGCCGAGCTCGAGCAGCGGGCGCTGGCGCGGGGTGCCGCCCACGTGATGCTCGAGGTCCGGGCCGACAACACCGCCGCCCGGGCGCTGTACGAGCGCACCGGGTACGTCCTGGTCACCACCCGCCGCAGGTACTACCAGCCGGGTGACGTCGATGCCCTGGTCCTGCGAAAGGTGCTCTCCGGGAGGGACGTCCACGATGGCTGACCAACCCCTGGTCCTCGGGATCGAGACCTCGTGCGACGAGACCGGTGTCGGGATCGTGCGCGGCGAGACGCTCCTCGTCGACGCCATCGCGAGCAGCGTCGACGAGCACGCCCGCTTCGGCGGCGTCGTGCCGGAGGTCGCGAGCCGCGCCCACCTCGAGGCGATGGTCCCGACGATCGAGCGCGCCTGCACCACGGCCGGCGTCTCGCTGCGTGACCTCGATGCGGTCGCGGTCACCTCGGGCCCCGGCCTCGCGGGGGCGCTCATGGTCGGTGTCGCGTCGGCGAAGGCGCTCGCGCTGGCCCTCGGCGTGCCGCTGTACGGCGTCAACCACCTGGCCTCCCACGTGGCGGTCGACATCGTCGAGCACGGGCCGCTCCCCGAGCCGACCCTCGCGATGCTCGTCTCGGGGGGACACTCCTCGCTGCTCCTCGTCCCCGACGTGACCCACGACGTGCGAAGCCTCGGCTCGACGATCGACGACGCCGCGGGGGAGGCCTTCGACAAGGTCGCCCGCGTCCTCGGGCTGCCCTTCCCGGGTGGTCCGCACATCGACCGCATGGCGCGCGACGGGCAGGTCGTCATCGACTTCCCGCGCGGGCTGACGACCGGTCGGGACATGGAGCGGCACCGGTTCGACTTCTCCTTCTCCGGGCTGAAGACGGCCGTGTCGCGGTGGGTCCAGGCGAAGGAGGCTGCGGGAGAGGGTGTTCCGGTCGCCGACGTCGCGGCGTCGTTCCAGGAGGCGGTCACCGACGTGCTGACCCGCAAGGCCGTCCTCGCCTGCCGGGAGCACGGCGTCGGACACCTCCAGATCGGTGGCGGGGTGGCGGCCAACTCGCGCCTGCGGGCGATGGCGCAGGAGCGCTGCGACGCCGCCGGCATCGAGCTGCGCGTCCCCCGGCCGGGCCTGTGCACCGACAACGGGGCGATGGTGGCGGCGCTCGGTGCGCAGATGGTCATCAAGGGGCGTCCGGCGTCCGACCTCACGATCGCGGCCGACTCCTCGATGCCGGTCACCGTGGTCTCCGCCTGACCGCTGCCTCCGGCGGCTCCGACCGTCCGGCCGAGCCGTCGTGTCCGATCGACGGATTGCCCGGTCCACCGTCCGACGCCACGCTGGCGTGACAGGGGTCCGAGACCGGAGGTGCGGATGAAGCGGACACGACCGCTGGCCGTGCTGTCGGGCCTCGTCCTCGTCGCGCTCGCCGTCGGCCTCGTCGGCGGTGTCCTCTGGTGGTTCGGCGCCTCGCGCGGCCGTGCCCACCCGTTCGTCAAGCCGCCCAGCGTCGAGGGTCGCACCGTCGAGGTCACCTACATCGGCAGCGCCTGCCAGGACGGCTCGCGCCTGAAGCTGGAGGAGGGCGACCGCGAGGTCGTCGCCACCGTCTTCGCGTGGCAGAGCGCCGGGTCGTGCGACGACGTCGGCATCAGCTACACGCTCACCGGGACGCTCGCGTCCGACCTCGGGGAACGCGCCCTCGTCGACGGCGCCTGCCGCCTCGAGGAGTACCGCGACTACAGCGACTGCGGCGACGGCTGACCGTGCCGCTTCAGGGCATGCCCCGTCTGCCGTGCGTGCGCGGGGCGTCGTAGCCGCCCTCCGGAGGCACCATCTCGGCCCGCACGCCGAGCAGCCGCACCGGCCGGTCGTCCTCGAGCCGCGCGAAGAGGTCGAGCGCCGTCCGCGCGATCACCGCCGGGTCCGACGTCGGCTCCGCGAGCTTGCGCGAGCGGTTGACCGTGAAGAACGGGACGAAGCGGACCTTGAGGTGGACCCGGGCGCAGGCCCGCCCCTCGGCGGTGATGTCGTCGACCACCTGTTCCGCGAGGGACCCCACGGCCTCGGCGACCTCCTCGGGGGTCACGAGGTCGCGCTGGTAGGTGGTCTCGCGGCCGTGCGCTCGCGGGACCCACGGGGTGTCGTCGACGTCCGACGACCCCTCGCCCTGCCCGAGCTCACGCAGCCACGGCCCCGACTGGGGGCCGAACTCGGTGGCGAGGACGGCGTCGTCGGCGGTCGCGAGGTCGGTGACGGTGACGACGCCGAGCGCCGCGAGCCGCTGGGAGATGCGGCTCCCCACGCCCCAGAGCTCCTGGGTCGGCTTGTCGCCCATCACCGCGGTCCAGTTCTCGCGGGTCAGCCGGAAGGTGCCGCGCGGCTTGCCGAACTCGGTGGCGATCTTCGCCCGGACCTTGGTGTCGCCGACGCCCACCGTGCAGTGCAGCGAGGTCGCGGTCAGGACGTCGGCCTGGATCCGGTGCGCCACGGCCTCCGGGTCGTCCACCGTGACACCGACGAATGCCTCGTCCCAGCCGAGGACCTCGACGACGGCGCCCGGGACCGCCCGCAGGGTGTCCATGACCACGGCGGAGGCCGCGTCGTAGTGCGGCTTGTCGACGGGGAGGAACACCGCGTCGGGGCACCGCTTGAGGGCGGTGCGCAGCGGCATCCCCGAGCGCACCCCGAAGACCCGGGCCTCGTAGGACGCCGTGGACACCACCGCCCGCTCGGTGGGGTCCCCGCGGCCCCCGACGACGACGGGCAGGCCGGCGAGCTCGGGGCGGCGGAGCACCTCCACCGCCGCGATGAACTGGTCCATGTCGACGTGCAGGACCCATCGGGGCATGACCCCATCGTGCCCGCACGCGGTCAGCTCGTGGCGTCCTTCGAGCACGGGAGGAGGCCCATGCGGTCCTTCAGGGCGAGGACGCGCTGCACGGAAGCATCGATCTTGGCGGCGAACTCCGGCTCGGCAGAGGCCTTCTCGGCCAGGGCCTCGACCATGTCGTCGGCGTCGGATGCCTTCCCCGTGAGCACGATGTCGCCCCCGGCGTCGACGAGCCGCACGGCCCGATCGCCCGCCGGGACGTCCTTGAGCGCCTCGGCGTTGACGTCGTCGGTGATGACGACCCCGTCGTACCCGAGGTCGTCGCGCAGCAGCCCGGTGACGATCTTCTCCGAGAACATCGCGGGGTTCCTCGCGTCGAGCTTCGGGTAGCGCGCCGACGACATCATGACCAGCCCGACACCCGCCTCGATGTTCGCGCGGAACGGCTCGAGGAACGGGTCGTCGGCCGTCGCGACGGAGTCGGTGATCCCCGAGGACGAGAAGTCGGTGTTGTTGCGCACCCGGCCCAGCCCGGGGAAGTGCTTGACCGCGCCCTCCACGCCCTCGTCGAGCATGCCGCGCAGGAAGGCGACGGAGTACGTCGCGACGGTCTTCGGGTCGGACCCGTACTGGCGTCCCCACCTGCCGATCGGCTCGTTGGCGCGGCCGATGTCCTTCGGCACGGTGTCGGCGACGGGGGCGAGGTTGACGTTGACCCCGACCGCCTTCATCTCCTCCGCCCACCCGGCCGCGTCCTTCGTCAGCTCGCTCGGCTCGAGCTCGGCCTGGTCGAGCGCCTTCGGGGGGCGGGTGAACCCGTCGCCGCGCAGCTGGTGGACGATGCCACCCTCCTGGTCCGCCGCGATCATCAGGCCGACGTCGCCGGTGGCCTGCTCCGAGACCAGCCCGCGCAGGTGCGTCGAGGTGCGCGAGACCTTGGCCGCACCCTCCCAGCCCCCGAGGTAGATGACGTTGCCGACGTGCCCGTCGGCGACGATGCCGTCGAGGGAGGACAGGCCGGCGTTGGTGTCGAAGCCGACCATGAGCAGCTGGCCGAGCCGCTGGTCCGGCGTCAGCGCCTCACCGGTCAGCTCCGCGCAGGTGGCGGGGGTGCCGGTCGGGGTCGGGGTGCTCGACGGTTTCGAGGAGGACGGGGCGGGAGTCGTCGACGGCGACGCAGCGGGGTCGCCGCCCGAGCACCCGGCGACGGCCATCAGGACGCCGCCGACGACGAACGCGGTGCGGGCGCGGACGGCGCGGGTCGAGGACATCACCCGACGACGCTACGTGATCCTCCGGCCGGGCTCCGAATGCGCAGGTGACCGCGGCGGGGGCATCGGCCATGATCGTGGTCATGGCCCCGATCCCCGTCGTCCTCGACGTCGACACCGGCGTCGACGACGCCTGCGCCCTGCTCCTCGCCGCCCTCGAGCCCCGGTTCGACCTGCGCGCCGTCACGTGCGTGGGCGGCAACGCACCCCTCGAGGACGTCGTCCGCAACACCCTGCGGGTGCTCGAGACGGCCGGACGCGGCGACGTCCCCGTCGGCATCGGGGCCGCGCGGCCGCTGCTCGAGGAGCCGGTCGACGCCCGCCACGTCCACGGCTCCGACGGCATGGCCGACCTCGGGATGCCGGCGCCGGCCCTCACCCCGGACCCGCGCACCGCCCTCGACCTCCTGCGTGACGTCCTCGAGGCCGCCGCCGAGGACGACCCGGTCACCGTCGTGCCCCTGGCACCGATGACGAACCTCGCCCTGCTGGCCCGGGTCCACCCGGGCGCCTTCGCCCGGATCGGCCGGATCGTCTTCATGGGCGGTGGCGCCACGATCAGCAACGCCACCGCTGCCGCGGAGTTCAACGTCTTCCACGACCCGGAGGCCGCGGCGATCGTCCTCGACGCCTGTGCCACCTTCGGGGTGCCCGTCACGATGTACGGCCTCGACGTCTTCTACGACCCGCTCGTCACCGACGCCGACGTCGAGGGCCTGCGCGCCCTCGGCACCCCCGTCGCCGACCTCGCCGCCGGGCTCATCTCCTTCCACCACCGCCGGTTCGCCAACGCGGGCGCGACGATCGGCGACGCCGGGGCCGTCGCGATGCTGCTCCTGCCCGACGCGGTGCACACCGAGCGCCGGCCGGTGCGGGTCGAGCTCACCGGCTCCTGGACCCGCGGTCGCACGGTCGTCGACACACGTGACTGGACCGGCGACATGGACCACGACCCCCACGGCCTGGCGCCCGCCGAGGTCGACGTCGCCCTCGGCATCGACGGGCCGCGCATCGCCGACCTGTGGCTGCGGACCGTGCGGGGCGAGGCCTGATGGCCGGGCGCGTCCTCGTCCTCGGGTCGCTCAACGTCGACCTCGTGACCCGCGTCGAGCGCCACCCGAGGCCGGGGGAGACCGTGCTCGGCGAAGGGCTCCAACAGCTCGCCGGGGGCAAGGGCGCCAACCAGGCCGTCGCCGCCGCGGCGGCCGGCGCCGACGTCGCGATGGTCGGCTGCGTGGGGGACGACGCCGGGGGCACGGCCTACCGCGAGCGCCTCCGGGCCCGGGGGATCGACGTCACGGGGGTGCGCGTCGTCGAGGGCGCCCCGAGCGGGCACGCCCTCATCGCCGTGTCCGACGACGGGGAGAACTCGATCGTCGTCGTGCCCGGCGCCAACGACCTCCTCGACGAGCGCGAGGTCGCTGCGGTCGACGCCCTCGGGCCCGGTGACGTGCTGCTCGTCCAGCTCGAGGTGCCGCGGCCGGTGGTCTGCACCGCGGTCCGGCGCGCGGCGGGGCGGGGGGCGCGCGTCGTCCTCAACACCGCCCCCTACGCGGCGCTGCCCCCGGACGTCGTCGCCCTGGCCGACCCCGTCGTCGCCAACGAGCACGAGATGCAGGCGCTCGCCGAGGCCGGGGCCGAGCCCCGCTCGCTCCTCGTGACCTTCGGCGCCAACGGGGCGTCGTGGGACGGCGAGACCTCACCCGCGCACGCCGTGGCCGCCGACGAGGTGGTCGACACGACGGGCGCGGGCGATGCGTTCTGCGGCGCCCTCGCCGCGGCACTCGCCCGCGGGGCCGGCCACGAGGACGCCCTGGCCGCCGCGCTGGCCGCGGGTGCCGGCGCCGTCCGCCACGTCGGGGCCCAGCCCGACCCCACCCTCTGACCCGCCTCACCTTTCCCGCCGGATCCCGGAAAGTGCACGTTCGCACCGGAACCTACGGGGTGCGAACCTCCGGGTTCCGGGATCCGGCGGGAAAGGTGCCGGGGCCGGTCAGGCGGGGTCGACGACGAGGACGACCTGCTGGCCGGCGACCCGGGTGAGGATGACCGTCGCCTGGGCGCCGTCGCCCGCCTTGCGGCCGATCCGCAGCTGGCGGCGCAGCTCGTCGTCGTCGAGCCGCACACCCCGCTTCTTGATGGTCAGGCCGGTCACCCCGTGCTGGGCCAGCCACGCGCGCAGCGACCTCACCGAGAACGGGAACGCCTCGAGGACGGCGTAGCGGCGGGCGAACTCGACGTCGACCTGCGCGTCCGAGACGACGTACCCGAGACCGTGGTCCACCTCCGACCCGAGCGTCGCGGCGGTCACCGCCCCGAGCAGCCCGGCCTGGGTCACCGCTCGGTCGGGCTCGTAGAGCCACGGGCCGACGGCCGACAGCGACGCGGTCGTCGGGACGTCGGGCTCGGCCATCGACTGGTCGACCTCGACGGGCGAGTGGTTCGGCCCGAGGATGCGCGCGCTGCGGCCGGGGCGCTGGGCGAGCGGGCCCCACCACACGGCGCACTCGAGCACCTCACCGGCGAACGAGGTCCACTGCGCCTCGGTCCCGAGCGGGATGGCGTCCTTGGGCATCGAGGGCGAGAGCTTGGCCCCCGTGGCCGGGACGGACGTCGCCACCTGGACGACGAAGTCCCACGTCGGGCGGATCTCGTCGAGACGGAACACCCGTTTGATCCGCCCGTGCCGACCGGTGACCCCCGGCACGCGGCGGGCCGGGTCGAGCCAGACGCCGACCCGCGAGCGCAACGGGTCACGCGGCGGCTCGAACTCCTCGGCGAGCCCGACGCGGGCCCGCGAGTCGGGCCAGGGCCGCAGGTTGATGTCGGCGACCGCGGCGGTCACGGGGTCGACGTCGACGCCCTGCACGGTGACGCCGAGCGCCGACATCGCCACCGCGTCGGCGCCGATGCCGCAGCCGAGGTCGTGCACCGTGGCCAGGCTGGCGTTGTAGAACCGGCCCGCATGGGTCGCGGCGACCTCCAGCCGCGACGCCTGCTCGAGGCCGTCGGGCGTGTAGAGCAGGTCGCCGGCGAACTCGCCGAACTTCGCGACGGCCCGGGACCGGAGGCGCTGCTGGGTCAGGGCCGCGGCGACGAGCTCGCGCGGGTGGCCCTCGCGGCGCAGCCGGTCCTGCAGCGGCATGACCTGGTCCTCGTCGTACGGCGGCAGGGAGCGCAACAGCTCCTTGCCCTCGGGGCTCCCGAGGGTCCGCACGATGCCGACGTCCACGGCGCGACATCCTTCCACTGCACCCGAGGGCGGCCGTCCACGCCGGGCCGCACCCGCCCGGACGGCCTCGTCGTGCCCGCGTGTTGGCACTCGAGTTGACCGAGTGCTAACGCGCGACCTAGATTTGCCTCATTGGCACTCACCCCCGGTGAGTGCCAGCGAACCCGGGTCGGGATCGACCCCCGCGACGGCGAGAGCGGCTCCGGGAACGCAGTTTCGTCCACTTC
Source organism: uncultured Actinomycetota bacterium (assembly GCA_963834225.1). Taxonomy (GTDB): domain Bacteria; phylum Actinomycetota; class Actinomycetes; order Actinomycetales; family Dermatophilaceae; genus Oryzobacter. The sequence continues at coordinate 80,122 of CAWIAT010000021.1, read as the reverse complement.
GACTCACCCCACAGGGGAGGAGCACACCGTGTCGGTTTCCATCAAGCCGCTCGAGGACCGCATCGTCATCAAGAGCCTCGAGGCCGAGCAGACCACTGCTTCCGGTCTGGTCATCCCGGACACCGCGAAGGAGAAGCCCCAGGAGGGCGAGGTCCTCGCTGTCGGCCCGGGCCGCATCGACGACAAGGGCAACCGCGTCCCGCTCGACGTCCAGGTCGGCGACCGGGTCATCTACAGCAAGTACGGCGGCACCGAGATCAAGCACGGCGGCGAGGAGTACCTCATCCTCTCCGCCCGCGACGTCCTCGCCGTCGTCGGCTGACCCAGCACCCTCATGCCGTGACCGCGCCCCGGTGCGCACCCCACCGGGTGCCACCGGGGCGCGTCCGGCTCTCCTGACCGCAGCACCCATGCCGGCGGGCGCTCGCCGCCCGCGTCCGGCACCCACCACCGAGAAGGACAGCAATGGCCAAGGAACTGGAGTTCAACGACTCCGCCCGCAAGGCGCTCGAGCGGGGCGTCGACGCCCTCGCGAACGCCGTCAAGGTGACGCTCGGCCCCAAGGGCCGCAACGTCGTCATCGACAAGAAGTGGGGCGCCCCCACGATCACCAACGACGGCGTGACCATCGCCCGTGAGATCGAGCTCGAGGACTCCTACGAGAACCTCGGCGCCCAGCTCGCCAAGGAGGTCGCGACCAAGACCAACGACGTCGCCGGTGACGGCACGACGACCGCGACCGTCCTCGCGCAGGCCATGGTCCACGAGGGCCTGCGCAACGTCGCCGCCGGCGCCTCGCCGTCCGGCCTCAAGCGCGGCATGGACAAGGCCGTCGAGGCCGTGTCCGAGGAGCTGCTGCGCACCGCCCGCGAGATCGAGTCCAAGGACGAGATCGCCCAGGTCGCCTCGCTCTCCGCGCAGGACCAGGAGATCGGCTCCACCATCGCCGACGCGTTCGACAAGGTCGGCAAGGACGGCGTCATCACCGTCGAGGAGTCCTCGACCGCCTCCACCGAGCTCGAGTTCACCGAGGGGATGCAGTTCGACAAGGGCTACATCAGCCCCTACTTCGTCTCGGACCCCGAGCGGATGGAGGCCGTCGTCGAGGACGCCTACGTCCTGATCCACCAGGGCAAGATCTCGGCCATCGCCGACGTCCTGCCGGTGCTGGAGAAGGTCGTCAAGGCCGGCAAGCCGCTCCTCGTCATCGCCGAGGACGTCGACGGCGAGGCCCTGTCCACGCTCGTCGTCAACAAGATGCGCGGCACCTTCAACGTCGTCGCCGTCAAGGCGCCCGGCTTCGGGGACCGCCGCAAGGCGATGCTCCAGGACATCGCGACCCTCACCGGCGGCCAGGTCGTCGCCGAGGAGGTCGGCCTCAAGCTCGACGCGGTCGAGCTCGAGACGCTGGGCCAGGCCCGCCGCGTCGTCGTCACCAAGGACTCCACCGTCATCATCGACGGCGCCGGCGACCACGACGAGGTCACCGGTCGGGTCAACCAGATCAAGCAGGAGATCGAGCGCACCGACTCCGACTGGGACCGCGAGAAGCTCCAGGAGCGCCTCGCCAAGCTCGCCGGTGGCGTGTGCGTCATCAAGGTCGGCGCCCACACCGAGGTCGAGCTCAAGGAGAAGAAGCACCGCATCGAGGACGCCATCTCGGCGACCCGCGCGGCCATCGAGGAGGGCATCGTCGCCGGTGGCGGCTCCGCCCTCATCCAGGCCGTCAAGGTCCTCGACGGCCTCGACCTCGAGGGTGACGAGAAGGTCGGCGCCTCCATCGTGCGCAAGGCCGCGGCCGAGCCGCTGCGCTGGATCGCCGAGAACGCGGGCCTCCAGGGCTACGTCGCCGTCGCCAAGGTGCAGGACCTCGCCTCCGGCATGGGCCTCAACGCCGCCACGGGCGAGTACGAGGACCTCGTGAAGGCCGGCGTCATCGACCCGGTCAAGGTCACCCGCAGCGCGCTGCGCAACGCCGCCTCGATCGCGTCGATGGTGCTGACCACCGACACGCTCGTCGTGGAGAAGAAGGAGGAGGAGCCGGCCGGCGCCTCCGGTGGCCACGGTCACGGCCACGGCCACTGAGCCCCACCCCCTGACGCGCCGTCCGGCGCACCAGCACGACACCGGATGCCGTCCGCCCCCACCCGGGGCGGGCGGCATCCGTCGTTCCCCGTGCGGGTCCGGGGCGGGCCGTAGGCTCGGGCCATGAGGCTGCTCGGGGTGCTCGGCGGGATGAGCTGGACGAGCACGCTCTCGTACTACCGCGGCCTCAACGAGGGCGTCGCGGCCCGGCTCGGCGGGCTGCACTCGGCGCGGCTGCTGCTGCACAGCGTCGACTTCGACCCGGTGGCGCGCGCCCAGCACGACGGCGACTGGGAGACCGCGACGGCCGTCCTCACCGAGGCGGCCCGGGGACTGGCGGCCGGGGGAGCCGAGGCGCTCCTCCTCGCCACGAACACGATGCACAAGGTCGCCGGGGCGGTCGAGGACGCCGCCGGGGTGCCGCTGCTCCACATCGCCGACCCCACGGCCGACGCGCTCCTCGCCGACGGGCACCGCCGGGTCGGGCTGCTCGCGACCCGGTTCACGATGGAGGAGGACTTCTACCGCGGGCGGTTGCGTGAGCGCGGCCTCGACGTCGTCGTCCCCGACGCCGACGACCGAGGAACGGTGCACCGGGTCATCTACGACGAGCTCGTCCACGACGTCGTGCGCGAGGAGTCACGGGCGGCCTACCTCCAGGTGGTCGACCGGCTCGAGGCGGAGGGCGCCGAGGCCGTCATCCTCGGGTGCACCGAGATCGGGCTGCTGCTGTCGCCGGGCGACGGGTCGCTGCCGTCGTACGACACGACGGCCCTGCACGTCGCCTCCGGCGTCGACTGGCTCTGCGCGAACTGAACGGCGGCTCAGGGCTGCGCGGTGACGTGCAGCGTCTCGCCCTCGAGGGTGACGACGTCGCCGACGCGGACCTGGCGACCCCGGCGGGTGTCGACCTCGCCGTTCACGGTGACGAGACCGCGCTCGATGACCTCGCGCGCGGTGGCGCCGTCGTCGACGACCCCGGCGAGCTTGAGGAGCTGCCCGAGGCGGATCGACGCGTCGCGGATGGGGACGTCGTGGGGGTCGCTCACCCGAGCAGGCTAGCCGCCACACCCGCGGCGGCCGGACAGCACTCGAGCCCGTCGCGGGTGCGACGGGCTCGAGCGGACGTTCGGGTCGGGGCCGCTGGACGATGGCGGCCGGTGGCGGGCCACGAACTGTCCTGCAGCCCCGACCTCTTCTCGCCCCCGGGGCCGGGCGACGGTGACCACCCCTTGGTCACCGAAGGGTCAGGAGGCGATGTGCCGGTCCCTGCCGTAGTGCGTCTCGCGCTCGTCCTCGGTGAGACCGCCCCAGACCCCGTAGGGCTCGCGGACGGACAAGGCGTGGCTGCGGCACTGCTGCAGGACCGGACAGGCGAGACAGATCTCCTTCGCTGCGCTCGCACGGGTGCGTCTCTTGCTCCCGCGCTCGCCCTCGGGGTGGAAGAACACCTCGGGACCGACCCGACGGCATGAGCCCTCGAGCTGCCAGTCCCACAGGTCGGCCACGGGACCAGGAAGTCTGGTGATCTCGGCCATCTGTTCCTCCTGCGGTGTGGTGCCACGTCCCGAGCGGCTCTGCATCACGGTAGGAGCGCGTTGGTAGGGGGAGGGCAAGCGGTGGGTAAGACTTTGGTCAACCTCACCTGACCTCCGCCCGGCGCGCGGTCCGGTGGCCGGAGGACACGCGAGCAGCCCGTAGAATCGGGCGATGAGCCTCGGACTGGACGAGACCAGCACCACCGCCGACCACGCCGACCGGGCGGGCTCCGCGCCCCAGCCCACCGCGCCGGCTCCCACGAGCCCCACGGTCGATGCCGGCACCTACGAGCCGGCGCCACCCTCCCCGTTCGCCGCGCTCGGCCTGACGTACGACGACGTCCTGCTCCAGCCGGGCGAGACCGACGTCATCCCGAGCGAGGTCGACACCACCGCCCGGCTGACCCGCGAGATCTCGATCCGCGTCCCGCTCATCTCGGCCGCGATGGACACCGTCACCGAGGCGCGGATGGCGATCGCGATGGCGCGCCACGGCGGCATCGGCATCCTCCACCGCAACCTCTCGATCCAGGACCAGGCCTACCAGGTCGACCTCGTCAAGCGGACCCAGACCGGGATGATCTCCAACCCGGTCACCATCGGCCCCGACGCGACGCTCGAGGAGCTCGACGACATCTGCGGTCGCTACCGCGTCTCCGGGCTGCCGGTCGTCGACCCCGGCGAGCACCTCCTCGGCATCGTCACCAACCGCGACCTGCGCTTCACCCCGGTCGCCGAGTGGGGCCACACCCTCGTGCGCGACGTCATGACCCCGATGCCGCTCATCACCGGGCAGGTCGGCATCAGCAACGACGAGGCGACCCTCCTGCTGCGCCAGCACAAGCGCGAGCGCCTCCCGATCATCGACGCCGAGGGCCGCCTGCGCGGGCTCATCACCGTCAAGGACTTCGTGAAGTCCGAGCAGTTCCCCAACGCGAGCAAGGACGCCGACGGCCGGCTCCTCGTCGGTGCCGCCGTCGGCTACTTCGGCGAGGCGTGGGAGCGCGCGACGACCCTCATCGACGCGGGGGTCGACGTCCTCGTCGTCGACACCGCCCACGGTCACGCCCGCCTGCTCCTCGAGATGATCGAGCGGGTCAAGAAGGACCCGGCGACCCGCCACGTCCAGGTCATCGGCGGCAACGTCGCCACCCGCGCGGGCGCCCAGGCGCTCGTCGACGCCGGGGTCGACGCCGTCAAGGTCGGCGTCGGTCCGGGATCGATCTGCACCACCCGCGTCGTCGCCGGCGTCGGTGTCCCGCAGGTCACGGCCATCTACGAGGCCTCCCTCGCCTGCCGCCCCGCCGGCGTCCCGCTCATCGGCGACGGTGGCCTCCAGTACTCCGGCGACATCGCCAAGGCCCTCGTGGCCGGTGCCGACACCGTCATGGTCGGCTCGCTCCTCGCCGGGTGCGAGGAGTCGCCCGGCGACCTCGTGTTCATCAACGGCAAGCAGTACAAGGCCTACCGGGGCATGGGCTCGCTCGGCGCGATGTCCTCGCGCGGCAAGAAGTCGTACAGCAAGGACCGCTACTTCCAGGCCGACGTCACGAGCGACGACAAGATCGTCCCCGAGGGCATCGAGGGCCAGGTGGCCTACCGCGGCCCGGTCGGCGCCGTCGCCCACCAGCTCATCGGCGGCCTGCACCAGTCGATGTTCTACGTCGGGGCGCGGACCATCCCCGACCTCAAGGCCAAGGGCCGCTTCATCCGGATCACGACGGCGGGCCTGCGCGAGTCGCACCCGCACGACATCACCGGCATCGTCGAGGCGCCGAACTACTCCGGCAAGGGCTGAGCCCGGCCCGCACCGGGCGCCGCGTCCGTCGAAGGATGGCGCGAGGCACGCCGCCGGCGACGGCCGCGTGCGACGCTGGGGCGTTCGCGCCACCGTCCGTCGCAGGGAGCCATCGTGTCCGACCTACCCGTCGTCGCCGTCATCGTCGCCAAGCCGGGCTCGGAGGACCCCGTACGGGCCGCTCTCCAGGGCCTCGTCGAGCCGACCCTGGCCGAGGATGGCTGCCGGTCGTACTCCGTCCACGAGTCGGTCGCCGCGCCGGGCACCTTCGTGACGATCGAGTCGTGGGACGGCTCCGCCGACCTCGACGCGCACCTGGCGAGCGACCACATCGCGGCGGCGCTCGCCGCGACCGACGGCCACCTGGCGTCCCCGCCCGCGATCCACCCGCTGACGCCCGCCTGAGGACGACGACGGCGCCCCGACGAGCCTCACCCGTCGGTGGTGAGGGCGGCACGGTAGGAGCGGAGCACCGCCCCGCCGTCGGCCGACCGGTCGACGGAGGTCGCCGCCAGCACCGCCCGGGCGATGGCCCGCGCCACGACGTCGGCGGCGGCGGTCTGGAGGTCGACGAGGTCGATCCGGCTCGGCTCCGCGCCGGTCCCGGTCGAGAGGGCGAAGACGGCGTCGCCGTCGAAGGAGGTGTGGACCGGGGACAGGGCGCGGGCGAAGCCGTCGTGCGCGACGCCGGCCAGCGCCTGGCACGCCGACTTCGACAGCGGGACGTCGGTGGCGACGACGGCGAGCGTCGTCGCGGTCCCGGCCCGAAGGGCCGCCATCGCCTCCTCCTGCAGCCGGTGGTGCTCGGCCACGGCGCCGGGGTCCGGCACGGGGAGGGCGGCGGCCTCGGCGGGGTCGAGCAGCGGGGCGGCGTGCAGCCGGCCGTCCCGGTCCCAGGCCGACCCGACGGCGTTGACGGCCACGAGTGCCCCGACCGTCCCGCCGGAGGGCAGCACGGCCGAGGCGCTGCCCATGCCCCCGCGCAGGCCGCCCGCCATCGTGCCGGTCCCGGCGCCGACGCAGCCCTCGGCGACCGGACCACCCGCCGCGGCGCGGTAGGCGGCCAGCCCGTCGTCCGGCCCGGGGTGGTGGCGCCAGCTCCCGCCGCGACCGAGGTCGAACAGGATGGCCGCCGGGACGATCGGGACCACCTGACCGGGCTCGGGTCCCACGGGCCAGCCGCGCCCGTCCTCCCAGAGGCCCGCCATGACGCCGTCGGCGGTGGACAGCCCGAAGGCGCTCCCTCCGGACAGGACGACGGCGTCGACCCGGTCGACCGACCGGCGCGGGTCGAGGAGATCGGTCTCGCGCGATCCGGGACCGCCCCCGCGGACGTCGACGCCCCCGACCGTGCCTGGAGGGGCGACGACGACGGTCACCCCGGTGAGCCAGCCGGGCTCGTCACGGGTGACGTGCCCCACCCGGATGCCGTCGACGTCGGTGATGGCCTGGTGGGGTCCGCTGCGCACCGCCCCAGCATGACGGATGCCGGCCCCGCGGTGGCGGGACCGGCATCCGGTGCGATGCGGCGCGGGGTCAGTGCAGGACGACGGGCGGGGCCACCTCGGCGGCCTCGGCGTCGTCGAGCAGGTGCGCGACCTCACGCCTGCGCGGCAGGAAGTACGCCGGCACGAGGGTGAGGCTGAGCAGGATCGCGGCGACCCAGAAGGTCGTGCTGAACGCGCTCGCCATCGCCTCGGCGACGGCCGAGGCGAGGACCTCCGGACCTCGAGCGAGGAGGGCGGCGACCTCGGGGAAGCGTGCGGCGATGCCGCCGAGCTGCCCGGGGTCGGTGACGCCGGCCGACGCCTCGCGGAAGCCGGTCGCGGCCGTGAGCAGCGAGTTGTTCGCCAGGCCGTTGGTCAGCACGACCGACATGATCGCGACGCCGATCGACGACGCGATCTGCTGGCTGATGTTGAGCAGTGTCGAGCCACGGGCCACCTCGTGCGAGGTGAGCGTCTTGAGCGCCGACGTCATGAGCGGCATCATCGTGGCGCCCATGCCCAGGCCCATGATGAACAGCACCGTGAGGATGTAGGTGTAGCTCGTCGAGCCGTCGAGCTGGGTCAGCGCGAACATGCCGCCGGTGATGCCGAGCAGGCCGAAGGGCACGATGCGGCCGACGGGCAGCTTGTCGGTGAGGGCGCCGGCGATCGGCATCGTGACCATCGCGCCGAGGCCCTGGACGGCCATCAGCCACCCGGCGTCGACCGGCGACTCGCCGCGCACCTGCTGGAAGTAGGTGGGCACGAGGAGCAGGCCGCCGAAGAAGGCCGCCGCGAACAGGAACATCGTGATGACCGAGACCGTGAGGTTGCGGTTGCGGAACAGCCGCAGGTCGAGCAGCGGGTGCGCGGGCCGGAAGCTCCAGAGCACGAAGCCCGCGACCATGAGCAGGCCGACGACGCCCGGCACGAGGACCTTGGTGGCGACGAAGGTGCCCTCGCCGGGGATCGACGAGACGCCGTAGAGGAAGAGCGCGAGGCCGGGGGACATCAGGGCCATGCCGACCCAGTCGAAGGACTCGGAGGGCTCGGGCCGGTCGCTCGGCAGGACCATGAACGCGTACCCGAGGGCGAGGGCGCCGATGGGCAGGTTGATGAGGAAGATCCAGTGCCACGAGTAGTTCTCGATGAGCCAGCCACCGAGGATCGGGCCGAAGATCGGGCCGAGGAGCATCGGGACACCGAGGATGGCCATGAGGCGGCCCATCCGGGCCGGGCCCGCGGCGCGGGTCATGATCGTCATGCCGAGCGGCATGAGCATGCCGCCGCCGAGGCCCTGGAGGACGCGGAACGCGACGAGGAGCTCGATGGAGCTGGCCATCGCGCAGAGGACCGAGCCGGCCGTGAAGAGCAGGAGCGCCGTCATGTAGAGGCGCTTGGTGCCGAACCGGTCGGCGGCCCACCCGGTGAGCGGGATGACGGTGGCCAGGGCGAGGGTGTAGCCGGTGACGGTCCACGCGACGGCGGAGTAGGCGAGGGGCTCACCGCCGTCGGCGAAGACCCGCTGGAAGGTCGGCAGCGCGACGTTGACGACGGTGATGTCGAGGATCGACATGATGGCGCCGAGGACGACGACACCGGCCACCTTGAGGACGGCTCCGTCGATCTGGTCGGGGTACTCGGGGGGCGCGACGGGCGCGGTGGAAGCTGACACGTGTGCTCCATGTCGAGGGGACGGGACGGCGAACGGTCGCGTCGTCCGGAGACGGTCGCCACCCCTCGCTGGTGGGTGGCGTCATCGCCAGGAGAAGTCTGCACCCTGCCACCGACAGGGCGCACCACGGTGCATCGGTAGGCTGCCCCGGTGACCGAGATCGAGATCGGCCGTGGAAAGCGCGGCCGCCGCGCCTACTCCTTCGACGACATCGCCATCGTGCCCTCGCGGCGCACGCGCGATCCCGAGGAGGTGTCCATCGGCTGGCAGATCGACGCCTACCACTTCGACATCCCCGTCATCGCCGCACCGATGGACTCGGTGATCTCTCCGCAGAGCGCCATCGCCCTCGGCAAGCTCGGCGGGCTGCCCGTCCTCGACCTCGAGGGCCTGTGGACCCGGTACGAGGACCCCACCCCGCTGCTCGCCGAGATCGCGACCCTCGACCCCGCGCTGGCGACCACCCGGATGCAGGAGATCTACCGCACCGAGATCGACCCCGACCTGGTCACCGAGCGCCTCCGCGAGATCCGCGCCTCGGGTGTCACCGTCGCCGGCGCCCTCACGCCCCAGCGCACCCAGCAGCTGTGGAAGACCGTCGTCGACGCGGGGGTCGACCTCTTCGTCATCCGCGGCACCACGGTCTCGGCCGAGCACGTGTCGGGCCGCGCCGAGCCGCTCAACCTCAAGCGCTTCATCTACGAGCTCGACGTCCCCGTCATCGTCGGTGGCGCGGCCTCGTACTCGGCGGCCCTGCACCTCATGCGCACCGGCGCGGCGGGCGTCCTCGTCGGCTTCGGCGGCGGCGCGGCCCACACGACCCGGCGCACCCTGGGCATCCACGCCCCGATGGCGAGCGCCATCGCCGACGTCGCCGCGGCCCGCCGCGACTACCTCGACGAGTCCGGCGGCCGCTACGTCCACGTCATCGCCGACGGCGGGGTCGGGACGAGCGGCGACATCGTCAAGGCCATCGCGTGCGGCGCCGACGCCGTGATGCTCGGGGCCGCCCTCGCGCGCGCCACCGACGCCCCCGGCCGCGGGTACCACTGGGGCCCCGAGGCACACCACGCCGAGCTGCCGCGCGGCGAGCGCGTGGAGGTCGGGGCGGTCGCCCCGCTCCAGGAGGTCCTCTTCGGCCCCAGCCGGGTCGCCGACGGCACGACGAACCTCGTCGGCGCGCTGCGCCGGGCGATGGCGACCTCGGGCTACCTCGACCTCAAGGAGTTCCAGCGCGTCGAGGTCGTCGTCGGGCCCTACCAGCGCAGCTGACTGCGGGCGGGGCACCGCCGTTCGGCGACCGGTCGTTCGTTCCGCTGTCGGTGGCCGCCCGCGGTGGTTACTCTTCGGTAATGGCCGACGTCATCGCTGACCCGGAGATCGATCCCCGCGCCACCTGGGCGGTGGACCCGTCCCGGGTCCGTGACCTCACGTCGAGGGCGGTGGCCTCCGGGAGGGGCGGGGAGCTGCGGACCGTCACCCCGATGACGGGCGCCCCCCTCGCGGTGCTGCCCGTCGCCGACGCGGGCGACGTCGCCACCGCGGTCCAGGTCGCCCGGCGCGCCCAACGCGCGTGGTCGCGGGTCCCGGTGGCGGAGCGGGCCGCCGTCCTCCTGCGCTTCCACGACCTCGTCCTGGACCGGCAGTGCGACCTGCTCGACCTCGTCCAGCTCGAGGCCGGCAAGACCCGCGGCCACGCGTTCGAGGAGGTCGCCGACTGCGCGATCGCCGCCCGGCACTACGGGCGGACCGCCGCCTCCCACCTCCGGCCCTCACGCCACCTCGGGACCTTCCCCGTGCTCACCCGCACGGTCGAGCACCACCGGCCGCGCGGTGTCGTCGGCGTGGTCTCGCCGTGGAACTACCCCCTGAGCCTGGCCCTGACCGACGCCCTGCCCGCCCTCGTCGCGGGCAACGCCGTCGTCCTGCGCCCCGACCCGCAGGGCTCGCTCACCGCGCTCGCGGGCGTCGAGCTCCTCGTCGAGGCCGGACTGCCCGAGGACCTCATCCAGGTCGTCCTCGGCCCGGGGGAGCCGACCGGGGCGGCGGTCGTCGACCGGGTCGACTACGTGTGCTTCACCGGCTCGACGGCGACCGGTCGCAAGGTGGCCCAGGTCGCCGGGCGCCGCCTCGTCGGCGCGAGCCTCGAGCTCGGGGGCAAGAACACGATGTACGTCGCGGCCGACGCCGACCTCGACCGTGCGGTCCCCGGGGCCGTGCGCGCCTGCTTCTCCTCGGCGGGGCAGCTGTGCATCAGCGTCGAGCGGCTCGCCGTCCACACCGAGGTCGCCGACGAGTTCGTCCGGCGGTTCGTCGCGGCCGTCGAGGCGATGACGATCTCGACCGGGCTGCACTGGGGGCCCGACATGGGCAGCCTGGTCAACGAGCCGCAGCGCGCCCGCTTCCTCGCCCACGTCGACGACGCCGTCGCCAAGGGAGCCCGCGTCCTCACCGGAGGGCGGGCGCGGGCCGACCTCGGGCCCTTCGTCGTCGAGCCCACCGTCCTCGAGGGCGTCACCGCGGCGATGGCCTGCCGCGACGAGGAGACCTTCGGGCCGCTCGTCGCGATCCACCCCGTGGCGTCCGACGACGACGCGGTGCGCCTGGCCAACGACACCGAGTACGGGCTCAACGCCTCGGTGTGGACCCGCGACGTGCGCCGGGGCCGTGAGCTCGCCGGCCGCATCGAGGCCGGCACCGTCAACGTCAACGAGGGCTACGCGGCGACCTGGGGGAGCATGGGCGCGCCGATGGGCGGCATGAAGGCCTCGGGCGTCGGCCGGCGGCACGGCCGCGAAGGCATCCTGAAGTACACCGAGAGCCAGACGGTCTCCTCGCAGCACCTCCTGGCCATCGCGCCGCTCCCGCGCCAGTCCGACGAGGCGTTCGCCCGCACCCTGACCCTCGCGCTGCGGGCGTTGAAGGCCGTTGGCCTGAAGTGAGCGCCACCGGGACCGACGTCGAGACCGACGTCGACGTCGTCGTCGTGGGGTCCGGCTTCGGCGGGTCCGTGACGGCACTTCGACTGGCGGAGAAGGGTTTTCGCGTCCTGGTGCTCGAGGCGGGCCGCAGGTTCGAGGACGCGGACTTCGCCCGCACCTCGTGGGACGTCCCCCGCTACCTCTGGGCTCCCCGCCTCGGCTGCTACGGGATCCAGCGCATCCACCACCTCCCGGACGTCGTCATCCTCGCGGGAGCCGGGGTGGGGGGCGGGTCGCTCAACTACGCGAACACCCTCTACACCCCGCCGAGGGCGTTCTTCCGGGACCCGCAGTGGGCCGACGTCGCCGACTGGGAGGCCGAGCTCTCGCCCCACTACGCCACGGCGCGGCGGATGCTCGGCGAGTCCGAACACCCCTGCGCCGGACCGGTGGAGGACGCCATGCGGCGCACCGCCGAGGCGATGGGCGTCGGGCACACCTTCCGCCGCACCCCGGTGGCCGTGTACTTCGGCCGTCCGGGGGAGACCGTCGACGACCCGTACTTCGGAGGGGCCGGCCCGCGCCGGACCGGCTGCACGCAGTGCGGCAACTGCATGGTCGGCTGCCGGGTCGGGGCCAAGAACACCCTCGTGAAGAACTACCTCGCGCTCGCCGAGCGGCTCGGGGTCGAGGTTCGTCCCATGCGCACGGTCACCCGGGTCGGGGTCGTCCCCGGGTCGGAGGACGACGGGGCGCCGGCCGTGCACCGAGTGCTCCACGAGCGGACCGGGCCGGTCACCGGGCGCGACCGGCAGGTCGTCACGGCCCGGCACGTCGTCCTCGCCGCCGGCACCTGGGGGACCCAGACGCTGCTCCACGCGATGCGCGACGAGGGTGAGCTCCCCCGGCTCTCCGAGCGGCTGGGCCACCTCACCCGCACGAACTCCGAGGCGCTGCTCGGGGCGGTGCTCGACCGGGTCCCCGAGGGCGTCGACCTCTCGCACGGCCTGGCCATCACGACCTCCTTCCACCCCGACGAGCACACCCACGTCGAGAACGTCCGCTACGGCAGGGGCTCGAACGCCATGGGGCTGCTCGCGACGATCGCGGTCCCGGGAGCGACCGGTCGGCCGCGGTGGGTCGAGGCGCTGCGCAGCGTCGTCCGCGACCCGCGTCCGCTCCTGCGCGTCTCGCCGATCGTGCGGCGGTTCAGCGAGCGGATGGTCATCGGGCTCGTCATGCAGAGCCACGACAACAGCCTGCGGGTCTCGGGCCGCCGGGGCCTGTTCGGGCGCACGCTCACCTCCACCCAGGGCCACGGGGAGCCCAACCCCACCCACATCCCCGCCGGCGCGCGCGCGATGGAGGTGCTCGCCGAGCAGCTGTCCACGGCGACGGGGCGCTACGCCACGTCCGGCGGCTCGTGGTTCGACGTGCTCGACGTCCCGATGACGGCGCACTTCCTCGGCGGCGCCGCGATCGGCTCGACGCCCGAGCGCGGCGTCGTCGACGGCTTCCACCGGGTGTGGGGGTACCCCGGCCTCCACGTGGTCGACGGGGCGGCCGTGTCGGCCAACCTCGGCGTCAACCCCTCCCTGACGATCACCGCCCAGGCCGAGCGGGCGATGTCCCTGTGGCCGCGGGCGGGTGAGCGCGACACCAGGCCGACCCAGGACGAGCTCCTCGCGCCGGCGGCCGGAGACCGTCTGTCGGTGGAGCAGGCCACGATGGCGGGATGAGCGGGGCGAAGGGCGGGTCGTGGTCGTTCACCGCGCTGGTCTGGAGGGAGGGGGCGTGGCACTTCGTCACGGTGCCCGAGGACGTCAGCGACGAGGTCGACGAGGTGGTGGGTGACGCCGCGGGCGGGTTCGGGTCGGTCCGCGTCGAGGTCACCGTCGGCCGGTCGGTCTGGCGGACCTCGCTGTTCCCCTCGGCCCGGGCGGGCGCGTACGTGCTGCCGGTGAAGAAGGCGGTGCGCACGAGCGAGGGCCTCGACGACGGCGCTCCGGCCACGGTGACGATCCGGCTCGTCGAGCGCTGAGCCGCCGAGGCGCCCGTCGGGCCCCCGTCCGCCCTCGAGGCCGCTCAGCCCTCGTCGCGCCAGGACCGCCAGAGGGCGGCGTACGACCCGTCGCGCTCGATGAGCTCGTCGTGCGAGCCGAGCTCGCTGACGAGGCCGTCCTCGACGACCGCGACCCGGTCGGCGTCGTGGGCGGTGTGCAGCCGGTGGGCGATGGCGACGACCGTGCGTCCCTCGACGACCGCGGCGAGCGAGCGCTCGAGGTGGCGGGCCGCGCGCGGGTCCAGCAGCGAGGTCGCCTCGTCGAGCACGAGGGTGTGCGGGTCGGCGAGCACGAGGCGCGCCAGGGCGATCTGCTGCGCCTGGGCCTCCGACAGCTCGTGCCCCCCGGAGCCGACGACCGTCGCGAGCCCCTGCGGGAGGGCGCGGGCCCACTCGAGGGCGTCGACCGCGGTCAGCGCGTCGTCGAGCTCGGCGTCGGTGGCCGCCGGACGGGGGAGACGCAGGTTCTCGGCGAGGGTCCCGACGAAGACGTGGTGCTCCTGGGTCACGAGGGCGACCTCGCCGCGCAGGGTCGGCAGCTCGAGGTCGACGAGGGGGACGCCACCGGCGGTGACCCGCCCGGACCGGGGGCCGTCGATGCCGGCCATGAGGCGCCCCAGCGTCGACTTGCCGGCGCCCGAGGGCCCGACGATGGCGAGTCGCTCGCCGGGCACGAGGTCGAGCGAGACGCCGTGGAGGACGTCGCGGCCCTCGCGGTAGGCGTACCGGACGTCCTCGACCTCGACCTGCTCGCCGTCGGGGACGGCGCCGGTGGCGACCCGGTCGACGGGGACCTCGGCGACCCCGAGGATCCGCGAGAGCGAGGTGGCGGCGAACTGGATCTCGTCGAGCATCCCGACGAGCTCGCCGAGCGGGTCGAGGAGCCGCTGGACGTACAGGACGACGGCCGTGGCCGCGGCGACCGAGATGTTCCCCTGCCACACGAGGTACCCGCCCCAGAGCAGGGTCCCGGCGATGGGGACGAAGAAGCCGACCTCGAGCCAGGGGAACCAGCGCAGCCGCATGCCCGTCGTGTAGCGCTCGGCGTCGTGGCTCTCGCGGACCGCCTCGGCGAACCGCTGCCCGCGCGCGTCCTGGAGGCCGAGGGCGTCGACGGTGGCCGCGCCCTCGACGGTCTCGGCCGCGACGCCGTTGAGCCGGGCGTACGTCGCGTGCTCCCACAGGTACCCCGGACCGGCGACCTTGAGGTAGCGGCGGGTGGGGAACCACCACACGAGCGGGGTGAGGAGCAGCGGGAGGGCCGCGAGGGGCGAGGTGAGGATCGTCGCGCCCGTGATGACGGTGGCCGTCATCACCGAGACGACGAGCGTCGGCACGCCGAACCGGATGACGTAGCTGATGGCGTCGACGTCGTTCGTCGTGCGGGCGAGGAGGTCGCCGGTGCCGGCGCGCTCGACGGTCGACAGGGGCAGGCGCACGGCCGAGCCGACGAAGTCCTCGCGCAGCCGGGCGAACACCCGCTCGGAGAGGACGAAGGAGCTGCGGCGGGCCACCCAGGTGACGACGGCCTCGACGACGACGGCTCCCGCGAGGACCAGGACGAGCTGGTTGACGCGCTCGAGGCTGGCGGTCCCCGACGTCACGGAGCCGACGACCTGGCCGATGACCCAGGGACCGGCGAGCCCGACGACCGCGGCGATCGCGTGCCAGAGCAGGACCCACGCGAGGGGCCCCCGGTGCTCACGGAGCAGGACGCCGACGTGCTGGCGGACCACCGCGGCGCTCGCGATGGGCAGCGTGCGGCGGGCGTGGTCGGTCTTCTCGCGCAGGGGCGACATCACTCGTCCCCCCGCACCACGACGTGGCGGTAGGCGGCCGACCGGCGCATCAGCTCGCGGTGCGTGCCGCGCTCGGTGGCGATGCCGTCCTGAAGGAGCACCACGTCGTCGGCGCGGTCGAGCACGAGCGGGCTCGCACTGACGACGAGCGTCGTGCGGCCCTTGCGGTGCTGGGCGAGGCGCTCGGCGATGCGGGCCTCGGTGTGGGCGTCGACGGCGCTCGTCGGCTCGACGAGGACGAGGACGTCGACGTCGCGCAGGAGCGAGCGGGCCAGGGCCAGCCGCTGGCGCTGGCCACCCGACAGCGAGCGGCCCCGCTCCTCGACCTCACCGTCGAGGCCGCCGTCGATGGCGACGAGGACGTCCCCGGCGTCGGCGACGAGCAGGGCGGCGGTGCGGTCGTCGTCGTCGGCGCCGCCGAGCTCGGTGCGCACCGGTCCGCTGAACAGGCGGGGATCGGGCTGCGAGACGAGGACGTGCTCCCGGACGACCCTCACCGGGAGGTCGTCGAGGGCGACCGCGCCCCAGCGCACGCCGTGCTCACCGGGGGTCGTGCGCCCGACCCGGGCGGCCACGGCGGCGGTCTCCTCGGGGTGCGCGCTGACGATGGCCGTCATCCGGCCGGGGAGGACCTCGACGCCGGAGGTGGGGTCCACGATGGTCGCGCTCTCGACGAGGCGCGCGACCTCCGCCCTCAGGGCCGGGTCGGTGGCGGCGGTGGCGACGGCGTGGTCGGGCTCGACGGCGAGGATCCGGGCGATCCGGCGGGCCGCGACCCTGGTGGAGATGAGCTTGTCGGCGAACTCGACCGCCGTCTGCAGGGGCATCGTGAGGAAGGCCGTGTAGCCGTAGAAGGCGACGAGCTGGCCCGCGGTGATCTCGCCGCTCACGGCGAGACGCGCGCCGACGCCGGTGACGACGAGGACGAAGATCCCCGGCAGGAGGACCTGGGCGGCGTCGAGGGTCGCCTGGGTCCCGGCGACGCGCACGCCGGCGAGGCGCACGGCCTCCGACTGGTGGCGGTACCGGGCGAGGAAGGCGTCCTCGCCGCCGATGCCGCGCAGGACGCGGAGCCCGGCGACGGTGTCGGCGCCGAGCGCGGTCAGCGTGCCCGCCTGCTCGCGCTGGGCGCTCTGGCGACGCTGGAGCGGCTTCATGACGAAGGCGAGCGAGGCGACGAGGAGCGGCCCGCCGATGAGCATGATGAGGCCGAGGAGCACCGAGCCGTTGAGCAGGACGACGGCGACGACGACGAACGAGACGACGGCTCCCATGAAGCGGGCGAAGACGTCGAAGGTGTGGCCCATCCGGCCGAAGTCGCTCGTGAAGCTCGCGAGGACCTCGCCGGCCGGCATCGAGCGGGTCAGCGCCGGACCGGCGCGGCGCACGGCGCGGTCGACGACGACGCCCGAGCGGAAGGCCGCGACGAGCCAGTTCTGCACCGCGAACCAGTGCCGCCCGTTGCCGGTGGCGGCGGAGACGAGGCCGAGCCCGACCACGGCGAGGCTCCACGTGACGAGGGAGGAGGCATCGCGCGCGACGATGCCCGAGTCGACGGCGCGGCCGATCGCGGCGGGGATCAGCGCCGTCGCGAGCATCCACGGGATGCCGCAGGCCGCCCCGGCCAGGAGCGTGCGCCACTGACGGCGGGCGAGCCAGACGATCAGGCCGTCGGCATCGGCCGGGGCGTCATCGTGCGGCTCGACGCCGTAACGCCAGGCGGGTCGGGTGGGCACGATGACCAACGCTACGGGGGCGCGTCGTCATCAGCCACCGACTTTCGGCTCCTCCGCCGGGTGGGTGTGGATCTGCCTGCGCCGCATCGCGGTTCGTCAGGTCTCGTCGTCCGCCCGGGGTTCGACGACCCAGGCGTCCCCGACGGCGATGTCACCCGAGACGAGCACCCGCAGGATCGTTCCGGCGCGGTCGTGGAGCGCGCGGGCGGCGCCGGGGGAGATCTCGTCGTCGAGGATGCGGCACGGCGCGGCCTTGCGGACCACCTCGAGGACGGCGCCGCCCACCGAGACCCGGGTCCCCGGCCTGGTGGGGACGCTGCCGTGGCTGAGGGTGACGTTGCGCCGCGTGCCCTCGGGTGGGACGGGGGCGCCGAGGCGGTCGGCGGCCTGCGCGAGCTCGGTGGCCGACTGCACGCTGACGTGCCGGTGGCGGGTGCCGTGGTAGCGGTCACCGACGAGGCCGGCGCCCTCCTCGGCGTGGACCCGGTCGGTGGCGCGCATCGGCAGCCGGCGACCCTTCGCGAGGTGGATCGCCACGACGACGGGCGCCTCGTCGCTCGGCTCGCTCACCGCTCCATCATCCCCGGGTCGGGTGCCCGGATGGCTGCCGGGGCGACCACCCGAGCACCCGACGGGGAGGCAGGGGCGGTCCCGTAGCCTCGGAGGGTGCTGCGGACCGCCCTGACCCCGAGGTTCCTCGGGTTGCTCGGGGTCGTCCTCGTCGTCGCGGTGGCGTTCGTCCTCCTCGGTCGCTGGCAGCTGGGTGTCGCGGAGTCGACGGCGCACCGCGAGGCGGTGGAGGACGCGCGCTCCCGCGCCCCGGTCGGGCTCACCACCGTCCTGCGGCCCCATGAGCGCTTCCCGGGTGAGCTGTCGTCGCGGCCGGTCACGGCCACGGGACGCTACACCGACGGACAGCTGCTCGTCCCGGACCGGCGCCTCGAGGGCCGCACCGGCTGGTGGGTCGTCACCCCGTTCGTCGTCGACGGGTCGGGCGGCACCATCGCGGTGCTGCGCGGCTTCGTCGAGGACGCCGCGGCCGCGGGTGCCCCGCCCACCGGCGCCCTGGCGATCCGCGGCGGCCTGGCGCCGGGGGAGTCGCCGACCCGCACGACGGTCGGCCCCGGGGAGATCGGGTCGGTCGACCTGTCGATCCTCGTCAACACCTGGCCCGGCGACCTCTACAACGGGTTCGTCTTCCTCGACGCCGAGGACCCCGCCGTCGGCGGACAGCTGACGAAGGTGCCGACCCCTCTGGGCGACACCGGGATCCGCTGGCGCAACGCCGCGTACGCGGTGCAGTGGTGGATCTTCGCCGGGTTCGCCCTCTGGCTCTGGTGGCGGATGGTGCGCGACGAGTCGCGCCGGGAGCAACCCGACGGGGCCCTCCCGGTGCTCGCGGGGGACAATGGTCCGCGTGACGACGCCTGACCCCACCTCGAGCACCTCGAGCACCTCGACCAGCCTGCGCATCGACGACGTCGACGGCACCCGGTCCCGACTGAGGTTCTTCACGGTCATGGCCTTCGTCGTCGGGATCGGCCTGCTCGTCCTCGTCGTCGAGATGGTGCTGTCCTACGGGTTCGGCCTCAAGGGGACCGACAACCCCCTGCACTGGTGGCCGCAGCCGCATGGCTTCATCTACATGGTCTACCTCGTCGCCACGGCGCTCCTGGGGTTCAAGGTGGGCTGGTCGCTGACCAGGATGGTGCTCGTCATGCTCGCCGGCTGCGTGCCGTTCCTGTCGTTCTGGGTCGAGCGCCGCGTGGCGCGCGAGGTCGAGGACGGGCTCGCGGCGGCGCGACAGTAGCCTTGACCCCGTGAGCGACCCCCTCCACCTCGCCGACCGCCCGGTCCTCGTCGTCGACTTCGGCGCGCAGTACGCGCAGCTGATCGCGCGCCGGGTCCGTGAGGCCAGCTGCTTCAGCGAGGTCGTCCCCCACTCGATGCCCGTCGCGGAGATGCTCGAGAAGGAGCCCGCCGCGATCATCCTGTCCGGTGGGCCGTCGTCGGTCTACGAGGAGGGCGCCCCCTCCCTCGACCCGGCCCTCCTCCAGGCCGGGGTCCCCGTCTTCGGCATGTGCTACGGCTTCCAGGCCATGGCCCGCGCGCTCGGCGGCACCGTCGAGAAGACCGGGCTGTCGGAGTTCGGCGCCACGCCCGCCCGCATCACCGACACCGCGTCGACCCTGTTCAACGGTCAGCCCGACGAGCAGTCGGTGTGGATGAGCCACGGCGACTCCGTGTCGCAGGCGCCGGCCGGGATGACGGTCACGGCCACGACCTCCGGGTCGCCGGTCGCCGGTTTCGAGGACGACGAGCGCCACCTGTACGGCGTCCAGTGGCACCCCGAGGTGCTCCACTCGACCTTCGGCCAGCAAGTGCTCGAGAACTTCCTCATCCGCGGGGCGGGCCTGTCGGGGGAGTGGACGGCGGCCAACGTCGTCGAGGACCTCGTCAGCTCGGTGCGCGCGCAGATCGGGGAGGCCCGGGTCATCTGCGGCCTGTCCGGTGGTGTCGACTCGTCCGTGGCGGCGGCCCTCGTCCAGAAGGCCGTCGGCGACCAGCTGACCTGCGTGTTCGTCGACCACGGGCTGCTGCGCTCGGGCGAGGCCGAGCAGGTCGAGAAGGACTTCGTCGCGGCGACCGGGGTCGACCTCGTCGTCGTCGACGCCAAGGAGCGCTTCCTCTCGGCGCTGGCCGGCGTCAGCGACCCCGAGGAGAAGCGCAAGATCATCGGGCGCGAGTTCATCCGCGTCTTCGAGCAGGCCGCCCGCGACGTCGTCGGCTCGCACGCGGGAGCCGAGGACCACCCCGTCGAGTTCCTCGTCCAGGGCACCCTGTACCCCGACGTCGTCGAGTCCGGCGGAGGCAGCGGCACGGCGAACATCAAGTCGCACCACAACGTCGGCGGCCTCCCCGACGACCTCCAGTTCAAGCTCGTCGAGCCGCTGCGGCTGCTCTTCAAGGACGAGGTCCGCCAGGTCGGTCTCGAGCTCGGCGTCCCCGAGGGCATCGTCTGGCGCCAGCCGTTCCCCGGCCCGGGCCTCGGCATCCGGATCGTCGGCGAGGTCACGGCCGAGAACCTCGACATCCTGCGCGCCGCCGACCGGATCGCCCGCGAGGAGCTGACCGCGGCCGGCCTCGACCGCGACATCTGGCAGTGCCCCGTCGTCCTCCTCGCCGGCGTCCGTTCGGTGGGGGTCCAGGGCGACGGCCGCACCTACGGCCACCCCGTCGTCCTGCGTCCGGTGTCCTCGGAGGACGCGATGACGGCCGACTGGACCCGCGTCCCCTACGACGTGCTCGCCAAGATCTCGACGCGGATCACCAACGAGGTGCGCGAGGTCAACCGGGTCGTCCTCGACGTCACGAGCAAGCCGCCGGGCACCATCGAGTGGGAATGACCCCCCGCCGCACCTGATCTGGGAGACTGCGAACGGCCGAGCGGTCTCCGCCTCGGAGCTCCTGGGACGGAGGGTGAGCATGTCGACGTCGGACGCGCACGACGGGTCGCGCCCCGCGACCCCTCGACCCGCCGGGGGTCCGGCGACGGGACGTGGTCTCGACGTCACCGTGCGCCTCGACCGGGGGTCGGTCTGGCGGTCGGGACTGATCCTCGCGACCGTCGGCGCGGGGCTGTTGCTGTTCCTCTGGCTGTTCTCCGTGCTCAGCCACTTCCTGTTCCTCCTCGTGCTGGCGTGGCTGTTCGCCACGGCACTGGAGCCCGGCATCCGGTGGATGGTCCAGCGCGGCCGGTCGAGGGGGCTGTCGACCGCCGTGGTCGGCGGGAGCGCGGTCATCCTCGTCCTCGTGCTGGCCGTGGTCTTCGGGCAGCTGTTCTTCAACCAGGTCACCGACCTCGTGCGCAGCGTGCCCGACCTGACGACCTCGGTGATCGACGGGGTCAACCAGCAGCTCGGGACCGACCTCGACCCGACGACGATCTCCTCGAAGCTCAACCTCGACCCCTCGCAGATCACCACGTGGGCCGGTTCGCTGTCCGGCGGGGTGGTGGGTGTCGTCGGGTCGCTGTCCGCCGTCCTGTTCGACCTGGTCACGGTCCTGGTGTTCGGGTTCTACTTCGCCGGCGCCGGGCCCAGGCTCCTCCACACCCTCGCCTCGTGGATGCCGCCGCGCCTCCAGGAGGTCTTCATCACGGTCACCGAGATCACGATGGCCAAGACCGGCGGCTACGTCGTCTCCAAGATCGTGCTCGCGGCGGCGTCCGCCGTCTTCCACGGCGTCTTCTTCGCCGCCATCGACCTTCCCTACTGGCTGCCGTTCGCGCTGTTCGCCGGCATCACGGCGCAGTTCGTCCCCATCATCGGGACCTACCTGGGGGTCATCCTCCCCGTCGTCGCGGTCGGGTTCGTCAGCCCGTGGAAGGCGGTCGCGATCATCGTCTTCGCCGTGGTGTACCAGCAGCTCGAGACGTACGTGTTCACCCCGCACGTGAGCCAGCGGACGATGGACGTGGACCCCGCCATCGCCCTGGGTGCGGTGTTCGTCGGCGCGGCCATCTGGGGGCCCCTCGGCGCGTTGATCGGCATCCCGCTCGTCGCCGCCGGCGTCGCCATCCTCGACACCTACAGCCACCGGTACGAGCTGGTGCCGGAGGTCCTCCAGGTCGGCGAGGCGTCACCTGACCCGGAAGCGGCCTGACTCTCGCCTGGGCCTGCGGGTCGACGACCGGGCCTTCTCTAGAAGGGTGGGGGTCCGAGGATCTCGATGCCGCCGTTCTCCTGAGCGCTCTTCGCGATCCTGGCGAAGTCCACGACGCACGCAGAACCTTCGAAGGGCTCGCTGGCGCCGAGGTAGAAGGGTTCGCACTCGCACGTCGGCTGGATGCCCAGCACCTTCGCCGTGGGACTCGTGACGACGAAGGCGTGGGGCACACCCGCCGGCACCATGACGAAGTCACCGGGCCCGATCTCGTGGTCGTCGTCGTTGACGCGGTACTGGATGTGCCCGTCGAGCACCCACATGGACTCCGAGATCGGGTGGGTGTGGACCGGGGTCCACTTGCCCTCGACCATGTCGACCTGGAACAGGTGGACGTCGTCATCGGCGCTGCTGAGCTTCCAGGTGAAGACGCCACCGCCGAAGAACCATCGCTTCTCGCCCTCGCCTGCCCGCCGGATCACCGGCGCGAGCATCGTTGTTTCCGTCATCTGACACTCCGATCATTCCTGAGACTAGTGTCTCGTAACGAGAATGGCATACCATGAAGGGCATGTCAACGGACTACGTCACGTCGGGTCGTACCCGGCAGAAGCAACGCACCCGCGTCCAGCTGATCGCGGCAGCACGCGAGCTGATCACTGCGGGCGACACACCCAGTGTCGAGGAGGTCGCCGAGGCTGCCGGGATCTCTCGCCCCACCGCATACCGCTACTTCGCCTCACAGGGCGAACTTCTCGCCGCGGCGTACCCGGAGACGAGTGCCGCGTCCGCCCTGCCCGACCCGCCGCCGGAAGCCGTCGACGAACGCGTGGCCGCCGTTGCCGAGTTCGTCATCAGCCGCGTGCAGGACAGTGAGCGGCAGCAACGTGCGATGCTGCGCCTCTCGCTGGGAGAGGTGCCGCACGAGCTGCCGCTCCGCCAGGGCCGCGCCATTCCGTGGTTCATCGAGGCGCTCGAGCCCATGGCCGAGTCGGTCGGCGAAGAGGGCGTCCGCCGGATCGCGTTGGCGCTGCGCGCCGCCTGTGGCATCGAGACCCGCGTCTGGCTGAGCGACGTCGCCGGGCTCCCCCCCGCAGACGTCAGCGTCCTCCAACGATGGATGGTCGACGCCCTCATCAGGCGCGCCATCGACACACCCCCGAAGCCATAGATCGGTGCACTGTCCTGGGCAGGTCGACGTGGTTCTGACGTCGGCTGCGGGCGTGCACCGGGACGCCGGGCGGGCGTCGGGCCCTCAGAACGGGGGAGGTCGATGGTCGGCGGCGGCGTGCCGCCCCTGAGGGACGAGGTCTCGTTCGGCCGGTGGAGCGGGTGGCGGCAGTGCGGCGTGGTCGGGTTGGGTGACCCGCTGTCGCCCGGTGGGGGAGGTCCAGGTGGCCGTGCCGTCGGGGTCGAGGCGGTACTCCCAGCGCCGTCGCTGCTTGAGGCGGTGGTGACGGCGGCAGAGCCCCGCGAGGTTCGCCGGGCTCGTGGGTCCGGCGGGCCAGGGTCGGGCGTGGTCGACGTCGCAGGTGGCAGCGGGCCGCGAGCAGCCCCACATCCGGCAGGTCCCGTCGCGCAGGGTGACGAAGTCGGTGACCGACCTCGGAGGGCGGTAGGCGCTGGTGACGGTCTCGATCATCGTGCCCGTCCGGGTGTCGAGGAGGGCGCGACCGACCTCGAGGGGCACCGCTGCGAGGAGCGCCTCGACCGTGTCGGCGTCGACCCAGCCGAGGCCCGACATCTCGCACCCCGACAGGGCGGCGGACAGGGAGAACGCGGCTCCGAGGCCGAGGCCACCGGTCGCGACGACGGGGCGATCGGCCGGTGCCCCGCCCTCGGCCATTCGCTGGGCGACGGCGGCGTCGCGCGCCCGCTGTCCCTCGGTGCCCGTGATCACCGGGATGCCGATGGTGACCTTCGCCGTGACGTCGACGTTGGTGAGGAGGAGGTCGAGCAGGGCGTCGGCGCGAGCCTGGTCGGCGGTGAGCGCAGGGTCCTTGTCGGCATAGCGGTCGGCGAGCCCGCGCACGGCGGCCCAGGCGGCGGCGGAACGGTCGGCGGGGAGCTGGGCCCACCAGTGGGTGGTGCCGTCGGGCCCGGGGGAGACCTGGACGCACCGGTCTCGGCGCGCGGTCCGCTGCCCGGCCAGGACCTGGTCGGCGGCCACCCGGTCGGCGATGCGCCGGGTGACGCCCGTGACGCGGGACGGGTCGAGCTCGACGATCCGGTTCGCGAGCACCGCCTCGACGGCCGCGCAGGCCGCAGGGTCGAGCCCCTCGCACGTGGACACCACCTTCTGCACCGTGCCGCTGGCCAGCTCGCCGGCGACGACCATCGACAGGAGGCGGGGGAAACGCTCGGCGCTGCGTGCGGCCAGACCGGTGCGTCGCGCCGCGGCCCACTGCCCGGTGCCCGTGGCGAGGGAGACCTCCGTGCCGGCCATCGCGTCGACGAACCCGACGGCGTGGTGGACCTGCACCGGACCGCGGTCGGTGAGCCGGGTCTCGTGCGCGGCCGCGTGGGCGATGGCCACGAGCTGAACCCCGTCGACGGCGTTGAGGACGCCCTGCAGGTGGCCGACGACCTCGAACAGCCCGTCGGGCTCGAGCCCTGCGGCGCTCGCGGCCAGCTCACCCGCGACCTCACCGACCTCGACACGCAGCGCCTGCAGGCGGCGTCGGAGCTGGTCGGTGGGCATGGTCCATCGTAATCGAACACAATGCCGAATGCAAGTCGGACGTGACGAAAGTGCCTGCACCACAGGCAGGTCGAGCCACCACGATGACGTGACGAGGCCGCCATGCTGGGACGGTCGCCGCGGGCCGCCGGGTCCGTGGCACCCTTGGCTCGACTACCCACTGGTAACCAAAGGCGGCGACCATGCAGAGCAGCACGACGACCGTGACCGCGAGCGACGGGACGGGACTCCACACCCACCGCTGGCTTCCCGACGGCGAGGCCAAGGCCGTCGTCCAGGTGTCCCACGGGATGGCCGAGCACTCGGGGCGCTACGCCCGCCTCGCCGAGGCCCTCACCGCCGCCGGGTACGCCGTCTACGCCCACGACCACCGCGGCCACGGGACCACCGCGAGCACGGCCGACCACGGCTACTTCGCCGACCAGGACGGCTGGGCCACCGTCGTCGCCGACGTGCGCGCCGTCACCCGCTTCGCCCAGGAGGAGCACCCCGGCCTGCCGGTCTTCCTCCTCGGCCACTCGATGGGGTCGCTCATCACCCGCGACTACGTCATCGAGGACAGTCGCGACCTCGCCGGGCTCGTCCTCTCCGGGACGGCGGGCGACCCGGGTCCGATCGGCAAGGTCGGGATCGGCATCGCGGCGGCGGAGTCGCGGCTGCGCGGTCGCCGGCACGTCAGCACCGTCCTCGACAAGCTGACCTTCGGCAAGTACAACGCGCCGTACACGCCGGGCCGCACCGACTTCGACTGGCTCTCGCGCGACGACGCCGAGGTCGACCTCTACGTCGCCGACCCCCAGTGCGGCAACACCTTCACCAGCGGCTTCTTCAGCGACCTGTTCGCCGGGGTCCAGGGCATCAACGACAAGCGCAAGGTGGCCCGGGTGCGCCGCGACCTGCCGATCCTCCTCGTCGCGGGCGACCAGGACCCGGTCGGCGACAACGGCAGGGGCCCGCGGGCGGTGCGCGAGCAGTACGCGGCGGCCGGCGTCATCGACACCACGGTCACCCTCTACCCGGGCGCTCGGCACGAGGTCTTCAACGAGACGAACCGCGACGAGGTGACGGCCGACGTCATCCGCTGGCTCGACGCCCACCTGCCCACCACCTGAGGGCGCCGCCCGGGGTGCCTCGAATCGGCGGGACGCGGCATCCGTGGCAGGCTTGGCCGACCGGGGCGACCGCCCCACCAGCACCACCTCAGCACCACCGAGGCAGCGCCCTCGACGGCCCCACCCCCGAGGACAGGACGAACCAGACGCATGTGCGGCATCGCCGGCTACCACGGGCTCCCGGAGGACCGGGCGCTCCTGACCCGCATGAACGACTGCCAGCAGCACCGCGGCCCCGACGGGGAGGGCATCGCGACCGACGGCCCGTGCGGCCTCGCGCACCGCCGCCTGTCGATCATCGACGTCGCCCACGGCCAGCAGCCGATGGAGACCGCCGACGGCCGCTACGTCATCGCCTACAACGGCGAGGTCTACAACTACCTCGACCTGCGCTCCGAGCTCCAGGCCCAGGGCCGCACCTTCGGTACCGACAGCGACACCGAGGTCGTCCTCCAGGCGTTCGCGCAGTGGGGCGAGAGCGCGTTCGACCGCTTCAACGGCATGTTCGGCCTGGCCATCTGGGACCGCCGCGAGCAGCGCCTGACCCTCGCTCGCGACCACTTCGGCATCAAGCCCCTCTACGTCGCCCGCGTCGCCGCGCCCGAGGGCGACGGCGAGGTCCTCCTCTTCTCCAGCGAGATCACGCCCATCCTCGAGAGCGGCCTCTACGAGAAGAAGGTCAACGAGCGGTCGGTGTACCGGTACCTGCGCTTCCGGGCCCACGAGGACGGCACCGAGACCTTCTTCGACGGCATCGAGCGGCTCGCCCCGGGCGAGCTGCTCACCGCCGACGCCACCGGCATCCAGCGCCGCACGTACACCCGGCTCAAGGAGGAGCTGCTCGAGCTCGCGAGCGTCCAGCGTCCCTACGACGACGCCGCGGCCGCCGAGTACCGGCGCCGGCTCGTGGAGTCCGTACGGCTGCGCCTGCAGTCCGAGGTGCCGGTGGGCACGAGCCTGTCGGGCGGCCTCGACAGCAGCGCCGTGGCCGTCATCATCAACCAGCTCCTGGGCGAGGGCGACGCCCTCTCGCTGAGCGCGGTCGGCGCCCGCCAGAACACCTTCTCGGCGGTCTTCCCCGGCTCGATCAACGACGAGGAGCGCTACGTCGACGACGTCCTGGCCATCTGCACCGGTCAGGTCGAGTCGCACAAGATCATGCCGACCGCCGACGAGTTCAAGGCCGACCTCCTCGACTTCGTCCGCACCCAGGAGGAGCCGCTCATCTCCAGCGGCCCCTACGCGCAGTTCCAGGTGATGCGCGAGGCGACCAAGCACGTCACCGTCCTCCTCGACGGCCAGGGCGCCGACGAGATGATGGCCGGCTACATCCCCTACTACGCGGTGTACCTGCGCCAGCTGCGCGCCCAGGGCGCGACCGTCGCCGCGGCCGAGCTCGCCAAGAGCCTCGACGTCCTCTACCGGCTGGGTCGCTTCAAGCTCAAGGCGAAGCTGCGGCTGAAGAAGGCCGTCCCGACCACGCAGCTCTTGGGCCGCGAGTTCGTGAAGCAGCACACCGGCGAGAAGTACGTCAGTGAGGGCGCCAACCTCAAGAAGCGCCTCGTCGAGGACCTGTTCCACAACTCGCTGCCGAGCCTGCTGCGCTACGAGGACAAGAACACGATGCGCTTCTCGCTCGAGGGCCGGGTGCCGTTCCTCGACAAGGAGGTGCTGAAGTTCGTCTTCAGCCTGTCCGACGAGGCGATCATCAAGGACGGCTGGAACAAGCGGGTGCTGCGTGACGCCACCCGTGGCCTGCTGCCCGAGTCGATCAACCGCCGCCGCAACAAGATCGGGTTCACCACCCCGCAGGTCGAGTGGTTCATGCGGCTGAAGAACCACTTCTACAACATCTTCCTCAGCGAGTCGTTCGCCAACCGCCCGTACGTGAACCAGACCGAGGTCATCGCGGCGTTCGAGGGCTGGATCAAGGGAGCCAACGACGTCGACACGATGACGTTCTGGCGCCTGATCAACCTCGAGCTGTGGCTGCGCGAGTTCTTCGACGAGCGCGACGAGGACGCCGACGCCGAGGCGGCCGCCCGGAAGGCCCACGTCAAGACCGACTACGAGCCCAACGAGCGCCGCCCGCTCGACCTCGTCACCGCCCGCGGCGAGTCGGTGCGCCGCTACCCGGTGCGCACCGAGCTGTTCAGCAAGGACGACGACCTCGATGCGCGCGTCCTCGAGCACGTCGACGCCTTCTTCGCCGGACTGCCCTCTGCCGGAACCGAACACGCCGCGGCCACGACCGGCCAGTGGTGGTTCTTCATCTCCGAGAAGGTCGTCGCGATCACCCAGGGCCGCTCGTACTTCGTGTGGGACATCAAGGTCGGCCGCCCGGCGCGGGTGCTCTCGCGGTACGTCACGCGCACGCCCGCCGGCATCGGCCTCGGCAGCCCGTTCACCATGCAGCTCGCGATCCAGGAGGCCGGCCTCCCGCGCGTGCTCTACGCGTCGGCCGGCGGCGCCATCGGCAAGGTCATCGGGCGCAAGGGCCTGTTCTACGAGCTCGTCGGCAACTCGATCAACGCCATCGACGGTCCCACCGAGTACTCCGCGTACCCGAGCAACGTCTCGGCCAAGCTCGCTCCCAAGGACCCCGACGTCGTCGCCGCCCGCCTCTCCGCGGCGATCCGCGAGCGCCTCCCCGAGCCGTGGCGCTCGACCTTCCAGGGGACCGTCGTCATGGACGCGAACGACATCGGGCGCAACGTCCTCGGGGCCGACGTCCCGGCGCCGTGGGACCGCTTCGAGGAGATGTTCGCCGACAACCCGCTCGGGCAGGGCAGCGAGCAGACCCCGATGGCGATGGTCTTCCTCCGCGACGACGCCTGAGGCGCCGCCCTCGCGTCAGGAGGCCGCGGGCCCCTCGGGTGCCGGCGACCGTCGGCCGGTCGGCACGAACGCCGGCTCCTCGCCCTCGGGAGGCGGCGTGACCTTGGGGCTCGCGGTCCACAGCAGCCAGCCGAGGCCGCCCAGCGGCACCTCCATGAGGTGGGTGATGATCGAGAAGAGGACCACCCCCGCGGTCGCGGCGGCCGGCTCGGCACCCCACCCGATGAGGACCGCCGAGGTCGCCGCCTCGGTGACCCCGACCCCGCCCGGCGTGATGCCGACGGCCGTCAGCAGGCGCCCGATGGCGAACGCCGCGAACATCAGGTTCAGGGGCATGGTGGTGACGCCGGTCTCGCGCATCACGAGGACGAAGAGCACGTAGTAGGCGCCGAAGAAGCCGACCATGCCGAGCGTCATCGACAGCCAGCCGCTCGAGACGACGTCGTTGATCCGGGCGCGCAGGTCGTGGACGAGCTCCTCGATGCTCATCTGCGGCTTGCCCGAGGAGCGGCTGCGCTTGCGCAGCAGCGGGCCGAGCAGCCGGTCGACGGCTCGGCCGATGACCTGGGCGCCGCGCTCGCTCGCCATGATCGCGACGAACGCGGTGAGGATCGCCAGCCCCGTGATGGCGCCGCCCACCGCGAGCTCGGTGAGGACGGCGGGCAGCGTCACCCCGCCGAACCAGAGGGAGAGGATCGCCACGACGGGCAGCGCGATGCGGGCCAGGACGTTCCAGACGCCCGTGACGATCGCCGACGTCGAGGTCGCCCGGCGGGTGAAGCCCCACGAGCGGCACATCGCGTACGTGGCGGCCAGGCCGACCGCGCCACCGCCGGGCAGGAGGTTGGAGACCGAGGACCCGCAGAGGTTGATGATGAGCGCCTTGGAGTGGCTGAGGCCGCGCAGCGCCCCCGTGAAGGTGAAGGTGTAGCACCACAGGCCGGCGAGCATGAGGACCTGGAAGCCGAGGATGTGGCTGAGCGGCACGGAGCGCATCTGCGCCCAGATCTCGGGCCAGGAGGTCTTGGCGAAGTACGGCAGCCCCCAGATGAGCAGGGCCGCCGCGAGCCCGAGCCCGACGACCGCCTGGAGCACCTGCTTGGTGCGCGCACTCATGGCTCCCCCTCGAAGATCTCGGTCCTGACCCGGCCCCCCGGTGGGAGTGAGGGGTCGCGGAACCACTCCCTCCCGAACACCAGATCGTAGAGGGGTCGGGGGATCCGCAGGAAGACCCCGAGGGTGCGGTCGCCGGTCTGGCCGCCCTCACCGACCTCGGCGGCGCCGCCCCCGGTCGCCTGGGAGGCGTGGGCGCGCATCGACGCCCGCTTCGCCGCGACGTGGCGCCGCACCGAGATCCGGTGGGTGACGTCGGCCCGGGCCGAGAAGGCGCGCTCGAGGCTCGAGGGGTCGAACTCGGCGGGGAACCGGTGGACCCGGGCCGCGACGCGCACGGCCCGCGCGATGGTGTCGCGCGGGATGGTGGCCTCGAGGACGCGGGGGGTGGCGGCGATCTGGGCGGCCCGCGCGCCGACCTCGTGGACCCGGACGTGGTCGCGGTGCCCGTAGCCGCCGTTGGCGTCGTAGGAGATGAGGAGGTCGGCGCGCTCGGTGCGCAGCACGGCGGCGAGGCGTTCGGCCGCCTCCTCGAGCGGGGCGCGGCAGAAGCGGGTGGCCCCCGGGGCGTCGGGTGCGGCGACCGGGTCGCTCCCGCTGTCGGCGTAGCCGAGCCACTCGACCCGGGCGACACCGAGAGCCTCGGCGGAGCGCTGCGCCTCGACCAGCCGCCGCTCGCCGAGGCGTCCGTCGTCCCGCAGGTCGCCGGCGGCGAGGCCGGCCCCGCCGTCGGTGGCGAGGACGAGGACGACCCGGTGGCCCTCGGCGGCCAGGCGGGCCATCGTGCCCGCCGTGAGGAGGGCCTCGTCATCGGGGTGGGCGTGGAACGCCACGATCGTGCGGGACATCGTGGCCCATCCTCCCGCATGGCAGGGTTGACCCTCGTGAAGGTCGCCATGCTCACCGACTGCTACCCACCGCGGCTCGGTGGCATCGAGTCGCAGGTGCGCGACCTCTCCCGCCACCTCGTGCTGGCCGGGCACGAGGTCGAGGTGTTCACCGCGACGACCGGGCCCGACGGCGAGCGCGGCGGCGCCACCACCCACGGCGACGACGGCGTGACCGTCCACCGCCTCGCGATCCCACTGCCCTTCGGCGTGCCGGTCAACCCGTTCGCGCGCTCCGAGGTGCGCCGCAGGCTCGGGGCAGGCGGCTTCGACGCCGCCCACGCGCACCTGGGGGTCGTGAGCCCGTTCGCCACCGAGCTCGTGCCCCTGGCGCTCGACCTCGGGCTGCCGGTGACCGCGACGTTCCACTGCGTCATCGACCGCTCGAGTCCGGTGTTCCGGGCGCTCGGACACCTCGGGCGCTGGTCCCGTCGCGGGGTCGCGCTGAGCTCGGTGTCCTCGATGGCCGCCGCCCGGGTCTCCGAGGCGGCCGGTGGTGCCGCCGTCGAGGTGGTCCCCAACGGTGTCGATGTCGCCTGGTGGCGTGCCGACCCCGACGGGGGTGACCGGTCGCGACCCGAGGGTGCCCCGGTCCACGTCGTCACGGCCACCCGGCTCGCGTCCCGCAAGCGTCCGCTGGCCCTGCTCGGGGCGCTGCGCGCGGCCCGAGCGCTGCTCGACCCCGTCGTGCCCCTGCGCGCGACGGTCGTCGGCGAGGGGCCCCAGCGACGCGTCCTCGAGCGCTACGTCTCCTCCCACGACCTCGGCTGGGTCGAGCTGCCGGGGAGGGTCGACCGTGCCGAGCTCCGGCGGCTGCACCACTCCGCCGACGCCTACGTCACCGCGACGCGGCTCGAGGCGTTCGGCATCGCCGCGCTCGAGGCGCGGGCGGCCGGGCTGCCGGTGCTCGCCCTGCGGGGCACCGGTGTCGACGACTTCGTGCGCGACGGGGTCGAGGGGCTGCTCGCCGCGGACGACTCCGGGCTCGCGGCAGCCGTGGCCCGCATCGCCGGTGACGGCGTCGTGCGGGCGGGTCTGCGTCAGCACGTCCGCGCCGTCGCGCCGACGCAGGACTGGGACGGCGTGCTCGATGCGACCCTGGCCGAGTACCACCGGGCCGGGGCGCCCGCCCGGTGATCACCGTCGTGGGGGTGCAGGGCGACCGCACGGTCTCGGCCTTCGCGCTCGGTCACGGGGAGGACCCCCTCGAGGGCCTCCACGCCCGCGGGTGGACCGGCCACGCCGAGCGCGTCGAGGGCGTGCGCGGCGACCTCACCCTGCGCTACGCCGTCGAGCCGGCCCGGCCCGGGCCGTCGCCGACGGGGTCCGGTGGCCCGCAGGGCCCGGGGCTCAACGCCACCGAGCGGAAGGGCGTGAGCCCGCACCAGCGGGTCGCCGCCTATGCCGTCGTCGTCGCCGACGACCGGCTGCTGCTGACCCAGCTCGCCGCGCGCACCGGTGCCGGCGGGCGGTGGAACCTCCCCGGTGGGGGCCTGGACCCGGGGGAGGGCCCCGAGGACGCCGTGGTCCGCGAGGTCCTCGAGGAGACGGGACAGGTCGTCGACGAGGTCCACCTCGTCGACGTCATGACCCAGCACTGGATCGGTCGCTCGCCCCGCGGCCTCGAGGACTACCACGCGGTCCGGCTGCTCCACACGGCACGCTGTCCGCGGCCGACCGCACCCGTCGTCCACGACGTGGGTGGGTCGACCGCGGACGCCCGGTGGGTGCGGCTCGACGAGCTGGGATCCGTGGAGGTCGTGGCGAGCGTCGCGGTGGCCCTGCGGGCCGCGGGCGTCGCCGACCTCCACGTCGACCCTCAGTCCTGACCGCGGCTGGCGCGCAGGCCCAGCCCTCCGACGAGGAGGACGAGGACACCGGCGCCGACGACGGTCCACGGGCCGAGGTCGCCCCAGGGCACGTCGATCCCGACGACCTCGCTGAACAGGGTGACCGCGGCGACGACGAGCCCGAGCAGGCCGAGGACGATCGCGAACGGGGCCGGACCCTTGACGTACTGGCGGGGTGGCGCCTCCGTCGCGGCGGGCGCCGGATCGGGCCGGAACGAGGTGGCGGTCGCCGCCGAGCCGGGGGCCGGGGCCCACGTCGTCGTGGCGGCACCGGCCGCGGTGTCGGGGGTGTCGGGCCCCTGGGTGCTGTCGTTGGTCGTCATCACTGCTCCTCGATGGTGATCTCGCCGACCCCGAGCTGGGCGTCGACTCGTGACCTGGGTGGGGCCGTCGCCCACGGTGGCGGAGACCGAGCGGTCGGGCCCGGTCGAGTCGGGGGCGGTCGACCCGTCGGCGGACCGCTGCATGATGGAGCCGAAGCCGACCTCGGCCCGGATGTCGGCCGAGACGCCCTCGGGGACGAGGATCGTCACGTCGCCGGCGCCGACCTCGAGGCTGATCACCTGCGGGGGCGTCGGCTCGAGGTCGGAGCCCACGAAACGGGAGAGGTCGAGGACGACGTCGCCGCCGCCGTGCTCGAAGCGGGTCTCGCCGGGCGCCGGGACGGGGGTCCAGGTGCGCGGACCGAAGCCCGAGGACTCCTCGAGGTCGACCCGTGACGCCGCGGCGGAGCCGACGAGCAGGAACGCGAGGACGACGGTGAGGAAGCCGCTGAAGCCGGCGGCCCGGCCGGAGATGCCCATGGTCAGCACGACGAGCGAGACGCCCGTGAGGCCGATGAGCAGCCCCAGCGTGCCGGCGCTGCCGGGGTAGCCGAGGGGCTCGGCGAGGGCGAACCCGAGGCCGAGGCCGACGAGGGCGATGCCGAGCGACACCAGGCCGACGAACCAGCTGGGCCGGCGGCGTCGGGGACGCGGCGGCAGCGGGGGCGCGACGGGGCGCGGCGGCGCGGGCGGGGCCGGGTGGCCGCCGTAGGGACCGGGCTGCTGGGCACCGTAGGGACCGGGCTGGCCACCATGGGGACCCGGGGCGGCGGCGCCGGCCGACGGGGGGAACGCGGTCGTGGGGGCGCTCATCGGGGCTCCTCCTGGAGGGGGCGGGGGTGGGGTGCTCCCGGACGCGGCCGGGCCGTGGGTGGACGACGGACCGGAGACCCGGTCGCGGCGGATGAGGACGAAGGCGAGGCCGGCGAGGGCGACGACCCACAGCGGGGCGATCCAGCCGTTCCCCTGGCCGATGGAGAAGAACCCGCCGAGCAGGAGCAGCGCCGTGAGGACGAGGAGGGCCACCGGACCGAGGTCGCCTCGACGGATGGCCCGCTCGGCGAGGATGTCGCCGCGCCGGTCCGGCAGGACGAGCCAGAACACGACGTAGGCCGTGATGCCGATGCCGCCGAAGAAGGCGAGGACGACGGCGATGGCCCGCACGAGGACGGGGTCGACGTTCCAGCGCTGGCCGAGGCCGGCGCAGACGCCCCCGAACCAGCGGGCGTCGGTGTCACGGGCGTAGCCGCTCTCCCGGAGCCGGGCGAAGGCGTCGTCGAGGGCCGAGCCGCCGTCGTGGGGCCGGGCGTAGCGGGGGTCCGGCCCGGCCGGGGGAGGCCCGGCGGGGGGCGGCGTCTGGGTGGTGTTCTCCGTCATGTCACCAACCGTGGCGGTTCGGGGGCCTCGCTCGCCATGAGGGTCGACCCTGAGCCCTCCCTGACCGGACCCCGGGTCGGGGTCGTGAGCACCCCGGCGTGCGTCAGGATGGTGGCGTGCCCGTCCCCTACGACCCCTCCGCGCGCACGGCGACCGACGCCGGCCCGGGTCTCGGCGACCCCGCGGGTGGTCCGGCCAGGCCGCCGCTCGTCCGCGACCGGGCCCGCCGGGGCTGGACGCCCGGGGTCAGCGCGGCCGTGGCCCGTCACCTGGGCCTGTCGACGCGCACGGTGCGCATCGGCTTCATCGCCTTCGCGGTCCTCGGCGGTGGCGGGATCGCGGCCTACCTCTTCCTCTGGGCCCTGACACCCGAGGGCGACACCGACGGCAGCGTCACCGACGTCCCGCTGTCGGGGCGCCGGCAGTGGAGCACCGTCGTCATCGCCGGTGCCGTCCTCGTCGTCGTCGGCATCGTCCTCGTCTCGCCGCTCGTCGAGGGGTCCGGGGCCGCGGGGACCCTCGTGCCCCTCTTCGTCGTCGTCGTCGGCGCGATCGTCGCGTGGTCCAACCTCGACGACTCGCAGCGCAACCGCTGGCTCGGCTCGACCGGCGACGACGGTCGCTACCGCTGGGTCCGGGTGACCTTCGGGTCGGTCCTCGCGGTCGCCGGCATCCTCGTCATCGTCACCCGCGGCCAGTCGATCTCGGCCGTCTGGGACGCCCTGCTCGCGGCGGTCGCCGTCCTCGTCGGCGCCCTCCTCATCGCGGCCCCCTGGGCCGTGCGGCTGTGGAGCGACCTGCGGCGCGAGCAGGTCCTCGCCGCACGGGCGACCGAGCGGGCCGACATCGCCGCGCACCTGCACGACGGCGTCCTGCAGACCCTCGCCCTCATCCAGCGGCAGTCCACCGACTCGGCTGCGGTCACCCGGCTCGCCCGGGCCCAGGAGCGCGAGCTGCGCTCGTGGCTCTACGCCGGGCCGCAGGGGTCACAGGCCTCGCTCGCCGCGGCGGTCACCGAGGTCGCGCACGAGGTCGAGGACGTCCACGGCGTGCCCGTCGACCTCGTCGTCACCGGCGACCGCCCGCACGGCCCGCACGGAGCCGCCCTCGCCCAGGCGATGCGCGAGGCGCTCCAGAACGCCGTGCGGCACGGCGCCGCACCCGTCACCGCCTACGTCGAGATCGGCCCCACGGGGGTCGAGGCCTTCGTCCGCGACCGCGGCGCGGGGTTCGACCTCGACGCCGTCCCGGTCGACCGGCTCGGCGTGCGGCACTCGATCCTGGCCCGCATGGAGCGCCACGGCGGCAGCGCCCGCGTGCGGCGTCGCGACGACGGCACCGAGGTGGAGCTGACGCTGCCACCCGTCGAAGGAGGAGAGGCATGAGCACCCCCAGCACCCCCATCACCCCGCCGACACCGAAGGGCGGCGCACCGACACCGGTGCGCGTCGTCCTCGTCGACGACCACCGGATGTTCCGCACGGGGGTGCGCGCCGAGCTGAGCGAGGCCATGACCGCCAGCGGGCAGTCGGTGTGCGAGTTCGTCGGCGAGGCGCCCGACGTCGACACCGCCATCGCGGTGATCCGTGCCGAGCAACCCGACGTCGTCCTGCTCGACGTCCACCTCCCCGGCGGCAACGGCAACGGCGGCGTCGACGTCATCCAGGGCTGCCAGGGCGTCGAGGGCCGGTCCGGCGGCCCGGTCCGCTTCCTCGCGCTGTCGGTCTCCGACGCCGCCGAGGACGTCATCGCCGTCATCCGCGCGGGCGCCCGTGGCTACGTGACGAAGACGATCGGCGCGCGCGACCTCATCGTCTCGATCCGCCGGGTGGCCGACGGTGACGCCGTCTTCTCGCCGCGACTGGCCGGGTTCGTCCTCGACGCCTTCGGCGCGGCCGCCGGCGAGATCGCCGAGGTCGACGAGGAGCTCAACCGCCTGTCGGTCCGCGAGCGCGAGGTGATGCGGCTCATCGCGCGCGGCTACCAGTACAAGGAGGTCGCCAAGGAGCTGTTCATCTCGGTCAAGACGGTCGAGACCCACGTGTCCGCGGTCCTGCGCAAGCTCCAGCTCTCCTCGCGCCACGAGCTGACGGCGTGGGCGATGGGGCGTCGCCTCCTCTGAACCGTCAGTCGGCGAGGAAGGCCGGGACCCGGTCCTTCGGGCGGCCGATGATGGCGCGCTGGCCGCGCACGAGGACCGGACGCTGGAGCAACCGAGGGTGCTCGAGGAGCACCGCGACGACCTGCTCCCGGGTGCGCACGTCGTCGTCGGTGAGGCCCAGCCCCGCGAAGAAGGAGTCGCGGCGGACGAGGTCGGTGGGCTCGTCCTCGAGCTTGTCGAGGAGGTCGCGCAGGGCGGTGCCGTCGAGCGGCGTCCTCAGGTAGTGGACGACCTCGTGGTCGAGGCCCGAGGCCTCGACCTGCTCCAGCGCCGACCGCGAGGTCGAGCACCCGCGGTGGTGGAGGATCGTCACGTCGGCCATGTGTGGAGGCTACTCGCGCCGGTCAGGGGAGGAGGAGGAGCTTCCCCTGCGTCCGGCGGCCCTCGAGGTCGCCGTAGGCGCGCGCGGCGTCGGCCAGCGGGTAGCGACCTCCGACAGCGACGCGGAGCGTGCCGTCGGCGACGGCGCCGAGGACCTCGCCGGCCCGCCACTTCAGCTCCTCGCGGGTGGCGAGGTGGTGGCCGAGGGTGGGCCGGGTGAGGAACAGCGAGCCGCCCTGGTTGAGCCGCTGGATGTCGAACGGGGGCACCTGGCCGCTCGCCCCCCCGAAGAGGGCGAGCGTCCCGCGGGGACGCAGGCTCGCGAGCGAGGCGTCGAAGGTGTCCTTGCCGACGCCGTCGTAGGCGACGTCGACCCCCCGGCCTCCGGTGGCGTCGCGGACCGCGCTGGCGAGGTCGTCGACCGCCCGGTAGTCGATGACGTGCTCGGCTCCCAGGGAGCGTGCGGTCTCGCACTTCTCGCGCCCTCCGGCGGTGGCGACGACGACACCGCCACGGCTGCGCACCATCTGGACGAGGAGCTGTCCCACGCCGCCGGCCGCCGCGTGGACGAGCGCGATGGTGCCCTCGCGCACCTCGTGGGTGCTCGTCACGAGGTAGTGGGCGGTGAGCCCCTGGAGCATGACGGCCGCCGCGACGTCGAGGTCGATGCCCTCGGGGACGCGCACGCAGGCGTCGGCCGGCCGGATGCTGAAGGCCGCGGCGCTGCCGAGCCCCTGGGGCCAGGCGACGCGGTCGCCCGGCGCGAAGCGCTCGACCGCCTCGCCGACCGCGACGACGGTGCCGGCCCCCTCGTTGCCGGTGACGAAGGGGGGCGGGACGGGGTAGACGCCCTCGCGCTGGTAGACGTCGATGAAGTTCACCCCGACGGCCGCGACCTCGACGAGCACCTCGCCGGGCCCCGGGTCGCCGACGTCGCGCTCCTCGACCGCGAGGACCTCCGGTCCTCCGTGCGCCGTGACGACGAGGGCCGGGCCGGTGTGCTCGCTCATGGATCCACCCTA
Organism: uncultured Actinomycetota bacterium; assembly: GCA_963834225.1. GTDB lineage: Bacteria > Actinomycetota > Actinomycetes > Actinomycetales > Dermatophilaceae > Oryzobacter. The sequence continues at coordinate 42,651 of CAWIAT010000021.1, read as the reverse complement.
GGCGGGGACCGGGACCCAGTAGCGGCGCGTGGAGCCGCGGACGTCCTCGAGGACACCGCCGTTGCGCGTGATGACGCCGGCCGAGGTGGCGTTGTCCACCTCGCAGGTGAGCAGGACGGGGTCGATGCCGAGCCGTCCGGCCGCGGTGAGCCCCTGGCGGAGGGCCGCGGTGGCGACGCCCCGCCCGCGCGCGGTCGGGCGGACCGAGTAGCCGATGTGGCCCCCGACGTCGTTCAGCCACGCGGTGAGGCGGTGCCGCACCGCGAGGGAGCCGAGGTAGGTGTCGGGGTCCTCGTCGTCGACGACCCAGAAGAAGGAGCACGGGACGCGGCCCTCGGGGCGGGGCGCGTCCTCCTCGCCCATCTCCAGCCTCCGGGCGACGAGGCGACCGAAGCCCTCCTCCGTCTCGAGGTCGGCGCGGGTGAAGGCGACCCCCGGGAAGCCGGCGTCGGCCTCCTCGACGAGGTCCCCGTCACCGTCTCGATGGGCTCCACCGAACTCGTCGGCGGCCTCGAGGTAGGAGCGCCGGAGCCGGGTGGTGGGACGGACGAGGCGGATCATCGGCTCGCCGGTCGGAGGGAGAGGAGGACGTCGTCGAGCATCTGCGGGGTCAGCCGTCCGGTGAAGGTGTTGTGGGGACTCACGTGGTAGCAGCCGACGAGCCGCACGGGCCGTCCCGACGGGCTCTCGAGGACGACCTCGCCGGCGTGGGTGAACTTCGGCCGCGTGCGCGGGACGTCCCACCCGGCGGTACGGGCGGCAGCGATCGCCCCGTCCCAGCCGATCGCGCCGAGGCACAGGATGGAGTGGAGGAAGGGCTCGGCGAGCTCGAGGTCGCGGCGCAGCCACGCCGAGCACGTCGCCTTCTCCTCTGGCGTCGGGGCGTTGTCCGGCGGTGCGCAGCGCACCGCGGCGACGATGCGCATCCCGGTCAGCTGCTGGCCGTCGCCCGCGGCCGTGGAGGTGGGGATCGCGGCGAAACCGGTGCGGTGCAGGGCTGCCCAGAGGAAGTCGCCGGACGAGTCGCCCGTGAACATCCGGCCCGTGCGGTTCGTGCCGTTGGCGGCGGGCGCGAGGCCGACGAGCAGGGTCGGCGCCTCGGGGTCCCCGAAGGAGGGCCCCGGACGACCCCAGTAGGGCTGGTCGGCGAAGGAGGCGCGGCGGCCGGTGCGCGCGACGTCCTCACGCCAGCGCACGAGGCGGGGACAGGCCCGGCACACCGAGATCCGCGCCTGGAGGGCGGGGAGGTCGGGTGCGCCCACCGCGAGCCGGTGCACCCCTCCCGCTGACCTCGCGACCCGGGTCGTGGCGTCGGCCGGGTCGCCGGGCCAGCCCGTGCCCGGCGGGACGGGCGAGGTGAACTCCTGGCCCGTCACCGGGTGGGGGTCGCGCGGCTCCATGACGCCACCGTAGGTCAGCGGGTGCGCGAGGATGCGTCCATGACGGACGAGCCTGGCGTGACGGTGGTGGGCGGGGGAGTGGTCGGGCTGACGTCGGCGCTGGCCCTGGCCGACGCGGGCCACCGGGTGCGCTGCGTGCGCGACGTCCCCGTGGCCGAGACCGTGTCGGCCGTGGCCGGCGGCCTCTGGTTCCCCTACCACGTCGAGCCCAGGGAGCGAGTCGCCGCGTGGGGGCTCGAGTCCCTCGCGTGGTTCCGCTCGATCACCACGGTCCCCGCGGCGGGGGTGGCCCTGCGCGAGGGCCTCATGGTCGAACGCGGCCCGGCCGACCGGTGGTGGGTGGCGGGCGTCGAGGGCTGGCGTGAGGCAGAGCCTGCCGAGCTGCCGGAGGGAGCGACCGGAGGCGTCGTGTGCCGAGTGCCTCTCGTGACGATGGCCGTGCACCTCTCGTGGCTCGAGGACCGATGTCGCGCAGCCGGAGTCGACCTCGTCGAGGGCCGCGTCGACGACCTCGCCCACATCGGGTCGGCGGCGGTCGTCGTGGCGGCGGGGATCCGCTCGGCTCCGCTGGTGGGGGACGAGGGACCTCGGCCCTCGCGCGGGCAGGTGGCCCTGCTGGCCAACCCCGGGCTCGAGCGGTGGCTCGTCGACGACGGCCACCCGGACGGGATGGTCTACGCCCTCCCGCACCCCGGTTGGGTGGTCTGCGGCGGGACCGACGTCATGGGGTCGTGGGACCTCGAGCCCGACCCCGACGTCCACGCGGCGATCGTCGAGCGGGTGCGGTCGGTCGTCCCCGAACTGGCCGACGCCGAGGTGCTCGGGGCCCGGGTGGGCCTGCGACCCGTCGCTCCCTCGGTGCGGCTCGGGCGCACGGAGGTGGGTGGCCGGACGGTGGTGACGAACTACGGGCACGGCGGTGCCGGGGTGACCCTGGCGTGGGGGTGCGCGCAGGAGGTCGTCCGGCTCGTGGCCGAGGACGTGGCCCCGTGACTCCACCGGCGCGCCTCGTCCTCGTCGTCGACGGGGCGAACGTCGTCGGGTCCAGGCCCGACGGGTGGTGGCGCGACCGGCCGGGGGCGGCGGCACGGCTCCACGCGAAGGTCGTGGCGGCCGAGCTGGGCTTCGACGAGGTCGTCCTCGTCCTCGAGGGCAAGGCCCGACCCGGCGTGGCCGAGGGGGTTCGAGGGTGTGGTGCGCACCGTCCACGCAGCGGGGCACGGGGACGACGAGATCGTCGACCGGGCGCGGCAGGCCCGCGACGAGGGGGCGGAGGTCGCCGTCGTCACCGCCGACCGCGAGCTCTCGCGCAGGCTCGACGACCTCGGTGCCCGCGTCCTCGGGCCCACCTGGCTCCTCGACCACTGAACCGCCTGCGGGTGGCGGGTTCGAGGTGGAACCCGACCGTGGGAGGGTCTCTCTTCACCTCGAACCGGCGGGCCCCGGCAGGTCAGTCGTCGGTGGCGGGGCGGGACCGGGTCGACTTCGTGTCGCCCCGCTGCCTCTTGGCGCGCAGCCGCCGCTCGACCGAGCCCCGGGTGGGACGGGTGGCCCGGCGGGGCGGCGGGGGTGGTGCCAGCGCCTCGCGCAGGAGCGCCGCCATCCGCTCGCGGGCCGCGACGCGGTTGCGCCGCTGCTGCCGGTGCTCGGAGGCGGCGACGACGAGGTAGCGGCCGTCGACGAGCCGGGGGCCGAGGGCCCGCACGACCCGGCGGCGCTGGGTCTCGCCCAGCAGCCCCGGCCCGAGGACGTCGAGCTCGAGCTCGACCCGGCTGTCGGCGGTGTTGACACCCTGGCCGCCGGGGCCGGACGACCTCGAGAAGCGCTCGACGAGCTCGCTCGAGGGCACGGTGAGCCCCTGCGGGACCCCGGGACCCGGTGGAACCTCGAGGTCCATCAGGGCTTCCCCGTGTCGTCCTCGGGCTCGGGGGGTGCCTCGGCACCCTCGGCGTCGTCACGGTCGGCCCACTCGAGGAGCGGGCCGATGTCGAAGACGGCGTCGTCGATGCCGGCGTGGAGGTCGCCGAGCTCGGCGAAGCGCTTCGGCACGGTGGCGATCGTGAAGTCGTTGGGCTCCGCGTCGTCGACCTCCTCCCAGCGGATGGGGGTGGAGACGGTGCCGATGTCGTTGCCGCGCACCGAGTACGCCGCCGCGATGGTGTGGTCGCGCGCGTTCTGGTTGTAGTCGACGAAGACCGACGACGGGTCGCGGTCCTTGCGCCACCACGTCGTCGTGACGTCGTCGGGGAGGCGACGCTCGACCTCCCGGGCGAAGGCGAGGGCGGCCCGCCGGACGTCCTGGAAGCCGTGCTCGGGGACGATGCGGACATAGACGTGGAGGCCGTGGCCACCGCTCGTCTTCGGGAACCCGGTGGCCCCGAGCTCGTCGAGGACCTCGTGCGCGACGTGCGCCGCGCGACGGACGCGCGAGAAGGGGGCGTCGGGCATCGGGTCGAGGTCGATGCGCCACTCGTCGGGCTTCTCGGTGTCGGCCCGTCGGCTGTTCCACGGGTGGAACTCGACGGTGCTCATCTGGACCGCCCACGCGACGTCGGCCAGCCGGGTGACGCACAGCTCGTCGGCGTGCAGGCCGTAGCGCGGGAAGTGCAGCCGGACCGTCTCGACCCACGGGGGAGCGCCGCGCGGCAGCCGCTTCTGGTGCACCTTGGGGCCCGAGACCCCGTCGGGGAAGCGGTGCAGCATGCACGGACGCTCGCGCAGCGCGTTGACGATGCCGTCGCCGACCGAGAGGTAGTAGCTGACGAGGTCGAGCTTGGTCTCGCCCCGCGCGGCGAAGTAGACCCGCTCCGGGCTGGAGACGCGCACGTCGAAACCGTCGACGTCGAGGACGACCGGCTCCCCGAACTCACCCTTGCGCGAGGCCATGCCACCACCGTAGGGCCCGCCCTCCCCGGGTCGAGGTATTCGGCCGGCACCGCACCCCTGCGCCAGCCCTCGACCCGGGTGGCGGCGAGCCGGGGTCGGTGCCGCGACGTAGGGTTGACCCCGACATGAGCACCCTCTTCGACGGCCTCGACATCGGCGGCTCGCGGCCCGATCCGAACGTCGACCCCGCGACCCACGACAGCGCCCACGCGGCCCTGGTCAACGCCGCGGGGGTCCCCACCTGGGCCGAGGCCGCCGCCGCCGGGCGGGGTCCCGAGGGAGGCCCGGGGGAGCGGCAGCGCGCCGACCCCGAGGAGCTGCTCGAGGGCCTGAACCCCCAGCAGCGCGAGGCCGTCCTCCACGAGGGCCCGCCCCTCCTCATCGTCGCCGGCGCCGGCTCGGGCAAGACCCGCGTCCTCACCCAGCGCATCGCCCACCTGCTGGCGGCCCGCGGCGTGCAGCCCGGCCAGGTCCTCGCCATCACCTTCACGAACAAGGCCGCGGCCGAGATGCGTGAACGCGTCTCCGCGCTCGTCGGACCGCGGGCGAAGGCGATGTGGGTCATGACCTTCCACAGCGCCTGCGTGCGGATCCTGCGCCGTGAGGCCGACAAGGTCGGCCTGCGCTCGACCTTCTCGATCTACGACGCCGCCGACAGCCAGCGCCTGATGTCGATGGTCCTGCGCGACATGGACCTCGACCCCAAGCGCTACAACCCGCGCTCCTTCGGCCACCAGGTGAGCAACCTCAAGAACGAGCTGGTCGACGAGGAGAGCTTCACCCGGCGCGTCTCCGAGACCGGAACCCACCAGGAGCAGGTCCTCGCCGAGGCGTACACCGAGTACCAGCGGCGCCTCCGGGCGGCCAACGCCATGGACTTCGACGACCTCATCATGATGACGGTCCAGATGTTCCAGGTCTTTCCCGACGTCGCCGAGCACTACCGACGGCGCTTCCGCCACGTCATGGTCGACGAGTACCAGGACACCAACCACGCCCAGTACCAGCTGGTCCGCGAGCTCGTGGGGTCCGAGGAGACCCGCACCGAGCACGGCGTCGAGCCGAGCGAGCTCGTCGTCGTCGGTGACGCCGACCAGTCGATCTACGCCTTCCGCGGCGCGACGATCCGCAACATCGAGGAGTTCGAGGAGGACTACCCGCACGCGCGGACCATCCTCCTCGAGCAGAACTACCGCTCCACCCAGACGATCCTGCGCGCCGCGAACACCGTCATCGCCCGCAACGAGGGCCGCCGCGAGAAGAACCTGTGGACCGACAGCGGCGACGGTGCCAAGATCATCGGCTACGTCGCCGACAACGAGCACGACGAGGCCTCCTTCGTCGCCCGGGCCATCGACCGGCTCGGCGACGACCAGGGCGTGCGCCCGGGCGACGTCGCGGTCTTCTACCGGACCAACGCGCAGTCCCGCGCCCTCGAGGAGGTGTTCGTCCGGGTCGGCCTCCCGTACAAGGTCGTCGGCGGCACCCGGTTCTACGAGCGCCGCGAGGTCAAGGACGCCCTCGCCTACCTCCGGGTGCTCTCCAACCCCTCCGACACCGTCAACCTGCGGCGCATCGTCAACGTCCCCAAGCGCGGGATCGGCGACCGTGCCGAGGCGTGCATCGTCGCCCTCGCCGAGCGCGAGCGGATCCCGTTCGTCGCCGCGCTGGGCCGTCCCGAGGACGCGCCGGGCATCGCCACGCGCTCGGTCGCCGCGATCAAGGGGTTCACCGGCCTCCTCGAGGGCCTGGGCCAGGTCCGCGACGACGACGACGCCGGCGTCTCCGACCTCCTCGAGGCGATCCTCGACCGCTCCGGCTACCTCTCCGAGCTGCGGGCCAGCCATGACCCGCAGGACGAGACCCGGGTCGAGAACCTCGCCGAGCTCGTCGCCGTGGCCCGCGAGTTCGACGACGCGCGCCGCGAGACCGGCGAGGTCGTCAGCCTCGAGGACTTCCTCGAGCGGGTCTCGCTCGTCGCCGATGCCGACGAGATCCCCGACACCGCCGAGGCCGAGGCCGCTGGGGTCGTCACCCTCATGACGCTGCACACCGCCAAGGGGCTGGAGTTCCCCGTCGTGTTCCTCACCGGGCTCGAGGACGGCACCTTCCCGCACCTGCGCAGCCTCGGCGACCCCAAGGAGCTCGAGGAGGAGCGGCGGCTCGCCTACGTGGGCATCACCCGCGCGAGGGAGCGGCTGCACCTGAGCCGGGCCGCGGTCCGCTCGGCCTGGGGCGCGCCGCAGTACAACCCGCCCTCGCGCTTCCTCGACGAGATCCCCGCCGAGCTCGTCGAGTGGGAGCGTGAGCTCTCCGGCGCCGCCGCGATCGGCCGGCGCGACCAGCGACCTGCCATCGCCACCCTGGCCGCCCGGCCGGGTGTGCGCTCGCCGGGCAACCGCCCGATCGTCGCGCTGGCCCCCGGCGACCGCGTCACCCACGACAGCTACGGGATGGGCACCGTCGTGCGCACCCTCGGCGAGGGCGACAAGACGCAGGCCGAGGTCGACTTCGGCGGCGAGCTCGGGGTCAAGCGCTTCGTGCTGCGCTTCGCCCCGCTCGAGAAGCTCTGAGGCCGACCGGCCCACACCGACGACGCGACCCGCCGGATGGTCCGGGGGTCGCGCGGTGGGGCGGTGCCACGGGGTCGGTCAGCCGACCATGATGCCGTGCTTGCGCAGCCACGGCGCCGGGTTGATCGGGTTGTCGCCACCGGTGGGGTGGATCTCGATGTGCAGGTGCGAGCCGAACGAGTGGCCGGTGTTGCCGACGAGGCCGACCTGGTCACCGGGCATCACGGTGTCGCCGGTCTGGACGTCGCGGCGGCTCATGTGGCCGTACCAGGAGACGGTGCCGTCCCAGTAGCGGATCTCGACCTTGTTGCCGAAGCTGAAGACGTTGTCGCTGAGGATGACGGTGCCACCCGACATCGCGTAGAGCGGGGTCCCGGTGGAGGCTCCGACGTCGAGGCCGTCGTGCGTCTTGCCCCAGCGGGGGCCGAAGCCCGAGGTGAGGGTTCCGCCCTTGATCGCGCGCACCCACCGCTTGCTCTCGCGCTCGCGCTTGGCCCGGGCCGCGGCATCGGCGGCCGCCTTGCGAGCGGCGCTGCGCGCGGCACGCTGCTTGGCCTCGACGCGACCCCGGAGGGCGGCGGTCTGCATCCCGGACGCCTGTCGGCGCGCGGCGAGGTCGCTCGTCGTCGCGTCGTCGGCAGCCTGCTCGGTGCGGGCGAGGGCCGTCTGCTGTCCCGAGACCTCGAAGGTCAGCGCCGCCGAGGACTCCGCCACCGTCGCGCCGGTCGCCGTCACGACGAGCGCCGCGGCCGCCGTGGTGGGCAGCACGAAGCTCGAGGAGAAGGCGCGGGGAAGGCGCGCACCACGGCTGGACAGACGATGGCGTCCGGCGTAGTGGCGCCCCCGGTACGAAGAACTCACAGGGGACAGGACCTCAGGGGTGGAGGGGCGGGGCGTTGGTGGCTCGCAGAGCACCGTACCGTGACCATTCCGTGACACAAACTTCGCGTCCACGTCGGCAGCCCCCTCGAGGTGCCCGAGTCACGCCGAACGCCCGGTGTCGTGCGGGGGAGCGGGCCGGATGTGATCCGAGTCACATCCGGTGTGCGCACGAGCCACTGGGGGTACTGCTTGGCCCCTTCAGCCACACGAGTCACAGAGGTCACATCGAGCTCATTCATCACGCGGGAGGAGGAGGACCCCGGAGGTGACCGTCGCGCCCTCCGTGTCGAGGAAGGCGAGGGCCGTGGAGATGCCGTGGACGACCTCGCGCATCATCGGCAGGGTGAGGTGCCCGGCCCCGTGGAGCCGGATGGTGCTCGAGCGCAGGTCGGGGTGGCCCAGGGCCGCCGACCGTTGCGGCAGGATCGCCTCGTCGCTGTCGGACCAGTAGGAGATGAAGCGGGTGCGGCAGCCGCGGACCGGCAGGGCGAGCTCGCGCAGCACCCCGCTCCCCGGGCGCATCTGCTGCATGAGCCGGGTGGGCATCAGGTACGCGGCCCAGGTCCCCTCGTGCGGTGTCCCGAGGGTCACGAGGGTGTGGACCCGCGCGTCGCCCCCGAGGCGGGTCACGTAGTACCGCCCGATGAGGCCGCCCAGGCTGTGGCCGATGACGTGGACGCGCTCGAACCCGGTCTCCTCGACGACCCGCTCGACCTCCTCGGCCAGGCTCGCCGCCGCGGCCCGCACGTCGGTGGACAGGGTCGTGTAGTTCATCGCGATGACGTTGGAGAAGCCGCGGCGGGTCAGCCCGCGGCGCAGCAGGGTGAAGACCGAGCGGTTGCTCACGATGCCGTGGACGAGCAGGATCGGCGTCCCCGCGGCCTCGACGTCGGAGACGATGAGGCCGCGCTGGACCGGGGGCAGGTGCTCGACCCGGTACGTGGACGCACCACGACGGCCTCGGCCCCCGACGAGGCCGAGCGGCCAGGTGGCCGCGTGGGCCGTGAGCCAGGCCGCCTCGACGGCGCCGCCGGCGATGACGGCGGGGTCGAGGACGAAGCGGGCGGCACCGGTGACCGCGCGCACGACGGAGCGCGGCGAGGGCCGCGTCGGTGCGGGGACCTCGACGTGCGGAGCGGCGCTCGGCCGCGGTGACGTCGCCATGGCGGCCCCAGCGTACGTCCGCGGCCACCCGGCGCCCGGAACCGTGTGACGCACTACCGGATGTCGGGGCGTCGTGGTGCCCCGTCTGCACATGGAGAGGGTCAAGAACCCGTCAAGCACCTTGAGCGCGCGCGCTGTGGGTCCGGTCAAGGAGCGGACCGCGCGCGGTAAAGACTTCCTGTCCTTTGGTCAATTCTTCACAGGACCTGTTGTGGGAGTGGGCGTTCGAGGAGGACGTTTCCGCGTGGCCCGGACAACCCGGGGCCACTTCACGAATGGAGAACCACGTGAACCGACTTCACAGCGGCCTCGCCCTCGGCGTGGCCGTCGCCGCGTCTCTCGCGGCCGGCGTCCCCGCCGCCACCGCGTCCGGGGTGCCGACCGCGCTGCAGTCCGGCGCCGACCAGGACCGCTCAGCCCTCGGGCTGGGCTCGGACGACAGGCTCGTCAAGCGATCCGTCGTCACCGACCGTGACGGCACCACGCACACCCGCTACGACCGCACGTGGAAGGGCCTGCGGGTCGTCGGCGGCGACCTCGTCGTCGAGAGGTCCAAGGGCGGTGACGTCGAGACGGTCCGCTACAACGCCAACCGCAAGGACGTCGCGGCGCGGACCACGAGCCCCGGGGTCGCGAAGCAGGAGGCCCTGGCCACTGGTGAGAAGCGCTCCAGCGCCCGCGGCGAGAAGAGCGAGGGGGAGCTCGTCGTCTGGGCGGGCTCCGGCAGCCCACGCCTGGCCTACGACGTGCTGACCACCGGCACGCTCGCCGACCAGACGCCGAGCCGGCTGCACACCCTCGTCGACGCCGACACGGGTGCGGTCATCACCTCCTTCGACGAGGTCGTCAAGGGCACCGGCAACAGCCAGTACTCCGGACAGGTCACGCTCAACACCATCGCGAGCGGGTCCACCTGGCAGCTGCGCGACAGCCTCGGCAACTCCACGACCGACCTCAACGGGGCGACCTCCGGGACGGGGACGCAGTTCACCGACGCCGACAACATCTGGGGCAACGGCTCGACGACGAGCCGCCAGACCGCCGGTGTCGACGCCCAGTACGGCGCCGAGAAGACCTACGCGTACTACAACGGTGTCCTCGGTCGCGCCGGCATCTGGAACAACGGCACCGGCGCCCGCAGCCGCGTGCACTACGGCAACGCCTACGTCAACGCGTTCTGGGACGGCACCCAGATGACCTACGGCGACGGCTCGGGCAACGCCCGACCGCTGACCTCGATCGACGTCGCCGCCCACGAGATGAGCCACGGCGTCACCGAGAACACCGCCGGCCTCGTCTACTCCGGTGAGTCGGGCGGCCTCAACGAGGCGACCTCCGACATCTTCGGGGCAGCCGTCGAGTTCTACGCCAACAGCAGCACCGACGTCGGCGACTACCTCATCGGCGAGAAGATCAACATCAACGGCAACGGCACCCCGCTGCGCTACATGGACAAGCCGAGCAAGGACGGCGCGAGCCAGGACTGCTGGACGACCGGGACGAAGAACCTCGACCCGCACTACTCCTCCGGTCCGCTGAACCACTGGTTCTACCTGGCCTCCGAGGGCTCTGGTGCCAAGACGATCAACGGCGTCTCCTACAACAGCACGACGTGCAACGGCACCACCGTGGCCGGCGCCGGCCGGTCCAACATCGAGAAGGTCTGGTACCGGACCCTGTCGACCAAGCTCACCTCGTCGAGCACCTACGCCGCGGCCCGCAACGGCGCCATCGCGTCGGCCAAGGAGCTCTTCGGCGCCACCTCGGCCACCTGCACCGCGGTCGCGGCGGCGTTCTCCGGCATCAACGTCGCCGCAGGCTCCGAGTCGTGCGGTGGCACCACCCCGCCGCCCACCGGTGGCAACCTGCTGCAGAACGCCGGGTTCGAGTCGGGCGCGACGGTCTGGACCGGCACCGCCGGCCCGATCACGAACAACACCGGTCGCCCGGCACGCACCGGGTCGTGGAAGGCCTGGCTCGGCGGGAACGGCTCCTCGGGCACCGAGACGATCAACCAGTCGGTGGCCATCCCGTCCTCGGCCACGGCGGCGACGCTGTCGTTCTGGCTGCGCACCGACACCGCCGAGAGCGGCTCGACCGTGTACGACACGATGCGCGCCCAGGTCGTCGACGGCTCGACCGTGACCACCCTGGCGACGTACTCCAACGTGGGCACCAACGCCACGTACACCCAGAAGTCGTTCAACCTGACCGCCTACAAGGGCAGGACGGTGACGATCCGGTTCACGATGACCGAGGACTCCAGCCTGCAGACCTCCTTCGTCGTCGACGACACGTCGCTCGCGACGAGCTGACCCGCACCACCCGGTGGGCCGGCCCCCGACCAGGGGGCCGGCTCGCTGCCGTCCCGAGCCGCACCCGAAGGAGACCCCTCATGCGCACCACCAGGGCACTCGCCCCCGTCCTCGCCACCGCCCTCACCGCCTCGGTGCTCACCGCGACGGCCCCCACGGCCACCGCCGCCGGACCCGACATCTCGGTCGCCAACGTCCAGGCGCACCTCAGCCAGCTGCAGTCGATCGCCACCGCGAACGGCGGAAACCGCGGCACCGGCAAGCCGGGCTACCTCGCCTCGATCAACTACGTCAAGGGCAAGCTGACGGCCGCCGGCTTCACGACGACGACCCAGACCTTCAGCACGAGCTCCGGGACGTCGTACAACCTCGTCGCCGAGCTCCCCGGAGGGGACGCGAACCGCGTCGTGATGATGGGCGCCCACCTCGACAGCGTGGGCAACGGCGCGGGCATCAACGACAACGGCTCCGGCTCGGCCGGGGTGCTCGAGGCCGCGCTGGCCTACGCCGCGAGCGGCCAGACCCCGCGCAACAAGGTCCGGGTCGGCTTCTGGGGCGCCGAGGAGCTCGGGCTGCTCGGGTCGAAGCACTACATGAGCAGTCTCTCCACGACGGAGAAGGACAAGATCGAGCTCTACCTCAACTACGACATGATCGGCTCGCCCAACCCCGGCTACTTCGTCTACGACGACAACCCGGTCGGCAACGGCGCCCGCGACGAGATGACCGCCTGGTACACGTCCAAGGGCATCCCGTGGGAGTACATCGACGTCCAGGGGCGCAGCGACCACGCCGCCTTCCGGTCCTACGGAATCGCGACGTCGGGGATCTTCAGCGGGGCCGAGGGGCGCAAGACGTCGGCGCAGGCGCAGAAGTGGGGCGGCACCGCGAACGCGGCCTTCGACCCCTGCTACCACTCCTCCTGCGACACGACGGCGAACATCAACGCGACCTCGCTCGACCGGGGCGCCGACCTCATCGGGCACATGCTGTGGCTCTACGCCGCCAAGGACCTCGGGGGCACGACGCCGCCGCCGACCGGTGGCAACCTGCTGCAGAACGCCGGGTTCGAGTCGGGCGCGACGGTCTGGACCGGCACCGCCGGCCCGGTCACGAACAACACCGGTCGCCCGGCACGCACCGGGTCGTGGAAGGCCTGGCTCGGCGGGAACGGCTCCTCGGGCACCGAGACGATCAACCAGTCGGTGGCCATCCCGTCCTCGGCCACGGCGGCGACGCTGTCGTTCTGGCTGCGCACCGACACCGCCGAGAGCGGCTCGACCGTGTACGACACGATGCGCGCCCAGGTCGTCGACGGCTCGACCGTGACCACCCTGGCGACGTACTCCAACGTGGGCACCAACGCCACGTACACCCAGAAGTCGTTCAACCTGACCGCCTACAAGGGCAGGACGGTGACGATCCGGTTCACGATGACCGAGGACTCCAGCCTGCAGACCTCCTTCGTCGTCGACGACACGTCGCTCGCGACGAGCTGAGGCCGACCCCGGCGAGCCGTTCACCGACTCGCCGGGGCCGGTTTCCCCGGAACACGCGACGCACGAGCGCCCCCTGCAGCACGATGGGGGCGCCGTGGGGACACGGCCTCGTCGACCAGGAGTGATGCATGCCCAACGCACTGATGACCGGCGTCGCCCTCGCGGCCGCCCTCACCACCGCGGTCGTCGCGGCCGCCCCGTCCGTGGCCTCTGCCGCGGCCGGTGCAGCCGTCGTGCCGGGGGCCGTCACCGCCGCCACGACGGCGAGGTCCACCGCCGTGGGCGCCGCCGGTGCCGCGCTGCGCTCCGACGAGCAGCGTCGGGCCGTGTCGGTCGCCCGGTCCGTCGGCCTGGGCTCCACCGAGGGGCTGACCGTGCGCGGCGTCGTCGTCGACCCCGACGGCACCCGCCACGTCCGCTACGACCGCACGCTCGACGGGCTCCGGGTCGTCGGCGGCGACCTCGTCGTCGCCCGCTCGCGCGCCGGGGCGGTCACGGCGCAGCACCGCGCGACCACCGTGAAGCTCGCCGTGGCGTCGAGGACGCCGCGGATCGGCGTCGTGGCCGCCAAGGCGCTCGCCGCCTCGCGCGCCGGCTACCCGGTCGACTCCAGCACCGCCGCCCTCGTCGTCCACGCCGCCTCGGGCGCGCCGCGCCTCGCCTGGGAGGTCACGACGACCGGGGTGCGCTCGTCGCAGACCCCGAGCCGCCTGAAGACCTACGTCGACGCCCGCTCCGGTGCCCTGCTCGACCGCGTCGAGGAGGTCCACGAGGGAACCGGCAACACGCAGTACAGCGGGACCGTGCCGCTCGACACGATCACCGGGGTCAGCGGCTACCGGCTGCGTGACTCGGTCAACAACTACACGACCAACCTCAACCGGGGCACCTCCGGTGCGGGCAGCGAGTACACCGACGCCGACGACATCTGGGGCACCGGGCTCCCGTCCAACACCCAGACCGCTGCCGCCGACGCCCAGTGGGGAGCCCAGGTCACCTACGGCTACTACCTGTCGGCGCACAACCGGGCGGGGATCTGGAACACCGGCAAGGGCGCCCGCAGCCGGGTCCACTACGGCAGCGGCTACGTCAACGCGTTCTGGGACGGCACCCAGATGACCTACGGCGACGGCGCGGGGAACGTGCGCCCGCTGACCCAGGTCGACGTCGCCGCCCACGAGATGACGCACGGGGTCACCCAGAACACCGCGGGCCTGCTCTACCGGGGCGAGTCCGGCGGGCTCAACGAGGCGACCTCCGACATCTTCGGCACCGCCGTCGAGTGGTACGCGAACACGACGGCCGACCGTGGGGACTACCTGATCGGCGAGAAGATCAACATCAACGGCAACGGGACCCCGCTGCGCTACATGGACAAGCCGAGCCGCGACGGCCGCAGCCGCGACTGCTGGAGCAGCACCCTGGGCCGCATCGACGTCCACTACTCCTCGGGCCCGCTCAACCACTGGTACTACCTGGTCTCCGAGGGCTCGGGCGCCAAGACGGTCAACGGCGTCGCCTACAACAGCTCGACCTGCAACGGCGCCCCCGCCGTCACCGGCGTCGGCCGGTCCGTGGCCGAGCGGGTCTGGTACCGCACCCTGACGACCAAGCTCACCTCGAGCAGCGGGTACGCGGCGGCGCGCAACGGCGCCATCGCCTCGGCGAAGGAGCTCTACGGCCGCAACAGCGCCCAGTGCCTCGGGGTCGAGAAGGCCTTCACGGCGATCGCGGTCCCCAAGGGAGCCCAGACCTGCGCCAACTGACCGACGACCCAGCCCCGATGACGGTGTGCCGCGCTCAGCGGCACACCGTCCTGGCGTCGGCCGGCTGCTGGACGTCGTCGAGGAGGGTGCGCGCGGCCTCCGAGAGCGGGTCGCCCCCCTGAGCCTCGCCGAGCGGGATGCTCGTCCCGGCGCGGGTGAGGGTGACCGTCATCCGGTCGGTCCCCGCGGCCGGACCGGCGGGCGAGGGAGGGGCCGCGGTCGTCAGCGTGCCGGCGAGGTCGGCCGCCACCCGGCAGGTGACCTGTGCGGCCCTGGTCGTCCCGGTCACCGAGCCGTCGGGGGCGACCTCGAGCCGGTCGTCGTACCCCGCGAGCCCGCCCGTGCGGGTGAGGACGGCGGGCGTCGGCGGGGTGCTCAGGCTCGGCGACGCCGAGGGAGTGGCCGACGGTGGCGCCGTCGCGCTCGACCCGCCCGGTGATGGCGACCCCTTCGAGCCACAGCCGCCGAGGAGGGCGGTGGCGAGGAGCAGCGTGGCGGGCAGGGCGAGTGCGGTGCGGGGCCGCGGCATCGGGGTCACCCCGACACCCAACCACCGGTCGCCGAGCGGGGCGACCGCTCGGGGGTGAGATCGGTCCCACCACGGACTCCGGGGGAGACCGCGCGGCCGTGCCCCGTTAGGCTCCCCTGCGGACCACCTCCCCTCCACCAGCAGATGAAGGACGGATCGCCTCGTGGATCTCTTCGAGTACCAGGCCCGTGACGTGTTCGAGAAGCACGGGGTGCCCGTGCTCGCCGGGGCGGTCGCCACGACCCCCGAGGAGGCCCGCGCGGCCGCGGAGCGCATCGGCGCCGCGAGCGGCGGCGTCACCGTCGTCAAGGCGCAGGTCAAGACCGGAGGCCGCGGCAAGGCCGGCGGCGTCAAGGTCGCCAGGACCGCGGAGGAGGCCGAGGAGCACGCCCGCGCCATCCTCGGCATGGACATCAAGGGCCACACGGTCCACCAGGTGATGATCGCCCAGGGCGCCCGCATCGCCGAGGAGTACTACTTCTCGATCCTGCTCGACCGCGCCAACCGCACCTACCTGGCGATGTGCTCGGTCGAGGGCGGCATGGACATCGAGACCCTCGCCGTCGAGCGGCCCGAGGCCCTCGCCCGCGTGGCCGTCGACCCGAACACCGGCATCGACGCGGCCAAGGCCCGCGAGATCGTCGAGACCGCCGGCTTCGACGCCGAGACCGGCGCGAAGATCGAGCCGGTCCTGCAGACGCTGTGGACGGTCTACCGCGAGGAGGACGCCACGCTCGTCGAGGTCAACCCGCTCGTGAAGACCGAGGACGGCGAGATCGTCGCGCTCGACGGCAAGGTCACCCTCGACGCCAACGCCGGCTTCCGCCACCCCGACCACGAGGCCCTCGAGGACAAGGCCGCGGCCGACCCGCTCGAGGCCGCCGCCAAGGAGAAGGACCTCAACTACGTCAAGCTCGACGGCTCCGTCGGCATCATCGGCAACGGCGCCGGGCTCGTCATGAGCACCCTCGACGTCGTGGCCTACGCCGGTGAGGAGTTCGGCGGCCAGAAGCCCGCGAACTTCCTCGACATCGGCGGCGGCGCCTCGGCCGAGGTCATGGCCGACGGGCTGCACATCATCCTCGGCGACGAGCAGGTGAAGTCGGTGTTCGTCAACGTCTTCGGCGGCATCACCTCCTGCGACGCCGTCGCGAACGGCATCGTCGGCGCGCTCGACGCCCTCGGCGACGAGGCGACCAAGCCGCTCGTCGTCCGCCTCGACGGCAACAACGTCGAGGAGGGGCGCCGCATCCTCGCCGAGCGCGACCACCCGCTCGTCACCATCGAGGCGACGATGGACGGCGCCGCGCGCCGCGCCGCCGAGCTGGCCTCCCAGAACTGACCCAGAGCGCAAGAGAAGAGAGACACACACCCATGGCCATCTTCCTCAACGCCGACTCCAAGGTCATCGTCCAGGGCATGACCGGTTCCGAGGGCATGAAGCACACCCAGCGGATGCTGCGCAGCGGCACCGCGATCGTCGGTGGCGTCAACCCCCGCAAGGCCGGCACCTCCGTCGAGTTCGAGGACGGCGTCACCGTCCCCGTGTTCGGCACCGTCGCGGAGGCCGTCGAGGCCACCGGCGCGAACGTCTCGGTGATCTTCGTCCCCGCGCAGTTCACCAAGGCCGCCACGGTCGAGGCGATCGACGCCGCGATCCCGCTCGCCGTCGTCATCACCGAGGGCGTCGCGGTCAAGGACACCGCCGAGTTCTACAACTACGCCAAGGACAAGGGCACGACCCGCATCGTCGGCCCGAACTGTCCCGGCCTCATCACCCCGGGTGTCGCCAACGCGGGCATCATCCCCGCGAACATCTCGGGCCCCGGCCGCATCGGCCTGGTCTCCAAGTCGGGCACCCTGACCTACCAGATGATGTACGAGCTGCGGGACTTCGGCTTCTCCTCGGCCGTCGGCATCGGTGGCGACCCGGTCATCGGCACGACGCACATCGACTGCCTCGAGGCCTTCGAGAACGACCCCGACACCGACGCGATCGTCATGATCGGCGAGATCGGTGGCGACGCCGAGGAGCGGGCCGCGGCCTACATCCAGGAGCACGTGACCAAGCCGGTCGTCGGCTACGTCGCGGGCTTCACCGCCCCCGAGGGCAAGACGATGGGCCACGCCGGCGCCATCGTCTCGGGCTCCTCGGGAACCGCGCAGGCCAAGAAGGAGGCCCTCGAGGCCGCCGGGGTCAAGGTCGGCAAGACGCCGTCCGAGGCCGCTGACCTCATGCGCGAGATCATGCAGTCCCTCAACGCCTGACCCGACGCCCAGTCCGCCCCTCCCGGGCCGCCGGTTTTCGGGGTTCCCCCGAAAAGGCGCTCTTTCCACCGGAAGTCTTCCGATGGGAAGGGCGCCTTTCCCGTGGGGAGGCGCCGAGGTCGGCCGAACGGACCTGATGACGCCCGCCCCGGCGTGTGCTCGGACGAGGCCGTGTCGCCCTCCCGCACACTGGGGGTGATGACCGTCATCGACCGCCTTCGCGCCGCGCTGCCCCACGGGGAGCACGGCGAACCCGACGCCGTGCCGACCCCCCCGTGGTGGCGCGGCGTCGTCATCGGGCTCGTGACGGGCATCGCGGCGCTGCTCCTCGTCGGGGCGCCGGTCGTCCTCGCGTGGCTCGTCGACCCCCTCTCCCCGGGCACGGGCTGGCAGGCCGTCGGCACGGGCGCCTCGCTGTGGTTCCTCCTCTCGGGCGGACACCTCGTCGCCGGCACCGCGCTCTTCTCGCTCGTGCCCCTCCTCGGCCTGGCCGCCCTCGTCCTCCTCGCCCGGGTCGGCGTGCGCGAGGCGATGGTCGACGTCTCCACCGACGGCGAGCACTGGGCGGGCCTGGTGCCCAAGGGGCTGGCCGGCGCGCTCGCGTCGTGGTGGGGTGGCTACCTGCTCGCCGTGGCCCTGGGCGTCGGGCTCACGACAGCGGGCCCGTTTCGCCTCGACGCCCTCTCGGTCGTCGGCCCCGGTGTCCTCCTCCCGCTCGCGGCCGTCGCCCTCGCGCTGCGGCCCGTCGTGCGTGACGACCCCGACGTCCTCGGCCCCTTCTTCGACCTGCCCTGGCTGCCGGATGACGTACGGCGCGGCCTGCGACCCGGACTCGCGGGCGCCGCGGCGCTGCTCGCCGTGGGGCTGGTCGTCGTCGGTGTCGTCGTCGCCCTCGGGTGGTCGCGCGTCGCGACGATCTCGGCGGAGGTCGGCGCCAGCGGCCTCGGCTCTGTCCTCCTCGGCGCGGCGCAGGCGCTCTCGCTGCCGAACCTGGGGTTGTGGGCCGTCTCCTTCCTCGCCGGGTCGGGCTTCGAGGTCGTCGAGGGGGGCGCGGTCACCTGGTCCGGCTCCGAGGGCGGGCTGCTGCCGATGGTCCCGGTCCTCGCGGCACTGCCGCAGCCCGGCGGCTTCCCGTGGTTCACGGCGCTCGCCGTGCTCCCGGTCGTCGGGGTCGGCGCCTTCGTGGCCCGGCGCGCGCTCGGCGAGGTCGCGCGGCTCTCGCGGCTGCGGACCAAGCTCACGGTCTCGACGGTCGGCTGCGCCACCGCCGCGCTGCTCCTCGCGGCGCTCGACGTCCTCGGCGGCGGTTCGGCCGGCCAGTTCCGCCTGTCCGACGTCGGGGTGCCCACGGCCTCCTTCGTCATCGCCGTCTTCGGCGCGATGATGGTGAGGAGCGGTCGTCGTCGTCCTCCGCGACGCGTGGAGACTGCGCCGGTGACCCCGCTGCGCCTCGTCGTCCTCGTCTCCGGCTCCGGCACGAACCTCCAGGCGGTCCTCGATGCCCAGGCCGAGGGCGACCCGTTCGAGGTCGTCGCCGTCGGCGCCGACCGCGACGGCACGGGCGGCGCGGCGCGGGCAGCCCTGCGCGGCGTCCCGACCTTCGTCTGCCGGGTCGCCGACCAGAACACCCGGGCCGACTGGGACGGCGCGCTCACCCGCCTCGTCGACGCCCACGAACCCGACCTCGTCGTCTCGGCGGGCTTCATGAAGGTCCTCGGGCCGGTGTTCCTCGCGGCCCACCGGGTCGTCAACACCCACCCTGCGCTGCTGCCGAGCTTCCCCGGCGCCCGCGGGGTGAGCGACGCCCTCGAGCACGGGGTCCGCGTCACGGGGTGCACCTGCCACTGGGTCGACGCCGGGGTCGACACCGGCCCGATCATCGAGCAGCGGGCGGTCCGCGTCCTCGACGGCGACACCGCCGACTCGCTCCACGAGCGGATCAAGGTGCAGGAGCGCGAGATGCTCGTCGAGGTCCTCGTCGACCTCGCCGCCGACCGCTCCTGGCAGGCCCCCGCCTGACCCACCCGCAGGGCACCGCGTGCGACGATCGGTGCGTGGCCCTGCACCCCGCCGACCTGCCGCCTGCCGTCGTCGAGTTCCTGCGCGAACGGCACCTCGCGACCCTGACCACGCTGCGCGCCGACGGGTCGCCGCACGTCGTGCCCGTCGGGTTCACCTGGGACGAGGACGAGCTCGTGGCCCGCGTCATCACGAGCCGGGGAAGCGTCAAGGCCGGCAACGCCCGTCGCGGGCTGCGGGCCGCCCTCGGCCAGGTCGACCGGCGCCGCTGGCTCACCCTCGAGGGCCCGACCCGGGTCCTCGAGGACGCCGCCGCCGTCCGCGACGCCGAGGAGCGCTACGCGGTGCGGTACCGCACGCCGCGCCCCAACCCCGAGCGCGTCGTCCTGCTCGTCGAGGTCGACCGCGTCCTCGGCGCCTCGTGGCCCGACCCGCTGCCCCCCTCGCCGTACGCCACCTGATCGCCGGCTCCTGACCGAGTCGGGTGCCCAGGTGGCTGCCCGGGCGACCACCTGAGCACCCGACTCGGATCGAAGGGGGGATTTCCCCGTCGCCTCGAGCATCGGTACCCTCGTCGCAGACGACTGGCGCGGGTGGGGCACCACCGGGAAGTCACCCGTCGGGACATCGCCCGCCTGGGTGTCCCGCAGCGTGACCGACCCGACCCCGAGGAGTACCCCATGGCCGCCGTCTCCGCCCCCGGACCGTCGCAGGACGTCCGTCCGGTACGCCGCGCGCTCGTCTCCGTCTACGACAAGACCGGCCTCGACGACCTCGTCAGGGGCCTCCACGCCGCTGGGGTCGCCCTCGTGTCCACCGGCGGCTCCGCGGCGCTCATCGAGTCGCTCGGCCTGCCCGTGACCGAGGTCGAGGACCTCACCGGTTTCCCGGAGTGCCTCGAGGGCCGTGTCAAGACGCTCCACCCGCGGGTGCACGCCGGCATCCTCGCCGACACCCGCAAGCCCGACCACGTCGCCCAGCTCGAGGAGCTCGGTGTCGAGGCGTTCGAGCTCGTCGTCGTCAACCTCTACCCGTTCGCCGACACCGTCGCGTCGGGCGCGAGTCCCGACGAGTGCGTCGAGCAGATCGACATCGGCGGCCCCTCGATGGTGCGGGCCGCCGCCAAGAACCACCCGAGCGTCGCGGTCGTCACCGACCCGTCGACCTACGACGCCGTGCTCGAGGCCGTCACGAGCGGCGGCTTCACCCTCGAGCAGCGCAAGCGCCTCGCGGCCGAGGCCTTCGTGCACACCGCCACGTACGACGTCCACGTCGCGTCGTGGATGGGCAACGCCTACGTCGACACCAGCGACGGCACCGGCTTCCCGGCGTGGGCGGGCGCGACGTGGACCAAGGCGGCGACGCTGCGCTACGGCGAGAACCCGCACCAGCGAGCAGCCCTGTACACCAACGGGTTCCAGCCGCAGCCGGCCCTCGCGCAAGCGACCCAGCTGCACGGCAAGGAGATGTCCTACAACAACTACGTCGACGCCGACGCCGCCGTGCGCGCGGCGTACGACCACGGCGACGAGCCGACGGTGGCCGTCATCAAGCACGCGAACCCCTGCGGCATCGCGGTCGGCACCGACGTCGCCGACGCCCACCGCAAGGCCCACGCCTGTGACCCCGTGTCGGCGTTCGGCGGCATCATCGCGACGAACCGGCCGGTCACCGCCGAGATGGCCCGCACGGTCGCCGACATCTTCACCGAGGTGGTCGTCGCGCCCGGGTTCGAGGCCGAGGCTCTCGAGGTCCTCACGGCGAAGAAGAACATCCGCCTCCTCGAGTGCGCGCCCCCGCAGCGACAGGGCGCCGAGGTGCGGCCGGTCGGGGGCGGCCTCCTCATGCAGGTCCGCGACACGGTCGACGCGGTGGTCCGGGACGACGAGGGCACCGTCATCGGTGGTGACGACGTGTCCACCTGGCGCCTCGTCGCGGGAGACGCGGCCGACGAGGCCACCCTCGCCGACCTCGGCTTCGCCTGGCGCGCCGTGCGTGCCGTGAAGTCGAACGCCATCCTCCTCGCCCGTGACGGCGCCTCGGTCGGCATCGGCATGGGCCAGGTCAACCGGGTCGACAGCTGCCACCTCGCGGTCAGCCGTGCGGGGGAGGATCGGGCGCGGGGGGCGGTCGCGTCCTCCGACGCGTTCTTCCCCTTCGCCGACGGGCTCCAGGTCCTCCTCGACGCCGGCGTCCGGGCCGTGGTCGCCCCCGGCGGCTCGATGCGCGACGCGGAGGTCGTCGAGGCCGCGCAGGCCGCGGGCGTCGCCCTCTACTTCACCGGCACCCGCCACTTCGCCCACTGACGCCCGACGCGCGGGCGTCGCCGCGACTCACGCCGAGCGGTGGCGCCCCTCGGGGACCGGCGGTCGGATGCGGTGGAGGAGCCACTCGAGCGGTCCGGTGCCCCACCACCGCTCCAGCGCCCAGCACCCGCCGATGACGACGACCCCGGTCGAGAGCAGGACGAGCCCCGAGTCGTCGGCGACCCCGGTGCCGCGCACGAGCGAGACCAGGACGAGCCAGAGGATCTGTGCCGTGTACGCCGTGAGGGCGAGGCGGCCGGTCGCGAGGACGGGCGCGGCGGCCCGCGCCGCGACCCCATCGCCCGACAGGGTCACGGCGTCGGTGAGGGCGAAGCAGGCGACGACCACGGCGGTCGCGAGGAACGAGGCGCCCAGCACCTCGGCGGTCGAGCCCGAGGACGCGGCGGCCCCGTCGGCCGACGTCGCTCCGAGCAGGTAGGACCCGAGCGAGGCCACGGCGAGGACGCCCGCGACGCCCCACCCGCGGCGCCCGCGCGAGGCCTCGACGACGACGGCCGCGAGGGCCAGCCCCGCGAGGGCCATCGGGAGGAGCGAGACGAGCCGGTACGCGTCCCCGGACGCCAGCCACGTCACGAGGTCGGCGCCGATTCCCGGCCACCGGCCGCCGGACAGCCGCTCGGCGTCCCTGGCCCGTTCACTGACCAGAGGGCCGAGGACGGCGAGCGACGCAGCGAGCCCGAGGACCAGCACCGGCGCCCGGTGCAGGACGAGGGCCATCGGCGCCAGGACGAGCACGAGGATGCCGAGGTAGGGCAGGACGACGTCGACCTGCCCGTAGAGCGGCTGGAGGACGAGGCCCAGGACGAGGAGGACCATCGCGCGCTGGACGTTCGCGACGAGGAACGGGATGACGCCCGGGTGCCGCCGGCCGAGCTGCAGGCCCATGGCGACGCCGATGACGACGGCGAACAGCGGCGCCGTGAGGTACTCGCTGAGGTCGAGGACCCCACCGACGGGGGACAGGTGCGCGACGAGCATCGACACCACGGCCAGGCCGCGCGCGAGGTCGAGCCCCACGAGCCGGTCGGTGCGAGGGGTCGGCGCCATGGGCCCAGTGTGCCTGCGCCGGCCCGGCACCGCCGCAGGGTCCGGCAGCGTGTCAGCGACACGCCGCCGGACCTCGTGTCACCAGCGGTGGGCGACGTCGACGACGAGCCGGCTGCGGTTGGTCGAGGCGTCGTACAGCGTGAACACGCGGTGCGGCAGCCGGGCCCGGACGCCGAGCGCGATGGTCGTGTAGCCCTCGAACGCTCCGGCCCACCGCACCTGGCGGAAGGTCGAGAAGCCCCTGACCGACGGCATCGCCGGCCGGGTCGTGGCTCCCTTGTGGGCCACGACGGCGAGCCGGGCCCCTCCGGCGACGGGCACGGGGAACCCCGACCCGTCGCTCTTGACGACGGTGACGTACCGGACGTCGTAGCCGGGGGCCCGTCCGGTCATGTCGAGGACGAGCCGGTCGAAGCACGCGTGCCGGCCGGCTCGGACCGCGGAGACGCGGCCGGTGGCCAGGGGTGCGGCGGTCTTCGCCCCGGACCCCCAGGTGATGCCGCAGTACGGCGCGGCCGCGGCGGTGGCAGGTGCGGCATCCGAGGCCGCGGGGACGGTGAGGAGTGCGGCGGCGAGGGCGGCGACGGCGCCCGCCCTCCGGCGTGAGCCCCTCGGGCTGGTGACTGAACGGGTGTCCATGGCGCATCTCCCTTCGTCGGTTGCGCACCTCTATGACGCGCGAGCCGACCGCCCGGTTGACACGGCTCCCGGGAGGGCGCCGACCCCCCCGTCAGCCCGGGAGCCCCAGGCCGTGGCCGAACGGGAACAACGGGTCGTCGTAGCCCGCGACGTCCTCGTGGTGCGCACGCACCTGGTCCATCGACCGCGGGAGGTCGAAGGGCAGCCTGCCGCGCGGCGGGACCCGACCGGTCAGCGCGTCGAGGAGGGCCGCGTCGCTCGACCCGTAGCTGCCGACGACCGCGGCCGCCAGGGGCAGGAGCGGCGTGAGCACGGCCGGCCGGTCGAGGGCGACGTCGACGACGAGCGGGCAGGACGCGGCCACCCGCGCCAACCGGGCCACGAGCCCGGGTGGGAAGTCGAGCGACCCCTGGTGGAACCACGCCTCGAGGAAGAGGTCGGAGCGCGGCTCGAACGGCGCACCGAGCCGGACGATGGCGACGTCGGCGTCCTCGGGTCGGGCGACCGGCGTCCCGTGGCGGGCCACGACCGCCGCGGCCACGTTCTCGGCGTAGATCCGCAGCCCGGGCCGCAGCGGCAGCACGGACGCCGCGCCGTCGTCGCCCTCGTTCCGGAGCACGGTGACCGACCCGGCCTGTGCGGCGTACCCCGCCTCGCGGAAGTCGGCGCGCCCGACGAGGGCGGCTGCGGCGTCCTCGTCGACGTAGGGGTCGTCGAAGAGCCCGAGGCGGAACTTCACGAGGAGGAGGCGGCGCGCCGACTCCTCGACCCGCGCCTCGCTGACCCGTCCCTGTGCCACGAGGTCGAGGAGGATCTCGACGCACTCCTCGCCGCCGAACTGGTCGGCGCCTGCCTCGAGGATCAGCTCCATCCGACCGTGCGGGTCCAGGTGCTCGACGCCCCAGGCCCGCGCCGGGAGGACCTGGTCGCCCACGTGGTTGTCGTTGACGAGCTCCCAGTCGGTGACGACGACGCCGTCGTACCCGAGCCCCTCGCGCAGCATCCCGGTGACGACCTGCCGGTTGTAGCCGAAGCCCACCGCCTGCACGGGCTCGCCGTCGACCTCGAGCCCGACGGGCATCCCGTAGTACGGCATGACCGCAGCCGTCCCGGCCTCGACGATCGCCGGGAACGGCTTGAGGTGGTCGGCGAACCGGCCTCCGGGATAGACCTGTTCGCGCCCGTAGGGGAAGTGCGCGTCCTCGCCGTCCTTCTGCGGACCGCCGCCGGGGAAGTGCTTCGAGGTGCACGCGACGCTGCCCGGCCCGAGAGCCTCCTGCTGGAAGCCCTGCAGGTACGCGACGCCCAGCTCGGTGACGAGGTCCGGGTCCTGACCGAAGGTGCCGGCCTGGCGCCCCCACCGCGGCTCGGTCGCGAGGTCGAGGGTCGGATGGAGGGCCGCACGGATCCCGACGGCGACGTACTCCTGGCGTGCGATGTCGGCGAACTCGCGCACCGCCTCGACATCACGCAGCGCCGCGAGCCCGAGGGGTTCGGGCCACTGTGAGAAGGCCGTCGCGGTGAACGAGACCCCCGCGTTCTCCATGAACGCGTGCCGGGGGTCGGTCGAGACGGTGACAGGGATGCCGTGCGGGGTGCGCTCGGCGAGGGCCTGGAGCGCGTTGTGCCACCGCGCCGCCATCCCCGGGTCGTCGAGCGCGTGGACGTTGAAGTGCGTGAGGTGCTTGTCGAGGACGACCGCGCTCGTCGCGGACTTGCTGATCGCCCCCGGCGACTCGAGCACCGACCCGTCGGCGCCGGCCTCGATGACGGTCTGGAACATCAGGCCGACCTTCTCCTGGAGGGAGAGGCGACGGAGGAGGTCCTCGACCCGCGCCTCGGGCGCGAGTCGAGGGTCCTCGTAGGGGTCCATGACCCCGTTGCCGTTGAGGTCGCGGAACGCCACGCCCTCGGGGGTCGTGTGCCTGACGGGCTCCATCACATCTCCTGCACTCGTACGGACACCGACCCCCGAGGGGCCGTGCTCAGTCCTTGATGATCCCGGCGCCGAACCTCTCGATGCCGATGACCGGGCGCAGCCTCTTCTCGACGGCCCGGGTGCTGAAGGCCCGGCGCAGCACGCCCTTGCCGAGGACGTTGCCGAGCGCGCCCATGACCATGGCCTGGTCCAGCGACAGGTAGCGCCGCGCGATGGTGCCGCTGTGCACGGCGACGGCGTCGAAGAAGCCGCCCTTGCCGTACGCCTTGAGCTCCTTCTGGATGCCCATGAGGTTCTCCGTCGCAGCCCCCCGCTCGAACATCATCCCGAGGAACGCGGCGTGCGGGGTGACGACGCCGTCGCCGTAGGTCGGCCTGGGGTTGGTGCCCACCCGGCAGTCGCCGAAGCCGGGGTCGTAGTTCGTCTTCTCCTTGTCGGAGAAGTAGCCGTCGGGGTTGAGCCCGAGGGCATCGACCCCGTACTCGCGGTAGTTGTCGAACGGGTCGCTGGCGGGCGAGAAGCCCCAGTAGCCGTAGCCGGCCTCCTCCATGCCGTGCTCGCGCTCGGCGCGCACGTGGAGCGGGTGGTTGACGCCCCAGCTGCGCGGCGCCCACTTCTCCTCGGGGACGAACACCGCGGGCATGAGCTCCTCGAACATGCTGCCGCCCCAACCGGGGACGATGTGCATGCCGCGGTAGGTGTAGGCGCCCTCGTAGACGTCGACCCCGAGGTAGGTGCGGTCGACCCCGACCGGCTGCATCTCGGGCCAGGCCCAGTCGCAGCTCGCGGGGAAGGTGCGCCACGCGGCGTAGTAGTGCCGCCCGGGGACCTGGCCGGTGAGGATGCCGAGGTAGCTCGTGATCCGGGTCTCCGACACGATCGTGTCGTAGTGGTGGGTGGTGAGCCAGACGTCCTCGCCCCCGATGTGGGTGCCCTGGTACGTCCCGCCGGGGCGGCCGTCGGCGAAGGGGTAGAAGCCACCGTGCATGAGGCCACCGGTGCGCACGGTCGGGTGGCCGTCGGTGCCGTCGCCGGGGTTGTAGAAGGCGTCCCAGCGCATCGAGTCGAACAGGGCCTTCGCCCGCCGGCCCGCGGCCCGGTCGGCGTTGGCGACGACGAGGAGGGCGGCACCGAGCCAGCCGCTGTCGACGCTGGAGACGAAGGGCTCGACGGGGGCGCCGCTCGTGGGCCAGGTCCGCAGTGCCTCACCGGTCGCCTCGTCGTACCAGTTGAAGAACATGCCGCTCGGCTCGTGGTGCTCCATCCGCTCGAGGGTTCTGATGGTGCGCAGCAGGCGGCGGCTGCAGTCCGCCTTCGAGATGATGCCGAGCTCGCGCGCCACGATGGCCGACCACAGGTAGCCGCCGATGTTCGTCGGCGACGTGTAGCCCGAGCGGTCGCCGGCGGCGAGCGACTCGGGGATGTTGTCGGCGGGCAGGCCGGTCCTCGGGTCGGTCATCGCGTCGAGGCTGTGCCAGGTGTCGGCGGCCCACTGGTGGAGCACCCGTGCGCTGGGCTTGTGCTTGGTCCCGACGGAGGTGGTCGTCCCGGTGCGGGGACCGGCCTGCGCGGCCGACTGCGGCGCGAGGCCGACGGCCGCCAGCGTCGCAGCGCCGCCGAGGAGGAGCTGGCGGCGGGCGGGGGTGGGGAGGATGAGGTCGGACATGGTCTGGCTCCGTTCGTCGGTACCGCGCGTGGCGGCCCGTTGCGGTCGGGGTGGGACTTCGGTCGGTCCTGCGGTGGTGCTGGTCCTGCTACTTGATGCCGGTGGTGGCGATGCCCTCGATGACGCGTCGCTGGAACCCGAGGAACACGAGGAGGATCGGGATGACGACGACGGTGGCGCCGGCGAGCAGCAGCCCGTAGTCCGTCGCGTTCTGGCCCTTGGCGTACAGGGCCAGGGCCACCGGGAGGGTGTAGGTGTCCTCGGTCTGCGCCACGACGAGCGGCCACAGGAAGTTGTTCCAGCTGCCGAGGAAGGTGAGGATCCCCAGCGTCGCGAGGGCCGGCCCGCACAACGGCAGGATGATCCGCGCGAAGATCTTCAGCTCGCCCGCGCCATCGACGCGGCCTGCGTCGAGCAGGTCCTTGGGCAGCCCGAGGATGAACTGCCGCATGAGGAACACCCCGAACGGGGCGGCGAGGAAGGGCAGGAAGAGCCCCGGCAGGCTGTCGATGAGCCCGGCGTTCGCCACGAGGACGAACAGCGGCACGAACGTCACGACGCCCGGGATGAGCAGGGTGGCCATGACGAGGGCGAACAGCGCCTTCTTGCCGGGGAACTCGAGCATCGCCAGGGCGTAGCCGAGCATCGAGCAGAACAAGAGGTTGCCGATGGTGACGACGACCGCGACGACGGTGGAGTTGAAGAAGTAGGTGCCGAAGTCGAGCCGGGAGAACAGCTGGGTGTAGTTGTCGAGGGTCGCCGTCTCCGGCAGCCAGGTCGGCGGGGTGCGCCGGAGCTCGGCCGTGGTCTTGAAGCTGCCGAGGACCATCCAGATGAAGGGGGCGGCGACGGTGACGAGGGCGACCGAGAGGACGCCGTAGAGCCACCACGTGCCGCGGCTGGTGCGGTTCATCGGGCACTCATCCCTTCTCGCGCAGCGCGCGGAACTGGATCGCCGTGATGATGGCGACGACGACGAAGATGATGTAGCTGAGCGACGCGGCGTACCCGTAGTTGCCGAACCCGAACTGCTTGTAGGTGTACATCGACATCGAGACGGTGCTGTCGAGCGGCCCGCCGTTGGTCATGACGAAGGGCTCCTCGAAGAACTGGAGGTAGCCGATCATCGTGGTGACCGAGACGAAGAGGATCGTCGGCCGCAGCAGCGGAAGGGTGATGTGCCGGAACCGCTGCCAGGCGTTCGCGCCGTCGATGGAGGCCGCCTCGTGGAGGGCCCACGGCACGGCCTGGAGCCCGGCGAGGAAGATGATCATCCCGGTGCCGAAGTTGCGCCAGGACGCCATCATGATGATCGCCGGCATCGACCAGTTCGGGTCGCCGAGCCAGTTCGGGCCGGTGATGCCGACCCAGCCGAGCACGGTGTTGATGAGGCCGAACTCGGTCTTGAGCAGGAACTGCCAGACGACGGCCACGGCGACGATCGAGGTGATGACCGGCAGGTAGAAGCCGAGCCGGAAGGCCGACCGGAACCTGGTGATCCCGCGGTCGAGGGCGACGGCGGCCGCCAGCGCGAGGAGCAGTGTCAGCGGGACGCCCACCACGACGAAGTACGCCGTGTTGCGGGCCGCCCGGAGGAAGTTGGCGTCGGACAGGGCGCGGGTGTAGTTCTCGATGCCCACGATGTCGACCGCGAAGGGGTTGCGGAGGTCCTTGGCACGGGTGTCGGTGACGCTCATGAAGAGCGACTGGAGCACCGGCCAGACCGTGAACACGAGGAACAGCAGGCAGAACGGGAGCGCGAGGACCCACGCCGCCCTCCCCTCCCGGAGGCCCGTCCGAGGACGGGGCTTCCGGGAGGGGGTGTCCTCGCGGCGCGTCGTCTTCGCGCCGTCGGTGACGGTGGACATGTCAGTTGCCGGTGCCGATCGACTCGGCCTGCGACTGGACGGTCTTCAGCGCGGCGGCCGGGTCGGCCCCGGTCTTGGTGACCTTCTCCATCTCGGTGTCGAACGAGCTCACGACCTGCTCCCACGTCGGGAACGAGGGCGGGGCCTGGGCGGTCTCGAGCTGCTTGCCGAACACGGCGAGCTTGTCGTCCGAGGCCAGGGCCGGGTCCTGCCAGGCGCTCTTCACCGACGGGAGGTCGGTGGAGATGCCGTACCACTTGGCCTGGGTCTCGGCGTCACCGAGCCACTGGACGAACTTCCACGAGGTGTCGCGGTTGTCGGTGTTCTTGAACACGACGAGGTTCGAGCCGCCGACGAACGAGGACGACTGCTTGTCAGCGGGGATCTGGAAGACGCCGTACTTGTCCTTGAAGCCCTCGCCACCGGCCTTCTCGACCGCGGACATCATCCACGGGCCCGAGATGAACATCGGCACCTTGCCGCTGGCGAAGTCGGGCTCGGTGGTCGGGGTCGCCGGGGCGGCCTTGTCGGAGATGCCGTCGGTGAAGAACGACTGGTAGTACTGCGCCGCCTTGAGGATCTCGGGGCTGTCGAAGTTGTAGGCCTTGCCGCCGTCCTTGGTGACGTCGGCGCCCGCCGACCAGGCGAACGGCATGATCGACTGCCACGAGCCGACGCCGCCGGCCTGCAGGCCGATGCCGTACTTGGCGCCGGCCTTGTCCTGCATCGCCTTGGCCATGTCCTTCAGGCCGGCCCAGTCGGTCGGGGGCGTGGTGATGCCGGCCTTCTTCGCGAGGTCGGTGCGGTAGTAGACGAGACGGGTCTCGACGTACCAGGGGATGCCGAACGAGGTGCCGTTGACCTCGGTGGTCTTCTGGGCGCCCTCGAAGAAGGCCGACGTGTCGATCTCGCCGGGGGTCGGGTCGAGCGCGTCCATGTTGGCGAACTCGCCCATCCACGTCGTGCCGACCATCGCGACGTCGGGCGTCTTGTTGGCCGTGATGGCGGTCGTGAACTTGTCGTGCGCCGCGTCCCAGGGGATCGCGGTCACCTCGACCTTGGCGCCGGGGTTGGCGGCCTCGAACTCCTTGGCGAGCTCGGGGAGCTTCTCGCCCTCGGCGCCCATCGCCCACACGGTGATGGTGCCCTTGGCGGCTCCCGACGCGACGGGGGCCCCGGTCTCGCTGGCGCCGCTGCCGGCGTCCTCGCGTCCGCAGGCGGACAGGCTCAGGGCGACGGCGGCAACGCCGGCCACGGTGATGGTGGAGGTGCGTCTCATGGGACAGCTCACTTTCTGGGTGGGGCTCTGGTGCGGGGGGTTGGTCAGGGACCTGGCGAGGTCTACGGGCCTGCCGTGCGGGGGCACCCGCACGAGCTGCGGATGACGACCTCGGTGGGCAGCACGTGACGCCCGTCGCTCGCGGGGGCGCCGGACACGAGGTGGTGGAGCCGGTCGGCGGCCAGGGCCCCGACCTCTCGCACGGGCTGGCGGACGGTGGTGAGGCCGGGCCGGACGTACCGGGCGGTCATCACGTCGTCCCAGCCGACGACGGCGATGGTGCCGGGGACGTCGACCCCCGAGTCGAGGAGGCGCGCGATGATCGCGAGCGCCAGCTCGTCGTTGCTGCAGACGAGGGCGTCGGTCGTGAGCTCGCCCGCGATGATCCGGTCGGCGACGGACGTCCCGTCGTCCTCCCGGAACGCGGCGACGACGGGGGGTGCCGGGACGAGGCCGTGGGCCTCGTGGGCGGCGACGAAGCCGTCGTGGCGCTCGAGCACGTCGTGGGCGGCGTCGGGGTCGCCGACGAACAGCAGCCGGGTGCGGCCGTGGTCGCCGAGGAGGTGGTCGGTGAGCCGCCGCGCGCTGTCGGTGTTCTCGGTGGTGATGACCTCGAACCCCGGGCGGGCGTCGCCGGCGACGACGACGATCGGCTTGCTGCTCGCCCCGAGGTGGCTGGTGTCGGTGCCCATGACGGCGATGCCGTCGACCCGCGTGGCCAGGGTGCGCACCGCCTTGCCCCCGTCGCCCTTGGTTCCGGCGAGGACGAGCATGACGCTCTGGCCGAGCTCGGCGGCCCGGGTCTCGAAGCCGACGAGGAGGTCGGCGTAGTAGGGGCCGCTCATCTCGGGCAGGACGAGGCCGAAGGTGTCGTGCTGGCGGACGGCGAGGCTGCGGGCGGCGCCGGAGGGGAGGTAGTGCAGCTCCTCGACGGCGACGAGCACCTTCTGCCGGGTCTTCTCGGTGACGACCGAGGACCCCTGGAGAACCCGCGAGACGGTGGCGATGGACACCTGGGCGAGGTCGGCGACCGCGTAGATGGTCGCCGGCTGGTGCCGTGTCCGGGTCTGCTCCGTCATCTGCCCTCCTCATTGAAAGCGCTTACAAGTTCGGACACCGATGCTGCCCGCGTCGTGGGGGTCCGCGGGGCCGGAGGAAGGTCACGGTTCGGTAACGACACCGACGCGCCGCCCCCGCGAAGGCGGGAACGGCGCGTCGGTGAGGTGCGTCGTGGCTGGTCAGCCGGGGTCCTGGCTCAGGCGGAGGGCGGGCGGTACCCCGTCGGCTCGCCGGCGCCGAGGTCGACGATGGCGGCCACCGGGCCGCCTCCCTCGGGGCCCTGGTGCGCGGCGGAGACCGAGACGAAGACCGCCGGGTCGCCGGTCACCGACGCCGTGACGCCGCCGACGCAGGACTTGATCTGGCGGTGCCAGTGCACGTCGGAGTCGTCGAGCATCGCGTTGCGGCGTCCGGCGACGGTGCCGTCCTGCGAGGCCTCGCACTTGAGGAAGACGTTGACGAGCCGGCCGTCGAGGTCGCTCCTGTGGGGGCGTTCGGGCAGGTCGAGCCCGGCGTCCTTGATGGCGCCCCAGATCCCGTCCTGGTCGAGCGCGTCCTGCATCACCGAGTGTCCGATGCGGTAGCGACCGCCGATGCCGCGCGCGTTGCCGACGACGACGACCTGGGCCCGGTCGAGCTCGACACCGGAGGAGCACGAGGCGACGGAGGAGTAGAGGTCGCGGTCGTGCATGACGTCGGCGTCGGTGGGCATCTCGATCTCGCCGAGGGCCACGGCCACGCCGAGGGCGGTGCAGCCGTTGGACAGGTCCATCGACTCGTGGGTGTGCTCGGTCCACACCTTCTTGCCGCGCGACTTCGCGTCGCGGATGGTGTGGATCGTCAGCAGGGGGGTCTTGGTCTGCACGTAGTGGACGTCGGCCGGGTCGCTGATGCCGGCGCGCTCCATCGCGACCTTCACGGCGGCGGCGACCTTGCTGACCATCGGGACGTAGCCGATCTCCTCGGGGAGGAGCTGCTCGCTCATCGCGAAGCCGACCGTGAGGCGGGGCTCGTCGGTCTGCTCGGCGGACTCGGGGGCGACCGTGGCGAAGATCGTCGCGTGGGGGCTGATGACACCGTCGGTGCCGCCGGACCACACGATGGGGATCTCCTTGACCTTCGCGGGGTCGGCGCCCTTGGCGACGAGGATCTCGCGGAAGGCGCGGTCGGCGATGATGCGGGTGTAGTCGTTGACCCCGCCGTTGCCCTCGGTCTTGCCGATGACGGCGACGACGCGGTCGGCCTCCATGACCCCGGCGTCGATGAGCTTCCCCAGCTCGGAGGCGTCGGAGACGGTGTGCAGCGGGACCTTGCGGACCTCGATGGCGTCGGGCACGGTGCGTTCCTTTCGGTGGTTCCGGGTGGTTCGGTGGTCGGGTCAGGAGATCTCGGGCTCGATGACGGTCCCGAAGGACCCCTCGACCGCGTCGGTGATGTGGGTGAGCGAGGTGATGACGGCGCGGGGGCCGCCCCCCTCGACGAAGCGGGTCGCGGCGTCGACCTTGGGGCCCATCGAGCCGGAGGCGAACTGCCCGGCCTCGATGTGCCGGTGCAGCTCGGCGAGGGAGACCCGCTCGAGGTCGCGCTGCTGCGGGGTGCCCCAGTCGACGGCGGCGTGGTCGACGTCGGTGGCGATGACGAGGACGTCGGCGTCGAGGGTGCGCGCGAGCAGGGCGGCGGTGAGGTCCTTGTCGATGACGGCCTCGACGCCGTGGAGCCGGCCGTCGGCGTCGCGGACGACGGGGATGCCGCCACCGCCGGCGGCGACGACGACGTGTCCGGCGGCGAGCAGGGCGCGGACGGCGTCGACGTCGACGACCTCGAGCGGTTCGGGGGAGGCCACGACCCGGCGCCAGCCCTGGTCGCCGCGATCCTCCCAGACCTGGCCGTGCTCCATCATCGAGCGGGCCTGGCCCTCGGGCAGGTAGCGGCCGATCGGCTTCGTGGGGTGGGTGAACCCGGGGTCGTCGCGGTCGACGAGGGTGCGGGTGACGACCGCCGTGACGGGGCGCGAGGCGCCGGAGCCGGCGAGCGCGGCGTCGAGCGCGTCGAGGACGGTGAACCCGAGGGTGCCCTGCGTCTGGGCGACGCACCAGTCGAGGGGGACCGGGGGGACCACGTGGGCGGAGAGCTCGTTCTTGACGAGGAGGTTGCCGACCTGCGGTCCGTTCCCGTGGGTGACCACGAGCTCGTGACCCGCGGCGACGAGCCGGGCCGCGGCCTCCATCGCCACCTCGACGGCGGCGATCTGGGCGGAGGGGGTGGCGCTGCCGTCGGCGGCCGTCATCGCGTTGCCGCCGAGCGCGAGCAGGACGCGCATCCTCGCCACCTCCGTGTCGTCCGGACGGGGTGCCCGGGGACCTCGACCCTAGGAGCCGCGCCCGAGCACGGGCGTTGTCGAGACCTGCCAGTCGCCGCCTCGCGCCTTGGCAACTCCGACTCACGCTCCCGGTGCCCGGCGGGTGGACCGCCGTTCCTGCCGCGCGGTGCGTGGGGGATGCTGGCGCCCATGGCTCCCAAGGTCTCCGACCGCACCTGGCTCGTCGCCCTCGCCGCCTCGTTCTGGGGCCTGTCGGCCCTCTGGCGCGGGCCGCTCGCCAAGGAGTACCCGGCGCTGGCCGTCGTCTTCTGGGAGCACCTCGTCCTCGTCGTGCTCGTCAGCCCGTTCCTGCTGCGCGCCGTGCGCCACGTCCTGGGGGCGAGCACCCGCACGAAGGTGAGCGTCCTCGTCATCGGGGCCGGCTCCTCGGCGCTGGCGACGACGCTGTTCACGGCGGCCTTCCGGCTCGGTGACCCCATCACCCCGCAGGTGCTCCAGAAGCTCCAGCCACTCATCGCGGTGGCGCTCGCCGCGGTCGTCCTCGGCGAGCGGCTGCGGCCCACCTACGCCTTCTTCCTCGCCCCGGCGCTCGTCGGCGCCTGGCTCCTCGCCTTCGCCGACCCGTTCGGGGTCACGGTGTCGAGCGCCCAGGCGGCCCTGCTCGCCGTCGGCGCCGCTGCGCTGTGGGCCGCGGGCACGGTCCTCGGCCGGGCGGCCCGCGCCGAGCTGTCGTTCACCGACCTCACGGCACTGCGCTTCGGCGTCGGCCTCGTGACGCTCCTCGTCATCGCCGGCGCGACCTCGACGCCGCTGGCCGTGGGCCTCGACGCGGCCCCGAACATCCTTCTCCTCGCGCTGTTCCCGGGACTCATCGCCCTCGTCCTGTACTACCTCGCCCTCGGTCGGACCCCGGCCTCGCGGGCGACCCTCGCCGAGCTCGCGTTCCCCCTGACCGCCGCGGTGGTCGGCATCATCGCGTTCGGGGCGCGGCCCACCGGAACCCAGTGGCTCGGTGTCGCGATCGTCCTCGCGTCGGTGGTGGGGCTCGCCCTGCACGAGCAGCGCAGCTCGCGCCCGGCGGTCGACGCGCCGGTGCGGGCCGAGGACGCCCTCACCCCCGCGCGCTGAGACCGGTCGTTCAGAGGGCGCGCCACCGGTCGTGGCGCGCGGTGAGCCGGGCCGTCGGCTCGAGCGCCGACAGCTCGGCGAGCTCGTGCCGGATGGCGTGCGCCATCCGGGTGCAGTAGGCCTGCGGCTCCTCGGCGGCGTCGGGGTGCTCGGCGACGATCCGGTCGACGACCCCGTCGGCGAGGAGGTCGAGGGCGCGCACCCGCTGCTGGGTCGCCATCTCGGGGGCCCGGTCGGGGGTGCGGTGGAGGATCGCCGAGGCCCCCTCGGGCGGCAGCGGCGACAGCCACGAGTGCTGGGCGCTGACGACCCGGTCGGCCGGCATGAGGGCCAGCGCGCCGCCGCCGGTGCCCTGCCCGAGCAGGACGCAGACCGTGGGAACCGGCAGGACGACGAGCTCGGCGAGGCAACGGGCGATCTCGCCGGCCATCCCGCCCTCCTCGGCCTCCTTCGACAGGGCGGCGCCGGCCGTGTCGATGACGCTGACGAGCGGCAGGTCGAGCTCGGTCGCGAGCTTCATCCCGCGGCGGGCGACGCGCAGGCCTGAGGGTCCGAGCGGCGCCTCGGCCCGTTCGGACCGCCGGTCCTGTCCGAGGACGACGCACGGCACGCCCTCGAAGCGAGCCAGGGCGAGGAAGAGGCTGCGGTCCCACTCGCCGGCTCCGGTGCCGAACAGCGGGAGGACCTCGGTCGCGCCGAGCTTGAGGAGGGCGCGCACCCCCGGCCGCTCGGGGTTGCGGGAGCGGGTGATGGACTCCCAGGCCGAGATGTCGGCCAACGCCTC
The DNA here is from genome assembly GCA_963834225.1 of uncultured Actinomycetota bacterium. Taxonomy (GTDB): domain Bacteria; phylum Actinomycetota; class Actinomycetes; order Actinomycetales; family Dermatophilaceae; genus Oryzobacter. The sequence continues at coordinate 7,294 of CAWIAT010000021.1, read as the reverse complement.
CTTCGGCACCGGAGCCACCGGGCCGAGGTCGCGCTCGGCCAGCACGAGGTCGAGGAAGCGCCCGGCGATCCCGGGCAGCGCCTCCACCGGCTGCACCGCGTCGAGCAGCCCGTGCGCGTAGAGGTTCTCGGCGGTCTGGACGTCGGCGGGGAAGGCCTCCCCGTACAGGGCCTCGAAGACCCGGGCGCCGAGGAAGCCGATGGTGGCGCCCGGCTCGGCGACGGTGACGTGGCCGAGTGAGCCCCAGGACGCGAGGACGCCGCCGGTCGTGGGGTGGCGCAGGTACGTGATGTAGGGGAGCCGGGCCTGCTTGAAGGCGGCGACCGCGGCGGAGATCTTGACCATCGTCACGAATGCCGGGGTGCCCTCCTGCATCCGGGTGCCGCCGGAGGCGGGGGCCGCGAAGAGGGGCACCCGCTCGCGGGTGGCCCGCTCGAACGCCAGGGTGACCCGCTCGGCGGCGGCGCGCCCGATCGACCCGGCGAGGAAGCGGAACTCCCCGACGACGACGGCCACCCGGTGACCGTGGATCCGACCCTCTCCCGTGACGATCGCCTCGTCGGTCCCGGCGCGTTCGGCTGCGGCCGCCAGCTCGGCCTCGTACGCGCTCCCTGGCTCGGCGACCGACAGCGGCTCGACGTCCCACGACGAGAAGCTGCCCTCGTCGAGGACTGCGGCGAGGAGCTCGTGGGCTCCGGGCCGCCGGGTGCGCTCGGTCATCAGGTGGTGCCGCCGGCGTCGAGCTCGTCGAGCCAGGCGACGACGCTCTCGGTGTGCTCACCGAGGAGCGGCGGGTGGGCGTGCTCGGCGCGACCACCGGCGAAGGCGTTGTCGTCCAGGCGGATCGGCGGACCCGGGATCTCGATGCGCCCGAGGAGGGGGTGCTCGACGTCGATGACGAGGCCCTGGCTGCGCGTCTGGTCCCAGTCGTAGACGCGGTCGAGGGTCCGGACCTCCCCGGCGGGGACCCCGTACTCGGCGAGGCGCGCGAGGAGGGTGTCGAGGGGGATGTCGGCGAACGCGGCGTTGACGGTGTCGATGACGGTCTCGCGGTTCTGCACGCGCTCGCGGTTCGTGGCGAACCCCGGCGCGGCAGGGTCGATCCCGAAGCCCCGCGCCAGCTTCTGCCACAGTCCCTCGCTGCCGCAGGCGAGCTGGATCATCCCGTCGGCGCACGTGAACAAGCCGTAGGGGCTGATCGACGGGTGGTGGTTGCCTCCCGCCCGAGGCACCTCGCCGGCCACCGTGTACCGGGTGCCCTGGAAGGCGTGGACCCCGACGATCGAGGCGAGGAGCGAGGTGCGCACCTCACGGCCGACGCCGGTGCGGTTGCGCTCGTGGAGCGCGGCGACGACACCGTAGGCGCCGTACATCCCGGCGAGGAGGTCGCCGATGGGGACCCCGACGCGCTGCGGGTGGTCGGCGTCGGTGCCCGTGAGCGACATCAGGCCGCCCTCGCCCTGGGCGATCTGGTCGTACCCGGCTCGGCCGCCCTCGGGACCGTCGTGGCCGAAGCCGCTGATCCGCAGGACGACGAGGCCCGGGTTGAGCTCGTGCAGGCGGTCGATGGTGAAGCCGAGCCGGTCGAGGACGCCGGGGCGGAAGTTCTCGAGGAGGACGTCTGCCCGGGTCACCAGCCGCGCCAGGACGTCACGTCCGGTGTCGCTCTTGAGGTCGAGCTCGACGGACTCCTTGTTCCGGTTGCAGGACAGGAAGTACGTGGACACCGGCTGGTCGTCGGGACCGACGAAGGGCGGTCCCCAGCCGCGTGACTCGTCACCCGTGCCCGGGCTCTCGACCTTGATGACGCGGGCACCCATGTCTCCCAGCATCATCCCGCAGTGCGGTCCGGCCAGGGCACGGGTCAGGTCGATGACGACGACGTCGTCGAGGGGTCCGCTCACGATGGGCTCCTGGTGCGGTCGGTGTCGTGCCAACCTAGCCACGACCGCTCCACGCCCGTTCGGCAGGCCGGGCCGTCGTTGGGCTCCGCCCCTTGTGAGGAAGTGCCAGTGGCCGCGGCGTCCCACGGCGTGGCGCTGCTCAGGGACCGCACCGGCTTGACCAAGATTTGGCGAAGCCTTGGGGCCCGCCAGAACCCGCTGGTGGGGCAGGAGGGGTTGGGTGGACGCCAGGCGAGGGGGCAGGGGAACCCTCCACGCCACGGGGCTCGAGATCCGAGGTCCGGGGGTGGGTGGCGACCCTCGTCGTCCTCCCGATTGGAGCAGCCCACCATGACACGCAGGAACCCCGCGACGCGGGCCACGGCCCTCGGCCTCACGGCGGCCGTCGCCCTCAGCCTCGCCGCCGCCGTCCAGCAGTCGGCCGCCGCGGCACCGCCCGGCTCGGCCGGACCCGTCCTCGAGTCGGCGCCGCCCGGCGACCACGACCACGGCCTGCCCGACCTCGACCGGCGAGGTGATGCCGTCGCACCGGCGGCCACGGCACGCTCCGCCGCCGAGCGGTCGGTGGCCACCGGACGGGCGGCCGGCGCGAAGAAGGTGACGTGGAACCGCTTCGGGGCGCCTGCCTCCTACGTCCTCGACGGCAAGGCCCCGGTCACCACCGGCCTGTCCGCGAAGCCCGAGACCGCCGCCCGCCAGTTCCTCTCGGCCGAGCGGGCAGCCTTCGGGCTCACCGCCGCCCAGGTCACGGACGTCGAGGTCGTCGGCACGAACCGGATCGGCGACGCGACCGTCGTCCTGCTCCGGCAGACCTTCGGTGGCGTGCCCGCGGGCATCGACGGCATGGCTGCCGTGGCCGTCCAGGGCGGCTCGGTCCGCTACGTCAGCTCGACGATGACGCCCGACGCCCAGGCTCCCGCCGCGGCGACCGTCACCGAGGCGGAGGCCGTCTCGGCCGCGGCCCGCAGCGTCGAGAGCGACGCCGACTCGCTCGCGAGGCACGTCGTCGAGGAGGTGGCCGTGCCCGTGCCGGGAGAGGCGCCCCGACGCGCCTGGCGGGTCGAGATGGTCCTCGACGCCGAGACCGCGTACAGCGTCCACGTCGACGCCGTGACCGGGGAGGTCCTCGCCCGCGAGAACCTCGTCGACGCGGACAGCGACAACCCCCGCTGGAAGGTCTTCACCGGTACCCCGTTGACCGACCGCAGCTCGGCGGACGTCCGCACGGTCCTCTGCTGGACCGCTGCGGCCGGCTGCGACGAGGCCGTCGCCAGCCCCGCGTCGTCGAAGGCCTGGGACGTCGACCCTGCGACCAGCCTCAGCACCCAGACCACGAACGGCAACAACGCGTTCACCTTCGAGCAGTGGCGCACGACCCAGGGTGCGAGCGCGACCGCGAGCCCCGAGCGCATCTACGTCTACCCGTGGACGAACTCGTGGCAGGAGAACAAGTGCGACCCGGCCACCTACACGAACGCCACCCGCAACGACATCGACGCCGCGACGGCCAACCTCTTCGCGATGCACAACCGGATGCACGACTGGTCCTACCGGCTCGGGTTCACCGAGACCGCGTGGAACGCGCAGCGCGACAACGACGGGAAGGGGGGCCTCGGTGGTGACCCGGAGATCGGACGCTCCCAGTCGGGGGCGCAGATCGGGTTGCGCAACAACGCCAACCAGCTGACCCTCTCCGACGGCAGCACCGTCTCGAGCAACATGTACATGTGGCAGCCGGTGGCGGGGTCGTTCTACGCCCCGTGCGTCGACGGCTCGTTCGACATGTCGGTGATCGGCCACGAGTACGGCCACGCCATCAGCAACCGGATGGCGGGCGGCCCCGCGATGGGCCTGTCGGGCCTGCAGGCCGGCGCGATGGGCGAGAGCTGGTCCGACCTCATGGCGATGGAGTACCTGCAGGAGAACGGGTACGCATCCCTCGGCGGTGAGGCGACCCCGATGGGCGCCTACGTCACCGGAAACCCGACCCAGGGCATCCGCAACTACAACATGGGAGACAGCCCGCTCAACTACTCCAACGTCGGCTACGACCTCACCGGCCCACAGGTGCACGCCGACGGTGAGATCTGGTCGGCCACGAACAACGACATCCGCAACGCCTTCATCGGGCGCTACGGCCTCGGCGACGCCGCCACCCAGAAGGCCTGTGCCGACGGCCAGCGGGCCGTCACCGCGTGCCCGGGCAACCGCCGCTGGATCCAGCTCGTCTTCGACGCGTGGCTGCTCATGCCGAGCGGTGCCGTGTCGATGGTCGACGCGCGTGACCGGATGCTCGCCGCCGACCTCCTGCGCTTCGGCGGGGCCAACCAGGACCTCCTGTGGAACGCGTTCGCCACCCGCGGCCTCGGTGACGGCGCGACCTCGGCGACCTCGTCCGACAGCCGGCCGGTGCCGAGCTTCGTCTCGCCGTACTCGCGCACCGCGACGCTGCGCTTCTCCCCGACCGACGAGGACGGTCGTCCCGTCGTCGGCGCGAAGCTCTTCGTCGGCGACTACTCGGCCCGTTCACGGGCCGTGGCCGACACCGACCCGACGACACCGCTCACCGACACGGTGCGCATCGTCCCGGGCGCGCGGTCGTACACCGCGACGGCACCCGGCTTCGGGCACACCGAGGCGACGCTGACCGCCAAGCCGGACCAGAGCCGGGACCTCCCCGTGCGGATGCGGACGAACCTCGCGAGCACCGCCGCGGGAGCGACGATCACGGGTGCGGGCGCCAACCTCGCCAAGCTCGTCGACGACGACGAGGCGACGACCGGTACCTCGGTCGACGCCCCGACAGCCGCCCAGAAGGCCTTCACCATCGACCTCGCCGGTGGCCGCCAGGCCGTCCGGCGGGTCCAGGTGAGCGCTCTCCCGGAGCCCGGCGTCGTCGCCCGGTTCCAGGCGCTGCGCCAGTTCCAGGTCCTCGCGTGCGACGCGAAGGGCCGGGTCGACTGCAGCCGGGACGCGGACTACCGGCCCGTGTTCACCTCACCGGCCGATGCGTTCCCGTCGGGCGTGCCGCGGCCGACCGCGCCGACGCTGAACATGCGCTCGTTCGACGTGCCGCAGGTCCACGCGACGCACCTGAGGTTCGTCGTGGTCGCCAACCAGTGCGAGGGCGGCCCGCTCTACCAGGGCGAGCAGGACGACGACCCGGCGAACGCCACCGACTGCGACGAGAACTACACCGGCGCGGGCGGGGCCCACAAGGTCGGGATCACCGAGGTGCAGGCCTTCCGCCGCTGAGCGGAGCCGCCGCACCGCTCCACGCCACGGCCCCCCGACCGACCGGTCGGGGGGCCGTGGCGTGAGGGCACCTCAGGTCGAGTGCCCGCTCGTGGCGTCGAGGTGCTGGAGGAGCTCGTGCGCGGCGAGCTCGACCTTCTTGTGCCGCCACTCGGCGGCCCGGTAGACGCACGCGATGAGGGCGCTGCGGTGGACCCGGCGCAGGTCGCCGGCGACGAAGGCGTGGCGGGCCTTCGTCTCGTCGTTGGCGCCCGCGGTGAGTCCCAGGTGCCACGAGGCGTACTCGTCCCACGAGTGGCGCTCGAGGTACGCGTTCTGGGCGTCGGCGTCGGGTTGGACGTCACCCCAGTCGCTCTCGAGCACGTACTGCTTCCTGTCGATGAGGTCGCGGACGTGGGCGACCGCCGCGTCGTTGACCTCGTACTGCGCCATCACCCCACGGTAGCCATGCGGGCCCTCAGGAGGTGGGCTCCGGACGGTCGTGCGTGAGGAACTCCCAGACGAGCGCGTGGGCGAGCGCGACGAGGAGGACGAGGAGCGTCGCCTCGGCCTGCAGCGGGGTGACGCCGATCCCACGAGCCAGTCCCGGGGCGGCGCCGAGGAGCGCGACCGCGGCGTAGACGACGGCCGAGCCCCACCAGTGCCGGGCGAAGACCCCGGCGTCACGGTCGCGACGCGAGCTCCGCAGGAAGCGGACCGTGGAGACCGCACCGAACACGGCGATGACGACGAAGCCGACCCGCCAGAACATCGGGGTGTCCGGGCCGCCGATCTGCGCGAACAGGCCCATGAGGGCGGGGAGCAGGAAGGCGAGGTAGACCGAGGCGACCTGGCGCCGCGTGTCGGGGTCCCTCAGCCAGTGCGGGTGGCGCTCGACGACGGTCCACCACAGTCCCGTCAGGGTGAAGCAGGTCGCCGAGAACAGGGCGTAGAACGTGCTGGTGTCCACGGGTGGGCTCCTGACTCGTGATCGCGCCAGTATGGAGCGCCCGCAGCCACCCCGACCAGCCCTTTCCGTGCCGCCCTCCTCCGTACCCACATCGACCAATAGGTCACATCAGGTACGCCGGAGGACCGGATCGGGCGTACCTGCCGTGACCTATTGGTCGATGTGGGTACGGGTGAGGGTCTCGGCCCACGTGGTCGGCCGGCGACCGAGGAGGGCGGCGAGGTCGGTGGGGTCGCCGACGAGGCCCCCGTCGTCGTAGGCCGTGAACATCGCGGCGAGGACGTCGCGCGCCTCCTCGGCCAGGCCGGCCCCGGCGCCGTGTCGCCAGGCCTCGGGGCTGGTCTCGCGCAACCGGACCTCGCGCCCCAGCACCTCTGCGGCCACCTCGGCCATCCGGCGGGTCGTCAGCACCTCGGGCCCGCTCAGCTCGTGGACCTCGCCGGCCCGTGAGGCGTCGAGGAGGACGACGGCGGCAGCGAGCGCGACGTCCTCGAGGTCGACCGTCGTGAAGGGTGCGTCGGCCGAGTACGGCAGGACGACCTCGCCGGCGAGCACCTGCGGGACGAGGTTCTGGTGGTACGCGGACGGGCGGAGGACGACGAGGCCTCCCGGAAACCCCTCTCGCAGAGCCGTCTCCGCCTCGAGCTTGCGGGTGTGGTGCGGCATCCGGGCGTCCTCGGGATGCAGGACCGAGTGGAAGACGAGGTGCGGAAGCCCCGTGGCCGAGGCGGCCGCGACGACCCGGAGCGCCATCGGCACCTCGTCGGGATGGACGTTGGGCGCCAGGTGGTAGGCGGCCCGGACGCCGTCGAGCGCCGCCTCGAGGCCGGCCCCCGTGGCGAGGTCGAGGCCGACCGGCGCGGTCCCCGCCGGTGCCGCGTCCTCGCGCCCGGGGCGGACGCCGGCGCGCACCGGCACCCCTCGAGCGAGCAGGGCGGCGACGACGGCCCGGCCGGTCTTCCCCGCGGCGCCGACGACGAGGACCGGACGCGGGTCGTCATCAGGGGTGAGGGACGGCGAGTCGACGACGGGGTCGTGGACCGCCACCGTCCCCGACCCCGCCGCCTCCTGCACTCGTGTCACGCCTCAGACCCAGTCGACCTCGGCAGCCGCGCTGCCCGACGCCAGTCTGGCGTACCCGGGGCCACGGTCGAAGAACGGCTGCGCACCGAGCGCGGCGCGTCGT
>CAWIAT010000020.1:0-23526 GCA_963834225.1 uncultured Actinomycetota bacterium | reverse complement strand
AGTGGCACCCCGCGCCTGCCCCGGACCCCGGATCGCAGCGCACCGCAGGAGGCCCGCACCCCCATGGGGTGCGGGCCTCCCGCCGTCCGGGACGGGACCGTCGACGTCACCCGGCCGGTGCGTCGTCGCGGGGGAGCTCGATGCCCCTGACGGTCACCGCGGCCTTGGCACCGCCGACGTCGACGGTGACCCGCTGCTCTCCGACTCCCAGGGGCGCCCAGGTGTCGAGCCCGCGGCCGACCTCCTTGCCGCCGATCCGCCACACCGCCTCGACCTCGTCGTCGCCGGGGTCGCTGCCGACGGCGCTGGCCCACAGCCGCACCTCCTGGCCGGCCACGTAGGTGTGGCCGTCCTGGGGGTGCAGGACCGACACCCCGCCGCTTCCCCGGGGCACCTTGACGGCCACGGGCTGGGAGGTGGTCGAGAAGAACCCGTCGTGGGCGACGACCTGGAGGTGGCCGGAGCCCGCGGGGATGCGGCCGGGCTCGAGGGTCACCCCGGCCCCGGTGACCTCGACGGCGACCGACTGCCACTGCTCGCCGTCGGCGGACCAGCGGACCCAGAAGTCCTGCGCGCCGTCGGACGCCTTCCAGGCGAGCGACACCCCGCCCGAGCGGTCGACCTTGGGCTTGGCCACGGTCACGCGGGGCGGCGAGGACGGCGCCTCCCTCCTCCACACCTGGTCCTCGCCCGAGGTGATGTCGAGGCTGGCGCCGGGGGCGACGTCGGGAAGGAACACCTGGGCGACGTAGTGGCTCGGCGGGTTGCCGTGCCCGTCACCGCAACCTCCACCGCCCCCGCCGCAGCCGCCGCACCCGCCGCACGCGGCCGTCGTGAGCCGGACGAGCTCGCCGCTCGCGAGCACCGCGCCCTCGGCATCACGCAGGTGGGCGGTGAACGGCGTGCCACCGGCCGCGGCCAGCTCGGGAACCGCGGCGACCCTGGCCACCGAGACGACCTCGGCGATCCGGCTCTCCTCCACCCGGACGATGAGGGAGATGACCTCGGCCAGCTCGTGAGGGGGGTACACGGCGAGCTCCAGCTCCTCGAAGGGCGGATCGGGCAGCGGGATCTTCGGGAGCTTGAGGATCTCCAGCCAGACGAGGTCGTGCCACCACAGGTGGTCGATCCCCACCGTCGTGGGGTTGAGGACGGCGTTGTTGACGAGCCGGCCGTGGTGGTACGGCGAGATCCACTTCGGCCACGCGTAGCCCATGACGTCGCGGAAGGTCGCCGGCGACATGACGTTCCCGGTGTTGACGTCGAGGCCGTACTCACCGGTGTGCCCCTGCGGCGTCGCGGCGGGGTCGTAGGGCTCGTAGGCGGGGAAGCTCGCGTCGGCGTTCGGGGCACCACCCGACGGCGCGTGGCCGAGCCCGGCCGCGTGGCCGGCCTCGTGGGCCAGGGTCCACGGATCGTTGACCGGGCCGACCGCGACCCCGCCGCCGCCGCAACCCCCCACGGGTCCCATCGGCGTGCCCGCGGGGAGCAGGCCGTAGAAGATCCATCCCGCGCGGTTGGCGTCGGCGGTCCGGACCGCCGCGACCCTCGCGTGGAGGGCGTCCCAGGCGGTCCCGCACCCGGTGGCCGGGAAGGTCGCCGACTGCAGCGGGACGCTCTGGGTCAGTGACGCCGCGACGCGGAAGGACGCCGTCGACCGGACGGGGAACAGCGTGAGGGCCGTGCCCGACATCGCCTGGAGGTCGGTGACCGTGGGAGCGGCCAGGGTGAGGTTCGGGGCGCCCGCGGCCATGCTGTTCGGACCGTCGTAGGCGATCATCACGCCGGCCAGTCGCAGGGTCTGGCGGAGGGTCACGGCGACGTCGAGCGACGACTCCGCAGTGCGTCCTGCGACCTGGACGCGTGCCACGAGGCGCAGCGTGCCGATCATCTCCGAGGCGGGGATGACGAAGTTCAGCGTGCCGCCGATGCTGCCGCGCTCGGCGGCGTAACTGGTGGTGAAGAGCGAGGGCACCGTGGTCATCGACGACCCGTGCGGGGTCAGCGTCGCGACCGTGGACCAGAGGAAGCCCAGCTGGCGGCGCCGCACCTCCAGGGTGCCGGTGAGGCCGGTTCCGCCCGTGAGGCTGCCGACGAACACCCGCACCCAGGCCGGCTTGTCGGAGACGAGCCGGAGCGCGTTGTCCGCCTGGCGGTCAGCCGGGTCGGTCAGGTGCTCGTCGGCTCCGGAGAACTGGACGCCCTGGGTCACCTCGATGTCCTTGACGTACAGGCGCAGCCGCCCGAACCAGTTCGCGTCGCGCTCCAACCTCAGGTCCTCGCGGTTGATCAGCTGCTCGATGTCCACCACTCCTCCTCGCGACCGCAGGACGGTGCGGACCGGGGGAGCAGGGTCGGCAGGGAGGGAGGTCGGAGCCGGCGGTCGCCCCCACGCAGACGGACCGCACACCGATGACGCCGGACGCTACTCGCGTCGACCGCGCGCCGGAATGGCCCGATCGGGCTACGAGGTGCCGTGACGTCGAAGGAGGCCCGCACCCTGGGGGGTGCGGACCTCCTCGCGTCGTGGGTCGGTCAGGCGACCGAGCGGGGGCGGATCGCCGGAGGAGCGGTCCAGCGCATCTCCATGCGAACGCGCCCCTCGGTGGTGACCGGGACCCAGCGCATCGACAGACCCGTACGGGTGGTCGAGGTCGTGGCCTTCTTCATCGCGTCCTCCCTTCGTTCACGTGCTGTTCACCCAAGGGTAGCCGACGAGCGCCCTGAAGATGAACGGAAGGTGAACAACCGGGCGTGGTGTGCTGGTCGTGGGCGCCGACCACAGGGCGTCCGGGCCGGCGCCGGGGAGTGCTCCCCATTCCGTGCGTGGGGGACCGGCACGAGACTGGCGCTCCACCGGGGAGGGAGGAGCCACACATGGACCGCGACACCGAACGACTGCACGAGGCCCGCGAGGACGTCGACCGCACGCTCCAGCGACTGGAATCCATCGACCCGAGTGCGAGCGAGGCGATCGGCACCGACACGAGGAGGGCCGTGCGGGTCCGCGTGGCGCCCGACGGCCGCGTCGGTGCCATCACCGTCGACCACCGCTGGCAGGACCTCGTCGGGCCCGCCGAGCTCGGTCCGGCCATCGCCGAGGCGTACGTGACGGCCGGCGCCTCGCGTCTGAAGGAGTGGAGCGCGCAGGTCGACGAGGCCTTCGAGATGCCCGAGCCGCGCACCCGGCCGTTCCCGACCGCGGTCGCCGACCACGCCGCGGGCCTGCCGAGCGGAGCCGTCGTCACCGAGGACAGCGTCCTGCGCGAGCTGCTCGAGCTCTGGACCGAGATCGAGGCCGAGCTCGACGCCGCCATCGATGACGTCACGGCCGGCGTCGAGCGCGTCCACCGCGCCACGAGCCCGGGCGGCGACGTCCGTGTCGAGCTCTCGGCGAGCGGGGGCCTGCTCGACCTGACCGTGCGTGAGTCCTGGGCGACCCGCACCCACCCCGCGAACATCGGCCGCACCGTCCTCGCGACGATCGAGCAGGCCCAGTCGGTGGCCCTCTCGACGTTCGCGCAGACCAGGGCGGGGGCCGACCGGTCCACCGCCACCCTTGCCCGCCTGGGCGACCCCACCCGCATCGGCCGGCGACTCGGCCTGGACCTGTAGAGGAGACGACATGGGCTACGAGGTACAGCTCGAGGCGCTCGAGCACGACGCGAGGATCTGGGACAGCACGAGCGACGTCCTGTCCGGGGCGGCGAGTGACGCCCGCGGGATCGTCGTCACGACGATCTCGAGCTCGGTCGTGGCCGACGCCACCGGGTTCAACAGCACGTACGCCGACATCCAGGACTTCGTCGCCGGCCTGCTCGACGAGGGCGCGACGGCCACCGACACGATGGCCGCCACCCTGCGCGACGTGAAGCGCCAGTACGACGCGGACGACGAGTCCGCCCTGACCCGGATCGGCGCCGAGTGGGCGCCGGTCGCCTGACCGAGCGAGGAGCACGAGATGAGCCCTGAGGAGATCCTCGAGAAGCTGCGCGAGAAGTGGGAGGAGGTCATGACCAAGGCCGATCGCCTCCTCGAGGCGTTCAACGGCACGCTGGACAAGATCGCCCGGTTCTCCGGCTGGGTCGCCGAGAAGGCAGCGGACTTCTGGAACGGCAAGGTCGTCCCGAAGTGGCAGGAGGCCGTCGACTGGATGGGGGAGCACTGGAACGTCTTCGGCGCCCCGTGGCTGTGCTTCGGGTCGGCGGGGGACTGGCGGTCCGACGTCGGGGAGCCGGTGTCCGAGCGGTCGGGCCTGGCCGCCAGGGGTCAGCTCGACGTCGACACCACGTGGAAGGGCACGGCCGCGAACCGGTACACCGAGCGCCTCGGCCAGCAGGAGGCGGCGATCAAGGGGGTCTCGGAGCAGTTCGCCGAGACGATCGCCTCCGCCCTGGTCAAGGTCGGCGCCGGCATCATCACCTGGTGGCTCGGCATCATCGTCGGCACCGGGATCCTCATCCTGTGCCTCACCCTGGCGACGGGCGAGGCGGTCTCGGTCCTGGGGCTGCCGGCGGTCCCGCCGACCGTCCTCACCGGCTGGGGAGCGTTCATCGGGGGGCTCATCATCGGCACCGGTGCGCTGACGACGCTGTGCCTGCTCGCCAAGAGCGACCTGCAGGGGGCGCGCAGCAAGCTGTCGGGCTACCCCGAGGGTGCGTGGCCGGCCTTCGGGTGAGAGCCTGCGGACCATGGACCTGAGGACGGCGCGTGAGGTCGCCGCCGTGCGCGCGAAGGCGGCGTACGGCGGGGCGGCCCTGTCAGCGGTCCTCGGCGTGGGGTGCGGCGTGCTCGCGGCGACCGCGCCCGACGAGGCACGGCCGGTGCTCGTGGCGGCGTGCGTCCTCGGCCTCGTCTCGGCCATCGGCTGCCTCGTCGTCGTCGCGGCCAACCGGTCGCTCGTCGCCGACCCGGCGGCACGCGCCCCCCGGTCGCAGGCCGTGGCTGTCGTCGTCGGGGTCCTGCTGCTCTGGCTGGCAACCGTCGTCGGTATCGCGGTCGTGACGGGGGAGCTCGCCTGGGTCGTCACGGCGCTCGGGCTCGTCGTCTCCGTCATGCCGGCCGTCGTCCTCGCCCTCCTCACCGTCAAGGGGCCGCACCCCGCGCCCGAGGGCGCTGGCTAGAGTCGGGGCATGAGCGCGATCAGGGTGTCGGTCATCGGCGCTGCGGGGCGGATGGGGGCCACCGTGTGCCGCGCCGTCGAGGACGCCGACGGGCTCGAGCTCGCCGGTCGGTACGACGCCGGCGACGACCTCGGCGACCTCGCCGGCGCCGACGTCGTCGTGGAGTTCTCGGTCCCGGACGCCTCGCCCGCCAACGTCGCCCACTGCGTGGCGCAGGGGGTGCACGTCGTCGTCGGCACCACGGGCTGGTCGGAGGAGCGACTGGAGGTCCTGCGCGGGCAGCTCGCCGAGCAGCCGGAGGTGGGCGTCCTCGTCGCGCCGAACTTCGCCATCGGCGCCGTCCTCATGATGGCCTTCGCCGAGAAGGCCGCCCGCTTCTACGAGTCGGTCGAGGTCATCGAGCTGCACCACCCCGGCAAGGTCGACGCGCCGTCAGGCACCGGCGCCCGGACCGCCGAGCTCATCGGGGCGGCCCGTGAGGACGCGGGCCTGGGTCCCGTGCCCGACGCGACGACGCACGACCCCGACGGCGCTCGCGGAGCCCGGGTGGCCGGGGTGCCGGTGCACTCGGTCCGCCTGCGCGGCCTCGTCGCCCACCAGGAGGTCCTCCTCGGCGGCGAGGGCGAGCTCCTCACGATCCGCCACGACTCCTTCGACCGGGGCTCGTTCATGCCCGGCGTCATCACGGCCGTGCGCGAGGTCGGGTCGCACCCGGGGCTGACGGTCGGCCTCGAGGACTACCTCGGCCTGGCCTGAGCCCTCGCGGCTCCCCGGCTGACCTGCGGGTTCGCGCCCGTGTAACGCCGGTGTTTCGGAGTCCTCACGGATGGTCCGCCCCCGCAGGTGCGCGCGATGTTCCGGACCGTTCACACGTGCCGCGGGCCGCGGAAACAGGGCGTCCCTACCGTCGGGACATCCGACACCGGGGTCGGGGCGCCACCACCGCGCATCCCTGGTCCGGTGTCGTCCCGAGCCCGCCCTGCTTCGCGAAGGGCCGCCAATGTCCACCACCGTCACCCCCGCCACGACACCCGAGGCCGCCGCACCACCCCGGGCCGCCGCGCCACCACCCGAGCTCGGGGTCGTCGGCCCCGGACGCTGGATCGAGCACTGGGACCCGCAGGACGACGGCTTCTGGGCCGGCCGCGGCCGCGCCATCGCCCGCCGCAACCTCGTCTTCTCGATCGTCGCCGAGCACATCGGCTTCTCCGTCTGGATGCTGTGGTCGATCGTCGTCGTGTCGATGTCGGGCACCTTCGACGCCACCGGCGCGCTGGTCGCCACCGGCGCCAACGGCTGGGCGCTGACCGCCGGCCAGGCGCTCACCGTCCTCGCCGTCGCCTCCGGGGTCGGTGCCGTGCTGCGCATCCCCTACACCTTCGCCGTGCCGATCTTCGGCGGCCGCAACTGGACCGTCGTCTCGGCCCTGCTCCTGCTCATCCCCACCCTCGGCCTCGCCTGGGTCGTCCAGCACCCCGAGCTCCCGTTCGGGGTGCTCCTCCTCGTCGCCGGCACCGCGGGCTTCGGTGGTGGCAACTTCGCGTCCTCGATGGCCAACATCAGCTTCTTCTACCCCGAGAGGGAGAAGGGCTGGGCGCTCGGCCTCAACGCGGCCGGCGGCAACATCGGGGTCGCCGTCGCGCAGAAGGCCGTCCCGCTCGTCATCGGCCTCGGTGGCGTCGCGGCGGGCCTGTCGAACGCCGGCCTGCTCTACGTGCCCTTCGCGATCCTCTCGGCGGTCCTGGCCTACCGGCTGATGGACAACCTGCGCGAGGCCAAGGCCGACCCCGGACCCACGGCCCGCGCCACCCGGCACCTGCACACCTGGCTGATGGCGCTGCTCTACATCGGCACCTTCGGGTCCTTCATCGGCTACTCCGCGGCCTTCCCGACCCTCCTCAAGGTCGTCTTCGAGCGCGGCGACATCGCCTTGGCCTACGGCTTCCTCGGCGCCCTCGTCGGCTCGCTCTCGCGGCCGATCGGTGGACGCCTGTCGGACCGCCTCGGCGGCTCGGTCGTCACGGTCGGCGCCTTCGTCACGATGGCCGTCGCAGGCCTCGTCGCCGTCATGGGCGTCAACGCCCGGAGCCTGCCGCTGTTCTTCGCCAGCTTCATGGTCCTGTTCATCGCCACCGGCGTCGGCAACGGGTCGACCTACCGGATGATCCCGGCCATCTTCACCCGCCTCGGGGCCCGCGACGGTGACGGCGGCGACACGGCGGCGCTGGAGTTCAAGCGGCGCGCGGCCGGGGCGGTCGGCATCATCTCGGCCGTCGGCGCCTTCGGCGGGTTCGTCATCCCGTTCGTCTACAAGTTCGCCAAGGAGGAGTACGGCTCGATCGTCCCGGCGCTGCAGGTCTACGTCGGCGTCTTCCTCCTCATGGCGGTCCTGACCTGGGCCGTCTACCTGCGCCGCGGCGCGACGATGGCGAAGGTCTGACCGACGTGTCGACGCCCACGCACTGCCCCTACTGCGCACTCCAGTGCGCCCAGTCCCTCACGCCGGTCGCGGGGGCCGCCGTCCCGGTGCGGGTCGAGGCGCGTGACTTCCCGACCAACCGGGGCGGCATGTGTCAGAAGGGGTGGAGCGCGGCGGAGGTCCTTCGGGCCCCGGACCGCCTGACGACGCCGCTGGTCCGTCGCGGCGGCCGGGACGCTCCGCTGGAGCCGGCCACGTGGGACGAGGCGCTCGACCTCGTCCACGGCCGGCTCGCGGCTCTGCAGGCGGAGCACGGGCGAGAGTCCGTCGCGGTCTTCGGCGGTGGCGGCCTGACGAACGAGAAGGCGTACAGCCTGGGCAAGTTCGCCCGGGTCGTCCTGCGCACCCCGTTCATCGACTACAACGGCCGCTTCTGCATGTCGTCGGCCGCAGCCGGGGCCAACCGCACCCTCGGCGTCGACCGCGGTCTCGCGTTCCCGCTCGTCGACCTCGGCGGAGCCGACGCCGTCCTCGTCGTCGGGTCGAACCCCGCCGCCACGATGCCGCCCCTGGTCCAGCACCTGGCCGGCGCCCGGTCGCGCGGTGGGCTCATCGTCGTCGACCCGCGCCGCTCGGCCACGGCGAAGCTCACCGATGACGGCGCGGGCGTCCACCTCGCGCCGGTGCCGGGCACCGACCTCGTCGTCCTGCTCGCCCTCACCCACGTCCTGCTCGACGAGCGGCTCACCGACGAGGCCTACCTCGGCGAGCGCACCACCGGGTGGGACGCCGTGCGGGCCTCGGTCTCGCGCTGGTGGCCCGAGCGGGCCGAGGCGGTGTGCGGCGTCCCCGCCGACACGCTCCGGGCGGTCGCGCGGCTGCTCGCCGCCGCTGCTCCGGTGCACGGTGGCCGAGGGGCGTACGTCCTGACCGGTCGCGGGGTCGAGCAGTCCACCCAGGGTACCGACGGCGTCTCCGCGGCCATCAACCTCGCGCTGGCCCTCGGGCTCGTCGGCCGGGTCGGCTCTGGCTACGGCCCGCTGACCGGCCAGGGCAACGGGCAGGGCGGGCGGGAGCACGGCCTGAAGAGCGACCAGCTGCCCGGCTACCGGATGATCGCCGACCCGGCGGCGCGGGCCCACGTCGCCGCCGTCTGGGGCGTCGACCCCGACGCGCTGCCGGGCCCCGGCGTGCCGGCCGTCGAGCTGCTGCGGCGCCTCGGCACCGGCGGGGGACCACGTGCGCTCCTCGTCCACGGCGCCAACCCGGCCGTCTCCGCCCCCAACGTCACCGCGGTCCGCGAGGCGCTCGGCCGCCTCGACCTCCTCGTCGTGGCCGACGTCGTCCCGTCGGAGACCGCCCTGATGGCCGACGTCGTCCTGCCCGTGACCCAGTGGGCCGAGGAGGAGGGCACCATGACGACCCTCGAGGGCCGCGTCATCCGGCGCCGGCGCGCCATCGACCCGCCGGCGGAGGCACGCACCGAGCTGTGGGTGTGGGGCGAGCTGGCCCGCCGCTTCGGTGTCGACCGCGGTTTCAGCAGCCACGCCCGCGAGGTGTTCGACGAGCTGGCCCGCGCCTCGGCCGGAGGGCGCGCCGACTACTCGGCCATCACCTACGACCGGCTCGACGCGGGGGAGGCCCTGTACTGGCCCTGCTCCACCGCGTCTCCGGAGGGCACACCGCGCCTCTTCCTCGACGGGTTCCCGACGGCCGACGGTCGCGCGCACCCTGTGGCCGTCGACCACCGCGGCCCTGCGGACGACGTCACGGCGGGTCGCCCCATCCACCTCGTCACCGGTCGGGTCCTGCACCACTACCAGTCGGGCGCCCAGACCCGCAGGGTGGCAGAGCTCGTCGAGGCGATGCCCGCCCCGCTCCTCGAGCTGCACCCGCTCCTCGCAGCGGACCTCGGTGTCGGACAGGGGGATCCGGTCAGGGTCACGTCGGCCCGCGGCTCGATGGTCGCCGACGCCGACGTCACCGACGGCATCCGTCCCGACACCGTGTTCCTGCCCTTCCACTGGGCCGGAGAGCTGAGCGCCAACCTCCTCACCAGCGACGCGACCGACCCGGTGTCGGGGATGCCGGAGTTCAAGGTGTGCGCGGTGAGCCTGGAACGGGAGGCCGACCCGGTCGTCCGTGCGCTCGCGACCGTCGCCCAGGTGGTCCCGGCGTGAGGCGCGTCGTCGTCATCGGCCACGGCATGGTCGGCTCGCGCTTCACCGAGCTGCTCGTCGACGCCGACGCCGCAGCCCACGTGACCGTCCTCGGCAGGGAGCCGGTCGCCGCGTACAACCGCGTCCTGCTCTCGAGCGTGGTCGCCGGGTCGAAGAGCCCCGAGGTGCTCGGTCTCGCCGGGCCGCCCCACCCGCGGGTTCGCGTCCGCACCGGTGTCGCCGCCACGGCGGTCGACCGCGTCCGGATGGTCGTCGTCGACGACCTCGGCGAGGAGCACCCCTACGACGAGCTCGTCCTCGCCACCGGGTCGGCGGCCCGGGTCCCCCCGATCCAGGGCGTGGCCTACGACGAGGGCCTCGTCGAGGGCGTCTTCGTCCTCAAGGACATGGGCGACGCCACCGGGATCGTCGAGGCGGCGGGCCGCTCGCGCCGCGCTGTCGTCCTCGGGGCCGGCGTACTCGGTGTCGAGGTCGCGACGGGACTCGCGAGGCGCGGCCTCAGCGTGCGCCTCGTCCACCTCGCCGACCGCCTGATGGAGCGCCAGCTCGGCTGGGAGGCCTCGCAGGTCGCCATCAGCAGCCTCGAACGCCTCGGCATCACGACCCACGTCGGCGCCTCGGTCGTCGGCGCCACGACCCGCCGTGGCCGGCTCGAGGGCATCCGCTTCGCCGACGGGGCCGAGGCCGCTGCGGACCTGTTCGTCATGTGCTGCGGGACGGTCCCCGAGACGATGCTCGCTCGGCGGGCCGGCCTCACCGTCGACCGGGGAGTCGTCGTCACCGATGCGCTCGCGAGCCCCGACGACCCGCAGGTCCACGCCATCGGCGACTGCGCCCAGCCGCCCTCCGGGGCCACGGGTCTCGTCGCCCAAGGCTGGCAGCAGGCCGCCGCCCTCGTCGCGACCCTCGTCCCCGGCGGAGCGGGGGCGGGCGGCTCGGCCGGCGTGGGGACCGGACCGGCGACCCACGACGTCGTGCGGGTCAAGGCGTCCGGGATGTCGATGGTGAGCATGGGCGTCAGTGGCGAGGTCGACCGCGACGACCCGCGCTTCCGGGTGCTGTCGCTCAAGGACCCCGAACGCGGCCGGTACGTCGAGGTCGTCGTGTCCGGAGGGCTCCTCGCGGGCGCCACGTGCATCGGCGA
The DNA here is from genome assembly GCA_963834225.1 of uncultured Actinomycetota bacterium. Lineage (GTDB taxonomy): Bacteria > Actinomycetota > Actinomycetes > Actinomycetales > Dermatophilaceae > Oryzobacter. Next base: position 12,660 of record CAWIAT010000020.1, on the reverse strand, counting down.
CGTCGAGGTCGCCGCGACCCTCTCGGCCCTCTACACGCGCTCGCTGCCCGTTCCCGACGACCCCGCGCTCCTCCTGGTCCGGGCCCTCGCGGGCGGTGGGGCGAGTGCGGCCGCCCGCCGGCCCGAGGAGCTCGAGGACGGCGACCGCGTCTGCTCGTGCAACAGCGTGTCGGCCGGGCGGATCCGCGAGGCCGTGCGCGACGGCTGTGCGACCGCCGCCGAGGTCTCCGCCGCCACCCGGGCGAGCACCGGCTGCGGCGACTGCCGCGGCGTCGTCGAGGCCCTCGTCGCCGCCACCCCCACGCAGGACCCCACCCCGCACGACACGTCCCCCATGCAGGACCCCTCCACCGCACACGACCCCATGGACCAGCAGGACCAGACCCTCGTCAGGAGCGCGTCATGACCGAGCACGTCGTCGTCATCGGTGGGGGCATGGTCGCCCACCGCGTCGTGGAGGCGCTGCGCTCCCGCGACACCGCGGGGACGCACCGCGTCACCGTCGTCGCCGAGGAGGACCGGGCGCCGTACGACCGGGTCGGCCTCAGCGCGTTCTTCTCCGGTGCCACCCCGGACGAGCTCCTCCTCGGTGACCCCGCGATGTGGGACGACGAGCGGGTCGACCTGCGGCTGCGCACCGGCGCCACCACCATCGACCGGGAGTCACGGACGGTCACGACCGCCGGCGGGGACGTCGTCGGCTACGACCACCTCGTCCTGGCCACCGGCTCGTACGCCTGGGTCCCGCCCGTGCCGGGGGCCGACGCCGCGGGGGTCTTCGTCTACCGCACCATCGACGACGTCGTCGCCCTGCGCGACTGGGTCACCGGGCGCGCCACGGCCCTGGGCCGCCCGGTCCGGGGCGTCGTCGTCGGCGGCGGGCTGCTCGGCCTCGAGGCCGCGGGCGCCCTCGTCGGGCTCGACGCCCACACGACCGTCGTCGAGTTCGCCCCGCGCCTCATGGCCCTGCAGGTCGACGAGGGCGGAGGCCACGCGCTGCGCCGCATCATCGAGGCGATGGGCGTCGACGTCCGCGTCGGCGCCGGTTCCGAGTCGGTCACGGTCGATCCCCACGGTCGCGTCGCCGGGCTCCGGGTCGCCGGCGAGGAGGCCGACCTGCCCGCCGACGTCGTCGTCTTCGCCACCGGTGTCCGGCCGCGCGACGAGCTCGCCGCGCCCGCCGGACTGGCCACGGGTCCCCGCGGCGGTGTCGTCGTCGACGAGGGTTGCCGCACGAAGGACCCGCGCGTCTACGCGGTCGGCGAGGTCGCCTGCATCGAGGGCCGCTGCCTGGGCCTGGTCGCCCCGGGCTACACGATGGCCGAGGTCGCCGTCGACCGGATCCTCGGCGGCGACGCCACCTTCCCGGGGGCCGACCTGTCGACGAAGCTCAAGCTCCTCGGCGTCGACGTCGCCTCGTTCGGCGACGCCTTCGCCACGACGCCGGGTGCCCTCGAGCTCGTGCACTCCGACCCGGTGTCCGGCGTCTACAAGAAGCTCGTCGTCACCGACGACGCGCGCACCCTCCTCGGCGGCATCCTCGTCGGCGACGCCTCGGCCTACGCGAGCCTGCGACCGATGGTCGGTGCCGCGCTCGGCAGCGACCCGGGGCTGTGGCTGCTCCCGGAGAACGCCGGCGCCGAACGGCCCCAGGTCGAGCTCCCAGGCGCCGCCACCGTCTGTTCGTGCAACAACGTCACGGCGGGCGAGGTGCGGTGTGCCGTGAGCGAGAAGGGCTGCCACGACGTCGGATCCGTCAAGGCGTGCACCCGGGCCGGCACCTCGTGCGGCTCCTGCATCCCCCTCGTCAAGAAGCTGGTGGGCGCCGAGATGGCCAAGGCCGGCCTCGCCGTCTCGACGGCGATGTGCGAGCACGTCGCGATGTCGCGGGCCGAGCTCTACACCTCGGTCCAGGTCACCGGACTGCGGACCTTCAGCGACATCATCGACCGCTTCGGCGCCGGGCGCGGCTGCGACATCTGCAAGCCGGTCATCGCGTCGGTCCTCGCGAGCCTGTACGACGAGCACGTCCTCGCCGACGACCGGGCAGCCCTGCAGGACACCAACGACCGGGTCATGGCCAACCTCCAGAAGGACGGCACCTACTCGGTCGTCCCGCGGGTGCCGGGCGGCGAGATCCTGCCCGAGCAGCTCATCCTCATCGGAGGGATCGCCAAGGACTACGGGCTCTACACGAAGATCACCGGCGGCCAGCGGATCGACCTCTTCGGCGCCCGGCTCGAGCAGCTGCCGGCCATCTGGCAGCGGCTCGTCGACGGCGGGATGGAGTCGGGGCACGCGTACGGCAAGTCGCTGCGCACCGTGAAGTCGTGCGTCGGGTCGTCGTGGTGCCGCTTCGGCGTGCAGGACTCGGTGGGGATGGCCGTCCTCCTCGAGCTGCGCTACCGCGGCCTGCGGAGCCCGCACAAGCTCAAGCTCGGCGTCTCGGGATGTGCCCGGGAGTGCGCCGAGGCGCGGGGCAAGGACGTCGGGCTCATCGCCACCGACCGCGGCTGGAACGTCCACGTCGGTGGCAACGGCGGCTTCACCCCACGGCACGCCGAGCTCCTCGTCGAGGACGTCGACGACGACACCGCCATCCGGCTCGTCGACCGCTACCTCATGTACTACGTCCGCACCGCCGACCGGCTGCAGCGCACCGCGCCCTGGCAGCAGGACCACGAGGGCGGCCTCGACCGGATCCGCGCGATCGTCGTCGACGACGTCCTCGGGATCTGCGCCGACCTCGACGAGCAGATGGCGCGCCACGTCGACTCCTACGAGGACGAGTGGGCCGCGGTCCTGCGCGACCCGGTGCGGCTGCGCCAGTTCGCGTCCTTCGTCAATGCCCCCGACACGGCCGACCCCACGCTCTCCTACGTCACCGAGCGCGGCCAGCGCCGTCCGGCGACCGAGGGCGAGCGCGCGTCCGGCCTCGCCTCGCCCGGCCCCGTCCTCATCGCCCCGACCACGCTGGAGGTCCGCTCATGACCGCTGTCGCCGACCGCACCACCCGCCTCGACGTGTGCGCCCTCGCCGACCTGACGCCCGAGCTCGGGGTGGCCGCCCTCGTCGAGGACCGGCAGGTGGCGGTCTTCCTCCTCGCCGACGGGCGGGTCTTCGCCGTCGACAACGTCTGCCCGTTCTCGGGGGCGGCGGTGATGTCGCGGGGGATCACCGGCTCGCGCGGCGACCTGCCGACGATCGCCTCACCGGTGCACAAGCAGGTCTTCTCGCTCCAGGACGGCCGCTGCCTCGACCCGCTCGACAAGGACCCGCGTCCCGGACGTGGACCCGACTTGGCGACGTATGCCGTGACCCTCGACGATGGACGCGTGACCATCGACCTGTCGACGGCGTGACGTCCGCGTGACGACTCTCGTCGGCCTGGACCTCACCGGTCGCCGAGTGCTCGTCGTCGGCGCCGGCGTCGTCGGCATGCGTCGGGCCCGCCGGCTGGTCGAGGACGGCGCGCACGTCGTGCTCGTCGACCCGGTGCCCTCCGACGACGCCCGCCGGGTCGCGAGCCACGGCGACGCCGAGCTTCTCGAGCGGGCCGTCGACGAGTCCGACCTCGAGGGCGCCTGGCTCGTCGTCGCCGCGACGGCCGACCCGTCCGTCAACGCCCGGGTCGCCGCATGGGCGCAGGCCCGGCGGACGTGGTGCGTCAACGCCTCCGACGGGCGCGACGGCACGGCCCGCTCGGTCGCCTCGAGCACCCACGGCGACCTCGTCCTCGGCGTCGTGTCGGTGGGGGACCCCGACCCGCGCCGGGCGGCCGGGGTGCGCGACGCCCTCGCCGTGCACGTCGCCTCGGGCGAGGTCGACCTGCGCCGGCGCCGGGTCCGCCGGGGTCGAGTGGTCCTCGTCGGGAGCGGGCCCGGCGACCCCGGGCTCGTCCCGCTCGCCGGGCTCGAGGCCCTGGCCACCGCCGACGTCGTCGTCACCGACCGGCTCGGCGCGACCCCGCTGCTCGACCGCCTGCCACCCGACGTCGAGGTCGTCAACGTCGGCAAGAGCCCGACGAACCACCCCGTGCCGCAGGCCGAGATCAACGCGATCCTCGTCGACCGCGCCCTCCAGGGCCTGACCGTCGTCCGCTTCAAGGGCGGCGACCCCTACGTCTTCGGCCGCGGTGGCGAGGAGGTCCACGCCTGCCGCCGCGCCGGGGTCGAGGTCTCCGTCGTCCCGGGCATCACCTCGGCCTTCTCCGTCCCGGCGCTCGCCGGCATCCCGGTCACCCAGCGCGGGGTGTCGACGTCGGTCCACGTCAGCTCGGGCCACGTCGGGGCCGACCGGGCGACCCTGGCCGCCCTCACGACCGGCGCCACCGTCGTCCTGCTCATGGCGGTCTCCGCGCTGCCCGAGATCTGTGCCGCCGCCGTCGAGGCCGGGGTCGACCCGGACCTGCCCGTCGCGATGGTCGAACAGGGGTCGACGGTTCGGGAGCGGGTCACCCGGGCGACGGTCGGCACCGCCGCCGGCGTGGCCGAGCGTGCGGGTGTGCGCCCGCCGGCGATCGTCGTCATCGGCCTCGTCGCGGCCGAGGGCTTCCTCGACGACCCGGTGTGCGCGACGACGGGACCCGACGATGACTGAGCTCGAGGGGACGACGACTCCCGCGTCGAGCCCCCGGGCGCAGCCGCCTGCCGGTCCGGTGCTCGCCGGGTGCACCGTCGCCGTCACCGCCGACCGCCGCTTCAAGGAGCTCGCTGCCGCGCTGGAGCGCCGGGGCGCGACCGTCGAGCACGCGCCGGCCCTCGAGGTGGTGCCGCACCTCGACGACCTCAGCCTCGTCGACCGGACCCGTGAGGTCCTCGCGAACCCTCCTGACGTCGTCGTCGCGACGACCGGCATCGGGTTCCGCGGCTGGGTCGAGGCCGCCGACGCCGCGGGCCTGGCCGAGGACCTCCTCGACGTGTTCGCCGCCGCCCGCCTCATCGCCCGCGGACCCAAGGCTCGCGGCGCCATCGAGGCCGCCGGGCTGACCGCCGACTGGGTCGCCACGTCCGAGACGGCCGCCGAGATCCAGCAGTTCCTCCTCGCCGAGGGTGTCGCCGGGATGCGGATCGCCGTGCAGCACCACGGCAGCGGCGGCGACGGGCTCGACGAGGCGTTCGCCGAGGCCGGGGCGACCGTGACCTCCGTCGTCGTCTACAGCTGGGGAGCCTCGGACCCCGTGGTGCTGCGCGACTCGGTGCGCCGCACCGCCGACGGGCTCGTCGACGCGGTGGTGTTCACCTCGGCCCCGGGGGTGATCGCCTGGCTCGCGGCCACCGACGAGGACGACCTGCGCGCCATCCGCCGCCGCAACCTGGGCGACCGCCTGGTGCTGGCGACCGTCGGACCCATCACGGCCGCACCGCTCCTCGACGCCGGACTGTCGCCCCTGGTACCCGGCCGGTGGCGGCTCGGGGCGCTCGTGCGCGAGCTCGTGACGCACTACGCCGAGCAGCCGGTCCTCGCGACGGTGGCCGGCGACCTCGTCGTCCGGGCGCGCGCCGCCGTCCTCGACGGACGGCCGGTGCCCCTCGGCCCCGCCGGCGTCGTCCTCCTCGCCGAGCTCGCCGCGGCCCGCGGCGCCGTCGTGCCCCGGGAGCGGCTGCAGGCCCTCCTGCCCGGTGGGTCCACCGACGGCCACGCGGTCGAGACGGCCATCGCCCGGGTCCGCGAGGCCTGCGGGTCCAAGGACCTGGTGCGCACCGTCGTCAAGCGTGGCTACGCCCTCGTCCTCGCGCCCGACGGGTCGGCGTGACACCGTGACCTCGTGACCGCAGCCCTCGTCGTGTGCGCCCACGGCACCCGTGACCCCGACGGCCGCGCCACCGTGCGCGGGGTCGTCGCCGAGGTTGCGGCGCTGCTGCCCGGCGTCGACGTCCTCGAGGCGTACGTCGACGTCCACGGGCCCGAGGTGGCCGAGGTCGTCGCCGGCCTCCCGCCGGGGACGCCGCTCGCGGGCGTCGTCGTCCCCCTGCTCCTCGCCGGCGGGTACCACGTCCACGTCGACATCGCGGAGGCCGTCGCCGCGCGGCCCGACGTCGTCGCGACCTCCGCGCTGGGTCCCGACGAGCGGCTCGTCGACGTCGTCCTCGACCGGCTGCGCGCGGCCGGGGCGCCCGAGGGAGGGACGGTCATCCTCGTGCCCGCGGGGTCGAGCGACGAGCGGGCCCAGGCCGACAGCGCCAGCGTCGCGCAGCGCCTCGCCCACCACCGGGGAGCGCCGGTCCTCCTCGCCTTCGCGGCCGGCCCCGAGCCCACGGTCGCCGACGCGGTCGCCGCGGTTCGGGCGGCCGGCGGGGGAGCGTCCGTCACCGTCGCGTCCTACCTCCTCGCGCCGGGGTTCTTCCAGCGACGGGTCGAGGAGAGCGGTGCCGACGTCGTCACCGGCCCGGTCCTGCCCGACCCGCGGGTCGCCGAGATCGTCGTCGAGCGGTACCGCGAGGCGGTCGCCCGTGGGTGAGTGGGCCGACGAGCCGGGCGTGATGGTGCTGCCCGACGGGGGTGCTGCCCCGCGCCCTCGACCGGGACACCTCCGAGCGCGACGCTCCTGACGAGGCCTTTCCCTAGCCCCAGCCGGCGAGGCGGAGCAGCGCCGCGACGGCCGCCGCGGCGAGGACGACGACGAGGAAGTTCGCCCGCAGCACGAGCAGCACGACCGCGACCCCCACGGCGACGAGCCGCGCGTCCACGACGATCGACCCGCCCTCGCCCCCGACGGCCTGGACGACGACGAGCCCCGCGAGCAGGGCGACGGGCAGCAGGGTCGTGACGCGCGAGGTGCGCTCGCCGGCGAGGAGGTCGGCCGGCACGAGGTACCCCGCGACCTTGAGGACGAGGCACGCGGCGCAGGCGAGGAGGACCGCCAGCCACAGCGTCATGGTGTCGGGTCCGATCCGGGAAGCGAGCCGTCGGCGCCCTCGAGCGGGCCCTCGTGGCGGCCGGGTCGGCGCAGTCCGACGACGAGGGCGGCGGCCGCCGCGAGGATGACGGGCACGCCGGCGGGCAGGTGCGGGGAGGCGAGGAGCGCGATGAAGGCGGCGAGGACGGCGGTGGCCGTCGCGTCCCGGCTCTTCAGGCGCGGCCAGAGCAGCGCGACGAAGGCGGCGGCGGCGGCGGCGTCGAGCCCGAGCCGGCGCGGGTCGCCGAGGGCGTTGCCGAGCACCGACCCGACGAGGGTCGAGAGGTTCCAGAGGGTGAAGACGGCGATCCCGGTGTGCCAGAACCCCAGTCGCTGCGCATCGGGCTCGGCCTGGGCGATGCCGACCGCGGTCGACTCGTCGATGGTCAGCTGGGCCGCCCCGAGCCTCCGGAGCCCGGTGACCCGGAGGAACTGCGAGGTCTGCAGGCCGTAGAGACCGTTGCGGATGCCGAGCATCGCCGCGGTCGCGACGGCGGCCGGGGCTGCCGCGAGCCCGCCCGCACCGATGATGCCGACGAAGGCGAACTGTGAGCCGCCGGTGAACATCACGAGCGAGAGGACCTGGGCCTGCCAGACGTCGAGGCCGGCCGCGACGGCGAGCGCGCCGAACGAGATGCCGTAGGCCCCGGTCGCGACGCCGACCGACCACGACTGCCGGACGACCTCGCGCCGGCGGCCGTCCGGGAGTGCCGCGGTCGTCATCGGGCGGTCATCGTGGCGTCATCCGGGCGTCACGGCGCCGGGTCGGGGACCGCGCCGTCCGCGGTGGCTCCGTCGTCGTTGTCGTCGGTGTCGTGCGCGCCGAGGTGGGCGGTGAGGCGGACCTCGCGCAGGGTGGCGCCGTCGGGCGAGACGACGCGGTCGCGGTAGGCGCCGTCGGGGGCGAAGCCCGAGGCTGCGAGGAAGCCGCGCGCCGCCTCGTCGTCGGCGAGCAGCCAGAGGGTCACTGCCTCGGCCCCCGCCTCGCCCAGGACGTCGACCGTGGCGTTGAGCAGGCGCGAGCCGTGGCCCTGGCGTCGGGCGTCGGGGTGGACGCCGAGGACGGTGACCTCGCCCCACGCCGGACCGGCGTCGGGGTCCTGGCTCGGCCCGACCGCGGCGAGGCCGACGACCTGGTCGCCGGCGCAGGCCACCATGAGCCGGTGGACGCCCTGGGGCGGGGCGGCCAGGCTCTCGCGCCAGGAGCGGGCGAAGGCGTCGGGCTCGAAGAGGGCGACGACCTCGTCGGGGACGCGTCCGGCGTAGGCCTCGCGGAACACGGTCGCCTGGACGAGGCCGACCGCGGGGGCGTCGTTGGCGCGGGCCCGGCGCACGCTCGCGTCGGCGAGCGGGGTGGGCGGGCCGCCGACCGCGGTGCCGTGGTCGTGGTCGTGGCCGTGCGCGTGGTCGTGGTCGGCACCGTTCGCGTGCCCGTGGCCGTGCGTCGTCATCAGCGGCCTCCGAAGACCGGCTCGCGGCGCTCGCTGAAGGCGCGACGGCCCTCCGCGAGGTCGTCGCTGCCCCAGGCTCGCGCGAACGCGGCCTCGTAGCGGGCGATCTCGGCGAGGTCGTCGTGGCGGGCGTCGAAGCCGACCTTCGACCCGGCCTGGCTCAGGGGAGCCAGGCCCGCGGCGCGGGCGGCGAGCTCCTGGGCCTCCGCGAGGCCGCCGCGCACCTGGGCCGCGCCGAGCCGCCATGCGTCGTCGGCGGTGAGGACGGCGCCGGTGAGGACCATGTGCCGGGCCGCTCCCTCGCCCCAGACCCGGGTGACGCGGTCGACCGTCCAGTGGTCGACCATGAGCCCGAGCCGGGCCACGGGGACGGCGAAGCGCGCGCCCTCGGCGACGACGCGGACGTCGCAGGCCACCGCGAGCTGCATCCCGAGGCCCAGGCACGAGCCGTCGACGGCCGCGACCGTGACGACGGGCACCGCCGCGAGGTGCTCGAGGACCTCGGCGAGGCGGGAGGTGAAGGAGACGTCCTCGAGCTCGACGAGGTCGGCGCCGGAGCAGAAGTGCCCGTCGGCGCCGGTCAGCACGAGCGAGCGCGACCCCTCGGCGAGGGCCTGGACGATGCTGCCGTGCAGGTCGTCGAGGGTCTCGAGGTCGAGGGCGTTGCGTCGGTGGGTGCGCTCGATGGTGATCGTCGCGACGGGGCCGGTGGTGGAGAGGTGGATCGGCACGCTGCGACCCTACCCAGCGCCTCGCGACATCGCCCGGTCGTCCGTGTCTGCCCACGGGCTCCCGCCGATCGCGACGGGATCGGTGGGTAGGGTCGGCGCGAGACGTCCCCCACGCGAAGGAACACCTGATGGCCACCACCCGCACCGCATCCGCCCACTGGGAGGGTTCCCTCATGGAGGGGGCCGGCCAGGTCACCCTCGAGTCCTCCGGCGTCGGCAGTTTCGACGTCAACTGGCCTGCCCGCGCCGAGGCGGCGAACGGGGTCACCAGTCCCGAGGAGCTCATCGCCGCCGCGCACTCCACGTGCTTCTCGATGGCGCTGTCCAACGGGCTCGCCCAGGGCGGTACGCCTCCCACGACGGTCGACACGACCGCCGAGGTCACCTTCCAGCCCGGCACCGGGATCACCGGCATCGTCCTCAAGGTCGTCGGCTCGGTCCCCGGCATCACCGCCGAGCAGTTCGAGGAGGCCGCGCAGGACGCCAAGGCGAACTGCCCCGTGAGCCAGGCGCTCTCGGCCGTGCCGATCACGCTCGAGGCCACCTTCGCCGAGTGACGCCGCTGTCCCCCCTCTGATCGCGCGCTACGGCGCAGTAAGTGCTGTGATCACGACACCTACTGCGCCGTAGCGAGCGCGCTGGCGGGCGGGATGGCGACGCCGTGGAGCCCGCGCTCAGCGGAGAGCAGCGTGTCGATCAGGTCGGCGAGGGCTCGGGTCCGCAACTCGGCGGGCAACCTTCCGCTGCCCGTTGAGAACCAGGCCGGAATGGTGGTCTCCCGTCCGGGATGGCCACCGTGACGACGATGTCGCGGCGGCCGTCCCTCGGGATGAGTCTCGTCCTCGAAGGGGGCCCGCGTCGATGGCCCGGGCGAGTCATCCGGCAGCAGGGACTGTCGGTGGTTCGTGGTCGGACGTCGTCACCCGCGGCCGGCGAGCAGGCGCGGCCGGCCGACGTCCTGACGAACCGGGGTCGCTCTGGGTCGACGGGGTGTGTCACACCCGCTCGTAGACCACGTGCGACCAGCCGTCGTGCGGCTCGCGCGACACCTCGCGCCACTCCTCGCGCGCCCAGTCGGGGAACCACGTGTCGCCCTCGGGCTCGGCGTCGACCTCGGTGAGGACGAGCCGGTGTGCGAAAGGGATGGCCTCGGCGTACACCTGCGCACCACCCGCGACGTAGACCTCGTCGGCGGGACCGGCCAGCGAGATCGCCTCGGCGAACGAGTGCGCCGTCTCGACTCCGGCGTGCTGCCACGCCGGGTCGCGCGTCACGACGACGGTGCGACGACCGGGGAGCGGCCGGCCGATGGACTCGAAGGTGCGCCGGCCCATGACGAGCGGGTGGCCCATCGTCGTGGCCTTGAAGTGCTTCAGCTCCTCGGGCAGGTGCCAGGGCATGCCACCGTCGAGGCCGATGACGCCGTTGCGCGCCACCGCGGCGATGAGCGAGATGCGAGTCACGAGGAGCCCTCTCTCAGACCGCGATCGGCGCCTTGATGGCCGGGTGGGCCTCGTACCCGACGAGCTCGAAGTCGTCGAGGTCGTAGGCGTCGATCGACTCGCGCGGCGTGATCGTCATCGTCGGGAGGGGGTGTGGCTCTCGGGTGAGCTGCAGCCGGGCCTGCTCGACGTGGTTGGAGTAGAGGTGCGCGTCACCGAGCGTGTGGACGAAGTGGCCGGGGCGCAGGTCGGTGAGCTGCGCGACCATCATCGTCAGCAGGGCGTACGACGCGATGTTGAACGGGACCCCGAGGAAGATGTCGGCGCTGCGCTGGTAGAGCTGGCAGTCGAGGTGGGCGGGTCCGCCGTCGGCGGCGGGCCGCACGTAGAACTGGAAGAGCGCGTGGCAGGGGGGCAGGGCCATGTCGTCGACGTCGGCGACGTTCCAGGCCGAGACGATGTGGCGGCGCGAGTCGGGGTTGGCGCGGATCGACTCGACGACCTTGTCGATCTGGTCGACCCGGCGGCCGTCGGGCGTGGGCCAGGAACGCCACTGGTGTCCGTACACGGGCCCGAGGTCACCGAGCTCGTCGGCCCACTCGTCCCAGATGGAGATGCCGCGCTCCTGGAGCCAGCGCACGTTGGTGTCGCCGCGCAGGAACCACAGCAGCTCGCCGATGATCGAGCGCAGGTGCAGCTTCTTCGTCGTGACGACGGGGAAGCCCTCGGCGAGGTCGAAGCGCATCTGGTAGCCGAAGACGCTGCGGGTGCCCGTGCCGGTGCGGTCGGACTTGTCGACCCCGGTCGTCATCACGTGGTCGAGGAGGTCGAGGTACTGGCGCACGGGGCCAGCCTAGGCCCGTCCGCCGACGACGACCTCGACGACGACCTCGCCGACGACCTCGACGACGACCGTGAGCGGTGGGCGGCGACGAGCTCGCGCCGCCGCCCACCGCTGCTCGATCACGGGCGCTCGAGGAACGCCGTCCGCAGGAGGGGCTGGTTGTTGACGAACCCGTAGCCGGCGCACTGCGCCCCGGCGCAGTCGACCCGTGAGCTCACCCCGACCCGCATGTCGATGTGCAGGTGCGGGTCGGTGCCGGACGCGTGGGACCTCCCGCCGACCGTGCCGATCCGGTCGCCCTTGGAGACGCCCTGCCCCACGCTCACGACGGGCGCGGGGTTGTCGTCCATGTGCTGGAAGAACCAGAGCCGCCCGAAGCCGTCCTTGACCGTGGCCGTGCTGCCGCTGGCGCTGACCCGCTTGGTCATCACCGTGCCCTTGACCGGCGAGACGACCGCCGTGCCGGGGGAGACGAAGATGTCGGCGGCGTTGTAGTCGTGGTGGCAGTTGGCCTTGCTGTTCCAGCACCACACCGACGGTGACCCGGCCTTGATCTGTGCCTGGGTGGCGTTGAGGGGGAAGCGGAGCGAGGCGTCGCCGACGATGTGCGAGGCGTTGTCCTTGCGGACGTTGTCGTTGAGGTTCGGACCGGCGTTGTTCGGGATGACGTCGTAGACGCCGCCGAAGTCGCTGTTGTAGAACACCGAGACCGGCCCGCCGGAGCGGTTCCACGCCGAGGCCGCGTTGTTCTGCACGCAGCTGTTCTGGCCGGCGCCGGCCCGGATGAACCGGATGCAGCCCCCTGCCTCGGAGTAGTCGCGCTGGGTGTTGACGAAGTCGACCAGCGAACCATTGCGGTCCGGGCTGAAGTAGAGGCAGAACTCCCCGCTCTCGCAGAGCCCGTTGCGGGCCGCCGCGGTGGCGGTGGGTGCGGTGGCGACGAGCATGCTCGCCGCGAGGGCGAGCGTGGCGACCAGGCTGGTCGCGAGCTTTCTGAACATCTGGTGTTCCCCCTTGATGCCGTGACTGCGGTGGGTTTCGCGACCCAGCGACCCGGAGCGGCCGTCGTCACGAGTGCCCCCCGGCACTCCGGCGACCTCGGCCCCCCGGCGTCGGTCTGGATCATCGCGGTGGGGGCGGGACGACCCACCTCCACCGGGACGACGAGTCGTCCGTCGCGAACGCTAGACCTGCCGGGTCGACCCGGCAACTGGAGGCGCCGCCCGTCGCGCCGTCCGCCCCCCGGGGTCGCGCGGGGTCGGCCCCCTGCCGCGGACCACTACCCTTGGGGCCA
>CAWIAT010000019.1:0-28516 GCA_963834225.1 uncultured Actinomycetota bacterium | reverse complement strand
GCCTCCTCCTGCTCCAGCGCGGCGGTGCGCAGCGTGAGGCCCTCGAGGCCCGTGCGCACGGCGGCGAGGGCGGCGTCGACGTCGCGCAGCGACTCCGTGATGCGCGCGCCGACCGACAGGTCCGTGAAGACGTTGTCGAACCAGACGTCGACCGTGCGCGAGGTCGGGCTGATGCCGAGGTCGGCCCGTACCGTCGGCACCGCCTGGACGTCGGAGAGCTCGCGGGCGAAGTCGAACAGGGCCTGCTGTGCCTCACCCATGCGGTCGCTCGCACTGTCGATCCGGTCGTGCTTGACCGACGAGGCGAGCAGGCCGCCACCGAGCCAGGTGTCGTAGGTCGACCAGGACTCGGCCGAGCCCAGGTGACCTCGGGCCGCGTCGAGGAGGGCGTGGGCCCGCTGGCCGGCGCCGAGCGCCTCCCGGACCTCCGTCGCCTCGGCCCGGACCCGGGCCAGCTCGTCGAGGACGGACTCGAGCTCGGGCGCGGGGACCCCTCCGGCGCCCCGGACGGCCTCGGCGTGGGCCTGGGCGGCCTGCTCCCTCCGGTCCGCGGTCTCGCCCAGGCGGGCGAGGCGCTGGTCGACCTCCTCGCGCCGGGCCTCGACGGCCGTCAGGCGCGCGGTGGCGGTCTGCAGCGCGTACCGGGCCGCGACCTCCTCGGCCCGCTCGCGGTCCAGCTCGCCGCTCCGGCTGCCCCGCACGGCAGCCATGAGGGCCGAGAGCGTGACGCCGTCGAGGCGGCGGACGTCCTCCTCCTCGAGCGCGTGCCTCCGACGCACGGCCTCGAGCTCGCTGCGGGCGGTGACGGCCTCGCCGCGCAGGCCGGCGAGCAACCCGTGCAAGTGCGCGGCCTCACGGTCGTCGGCGATGGCCCGGTCGAGGGCGTCCCTGGTCTCCACGACGTCGATCATGGCCCTCCGAGGTGACCCACGTACGCTTGGTTCCATGTCCGTCTCCCTCGGTATGCCCGCGCTGCCCGCGCCCACCATCGCCCCCCGCCGCCGGAGCCGGAAGATCCGTGTGGGCAAGGTCGAGGTCGGTGGCGACGCTCCCGTGTCGGTGCAGTCGATGACGACGACGCCGACCACCGACATCAACGCCACGCTCCAGCAGATCGCCGAGCTGACGGCCTCCGGGTGCGACATCGTGCGGGTCGCGTGCCCGACCCAGGACGACGCCGAGGCGCTGCCCACCATCGCGCGCAAGTCGCAGATCCCCGTCATCGCCGACATCCACTTCCAGCCCAAGTACGTCTACGCGGCGATCGACGCCGGGTGTGCCGCGGTGCGGGTCAACCCGGGCAACATCCGCCAGTTCGACGACCAGGTCGGCGAGATCGCTCGTCGGGCGAAGGCCGCCGGCGTCTCGATCCGGATCGGCGTCAACGCCGGCTCGCTCGACCCACGGCTGATGAAGAAGTACGGCAAGGCCACCCCGGAGGCGCTCGTCGAGTCGGCTGTCTGGGAGGCCGGCCTGTTCGAGGAGCACGACTTCCACGACTTCAAGATCTCGGTCAAGCACAACGACCCCGTCGTCATGGTGCGGGCCTACCAGCTGCTCGCCGAGCGTGGCGACTGGCCGCTGCACCTCGGGGTCACCGAGGCCGGGCCGGCGTTCCAGGGGACCATCAAGTCGGCGACCGCGTTCGGGGCGCTGCTCTCGCAGGGCATCGGCGATACCATCCGGGTCTCGCTGTCGGCGCCCCCGGTCGAGGAGGTCAAGGTCGGCATCCAGATCCTCCAGTCGCTCAACCTGCGCCCCCGCAAGCTCGAGATCGTCTCCTGCCCCTCGTGCGGCCGCGCCCAGGTCGACGTCTACAAGCTCGCCGACGAGGTGACCGCCGGCCTCGAGGGGATGACCGTCCCGCTGCGCGTCGCCGTCATGGGCTGCGTCGTCAACGGCCCGGGCGAGGCCCGCGAGGCCGACCTCGGCGTCGCGTCCGGCAACGGCAAGGGTCAGATCTTCGTCAAGGGCGAGGTCATCAAGACCGTCCCCGAGCACATGATCGTCGAGACGCTCATCGAGGAGGCCATGCGCCTCGCCGAGGAGATGGGCGAGCCGATGGACGAGGAGTCCGCCGGCGCGCCTTCGGTGACCGTCTCCTCCTGACCCCACCATTCCCGCCGGATCCCGGAACCCGAACGTTCGCAGGGGGAATCTTCCCCTGCGAACCGGAAGGTTCCGGTGTCCAGTCGCCGGCGTCCACATGGATGACGCCGCTCGCCCGTGACACCGCCGCCTGAGCCCTCAGCGGTCGAGGTCGGCCGGCGCCGACCGACCCGGGTGGCCGGACAGCGACCGGTTGAGCGAGAACAGCCGCCCGAGCACCGGCATGAGCACGATGTTGAGCCCGTGGAGGATGCCGATGATGACGAGGATGCCGGCCACCCGGATCGCGGCGGCCTGAGCCTGGTCGGGCGTCACCGTGCCGGTGCTCGAGTTGTTCCAGCCCTCGTGGGGCGCGAACGTGCTGGTGCCCAGGATGTACGCGACGAAGATGAGGTAGTAGACGACGTCGGTGAGCACGATGTAGCTCTTGCCGGTCATCGGGTTGTCGTGGAACACGTCGGCGGCGTAGGCCCGCCCGAAGCGCTTGATGAAGGGGCCCAGCCACACGGCCAGGGCGAGCAGCACGAGGGTCGTGCCGAGTTCTACGGTCCACCAGGGCATGGCGAGGGCTCCGTCCGGATAGCGGGGGCTGAGGGTGAGGACTGCGGTGGTGAGTCCGGCCACGACGACCACCGCGGCGCAGCCGAGCTGCCAGGCGGTCCGGCGGCGGCGGCGGTCGGCCTCGATGCTGTCGACGACGCGGTCGAAGAGGTCGGGGCTCGGCCGGGTGGGGGAGGAGCGGAGCGCGTGCGAGATGCGGTCCTCGAGATGCGTCATCGGTGGGCCTCCAGGGTCGAGCCGAGCGTGTCGAGCCCACGCTGCAGGTGGGTCTTGACGGTGTTGGCCGACAGCCCGAGCGTCGCCGCGATCTCGGCGACGGGCATGTCGTAGTAGTAGCGCAGCGTCACGCAGTCGCGCTGTCGGCGGGGGAGGCGGCGAAGGGCCTCGACGACGGCGGCGCGTTCGGCCCGTTCCTCGGCGGTCTCGGCAGCCGACGGTGCGTCGGGATGGGCGGGTGGCCGGTGTCGCCATGAGACGAACCCACGCCGGTTGTGGTCGCGGGCCAGGTTGATGACGATCGACCGGAGATAGGCGGCGGCGCGGTCGTGGTCGCGCAACCGTCCGCTGCTGCGGGCGAAGCGGATGAAGGCCTCCTGGACCAGGTCCTCGGCCGCGGTCGAGTCGTCGACGTAGAACCGCGCGAGCCGGGTCAGCGACGCGGCCTCGGCGTCGAAGAGCACGGCGAGGTCGGGCACCCCCGTCGTTGTCGCGGCGAGGGTGCCCTGCGCATCGAGCGAGGCCACCTCCATCACGTTGACGGACGCGCGAGACGGCGGTTCGGGTGACACGACCTCCTGACGAACTGTGGGCTCCTCTTTCGTCAAGGTGCGAGGGGCCGACGGGTCACCCGACGAGGGGCCGGCGGACGTCTTCATGGTGTCCGCCAACCTGCGGATCCGACCCGAAGGGAAGACCATGACCACCACCTCCCGCCACCTGCTCGCCGTCACGGCCATCGTGGCACTGACCGCCGTCCCGGTGACGGCAGCCGCGGCCGCCCGCGGGCCCGTCGTCCGCGCCGCGGGGCCGCTCGCGGACCTCCAGCCCGCCGCCGCCGGACCCTTCGACTCCGCGTCGGCCTCGTTCCGGCTCGTCGAGTCGGCGAAGGGGAGCCACGCCCTCCTGCAGGTCCGGGGCATCGGCGCGACCACCGCCCACGCGGTGTACGGCGCCCACCTCCATGCGGGCCCCTGCGTGGCGGGCGACCCCGCCGCAGCGCTGGGCCACTACAACACCGACGTCGTCACCGACGTCACGCCGCCCACGATCAGCGAGGACACCGAGGTGTGGCTCGACCTCCACGTCCACCACGGGGTCGCGACGTCCACGGCGTCGGTGCCGTTCGTCCCCCTGCCTGGTACCCGCTCGGTCGTCGTGCACGCCCTCGAGACCGACCACCACACCGGCTCGGCCGGCGCACGCCTCGCCTGCCTCCCGGTGGTGTGGTGATGGCGAGGACGGCGCGGGCAGCGGCCGTCGGGCTCGTCCTCGGGCTGGTCTGGGGAGCCGTGGCCCGCGGGTTCATGCGGCTGCTCACGACCTCGCCCGAGTTCACCTGGACGGGGACGCTGTACATCGTCGGGAGCGCCGGGCTGGTCGGGGCGCTCGTCGCCGTCGTGCGAACCCAGCGGCTGGCCGGTCGGTCGTGGTGGTTCCGGTTGCTCGGCCTTCCCCTGGTCCTCCTCTTCGGAGCGGCCGGCGCCATCATGGCGCCGGGGGTGGCCGGCGTCGTCATGCTCGCCGACCGGCGACGGTGGCTCGTGCTGCCCGGGGTGGCCCTCGTCGGGGTGACGCTCTGGGTCACGTGGCAGGACATCGAGCAGCCGCTGTCGGTCCGGCAGGGCGCCGGGGTGCTCGTCATGCTCGGCTGCCTCGTCGTCGAGGGGCTCGCGGCCCGCGAGCTCGTCCGCCGCTGGCGACCTGCCGTGGAGTCCGGGGCGAGCCGGTCCCGGCGGTCCAGGAGGGTCGCGGCGGCCGTCTGAGGCGTCCTCAGCCCGCCGTCCGCGGCCTTCCCCCGGGTTCCCCGTCCTTCCCACCGGAAGACTTCCGGTGGAAAGGACCGGATTTCGGGGGACCCCCGAAATCCGGACAGGGGTGGTGCGGGCGGTACGGCCCTTAGGCTGATCTCGTGCTGCGCACGCGCTCCCCGGTCCGTCCACTGTCGCTCGCCGACCGTGATGACGCCCTCGCCGTGTGCGCCCGTGACCTCCCGCGCGGGGTGTTCGTCGCGGCCCGCGTCCTCGAGGGAGCGCGCACCGGCTCGCTGACCAGCGTCCTCGGGCACCGGGTCGACGGTGAGCTGACCTCGCTGTGCTGGGCCAGCGCCAACGTCGTGCCCGTCGGGACGACCGAGGAGAGCCGTCCGGCCTTCGCCGAGCGGGTCCGCAGATGGCGGGGCCGCTGCGCGTCGGTGTTCGGCCCGCGCGAGGAGGTCGACGGGCTGTGGCGCCAGCTCTCGCCGTTCTGGGGTCCCGCCCGCTCGCTGCGCGCGCACCAGCCGCTCCTCGTCGCCGACCGGCCACCGTCGGCGCTCGGGGTCGAGCTCGACCCGCGGGTGCGTCCCGCGCGGCCCGAGGAGGTCGACCTCATCCTCCCGGCGGCCGAGCACATGTTCACCGCCGAGATCGGCTACCCGCCCTACCGGGGGAGCGACCGCGGCTACCGCGCCTCGCTCACGGCGCTCGCCGCCCGCGGGCACACCTTCGTCGTCGTCGAGGACGGCGAGGTCGTCTTCAAGACCGACGTCGGCAGCCTCGCGCTCGGCTGCGCCCAGCTCCAGGGCGTGTGGCTGGCGCCGCGGCTGCGCGGTGAGGGGCTGGCGGTGCCGATGCTCGCCAGCGTCCTCGAGCAGGTGATGGTCGGGCCGGCGCCGATGGTCTCGCTGTACGTCAACGACTACAACGCGGCCGCGCGGGCCACCTACGAGCGGCTCGGCTTCCGCCAGGTCGGCGACTTCACCACCGTGCTGCTCTGACCAGCAGCCCGAGGTGGTTGGATCAGGCATGGCCAGCACCGCTCCCCTCAGCCGTGACATCGCGGGCCTCGCGGCGATCCTCGCGACGTCCGGGGTGATCCACCTGCTGCGCCCCGAGGTCTACGAGGGGATCGTGCCGCACGTCCTCCCGCACAAGCGGCTCCTCGTGCACGCGAGCGGGGTCGCCGAGATCGCCTGTGCCGCAGGCCTGCTGCACCCGGCCACCCGACGAGTGGCAGGCTGGGGCTCCGCGGCACTCCTCGTCGGGGTCTTCCCGGCGAACGTGCAGATGAGCGTCGACCACGGCCGGCGGGCCGCCAGGCGCGGCGACGCCCCGTCGCGGGCGGCCTTCGCCGCCACCCTGGCCCGCCTCCCACTGCAGTGGCCGATGGTCCGGACGGCGCTGCGCGCCGCCGGGCGCTGACGGGAGCCTCGGTGGCGACCCTCGTGTGGCGGCCGGTGACCGAGGCCGACCTCGCTGCCCTCCACCACCTCGCCGCCTGCTGCCTCGAGCGCGACGGTGGGCTGCCCCACCTCGCGGGCGAGCCGATGCTGCGGCGCTACTTCCTCAGCGGGCCGGGCATCATCGGCACCGACGAGACCGGCGACGCCGTCGCGGCGGCCTCCGTGTTCCGCGACTCCAGCGGACACCGGACGGCCACCGGGCTGGTCCACCCCTCCTCGCGCGGCCTCGGCCACGGACACGCCTTGTTCGCCTTCTGTCGCGAGCAGTCCGGCGGCTCGCTGCTGCGCGTGGCGGTGGAGACGAGCTCCCCGGAGTGGGAGGAGATGGTCGCCGACCTGGGCCTGGTCCAGACCTTCGCCGAGCGCGTCATGCGGCACGACCTCGTCGGCGTGCCGCGGGTCCGTCGTCCCGAGGGCCTCCGGAGCGAGCGCTGGACGCCCGAGACCGCACCCCTGTTCCACGAGGCCTACCGACGGTCCTTCGCCGACCGGCCGGGGTTCCCCGACACCCCGTCGGACGAGTGGATCGCCGAGATCTCGGAGGAGGAGGGGTTCCGGCCGTCGTCCTCGCGGGTCGTCCTCGACGCCGCAGGCGTGCCGGTCGGGTTCGTCAACCTCCTCGACGACTGGGTCGACCAGGTCGGCGTCGTCCCCGCGTGGCGGGGCCGAGGCCTCGGGGCGCACCTCGTCGCGCGGTCGCTGCGGACCCTGCGCAAGGCCGGGTGCGAGGCCGTGTGGCTGACGGTGAACGTCGACAACCCGGCCCACGACCTCTACCTCCGGCTCGGCTTCCGCGACGCCGGGCTGCGGGCCCGCTACGAGGAGACCGTGCGCTGATCCCGGTGGGCTGGCCAGCGGGGGTCCGGTGGTGGGACGATCGCGAGATGGTGGAGGAGGGGTCCGACCCCGTCACGCTCGTCACCGGCTACCTCGCGGCGTCGCAGCGGGCTCGCACGAGCCGCGACCCGGACGACTTCGAGGCCGTGCGGGCGTACTTCCACCCCGACGCGACCATCCAGCTGGCCGCGGCCTGGGGCCACGACCCCTGGCGGGTCGTGCACCGGTCGGCCGACGAGATCCTCGAGCGGATGCGAGCGCCCATCAACGCGGCGACCAGCCTGACGACCAGGGACGTCAACGTCGTCCTCGCCGGCGACGACGTCCTCGTCGAGCAGCACCTCACCCTGCACATCGACGGCCGCGACCTCGTGAGCATGGTGTGCCACCTCGTCACCGTCCGCGACGGGCGGATCGCCGCCATCCGGGCCTACCGCAACGACCTGGGCCTGCCGCAGGGGTGAGCCCCAGCCGGGGCGGTGAGCCGCACCGCACGTCGTTATCCTTGCGGGGTTGTCCTCCCCACCACCCGACGGAGCCTTCCCGTGGCCATGCGCATGTCGTCCCTGTTCCTGCGAACCCTTCGCGAGAACCCGGCGGACGCCGAGGTCCCGAGCCACCAGCTCCTCGTCCGGGCCGGCTACATCCGACGGGTGAGCCCCGGCATCTACACCTGGCTGCCGCTGGGCCTGAAGGTGCTGCGCCGCGTCGAGCGGATCGTCCGCGAGGAGATGGACGCCATCGGCAGCCAGGAGCTGCTCTTCCCCGCCCTGCTGCCGCGCGAGCCCTACGAGGCCTCCGGGCGCTGGACCGAGTACGGCGACGGCATCTTCCGCCTCCAGGACCGCAAGGGCGACGACTACCTCCTCGGGCCGACGCACGAGGAGATGTTCACCCTCGCGGTCAAGGACCTGTACAGCTCGTACAAGGACCTCCCCCTGTCGATCTACCAGATCCAGACCAAGTACCGCGACGAGGCCCGCCCACGCGCCGGCATCCTGCGCGGCCGTGAGTTCGTCATGAAGGACAGCTACTCCTTCGACCTCGACGACACCGGGCTCGACAAGAGCTACCAGCTGCACCGTGACGCCTACGTCCGCATCTTCGACCGGCTCGGCTTCCACTACGTCATCGTCCACGCGATGGCCGGGGCGATGGGCGGCTCGAAGTCCGAGGAGTTCCTCGCGAGCGCCGAGAACGGCGAGGACACCTACGTCCGGTGCGCCAACTGCGGCTACGCCGCCAACGTCGAGGCCGTGCGCGTGCCGGTGCCCGACCCCGTCGACGCCTCGGTCCTCGGGGCGGCCCACGTCGAGGACACCCCCGACACCCCGACCATCGAGACCCTCGTCAACCACCTCAACGCGGCGTTCCCGCGCGCGGACGGGCGCGACTGGACCGCGGCCGACACCCTCAAGAACGTCGTCGTCATGCTCGTCCAGCCCGACGGCACCCGCGAGCCCCTGGCCATCGGCCTGGCCGGTGACCGCGACGTCGACGAGAAGCGCCTCGGTGCCCAGGTCGAGCCGGCACGCGTCGAGGCCTTCGGCGAGCCGGACTTCGCGCGCTACCCGACGCTGGCCAAGGGCTACATCGGCCCGGGCGCCCTCGGCCTCGAGCAGAGCACGGGGATCCGCTACCTCCTCGACCCGCGGGTCGTCGACGGCACCGCGTGGGTCACCGGCGCCGACGAGAGCGGCAGGCACGTCCTCGACCTCGTCGCCGGGCGCGACTTCACCGCCGACGGCACCATCGAGGCCGCCGAGGTCCGCGACGGCGACGCCTGCCCCTCGTGCGGGCACGGCCTGGAGTCGGCGCGCGGCATCGAGATGGGGCACATCTTCCAGCTGGGCACGAGGTTCGCCGAGGCGCTCGACCTCAAGGTGCTCGACGAGAACGGGAAGCTGCGCACCGTGACGATGGGGTCGTACGGCGTCGGCGTCTCGCGCGCCGTGGCGTGCGTCGCCGAGGGCAACCACGACGAGCTCGGGCTCGTCTGGCCGCGCGCGCTCGCCCCGGCCGACGTGCACGTCGTGGCCACCGGCAAGGACGAGGCGATCGCGACGTACGCCGAGGAGCTGACCCGCGAGCTCGAGGCCCGCGGCGTCGAGGTGCTCCTCGACGACCGGCGCCAGGCGAGCCCCGGCGTGAAGTTCAAGGACGCCGAGCTCATCGGCGTCCCGACGATCGTCGTCGTCGGGCGTGGGCTGGCCGACGGCACCATCGAGGTCAAGGACCGTCGCTCGGGCGAGCGCCGTGAGGTGTCGGTCGGCTCCGCCGTCGCGGAGGTCCTCGCCGAGATCGGCCGCGCGTGAGCGGCGCCGCCGGCATCGACGCCGTCGTCTTCGACTGGGGCGGCACGCTGACGCCGTGGCACGAGGTCGACCTCCCGCAGCAGTGGCGGGTCTTCGCGCGCACCGTGCACGGGATCCCCGTCGAGTCTCCCGAGATGCCCGTGGAGGAGCTCGCGGAGGCCGACGGCCTGGCGGTGCGCATCCTCGAGGCCGAGACCGCCGCCTGGCGTCGGGGCCGCGAGGAGCACTCGAGCGCCAGCCTCGAGGCCGTGCTCGACGCGGCGGGGGTCGACCCCGCCCACGACCGCCACCACCTCGCCCTCGCCGCCTACCACCGCTTCTGGGAGCCGCACACCCACACCGACCCGCAGGTGCGGCCGGTGTGGCAGGGGCTCAGGGAGCGCGGCATCAAGGTGGGAGTGCTCTCGAACACCATCTGGTCGCGGGAGTACCACCGCGAGGTCTTCGAGCGCGACGGCGTCCTCGACCTCCTCGACGCCGACGTCTACTCCAGCGAGCTGCACGTGGTGAAGCCGCACCCCGAGGCCTTCCTCGCCGCGTGCAGCGCCCTCGGCGCCGAGCCGACCCGCTCGGTCTACGTCGGCGACCGCCTGTTCGAGGACGTCCACGGTCCGCAGCAGGTCGGGATGCGCGCGATCTGGGTGCCGCACAGCGACATCCCGGCGGCGCAGAGGGTCGAGGTCGATGCCGTCCCCGACGCGCGGGCGCACGAGCTGCTCGACGTCCTCGCCATCGTCGACCGCTGGGTGTCCGGCTCCGACCCCTCGTGAACGACCCCGGTCTCGAGGTCGTCGCCCTCCTCGGGCTGGCCGGCTTCGTCGCCGGCTGGATCGACGCGGTCGTCGGGGGCGGTGGGCTGGTCCAGCTGCCGGCCCTCCTCATCGGGCTGCCCGGGGCCACACCGGCCCAGGTCCTCGCGACGAACAAGTTCGGGTCCGTGTGGGGGACGGCCACCGCGTCGCTCACCTACTGGAAGCGGGTGCGCCCGGACCTGCGCACGGCCCTGCCGATGGCAGCCGTCGCGTACGTCGGGGCGATCGGCGGCGCCCTCATCGGGCTGCACATCCCGAAGGCGCTGTTCAACCCGGTCATCCTCGTGCTGCTCGTCGCGGTCGGTGCCTACACGCTCCTCAAGCCCTCCCTCGGCGAGGCCACGCAGCTGCGGTGGTCGGGGCGCCGGCACACCGTGGCCGCGATGCTCACCGGCTTCGTCGTGGGCGTCTACGACGGGGCGCTCGGGCCGGGCACCGGGTCGTTCATGGTCTTCGCGCTCGTCGGGCTCATGGGGTACGCGTTCCTCGAGGCGAGCGCCAAGGCGAAGATCGCCAACCTCGCGACGAACCTCGGGGCGCTGACGGTGTTCGTCCCCGGCGGGCACGTCGTGTGGAAGGTCGGGGTCGTCATGGCGGCGACGAACCTCGTCGGCGGGTGGGTCGGTGCCCGGACCGCCGTCCGGTTCGGGGGCGGCTTCGTGCGGGCCGTCTTCGTCGTCATCGTCGCGGCGTTCGTCGTCCGGATCGGCGGTGACCTCGCCGGCCTCTGGTGAGTCGAGGAGAGATTCGACCGGGAGGAGGTGGGGTCTCACCTCGAGCCGGCAAGGACGGTGGGGCGGGGCGCGGGGGGCACGCGCGTCAGGTGGTGGGGGTGGTGAGCCAGAGGACGCCGTAGGGGGGCAGGACGACGGTGCCGCGCTGCCAGGGGAGGGCCTCTCCGGTGATCTCGTCGCGCGCGTCGGCGACACCGAGCTCGTGCAGCCGGTGGTCGTACCAGGGCCGGGGCTCCGGCGTCACGTTGTAGACCCCGACGAACCGGCCGACGGGGTGGTCGCGGACGGTGACGAGGACGCCCGGGTCGTCCACGGGCCCGACCCGCGTCTCGACCGAGCCGTGGAGGTGGGGCAGCGAGGCCCGGGTCCGCACGAGCGACACGACGTCCTCGAACACGCGGCCCGCGATCGTGGCGCGGTCGTGCCGATGGGCCGCCGCCTCCTCGTCGAGGCGCGGGCGATGGGCCCAGCGGTTGTCGTCGGCGTGGCCGGGCTCGGCCGCCCAGTGCGGGTCGTTGGGCTGACCGAGCTCGTCGCCGCTCCAGATGACCGGGATGCCCCCCCAGCCGATGACGAGCGCGTGGGCGAGCCGGAGCGCGGCGACCGCGAGGTCGACCTCGGCCGGGGTCGACGCGGCCTCGAGCCCGACGAGGGAGGCCGCGGTGCCGCTCGTGCGCATGTCGCCGGTGGCGGGGTTGTGCTGGAAGACGAGGCCGCGGCCGGGCGAGCCCGGGAAGTCGCCGGCGTACCAGCGGGCGAGGAAGGAGCGGTGGCCCGGGCCGGTGAGGCCGAGCGCCCACGCGTCCTCGTCCATGATCGCCCAGCCGATGTCGTCGTGGCAGCGCAGGTAGGTCAACCACGTGGAGGTGGGTGGCTTCGGTGGCAGGGCGGCGAGGGTGTGGGCGGCGAGGCGGACGTCGCGGGCGGCCAGCATCGACCACACCTGGACCATGAGGCTGTTGTGGTACGCGAGGTCGCTGACCTTGCCCGTGTAGCCCCCGGCGCCGAGGTAGGCGAGCAGCTTGGTGGGCGCGACGATGGCCTCGGCCTTGAACGCGACTGCGGGACAGGCGATCCGGGTGACAGCTCGCAGCACCTGCGTGATCGCGTGCACCTCCGGTTCGCCCTGGCAGTCGGTGCCGAGGCGCTTCCACATGAAGGCGATGGCGTCGAGCCGCAGGACGTCGACGCCACGGTTGGCGAGGTCGAGGATGATGCCCGCGTACTCGCGCAGGACCGCGGGGTTGGCCCAGTTGACGTCCCACTGGAACTCGTTGAAGGTCGTCCACACCCAGCCGTCGAGCTCGTCGTCCCACGTGAAGTTGCCGGGGGCGAAGTCGGGGAAGACGTCGGGGAGGGTGCGCTCGTAGGCGTCGGGCACGGTGCGGTCGGGGTACACGTGGAAGAACTCGCGGTACGCGGCGTCGCCGGACCGGGCCCGCTCGGCCCACTCGTGCTCGCGGGCCACGTGGTTGAGGACGAGGTCGAGGACGAGGCTGATGCCGGCGTCGTGCAGGTCCTCGGCGAGGGCCTCGAGGTCGTCCATCGTGCCGAGGTCGGGGCGCACCGAGCGGTAGTCGGCCACGGCGTAGCCGCCGTCGTTGTCGCCCTCGCGGGGGCGCAGGAGGGGCATGAGGTGCAGGTAGCCCACGCCGAGCTCGCGCAGGTAGGGCAGCCGCTCGGTCACCCCGCGCAGGTCGCCGGCGAAGCGCTCGGTGTAGGCGGCGTACCCGACGAGCCCGGGGTCCTGGAGCCAGTCGGGCCGCAGCATCCGGTCGAGGTCACGGCGGTGGAGGCGCTCGGAGCGTGCCGCGTAGGCGGTGTGCGCCAGCTCGACGAGGTCGGCGGCGAGGCCGGGAGCGCGCTCGTCGCCGTAGAGGAGGGCGAGGCCGGCGACGAGGTCGGGGAGCCAGCGCTCGACGCGGGCCTGGAACATGGTGGCGCGGTCGTCGCGGGGCGCAGGGGCGGGCACCACCGCATTGTTGCGGAAGTGCGGAACCGTTTCCACACGCCCGGAGTCGGGTCAGAGGTCGAGGTCGCCGCAGGTCACCGCTTCGCGCACCCGGCGCGACCACCACCTGGGATCCCGTTCCGACGGGTGGGAAGACCCCTTGCCTCCGGCCCTGCTGGCTTCTACGCTGCGATCACTCAGCCGGGTTTCAGCAGGGGAGCCCGACGGTGAGTCACCGAGGATGGGCGATGTCCCGAACTGTGCCCCACAGTGTCGAGACGACCCGCACCCTCTCGAGCACGACCATCACCCCCCTCGAGACGGCCGCTCCGGCGTGCCGTGGAGAGGGCTCGGCACGGTCCGACTGAGGTCGGACCACCCGTTCGTGCCGTCCCCTCGGGGACGCGCGCCCGCAGTACCCGCCACCGGCCTCGTGCCGGACAGGGTGCTGGACGGATGCCGAGCGGCGGTGGCCGGCCCACCCGGGTCGGTTGCCTTCCTCTGTGCCTCTCGGCATCCGTGGGGCGCCGCGCACGGATGCGTCGCGCCGGCGTGCCGAACGCGCTGGTCGTCAGGCGTGCGTCGAGAGCGCCGCCGCCAGCTCCTCGACGGACGTCACCGGCCGGTCACAGACGAAGCCGCGGCACACGTAGGCAGCGGCCGCACCGCCGACGAGCGGCCGGTCGGCGAGCAGCGGCACCCCGCGGGCGTCCGGCACCCCGAACGCGACGACGAGCCCCGGTGACGACGCCCCCACGGCCACCCGGCGCAGGGCCGCGGCCTCCGGGCCGTCGCCCACCACGGCGACCTGGAGCGGGCCGGCGAGGACCGCCTCGGCGACGGCGAGGCTCCAGCCGGCGAACCGCGGGTCCGACGTCGCGACCGACCCGCAGGCGTCGAGGACGCGCCCCGCGGCGTCCCGGTGCGGCACCGACCCGGTGAGGGCCGAGAGCGTGAGCAGCGCACCGGCCAGGGCCGACGCCCCGCACGGCTCGGCGAGGTCGGTGCGGGCGGCCGGCCGGGTGAACAGGGCCCGGGCGTCGTGGGCGGTGTCGTGCGGGGTGCCGTCCTCGTCGACGAACCGGGCGAGCGCGTCGTCGAGGAGCTGCTGGGCCGAGGCCAGCCACCCGGGGTCACCGGTCGCCTGGGCGAGCGCGAGCAGCCCCTCCGCGAGGTCGCCGTGGTCGTCGAGGACGGCCTCGGACGCCCCCACCACGCCGCCGCGGGAGGTGCGCCGCAGCCGTCCGTCGACGACGTGGAGGTCGAGGACGAGGCGCGCCGCCACCACCGCGGCCTCGAGCAGGTCCGGGCGGTCGAGGAGGACGCCCGCCTCGGCCAGGCCGGCCACGGCGAGCCCGTTCCAGGCGGTGACGACCTTGTCGTCGCGGGCCGGCTGGGGGCGGGTGGCGCGCGCGGCGAGCAGCCGGCCGCGGACCTCGGCCCACCACGTGGGGTCGTCGGGGTCGTGCAGGAGGCGCAGGGTGGAGGACCCGTGCTCGAAGCTCCCCTCGGTCGTCACCGACAGCAGCTCGGCCGCCCTCCGCCCGTCGTCCTCCCCGAGCACCTCGACGAGCTGGCTGGGCGTCCACGCGTAGGTGAGCCCCTCGTGGGAGTGGCCGTCGACGACGGTGTCGGCGTCGAGCGCCGACGCGAAGGCCCCCTCGTCGGTCCGCAGGTCACGAACGAGGAACTCGGCCGTCTCCTCGACGACCCGACGGGCGAGCGGGTCACCGGTGGCCCGCCACAGGTGGAGGTACACCCGCAGCAGCTGGGCGTTGTCGTAGAGCATCTTCTCGAAGTGGGGGACCACCCAGCCGGCGTCGACGCTGTACCGGGCGAACCCTCCCGCCAGCTGGTCGTACATCCCGCCCCGCGCCATCGCCACGCCCGTGGCGCGCACCATCGCGAGGGAGTCGGCGTCTCCCGTCCGGGCGTGGTGGCGCAGGAGGAACTCGAGCACCGAGGACGGCGGGAACTTCGGCGCGCTCCCGAACCCGCCCCTCGCGTCGTCGTGCTCGGCGCGCAGACGTCGAACGGCGCTGTCGCACACCGTCGTGTCGATGGTGGTCGGCGACGGGGGGGTCGTCACCTCGCGCAGGCGAGACGCCACGTGCGCGCCGCTCTCGACGACGCGCTCGCGGTCGGTGCGCCACAGGTGGTCGGCCTGGCCGAGGAGCTGGAGGAGCTGGGGCTTCGGCAGGTAGGTGCCGGCGAAGAAGGGGTCGCCGTCGAGGGTGAGCAGGCAGGTCATCGGCCAGCCGCCCTGACCGGTGAGCGCGGTCGTCGCCGCCATGTAGACGGCGTCGACGTCGGGTCGCTCCTCACGGTCGACCTTGACGGCGACGAACCGGTCGTTGACGAGCGCGGCGACCTCGTCGTCCTCGAACGACTCGTGGGCCATGACGTGGCACCAGTGGCAGGCCGCGTACCCGACCGACAGGAGGACGGGGACGTCGCGGCGGCGCGCCTCGGCGAAGGCCTCCTCGCCCCACTCCCACCAGTCGACCGGGTTGTCGGCGTGCTGGAGGAGGTAGGGGGACAGGGAGTCCGCGAGCCGGTTCGCCATCACCCCACCCTGCCACCGCGTCCCGGCGCCGGAGGAGGTCGGGTCAGTCGTCGAGGGCCTTGGCGAGGGCGATGCTGAACGAGACCTCCACGGCGTTGTCGTCGTCGAGCGCCCACACGGCCTCGACGCCGCAGCGCACGACCGTCCACCAGCGCGCGACGTCCTCGGGCACGCCCGCCGCGTCGCACCACGCCTCGACCCGCTGCCGCACGGACCAGCGCATCGCCGCCCCGGTGCCGAGCTCGTCGCGCCGGTTGCGCAGGACCGCGTGGAGGTCCCAGCCGGGATGACCCGCCCGCGGCTGGGGGTCGATGGCGAGCCACGGCTCGCGCTGCCCGGCGAGGACGTTCCCGAAGTGGAGGTCGCCGTGGACGAGGGTCGCAGCAGCGGCCGGGGCTGCCGACAGCTCGCGGAGCAGGCCGGCGCTGCGGGCGACGAACCGGCGGGGAAGGGCGTCACGGCGGGCCGCCTCCTCGAGCCAGCCCGCTGCCCACGGGGGGACCGTCGGCAGGGACGGGGGAGCGGCGACGTGCAGCCGCGAGAGCAGGCCGCCGACGACCGCGCACGCGGTCTCGACCTCGAGGGCCCCGAGGTCCGTCGACGCGTCGAGCCGCTCGAGGAGGAGCAGCCCGTCGCTCGGCAGCGCAGCGACGAGCCGGACCGCTCCGTGGCCGTCCCACAGGCGCAGGGCGAGCGGCTCGCCGTCGGTGTCGGTGCTGCGACGGACCACCTTGAGCACGAGCGGCTCGCCGTCGCGCAGCACGGGAGCAACGACGGAGGTCCACCCCGTGCGCACCGGCCCGTCCGCGACGAGCCCCCACCGCTCGAACCCCTCGGCGAGCAGGCGAGGTGCCCTCGGGGCCCACTGCGCCCCCGACGGCCCACCCTCGGCCGGCAGCCGCGAGATCCAGGCCAGCCAGTCGGCCGGCACCGTGGGCAGGTCGGGCGTGCTCACGCCAGGCCGGGGAAGGGCACGAGCGGCACGCCCCACCGGTGCGCCTCGACCTCGACCGTACCGACCCACCGGGTCGTGGCCGCGAGGCCGAGGGTGCCGTGCTCCGCGACGAGCGGTGCGAGGTGCGGCCCGAGGTCGGCCCGCAGGGCGGTGAGGACGTCGCGGGCGAGGCGGGCGGCGTCGGCCGCGGACTCGACGGGGAAGGGGAGCGGGTGCCCCAGCGCGGACTCGGACCGGGCCCCGCCGGAGAGCTGGTCGGCCCGCAGGGTGCGCAGGACGACGAGCGTGGCGTCGGACCGGTCGCGCTGGCGACCGGTGGACCGGGCGCTGACGACCTCGAGGAGCCAGATCGCCGCCTCGGTGAGCGCGACGACGCGGGCCACGGTGTCGCCGCCCACGGGGTCGCTCGGCACGTCCGGGGTCCGCCCGGTGAGGAGCGTCGCCGCGGCGTGGCGCTGGGCGTGCAGGGCGGCCACCGTGGCCCGCAGGTCGTCCTCGACGTCGGCGAAGGTGCCGGCCCCGGCCGCGGCGGCCGCCTCGAGGGCACCGAGCGCGGCGCGGCCGTCGACCGTCGGGGACGGCGAGGGGGACGAGGAGGCAGAGGGCGTGGGGGAGGACGACGCCGACGGGGACGCGGCCGGGGCGTCGAGGTCGGCGGTCGGGACCTGCCGGCGCAGCAGCGTCGTCCGCAGCACGGTGTGCTGGCGCCGGTGGAGTGCTGCGAGGTCGGCCGCGAGGTCACCCTCGAGCGCCGCCGACGCGGTCGCGAGCGCCACGGTGTCGCGGGTCAGCGCGACGAGGGCGGCCTCGACGGGGACGGGGGTGCGGGTGGGGACCAGCGGCACGCGCGGGGCGTCGTCCTCGAGCCGGATGCCGCACCCGGAGGCCGGCAGGACGGCCGCGCCGAGCAGCCCGGAGACGACCCAGCGGCGGTCGACACCCCGTCCTCGCTCCGCCACGGACCCATCGTCGCACGCGGTTCGAGGCCTTCGAGGAGGTGGCCTACAGTGGGGAGGTCGGCGTCGAGCCGACTCAAACTGCAGAGAGGAGAGGGACCAGCATGGCCACCGCCGAGCAGATCCGCCCCGACCTCGAGCAGGCCCTCGCAGCGTCCGGACTCGTCCTCGAGGACGTCACGGTCACCCCCGCGGGCCACCGCCGCGTCGTCAAGGTCCTTCTCGACCGCGACCTGCCGGCCGAGCCCGACCTGGTGTCCGGGCGCACCGAGCCCCTCTCCCTCGACGAGGTCGCCGACGCGACCCGCACGGTGAGCGAGGCCCTCGACGCGTCCGACGCCCTGGGGGAGATGGCCTACACCCTCGAGGTCTCCTCACCCGGGGTCGGCCGCCCCCTCACGAGACCCCGCCACTTCCGGCGCAACGTCGGGCGCCTCCTCGAGGTGCACCTGGCCGAGCGTGAGGTCACCGCCCGCCTCACCGCGGCCTCGAGCACGCAGGCCACCCTCGAGGTCCCCGCGACGAAGAAGGACCCCGGGCGCACCGAGACCCTCGCGTACGCCGACGTGACCAAGGCCGTCGTGCTCGTGGAGTTCGCCCGTCCCGACGAGTCCAAGGAGAGCTGACATGGACATCGACCTCGCCGCCCTGCGCGCCCTGGAGCGCGAGCGCGGCATCTCCCTCGACGTGCTGATCCCCGCCATCGAGCAGGCCCTCGTGCTGGCCTACCAGCGCACCGAGGGCCACGTCCGCCACTCCCGCGCCGAGCTCGACCGCAAGACCGGGCACGTCGTCGTGTGGGCCCGCGACGAGCACGAGGTGGAGCCCGAGGAGGGCGCCGTCGACGACGAGGGCAACCCGGCGCGGCCGCACCGCGAGGTCGGCCCCGAGTTCGACGACACCCCCACCGGCTTCGGCCGGGTCGCGGCGGCGACCGCACGCCAGGTCATCGTCCAGCGGCTGCGCGACATCGAGGACGACGCGATCCTCGGCGACTTCAAGGGGCGCGAGGGCGACATCGTCGCCGGCGTCATCCAGCAGAGCCCCGACCCGCGGCACGTGACCGTCGACTTCGGCACGGTCGAGGGGATCCTCCCGCTCGCCGAGCAGGTGCCCGGGGAGCAGTACGTCCACGGCCAGCGGCTGCGCTGCTTCGTCGTGTCGGTCAAGCGCGGTCCCCGCGGCCCGCAGATCGCCCTGTCGCGCACCCACCCGAACCTCGTGCGCAAGCTCTTCGCCCTCGAGGTGCCCGAGATCGCCGACGGCAGCGTCGAGATCGCGGCCCTGGCCCGTGAGGCCGGTCACCGCACGAAGATCGCCGTCCACACCAAGGTCGCGGGGCTCAACGCCAAGGGCGCCTGCATCGGCCCGATGGGCGCCCGGGTGCGGGCCGTCATGAGCGAGCTGCACGGCGAGAAGATCGACATCGTCGACTTCTCGGAGGACCCGGCGTCCTTCGTCGCGGCCGCCCTGTCGCCCGCGCGCGTGCACTCGGTCGAGATCGTCGACCGGCAGCTGCGCAGCGCCCGCGTCGTCGTCCCCGACTACCAGCTGAGCCTGGCCATCGGCCGGGAGGGCCAGAACGCCCGGCTCGCCGCCAAGCTGACCGGCTGGCGCATCGACATCCGGCCCGACACCGAGGCGGTCGCCGCACCGGCCGCCGACGCCGGTGACACCCCCGACCGCGCGTAGGCGGTAGGCTGGTGGGGATCGACCGGACTGGACTCCGGCCCGACCTCCCGGTGCGCACGTGCATCGGGTGTCGCGGGACGGATAGCCGGTCGACACTCCTGCGAGTGGTCCTCGGACCCGGAGAGGACGGCCAGCCGGCCGTGCTCCCCGATCCCGAGCGGACTCGGCCGGGGCGCGGCGCTTGGCTGCATCCCACCGTCTCGTGCCTCGACCTCGCCGTCCGTCGCCGGGCGTTCGGTCGCGCGCTGCACAGCAGCTCGCCGGCCCCGCCCACCGCGGTCGAGCACTGGGTCAGGGCCCACGCGCAGGAACCACCGCCAGATCACGACAGCATCGCAACGACCGACCGGAAGCGGGATTGACGCTGATGAGCACCCGATGAGTACTCAGCGATGAGCACCCCCCAGCTGTAACGACGGTCCGGCCAGACGGCACGGACCTGGACAGGAGAAATGTGTCTAAAGTCCGTGTGAGCGCCCTCGCGAAGGAGCGCGGAGAGACGAGCAAGATCGTCCTCGAGCGCCTCAACGAAATGGGCGAGTACGTCAAGAGCGCGAGCTCGACGATCGAGGCGCCGGTGGTCCGGCGCTACAACGAGAAGTTCCCGGCCTCGGCCGAGGCTCCCGCCAAGAAGGCGGCGGCCCGTCCGTCGACCCCGGCCAAGCCTGCTGCCACGACGGCGGCCGCTCCGGCTGCCCCCGCGGCGTCGGCTCCTGCCGCGCCGTCGGCTCCGGCCGCCCCCGCGACTGCGGCTCCCGCAGCCTCCGCACCGGCCGCACCGGCCGCACCGGCGGCCGCCTCCCCGGCTGCCCCGGCACCGTCGCGTCCGGCTCCGGCCCCTGCGACCCCCGCGCCGAGCACCCCGGCCCCGTCGGCCCCCGCTCCCGCGGCCCCGGTCGCCCCGGCGGCCCGTGAGGGTGGCCAGGGAGGGTCGCGCCCCGGTGCGGCTCCCCGTCCCGGCGCCCCGCGCCCGGGCAACAACCCCTACGCCCCGAGCCAGGGCATGGGTCGCCAGCGCGAGGGCGCTGCCCGTCCGGGCAACAACCCCTTCGCCCCGAGCCAGGGCATGCCGCGTCCGCAGAGCCGTCCCGGTGGGCCCCGTCCCGCAGGCGGGCCCGCGGGTACCGGTGGTCCCCGTCCCGGTGGACCGCGTCCCAGCCCCGGCATGATGCCCGACCGCAGCGCGGTCGCCCGTCCCGGTGAGCGCCCCGCCCGCGGTGGCGCCCGTCCCGGTGGTCCTGGCGGTCCCGGTGGTCCCGGCGGCCGTCCGGGTGGTCCCGGCGGCGGTGGCGGCGGCTTCGGCGGTCGTCCCGGCGGCGGCGGTGGCCGTGGCGGTTTCACCGGTCGCGGTGGCACCGCGGGTGCGTTCGGTCGCGGTGGTGGCCGTCCCGGTCGCGCCCGCAAGTCCAAGCGCGCCAAGCGCCTCGAGTTCGAGGAGATGCAGGCACCCTCGATCGGTGGCGTCAGCGTCCCCCGTGGTGACGGCAAGACCGTCATCCAGATCCGCCAGGGCGCGAGCCTGTCCGACTTCGCCGACAAGATCGACGCCAACCCCGGTGCGCTCGTGACCGTGCTGTTCCACCTCGGTGAGATGGCCACGGCGACGCAGAGCCTCGACGAGGACACCTTCCGTCTCCTCGGCAGCGAGCTCGGCTACGACATCCGGATGGTCTCGCCGGAGGAGGAGGAGCGCGAGCTCTTCGACTCCTTCGACATCGACCTCGAGACCGGCATCGCCGGCGAGGACGACGACGACCTCGAGGCGCGTCCTCCGGTCGTCACCGTCATGGGTCACGTCGACCACGGCAAGACGCGTCTCCTCGACGCGATCCGCAACGCCGAGGTCGCCGCGGGCGAGGCCGGTGGCATCACCCAGCACATCGGTGCCTACCAGATCCACAAGGAGCACGAGGGCGTCGAGCGGGCCATCACCTTCGTCGACACCCCGGGTCACGAGGCGTTCACCGCCATGCGTGCTCGTGGTGCGAAGGTCACCGACATCGCGATCCTCGTCGTCGCCGCCGACGACGGCGTCATGCCGCAGACCATCGAGGCGCTCAACCACGCCCAGGCCGCGGACGTGCCGATCGTCGTCGCCGTCAACAAGATCGACGTCGAGGGCGCCAACCCGTCCAAGGTGCGTCAGCAGCTCACCGAGTACAACCTCGTCGCCGAGGAGTACGGCGGCGAGACGATGTTCGTCGACGTCTCCGCGAAGCAGGGTCAGAACATCGACCAGCTCCTCGAAGCCGTCCTGCTGACCGCCGACGCGGCGCTCGACCTGCGGGCCAACCCCGACCGTGACGCCCGAGGCATCGCGATCGAGGCCAACCTCGACAAGGGCCGTGGCGCCACGGCGACCGTCCTCATCCAGTCGGGCACGCTGCGCGTCGGTGACGCCATCGTCGCGGGCTCCTCGCACGGACGGGTGCGCGCCATGCTCGACGAGCACGGCGCGACCGTCGCGGAGGCCCTGCCCTCGCGTCCGGTGCAGGTGCTCGGCCTCTCCTCGGTCCCGCGGGCCGGCGACACCTTCGTCGTCGCCCCCGACGACCGCACCGCGCGGCAGATCGCCGAGCGGCGTGAGGCGGCCGACCGTCAGGCGAGCCTGGCCAAGGCCCGCAAGCGCATCTCCCTCGAGGACCTCAACGAGGCCCTCGCGGCGGGCAAGGTCGACACCCTCAACCTCATCCTCAAGGGTGACGTGTCGGGTTCGGTCGAGGCCCTGGAGGACGCGCTCCTCCAGATCGACGTCGGCGACGACGTCGACCTGCGGATCATCGACCGCGGAGTCGGCGCCATCACGCTGAACAACATCAACCTCGCGATGGCGTCCAACGCCGTCATCATCGGCTTCAACGTTCGCGCCGAGGGGCAGAACGCCGAGGTCGCCGAGCGCGAGGGCGTCGAGATCCGGTACTACTCGGTCATCTACCAGGCGATCGAGGAGATCGAGCTGTCCCTCAAGGGCATGCTCAAGCCGGAGTACGAGGAGGTCGAGCTCGGCACCGCCGAGATCCGCGAGATCTTCCGCTCCTCGAAGTTCGGCAACATCGCCGGGTCGATCGTGCGCAGCGGCGAGATCAAGCGCGGCACCAGGGCGCGGATCACCCGGGGCGGGGTCGTCGTCTCCGAGAACGTCGAGATCGCCGGCCTGCGCCGGTTCAAGGACGACGTCACCGAGGTCCGCGAGGGCTTCGAGTGCGGCATCAACCTGGGGTCGTACAACGACCTCCAGCTCGAGGACCTCATCGCGACGTACGAAATGAGGGAGAAGCCCCGAGCCTGATCCACCCGTGGGAGTCCGCTCCGGGTCCGCACCCGCAGCGGACTCCCCACGGTCAGCAGTGCGTGAGCGGGCGGCATCCCCACGGGGTGCCGCCCGTTCACGTCTCACTAGAGTTGGCGACGTCCCCCGTCCCGTCGAGATGTCAGGAGTACCCCGTGGCCGACACCGCCCGCGCCCAGAAGGTCGCCGACCGGATCAAGACGCTGACCGCCGCCAACCTCGGCAGCATCGTCAAGGACCCCGACCTCGGTTTCGTCACCGTCACCGACGTCCGCGTCACCGGGGACCTCCAGCACGCCTCGCTCTTCTACACCGTCTTCGGCGACGAGCGGCAGCGCACCGTCACGGCCAAGATCCTCGAGGAGAACAAGGGCCGGCTGCGCTCCTTCGTCGGCAAGCAGCTCGGCATCCGGCTCACGCCGAGCCTGGAGTTCATCGCCGACGCCATCCCCGAGAACGCGGCCCACATCGAGGACCTCCTGCGCGCCGCCCGCGAGCGCGACGCCGAGGTCGCCGCCGCGGCCACCGGCGCCGTCTACGCCGGCGAGGCCGACCCGTACAAGAAGGAGCGCGAGGAGGCGGAGGCCGCCGCCGCGCAGGCGGCCGACACCGACGGGGGCGCCGACGCCCCCGACGCTGACGCCGACGAAGACGCCGACGAAACGGACGACGTCCGCCAGGACGTGCGCTAGGTGACCGACGGGCTGCTGCTCGTCGACAAGCCGCAGGACTGGACGAGCCACGACGTCGTCGCCCGGTCGCGGCGACTCCTGGCCACCCGCAAGGTCGGCCACGCCGGCACCCTGGACCCGATGGCGACCGGCGTCCTCGTCCTCGGCGTGGGCCGCTCCACCAAGCTGTTGACCTTCCTCGTCGGCTGCGACAAGGACTACACCGCGACGGTCCGCCTCGGGCAGGCGACGCTCACCGACGACGCCGAGGGTGAGGTCACCGCGGCCCCCGGTGCGGGGTCGACCACCCGTGACGACGTGGTCGCCGCCGTCGTCGCGCTGACCGGCGCCATCGAGCAGGTCCCGAGCGCGGTCAGCGCGATCAAGGTCAACGGCGAGCGGGCCTACCACCGGGCCCGGGCGGGGGAGGCGGTCGAGCTCCCCGCCCGTTCCGTCACCGTGGCGCGCTTCGAGGTCGGCGGGGCCCGCTCGCACGAGGTCGACGGCGTGCCCGTCCTCGACGTCGACGTCGAGGTCACCGTGTCGTCCGGGACGTACGTGCGCGCCCTCGCCCGCGACCTCGGGGCCGCGCTCGGTACCGGCGGGCACCTCACGGCCCTGCGACGCACCCGGGTCGGGGGCTTCCTCATCACTGAC
Source organism: uncultured Actinomycetota bacterium (assembly GCA_963834225.1). Taxonomy (GTDB): domain Bacteria; phylum Actinomycetota; class Actinomycetes; order Actinomycetales; family Dermatophilaceae; genus Oryzobacter. Next base: position 4,972 of record CAWIAT010000019.1, on the reverse strand, counting down.
GCCCACCCCCTCGCCGACCTCGAGGAGCGCCACGCGGCGGGCACCGCGATGCCGGTGACGCCGGCGGCCGAGGCCGCCCGCGCGGCCTTCGCGGTGCGTGAGCTCGACGCCGCCGAGGCGCGCACCATCGGCTACGGCCAGCGCGTGCCGTCGGCGGTCCCCGGACGCACCGAGCCCGTGGCGGCGATCGGTCCCGACGGGGTCCTCGTCGCCATGCTCGACGAGTCGCGGTCCACCGCACGCAGCCTCGTCGTCTTCGCCCCGGCGACTCCTTAGAGTGGTCCCCGTGCACCGCTGGACCGACGCCTCCCTGACGCCCGATGTTCTGCGCCCGTGCGTCGCCACCCTCGGCAACTTCGACGGCGTGCACCGGGGCCACCGAGCCGTCCTCGCCGCCCTCGCCGAGGCCGGGCACCGGCTCGACCTCCCGACGGTCGCCATCACGTTCGACCAGCACCCGGTCGCGGTCCTGCGCCCCGACGAGGCGCCCGCCCTCGTCACGCCCCCCGCGCAGCGCGACGAGCTGCTCGGCGACACCGGGATCGACGGCCTGCTCGTCCTGGCCTTCACCACCGAGTTCGCCCGGCAGGGCCCCGAGGAGTTCGTCCGGTCCGTCATCGCCGACGGGCTCCAGGCGCGCTGCGTCGTCGTCGGCGAGGACACCCGCTTCGGCCACCGCAACTCCGGCGACATCTCGACCCTGAGGGAGCTCGGTGAGCGCCTCGGGTTCGAGGTCGTCGCCCTCGAGGACGTCGGCGAGGGCGAGCGCTTCTCCTCCTCCGCCGTGCGCTCGATGCTCGCCGAGGGCCAGGTCGCCGAGGCGGCCCGCGTCCTCGGGCGCCCGCACCGCGTCGTCGGCACCGTCGTCCACGGCAACCACCGCGGCCGCGACCTCGGCTACCCCACGGCCAACCTCGCCGAGGACGCCCTCGGACTCGTGCCGAAGGAAGGGGTCTACGCCGGGTGGCTGACGCGCGTCGACCAGCCCGAGGACGCTCCCGACCGCACGATGCCGTGCGCCATCAGCGTCGGCACCAACCCCACCTTCGCGACGCAGGACCGGCGCACCGTCGAGGCGTACGTCCTCGACCGCGACGACCTCGAGCTCTACGGCGAGACGGTCATGGTCGAGTTCACGGCCCACATCCGCCCGACGTTGAGGTTCGAGAGCATCGACGAGCTCACCGCCGCGATGAGCCAGGACGTCGCGCGGTGCCGCGAGCTCCTCGCCAAGATCGTTCCGGCCTGACCGGGTGGGCCCGGCACGACGTCGGGCTCTACCTCGCGGCGGCCGGGACCTCGGTCGTCGGGGGCCTGCTCGTGTGGTCGGCCACGGCCCGGACCGCGGGCACCTCGTACCTCGTCCGGCACCTGCTGGCGGCGCTCGTCGGCCTGGCCCTCGCCGTCCTCGTCAGCCGGCTCGGGCAGTCGCGGGTCCGGATGGCGGCGCCCGTCGTCTACGGGCTGGCCCTCCTCGCCCTCGTCGCGGTGCTCACGCCGGTGGGCCTGACCGTCAACGGGTCGCGCTCGTGGATCCCCCTCGTCGAGGGGTTCACGCTGCAGCCGGCAGAGTTCCTCAAGGTCGGGCTCTGCGTCGTCCTCGCGGCCCTGCTGGCGGCTCCGGCCGACCGGGGTCGGGCACCGGGGACCCGTGAGGTCCTCGTCGCGGCGGGCCTGATCGCCCTCCCGGTCGGGCTGGTCCTGCTCCAACCCGACCTCGGGTCGGCGGCCGTCGTCCTCGCGACGGGGGCCGTCGTCGTCGCGGTGGCCGGGGCGCCACGGCGCTGGCTCGTCGCCGCGGCCGTGCTGGCGGTGGCGGTCGTCGTCGTCGCGCTGAGCACCCCCGTCCTCAGCGACTACCAGCGCGAGCGGATCACCTCGTTCGTCGACCCCTCCGCCGATCCGCAGGGCAGCGGCTACCAGACCCGGATGGTGCGCACGGCCATCGGCAGCGGCGGCATGTGGGGCCAGGGGTTCATGGCGGGGGAGCGGACCCAGGACGGCGCGGTGCCCTACCAGCTCAACGACTTCGTCTTCTCGGTGGCGGGCGAGGAGCTGGGGTTCGTCGGGGCCACCGGGCTGCTCCTCCTCCTCGGGTTCGTCGTCCTGCGCGTGCTGCGGGTCGCGGCGCGCTCCGAGGAGCCCTTCGGCCGGCTCGTCGCGGTGGGGGTCGCGGCCTGGCTGGCCGTTCAGGTGGTCCAGAACGTCGGCATGAACCTGGGACTGCTCCCGGTCACCGGACTCCCGCTGCCGTTCGTGTCGTACGGGGGGTCCTCGATGGTCGTCTCGTGGCTCGCGATCGGCCTCGTCGACGCCGCCCACACGGCGCGTCGCGCGCCGTGAGCAGCGGCGCCAGCGCCCCCGTGTCACGAAAGCGACTCGCCGGTAACAACCCGTTCCCTCGGTGCCCCACCTGTGACAGGATTCGCGCACCACGCCCCCAATGACGAGGACGCTGACGATGCTCACCGCTTCTCCCCAGATCCACGCTCCCGCCGACGAGCCCGTCGACCAGTCCGTGTTGGAGAACCGCGCCCAGAGCGTGGGGCACCTGTTCCGCGACCGGGTCACCGCGACGCCCGACCGTCCCGCGTTCCTCCACGCCATCGTCCGCGAGGGCGGCGACGAGTGGGTCACCGAGACCTGGAAGGACGTCGACACCGCCGTCCGCGAGGTCGGGGCCGGCCTCATCACCCTCGGCGTCGACCCCGAGGACCGCGTGGCCATCGCGTCGAGCACCCGCTGGGAGTGGGCCCTGGCCGACCTCGCGATCATGGTCAGCGGCGGTGCGACGACGACGATCTACCCCACGACGATCGCCGACGACGTCGCCTTCATCATCGCCGACTCCGGCGCCAAGGTCGTCTTCGCCGAGAACGCCGAGCAGCTCGAGAAGCTTCGCGCCATCCGGCCGCAGATCCCCGGCGTGACCCGGGTCGTCGTCTTCGAGGGCGAGACCGACGACGACTCCTGGACCCTCAGCCTCGGCGACGTGCGAACCCTGGGCCGCGAGTACCTCGAGGGCGACCCCGGCGGCATCGACGCGCGGATCGACAAGATCCAGTCCGACCAGCTCGCGACGATCATCTACACCTCGGGCACGACCGGGCGCCCCAAGGGCGTGCGGCTGCGGCACAGCTCCTGGACGTACGAGGCCGCCGGCACCGAGTCGATCAACATCCTCAGCGAGGACGACCTCCAGTACCTCTGGCTGCCGCTCGCCCACGTCTTCGGCAAGGTGCTGCTGACCCTGCCGCTCCAGATCGGGTTCGCCACGGCCATCGACGGGCGCATCGACAAGATCGTCGACAACCTCGCCGTCGTGAAGCCGACCTTCATGGGCGCCGCCCCGCGCATCTTCGAGAAGGCCTACGGCCGGATCTCGATGATGATGGCCGCCGAGGGCGGGCTGAAGGCGAAGCTGTTCTCCTGGGCCAGCGACGTCGGCCGCGAGGTCAGCATCCTGCGCGAGCAGGGCAAGAACCCCTCGGGGATGCTCGCCCGCAAGTACGCGATCAGCGACAAGATCATCGGCGCGAAGATCCGCGAGCGCTTCGGCGGGAACATCCGCTTCTTCATCTCGGGATCGGCCGCCCTCAACGCCGACATCGCCCGCTGGTTCGACGGCATGGGCATGCAGATCGCCGAGGGCTACGGGCTCACCGAGTCCAGTGCCGCCTCGTTCGTCGCGCGGATCAAGGCCTACCGCTACGGCACCGTCGGCTGGGCGCTGCCCGGGACCGAGATCCTCATCGCCGACGACGGCGAGGTGCTGCTGCGCGGCCCCGGGATCATGGAGGGGTACCACAACAACCCCGAGGCCACGGCGGAGTCGCTCGACGGTGACGGCTGGCTGCACACCGGCGACATCGGCGAGCTCGACGACCGCGGCTTCCTGCGGATCACCGACCGCAAGAAGGACCTGTTCAAGACGAGCGGCGGCAAGTACGTCGCGCCCTCGATCATCGAGTCGACCTTCAAGGGGCTGTGCCCCTACGCCAGCCAGCTCGTCGTCTACGGGGCCGACCGCAACTTCGTCTCCGCCCTCATCACCCTCGACCCCGACGCCGTCGTCGGGTGGGCCGCCCAGAACGGGATGGAGGGCCGCTCCTACCAGGAGGTCGTCGGCTCCGACGCCGCCCGCGAGATGGTCCAGGGCTACGTCGACCAGCTCAACGCCGGGCTCAACCGGTGGGAGACGATCAAGAAGTTCACCATCCTCGAGCACGACCTCACGGTCGAGGAGGGCGAGCTGACGCCGAGCCTGAAGCTCAAGCGCAAGGTCGTCTCCGAGAAGTACAAGGACCTGCTCAAGAAGCACTACGCCGGCTGACCCGGAGGCTCGACGCCCGGACCGCTCTCATACCGGTCCGGGCGTCGTCCGTCCGGACCGTCAGGCTCCGGTCGAGCGCGGTCAGCCGCCGACGAGGGGGACGAAGAGGTAGGCGGCCGTGGTCGCGCCGAAGTCGAGTCGTCGAGCCAATCAGCGTCATCACGCCGTCGATCGGGAACGACGAGGAGACGCCTCCCGGGGCCAGGCCGGTCGACCAGACCGAGGGAGCCGCGTCGCCATCGCCGAGACGAGGACCTGGTTGAAAAGGGTGTCCTCGGGGCGCCGAGGACGCGGGGGTCGGCGATGCGGATCGAGGCCCTGGGAGAGGCTGTTCGCGCAAGGTGGCCCGGCCCGACTCGACGAGCTCTGGTATCTGCTCGACCCCCAGGACAATGTCCACCGGACCGACGAGTCGGCGAGCAGGGGCCGTTGTTGCATGCTGAGTCCGAGCCGACGTCGAGGAACGGCGCCGGCCGGGTGGACGTCGAGGAACTCGAGCATCCCGGCGACGGTGCGCGGGGCGTCGGCTGCCGTGGCCGACGTCGAAGCGGGCCGTCCGCCGGCCTGTGGCGGGCCGGCGGGGGAGGAAGCGCGCCGCGGCTGAGGTCATCGCCGCGGCGACCCGCGCGGCGGCCTGCT
>CAWIAT010000018.1:0-19132 GCA_963834225.1 uncultured Actinomycetota bacterium | reverse complement strand
GCCGTCGGACCGACGACGGTGACCGAGGTGACCCCGAGGTCGCGCAGGAGGGCACGGTTGGCCGCCGTCAGCGAGCTCCTCGTGCCGTCGAGGACGATGACGGGGGAACGGTGGGCGGCCGCGGCGACGGCGCCGACGATCGAGTCGTTGGCGCTGCCCCGGGCCACGACCCAGGCCGCGCGGGCCGAGGTGAAGCCCGACCGGTTCAGCGCCTGCGAGGTCCCCTCGCGGCTGCCTCCGGAGATGCGCGTGACGGTCCGGGCGTACCGGGTGGCCCCCTGGGCCACCTTGGTCGCCAACACGCTGTAGCCGCCCACGAGGACGATCTTCGAGGGGTTGAGCCGGTCGAGCTCGGCGGCGACGGACGCCGGCAGGCCACTGGGGCTGGTGAGGAGCACCGAGCCGCCCTGGACGGCAGCCACCGGGATGGCGCTGTAGCCCTCGATGAACGAGGTGCCCGAGACGAGGTAGACCACCGAGGCCGTCGAGCCGCTCGGGAAGGCCGCCTTCGAGGCGGCGACCGACGTCGCGTAGCGGTCGGCACCGGCGATGCGGCTGACCGTGGGGGCAGCGACCGTCGGGAGGGCGGCTGCTGGAGCCGCGGGGGCCGCCGGGGCGGCCGGGGCCGCGGTCGGGGCGGCCACGGCAGCGCCCTGGACGCCGGTCGCGAGGGCGGCGACGCCGGCGGCGAGGGCCACGGACGTCCGGAAGCGGGTCTGTCGAGCGGTCACCCCGCGATGGTAGGCACTGGGGAGCCGTCCTGCCCGCTGAGTCACGGACCGGTCGCGGATCAGTACGTCGGCGCCGCGGGCCGGCCGAGGAACTCCTCGTAGGTGTCCCAGCCGCCGTCGTGGTACGCCCGGGCGACGTCCCTGCCGACGTAGCGGAAGTGCCAGGGCTCGAACCCGACGCCGGTGGTCCCGGTGTGGCCGCGCTCGTACCGGAGGATGAAGCCGTACCGCCAGGAGCTCCGGGCGAGCCACACCCCCTGCGGGGTCTCGTCGATGCAGTCGTTGATCGTGCAGCTCGGCCGCCCGATCGGGAGCAGGTCGACGGTGAGCCCGGTCTGGTGCTCGCTGTAGCCGGGCCGCAGGTACCAGGTGTCGGCCCAGGTGCGTCCCTTGAGGGCGAGGTACTTGTCGTAGAGGGCGTCCTGGGTCGCGTACGAGCGGAAGGCGGTGTCGATCCCGATGCGTCCGGCGCCGGCGTCGACCGAGGCCTCCGCCATCGCGGCGAGGGCGTCGGCGGCGGCGGCCCGCAGCTCGTGACCGCCGGAGTGCTCCATCGCCGGGACCTCGAGGTCGGACGGCCGGAACGACTGCGGCGACAGGCCGTTGCGCTTGTTGACGAGCACCCACGTGCTCGACGGGTCCTCGGTGCTGCGGCACGCCGTGAGGTCGTCGACGAGGCTGCGGACCGACTGCTCCCCGCCGAGGACGGTGACCCGGGCGACCGTGTCGGCGAGGACGCCGTCGCGGGTCGGGGCGGGCAGGCAGTAGGTGCGCGTCCAGTAGAGAGGGACGCGGGCGCGGCCGGCGAGGAACGCACCCGTGAACGTGTCGGTCCGGCGGTCGGCGTTCGCGACGTAGGCGGCGGCCGCGGTCGCCCTGCCCCACGAGAGGGTGTGCACCCGGGCGGCCAGGGCCGCCCGGTCGCCGGCCTCCGCCCGCCGGACGGCCTTGTCCCCGAGGGCCTCCGTGAGGCCCGTCTCGACGCCCTTCCCCACCGCCTGCCGGCCGCCCACGACCGTCGCGGACCGGACGCCGAGGTCGGTCAGGAGGTCGAGGTCGGCGGCGGGGAGGGAGCGAGCGTCCGCGTCGACGACGACCAGCGGGGAGCGGCGGGCGGCGGCGGCCGCGGCACCGAGCGCGAGGTCGGTGGCGCTGTCGGTCCCGACGACCCAGGCAGCGGTCGCGGTGGGGAAGGCGGCCCGGGTGAGCGCCCGTGCCGCGGCCGCCGGGTCGCCGGTGTCGACCCGGACCACGGGCGCGACCTCCGCTGCGGAGGTGGCGACCCGGGTGGCGACCGCCCCCGTGTCTCCGACGAGGACGATCTCGGCGGGCGCCAGGCGCTCCAGCTCGGCGGCCGTGCCGGACGGCAGGCGGTCGCCGCGGGTGAGCAGCACGGCGCCGCCCCGGGCCGCGGCCGCCGGGACGGCGGCCCAGCCGAGCTCGAGGGCGTCGTCGGCGACGAGGTAGACGACCGGGACGTCGGTGCCCGAGCGGATGCTCGCTCGCGTCGCCGCGACCGAGAGGGCGTGCCGGTCGGCGGCCCGCAGCCTTCGCACGGCGGGCTCGGTACCGGCGGCCCGCTCCTTCGGCGCGGTCGTGGGCGTCGGTGAGGGGGTCGGCGACGGGCTCGGGGAGGCCGAGGGCGTCGTCGGGGGAGCGCTCGACGAGGAGGGAGCCGCCGCCTCCGGCGTCCCGTCGGCGCCGTCGCGGTCGAGCAGCGCGGCGGCGCCCGCGGCGACACCGACCACTGCGAGACCGGCGACGACGAGCGCCGCGGTGGGTCGCCGGCCGCCGGGACGACCGGGCGGTTGGTCCGGAGCCATCGGTCCAGCATCCCCGATCGGGAGGACCGGCGCACCGTGCGGCCCCATCCACCACCCAGCCCCCGTCCAGCCGATGTCCAGCCCCGCCTGCGATGATGGGGTCATGAGCACCCAGCCGTTGCGCCCGGGCCTGCGTGCGGCCCTCTCGCTCGAGTACCCGATGTCCCTGGCGGTGTACGACAGCTACGAGGACGCGCAGAAGGCCGTCGACTACCTGTCCGACCACGAGTTCCCCGTCCAGGACGTCCTCATCGTCGGGACCGACCTCAAGCAGCTCGAGCGGGTCACCGGCCGGCTCACCCGGGGCCGCGTCATCGGCGCCGGCGCCCTGTCGGGCATGTGGCTCGGCCTGTTCATCGGGACGATCTTCGCCCTGTTCGACCCGAGCGGCTTCAACATCCTCAGCATCGTCGGGACCGTCGCCTTCGGCGCCGTCTTCGGCATGGTCTGGGCGATGGTCGGGTACGCGCTGACCCGCGGCCAGCGCGACTTCACCTCGGTCAGCCACGTCGTGGCGAACAAGTACGAGCTGCTCGTCGAGCACAAGCACGTCCAGCGCGGTCGCGAGCTGCTCACCGAGATGGACCCGATGCGGGCCGCTCAGGAGCAGGTCCGGCGGGCCCAGGAGGCCGAGCGCGCTCGCATCGCCGACCCGGGTGCCGCACCGGGCGGCGCCCGACCGCCGCACCAGCCGCCCGTCGGCTGAACCGTCCCGGACCGTCGGGGTTCCACCTCGTCGGCCGGTGACACCAGGGGTCGCGGAGGAGCACACTGCTCCTGACCCCCCGGGCAACCGATCGCGATCGGAGTCCCATGACGGACGATCCGCTGGTTCCGGGCCGGATGGCGCCGCCGAACGACCCGTTGCGGCTCACCGCGCGCCTCGCCGAGACCCAGGATCAGCTGTCGGCCTCGAGCGAGGTGCTCTCCGTCCTCGCGCGCGCCACCTCCTCCGAGGAGGACGTGTTCCAGGCCGTCGTCGCGAATGCCCGCCGGCTCTGCGAGGCGGACGTCGCCCAGATCAGCCTCGCCGAGGGCGACGGCTTCCGGTTGGCGAGCTTCCTCGGGCACGACCCCGACTACGTCGCCTTCGCCGTCGAGCACCTCGTCCCCGGCAACCGGTCCAGCCTCATCGGCCGGGTCGCCCTCGACCGGACGACCCGTCAGATCGACGACGTCCTCGCCGACCCGGACTACAACCTCCCGGAGTACCAGCGCCGCGGAAGGTACCGGTCGATCATGGGGGCGCCGATGGTCGTCGACGACGAGGTCGTCGGGGTCCTCATGGTCTGGCGGACCCAGGTGCGGCCGTTCGACGACCACGTCGCCCAGCTGCTGACGACCTTCGCGGCCCAGGCCGCCCTCGCCGTCCGGACCGGGCAGCTGTTCTCCGCACTCCAGGAGCAACGGGCCGGCCTGACCCGCAAGGTCGAGGAGATGCAGGCGCTCGCCGAGATCGGGACGGCCATCAGCTCGCTGAGCCTGGACCACGACGAGGTGCTGACGACGATCGTCGAGCACGCGGTCTCGCTCGCCGGGGCCGACGGCGGCTCGCTCATGGACTACGACGAGCAGAGCAGCCTCTTCCGGGTCCGCACGGCCTGGGGGACCCAGTCGGAGGTCTTGGGCCGGCTGCAGTCCGTGCGCATCCACCTGGACGAGACCCTCGTCGGCCGGGCGGCGCTCACCGGGTCGCCGGTCCAGGTGCCGGACCTCTCGGTCGTCGACCGGGACCCCCACCTCGACGTGCTGTACGACGCGGGGTGGCGCTCGCTCGTGGCCGTTCCCCTGACGCGCCCCGACCGCATCGTGGGGGTCCTCGTCGTGCGCCGCCTGACGACCGGGACGTTCAGCGACGAGACGTGCGACATGCTCACGGCGTTCGCCGTGCAGTCGGCGGTCGCCCTGACCAACGTCCGCCTCTACCAGCAGCTCGAGAGCCAGCGGCGCGAGCTCGAGGAGACCAGCCGGCACAAGTCGGAGTTCCTGGCGAGCATGTCGCACGAGCTGCGCACCCCGCTCAACGCGGTGATCGGCTTCTCGGAGGTCCTGCTCGAGCGGATGTTCGGGGACCTCAACGACCGGCAGGCCGAGTACGTCCGCGACATCCTCGACGCGGGCCGGCACCTCCTCGACCTGCTCAACGACGTCCTCGACCTGTCGAAGGTCGAGGCGGGCCACATGGAGATCCAGCAGACCACCTTCCCGGTGGCCGACGTCGTGCACTCGGTCCTCGCCCTCCTGCGAGAACGGGCCCAGCTCTCCGGCCTCGACCTCGGGAGCGACCTCTCCCGGGCCGGAGGCCTGGCGCGGGCCGACGAGCTGCGCTTCAAGCAGGTGCTGCTCAACCTGGTCGGCAATGCCGTCAAGTTCACCCCGGCCGGCGGCAGCGTCACGGTCACGGCGACTCGAGACGGCTCCGACCTCGTCCTCGAGGTCACGGACACGGGCGTCGGCATCGCCGAGGACGAGCGCGAGCGCATCTTCGACTCCTTCCAGCAGGGCACCCGCAAGGAATCGGCGGTGGAGGGGACCGGTCTCGGCCTCACCCTCACCCGGCGGATCGTCGAGCTGCACGGTGGGCGGATCTGGCTCACGAGCGAGGTCGGCGTGGGGAGCACCTTCGGGGTGACCTTCCCGAACCAGCCGCCCGACCGGGTGTCCGTGGCACCGATGGACTTCGAGGTGCCGGTCGAGGACTCCCGCCCGACCGTCGTCGTCATCGAGGACGACCCCAGCTCGTCCGAGCTCGTCCAGGTCCACCTGGGGGCCGCCGGGCTGCGCGCGGTGCCGGTGCCGAGCGGGGAGCAGGGGCTCGAGGCGATCCGCGCCCTGCGTCCGACGGCCGTCGTCCTCGACATCCACCTCCCGGGGATGGACGGGTGGGACGTGTTGTCCGCCGTCAAGGCCGACCCGGCGCTCGCCGACATCCCGGTGGTCGTGGTCTCGGTGCTCCCCGAGCGCGGGCGCGGGTTCGCGCTCGGGGCTGCGGACTACCTCGTCAAGCCGGTGGGTCGCGAGGAGCTCCTGGGGGCCGTGTGGCGGGCCGTCTCGGACGGGGCCGACCACGATCCGGCGCGACGGCGAGGGATCGTGGTCATCGACGACGACCCGGTCGCCCTCGAGCTGATCAGGGCCACCCTCGAGCCGCACGGGTGGACGGTGACCACGACGGACCGTGGCGCCGACGCCCTCGAGGTGGTGCGTGCTGCCTCGCCCTCGGTGGTCCTCGTCGACCTGCTGATGCCGGGCGTCGACGGGTTCGCGGTCGTCGACATGCTGCGTGCCGACCCTCTCCACGCGGCGACCCCGGTGGTCGTGCTCACCTCGAAGACGTTGACGGCCGCCGACCGCGAGCGGCTCCGCGGACGCATCGAGTTCGTGGCGTCCAAGGGGGCGCTCGAGCTGGACTGGCTGGCGGGGCGCCTGTCGCAGGTGGCCATGGCCGGGCGCCGGGCCGGAGGAGGAGCGGGATGAGCCGGCTCACCGTGCTGATCGTGGAGGACAACCCGCGCAACCTCAAGCTGGCGCGGGACGTGCTGGAGTTCGCGGGCTTCACCGTCGTGGCGGTCACCAGCGGGGAGGAGGCCCTGCCTGCGGCACACCGGGCCCGGCCGGACGTCGTCCTCATGGACCTCCAGCTGCCCGGGATCGACGGGCACTGCGCGCTGACCCGTCTGCGCACCGATCCCCGCACCGCGGGCGTCCCCGTCGTCGCGGTCAGCGCGCTGGCGATGGCCGCCGACCGGGCACGCGCCCTCGACGCCGGCTTCGACGGCTTCATCGAGAAGCCGATCAGCGTGCGCGACTTCCCGGACCAGGTGCGTCGCCACGCGCGGCGGGGGGAGGCATCGTGACTCCGGACGGTCCCACCGTGCTCGCCGTCGACGACCTGCCCCAGAACCTCCGGCTGCTCGAGGCCGTGCTCTCCCCTCGCGGGTTCCGGCTCCGTCACGCCTCGTCGGGTGAGGAGGCGCTCGAGCTGCTCGCCCGGGACCCGCTCCCCGACGTCGTCCTGCTCGACGTCATGATGCCCGGACTCGACGGCTACGAGACCTGCCGCCGGATCCGCGCCCACCCGAGGACCGAGTTCGTCCCGGTGGTCATGGTGACGGCGAGCGGGGCCGCCGAGAAGGTCCGGGCCATCGAGGCAGGCGCCGACGACTTCGTCACCAAGCCGTTCGACCAGGCCGAGCTGCTCGCCCGGGTCCGCTCACTGGTCCGGATCAAGCAGTACCACGACACCGTCGTCGCCCAGGCGCAGGCCCTGGCCGAGTGGAACGAGCAGCTCGAGGTCAGGGTCGCCGAGCAGGTCGGGGAGCTCGAGCGGCTGGGTCGCCTGCGCCGCTTCCTCTCGCCGCAGGTCGCCCGACTCGTCGTCGAGGGTGGGGACGAGTCGTTCCTGCTCAGCCACCGCCGCGAGATCGTCACGGTGTTCACCGACCTGCGCGGTTTCACCCCGTTCGCCGAGCGCGCGGAGCCCGAGGAGACGATGGACGTGCTGCGCGAGTACCACGCGGCCCTCGGCGAGCTGGTGTTCCACTACGAGGGGACCCTCGAGCACTTCGCGGGCGACGGCATGCTCGTCTTCTTCAACGACCCGGTGCCCTGTCCCGACGCCCCCGACCGAGCGGTTCGGATGGCCGTCGAGATGCGCACCGAGGTGGAGCGGCTCGCCCTCACCTGGCGGCGCCGGGGCCACGAGCTGGGGTTCGGTGTGGGCATCGCGAAGGGGTACGCCACGCTCGGCCGGGTGGGGTTCCCCGGGCGCTACGACTACGCGGCGATCGGCACCGTCACCAACCTCGCGGCACGCCTTTGCGCCATGGCCGGGCCGGGTCAGGTGCTCGTCACCCAGAGCGTGCTCGACGGGGTCGAGGGGCCGGTGGTCAGCCGCGAGCTGGGTCCGGTCGACCTCAAGGGGATCAGCCGCCTGGTCGACGTCCACGAGATCCTCGACGTCGACCTCGTCAGACCGGAGGCAGCACGATGACGACCGAGTCCGACCACCCCGTCCTCGTCCTGGCGGCCCTGGACGAGCGAGCCCGCGAGGCCGAGTTCGACCGGTTGCAGGCACTCCTGCCCGAGGTGTGGCGCGGCATGCGGCGCGACGACCCTCACGAGTCGGTCGTCGTCGTCCCCTCCATGACGGTCGACCGGGTCGTCACGACCCCGGGGACGATGAGCCAGGCCCTCGAGGAGCGCTTCCTCTTCCTCCTGCTGCTGCTGCGCCAGCCCCGCCTGCGGATGGTCTACGTGACCTCCCAGCCCATCGACCCGATGGTCGTCGAGTACTACCTGTCCCTGCTGCCGGGTGTCATCCCGAGCCACGCCAGGTCGCGGTTGAGCCTCGTGTCGGTCGGTGACGGCGGGGACGGGTCGCTGACCGAGAAGCTCCTGGCCCGCCCCCGGCTGCTCGAGCAGATCCGCGACCTCGTGCCGGATCGGGCTCTCTCACACCTCATCCCGTACACGACCACCGCGCTCGAACGCGACCTGTCCATCGTGCTGGGGATCCCGATGTACGGCGCGGACCCACGACTGTTCGAGCTCGGGACCAAGACCGGGTGTCGGCGGGTGTTCGCCCGTGCGGGGGTCCGCCACCCGTCCGGACACGAGGACCTGCACTCACGCGAGGAGGTGCTCGCAGCCCTCCTGGACCTGCACCGCGCCGGTGCCAGCGAGGCGATGGTCAAGCTGAACGAGGGCGTCTCCGGCAAGGGCAACGCGGTCGTCGACCTCATCGGGGTGCCCTCGGTTGGCGCGCCCGGTCACGAGGACGCGGTGCGGGAGCGGATGCAGGGCATGGAGCTCGAGGACGAGCGGATCGACGTCGACACCTTCCTCGACAAGCTCGCGCAACGCGGCGGGATCGTGGAGGAACGCGTCACGGGCGACGAGATCCGCAGTCCCAGCGTTCAGCTGCGGGTCACCCCCCTCGGTGAGATCGAGGTGCTCTCGACCCACGACCAGCTCCTCGGTGGTCCGAGCGGGCAGTCCTACCTCGGGTGCCGGTTCCCCGCGGACCCGGCGTACGCGGTGTCCATCACCGTCGCCGCCGAGCGGATCGGTGCGGTGCTCGCCGCGGAGGGCGTCCTGGGCCGCTTCGCCGTCGACTTCGTCACGGTCAGGCAGGGCGAGCAGTGGGAGGCGCACGCCATCGAGGTCAACATCCGCAAGGGTGGGACGACCCACCCGTTCCTCACGCTCCAGTTCCTCACCGACGGGCGCTACGACCCCGGCGAGGGGACCTTCCGCACGCCGACGGGGCAGGAGCGGCACCTCGTGGCGACGGACCACCTCGAGGACGAGTGCCTCAAGGGACTGCGGCTGACCGACCTGTTCGACCGGGTGGCCCGCTCCGGCCTGCACTTCGACCCCTCGCGCCAGACCGGGGTCGTCTTCCACATGATGAGCGCGCTGACGACGCACGGACGGCTCGGGATGACGGCCATCGAGAGCACGGCCGAGCGCGCCCAGGAGCTCTACGAGGAGGCGGAGCGGCAGCTCCTGGACGAGGCGGCCGACGCCCTGCGCGAGGTCACCCTTCCCGTCTGACCGGTCCTCAGGGCGCGAGCGTCCCCGAGTGGAGGAGGGCCTCGATGACGACCTCCCGCCACGACCGGGGGGTGGTCAGCGTGCGGCACGACGAGCCCCCGCACCGGCAGTCCCAGACCCAGCGGTCGCGGATCCGGTGCACGGACGGGTGGTGGTGTGCGGTGGCGTGGGGGTGACGGGTGGTCATGGCGACGGCTCCTCGGCTGCGGCGGTGTGCGTGACGCCCACGCTGCCGACGCGCGAGTCATCCGTCCGTGCTCCCGCGAACACGGGCGGTGTTCCCGTGGTGACACACGCCCCCGCCCGTGCTGCACTTGCGCAATGGAGCTGGGACCGCTCGAGGCCCTTCCCGCAGACTCCCGACGTGCGGTCCGCGAGGTGTCCGCCCGCCGGCGCTACGCGCGGGGCGAGGTGGTCTTCCACGAGGGCGATCTCGCCGACACCGTGCACGTCGTCGCCGAGGGCCGCGCGGCGGTCCGTCGGGGGACCGCCGCAGGGGAGACGGTCATCCTCGCCGTGGTCGGGCCCGGCGACCTCGTGGGCGAGATGGCGATGCTGTCGCCCGACTCCCGGCGGACGACGAGCGTCGTGGCGCTGGAGCCGATGGTGACGATGACGATCGCGTTCGGTGACCTCCACCGGCTGCGTCGAGACGACGTCGCCGTCGACAGGCTCCTCCTTCGCCTGCTCGCCGAACGGGTGCGACGACTCTCGGACCACCTCCTCGAGGCCCTGCACGTCCCGGTGGAGCAGCGGGTCGTCCGGCGCCTCGACGCGCTCTGCCGCACGTACGGCGGCGGCTCGACCTCGCCGACGCTCCTGCCGCTGACCCAGGCGGAGATCGGCGAGCTGGCCGGGGCCTCGCGGCCCGTGACGAACCGCGTGCTGCGACGACTCGAGGACGGTGGCATCGTGCAGCTCCACCGCGGTGCGGTCTCGGTGGTCGACCGGGCCGCGCTGGCTCGCCGCGTGACCCTGTGATCATCGCGGAGGCAGCGCTATCGTCGCCTGATGGACCAGCAGGCACCCGCCCTCGAACCCCTCGACACCACCTTCTCCTCGATCCTCTGCGTCGTCGCCCACCCCGACGACATCGAGTACGGCGCGGCCGCGGCGGTGCACCGGTGGGTGGGCGAGGGCGCGACGGTGCGCTACTTCCTCCTCACCCGGGGTGAGGCCGGCATCGACACGATGGACCCGTCCGAGGCCGGACCGGTCCGCGAGGCCGAGGAGCGCGAGAGCGCCCGCCGGGTCGGCGTCGACGAGGTCGACTTCGGCGACCACCCCGACGGCGGCATCGAGTACGGCGTCGCGCTGCGCCGGGACATCACCCGGGCCATCCGGCGGGCGAAGCCGGACCTCGTCATCGCGCAGACGTGGGGTCTGCGGTTCGGCGGCGGGATGGTCAACCAGGCCGACCACCGGGCCGTGGGGCTGGCCACCCTCGACGCCGTCGCCGACGCGGGCAACCGCTGGCTGCACCGCGACCTCGACGCCGAGGGTCTCGAACCGTGGGGCGGCGTCACGACCATCGCCGTCGCGGGCTCACCCGACCCCACCCACTGGGTCGACGTCTCGGGGGAGCACTTCGAGGCGAGCGTGCACTCCCTCGAGGCGCACGAGGCCTACAACTCCGTGCTGCCCTCCGACTTCCCGGCGCCGCGCGAGCTGCTCGGGATGATCCTCGGTGGAGGGGGCCAGGCGGCCGGTGTCGAGCACGCCCTCCTCCTCGAGGTCATCCGTCGCGGCTGAGCCCGGCGATCCACGCCTCGACCTCGTCGGCGCTGCGGGGCATGGCGGCGGAGAGGTTCTCGCAGCCGTCGTCGGTGACGACGACGTCGTCCTCGATGCGGATGCCGATGCCGCGGAAGCGTTCCGGCGCCTTGAGGTCGTCGGCCTTGAAGTAGAGGCCGGGTTCGACCGTGAGCACCATTCCCGGCTTCAGCTCGGCGTCCATGTACTCCTCGCGGGTCGCGAGCGCGCAGTCGTGGACGTCGAGGCCGAGGTGGTGTGAGGTGCCGTGCACCATCCACCGGCGGTGGTACTGGCCGTGCTCCTTGTCGAGGGTGTCCTCGACCGAGACGCCGTCGGGCAGCAGGCCCCAGCGGTCCAGGTGCTCGGCGATGACCCGGATGGCGGCCGCGTGGACGTCGGAGAACCGGTTCCCCGGCTTCACGGCGGCGAGCCCCGCCTCCTGGGCGGCGAAGACGGCGTCGTAGACCTCGCGCTGCGCCTCGGTGAAGGTGCCGTCGACCGGGAGGGTGCGGGTGATGTCAGCGGTGTAGAGGCTGTCGACCTCGACGCCGGCGTCGATGAGGACGAGCTCTCCCTCGCGGACGTCGCCGGTGTTCTTGACCCAGTGCAACGTGTTGGCGTGGTCGCCCGCGGCGCAGATCGAGTCGTAGCCGACGCCGTTGCCCTGGTGCCTCGCGTGCAGCCCGAAGGTGCCCTCGAGCCAGCGCTCGCCGCGCCCGGCCCCGACGGCCTCGGGGAGGGCGGCGATCATCGCCTCGAAGCCGGTCTTCGTGCCGGCGACGGCCGCGCGCATCTGCTCGACCTCGTACTCGTCCTTGACGAGGCGCAGGACGGACAGGTCGTGGGCGAGGGCGTCGTCGGCCTCGGCGAGGGTCTCCTCGGCGGCGCCGTTCTCGACCCGGGCGGTGTCGAGTCGGGCGGTGAGCTCTCGGTCGGCGTCGCGCACGAGGCGGACCGTGACCTCCCCGGCGTCCTTGGAGACCGCGGCGTCGAGCTCGTCGATGTGGCGGGCGGTGAGGCCGAGCTCGAGCTCGAGGTCCTCGATGGTCGGGCGCGCCCCGACCCAGAACTCGCCGTAGCGCGCGTCGGCGAAGAACTCGTCGGTGTCGCGGTCGGCGAGCGGGCGGAAGTACAGGACGGCCTCGTGGCCGGCGCCCTCGCCGTTGCCGTCGCCGCCGGTGACGGGCTCGAGGACGAGGACGGCGTCGGGCTCGCGGTCGGCGCCCAGGCCGGTGAGCCAGGCGAAGGCGGTGTGGGGGCGGAACACGTAGTCGGTGTCGTTGCTGCGGACCTTGAGGCCGCCGGCGGGCACGACGATGCGCTGCTTGGGGTACGCGGCGCTCAGCACGGCGCGCCGCTGGGCGGCCCACGCGGCGGCGGGGGCCTGCTCGGTGGCCGTGGGGACCCGCGGGGCCCAGTCCTCCCGCACGAAGGCGCGGAACTCGTCGGTGGTCGCCCGGGCGCGGTTGTCGGCCTGCTGCTGCTCTTCACTCACCCCGCCATGCTGCCACGCGGGGCGGGTGTGAGCCGTGCCACGCCGCTGTCCTGCAGGTTTGCCACGGGCGGGGGACCGGGGGAGGGTGGAGGGATGGGCAGGCACACCGCACCGCGACGCCGGGGACCCCTCGTGGTCACCGGCGCGACCGCTGGGCTCCTGACCGCCTCCGGCCTCGTCGTCGGCTTCGCCCCTGAGCTCGGCACCCACGCAGCCGACCCTCCTGCGAGCGTCCGGGCCGGCGAGGCGCCGTCCGCGCCCGCCGTGGCGACGACCACCTCGACGCCGACGCCGACGCCCTCGACCTCGGACTCGACCCCGATGCCGAGGCCGAGCAACGGCCCCACCCGCACAACCCCCGACGCCGGCACCGCCTCACGGAGCGCGCCGCGCAGCGCCCCGCCCACGACGTCGACCGCGACGACCTCCGAGAAGCCGACGAGCAGCCCGACGCCGTCCGCGACCGAGGGCGGCGACCTGCTCGGCGGGCTGACCGGGATCCCGATCCTGCCGTGACCTCTCCCGCGGGCGCCGAGGTCGGCGGGGTCGGCGAGGTCGGCGAGACGCTCGCCGACCGCCTCCGCGCGCACTTCGGCCACCGTGAGCACCTCTACGGCGTCCTCCTCGCCGAGATGGCCGACGACTGGGACGTGGGCGGGCTGACCCGCGAGCTCTTCGAGGGCTGGGAGGACGCCCCGGCTCGGCAGTTCCCCCAGCTGCGCCTGCTCGCCGGGCTCTTCCGCATCGTCCTGCGGGGCGACGCACCGCAGCTCGAGGGCTACTACCCCTGCCTCGGGGGCGACCTCGACCGCGAGGAGGCCTGGCCCGCGGTGCGCCCGCTCATGGCGGCCCACGTCGACGAGCTGCACGCGTCGTTGCGCGAGGCGCCGCAGACCAACGAGCCGGCGCGCACGGTCGGGCTGCTCGTCGGGCTGGCCGCGGCCGTCCGCCGCACCGGCCTGCACCGGGTCCGTCTCCTCGAGCCGGGGGCGTCGGCAGGGCTGGGGCTGCTCGTCGACCGCTACCGCTTCCAGGGCGACGACTGGGCGGCCGGGCCCGCGGACTCCCGGTTCGTCGTCGAGGGCTGCGGCGCACCGGGGTTCCAGCCCGTGCCCTTCGAGGTCGTCGAGCGGCGGGGCTGCGACGTGGCGCCCGTCGACCCCACGACACCGGAGGGCGCGCGACACCTCACGTCGTTCGTCTGGCCGTGGCACCTCGAGCGCCACGAGCGGCTCGCCGGCGCCCTCGCGGTGGCTCGCGACGTGGCGGCTCCGCTCGACCGGGCGACGGCCTCGGCCTGGGTGGCCGACCAGCTGGCCCGGCCGGTCGCCGACGGTGTGCTCACTGTCGTGTGGCACTCGGTGACCCGGATGTACTGGCCCGCGGAGGAGACCGCCGCGATGGAGGACTCCATCGCCGAGGCGCGGGGGCGGCTGGCGCTCGCCCACATCAGCCTCGAGCACCCGCTGTCCGAGGGTCCCGGCGTCCCGATCGGCATGCCGCAGGTGTCGGTCGACGGGGTGGTGGTCGCCGAGACCGACCACCACGGGCCGCCCGTACGCTGGACCCGATGACCGAGCCACCCCGTCCCCGCGAGCCGCGTCGTCGCGCCGACGTCCACCGACAGCGACGGCCCTCTCCCGCCGTCATCGCCCGGCGTCGGCTCGTCGTCGGGGGTGGCGCCCTCCTCGGTCTCGGGGCCCTGGGGGTCGGGGTCCGCGAGCTCGTCACCGACGACGCGCCTGCGACGGGAGCCGCCGCAGCCACGCCCTCGTCGAGCGCGTCACCCTCCGCGACCCGGTCGGCGTCGGCGTCGCCGTCACCGTCTCCCTCCGCGTCGACGCCGGGGGAGCGCACCCTCGTCGAGGCGCCCCGGCTCGCGGGACGGCTCGACTCCTACCTCGACGGCCGCGGAGGGACCCTGGGCCTCCAGCTCGTCGACCTCGACCGGGGCCAGGTCTTCAACTTCCGGGCGAAGGAGGGCCTGTGCTACTCGACGATCAAGGTGCTCATCCTCACGACCGTGCTGCGGATCGGTCAGGAGGACGGCAAGGAGCTCACCGAGCGCCAGCGCGACCTCGCCGAGCGGATGATCACGCGCAGCGACAACTCCGCGACCGAGACCCTGCTCGCCCAGGTCGGCCGGTCCGAGGTCAAGCGGGTCGCCGGGCTCGTCGGGATGAAGGACACCGAGATCGACAGCGGTTGGTGGGGCCACTGGCGCACCGTGCCCGGCGACCTCGACCTGATGGTCTCGGCGGTGCTCTCCGACGACGACGTCCTCGACGGCGCCCGCCGCGCGACGGCGCGGTTCATGATGGCCGACGTCGTCGACGAGCAGCGCTGGGGCGTGTTCGCGCCCGAGGAGAAGGACGTCCACGTCGCGGGCAAGAACGGCTGGGGACCGCTGCCCGACGGCTACCACCTCAACTCCACGGGCTGGGTCAGCGGCGAGGGGCGCGAGTACGTCCTCGGCATCCTCTCGACGAGCCCTCGCGGCTTCCGCTACGGCCGTGAGACGATCTCCTCCGTCGCGCGTCTGTGCCACGACGCGCTCGGGGAGGAGCTGGCATGACGACCACGGACCTGCAGGTGCCCGCACGGAGGACGCTGCTCGTCGGCGGGGCCGCGGGGCTGGTGCTCGGCGCCCTCCGTCCCTCGATCTCACCCGCTCGGGCCGCCGGCGTCGACACCCGGGCGCAGCTCACGGCCGCCCTCGACTCCTACATGGCGACCCGCGCCGGCGCGGCGGGCCTGACCGTGCGCGACAACCGCAACGGGTCGTACTTCCACTGGCGGCCGCGCACCCAACAGACGCACAGCACGATCAAGGTGCTCATCCTCATCACGACGCTGAAGATCGCGCAGGACCGGGGGCGGGCGCTGACCTCGACCCAGAAGTCACTCGCCTCGCGGATGATCCGCTTCTCCGACAACGACGCCACGAACACCCTCCTCACCCAGGCCACCCTCCGGCGCTGCCGGATCGTCGCCGACCAGCTCGGGATGGACAGCACCGTCGTCCTCGGAGGGACCTCGTTCCGGTCGAGCTCGTGGTGGGGCCACTCGACCTCGACGACCCGTGACCTCGTGCAGATGATGAACCACGTCGTCCTCGGGACCTACCTCTCGCCCGGGCGGCGCGCCTACGTCCGCGAGCTGATGGCGAACGTGACCTCCAGCCAGACATGGGGCCTCGGCGACGGGCTGCCGAGCGACGTCCACGTCGAGCTGAAGAACGGCTGGGGCCCGCGGTCCGACGGCTACCGGCTCAACGGTGTCGGGTTCGTCTCGGGGCGCGGGCGGAGCTACCAGATGTCGTTCCTGTCGCGGTCCTCGAACGGGTACTCGTACGGGCAGACCACCGTGAACCGGTTGTCCCGCATCGTGTTCGACGCGCTCGACGTCCCGCTGAGCTGAGCTTCGCCCTGCCGCGTCCGGTCTACTCGACGTCGACCCAGTCGAGGGTGCGCTCGACCGCCTTGCGCCACCCGGCGTAGCCGTCGCGGCGCTGGTCGTCGCTCCACCGCGGCTCCCACCGCTCGTCCTCCGACCACTTGGCCCGCAGCTCGTCGGTGTCCTGCCAGAAGCCGGTGGCCAGGCCGGCCGCGTAGGCGGCGCCGAGGGCGGTCGTCTCGGGGACGGTGGGCTTGCTGACCGGGACCCCGAGGACGTCGGCCTGCAGCTGCATGCACAGCCGGTTCGCCGTGATGCCGCCGTCGACCTTGAGGCAGGTCAGCTCGACGCCCGAGTCGGCCGCCATCGCGTCGACGACGTCGCGCGACTGGTAGCAGATCGCCTCGAGGGTGGCCCGGGCCAGGTGGGCGTTGGTGTTGAAGCGGCTGAGTCCGACGATGGCGCCGCGGGCGTCGCTGCGCCAGTACGGGGCGAACAGGCCGCTGAAGGCCGGGACGAAGTAGATGCCCCCGGTGTCCTCGACCGACGCGGCGAGCGTCTCGACCTCGGACGCCCCGCTGATGATGCCGAGCTGGTCGCGCAACCACTGCACGGCGCTGCCCGTGACGGCGATCGACCCCTCGAGGGCGTAGACGGGCTTCGCGTCGCCGAGCTGGTACGCGACCGTGGTGAGCAGGCCGTTGGTGCTGCGGACGAGCTCCTCACCGGTGTTGAGCAGGAGGAAGTTGCCGGTCCCGTAGGTGTTCTTCGCCTCGCCCTTGGCGAAGCACACCTGGCCCACCGTGGCCGCCTGCTGGTCCCCGAGGACGCCGGCGATCGGGACGGAGGTGCGGCCGCGTCCCCCGGTGGTGGCGCCGAAGGCCTCCGGGTGGCTGCTCGGGTGGATCGTGGGGAGCATCTGCCGCGGGATGCCGAAGAAGCCGAGGAGCTCGTCGTCCCAGTTCAGGGTCGTGAGGTCCATGAGCATCGTGCGGCTGGCGTTCGTGACGTCGGTGACGTGGAGACCACCGTCGGGGCCACCCGTGAGGTTCCAGACGACCCACGTGTCGGCGGTGCCGAAGAGGGCGTCCCCCCGCTCGGCGGCCTCGCGGACGCCGTCGACGTTCTCGAGCACCCACTGGACCTTGCCGGCCGAGAAGTAGGTGGCAGGGGGCAGACCGGCCTTGTGGCGGATGACGTCGCCGCGGCCGTCGGCGTCGAGGGCCTTGGCGATCGAGTCGGTGCGGGTGTCCTGCCAGACGATGGCGTGGTGGAAGGGGCGGCCGGTGCGGCGGTCCCACACGATGGCGGTCTCGCGCTGGTTGGTGATCCCGATGGCGTGGAGGTCGGCGCCGGTGAGGCCCGCGGTGGTCAGGGCGCTGCCGATGACGCTCTGGGTGCGGTCCCAGATCTCCAGCGGGTTGTGCTCGACCCACCCGGCGCGCGGGAGGACCTGCTCGTGCTCGAGCTGGTGGCTCGCCACCGGGAGCCCGTCGTGGTCGAACACGATGAACCGCGTGCTCGTCGTCCCCTGGTCGACCGCCCCGATGAAGTCACCCATCCCCGCAGCCTAGGCCCGCCCCCCACGGGCCGAACCCCACTCCTGCCGCAGTCGTCGTCCCAGGACGCAGGTGTACCCGCGTCCCAGGGGCGACGAGCGCGTCATGCGTTGGGACCTGTGGATGACGCGACGGGCCGACCGCGCGTCGAGTCCACGATGGGCGACATGGACGAACGCCTTCACGCCCTCGCCCGGGCGCACCACGGGGTGTTCACGAGCGCGACCGCCATGGCCCTCGACCTCGACGACAAGGACCTGCTGCGGATGCGGCGCGCCGGCGAGGTCGTCCGGGTACGCCGTGACGCCTACGTCCTGGCCGACCTTTGGTGGACGGCCTCGCCCGAGGCCAGGCTCGCACTGCGCACGCGTGCCGTTCTGTCGGGTCGGCCCCGAGACGTCGCGAGCCATCAGTCGGCGCTCGCGCTCCACGGACTTCCGCTCCACGGGGTGCCCCTGGGCACCGTCGACGCCATGGCCGACGTGACGAAGGTCCGCTTGCGATCAGGGCTGCGCACGCACGCCCGCGACCGGAAGCTGCAGGCGGTGTCCGCGGATGGGGCCCCGTGCGTCGCGGTGGAGGTCGCGGTCGCCCAGGTGCTGGTGCGGCACGGGCTGCTCGCGGCACTCGTCCCCCTCGATGCAGCACTGCACGCCCGATGGGTCAGCGTCACCGACGTCGCGGCCGTGCTCGAGGGAATGTCGCTGACCGAGCGGATGCGGCATCGTGGCGCGAGGCTCCTCGCGGTGGGCGACCCGGCCTGCGAGTCGGTGGGGGAGACCCGGACCCGGCTGGCACTCATCGACCTCGGTCTCGACGTGCGATCGCAGGTGGAGATCCGGGATCGTGCTGGCCGGTTCGTCGCCCGCGTCGACCTGCTCGTCGGCGAGCGGGTCGTCGTCGAGTTCGACGGCGCGGTGAAGTACGCCGGCGCGGAGGGCAGGGCCGCGCTCGTCGCCGAGAAGCGCCGCGAGGACGCCCTCAGGGCGCTCGGCTACCTCGTGGTGCGGGTGACCTGGGCGGATCTCGAGCGCCCGGGGTGGCTGGGCACCCGTCTTCGCTTGGCGATGACGCAGTTGTCCTCCCGGGAACCGGGTATACCCGCGTCCTGACGCGACAACTGCGTCATCGGTGGTGCGGTGGTCGGGGGTGTGGGGAAGGGCACGCGCTCGGGGCGTTCTCGGATGCGGGTCGGCGCGGGAGGATGGCGGCCAGTCGTCGATCGAAGGAGTGACACGTGCAGTTCGGGCGGAGCTACGAGGAGTTCGAGGTCGGGGCGACCTACAAGCACTGGCCGGGCAAGACGGTCACCGAGTACGACGACCACCTGTTCTGCCTCCTGACGATGAACCACCACCCGCTGCACCTCGACGCCAACTACGCCGAGGAGACGACCCAGTTCGGCAGGAACGTCGTCGTCGGCAACTACGTCTACTCGATCCTGCTCGGGATGTCGGTCGCCGACGTCAGCGGCACGGCGATCGCCAACCTCGAGGTCGAGAGCCTGCGCCACGTCGCGCCGACCTTCCACGGCGACACCCTCTACGGCGAGACGACCGTCCTCGCCAAGCGCGAGAGCACGAGCAAGGACGACCGGGGCGTGGTCCACGTCGAGACGATCGGCTACAACCAGGACGGCACCGTCGTCTGCATCTTCCGCCGCACGGTCATGGTGCCCAAGCGGAGCTACCTCGACGCCCGCGGCGGCGACCAGCCCGGCCGGCCGACCCCCGCGCCCGACCGCAACTGGCCCGGCCCGACCTCGACCGGCTGAGGCCTCGGGGAGGCGCCGCGTCCGACCACTACGCTGGCGAG
>CAWIAT010000017.1:0-35534 GCA_963834225.1 uncultured Actinomycetota bacterium | reverse complement strand
CGAAGGCCGCTAGCCTTCCGTCCCATGCCCACCCAGCGCGTCGCCGTCGTCACCGGAGCAGCCCGCGGCATCGGGGCCGCCACCGCCGAACGCCTGGGCCGTGACGGCTTCGCCGTCGGGGTCCTGGACCTCGACGAGGCCGCCTGCGAGGAGGTCGCGGCCCGCATCCGCGACGCCGGAGGCCGCGCGCTCGGCGTCGGCGTCGACGTCACGAGCGCCGACCAGGTCGAGGCCGGCGTCGCCCGGGTGGCGTCCGAGCTCGGCCCGCCCGTCGTCCTCGTCAACAACGCCGGCATCATCCGCGACAACCTCATCTTCAAGATGACCGAGGACGACTGGGACGCCGTCATGGGCGTGCACCTCAAGGGTGCGTTCCTCATGACGAAGGCGTGCCAGGCGTTCATGACCCAGGAGCGCTACGGCCGCGTCGTCAACCTCTCGTCGTCCTCGGCCCAGGGCAACCGCGGCCAGGCCAACTACGCCGCCGCGAAGGCGGGGGTGCAGGGCTTCACCAAGACGCTCGCCATCGAGCTCGGCAGGTTCGGGGTCACCGCCAACGCCGTCGCGCCCGGCTTCATCGCGACCGACATGACCCGGGCGACGGCCGAGCGGATGAAGGTCTCCTTCGAGGACTTCGTCGCGCACACCGCCGCGCAGATCCCGGTCGCCCGGATCGGCCGGCCCGAGGACATCGCCGCGACCATCGCGTTCCTCGTCTCCGAGGAGGCAGGGTTCGTGTCCGGCCAGGTCATCTACGTCGCCGGCGGCCCGCTTGACTGAGGTCCCGGTCGCGCCGGCCGCCCCGGAGGGCGGGTGGGCCGACTCCCCGCGCCCGCCGCGCTCGGTGGTCCTCACCGAGGACCACTCGCGGCGCCTCGGGACCGTGGCCCTGCGCTCGACCCAGCTCGCACCCCTGGTGACCCGGCTCGTCCTGGCGGTCCTCCTCGGTGTCCTGCTGGGCTCGACCCAGGCGCCGCGGATCGGCGTCGTCGTCGGCCTGGCGTTCGCCCTGCTCGCGCTCGTCCTGGCCGCCCTCGCGGTACGCCGGGTCCGGTCGATCGACCTCACGGGGACGACGCGGACGACCGGCTACGACTCCGGCGGTCGCTTCGCCTTCGCCGGGACCACGATCACCCCGCTGCCCGGTGGGTGGGCGAAGCGGGTCGAGCACCGCGACGGGATCGCCGTGCTGCGACCGCACACGCGCCGGGCCGCCCCCGTCGTCCTCGTCGACGAGCTCGTGACGCCGGAGGACGAGGCCCACCTCACCGGCGCCGGAGGTCAGTGAGGGGTCACCCGCGCGGTCGGGTCCGGGCACGTCGAGGAGAGGTCAGAGGCCGAGGTCGCGGCCGATGAGCTCCTTCATGATCTCGTTGCTGCCGGCCCAGATCTTGGTGACGCGGGCGTCGCGCCAGGCGCGGGCGACCCGGTACTCGTTCATGAACCCGTAGCCGCCGTGCAGCTGGACGCACTCGTCGAGGACGTCGTTCTGGACCTGGGCACTCCACCACTTGGCCTTGGCGGCGTCGACGGCGGAGAGCCGGCCCTCGGCGTGCGCCTCGATGCAGTCGTCGATGTAGGCCTCGGCGACCTCGATCGAGGTGACGAGCTCGGCGATCTTGAACTTGTTGTGCTGGAAGGAGCCGATCGACTGCCCGAACGCCTTGCGCTCCTTGGCGTACTCGATGGTCTCCATGAGGATCTGCTTGGCGTGCGCGACGTTGGCCGCCGCGGCGCCGACCCGCTCCTGGGGCAGGCGCTGCATCATCGCGATGAAGCCCATGCCCTCCTCGCCGATCCGGTTGGTGTCGGGCACCCGCACGTCCTGGAAGAACAGCTCGGCGGTGTCGGACTCCTCCTGGCCGACCTTGTCGAGCTTGCGGCCGCGGGTGAAGCCCTCCATGCCGTCCTCGAGCATGAACAAGGTGATGCCCTTGGCGCCCTTGCTCGGGTCGGTGCGGGTCGCGACGATGACGAGGTCGGCCTGGTAGCCGTTGGTGATGAAGGTCTTGCTGCCGTTGACGACCCAGTGGTCGCCGTCGCGGACCGCGGTCGTCCTCAGGGCGGCGAGGTCGGACCCACCGCCCGGCTCGGTCATCGCGATGGCGCAGATCGTGTCGCCGGAGGCCATCGGGGGCAGCCAGCGCTCCTTCTGCTCCTGCGTGCCGAGGTCGACGATGTACGGGGGGCAGACGTCGCTGTGGATGCCGAAGCACGAGCCGACCGCGGCGTTGAAGCCGTTGAGGACCTCGGCCGCGACCGCGTTGAAGCGGTAGTCCTCGTTGCCCATCCCGCCGAACTCCTCGGGGATGTCGAGGCCGAACAGCCCCTGGGAGCCGGCCTCCTTCCAGATGTCGCGGTCGATCCCCTTGACCTCGAGCATCTGCTCGGCCCGGGGCCGGAGGGTCCGCTCGACGAACTCCTGCACCGAGGCGCGGAAGTCCTCGTGCTCGGACGAGTAGATGTTGCGGGGCATGGCACTCCTGGGCGGTGGGGGTCGCGCGGACCTGCGTTGACTAAGCGCTTGCTTAGTTTGGCGAGCGTGCGGCATGCTGTCAACCGTGCCGAGTGCCACACCGCTGAGCGAGACCGCCGTCCTCGCAGCCCTCGCCCCCGAGGGAGGCCGGTCGGCGTCGACCGGCGACCACGCCGACACGGCGGTGCGGATCATGCTCGCGGCCGCCGACGCCTTCGCCGAGCGCGGCTTCCACGCGACGACGACCCGCGACATCGCCTCGCGGGCCGGGCTCTCCCCCGCCGGGGTGTACGTGCACTTCGCGTCCAAGGAGGTCCTGCTCTTCGAGCTGAGCCGCCGGGGCCACGAGCGGGCCCGCGACCTCCTCGTCGCCGCCCGCGAGGCCGGACCCACCCCCACCGACGCGCTGCGCAGCATCGTCGGCGGGTTCTCCCGCTGGCACGCGGAGCACTACTCCCTGGGGCGGATCGTCCAGTTCGAGTTCCGCCACCTGTCCCCCGAGCACCGCGACGAGGTCCTGATGCTCCGGCGCGAGATCGACCAGGTCGTCGCCGGGGTGCTGCGCGACGGCGTCGCGAGCGGCGAGTTCACCGTCGCCGACGTGTCGGCCACCTCGCTGGCCCTGCTGTCGATGGCGATCGACGTCGCCCGCTGGTACAGCCCCGAGGTCCGCCGCACCCCCGAGGCGATCGAGGCGGCCTACGGCGAGCTCGCCGTCCGGCTCGTGCGCGCCGACGGGTGACGGCCTCGCCGGACCGGGGCGCCTCCCCCGCTACAGTGACGCGGTGACCGAGGCAGAGCAGACCATCGGGGGCCACGGGGGTTCGGCCTCCATCGAGAACCCCGGCTACTGGTGGTACGTCGCCCGGGCCGACCTGCTCGAGGTCGCGCTGCGCCACTTCGTCGAGGGGTCCGGGACGGCCCTCGACCTCGGCAGCGCCGACGGCCCGAGCGCGGCCTGGCTGCGCGACGCCGTCGACCGCACCGCCTCCCTCGACATCGACCCGCGCGGGCTCGGGGCCGACGGGGTGTGCGGCTCCGCCCTCGCCCTGCCCTTCGCCGACGGCGCGTTCGACGTCGTGTCGGCCTTCGACGTCATCGAGCACTGTGAGCCCGAGGACGTGGCGCTCGCCGAGGTCCGGCGCGTCCTGCGCCCCGGAGGCCGCCTCCTCATGTCGGTCCCGGCCTACTCCTGGGCGTGGACCGACTTCGACGTCGCGAACGGTCACCACCGCCGCTACACGAGGCGACGGGCCGTCGCCGCGGTGGAGCGGGCCGGGTTCCGCGTCGAGCGCGCCACCTACGGCTTCGCGACGGTCTTCCCGATGTTCGCGGCCGAGCGGACCGCCCGGAAGGTCGCCGCCCGCCGCCGCCACGGGCCCGTCGACATCGTCGAGGTCCCCAGGATGCCGCGACCCGTCAACTCCCTGTTGACGACGGTCTCCCGGTGGGACCGCGTCGTCCTCTCGCGTGGCGACCTGCCGTTCGGCTCCTCGGTCTTCCTGGCGGCCACCCGCACCGACTGACGCTCAGCCGTCGAGCGGCCCGCCGGACGTCACCCGGGCGAGGACGTCGGCGCCGGTGCGCGCCAGCCCGGCCGGCAGCGTCGTCGAGGCGAGGGCGTCGACCTCGGGCCACAGCGTCGAGGACAGCCTGAGGTCGAGGACCTGCCCGACGCCGCGCCCTCCGACGGGGATGGTCCGCAGCGGCCGGTGGAAGACCCGGCGGGCCTCGGCCACGAGGTGCCCGACGGTGACGGGGGTGCCGCTCGCGAGGACCTTGACCACGACGGTGCCGGGCGGTTCGCTGCGCGCGAGGTCGGCCGCACGGGCGACCATCCTGCCGGCGTCGGGGGCGTAGAGGTAGTCACGGATGGTGTCCATCGAGACGAAGACCGGCAGCGGGCGGCCGGTGGCGTGCGCGAGGCAGAGCTGGCTCAGCAGGCCCTGCGGCTTGCCGAGGGTCTGGCCCGGTCCGTAGACGTTGGAGAGGCGGCCGAGGACGGCGCGCAGCCCGGTCCCGCTGACGAGGTCGGTGACGCGCTGCTCCATCGCGAGCTTGGCGTGCCCGTAGGGCACGAGGGGCGAAGGGTCGCTGCGCTCGTCGAACGGCGGTGCCTGCGACCCGGCGTACAGCCCACCAGCCGACGACGCGAGGAAGACGACGCCGTCGTCCTCGGGTGTCAGGGTGGCGCGCAGGGCCGTCAGCGTCGCGGAGAAGACCCGGACCTCGGACTCCAGCGCCTCCTCCGCCGTCGCGACGACGCCGGCACCGGCGCACCACGCGAGGGTCCAGGGTCGTCCTGCTCGCCGGGAGGCGAAGTCCTCGGCTGCCGTGGTGAGGGCCTGGATGCTGGCGGCCTCGTCGCGCCACGGCACGGCGGTCGTCACGACCTCGTTCCCGGCGACGGTGCACGCGGCGAGCACGTGCCGCCCGACGAGCCCGCCGGCCCCGACGACCCACACGAGGGGTCGGCCGGGGAGGTCGCTCACGTGCGGTCCCGGCCCAGCGGTCCGTCGCGCGGGTCGCGGACGGGGAGGTAGAGCGGCTTGCCCATCGCCATGTTGACCGCCATGCCGACGTACTCGGCGATGACCCCGAGCGCGAAGAGGATGGCCCCGGTCGCGGCCATGAGCAGGACCATCGTCGAGGTCCACCCAGGAGCGTCCCACCACTTGGCCGACCGGCCCACGAGGAGGAGGACGGCGATGAACGGCGCGAGGACGATGGCGGCGGCCCCGCTGAAGCTGACCCAGCGCAGCGGCCGGGTGCCGCTGGAGAGGACGAGCCGCCAGAAGTGCGAGACGAGGCGGCGGGCGTTGTAGCCCGACGGCCGGTCGCCCTCGTCGCGCATGTCGAGCGGGCAGGTCACGACGCGACGGGCGACCCACGAGATGGCGACGTCGAGGTAGATGCCCGGGCCGGAGTACGCCGCGACCGAGCGGGCGACCTCGCCGAGGACGAGCCGGTAGCTGTTGAAGTCGGCCGCCCGGGCGCCCT
Source organism: uncultured Actinomycetota bacterium (assembly GCA_963834225.1). GTDB lineage: Bacteria > Actinomycetota > Actinomycetes > Actinomycetales > Dermatophilaceae > Oryzobacter. The sequence goes on along the minus strand of CAWIAT010000017.1, from coordinate 30,058 downwards.
TCGCGAGCCGCTGGACGAGCCACTTGGCACCGCGGGACGCGAGGTTGCGCAGGGCACCGTGGGGCGGGGCGTTGGTGGGGCGGGCGTAGACGACGTCGGCCTGCTGGGTCATCGCCGTGTCGAGGAGGGCGCCGAGGTGCTCGGGGTCGTGCTGGCCGTCCTCGTCCATCGTCGCGACCCACTCGCCCCCGGAGGCGGCGATGCCGGCGAGCGTGGCGGCGTGCTGGCCGAAGTTGCGGCTCAGCCAGACCGCCCTGACCCAGTCGTGCTCGGCGGCGAGCTCGCGGATGACGTCGTCGGAGCCGTCGGGGCCGCAGTCGTGGACGAGGAGGACCTCGGTCACCCGGTAGGTGCGGCCCTGCGGCGTCGTGCGCACGACCGTGCTCGGTGCGATCTCCTCGACGACACGGCGCAGGGTGTGCTCCCCGCCGTACACCGGGACGACGACCGAGACCTCGTGCGGTCGGGGGCCCTCGGTCGCGCTGTCCACGGCGCACACCCTAGCCGCCGGGCACACCGCGCCCGGCGACCCCACGCCTCGTCAGTCGCGGGTGAGCTTGCGGTAGGTGACCCGGTGCGGACGGGCGGCGTCCTCACCGAGGCGCTCGACCTTGTTCGCCTCGTACGACTCGAAGTTGCCCTCGAACCAGTACCACTTCGCCGGGTTCTCGTCGTCGCCCTCCCAGGCGAGGATGTGCGTCGCCACCCGGTCGAGGAACCACCGGTCGTGGCTGATGACCACGGCGCAGCCGGGGAACTCGAGCAGGGCGTTCTCGAGCGAGCCGAGGGTCTCGACGTCGAGGTCGTTGGTCGGCTCGTCGAGGAGGAGCAGGTTGCCGCCCTCCTTGAGGGTCAGCGCGAGGTTGAGGCGGTTGCGCTCGCCACCGGAGAGGACCCCGGCCTTCTTCTGCTGGTCCGGGCCCTTGAAGCCGAACTGGCTGACGTAGGCGCGCGAGGGGATCTCGACCTGGCCGACGTTGATGTAGTCGTGGCCGCCGGAGACGGTCTCCCACAGGTTCTTGTTCGGGTCGAGGCCGCCGCGGCTCTGGTCGACGTAGGACACCTTGACCGTGTCGCCGACGTCGACGAGGCCGGAGTCGGGCTCCTCGAGCCCGACGATCGTCTTGAACAGGGTCGTCTTGCCGACGCCGTTGGGGCCGATGACGCCGACGATCCCGTTGCGGGGCAACGTGAACGACAGGTCCTCGATGAGGACGCGGTCGCCGAAGCCCTTGCGCAGGCTCTTGACCTCGATGACCTTGCTGCCCAGGCGCGGGCCCGGCGGGATCGCGATCTCGTCGAAGTCGAGCTTGCGCGTGCGGTCGGCCTCGGCCGCCATCTCCTCGTAGCGGGCCAGTCGCGCCTTGGACTTGGTCTGCTTGGCCTTGGCGTTGCTGCGCACCCACTCGAGCTCCTCGGCGAGGCGCCTGGAGAGCTTCTGGTCCTTCTTGCCCTGGACGTGCAGGCGGGCCTGCTTCTTCTCCAGGTAGGTCGAGTAGTTGCCCTCGTACGGGTAGGCGCGGCCGCGGTCGAGCTCGAGGATCCACTCGGCGACGTTGTCCATGAAGTACCGGTCGTGCGTCACGGCGACGACGGCACCGTGGTAGGCCGCGAGGTGCTGCTCGAGCCAGAGGACCGACTCGGCGTCGAGGTGGTTGGTCGGCTCGTCGAGGAGGAGCAGGTCGGGCTTCTGGAGGAGCAGCTTGCACAGGGCCACGCGGCGGCGCTCACCCCCGGAGAGCACCGTGACGTCGGCGTCGGGCGGCGGGCAGCGCAGGGCGTCCATCGCCTGCTCGAGCTGGGAGTCGAGGTCCCACGCGTCGGCGGCGTCGATGGACTCCTGGAGCTGGCCCATCTCGGCCATGAGCGCGTCGAAGTCGGCATCGGGCTCGGCCATGAGCGCCGAGATCTCGTTGTAGCGGTCGAGCTTGGCCTTGATCTCGCCGGCGCCCTCCTCGACGTTGCCGAGGACCGTCTTCTCCTCGTTGAGCTCGGGCTCCTGCATGAGGATCCCGACCGAGTACCCCGGGGTCAGCCGGGCCTCGCCGTTGGACGGCTGGTCGAGCCCGGCCATGATCTTCAGCACCGACGACTTGCCCGCACCGTTCGGGCCGACGACTCCGATCTTGGCGCCGGGGAGGAACGACAGGGTGACCTCGTCGAGGATGACCTTGTCGCCGTGCGCCTTGCGGGCGCGCGACATGACGTAGATGAACTCGGGCATGGGCCCAAGGCTATCGACCGGACGGCCGTCGGCCCGAATCCGCTCGCGGCGGCAGGTCCGGCTCGGCTCAGGCAGCCGATGCCGCGGCGCCCTCCCCACCCTCGCGTGGCGCCTGCGAGGCGTCGTCGGGCCCCGGCATCGGGGGCTGCTCGCCGTCGACGACGTAGGCCGGCTGGCCCTCACGGGCGAGCGAGACCCGGGTGAAGGCGGCCGACCCGAAGAACAGGTCGTGACCCACCGTGTCGGCGTCGACCTCGACGTTCCAGCCGGTCGATCCGTCGTCACGCTGCCACGAGGTGATCCGCTGGCGGCCGTGGACGACGACCGGTTGCCCCTTGCGCAGCGACGCCGCGGTGTTGCCGGCCAGGGAGCGGTAGGTGACGACGTCGTAGAAGCTCGGCTCGGTGTCGGCCCACTGGCCGGGCTGTCCCTGGACCGGGCGCCGGGCTGAGGTCGCGAGCCGGAAGCTCGTCATCGGTGCCCCTGCCCGGGTGGTGCGGGGGTTCGGGTCTGCGGTGAGGCGTCCCCTGATCGTCACGTAGGTCTCGTTCATCGTGTCCCTCCCTCGGCCCCGCCACTCGGGGCCCCACGACCACCCAAGCGGCCGGGCCGACGGCGCGCGAGGGCGGCACGGAACCTGTGGACGACCGGTCACGCGGACCCGGCCTGTGGACGACCGGGGCTCGGTGCGACGCAGGTCAGACGGCCGCGGCCTGCGAGAGCGCCTCTCGCGTCGCCCCGTGCCGCTCGAGCACCCGCTCGACCGGCTGGACGATCCGCTCGCCGGCGACGACCTCGATGGCGTCGCGCAGCCGCCGGTCCATGACCCGGCCGCGGCGGCGCGCGCCGATCCCCGCGAGCCAGCGCGAGATCCCGGCGAGGAGCACCCCGCCGAGGAGCCCACCGAAGAGCAGCACGACGGGGACCGGGAGCACCCCCAGGGTCGGCGGCGCTCCCACCACCGCGTCGAGCTGGAGCCAGCCGAGGACGACGTAGAGCGCCAGCCAGAGGAGGCCGACGACCGCGGTCGCGGCGAGGAGCAGCTGGAGGGCCCCGAGGACGCGCCACCACAGGGGTGAGCGGACGAACAGCGAGGTCCCGACGACCGCCTGGTCGAGGGCGTCGCCGAGCGCCGCGCCCGGCGGGGTCGCCGCGTGCTCGACCGCCTCCGCCCACGGCGTGGGCAGCCCCGCTGCGGCCCGGTCGGCGAGCCGACGGGTGGCGATGTCGACCGCCGCCCGTGCGGCGGGCGAGGGCGGCGGCAGCGAGGACCGGCCGAGGACGGAACGCACGTCGGCGTCGGACACCCGGATGTCGCGCCCGTCGAGCCGCAGCCGTCGCAGCGGCCGGGCCTTGAGCCGCTGGACCCACCGGGTGAACGGCCAGCCCGTGGCGGCGACGGCCTCCATCCGGTAGTCGCGCTTGACCGCCCCGACGACGGTGGGCACGCCGGCCGAGCGGGCAAGGGCGTCGAGGAGCTCGTCGCGCACCCCGGCCTCGACCCCGGACTCCGACGCCGCGACGTGGTCGGTGAGGGCGCCGGCCGCCATCCGGACGTCGCCGGCGAGGCGCGACCGGGCGGAGGTGCGGGCGGCGACGGCGTTGGCGAGGCGCTGCCGGAGCTCGTCGACGCCGTGACCGGTGGCGACCGACGTCGCGAGGACGGTGGCCCGCGGCACGCCGTCACGCTCCATCAGGCGCACGAGGTCGGCGCGACACTGCTGCACCTCGGCGGCGGTGAGCCGGTCGGACTGGTTGAGGACGACGATCGTCACGGCCTCGTGGGTGGCGAGCACCGCGACGTGGTCGTCGTGGAGGCGGGCGTCGGCGTACTTCTGCGGGTCGGTGACCCAGACGAAGAGGTCGACGAGCTCGAGGACGCGCTGGGCCTCGTCGCGGTTCGCCTCCTCGCGGGAGTCGAAGTCGGGCAGGTCGAGCAGCACGAGGCCGTCGAGGCTGCCGAGCTGGCCGGCGTCATCAGCGGCGGTGTCGGCGGCGGTGTCGACGAGGTGGCGGGTGCCGACACCGAGCCAGTCCAGGAGCGGTCCGGCGGCCTCGGCGCCCCAGACGGCTGCGGTGGGGGTCGAGGTCGTCGGACGGCGCACGCCGACCTTCGCGACGTCCGCGCCGACGAGGGCGTTGAAGAGCGAGGACTTGCCGCTGCCCGTGGCTCCCGCGAGCGCGACGACGGTGTGGCCGCCGACGAGGGCGGTGCGCTCGGTGACCTTGGCGACGACGGCTTCGGCGCGACGCCGTTGTTCGGCGGGGAGCTGCTCTCCCCCGGCGGTGACGGCCGCCGAGAGGGCGTCGGAGGCCGCGGCCAGGCGCTCGGGGGACACGACCGCGCCTCGTGCCGATCCCATGCGCAACGGGCTCACCGCACCACCGCCCGGACCCGGGCCGCGGCGCTCGACAGCCTGACCGCCTGGTCCGACGGCGCCACCGAGCCGCCGAGGGCGTCGTCGTAGCGCTGCCGCTCGGAGTCGTAGAGCTCGTCGGTCATCTCCAGGAGGCGCGCGCGAGCCTTGGTGGCCATGTCCCGGACGGCCTGGTCACCGAAGATCGCCTCGAGGACGCGCTGGGCGAGGATGGCGGTGCCGCCGGCGATGCCGATCTCGGCGCCGATGAGCCCACCGGTGCTGCTGAAGGCGACGAGCATGAGGAACAGCCCGATCGCGTTGACCCCGTACGCGGCGATGCGCGCACTGGTGCGGCGCCCCGCGCCCTCGGACCGCACGAGCTCGAGGACGTCGCCCTGCCACTCGCGCACGAGCCGCTCGACGTCGGGACCGAGGTTCGTCGACGGCTTGGTCAGGTCCGGGTGCTCGCGCAGGATCGGCGCCCCGCCGGCGAGCCGGCGCCAGGAGCGACACCGTCTCGGAGGTCGCCGCCTCGGCGTTCGAGACGACCAGTGCCGCGACACCCGTGTGCAGCGCCTCCCCCAGCGAACCCGACGGCGGCGGCGCCCCCTTGACCGCGGCGGAGAGGCGGTCGCGCCACTTGGCGATCGTCGTCTCGACCTGACGGAAGAACTCGCCGGTGCCGACGAACTCCTGCCACCGGGCCAGGACCTCGCCGCGCAGCAGGGTCCCGTCGGTCATCCCGTCGCCGACCCGGCGGCGGGCCTCGGCGAAGGCGTCGTCGGCGGACTTCCGGAGCGCGGCGGCGGCGTCCTGCTGGTCGCGGCTCGCGACGACGAGCTCGGCCGTGCGACCGGACAGCGACTCGATGGCGCCGCGCAGGGTCTGGCCGACGACGATGGAGCGCGCCCTGGCGTCGCCGGCGAGGGCCTGGAGCCAGGCGCGCAGGCGGGCCACGGCCTCCTCGGGGAGGCGACCGTCGGCATCGAGGGGTGTCTCGGGGACGGTGAAGATCGGGGCCGTCGGGAGGCCCTGCTCGCGGAGCATGGCCGCGAGGTGAGGTCGGATCTCGTCGACGGCCTCCCCCGGGATGCGGTCGAGGACGATCGCGACGGCGGTGCCGCGGTCGGCGGCGGTGCGCAGCAGGTCCCACGGCACGGCATCGGCGTACCGGGCGGCGGTGGTGACGAAGAGCCAGAGGTCGGCGGCAGAGAGCAGCTGGGTGGCGATCGCGCGGTTCGCCGAGACCACGGAGTCGATGTCGGGGGCGTCGAGCAGGGCCATCCCGGCGGGCAGGGCGCTCGACTCGACGAGGCGAACGGTGCCGTGCTGCTCGTCGTCGACGGTGCCGCCCGTGACCCGGGCCAGGTCCGGCAGGATGCGCGCGTCCTCGAACCAGTGCCGGTCGTCGGGGTGGTGGACGAGGACGGGTGAGGTCGTCGTGGGGCGCAGGACACCGGACCGGCTCACCGTGGCTCCGATGACCGAGTTGACGAGGGTCGACTTGCCGGCGCCGGTGGAGCCGCCGACGACCGCGAGCAGCGGGGCGTCGAGGCTGCGCAGGCGCGGGACGACGTAGTCGTCGAGCTGCTGGAGGAGCGCCCGGCGCGAGGCCTCGGCGCGCGCGCGGGTCGGCACGTCGAGGGGCAGGCTCGCGCGGTCGACGGCCTCCCGCAGGGTCTCGACGGCGGAGACCAGTCCCTCGACCTCCCCGACCACTGTCACACCGTCAAGCCTAACGACCTCGGCACGGTGCTCTCGCCATTCGCCGGGGCGCGGCGGGGACCGTGATCGGCGGGAGGCGGGAGAGGATGGCGCCGTGCGCCTCTTCGTCTCGGTCGACCTCCCGGAGCACGTCGCCGAGGACCTCGACGACTTCCTCGACGTGCGGCGCGACGCGGGCACCGACCTCCGGTGGTCGGCGGCGCACCAGTGGCACGTCACCCTCGCCTTCATGGGCGCCGCCCCGGAGCGGGTCGCCGAGGACCTCGTCGAGGGCGTCGCCGCCGTCGCCGCGCGCACCGCCCCGATCTCGTTGGCGGTGGCCGGCGGCGGCTGCTTCCCGGACGTCACCCGCGCCCGGGTCCTCTTCGCCGGCCTGGTGGGTGGGGAGGCGCTCGGCCCGGTGGCGCGGTCGGTGCGGTCGGCCTGTGCCGTCGTCGGCGCGGCTCCCGAGGGCGGCCCGTTCCTGCCGCACGTCACCCTGGCGCGGCTCCCACGCCCGGTCGACGCGAGCCGGTGGGTGCGCGTCCTCGACGCCTACCGCGGCCCGACGTGGACCGTCGAGGACGTGGCGGTCGTGGCGTCGCACCTGCCCCGCGAGCGCGGCCACCGACCGCGCCACGAGGTGCTCGCCCGCCTCCCCCTCGATGGGTGAGGTGCCGTCCGGCCGCGCTCTCGCGCACCTAGACTGGCGACGGCATCCGGCGGACCGGGTGCCGAGCCCCCGTAGCTCAGCCGGATAGAGCAAGAGCCTTCTAATCTCGAGGTCGCAGGTTCGAGTCCTGCCGGGGGCACCGTGCCGGGGGTGAGCCGACGGATGTCCCCTGCAGGTGCGAGCGCACCGGTGCCGCGGAAGCGACTCCCATCGTGACTGGCTGGGGTGCGTTAACCTGACAGTCGTGGATGCCGAGCGGGCCTTTGACGTGCACGTTCGCGGACGTGCGCACGCTCCCGCCATGGTGTTCGCCAACGGCTTCGGCTGTGACCAGCACACCTGGCGCGACGTCGCCCCGCACTTCGAGGACAGGTACCGGGTCATCCTGTTCGACTACGTCGGCTCAGGCGGGGCGCAGGCCGACTACGACCCTCAGCGCTACTCCACCCTCCACGGGTACGCCGACGACCTCCTCCGGCTGCTTCGGGAGCTGGAGCTGGGACCGGTCGTGTTCGTCGGGCACTCGGTGTCGGCGATGATCGGAGTGGTGGCCGAGATCCAGGCCCCGGAGCTGTTCGACGCCCTCGTGCTCGTGGGGCCGTCACCGCGCTACCTCAACGACACCGGCTACGTCGGCGGGTTCGAGCGAGCCGACATCGAGGGCCTCCTGGACTCCCTGGCCAGCAACTACCTGGGCTGGTCCAGCACCATGGCACCGGCGATCATGGGCAACCCGGACCGGCCAGAGCTGGGGCGGGACCTGGAGGCCAGCTTCTGCACGGTCGACCCCGACATCGCTGCTCGCTTCGCACGGGCGACCTTCCTGTCCGACAACCGTGCCGACCTGCCCCAGGTCCGCGCGAGGAGCCTGGTGCTGCAGTGTCGCCAGGACCTCATCGCGCCGGTGGAGGTCGGGGAGTACGTGGCTGCCCGCATCCCGGACGCCACGCTGGTCGTCCTCGAGGCGACGGGGCACTGCCCGCACCTCAGCGCCCCCGGCGAGGTCGTCGGCGCCATCGATGCGTTCCTCGCGGGAGCCTGACATCCCCAGGTCGGCGGCGGCCGTGCTCGCGTTCGAGAAGGCGCTCCTCGAGGACGACCCCGAGGCCCTGTATGAACAGGCGCCGTGCGGCTACCTCTCGGTCCTTCCCGACGGCCGGGTCCTGAAGGCCAACCAGACCTTCCTCAGGTGGCTCGGCCGCACGGACGGCACAGGCGTCACCGGCCGCCAGTTCACCGACCTGATGACGCCGGGGTCGCGGATCTTCCACGAGACCCACTACCAGCCCCTGTTGCACGTGCAGGGACAGGTCAAGGAGATCGCCGTCGACCTGGTCCGGCTCGACGGGTCGACCCTCCCGGTCCTCGTCAACGCGGTCCTCGAACGCACCGACACCGGAGCTCCCGGGGCCACGCGCATCGCGGTCTTCGACGCGACGGAACGCCGGCACTACGAGCAGGAGCTGCTGGCCGCCAAGGACCGCGCGGAGCGGTCCGAGAGGCACTCGGCGCGGCTGGCGCGCACGTTGCAGGAGACGCTGATGCCGCCTCGCAGCCCCCACATCGACGAGATGGACGTCACGACCGCCTATCGGCCGGCCGGCAGCGGCGATGAGATCGGCGGCGACTTCTACGACGTCTTCGAGCTCGCCAGCCACGACTGGGTGGTCACTCTCGGCGACGTGTCCGGCAAGGGCGTCGACGCAGCCGTCGTCGCCACGCTGGCGCGCCACACCATCCGGGCGCTGTCCGTCGCCGAGCCGAACCCCGCAGCGATTCTCCGGCAGCTCAACCAGGTCCTTCTCAACCACCCGACGGAGCGCTTCTGCACCGCCATCGTGATGCGGCTGCGGCGCGTCGAGGACCACTGGGACGTGACCATGGCGAACGGCGGTCACCCGCCGGCGGTGCTGCTGCACCGGGGCAGTCCCCCCCGGATGGTGGACGGTCCCACCTCGCTGCTCGGCGCCTTCGCCGACGCGCACTACGCCGACGTCCGTTTCCGGCTCGGAGCGGAGATGACGGTGCTGCTCTACACCGATGGAGTCACCGAGGCGCGCAGCCCACGAGGCCTGTACGGCGAGGACCGCCTCATGCGACTGCTCGGACCCGAGAGCCTCAGCACCACGGAGCTGGTGGCGCGGGTCCTCGACGACGTCGTCGGCTTCCAGAACGGGGTTCCCAGGGATGACATCGCCATGATCGCCCTGCAGATGGCGCAGCCACGAACCTGAGACGTCGCGGGTTGCTCAACGCTCTGCGAGCCGGCGCGTTCTCCGCAGGGCCAGCTCGGCGAGGGCCGCCGCGACGTCGGGCACGACCGAGTCGTCGAACGCGGCGCGCGGCGAGTGGTTGTCCTCCACGAGCGTGAGGTCCTCGTGGACCGCGGCCCCGATGTTGAGGTAGCAGCCCGGCACCTCGTCCAGGACGAAGGACATGTCCTCCGAGCCCGCCTCGGGGTTGACCATGTCGGCCCAGCGGTCCTCGCCGAAGAGGTCGACGACGGTCTCGCGGGCGAAGTCGAACTCGGCCTCGTCGTTGACGGTCACGGGGTACCCGTTGCCGATCGTGACCTCGGCCGTCATGCCGTGGGCCGCCGCGATGCCCTGGGCGACGCGCGTCATCACCTCGTGTGCCTTGGCGCGGTGCTCCTTGGAGAAGGTCCGCAGGGTCGCCTCGATGACGGCGTCGTCCGGGATGATGTTGTCCTTCGTGCCCGCGGCGACCCTGCCGACGGTGAGGACGACCGGGTCCCAGATGCTGAACTGGCGGGTCACGGCGGTGTGGAAGGCGAGGACGACCTCGCACGCGACGGGCACCGGGTCGCGCGTCTTCTCGGGGGCGGACCCGTGCCCGCCGAGCCCCTCGATCACGACGTGGATCTCGTCGGCCGCCGCCATCAGCGGGCCGGGCCGTCCGAACCAGGTGCCCCGCGGGAAGTCGGCCGAGTACACGTGCACGGCGTACGCGGCGTCGACGCGGCGACCCGCGGCCTCGAGCAGACCCTCGCGGATCATCGGCTCGGCTCCGCCCGGACCCTCCTCGGCCGGCTGGAACATCAGGACGACGTCGCCGACGAGCTCGTCCCTCAGCTCGTCGAGGATGCGGGCCGCACCGACGAGCCCCGCCACGTGGAGGTCGTGGCCGCACGCGTGCATCGCCCCGGACCGCTCCGAGACGTAGTCGACGTCGACCTCCTCGGTCACCGGGAGCGCGTCCATGTCGCCGCGCAGGAGGACCACGGGTCGCTCGCCCTCGTACGGCGCTCGGCCGCGCAGGACCGCGACGACCGAGCTGAGCGACTTCCCCGTCGTCACCTCGAGGTCGATCCCCTCGAGCGCCGCCAGGACCGCCTTCTGGGTGTCGGGAAGGTGCAGCCCGATCTCGGGGATGCGGTGCAGCGCCCGGCGCAGCTCGACGAGCTCGGGTCCGATGCGCGTGGAGACGGCGAGGGCGTCGGTCACGGTGGTCCTTCCGGTGGGGGTTCGGCGAGGCCCGCAGGCGCGAGGCCCCGAGGGGCGGGCCCCGGCCCGGGGTCAGCTGACGGGGAGGCCGACGAACTCGGCGCGCCGCACGGTGAGCGTGTGCAGCAGCTCGCGCTCCTGCTCGACCGCATGGGCGTCGGCGGCCTCGTGGTGCATCCGGCGGCGCAGGAGGGCGAGCTCGCTGGCGGTGTCCTGGAACGCCCGCATCGAGGCGAGCCCGGCGCGCCCGGAGTTCGCCCGGGCCCACTGGCGCGCCTCGCGACGACGGGTCATCGACGCGAGCATCGCGACCTCGCCCGGGGAGAGCCAGCCCGCGTCGGAGTAGGGCCGCAGGAACTGCCCGATGAGGTGGCCCTCGTGCCGCCGGGTCCAGACGACGAAGGCGACGAAGGCGACGAAGACGGGCACCTCGACGAGCACGTACACGACGAGCAGGCCCTGCCCACCCGTCACGGCGGCGAGGTTCCACAGGGCGTGCGCGAGGACGGCGAGGACGAAGCCACCGACCGGGGCGAACAGGCGCGGCGCCCAGGTCCGGCTCGTCGCGGCGACCCCGATGCCGACCCCCGTGAGGACGGTGAACATCGGGTGGGCGAACGGCGAGAGGAGGCAGCGGGCGACGAACGTGGCGGTCAGCGCCTCGCCCCCGCCCTCGGTGTAGGCCGTCGCGAGGTACTGGATGTTCTCGGTGAACGCGAAGCCGGCCGCCGTGATGCCGGCGTAGACCATGCCGTCGGTGATGCCGTCGAACTCGCGGCGACGGAACCACCAGATGAGCAGGACGAGCAGCCCCTTGCTCGCCTCCTCGACGACCGGGGCGACGACGACGGCCGTCGTGGCCAGCGCCGAGTCGGGGTCCGAGGCCGCCTCGAGGACGGCGATGGCGCTCGTGTTCGTCACCGCCGCGACGATCGCGGCGACGAGCGCGCCCCAGAGGAACGCGCCGAGGAGGTAGCGGTTGGGCTCGGACTCGAAGCGGTCGAGCCAGAGGAAGGCGGGGACGACGACGGCGACGGGGATGAGCGCGACGCCGAGGGCGAGCAGGGCGGTCTGGACGCCGAACGCCGCGCCGAAGTACGCGGAGACGACGAGCGCCGCGAGGACGAAGCCCACGCCGGCCAGGCCGGTGACCACCCACCGTCGGATGCCCGCCCGGGCGGTCGGTGCACGGTGGGCCGCTGGGCCGGCCGACCGGGTCGCGAGGTCCCCGTTCATGGCAGCTGACCCTAGTGGAGCCCCGACCTCGCGTGGTCTCCGGCCGCAGGTCCCCGGCGCGACGCCCCTAGCATGGCCCCCATGACGACCGCTGGGACCGACCGCTCCACCGCCGACCGGATCGTGTGGATCGACTGCGAGATGACCGGGCTCTCCCTCGAGGACGACGCCCTCGTCGAGGTCGCCGCGCTCGTCACCGACTACGAGCTGACCGTCCTCGGTGACGGTGTCGACGTCGTCATCCGGCCACCGGACGCCGCGCTCGAGCAGATGGGTGACTTCGTCCGCGAGATGCACACCGGCTCGGGCCTCCTCGACGCCCTCGAGGCCGGCACGACCCTCGAGGAGGCGCAGCGCCTCGTCCTCGACTACGTCCGGGAGTTCGTCCCCGAGACGCGCAAGGCGCCACTCGGCGGCAACACCGTCGGCACCGACCGCGCCTTCCTCCAGCGCGACATGCCCGAGCTCGAGAGCCACCTGCACTACCGGATCATCGACGTCTCCTCGATCAAGGAGCTCTCCCGTCGGTGGTTCCCGCGCGCCTACTTCGCCGCCCCGGCCAAGAACGGCGGGCACCGGGCGCTGGCCGACATCCGCGAGTCGATCGCCGAGCTGCGCTACTACCGCCAGGCGGTCTTCGTGCCGCCGCCGGGCCCCAGCACCGAGGAGGCTCGCGCCCTCGCCGCGCGACACGTCGTCGACCACGCGGCGCCCGCTGCGGGGGCCGCGTCCGGGGGCGAGGGTGTGGTCGGGAGCACCCCGGCGTAACGGGTACGATGGTTCGCGCTACGGGCGCACCGGCATCCTTCGATGACGATCGCGCCCGTCGTGGTGGGTATAGCTCAGCTGGTAGAGCATCGCGTTGTGGTCGCGAGGGCCGCGGGTTCAAGTCCCGTTACTCACCCCACGCCACGAAGCCCCTGACCTGCGGTGACGTGGGTCAGGGGCTTCGTCGTCGCCCGCGGTCGGCGCCCTGGGCCCCGCGTGCGTGACGCACCGGGCCCGGTTGGCCTTGACGGCTCCGACCTCGACCCAGGAGCACCGTGCGCCGCCTCGTCTACCTCGTCGCCACCAGTCTCGACGGCTTCATCGCCGACTCCGGGGGTGGCTACGAGGCCTTCCCCGTCGATCCCGAGACGCTCGCCGACGTCTTCGCGCAGTACCCGGAGACCTGCCCCGCGCACCTGCGCGACCTCCTCGCCGTCACCGGCGAGCCGCGGCGTTTCGACACCGTCGTCATGGGTCGGGCCACCCACCAGCCGGCCGTCGACGCCGGCCTGACGAGCGCCTATCCCCACCTGCGCCAGTACGTCGTCACCGGGCGCACCGACCTCCCGGCGGACCCCACCGTCACCGTCGTCGCCGACGACCCGGTCGGGCTCGTCCGCCGGCTCAAGGAGGAGGAGGGCCTCGACATCTGGCTGTGCGGTGGTGGTGACCTCGCCGGACAGCTCCTCGACGAGATCGACGAGCTGCATCTCAAGGTCAACCCCGTCCTGCTCGGCGAGGGTGTCCCGCTGGTCCGCCACCTCTCGGCGGCCCGGGCCTTCTCGCTGGCGTCGTCGCGAACCCTCCGCGGCGGCGTGCAGCTGTCGGTCCACCACCGCCAGGGCTCCCCCACGCCCGAGCCGGGAACGGGGGGTTTGCGAGGATGAGGGCATGATGTCGCGCCGCTTCGCCACCGTCGTCGTCCTCGTCGTCGTCCTGGCGTTCGTCGTCGTCAGCGTCGCACCGGCCTTCGCCGCCACGCCCTCGGGGCTGGTCGCGCACACCCGCCTCCTCAAGGCCTCGCCGGCGAACGGGTCGAGCGTCGACACTGCCGAGGAGGTCGTCCTCGCGTTCAACGAGGAGGTCGACGAGCAGTTCGTCAAGGTCACCGTCGAGGGTCCGGACGGCGCCGAGGTCGACGGGGAACCGCAGGTCGACGGGCGTGAGGTCACCCAGGCGCTGGCGGCTGACCTGCCCGCCGGGAGGCACACCGTCACCTACCGCGTCGTGAGCGCCGACGGCCACCCGATCTCGGGCAAGGTCTCCTTCACGACGACGGTGTCCCCGAGCCCGTCGCCCAGCCCCACGGCGAGCGCCACCGCAACGCCGACCGCGACGGACCGACCCCGTCGGTCACCCCCACCCTCGATGCCGAGCCCGTCTCCGACGACGGCGGTCCGGGCGCCTGGGTGTGGGTCCTCCTCGGGGCGGGCGTGCTCGCCTCGCTGCTCGCCCTGTCGACCCGGTGGCGGGTCCTCGGCGGCCCCCGCGCCGACGAGATCGCGGACGCCGAGGCCGACGGTCGGCCCGTCGACGAGGGGCCGGACCGTCGCGACGGCCCCTTCGCCTGAGTGGATTTCACTCCGGCCGTCGGCTGCTGCTAACGTTTTCCACCGCGCGCCATTAGCTCAATTGGCAGAGCAGCTGACTCTTAATCAGCGGGTTCGGGGTTCGAGTCCCTGATGGCGCACCAGTGACACGAAGGCCCCCGGTACCGGGGGCCTCGTCGTGATCCGGGCGGACCCGGTCGGTCAGTGGCGGCGCAGCCGGCGGTGGACGAGCAGGCCGCCGACGACGGCGACGACCGCCACGGCCGCCGCGAGGCGCTCGACGCGCAGGTCCCCCTCGGGGGTCGTCGCGACGTCGGCGAAACGCGCCTTCGCGGCGTCGGTCTGGCGCTGGATGATCGTGCGTGGGCTCACCCGGTGGGTCAGCTCGTCGATGGTGCGCCCGAGCCGCTCGCGGCGCGCGGCGATCTCGGCCTCGAGTGCGGGGACGGTGGTCGGGAGGGCAGGCTTCGCGGTGCTCATGGGTTCCTCACTCGAGCCCCAGGTCGCGGCGCAGCTTGGCGACGTGACCCGTGGCCTTGACGTTGTAGAAGGCGTGCGACACGGTGCCCGACTCGTCGACCACGACGGTGCTGCGGATGACGCCCTCGACGGTCCTGCCGTAGAGCTTCTTCTCGCCGTAGGCCCCCCAGGCGTTCATCACGGCCTTGTCGTCGTCGGCGAGGAGCGCGATGGTGAGGTGGTCCCGCTCGCGGAACGTCGCGAGCTTCGCCGGGCTGTCGGGCGAGATGCCCAGCACGGTGTAGCCCTCGCGCCGCAGGGACTCGAGGGACTCGCTGAAGTCGCAGGCCTGGGTCGTGCAGCCCGAGGTCATCGCCGCCGGGTAGAAGTAGACGATCACCTTGCTGCCGCGCAGGTCGCTGAGGGTCACGTCCGACCCGGTGTCGTCGGACAGGGTGAAGTCGGGGGCGGTGTCGCCGGGAGCGAGCCGGTCACCCACGGGGGCCTCCTGGTGTGGTCGGTGGTGGTCCCAACCTAACCGAATCCGCGGACGTCGAACCTCGTGCGCAAGGCGGGACTCGAACCCGCACACCCGAAGGCACCAGAACCTAAATCTGGGGCGTCTACCAGTTCCGCCACTTGCGCGCCGGGACAGCCTAGCCCCGGGGTGCGCGACGCCCCGAGCCGTTTCCGCAGCCCCGCGTCAGGCCAGGAGCTCGCGCAGCACCGGCTCGAGGGCGCGGAAGGCGTTGCCGCGGTGCGAGATCGCGTTCTTCTCCTCGTCGGTGTACTCCGCGAGGGTGCGCGTGTCGCCGGTCGGGACGAACGCGGGGTCGTAGCCGAACCCGTTGGTGCCGCGGGGCTCGCGCACGAGCGAGCCCTCGACCCGGCCCTCGACGCCCTCGACGCGGCCGTCGGGCATCGCGACGACGGCTGCGCACACGAACGCGGCCGCGCGGTGCTCGTCCGGGACGTCGGCCACCTGCTCGAGGAGGAGGCCGAGGTTGGCACGGTCCTTGGCGGCACGCGCGGCACCCTCCCCCGCGGCCGATCCCGACCAGCGTGCCGAGAAGACCCCGGGAGAGCCACCGAGCACCTCGACGGCCAGGCCGGAGTCGTCGGCGACCGACGGGAGCCCCGTGGCCTGCGCCAGGGCGACGGCCTTGAGCCGGGCGTTGCCGAGAAAGGTCACCTCGGTCTCGGGGACGTCGGGAGCGCCCTCGACCTCGTCGGCCCCGACGACCTGGAGGTCGAGATCGTCGACGAGCCCGGCGAGGATCTGGCGCAGCTCGTGGACCTTGTGCTCGTTGCGCGTCGCGAGGACCAGCCGGCGGGTCATCGGGTGCGCTCGCGGGCCGGCCCCTCGAGCGCGGCCTGCTGGAGGAGGGTCAGCTCGGCGCAGCCGACCGTCGCGAGGTCGAGGAGGCCGCCGAGGAGGTCACGGTCGAACGGCGCTCCCTCGGCGGTGCCCTGCACCTCGACGAAGCGGCCGTCGCCGGTCATGACGACGTTCATGTCGGTCTGGGCCGTGGAGTCCTCGGGGTAGTCGAGGTCGAGGACGGGGCGGCCGTCGATGAGGCCGACGCTCACCGCGGCGATCGAGCCGGTGAGGGGCTTCGCAGAGGCGGGAAGCAGACCCCGGGCGCGGGCGTCGTCGACGGCGTCGGAGAGGGCGACCCAGGCGCCCGTGATGGCCGCGGTCCGCGTCCCGCCGTCGGCCTGGAGGACGTCGCAGTCGAGGACGACCGTGTTCTCGCCGAGGGCCGTGGTGTCGATGACGGCGCGCAGGCTGCGGCCGACGAGGCGGCTGATCTCGTGGGTGCGGCCACCGACCTTGCCGCGGCGCGACTCGCGGTCGGAGCGGGTGTTCGTCGAGCGCGGGAGCATCTCGTACTCGGCGGTCACCCAGCCGCTGCCCTTGCCCTTGAGCCAGCGCGGGACCCCCGCGGTGAAGGAGGCGGCGCACAGCACGCGGGTCCGGCCGAACTCGACGAGGACACTGCCCTCGGCGTGGTCGAGCCAGTTGCGCGTGATGCGCACCTCGCGGAGCTGGTCGGGGGTACGGCCGTCATGGCGGGGAGCGTCGGTCACGGGGCAAGGCTAACGAGGACCGGCCACGGCTCCCCCGGCGGTGTCCGGGCCGTCGGCGAGCTCGGGCGGCCAGACGACGCCGAACCGTTCGAAGCAGACCTCGAGGTCGTCGGAGAACGCGATGCCGATCCGCTCGCACTCGCGGCGGAAGAAGCGGCCGTGCGCGTCGAGCCACGACGCGAGGCTGCGGTCGCCCTCCCCCTCGTCCCACGCGAAGCGCTCGTCGACCGACGACAGCGGCCCGACCCTCAGCTCGGTGGTCCGCAGCACCGCCCGCGGCTGCCCGGACCCGTCGCAGGCCACCCAGTGGGAGCCGACGCGGCCGAGGGGGTCGCCGTCGTGGGCGTACGCCGCGACGAGCCCGGCCGTGGCCCGCTTCGGTCCGTGGGTCACGAGGGCGACCAGCTCGTCGGCCAGGACCGGGCCGTCGCCGAACGCCTCGACGGCCGGCTCGTCCTCGGGCGGCAGTCCGGGGTGGGCGGCGAGGTAGTCGGTCCACATCCGCAGGCCTGCCGCCCGGTCGACCCGCACCGGTGGCACCACGACCGGCTGGCCCACGTCGAGCGTCTCCCCCGCGACGGCCAGCTCGACCTCACCGGGCCAGACCGCTGCGGCCTGGGCGCGGCACACCTCGGGGTCGTTCCAGGCCGGGACGTGGGTGAGGACGAGGCGCCCGACCCCACCGGCGCGCGCGGCGGCCGTCGCCGCCCGCGAGCCCGACAGGTGGACCCCCTCGACCTCGTCGCGGCCGTCGACGAACGCCGCGTCCATGAGGGCGAGGTCGGCGCCGCGCAGGAGGTCGTCGAGGGCGGGGCAGTCGTCGGTGTCGCCGGTGAAGGCGAGGACCTCGCCGTCGGCCTCGACCCGGTAGCCGTAGGCCTCGACGGGGTGGTTGACGAGGAACGCGGTGACGCTGAACGGCCCGACGGTGAAGGTCGCCCCGTGGGCCACCGGCGTGACGTCGAACTCGCTCTCCATCCCGCCGGGCTCGACCCCGTGGTACATCTTCGTCAGCCACTCGGCGGTGCCCGACGGGCCGAAGACCGCGAGCCGCCCCTCCAGCCGACCCGCCGGCCGGTAGCGCCGGGTGACGTAGAGCCCACAGAGGTCGACGCAGTGGTCGGGGTGGAGGTGGCTGAGCACGACGGCGTCGAGGTCGTCGGGCGGGACGTGGCGCTGGAGGGAACCCAGGGCCCCGCTGCCGAGGTCGAGCAGGAGGTTCCACGTGCGTCCGTCCGCCTCGGTCCGCACGAGGTAGCTGGAGGCGGCCGACTCGGGACCCGCGAACGAGCCGGAGCAGCCGACGACGGTGAGCCTCATGCGATCCCCGCCCGGTCGACGGGAGCCGGTGCCGTGAACACCGGGCCGAGCCGGGCCCCGACGCCGAGGAAGCGAGACGCGAGGCGCCGGAACTCCTCGGGGTCGCCCGTGGTCGTGAAGCCGTGGTCGGGCTCGGGGAGGTCGTCGGGACGCAGCGCGTCGGTGTCGGCGAGGACCCGGTAGACGTCCTTGGCGGTCTCCTCGGCCGACGACACGAGGGTGACGTCGTCACCCAGGATGGAGGAGATGACGGCGGTGAGGAGCGGGTAGTGCGTGCACCCGAGGACGAGCGTGTCGACCTCGCCGCGCAGCGGGTCGAGGTACTCGTGGGCCACACCGACGAGCTCGGGCCCCCCGGTGACGCCCCGTTCGACGAACTCGACGAAGCGGGGGCACGGCGAGCTGACGACGTCGAGGTGGGGGGCGGCGGCGAAGGCGTCGAGGTAGGCGCCCGACTGGTGGGTGCCGACGGTCGAGATGACCCCGACCCGACCGGTGCGGGTGGCCGCGGCGGCCCGGCGCACGGCCGGCCGGATGACCTCGACGACGGGGACGTCGTAGCGCTCCCGCGCGTCGTGGAGGACGGCCGCGCTCGCCGTGTTGCACGCGATGACCAGGACCTTGACCCCGTGGTCGACGAGGCGGTCGAGGCCCTGGAGGGCGAACTCCCGGGTCTGCGCGATCGGCCGGGGTCCGTACGGGGCGCGTGCGGTGTCGCCGAAGTACGCGACGGACTCGTGGGGCAGCTGGTCGAGGATCGCCCGCATCACGGTGAGCCCGCCGTACCCGGAGTCGAACACCCCGATCGGTTGGTCAGCCACCCGTCCACCGTAGGGCAGCGCACCGTCACCGCCGGGCCGCACCGGTGTCGCGTGCGCCACGCCGCCGGGGCGGTCGGGCCGGGCGTCAGCGCCCCAGCATCGACGACGCGAGGGTCTCCTGGAGCCAGGTGAGGAAGTCGTAGACGGCGAGCGCGTACCCGAGCGGGTCGTCGTCCTCGAGGTCGGCGGCCGCGGCCTCGAGGGCCTCGAGGTCGTCGTCGGTCCGCAGCCCCATCCGCTCGCCGAGGACGAGCCGGACGTCGGTGAGCGCGGTGAGGAAGGCCCGGGCCTCGGCCTCGGAGAGGCGCACCTTGTCCTCCCCGCGCAGCACCCGGGCGCCGACGGCCAGGGCCGAGGCCTTGCGCTGGCGCAGCCCGCCCTCGGTGAGCCGGCGGAACTCGGCGGCGGCCTCGTCGTCCTCACGGTTGGCGGTCGGCAGCAGCCGCTCGAGGGCGGGGTCGCGCTCCAGCGCGGACGCGTCGAGCTCCGACTGGTCCGCGGAGGCCACCGTGACGCCCATCCCGAGGCCGGCGACGATCGCCGAGAAGTCGTCGCCGCCCTCGTCGACGGGGTCGCCGGGCTCGAGGAGGTCGTGCACCTGGTCCATCAGGCCGGCGACCGTGGCGCGCTCGAGCGCGTCGAGCCGGGCGGTGAAGCGCAGCTCTTCGCCCACGCCCCTGCGCCGGAAGCCGCGCGCCATCAGCTGTCCTTCTGGAACGTCGCCCAGAGGCCGTAGCCCTGGAGGGCCTCGGTGTCGGCCTCCATCGCCTCGCGGCTGCCGTTGGCGACGACGGCGCGGCCCTGGGTGTGGACGTCCATCATCAGCTTCTCGGCCTTCTCGCGGCCGTAGCCGAAGTGGCTCTGCAGGACGTAGGTCACGTAGGTCATGAGGTTGACCGGGTCGTTCCACACGATGGTGATCCACGGGGTGTCGGGAGCCACGTCACCACCGGTGGCGGTGACCTCCTCCTGCACGGGTGCGAGCGACACGCCCCAAGGATAGGAGTCCGGTGGCGTCGCCTCGACCACGCCACCGGGGGTCGACCAGGTGCCGTCAGGCGCGCCCGGCGTTCCAGGTTCCGGCGTACAGGCCGTCGTCGCAGGCGCGCCCGGCCTCGCCGAGCTCGAGCGGACGGAAGGTGTCGACCATGACGGCGAGCTCGTCGAAGTAGTGCTTGCCGAGGCTGGCCTCTGCCGCGCCCGGCTGGGGGCCGTGCGCGTGGCCTCCCGGGTGGAGGGAGATCGAGCCCTGGGTGATGCCCGAGCCCTTGCGCGCCTCGTAGTCGCCGTCGACGTAGAACATGACCTCGTCGCTGTCGACGTTGGAGTGGTAGTAGGGCACCGGGATCGCGAGCGGGTGGTAGTCGACCTTGCGCGGCACGAAGTTGCACACGACGAAGTTCCAGCCCTCGAAGACCTGGTGCGCCGGCGGCGGCTGGTGGATGCGGCCGGTGATGGGCTCGTAGTCGCGCACGTTGAAGACGTAGGGGTAGAGGCAGCCGTCCCAGCCGACGACGTCGAGCGGGTGGAAGGGCAGGACGTGCACGGTCCCGACGATGCCGCCGCTGCTGGCCGGGCCGCCGCCGCGGTGCTTGATGAGGACCTCGGTCTCGGCGTCCGGCTTCTCGCCGACGTCCTCGGCGAGGAGCGGGCCCTGCGGGACCCTGAGGTCGCGCTCGCAGTAGGGGCTGTGCTCGAGGAGCTGGCCGTACTTGCTGAGGTAGCGCTTCGGCGGGGCGATGTGGCTGCTCGCCTCGATGCAGATGGCGCGCAACGGGTTCCGCGCCGACGAGGTGGGGATCCAGCGGTGCGTCGTCGCCCTCGGGATGATGACGTAGTCGCCCTCGCCGACCTCGAAGCCGCCGAAGACGGTCTCGACCCGGGCGGCCCCGCGCTCGACGTAGACGCACTCGTCGCCGATGGCGTTGCGGTACCAGGGGCTCGGCTTCGCGGCGACGGCGTAGGAGAGCCGGACGTCGCCGTTGCCGAGGAGGAGGCGCCGGCCGGTGACGACGTCGGTCTCCTTGACGACCTTCGGGGGGAACAGGTCCTGCGGCTTGAGGTGGCGCGGCAGGAGCGGGTGGTTGGCCGTGGTCCCGAGGTCGCCGACGGTCCACTCGCGGTACTCGGCGACGGTGGACGGGATGTTGCGGTGGTAGAGCAGGCTGGAGTCGGAGGAGAAGCCCTCCTCGCCCATGAGCTCCTCGTAGTAGAGCTCCCCGACCTTTCCGCGCTTCGCCGGACGCCGGTGCTGGGTGTGCCGCTTCGGGGGGATGCTGCCCATCGCCTGGTAGTGCGCCACTGGTCTGGTCCACCTCGCTGTGGTCTCGTCGGTCACGCCAGCCTAGGCCGTGGCCCAGCGGGCCGGACACCTCTCGCCCTCACCCGGCGGCACATTGGTCAGATCGCGCGGTGACGACCGTCCCGGGATGGTCAGGATGCACAGCGCAGCCGCCGCCGCAGGGACACCTCGCCCGGCTTCGGTAGCCTGCCGACCATGCCCCCGACGACGAGCGACCGACCGGGCGCGCGCTGGTCGCCGGACTCCCCGCTGCTGCGGGGACTCCTCGACGACGCCGCCCTCTTCCCGCCGGCGGCCCTCCCCCTCCCCGACGCCGTCGCCGCGCACCGGGTCCACCGAGCAGCGGGGTACGCGGCCGCTGTCGGACCCTTCCTCCTCGCCGCGGCCGGGGTCGCCGACCTCGTCGCGCTCCTCGATGACGAGGCCCCCGACGGCTCCGTCCTCGACGTCGTCCTCGTCGCCCGACCCGGTGCCGACCCCGCCACCCTGACCGCGGCCCGCGACGCCCTCCGCGACCGCGCGGACGTCCGGGTCGTCGGCGCCGAGCTGGGCTGGGAGGACGGCTGGCGCGAGCTCGGGCTCGACGACCTCCCCCTCGCCCTCGAGCTCCCCCACGGCGAACAGCACGACCTGGCGCTCGCCGACGTCCGCAGCGCGCTGCGCGAGGGACTCCCGGTCGTGGCCAAGTTCCGCACCGGACCCACCCCCACCTGGCCCTGGCCCGACGAGGCCGAGCTGGCCGACCTCCTCGTGCTCGCCGCCGCCCTCGACGTGCCGGTCAAGCTCACCGGGGGGCTGCACCACGCCGTCCGTGGCCGCTACGAGGTCTCCGGCGTCGGCGAGGAGAACCACGGCCTGCTCAACGTCCTCGTCGCCACCTCGGCTGCGACCTCCGGCGCCCGACGCGAGGAGGTCGCCGGCCTCCTCGCCGTGCGCGACGCGCCGGCCCTGGCCGACCTCGTCGCGGCGTGGCCCGACGCCACCGCGACGAGCGTGCGCACCGTCCTCACCGGGTACGGCTGCTGCACCGTCACCGACCCCCTCGGCGAGCTGGCCGGCCTCGGCCTGACCGACGCCCCCACCGGAAGGACGCCATGACCTGGCTCGACCTGCCCACCGACCACCCCTTCGGCGTGCACAACCTGCCGTACGGCGTGTTCTCCGTCGGCGACGACGACCGCCGCGTGGGGGTGCGGGTGGGCGACCACGTCCTCGACCTCGCCGCAGCCGCTGAGCACGCGGGGATGGAGTCGGCGGTCGTGTGGCGCACGGCCTCGCTCAACGCCTTCCTCGAGCAGGGTCGCGAGGCCTGGACCGCCGCCCGCGAGTGGCTCACCGAGGTGCTGACGAACGAGGCACACCGCGACGCCGTCGAGCCGCACCTGGTCCCGCTCGCCGACGTCACGATGCACCTGCCGATCGAGGTCGCCGACTACGTCGACTTCTACGCCAGCGAGCACCACGCGACGAACGTCGGCCGGATCTTCCGTCCCGACAGCGAGCCGCTCACCCCGAACTGGAAGCACCTGCCGATCGGGTACCACGGCCGCTCCGGCACCGTGGTCGTGTCGGGCACCGACGTCGTGCGGCCCAGCGGGCAGCGCAAGGCACCCGCCGACGCCGCCCCGACCTTCGGGCCGTCGGTGCGCCTCGACATCGAGGCCGAGCTCGGTTTCGTCGTCGGCGCGTCGACCCGGCTCGGTGAGCCGGTGGGCCTCGCCGACGCCGACGAGCACCTTTTCGGTGTCGTCCTGCTCAACGACTGGTCGGCGCGCGACCTCCAGGCGTGGGAGTACGTGCCACTCGGTCCCTTCCTCGGCAAGTCGTTCGCGACCTCGATCTCCCCGTGGGTCGTCACCACTGACGCGCTGAGGGCGGCGCGCGTGGCGTTGCCCGGGCAGGACCCCGAGCCGCTCCCCTACCTGCGGGGCGCGGCGACCGACGACGGCGCCGGCACCGCGTACGGCCTCGACCTCCACGTCGAGGTCGACTGGAACGGCACCGTCGTCTCGCGCCCGGAGTTCCGCGAGATGTACTGGTCGCCGGCGCAGATGGTCGCGCACATGACGGTGAACGGGGCGTCGCTGCGCAGCGGGGACCTCTTCGGGTCGGGGACGATCTCGGGCCCCGCCAAGGGCACCCGGGGCTGCTTCCTCGAGCTGACGTGGAGCGGCCAGGAACCGCTGACGCTCGACGACGGCGCGTCGCGCACCTTCCTCGAGGACGGCGACACGATCACCCTGCGCGCCACCGCTCCCGGGGCCGGCGGGACGGTCGTCGGGTTCGGCGAGGTCGTCGGCACGATCGCCCCGGCCCGATGAGGTCGCTCAGACGCCGGCGACCGTGAGGCGGATGGTGACCACGTCGTCGAGCTCGATGTCCTCGGCCCGCCGGACGGCATCCTTGAGCGGCACGACGTAGCCGCCGTCCTTGGGCCACAGCGCCGTCGTGAACGAGGTACCGCCCACCCGGCCCGTGACGGGGATCATCCCCCACCCGTAGCTGACCCGCGGCGAGACGGCCTCCAGCGCACCGCACTCGTCGTCGGGCACCGAGACGAAGTGGTAGGGCGACGGTCCGCGCCAGTGCCAGACGACGCCGCTGAACTCCAGCTCCATGCTCGTCAGGCTAGGGGCCGCCGCCGTCAGAACGGCGGGAGGTCGGGCCAGCGGGATCGCCGCCCTCGCCGGCCGGACGCTCTCCGATGCGGATCCCGTCGCCCGCCCTCGACGTCGACCGGGCGGAGCTCGGGGGTTCGGCAGTACTCGACGCGGGGCTGGCGGAAGGACCGGTGGCCTGGACGAGCGAGGTGCTCGAGGGCGAACTCGGCTCGGCTGAACGGCTCGGCGTCGACGGGGAGGGCCTCGGCGGTCGGGACCGGAGCGCCGTCGGCAGCGCGGAGGACCAGCGCGGCGAGGGCGTCGACCGGGGAGGTCGTGCGGACCCGACCGATGGGGTCGGTCCACTCGAGGACGGAGCCGGGCATCATCCGCACCCGCCAGCCGGGTCGCTGCTTGATGCGATGGTGTCGCCGGCACAGGCACGCGAGGTTGTCGGCCGCGGTGGGACCGCCGGGCCAGGGTCGGACGTGGTCGAGGTCGCAGAACCTCGCCGCGACCGAGCAGCCCGGGAAGCGGCACCGCCCGTCGCGGGCGCGGACGAGGGCCTTCATCGAGGCCGTGGGCCGGTAGCTGCTCGTCGACGAGGAGTCGAGGCGCGCCCCTGTCGTCGCGTCGCACGCGACGGCGGCCGAGCCGTGGTCGAGGTGCGCGTCGAGCCAGCCGCGCGGGACGAGAGACGGCTCCGTCGGCCGCAGTCCGCGCACCTCGACGAGGTCGTCGCCGTTGCCGATCGGCGCACCACCGGAGGTACTGGACCCACCGCCCGGGACGGTGAGGACGACCGAGACGGTGACGGTGGAGTGCGCGAGGACGAGGTCGGTGAGCGCCTTCGCCCGCGCCTGCTCGATCCCGGTGCACGCGCCGTCGGCGACGAGTCGGCGGGCGAGGTCGTCGATGGCAGCCCAGGCTCCGGCGGCGTCCTCGCTCGGGAAGGTGCCCCACCACGTGTCGACACCCGGCTCGGCGACCCACCGTCGCAGCCCGTACTCGGACCGGGCGCGTTCGGCCCGACGGCGAAGGAGGTCGGGGCTGATCCGCGCGAGGAGGCGGCGGCACCTGCGACGGAGTGCGGGGGCGGGCTCGACCCCGAGGTGGGTGTCGAGGGCGGCGACGACGGCCTCGGCGACCTCGGCAGGCGCCTCCGCGAGCTCGTGGGCCACGACGCTCGCGCGGTACCGGTCGAGCCGCCCCTCGCGCATGGCGTCGTGCAGGCCGTCGAGTCCCGTCTGTTCCGGCAGCGCGCGGGGGTCGTCGACCCGAGGAACCCGACCGGCCGCCAACCGGACGGCGAGGTCGACCCGTCGCTGGGCCTGGACGTGAGAAGCGCCCAGCGCGGGTGCGACGAGGTCGGCGGCGTCGAGGGCGACGTGGCCTGGCACGTGGTGGACCTCGACGATCGTCCCGTCCTCGGCCCAGTCGGACTCCACTGCGGCGAGCTGGGCGATGGCGGCGTCCTGCACTGCGGTCACGGCGTTGATGAGGGCCTGTGCGGCACCCACCACGTCGGCGAGCTCCTCACGCCCACGGGCAGATGCGTGAGCATCTGACAGACGCTGAACGAGCTGCTCGACCTCCACGGATCGCCCCCTTCCCTGGCCTCGATTCTACTCGCGCGAGCGCTGTCGCACAAGTGTTCGAGAAGCCAATGTGGATGGACCGCAACGCTTTTCGAGTGAGTCAAAACAGCCGCAGGCATCGGAAACGATGGCGAGACGACTCCGGAACCGGAGCCCCGCATCCTCCGAGGCCGTCTGAGAAGCCAGCCCACGCCCGCCGCAGTCGCGACCGACCGGCAGGCGTCAGCGGCGGAGGACGACGACGGTGTCGGCGACCTTGTCGTGCAGCGCCTGGCGCTTGGGGTCCCAGAGCAGCCACGCGGGGTCGAGCACGTTGAGCACGGTCGAGAAGAGCCCGAGGAACGGCACGAAGGCGATGGCCGAGGCGACGAGCCCCACGACCTGTCGCCGCGCGGCGGTGACGAGCCCGATCGGCTCACCGTCGCCGACGCGGCGGACCACGGTGCCGAGGAGCATCTTCCCGGGGGTCGCCGACTTCCAGGTGAGGAAGCCGATCTCGTAGACGAGGGAGACGACGAGGCTGACCATCGTCACGGGCAGCAGCGCCTCGGCGAAGTCGGCGCTGAAGCCGGCGATGTCCGGCTGGTTCCCGGCGCTCGCGGCGGTCGAGAAGTCCCGGAGGGCCCGCTCGAGGACGTCCATCGCCGGGCCGAGCCACGGGATGGCGACGATGAGCCCGAGGACGCTCGAGAAGATCGAGTCGAGGATGCGGGCGAGCAGGCGTCGCCACCACTCGGCGAGGACGGAGCCGTCGGGGAGGACGTCGGTGCGTGCTGCATTCCACCCACCCTGCGACCCCGGGGCGGCGCCCCAGCCGGGGTGCGCACCGGGCCCGCCCTGCCCTGACGGCTGGCGGCCGCCACCGTGCGGCGGCGCGCCGGGCGGACCGGCGGAACCCGGCGCTCCCCACGATCCGGCCCCCGGACCGGGCTGCACGGCCCGGCCGATGTTCGACCGGTCCGCCGTCGGCGACTTGCGCGGGTTGGTGTGGGACGACCAGACGACGCCGTCGAAGTAGCGCAGCTGGTCGGCGTCGTCGGGATCCTCGTACCATCCGGGCCCGGCGGGGGTGTCGGTCATGGGGTCAGGGTCTCACGCGCGGATGGGCGTCCCTCCCAGGTCGCCACGTCCCCGACCGTTGACCGCGGCCCCGGGGCCGGCGCACCATCGGAGGATGGCGCTGCGGCTCGG
This sequence comes from uncultured Actinomycetota bacterium, assembly GCA_963834225.1. Taxonomy (GTDB): domain Bacteria; phylum Actinomycetota; class Actinomycetes; order Actinomycetales; family Dermatophilaceae; genus Oryzobacter. Next base: position 3,697 of record CAWIAT010000017.1, on the reverse strand, counting down.
TCCCCACCTCATGTCCCTCACCGGCGAGCTGCGGTGGGAACCCGTCGACCGCAGGGTCCGCACCACCCTCGACGGGCAGCCCGTCCTCGACACCCTCGGCGCCGTCCTCGTCTGGGAACCCCGCCGCGTCGTCCCGATGTACGCCGTCCCCCTCGATGACGTCGCCGCCCGGCTCGTCCCCCGCGACCCCACCCCGCTCCCCGACCCGCTCCCGCCGATCCTCGGCCCGGTGAACTTCGGCTGGCACACCACGCCGGGACGGTCCTACGACGTCGTCGTCGGGGACCACACCGTCGAGGACGCCGCCTTCGTCCCCGACGACCCGGACCTCGGCGGGCGCGTCGTCCTGGAGTGGACACCGTTCGCCTGGGTCGAGGAGGCCCATCCGGTGACCGGCCACCCCCATGACCCGTTCAAGCGGATCGACCTCCTGCGCAGCGAGCGGCACGTCGTCGTGAGCCTCGGCGGTACGGTCCTCGCGGACACCCGGCGCGCCCTCGCCCTGCACGAGACCCACATCCCGGCCCGCTGGTACGTCCCGCACGACGACGTCGCCACCGACCTCCTCGTCGGCAGCCCCTCGAGCTCGACGTGCGCGTACAAGGGCCACGCGACCTACCTCTCCGTGGCGCCCGACGCCATCCCGGGCATCGGGCCCGAGGGGCGCGACGTCGGGTGGAGCTACACCCACCCCCTCGACGAGGTCGCGGCGATCAAGGGCATGGTCTGCTTCTACTCCGAGCGCACCGACCTCGAGCTCGACGGGGTCGCGATGACCCGCCCCGTCACGCAGTGGTCCTCGCCCGCCGACCAGGAACGGTTCTGACTCAACGGACCCCGAGCCGTGCCGCGAGGCCCACGACGGACTCCGCGACGCCCTCGGGGTCGACGAGGTGGTGCAGGTGGGCCGCGCCGCCGATGACCTCGACCGGCCACCCCAGCCGACGCCCCGCCTCGGTCTCCGGGCCGTACGTGCCCCCGAAGGCGAGGTAGGCGCTGCGCCGGCCCTGCCATCCCTCGGGCGCCGCGAGCCGGGCGCGCAGGTACGCCAGCGGCACCCGGGGCTCGTCGGCCCTGATCCGGGCCAGCACCTCGGGGTCGGACACGACCGGCGCGAGGTCCTCCTCGTCCCACCACCGGGTCCACGGCGGCAGCAGCCCGTCCTCCCCGGTGAGCGCGGCGAGCGCCTCGGCGAGCGGGGCCGGCGCGAGGGGCGCGTCACCCGACTCCGGGGGCAGCGCGGCGTCGAGGTAGACGATGACGGACCGCGTGGGCGCGACGTGCGCCGCGTACCGTCCGGCGTTGCTGTGCGCGAGGACCACGTCCGGCGCCACCCGCTCGGCATCCGCTCGGAACACCTCGAGCACCTCCTCGCCGTCCGCGGGCGCGGCCGGTGGGGTCGACACGACCACGCCCCACCCGCGGCGCCCGAGGGCGACGGCGAGCGGGGCCACGACGTGGGGTGGCAGGAACGGGCTCGGCAGGAGGAGGGCGGAGGTCACCGACCCATCATCCGACTGCGGCGTCCTCGGGTCAGAGGTTGCCGCGCTTGTCCTGCTCGCGCTCGATCGACTCGAAGAGGGCCTTGAAGTTGCCCTTGCCGAAGCCGAGCGAGCCGTGGCGCTCGATGACCTCGAAGAAGACCGTGGGCCGGTCGCCGAGCGGCTTGGTGAAGATCTGGAGGAGGTAGCCGTCCTCGTCGCGGTCGACGAGGATCTTGCGCGACTTCAGCTCCTCGATGGGGACGCGCACCTCGCCGATGCGGGCGCGCAGCTCGGGGTCGTCGTAGTAGGCGTCGGGGGTGTCGAGGAACTCGACGCCCTCCTTGCGCAGCTCGTCGACGACGCGCAGGATGTCGTTCGTCGCGAGGGCGAGGTGCTGGGCGCCGGGGCCGCCGTAGAACTCGAGGTACTCGTCGATCTGGCTCTTGCGGGCCGCGATCGCCGGCTCGTTGAGGGGGAACTTCACCCGGTGGTTGCCGTTGGCGACGACCTTGCTCATGAGCGCGGAGTAGTCGGTGGCGATGTCGTCACCGATGAACTCGGCCATGTTCACGAAGCCCATGACCTTGTTGTAGAAGCCGACCCACTCGTCCATCTTGCCGAGCTCGACGTTGCCGACGATGTGGTCGAGGGCCTGGAAGAGGCGCTTCGGCGCACCGTCGCGCTTGACGAAGGTCGAGGCCGCGGTGACGTAGCCGGGGAGGTACGGGCCGTCGTAGGTCACGCCGTCGACCTCGCGCTGGACCAGGGTGTGGCGGGTCTGGCCGTAGGTCGCGATGGCCGCGACCCGGACCGTGCCGTGCTCGTCGGTGAGGTTCTCGGGCTCCTGCACGACGGTTGCCCCGGCGCTGCGGGCCTGCGCGATGCAGCGGTCGACGTCGGGCACCTCGAGGGAGATGTCGACGACCCCGTCACCGTGCGCCGCGTGGTGGGCGACGAGCTGGCTGTCGGGGGTGACCGCGCCCTTGACGACGAAGCGGATCGAGCCGGACTTCAGGACGAAGGCCTTGTGGTCGCGCACGCCGTGCTCGGGGCCGGTGTAGGCGACGAGCTCCATGCCCCGCCGACTGGTAGTAGTGCGCGGTCTGCGCGGCGTTGCCGACGACGAAGACGATGGCGTCCCAGCCGGTGACCGGGAACGGGTCCTTGGTCTCGTCGTACTCCACGAGCCCGACGAGCTGCTGAGCTGCTGGAGGTCCAGTCCGGCCTGGCGCTCCTGCTCGGTGAGGTCGAGGTGGTCGGGAGACGTCATCGTCGTGTCGGTCATCCCGCCACTGTGCGGGAAGCGGGCAGGCTGTGCAACGCTCGGCGTTTCGACTGATCACCCTGACCACAGGGTTGCCACGACCACCGGGCACAACGGACAATGTGACCATGGCCCGTCAGACCGGTGTCGACGACCTCGACGCCCGACTCGTCTCCCTGTTCACCACCGACCCGCACATCGGCGTCCTCGGAGCCTCCCGCCGGCTCGGCGTCGCCCGCGGCACCGTGCAGGCGCGGCTCGACCGGCTGCAGGAGCGCGGCGTCATCAAGTCGTTCGCGCCGCAGGTCGACCCGGGTGCCCTCGGCTACCCGGTGACGGCCTTCTGCACCCTCGAGATCCGCCAGCGCCAGGGCCACGCCCCCGTGGTCGCGCACCTGTCGGCGATCCCCGAGGTCCTCGAGATCCACTCGATCACCGGGGTGGGCGACCTCGTCGTGCGGATCGTCGCCCGCGACGACGCCGACCTCGGCCGCGTCATCGACGAGATCATCGACGACACCCACGTGCTCCGGGCGAACACGGCCATCTGCCTCGTGACCCACCTCGACCACCGGACCGGACCCCTCGTCGACGCCGCCGCCAGCCGCGGCTCCGCGGAGGTCTGAGAGTCCCGTCAGCGGACGACATTCGACCAATAGGTCACGGCAGGTACGCCTCGGTCCGTACCTGCCGTGACCTTTTCGGTCGACGGGGGTCCGGGTCAGCGGCGTCCGACGAACCACTGGCGGATCTTCGCGACCCGATCGGTGACCTGCTCGCTCGTCGCCGTCGCGAGCTCGGGACCGCCGCACGCCCGCCGCAGGTCCATGTGGATGCTCGCGTGCGCCGCGCCGGTCTTCGACGAGTACGCCGCGACGAGCTTGTTGAGCTCCTTGCGCTGCGCGGCGAGCGCGCGGTGCGCCGACACCGGCGACGGGCCCGACGGCTC
>CAWIAT010000016.1:0-37090 GCA_963834225.1 uncultured Actinomycetota bacterium | reverse complement strand
CTCACTCGACGAGCCGGATCGGGTCCCCGCCCAGCGAGGCCGTCCAGGACGTCGTGTCCGCGGGTTGGGACCCCCCGCCGTAGAAGAACTCGAGCCGCACCCAGCAGCCCGTGGTGTCGGAGTCGTCGCACGAGTACCCGGCAGGGATGGGGACGCTGATCGTCTGCCACCGCCCTTGGTAGGCCGAGCTCACGGGGATCGTGCAGTCGACGAGGTTCCCGTTCGTCACGCCGCTGCCGGTGCACCCGGCGAACTTCCCGCCGACCTCGGCAGGTGGGACCACCCGGATCGTGCTGCCTGCGGTCGCGCCGTCACCGATGTCGAAGAGGTTGACGGTGAACATCTGTCCCTCGGAGCCGGAGGGAACCCTCGCGAGGTAGAAGCGCGACGTCCCGCCCGGGGTGTTGCCGTACATCGCCATCTTGGCGCTGCCGGAGACGGCGATGTTGTCGGCGTCGTCCTTGGCGCTGCCGTAGGCGCGCAGGGCGAACCGGTTGTGGCCGGCCTGGCCGTCGGCGCTGAGCCCGTTGGTGTACACCTGCACGGCGTAGGTCCCGGGCTGGACGAGTCCGTTGAACGTGCACAGGGGCACCCACTGCCGGAACGACTCGGCGACGTCGCTGCGGAAGCCCGCACTGCTCTTGTTGAGCGCTGCCGAGAGGTCGCCGTTGTACGGCTCGAAGGTGCGGCTGCACCCCGCGGCCGCAGGCCAGGTCATGGTGTCCCACGGTGTGGCGCCGGGGGTCCGGACGACGAAGCGGGTGCGCAGGAGCCCGGTGTTGAAGGCGACGTCACCGGTGCACCACACGCCCGCGCCGGCGGCGTACCGCGTGGCGGGGTCCTTGACGACCGTACGGTTGCTCGGCAGGGCCGCGGCAGCCGTGAGCCGGTTCGTCGTGTTGTCGGCGCAGGCGTCCCCCACGACGACCTGGGCCGGGTCGAACGCCTCGATCGTCAGGTTGTTGACGGGCTTGTCGACCCGGACGAGGTAGGTGTACCCGTTGGGGTCGTAGTCGGTGTTGGTTCCCGCGGAGCAGGCGCTCTCGGTCGTGCACGCGCGGTTCTGGAAGGCGTCGCCGTAGCTCTTGGCGGCGGCCGGCGAGCCGACGTTGGCCCAGAACGCGCCGGCGTTCGAGCAGTTGTCGCTCTCGGACTTCTTGTCGGGATCCGGGTCGTCACCGAAGCGGTTGCAGGGGCTGCCCATCGGCACCGGCCCTGAGAACTCCGCGACCGCCGAGCGGGAGACCGTCGTCCGGGGGACCCCGAGCACGCCGCCGAAGAAGTTGTCGACCTCACGGGTGACCTCGACCTTGAGCCGGGACGCTCCGGTCCGGGACGGAGTGACGCTGTCGCCGAGCGTCAGGGAGAACCCGTTGGCCGCGGCGTAGGTGCGGGCGTGGGAGTAGGCGGTCGTGGGGTCCCCGGGGAGGGCGGTGACGCCCGCCAGTGCGGCGGCATCGGCGGCCTTCTGCTCCTGCATCGCGACGAAGTACCAGCGCCCGACGTCGACGGAGAAGGCGCAGAGCCCGACGAAGACGGTGAGGAGGAGGGCGGTCACGACGGCGATGTAGCCGCGCTCGTCGCGCGCGGACTCCCCCGCCAGTCGGCGGCGGACGGACCTGGTCCTGCTGGTCATTTGCACCCCAGACGGCTCGGGACGGGCTCGAAACGGAGGACGGAGGCTCGTTGGATCGTGATCGAGCTGAAGATCATGCGGGTGACACCGGGGTGCACCGCGGTGAGGTGGACACCGATGCGGTCCGGCGGCGAGGCCGAGCACGCATCGTGGGTCGTGCTGGGCCAGGCCGACGACGTCTGAGTGAAGGCGGTCCCGGTCCAGGTGAACTTCACGCACGTCGTGCAGTTCGCGAACGAGGAGTACCCCTTGGGGAAGTTGTTCCCGTCGTTGGCCTCGTACACCCACAGCTGGGTCGTCCCCGTTCGGGCGAGCGCACCCGACTCGGCCGTCGCCTTCGCGGCGGCCTCCGTCGCGAAGGTGGACATCCGCGGCTGGCTGGACGCGACCCGGACCGCGGCCGACGCGGCGTTGGACACCGTCAGCGAGTCCTTGAAGTACATGCCGAACTCGAGGATCGCCACGACCATGAGGAGGAAGACCGGCGTGACGAGGGCGGCCTCGACGGCCGAGGCGCCACGCTCGTGACGGCGCGTCACGGGGCCACGCACACGGAGGTGGATGGGATGGGCTCGAGGCGCATCACGGTCTTGTTGCTCACCGTCTGCTCGTCGAAGAACATGAACAGGGCGTTGTAGCGGTACTCGACGAGCACCCCGACCGGGTCGACGACCCCGCCGGCGCAGGCGGAACGGCTGGGCCAGCTCCCCGACGTCGACGCGATGTTGCCGCTGGCGTCCAATGTGAACCGGTAGCAGGCCGATGCGCATGCCGGACCCGAGAGCGGGCTGCCCGTCGTGATGTCGGCCTTGTACACCCAGATCTTCGTGACGCGCCCGGGCTCGAGGGACTTCATCGCGCTGGAGGCCTGGAGAGCAGCATTCTGCGCGAAGGTGGGCGCCATGGGGTCGGTGGACGCCGTTCGAGCAGCCGACCGCGAGCCCAGCGTCATCTGGTACGTGGTCTGCAGGTACATCGAGACGTCGACGATTCCCGCGACGATCGTGAGAAGGAACATCGAGACGATCGCCGCCTCGACGGCCACGGCACCCTGCTCGTCCCGGCGGCGCGCAGGGGTCGACCTGTCGGGGCGCGTCGCGAGGGGGGGACGGGGAGACGGCACGGCACTTCCTCCGGGAGGATGAGAGAATCCTGAGAACTCTCGGAGATTAGCGCGCCTGTCGTTTCTTTACCTTCTCTTGACCATTGCATGGCCCGAAGGAAGGGCGCCGGGTGGCTGAACGGCGGAGGGGCTCAGCCAGTGGCTCTCGCACCCTTGCCCGTCCCGGGCGGGCGCCGTGGAGGTCGGGCGAACCCCGCGGGCTTCAGCCCTCGGCGCTGCCGCGCAGGACGCGCAGGTGGCCGCGGCGGACCTCGCCGGCGACGACCGTGGGACCGACCTCGACGGGCTCCGCCGCGACGCGCCGGGGACGCCCGGCCTCGCGGACGGCGTCGGCCAGGGCCAGCAGGTCGTCGGAGGACGGCTGCGGCTCGGGGTACTCGTTGGCCAGGCGCACGACGTCCCAGCCGCGGGGGGCGGTGAGGCGGGTGGCATGGGCGGAGCAGAGGTCGTAGGTGTGCGGCTCGGCGTAGGTGGCGAGGGGGCCGAGGACGGCTGCCCGGTCGGAGTAGACGTACGTCAACGTGGCCACCGCGGGCTCGCGGCACGCCGTCTTCGAGCACCGCCGGGACAGGTTCACCTCACCGACTGTAGGCGGCGTCGCCGACACCCGCCCGCTGCCACGCCGGGGCGGGTCGGACGGGCGGGAGGGCGGGCCGCCGTAGCATGCGGGCGTGGAGAGACGACGGGGGCGCGAGCGCCACGGCAGGGGTGTCCGCGGCCCCCTCGCGTGGCCGCCCGTCCCGGCGATGCAGACGCGCCGCCAGCGCTTCGACGACCTCGTCCTCGACGCCGCCGAGCGGGTCCGGCCGCACCTCGGGACGCGGTACGCCGAGACCGAGTTCGCCGTCGAGGAGGTGCCCCCGGTCGACCCCGCGCCGTGGGAGGAGCAGGCCGCGCCGCTCGGGCGGCTGCTGCGCGGGACGAGTGCCCGGCCGCACCGCGTCGTGGTCTACCGGCGGCCCGTCGAGCTGCAGGCCCAGGACGACCAGGAGCTCTCCGACATCGTCCGCGAGGTCGTCACCGAGCAGGTGGCCGCCCTCCTCGGGGTGCCGCCGCACGAGATCGACCCGACCGTCGACCCCGAGTACTGAGGGTCCGAGGACCCCATCGGGCGGGGGTCAGGGCAGCGGGAAGGCCCGGCTGACCGCCGAGGAGACCGCGCTGTCGCGCAACGGCGCCGACGAGAGCATGCGGTTCGCCGCGGTGCCCCACGACGCGAGGACGCTCCCCCGCAGCTGCCCGCTGCCCGAGGTCTTGCGGACCCACACCGACGTCGCGCGGTCGAGCGACACGGTGGCGGTGCGCTCGCTGAGGAGGGACACGACGCGGGTCGAGGCGACCCCGTCGGCGACCGTGGTCAGCTCGGCGGTGGAGCTGCCGCCGGTGGAGACGAGCTGGAGGGTGCGCCCGACCTCGGAGGTCGCGGGCAGGGCCGCACCGCCGGTGCCGGTGAGCGCCTCGGTGGAGGGCGCCCACGCGAAGTCTCCGGGCACCGCTCCGTCACCGACGCGCGAGAGCACCGCCCCGACGACGGGGACGTCGGAGCGCAGGGCGACGCCGTAGACGCCCTCCGCCAGGCCGGTGAGCGGGAGCTCGGCGACCGCACCGGGCTCGACGCTGACGACGGTGTCGCCGGTCGGCTCGGCGAACCCGTCGCGGGCGAGGACGTCGACCCGCACGACCGCGCCCTGCTCGCCGGGGGCGACGACCCGCAGGGTGCTCGGCCCGGTGCCGAGCACCACGCCCGGCAGGACCTGGGTCGTCGAGGCCGGTGCTGCTGCACCGGTGGTCTCGGCGCCGAGAGCCGTGCTGCCGTCGACCCACGTGTCGGTGAGCGTCGCCTGGACCCCCGCGCCGTCGGTCGTGACGTGGACGGCGGGTCGCTCCTCGGCGCCGTGGCGGGCGTCGAGGAGGAGGCTGACGCGTCCTCCTGGAGCCACCGTCCGGACGGTGGCCTCGCCGAGCGGCCCGGCGGCACCGTGGACCGCGACCGAGGCCGTCACGGGGTTGGCCCCCGGGTTGCTGAGGACGAGGCGCTCCTGGCGACCGGGACCCGCTCCGCCGGCGAGCAGCCACTGGTCGGTGCTGCCGGGTCCGCAGGGCGCCGTGGCCAGCCCGCGCAGCTCCTTGGCGTCGAGGCGCCACTCCTGCGCGGCCGCGACGGCCGGCGCGAGGCCTGCGTCGGCGGACACGAGGACGGGGCCGTCCTGCGGGATCGGCGTGGTGGCCCTGCTCGGGCGCGCGTCGAGCGAGAGCAGCTCGCGCCCGGCGGCGCTCGCCACGAGCGACCCACCGGAGGGGGCAGCCGCGGGGAGGAGCTCGCTGGGCCCGGCGACGGCCGTGACCATGGCCGGAACCTCCTGGTCGGGGACGCCGTCGATGCCGGACAGCTCGGCCCCGGGGCAGGCCTGCGCCACCCGCGTCGTGAGGGCGGTGGAGGTCACCGGGGTGTCGTCGCCCACGCCGACGGCGGCGGCGAGGTCGAGGCCCACCGACCGGGTCGCCGCGACCTGGACGACGGCGGCGGCCGCGGCCCCGACGAGCGCGACCCTCGCGACGCCGGCCCAGTTGACCGAGCGCAGCGCCGCGCCGGAGCGCGCGAGGGCCGGGCGGGTCATCGGGTCACCACCCGCGACTCGCGGCGCCCGAAGGGGACGGCGAGGAAGCCCAGCGCCACGATCGCGACGAGCTGGGCGACGTGCCACCAGCGCAGCGGGTCGTCGACGGTGACGGAGAGTCGAGCGGTCCCGGCGGGGAGGTCGTACGCGGGGGTGTCGGCTCCCGCGACGGGGGCCACGACCTCGCCGTCGACGGTCACCGTCGCGTGCTCGGCCCAGCCGAGGGGCTCGGAGACGACGAGCCGGCTCCCGGCCGGGACGTCGATGGAGGTCGAGGTGGCGCCGTGGTCGCCGGAGGTCTCGACGAGACGGACACCGGTGGGCGTCTCGAGGCGCAGGCGCGGCGGCGCGACGAGGCTGTCGCCGTCCTCGACCGCGGCCGGGCTGACCCGCCACATCTCCCACCCGAGGCGGGGGGTGACGCGCTGGAGGCCGGCCGTGGCGTCGAGGCGGGTGGCGACCTCGGGTGCGATGTCGGAGCGCACGGCGAGGAGGTCGGTGGCCGTGTCGAGGAAGAGCCCGGGGCCGGCGGCGGGGTCGCCGAGGACGGCGCTGACCCGGTCGGCCACGGCCCCGTCGGCCCGGGCGACGCTGGGGAGCGGCCGCACCAGCGTCGAGCCCTCGCGGCCGACGAACCGGTAGCCGGCGCCGCGCTCCCCCGGCGTCACGAACAGGGCCCGGGTGGCGAAGGCACCCTCGGCCTGCTCGACGGCCACGGAGGGTCGGGGGTCGCGCCACGGCGCCAGCTCGGAGCCGAGGGTGGCGACGGCGGCGGCGCCCGCGGACAGGCCGACGGCGAGGACGGCGACACTCGCCGCGACAGGTCGCAGGACCGAGCCGACGGCGGTCGCGCCCGGTGCACGCCGCAGTCGCACGCCGTCGAGACCACGCACGAGGAGGAGGACGACGACGAGGGTCAGCGGCAGGAGGAAGGTCCCGGACCACCAGCTGATGGGGTCGCCCGCGCCCTCGAGCCCGGCGGGCACCGTCCCGAGCCGCACCGAGGGGGCGACGACGGCGAGGGCCAGCAGGAGCGGGGCGAGCAGGGCGAGGGACGTCGTCGCCGATCCCCAGGCCCGGCCGCGGCCGAGCGAGAGCAGCGCGACGGCGAGGAGCGGGAGCGCGGCCCACACGACGGGGGCTCCCGCGCCGCCCGGGTGGAGCAGCGCGAGCTGCCACGCCTCGGGAACGGTCCCGCCCCACTGGGCCAGCCCGACGCCGGCGAGGAGGGCCGGCCACGAGCTCTCGGCGGCCCGCAGCAGCCATGGGGCGAGGACGGCCACCGGGACGAGCGCGATGACGAGCGCGTGCGTGCGGACCCGGCGGCGGACGAGCGCGAGCAGCAGGGCGAGGACGACGACGAGGGCGAGGAGCACCGGGGCGAACGCGCCGAGGACGACGCCCGCGAGGGCCGTGGCGAACGCGCTCGTCGCGGTGGAGCGGCGGGTGCCGACGAGCCAGAGGCCCGCGGCCAGCGCCGGGAGGAGGACGAGGGCGACGACGGCGCCGAGCCTTCCCTGGGCGACCGACGCGGCAGCGGCACCACTCGTCGCCCAGGCGAGGGCGGCGAGCGCGCGGACGCCACGCGAAGGAGCCACCGCGCGCAGGGACAGGTACGCGGAGACGGCGGCGGTCGGCATCGCGAGGAGGACGACGAGGGCGACGACGAGGCCGGCGGGCGAGTCGGGGTGCGGCAGGAGGGGCAGGTGGTCGACGACCCAGACCGGGAGGGCGAGCAGCGGCACGTGCGGCCCGACGGGGTCGGGCCCGCCCAGGCCGGTGCCGGTCCACCCGTCGGTCCAGGCGGCCCACAGCGTCGAGGCGTCGGCGCGGGTCCCACGAGCTCGCCGCCGGTGAGGCCCGAGCCGAGCCCGGTGACGACCGAGGCGCCGAGGGAGCGGGCCGCCACCGCGGTGACGACCGCGGCCGCCGCCGCGGCGAGGACGGCCGGGTGGCGGATGACCTTGATGAGCCACGACCTCGGGTTGAGGTCGTTGGCCTCGTTGCCGATCGGGGGGCGCGGAGGGACGAGCGCGTCGTGGACGGCATCGCCCCAGCTCGTGAGGACGGCGCGGCGCGGCTCGAAGAGGGCGCGCAGGTCGCGGCGGGCGACGGCGCGGCGGTGTCGGGTGCGGTAGCGGGTGGCGGCGCCGCGGAACGGGTCGAGGGAGGAGACCGACGACAGCTCGGCCCACGCGGCGCGCGGCCGCTTGAGCAGGAGCAGGCCGGTGGCCGCGACGAGCGAGGTCAGGGCCACCCAGGCGGCCAGGGCGGGTGCGGCCCACCAGGAGGCGCGGGTGAGGGCGACGCGGCGTGCGGCGCGGCGTCGGCCGGGGGTCGACGCGGTGGCCGGGGCGACGCCGGCCTCGGAGCGGACGCGGGCCGTGGGGGCGACGACGACGCGCCGCCCGGTGTCGTGGGCCCGCCAACCGAGGTCGAGGTCGGCGCCGAGGTCGCCGAACGAGGGCTCCCAGCCGCGCAGGTCGGTGAGGAGGCCGCGCTCGACGAGGGAGCCGGCGAAGGGGACGGCCAGGGCGTCGGAGTCGCGGTCGTGCTGTCCCTGGTCGGGGCTCCCGGGGGCCGGCCGCGGCAGGAGCCGGCCGCCTCGCGTCGTGTGGATCGACAGGGCCCGCAGGATGCCGGGGTCGGCGTCGTCGACGTGCTTGGGTCCGACGATCCCGACCGAGGCCGAGCGGCGCCAGGTGTCGACGAGGGTGACGAGGGCGGCCGGCTCGGGGTTCACCCCGACGGGCAGGAACCAGGCGAGGGCGGCGGGGGCGTGGGCGTCGGGGCCGTGCGCGGCGAGGGCGCGGTGGGCCGCGGCGCGCACCGGGGTCCGCGGGTTCGTCGCGACGACGGTGACGGGGACCGGGTGGCCGGTCCGGACGGCATCGAGCACGGCCTCGACGTCGACGTCGACGCCCGGTGAGTCGTCGGACGCGGGGAGGGTGCGGCCCTCGGTGCGGTCGAGGAGGAGGACCTCGGTGGGCAGCAGGGTCTGGGCGAACACCGCCGAGAGCACCCGGGCCAGTCCCGCGGGGTCGCGGCGGGAGACGACGACCGCGGTGACGGTCGGCTCGGCCCCGGCCGGTTCGGTCGGGGGAGAGATGGGTCGCGTGGGCGCCAGTGTCATGCGGCCGGGAGGTGGGACGGGGCGTGGCCCCGCGTCACACCGCGCGCTTCTTCAGCTTGCGGCGCTCCCGCTCGGACAGGCCACCCCAGATGCCGAAGCGCTCGTCGTTGGCCAGGGCGTACTCGAGGCACTCGGAGCGGACCTCGCAGCCGACGCAGACCTTCTTGGCCTCGCGGGTGGAGCCGCCCTTCTCCGGGAAGAAGGCCTCGGGATCGGTCTGCGCGCAGAGCGACCGCTCCTGCCAGGAGAGCCCGCCCTCCTCCTCGCCGACGTCACCGTCGAGCATTCCGTCGATCACAAAGAGCTCGTGCATCGTTCCCTCCTCGACCCTCGACCCAAGCACTCCGACCGGGTTCCTCCGGAGTACATGGATGGAATTACACGCGTGTCATGCACCTCGCGTCAAGCCGGTCGGTGATATCGGTGGAAACCCTTGGTGAACGGACGGCGTGTCGGGGCGGCTCGCCGGGCCGAGAAGCGTGCTGAGAGACTGCCCCCATGCACATCACGGCCCTCGCTGGAGGGGTCGGCGGGGCCCGCTTCGTCCGCGGTCTGCGCCACCACCTCGACACCACCCCCGGCCTCGAGGACACCACGGTCACCGTCATCGCGAACACCGGTGACGACATCACCCTCTTCGGGCTACGGGTGTGCCCCGACGTCGACACCCTGCTGTACACGCTCGGCGGCGGCGTCCACGACGGCCAGGGCTGGGGTCGGGCCGACGAGAGCCACCGGGTCCAAGGCGAGCTCGCCGCGTACGGCGTCCAGCCGCAGTGGTTCGCGCTCGGCGACCTCGACCTCGGGACGCACGTCGCCCGCTCGCAGTGGCTCGGCCAGGGGGCCTCGCTCTCGGAGGTCACCGCGCGGCTCGCGGCCCGGTGGGGGCTGCCGGCCCAGCGCCTCGAGCTGCTCCCGATGACCGACACCCCCGTCGAGACGCACGTCGTCATCGACGGTGACGGCGCCGACGGTGACGCGCCCACGGCGAGCGCGCGATCCACTTCCAGGAGTGGTGGGTCCGCCACCAGGCGGCCATCCCCGCGAAGCGCTTCGTCGTCGCGGGGCTCGACCGCGCGGCCGCGGCACCCGGCGTCCTCGACGCCATCCGCCGAGCCGACGTCGTCCTCCTTCCGCCGAGCAACCCCGTGGTCTCCATCGGGATCATCCTCGGCGTCCCGGGAGTGCGGGATGCGTTGCGCGGCACCGCTGCTCCTGTGGTCGGGGTCTCCCCGCTCATCTCCGGCCGACCCGTGCGGGGCCACGCCGACGCGTGCCTCGAGGCGATCGGCGTCGAGGCCACCGCGGCCGCCGTCGGAGGGCTCTACGAGGACTTCCTCGACGGCTGGCTCGTCGACCCCGCCGACGCCGCGACGACCCTGCGCCGCGCGCGGGTCGAGGCGTACGACGGACCGCTGCTCATGACCGACGTCGAGGCCACCGCCGGGATCGCCGCGCACGCGCTGCGGATCGCCTCGTCGGTGCCCGCGTGAGCCCTGGACGCTCCCTCGAGGTCGTCCCCGTCACCGGGGTGGGCGAGGTGGGGGTCGGCGACGACCTCGCCGCGCTGCTCGTCGAGGCGCTGGCCCGGGCGGGCGTCGACCTCGGCGTCGGCGACTGCCTCGTCGTGTCGAGCAAGGTGGTGTCCAAGGCCCTCGGGCTGACGTGGGACGGCTCGCGCGAGTCGGCCGTGGACTCCGCGACGGTCCGTGTCGTCGCCGAGCGGGTCGGCGAGGGCGGCACGGTCACCCGCGTCGTCGAGGCCGAGGCCGGACCCGTGATGGCGGCGGCCGGCGTCGACGCCTCGAACACCGGACCGGGCGCTGCCGTCCTCCTCCTCCCCCGCGACCCCGACGCCGAGGCCGCGCGGCTGCGCACCTCTCTCGGGCGACTTCTCGGGCTCGCCGACGACGCGGCGTTCGCGGTCCTCCTCAGCGACACCGCGGGACGGCCGTGGCGCAACGGCCTGGTCGACCTCGCCATCGGGTCGTCGGGCCTGACCGTCGTCGACGACCTGCGCGGCGGCCTCGACCACGACGGACGGCCGCTCGCGGTGACGACCCGCGCCCTCGCCGACGAGGTGGCGAGCGCCGCCGACCTCGTCAAGGGCAAGGTCGACGGCATCCCGGCGGCCGTCGTGCGGGGGCTCGACCCGTCGTGGTTCGCCGTGGGCGCCGACGGGGCGCGCTCCCTCGTGCGCACCGGCCCCGGGGACTGGTTCGCCCTCGGGTCCGTCGAGGCCGTGCGCTCGGCGCTCGGTGCCGCGCCGGGATCGGCCGAGGCCGCGGAGGTCGGCATCGCGTCGGTGCTCCCCGAGGCGCTGGCGGACCGGGTCGGGCGGGTCGTCGCGCTCACCCTGCTCGACGTCCCCGACGGCTCGGCCGACGTCGGCGTCGACGTTGCGCGGGGCGCCGCCGAGGTGACGCTCGGCGCCGGGGACGCCTACGACCTCGGTCGGCTCGTCGTGCGCTGCGAGGTCGCCGCGGCCTCCGAGTCCCTGACCGCGCTCGTCACGGCCCGCACCCCGACGACGGTGACCCTCACCCTGTCCTGACCCCGTGCCGCACGACCACACCCTGCTCCCCGGGAATGCTCAAGCGAGTGGATCGATCGATCATCTCGGTTGAGGGTTCCCGACGAGGGGAGTTGGTCACGGGGAGGCGGTGCGGTGGATCGTGGCGCCGACCCGTCAGCCGGGAGCTGCGTGTCAGAAGCGTCGGACGGGAAGGTGGGTGGGCAGCGTCATCCGGGCGCCGCGACGCGGGCGGTGGTGGCCGCCGAGCTCGAGGAGGCGCTGGACGCGGTACCGGTGCCCGGCCCACGGCACGAGGAGCTCGGCGAGGGCGTCGTCGTCGAGCGGGGTGCCGGTGAGGGCCCACGTCATGTCCTTGGCGACGTGGTAGTCGCCGAAGCTCACCTCGTCGGCCAGACCGAGGGCGCGCTGGGCCACCTCGGCCCAGGTCCAGCGCCCCACCCCGGGCAGCGCGGTGAGCCGGGCGTGCGCGTCGGCCGGGGCCATCGACGCCGTCTCCTCGATGCGGCCGGCCCGGCCGACGACGGCCATGACGGTCCGAGACCGCCCGGGGTCGACGCCGGCCCGCAGCCACTCCCACGACGGGACGGCCCCCCACTCGGCGGGCGTCGGCGGTACGGCCAGCCCCAGAGCCTCACCCGGTCCCGGTGCGGGAGAACCGAACCGCCGCACCAGCATCCGATAGCCCGCGAACGCCTCCTTGCCGGTGACCTTCTGCTCGATGATCGACGGCACGAGCGCCTGGAGGACGAGGCCGGACCGCGGCACCCGCCACCCCGGCCACCGCCGGAGCGCGTCGGTGACGAGCGGGTGGCGCGCCTCGAAGCCCTCGGGGTCGTCGAGCTCGCCGAGGAGCGCGGGCACCTGCTCGAGCATCCACCCCGCCCCGGGGCCCCACGCCGTCGCCGTGACGACCTCCGCCACGGGCGCCGGCACCTCGAGCCGCAGCGTCACCGGACCGTCGGGGGTACGCCAGGCGAACCACCAGCCGCGGTCGTCACGACGGCTCGTCGGGTCGCCCCCACCCCGCCGGAAGATGCCGACGACGGCCCCCAGCGGGACCGGCCGCGAGGCGTGGACGACGCGCTCCTGCCCTCCGTCACCGGCCGAGGAGGGCGTCATCGCTCCGTCACCCCGAGACGTGGCGCGGCGCGACACGGAGGGCGGGACCCGCCGGTGCGGCCGTGCCCTTGAACGCCGCCCACACGTAGGTGGGCACCGCCGGCAGCGCGGCCGCGAGGACGGCCTCGGGGACCCGCGACGACCAGGCCGGGACGTTGTCGTCGGCGGAGAAGGCGGCAGGGTCGGCGAGGACGGGCAGCGTGTAGTCCCAGACGTCGTAGGCGCCGAAGAGGCGGCGCAGCCCGGCCGGCGTGTAGTAGCGCTCGTAGTAGTGCTCGCCCTTGCGGGTGAGCCGCATGTACCGGTCGGCGGCTCGTTGCGGCAGCCACGACAGGAACGGCAGCCGGTGGTGCGGCTCGAGGACCTGCCAGCGGTGCCCGATGCCGAGGTAGAGCACCCCGCCCGGGCGCAGCACCCGGTGGATGTCGGCGACGACGGCCTCGGGGTCGACGACGTGCTCGTAGATGTGGTTGAGGACGGCGACGTCGACCGAGTCGTCGTGAAACGGCAGGTCCTCGCCACGGGCGAGACGGAAGTCGACCCGGTCGCCGAAGCGGGCCCGGGCCTTCTCGAGCCCGGGCTCGTCGATGTCGACGCCGCTCGTCGTCGCGCCCGCGAGGGCGAGCTCGTCGGCGATGAACCCGGCCGAGCAGCCGACGTCGACGGCCGTGAGCCCGTCGAGCGACTCGACCCCGAGGGCGTGCCGGACGACGGCGACGATCTTGGCCGCCTTCTTCCGGCGGGCCTCCTCGTCGAGCATCTTGGCCATGGACTCGGAGTAGGCGAGCTGCTCCTCGCGGCCGTGGTCGTCGGTCACGTCGTCGATCCTAGGTGTACCCGGTCGGGACGTTGGTGACGGTTAGGCGTTGACTGATAGCGAGAACCCCCGGTGGGGTGTGGCTTGTCGAAGGCCCACATCCACGCGGAGGTTCTCGTGTCCCACGCTAACGCTCGTCTT
Organism: uncultured Actinomycetota bacterium; assembly: GCA_963834225.1. Lineage (GTDB taxonomy): Bacteria > Actinomycetota > Actinomycetes > Actinomycetales > Dermatophilaceae > Oryzobacter. Next base: position 23,967 of record CAWIAT010000016.1, on the reverse strand, counting down.
ACCGTCCATGGCCGGCTTCTGCTGGTGACCCGGGTTCGCCGGCAGGGGTGGCCCGTTGCTCACGTCGCTGCGGCGATGGGTGTCTCGCGTCAGTGCGCCCACCGCTGGGTGGCCCGGTTCGACGCTGAGGGTGAGGCCGGGCTGGTCGATCGTTCCTCCCGGCCGCACACCAGCCCTGGCCGGACCAGCGCCGAGACCGAGGCGGCGATCGTGGCCTGTCGTCGCGAGCAGCGGCGAGGGCAGGACTGGATCGCCGGTGAGCTCGCCGTCCCGGCCCGCACGGTCGCGCGGGTGCTGCGCCGTCACGGGCTGCCCTACTTGCGGGTGCTGGACCCGATCACCGGCCAGGTCATCCGCGCCAGCAAGACCACCACGGTCCGCTACGAGCGGGCCCGGCCCGGAGAGCTGGTCCACGTCGACGTCAAGAAGATCGGGAAGATCCCCGACGGCGGCGGCTGGCGCGCCCACGGCCGGGAAGCCACCACGGTCGCGAAAGGACGGCGGCCGGTCATCGGGTACGACTTCGTGCACTCCATGGTCGATGACCACTCCCGCCTGGCCTACAGCGAGATCCACCCCGACGAGACCGGCGCGACCAGCGCCGCCTTCCTCATCCGCGCCGCGGCCTACTTCACAGGCCACGGCATTGAGAGCATCGAGCGGGTGCTGACCGACAACGCCTTCGCCTACCGCAACTCCACGGCGTTCAAGGACGCCGTCGCCGCGCTGGGTGCCCGACAGAAGTTCATCCGACCCCACTGCCCCTGGCAGAACGGGAAGGTCGAACGGTTCAATCGCACCCTCGCCGCCGAGTGGGCCTACCGGCAGCCTTACGACAGCAACGAGCACCGCACCGCGGCCCTTGCCCCATGGCTCAAGGCCTACAACACTGAACGCCGCCACACCGCCCTCGGCGGGCTACCCCCGATCAGCCGCCTGTCACGAACCTAGTGACCGGGTACCCTAGGAGGTGGTGCCGACGACCCCAGGCCCACGCGGACCCGGCGACGACGAGGTCGGCGAGGACCGCGAGGAAGCGGGCGACGACGACGACGGCCGTGGCGGCCGACAGCGGCATGAGGGTGACGAGGAGCAGGGCGAGCAGCCCGTCGCGGACCCCGACGCCGGCGGGCACGAGGACCGAGAACATCCCGGCGGCCGACGCGAGCGGGAAGCCGCACAGCGCCGCGACGAGCAGCGCGCCGACCGGGGCCTCGGGCGCCACCGCGAGCGCGAGGACGAGCACCCCTCCCCCGGCACACAGCCAGGCGAGGACGAACCACGCCGAGGTGAGCGCGACGGCCCGTCCCGAGAGCTCGTGCTCGAGCGGCTCGCGGCGCAGCAGCCTCAGCCCGCGCGCGATGACCGCGTTGAGCAGCCGCGGCCAGAGCAGCACGGCCCCGAGCACGACGGCGAGGACGACCCACCACCACGAGAACGCCTCGCCCGAGCGGTCGAGCAGGCGCGGCACCGCCGGGATCCCCATGAGGCACCCCGTGAGCACGGCGAGCCCGATCGACAGGATGCCCACGACGGCCATCCGGCGCCGCGGCACCTTGAGCCGCGCCCCCATCTCGGCCTGGGCCAGGACGGTCCACACCGAGCCGGGGACGTACTTGCCGAGCTGTCCCACGAGGAAGACGCTCGCCGCCGGCCCCGCGGGCAACCGGGTCCCGAGGTCGGCGAGGAGGACGCGCCAGCCCATGAGCGTCGCGAGGGGAGCCGACGTCGTGAGGACGAAGCCGGCCAGGAGCGCAGCCGGGCTGATCCGTGCGAGCTCGGTGGACACCTCGGCCCAGTTGCGCCACAACGCGATCCCGACCGCGGCGAGGATCAGGACGAGGAGCCCGATCCGGACGACGTTGAGCACCCGCCCGCTCGGCACCCTCACCGCCGCCGGAAGGTCAGCCGGAGCACGGCGTACGCCGGGGCGTCGCCCCCCTCGGCGTCGAGGCGGGCATGGCGCATCCGGTCGAGGACGTCGCCGTCGACGTCGCCGACGAGGGTCAGCCCGAGGTCGTCGGCGCGCGCGAGGATGCCGCGCACCCCCGCCGGGCGGACCGCGAAGTCGGGGTCGTCGTCGCCGATGGGGACGGTGACGACGAGCAGCCCGCCCGAGCGCAGCGCCCACGACGCCTGGCTCACGGCGTGGTCGACGTCGGTCGCGGTGCAGCCGCCCGGGTGGAGGCGGGTGATGACGTCGAGGCTCGCGGTGTCGACGTCGAGGACCTCGACGGCGGCCCGGCGCCCGGTGAGCTCGAGCTCGACCGGCGCGAAACCCACCGCGCGGGCCCAGCGACCGAACGGCGACGACGTCCCGGACTCGTCGACGATGACGCTCGAGCGGTGCCCGTCGTCGCGGATCCGGATGATGGCGGCGAGCGCCCCGAGGGCGGCCCAGGCGGCGACCGGCTCGCCGGGGCGCGGGAGCCCGAGCGCGCGGGCGACGTCGACGGCGTCGACCGCGTGGGCATCCAGCGCCAGCAGGTCGGTGGCGCGGACCCGCTCGGGGATGTCGGTGGGCCCGATCTCGACGACGGGCCCGCGGCGGGCACGGATCCCGGCGACGACCGCCCTGGCGCGGCCGAGCGGCGACAGCGCGAGCGGCGGCGGGTCGTCGCCGTCCTCGGCGGGCGGTGCCGCGAGGGCCTCGATGCCGCCGACGTAGTGCGCCCAGGGGCCGGACAGGTCGGGGCGACGGACCTCGGAGCGCAGTCGCTCGGCCGCGCCGGGCTCGGCGAGCCGGCGCAGGGCATCGACGAGGGCGTCGCGGTCGGACGGCGGGACGATGACCCCGTCGACGCCGTCGCGGACCTGCTCGGGGAAGGTCCCGACGGCCGACGCCAGGACCGGCAGCCCGTGGTGCCGCGCGAGGAGGGCGTTCTGCGACGCCGTGGCCGAGCGGTAGGTCAGCGCGAAGACGTCGTGGTGGGCCATGAGCCCGGCGATCCGGTCGGCGGGGACGTAGCCGCCGTGGACCTCGACACGCCCCCCGAGCCGCGGGTCGGCCGCGAGCTCGCGGACCCGGCGCCCGGCGTCGCCCCACAGCTCGCCGGCGACGGTGAGCCGGATGCCGGGGACGTCGCGGACGGCGTCGACGAGGAGGTCGACGCCCTTGTAGTCGCGGACGATGCCGAGGGAGAGCAGCCGGACGTCGCGGTCGTCATCGGCGCGGTCGGGGCGCGGCTGGGGCTCGCCGCCCGGCAGGTGCGGCGGCAGGTCGAGCTCCTTGACGCGGGTGGCGCCGAGCTCGGTGGCGAGGCGGGCCTGCTCGTCGGAGTGGACGACGACGGCGTCGACCCGTTCGAGGAAGCGGCGCATCAGCTGCCGGTCGCCGGGCCGGGTCTCGTGCGGCAGGACGTTGTGGCAGATCGCGACGGTGCGGGGGCCGCGTCCCGTGGTGCTCGTCCGGCCGACGCCGGCGGCGCGCAGGAGGGCCAGGTGGGCGGGGACGACCGCGGGGATGACGTGGACGACCACGACGACGTCGACGTCGCGCAGCCGCCGGCCGGTGCGCACCCACGTGTCGGGGCGGGCCCATGACAGGACGCGCAGGGTGCGCGGGAAGGGCTCGACGTCGGGGGCGCCGCCGGGGACCGCCTGCTCCCCGGGGTAGAGCGCCGACGGGTAGAGGTGGCTCCAGGACACGAGCGTGACGTCGTGCCCGGCCTCGGTGAGCTCGTGGGCGAGGGCGGTCGTGTGGGCGGCGACGCCGCCCTTGAAGGGGTGCGTGGGGCCGACGATGGCGATCGACAGCTGGGCCGACGGTTCCCCGGGGCTCCCGGGAGTCGTGGGCACGGCGTCAGACACCGTCGCGGGACCGCACGACGAGGTCGGAGAGGAGCGCCAGCGAGGCGATCATGATGCCGCTGACGATGAGCAGCACCGTGCTCGCGGGGAAGTAGAACGGGTGGCGGACCATGTCGACGACCGCCTTGACGAACCCGATGACGATCATCCACAGCGCCGGGGGCATGAGGACCTTGAGCGGGTCGAAGTACATGACCATCCGCAGCACCTGGAGGATGTAGCGGTAGGCGTCGTTGACGAAGTGGAACTTGCTGACGCCGGCGCGCTTCGCGTACGAGGTGTCGACGTACTTGATGTCGTGCTGGTTGCTGAGGAACGCGATGGTGATCGTCGTGACGCACGAGAACCCGGCCGGCAGCAGCCGCAGGTAGGGCAGCGACACCTCGCGACGGAACGCCCGCAGGCCCGAGTTGAGGTCGGGGATGCGGGTCTTGGTCAGCCACTCGGCGACCTTGCGGATGAACCACTTCGCCGGAACCCGGGCCCACTTGTGGGTGCCCTCCTCGGTGGTGCGCGCGCCGACGACCTGGTCGTAGGAGGCGTCGTCGCGCAGGATCCGCACGAGGTCGGGGATCTTCTCGTTCTCGTAGGTCATGTCGGCGTCGGTCCACACGACGATCTCGCCGCGGGACTGCTGGGTGCCGATGCGGCGGGCCGTGCCCGAGCCGCCGTTGCGGCGGAACGGCAGGATCCGCAGGTTCGGGTAGGTCTGCTGGGCGTGGCGGAGCACGTCGAGGGTGTCGTCGGTGCTGGCGTCGTCGATGCACAGGAGCTCGTAGGTGAGCTCGCTCGCCTGCATCGTCGCGGTGATCCTGTCGATCTCCTTGAGGACGTGGGCGCCCTCGTTGAAGCAGGGCAGGACGATCGTCACGTAGGGCTCCGGGGCGCTGCCGCCGGGCGCGTCCTCGATGGGGTACGCCGGGTGACCGGTGCGGGTGGGGACCGGGGTGCGCGCAGGTGCGGTGTCGTCGCTGCGCCCGGCCATCTCGCCGGGCCGGACCTCGACCCACTGCGTCTCGGCCGACCCCGGGGCGGGCTCCCGGCCCACCCCCATCTGCTCGGTCGGGGCGGAGTGGAGGGCGTCGTGGTCGTCGTCGCCGGCGGGGTGCGGGGCGACGGGAGGGTGCGCGTTCATCGCTCGCGAGCCTACCGGCGCGCGGGGCCGTCCCCCGCCGCCGCGCACGCGGGGTGGCGGTCAGTCGGCGTTGTCGATGAGGCGGGCCACGGCCTTCTCGATCGCGGCCTGGCGCTTCGAGTCGTCGCGGTACCGCTTCGCCAGCGTCCCGGCGATCGTCACGCCGTCCTCGTACTGCTCGATGACGCGTGGGTCGACGTAGGACTTGCGGGCGATGGTCGGGGTGTTGCCGAGGTAGGCCGAGACCTCCTCGACCGCCAGCTTGACCGCGCGTCGGCGCGAGGCCGCGGTGTCACCCTTCTCGGGAGTCTCGGCGAGGGCCACCGCGGCGAGCACGGTGGCGTGCCAGGTGCGGAAGTCCTTGGCCGTGAGGTCCTCGGCGACGAGCTGCGCGATGTAGGAGTTGACCGCGGTCGCCTGGAGGTCGGCCCACCTCGCCTCGCCCCGGTAGGCGAGCAGGCGCGTGGAGCCGCCGCGCCGCTTCCTCATGAGGTTGAGCGAGTCGATGACCTGCTGGTCGCTGATGGTGATCGAGTGCTCGATGCCCGACTTGCCGACGAAGGAGAACACGAGGTCGGTGCCCTGGCGCCGCACGTGGCGGCGCTCGAGGGTGGTCAGGCCGAACGAGCCGTTGGCGTCGGTGTAGGCGTCGCTGCCGATGCGGAAGTAGCCGAGGTCCAGGAGGCGGGTCGCCGTGGCGGCCGCCCGGGCCAGGGGCATGCCCTCGGCGCGCAGGTCGTCGATCATCCGCTCGCGCGCCTTGGCCAGGCGCGTGCCGGCGAGCTTGACGCGGTCGAACTTCATCTCGTCGCGCTTGGTGCGCCAGTCGGGGTGGTAGAGGTACTGCCGCCGCCCGGCGTCGTCGGTGCCGACGGCCTGGATGTGGCCGTTCTCGTGCGGGCAGATCCACACGTCCTGCCACGCCGGGGGGATGGCCAGCGCCTTGATCCGCTCGACCGACTCCTTCGGCAGCCCGTCACCGCCGGCGTCGCGGTAGGAGAACCCCTTGCCCGCCCGTCGACGGGTCCAGCCCACCGACCGCGGGGACACCCGCCGCAACCTCGCCATGACCGCACTCTAGGGGCCCATGAGGCGCCCGTGACCTGCACGGACACGACCTTCGACCGCCGACCGGCCCCGCCCGTCAGCCGACGACGGCGAGGAGCCAGGTGGCGAGGCAGGCGAGGATCGCGAACCCGGGCAGGAGCAGGGTGGTGAGCAGCCGGCCCTGGGTCTGGACCGGTGCGTCCTCACCGGGGCCACGGACGAGGTCCGGCGTGGTGCGCCACGTCGCGGCGACGGCGACCGCCATCGCGAGCAGCCCGGCGAGGCCGACGGCGAGGACGGGGAGCCCGCCGAGGCGCTGCGGGAGCAGGACGAGCGGCGCCGCGAGCAGGGCGACGATGAGCGGCACGGCGACGAACGCCGCCCAGCGTCGTTCCACGAGGAGGCGCAGCACCGCACTCCCCCGGAGGACCAGCCCGGCCAGGGCCACGGCGAGCACGAGCCCCACGACGAGCCCACCGACGCTCACCTCGACGTCGCGCCCCCGCACCCAGCCCGCGGTCGCGAGCGGGAGCAGGACGATGGCGAGGAGGCCGAGGACCGAGCCGACGGCGGTGGCCCGGTCGACGGCCGGCCCCTCGGCCTCCTGCGGCGCGAGGTCCCTGGCGTACCGGCGCGGGTCCCCGAACGCGGCCCGGACTCCCTCACCGGTCTCCCGCAGGTGCTCCTCCACGGTGGCGAGGTGGTCGCCGATGGCGGCCCCGGGCGCCTCGAGCAGGCGCAGCTCGACGACGAACGCGTCGACCCACCGCGGGTCGGCGCTCGGTGCGAGGCGATGGGGTCCGTTGCCGGACGTCGTGGCGTGCTCGGTCATCTCAGGCTCCTACGGTGTCGGTGCGGATCTCGGTGTCGGTGCGGATCCCGGTGTCGGGGTCGGGGACGTGCTCGGGGACGGCGCCGGCCGCGAGGCGGGTGGTGACGACCCCGAAGTCCCGCCACTGCTCTGCCATGGCGTCGAGGTGGTGCAGGCCCGCCCGGGTGATCCGGAAGACCTTGCGACCCGGTCCGCCCTGCCCCGGCTCCCACTCACCCGCGACCCACCCGGCGTCCTGGAGCCGGCCCAGCAGCGGGTACAACGTGCCCCCCTTGACCTCGCCGAGCCCCGCCGTGGCGAGCCTCTGGGCGATGGCGTAGCCATGGCCGGTCCCACCCCGCAGCACCCCGAGGACACACAGTCCGAGGACGCCGCGCAGCCACTCGCTCGGCCACCCCTCCGCCATCTCCATGACTAGATCATCACGCTAAGTAGTCAGCCTGTCAACCTAGCCATTCCGGCCCGGTGTCGCCGGTCCGAGCGGCCGTGTGCGACGGTGGTGCCCATGCCCGGCCTGTCGACCGACGCGGTCCTGGACCTCATGCGTGACGTCGCCGCCGAGGTCATCACCCCACGCTTCCGCTCGCTGTCCGCCGGCGAGGTCATGGAGAAGAACCCCGGGGACCTCGTGACCGTCGCCGACCGCGAGGCCGAGGTGCTCATCACGGCCCGCCTGCTCGAGGCCTACCCCGACGCGGTCGTCCTCGGCGAGGAGGCGCACTCCGCCGACCACTCGCTCATGGACCGCTACCTCGGGGCCGATCACGCCTTCACCGTCGACCCCGTCGACGGGACGAAGAACTTCGTCAACGGCTCCCCCGACCACGCGGTCATGGTCGCCGAGACGCGCGCCGGCGAGGCCGTGCGCGCCTGGATCTGGCAGCCCGAGCACGGCGCCGCCTGGGTGGCCGAGCGTGGGGCCGGCACCTGGCGCGACGGCGAACAGGTCTCCACGACACCCGTTCCCGACGACCGCGCGCCGCAGGGCGTGACCTCGATCTGGTCGCTGCGCGACCACCACCTCGGTGACCTGCCGGCGATGCGCCTCTCCTGGGTGTGCTGCGGCGTCGACTACCCCAAGCTCATCGAGGGCGCCGCCGACTACATCCTCTACAGCCGCTCGAACCCGTGGGACCACGTCCCCGGGTCGCTCCTCGTCACCGAGGCCGGCGGAGCCGTCGGCCACCCCGACGGCACGCCCTACACGGCCCGCTCGCTGCGCCCCGGCCTCGTGGTGGCGGTGGACCCGTGCACCTGGTCGGCCGTCCAGCGCCGTGCCCAGCCGGAGTTCGCCGACCGCTGAGCCCCCTCCTCAGGGAGTGGCGGCCGATGCGAGGAAGACGCGGATGCCGCCGCGGTCGGTCCTGTCCGGCCGCCGGTCGAGGGCGTGCTCCTCCTCGTGGAAGCGGATGTCGACGACCGGCCGCGCCTGCAGGCCCAGGCCGGTGAGGGCGTCGGGACCGTCGGCCGCGAGGAGGACGAGCCGGTGCCCGGTCGACGACGCGCCCGCGGCGAGCTCGTCGACGACGGCAGCGAGCCGGGCCGGGTCCTTGCGCACCGGCGTCGTCGCGATGAAGGTCGGGACCCCGCACATGCCCCGGACGGCCTGGGGCCACTCGGAGGTCGCGCGGCTGTCGACCCCCAGGACGACGTCACCGGGTTCCAGTGCGGCACAGACGTCGTCGACGGCAGCGAGCGACCCGCGCTCGACCCCGACGCCGCGGAACGGCCACGTCGCCACCACCGCGGGGACGGCGAGGCCGACGACGAGCAGCAGCGCCACGAGCCCGGTCCCCCACGGACGACCCGAGGCCTCGAGCCGGCGCGCACCCCACCATCCCGCGACGACCACGAGGGCGACGACGAACGTCAGGGCGACGAGGAGGCGGCGGTCGGCCCACGGGTGGTCCGGCGTGATGCCGGGGCGGAGCAGGGTGAGGACGGTCGAGCCCGCGGCCACGACGAGCACGGGGAACCACGGCTCGAGCCGCCCCTGCCCCAGCCGGCGCAGCGCGTGGCGCAGCACGAGGGCGAGGGCGAGGAGCGCGACGACGACGGCCACCCACCCGGCGTACCAGGCGAGCCAGTCGACGGTGTGCTCGGCGTACGTCCGGCCGCCGTCGACCGGCAGCCCCTGGCGCCGCTGCATCCCCGCGACGTAGCGGGCCCCGGGGTCGTTCGGGTCCTGGCGCGTCGTCATCCACAGCGGACGGCTGGCCAGCCCGAGGCCGGCGAGCACGACGAGCCCTGCCGCCGCGTCGGGCAGAGACCGCACGACACCGCCGGGGAGGCGTCTCCCCCGGCGCCAGAGCCAGAGCGCACCGAACGAGGCGAGCCCGACCCCGACCGCCATCGCGAGGAGGGGGACGAGGCTCGCCGCGATGTCGCCGAGGTACCGGTACGACAGCGACCACGCGGCCGCGAGCGCGAGCACGGTCGACCCCGCCACGCCGAGGACGACCGGCCGGACCCACCGCCCCGCCAGTGCCGTCCCGACGGCCAGCAGCGGGAGCAGGAGGAGGACCTCGCGCAACGAGTCGATGCGCGCGAACCCGGTGCCGCCCAGCAGGATCCCGGCGACGAGGGCGAGCCGGGGCGCCCCACCGCCGCGCCCGTCCGCACGGTCGCCACCGCGCACGGCGAGGGTCAGGGCCAGCGCCCCGCCGACGAGGGTCACGAGGGCGAGCTGCTCGGAGTAGGTCCCCCGTGCGACGTTGAGGACGGGGAAGAGGAGGGCCGTGAGCCCCGCGGACGCGGCCCCCCACCACGCACCGGTCACCGACCCGACGAGGAGCCCGAGGAGCAGCAGGGCCAGCGCCATCGCCACCGCGGGGAGGACCTGCGCCGCCGCGGCGCCCCCCGCCCACCAGCCGTAGCCGTAGACGACGGCCGGGGCCAGGAGGAACTGCGGCTGCACGGCAGGGGCGTCCGGCGATCCCACCTGGTAGAACGCCGAGCTGCCGACCGACACGTCGCCGCGCTCGAGGGCGGCCGCCCCGCCGATGACCGACACGTCGACGGGCACGACGCGCTGGTGCGTCGTCGCCAGGCTCGCCGCGGCCTGGAGGTTGCTGGCGGCGTCCCTGCGGACGAGGACGTGCTCGGAGTGGGTCACCCCGGCGTGGACGGCGAACGCCAGGCACAGCCCGACGAGGGCCGCGGCCGGGGCGGCCGCGACGGGCACTCCCGGCAGCCGTCGCACGACCCCCCACGCGGCACCCGCGAGCACGACGCCCACCGGCCAGGCCAGCCACGGCGTCCACCAGCCGAGGGCCGCCAGCGGCCACGCGGCGGTGCACGTCGCGACGAGCCAGAGGCCGGCGGCCAGGCCCACGCGGGTCACGACCTCACCCGTCCCCGCGGCCGTCGCCGTCGCCCGCACCGCAGCCGGGTCCGGGGAGGTCACGACGAGAGGCTGGCGATGTGCTCGATGAGGCCGGTGGTCGAGACCGACGGCGTGCGCGGGAGGTAGACGACCTCGCACACGTCCTTCACCCAGTCGAACTTGCCGGCCCAGTCGTCGCCCATGACGAGGACGTCGGCGCCGTGCTGGACGATGTAGTCGCGCTTGAGCTCGAGGGACTCCTCGACGAAGACCTCGTCGACGACCTTGAGGGAGGCGACGATCTCCATCCGCTCGTCCTGCGAGTACACGGGCGCACGGCCCTTCTTCGAGATGTTGAGCGCGTCGGCCGAGACGCCGACGACGAGCCGGTCCCCGAGCGCGGCGGCCCGCTGGAGCACCCGGATGTGCCCGACGTGGAAGACGTCGAACGTGCCGAAGGTGATCACGGTGCGCTCACTCATGCGGGCGAGCCTAGTGGCCGCCCCACCCGTTGGTAGCGTCCGGTCGGTGAGCACGCCCACCCCCGGCCCCGCCGCGCTCCTGCGCCGCCTCGTCGAGTCCGATCCCGGTCGACCGCGCATCACCGTCTACGACGACACCGACTCCCCCACCCGCGGGGAGCGCGTCGAGCTGTCGGCGCGCGTCCTCGCGAACTGGGTGGCGAAGGCGGCCAACCTCCTCCAGGACGAGCTCGACGCCGGCGTCGGCACCGTCGTGCGGCTCGACCTCCCACCGCACTGGCGCACCCTGTACTGGGCGCTGGCCGCGTGGTCCGTCGGAGCGTGCGTCGAGGTCCCCGCGCACCGGGCCGGGGCCCGCCGGGTCGACGACGAGACCGCCCTGTCGGCGGCCGACGTCGTCGTCACCGACGACCCGGGCACCGCCCAGGGCGCGGAGGAGGGCGTCCTCGTCACGCTCGCCGCCCTCGCCCGGTCGGCACCGGGACCGGTGGCCCCCGGGGTGCTCGACGAGGCGAAGGAGGTCGCCACCCACGGCGACGTCTTCACGGCCTGGGAGGAGCCCGGTCCCTCGGACCTCGCGCTGCGCGACGGCGGCACCACCACCTTCGCCGACCTCGTGCCGGAGCCGGAGGCCGGTCGGGTGCACACCGCGACCGACGACACGGCCGCGTTCCTGCGCACCGCCCTGGCGGCCTGGGCGGCCGACGGCTCGGTCGTCCTCTCCCGCGGGACCCCGGCGGCCGATGTCCTTCAGTCCAGACGGTCCGCCGAGGGCGTCACCCGCGACGCGGTCTGACCGCGACGCGACCTAGCGAGGCATCCGGGCCTCGACGGCCTTCCAGGTCACCGTGCCGACGAGGCCGGTCCGGGTCAGCTTCGCCGACTTCTGCAGCGCCTTGACGGCGGCCTCGGTCTTCGGGCCGAACGACCCGTCAGCCGTGATCCGCAGGGCCTTCTGGAGCGCGACGACGGCCGTGCCCTTCGAGCCCTTGCGCAGCACCGTGCCCCAGTGCGCGAGCAGCGGGTGGACGCGACGCTCGAGGGCGTCCCACGTGGCGCGGTCGACGACACCGGTGACCTTGAGCTTCGCGGAGGTCTGCAGCGCCTTGACGGCCGTGACCGTCCTGCTGCTCATCCTCCCGTCGACGACGAGCCCGCCCAGTCCCTGCTGGAGGACGCGCACCGCGGCCCCCGTGGAGCCGGACTTCAGGGTGGTCGCCTTGTAGGAGGTGAACTCGGTCTTGAGGGCGCTGCTCGTGGTCCCGCTCGACGGAGGCTTCGGGGCGGGCTTGGCGGGCGCCATCAGCGCCTTCCAGACCTTGGCGTCGACGACGCCGGTCACGGCGAGGCCCTTGCCCTTCTGGTACTCCTTGACGCGCGCCTCGGTCTTGCGGCCGAAGGAGCCGTCGACGCTCAGCGTGCCGATCGCCTTCTGCATCGCCTTGACGGCGTCGCCGCGCGACCAGAGCTTGAGGGTGAGCTTGGAGTACTTCGCCAGCGGGTGCGTCGAGGTGCTGCCGCTGGAACCGGGAGGCGCCGGCGGCTTCGGGGCCGGCGGCTTCGGGGCCGGGGTCGTCGTGGACGGCAGGCCCATGAGGGCCTTCCAGACCTTGGTGTCGACGACACCGGTGGAGGACAGCTTCTTGGTCGTCTGGTACGCCCGGACCCGCGACTCGGTGGCCGGGCCGAACGACCCGTCGACCGAGAGCTTGCCGATCGCGGTCTGCAGCGCCTTGACGGCCGAGCCGCTCGAGCCACGCTTGAGGACGACGTTGACGTAGCGCTCGAGGGGGGCGCGGTTCGGCACGAGGCCGAGGGCGACGAACGTGCCCCACGTCGCCTCGTCGAGCTTCTTCGTCGCCGGGATCTTGTTCTTGGACTGCCAGGTCCCGAGGGCGGCGGCCGTCAGGGCACCGAACCTCCCGTCGGGCTCGGCGCCGATCGCCTTCTGGGCCAGGGCGACCTCGGGGCCGCTGGCCCCCTGCGACAGGATCGGGTAGCCGGTGGACGACATCGCCGGGGGCGGGGTGACCGGGGCGACCGGGCCGGCGTGCGGCGAGGTCACGGCCACGCCCGACCACCAGGAGCTGCGCTTGTAGGCGCCGTCCCAGTTGAACGAGAAGTGGATGTGGTCGGTGTGCGGGGACACGCCGTAGTACGGGGTCCAGCCGCGCTCGGGGGCGTAGGCGCGCCACTGCTGGCGGTTCCAGATGATGTAGTTGATGCCGAACCGCTTGGCCATCGCACCGGCGCGGCCCTGGCTGTCGGGGGCTGCGAGCCACCGGGTCAGCGAGTTCGCGAGGGCGAGCTGGTCCTTGTTGCTCGCGTTGATCATCCAGTCGAGCGCACGGCCCTCCCCGTGCTCCGCGGCGCAGTGCCGCAGGATGCCGTAGCTCCGGGTGCCGTACGTCGAGTTGAGCAGCTTGGCGAAGGCGACCGCACCGGGCTGGTTCTCCGTCAGGCACTGGGTGCCCTTCTGGTACGGCGCGGCGACGTCGAGCGCGGCCGGCAGGGCCTTGGTCGGCTTCGGCGTCGGGAAGACGGCGCCGTCGGCGGGGGCGGTGGCCAGCGGGAACGCCAGGACTGAGGCGGAGACGGCCCCGATGGTGCGGACGGGAATCCGACGCTCTCTGCGGGGCGCGGGGTGGGACAGGGACACGGCGGAGTGCTCCTCGGTACAGGGGGCGCCCCGGCAGGGGTTCGAGGCGCACTCGGGAGATCACGAGTCCCGGACGTCACATCCGTCACACGCGAACCTCGAGCGAGACAGTTCTCCCACGGTCCTCGCGGGGGTGCCACCCCGATCCGGGAATTACACGGATGTACTTCTCAGTGGTCCCACACGCACCACAGTTCCTGCGGCGTACGCGCCAGTAGACCGAAGATCCTGCGGTTCGGTGCGGGGGCCGTTCGGTCACGATGCGGTGGCCGTTCCGGTGACCCGGCGCCATCCGAACGGCGCAGCGCTGTGTCCTGGCCCCATGGCGGGACCCCCCGGAGGCGTCGATAGGGTGCCGCCCATGGACAAAGTCGTCACCAGCCCTGCCGAGGCCGTCGCCGGGATCTCCGACGGGGCCACCCTGGCCGTCGGGGGGTTCGGTCTGTGCGGCATCCCGTCGGTCCTCATCGAGGAGCTGCACCGCTCCGGTGTCGGTGACCTCGAGGTCGTCTCGAACAACTGCGGGGTCGACGACTGGGGGCTCGGCATCCTGCTGGCGAGCAGGCAGATCCGCCGGATGGTCAGCTCCTACGTCGGGGAGAACAAGGAGTTCGCCCGCCAGTACCTCGAGGGCGAGCTCGAGGTCGAGCTGACCCCGCAGGGCACCCTGGCCGAGCGGCTGCGGGCGGGCGGCGCCGGCATCCCGGCGTTCTTCACCCCCACCGGGGTCGGGTCGCAGGTCGCCGACGGTGGACTGCCGTGGCGCTACGACGACCAGGGCAACGTCGCGATCGCCTCCCCCGCCAAGGAGGTCCGGGTCTTCGAGCGCGACGGCGAGGGGCGCGAGTACGTCCTCGAGCACGCGATCGTCGCCGACTTCGGCCTCGTGCGCGCCTGGAAGGGCGACCGCCACGGCAACCTGGTGTTCAACAAGTCCAGCCGCAACTTCAACCCGCTCGCCGCGATGGCCGGGCGGGTCACCATCGCCGAGGTCGAGGAGCTCGTCGAACCCGGCGAGCTCTCCCCCGACGAGGTCCACCTGCCGGGCATCTACGTCCAGCGGGTGCTGCCCCTGACCGCCGAGCAGGCCGCCGACAAGCGCATCGAGCGCCGCACCGTCACCCCCGCCGCCGACGCCACGAAGGAGTCCTGAGCCATGCCGCTGACCCGTGAGCAGATGGCCGCCCGCGCCGCCGCCGAGCTCGAGGACGGCGCCTACGTCAACCTGGGCATCGGCCTGCCGACCCTCGTGCCCAACTACGTGCCCGACGACGTCGAGATCGTCCTGCAGTCCGAGAACGGCATCCTCGGCGTCGGGGCCTACCCGGCCGAGGACGCCGTCGACCCCGACCTCATCAACGCCGGCAAGGAGACCGTCACGGTCCGCCGTGGCGCCTCGTACTTCGACTCGGCCACGAGCTTCGGGATGATCCGCGGCGGGAAGGTCGACGCCGCGATCCTGGGCGCCATGCAGGTCTCGGCCGGCGGCGACATCGCCAACTGGATGATCCCCGGGAAGATGGTCAAGGGCATGGGCGGCGCGATGGACCTCGTCCACGGCGCGAAGAAGGTCGTCGTGCTCATGGAGCACGTCGCCAAGGACGGCTCGCACAAGATCGTCGAGCAGTGCTCCCTGCCCCTCACCGGCAAGGCCGTCGTGCAACGGATCATCACCGACCTCGCCGTCATCGACGTCACCGCCGGCGGCCTCGTCCTGCGCGAGCTCGCCCCCGACGTCACGCAGGAGCAGGTCCGCGAGGCCACCGGGGCCCCGTTCGCCGTCGACCTCGCCTGAACCGCGCCCTCACGCACGCGCTACGGCGCAGTACGTGCTGTGATCACAGCACGTACTGCGCCGTAGGGCGCGGTCGAGCAGGGGGGTCCGGTGGGTCCGGTGGGTCGGGCGGGGTCGAGCAGGGGTCCGGTGGGGTCAGGGAGCCCAGGTGGACCAGGTCGCCCAGGTGGCGGTCCCGCTGACGGGGCGGGCCGGGCCGACCGAGCCCATGTCGGTGCCCGGCAGGACGACGAGCGACCCGTCGGCCGAGTGCCGGGCCACGAGGTCGTCGCGTCCGTCGCCGGTGACGTCGCCGGGACCGGTGACCGCGCTGTACGCGGACCAGTCGCCCTCGACGACCGTTGGCACCCCGAGGGTCCCCGAGCCCAGCACGGGGAAGAGCAGCATCGCGTGGTCGGTGGCCCGCACGGCGCCGACGTCGGGGCGGCCGTCGCCGGTGAGGTCACCCGGCGAGAAGATGAGCCGGTACTCGGCGAAGGTCGTGCCGAGCAGCTTCGTCGCGATGACGCCGCCCTTGCCGTTGCCGCGGTAGATCTTCAGCTGGCCGCTGTTCGTGCGGGCGAGGAAGTCGCTGAACCCGTCGGCATCGAAGTCACCGGACCCGCTGACGAGGTTGATGGTGTCCCAGCCGCTGCTGATGGCCACGCGCGACAGGAGGCCGCCCCTGCCGTCGCCCGGGTGGTAGTACAGCGTCCCCTTGTCGCGCTCGATGACGTCGTGGCGGTTGTCGTTGCTCCACGAGCCGACCGACGCGACGAGGCCGAGCGAGCCCCAGCCGGTCGCCATCGTCCTGGCCGTGAAGGCGCCGGTGTTGTCGCCCGAGAGCAGCCGCAGCGCCCCCTCCGGGTCGACGGCGATGACGTCGCCGCGGCTGTTGCCGTCGAGGTCCTCGGGCAGCGAGGCCGCCGAGGTGGCCGGGGCGGAGGTCACGGTCCACCAGGTGCTGCGCAGGCCCAGCGCCGTGCGGAACGCGTCGCCCGTGACGGTCTTCGAGCCCTTCGAGCCGACGACGGTGACGGAGGTCGTGCGCCCTCCCCAGGCGTTGAGGCCGTCCCGCGACTCGATGCGCAGCGCGCGCAGCGTCCCGGTCGTCGGGTAGGCGCCCTGGAGCCTGCTGACCGACAGCGTCGTCGTCCACGAGCTCGTGCTGCCCGACGGGACGGCGTCGTAGGGGTCGGCCTTGGAGACCTGGTACGGGATCGAGGACCGCACCGTCTGCCCGCCGTTGGACGACGAGAACTCGGTGAGGGCCGGTGACCCGCCGTGGTAGACGGCGAGCCCGCTCGTCGCGACGACGGCCGCGGTCGAGCTCGAGTTCTCGTGGGGCTTGAGCGCACCGCCGGTCGAGCTGTACCCGGCCAGGCCCTTGTAGACCTGGCACGAGGTGGAGTCGCAGGTGTCGTAGAGCGACCCGGACGGCTGGTGGGCGCGCTGGTAGAGGGCGTACGTGCGGGCGGCGACGGCCTGCGCCTGGAGGGCGTTGGCCGCCCACGACGGCGGCATCTCCGAGGGCACGACGCTCTGGAGGTAGTAGTTGAGCGAGAGCACGCTGAGCGTCATGACGCCCGAGCCGCTGCGGTGCGAGCGCACGACGCGGCGGTAGTCGCGCTGGGTGCCGTCGGGCATGACGACGCGCACCTTGCCGAGCGTGCTGTCCTGGAAGGACAACGGCTTGGTCGTCGCCTTCCAGCTCGAGGTGCTGCGCCAGACCCCCTTCTGCAGCCACTGCAGGGTCAGACCGGACCCCTCGGGGACGAGGCGCCACCGGCTGCGCAGCGTGCCGTCGGAGTTCTTGACGTAGAGGGAGCCGGTCTTCGTGCCGTCGGTGATCGTCAGCTTGGGCTGGGCCACGACCTGGGTCGGACCGGACCCGAGGGCCCCGAGCCGGACCCGGATCGTCGGGTTGCCCGCGCTCGTCGAGCGCGTGGTCCCCGGGTAGTAGAAGTCGAGGATCTGGTCACGGCTGAGGCCCTTGAGGGCGGCGCCGTACGCGCCGTACTGGCTCATGCCGCGCCCGTGGCCGTACCCGCGGCCCGAGAGCGAGAACGACGTCGTGCCGCTCGGCCGGCTGTACGTCTCCCTGACCGTCTCCGCGGCGACCTCGGCGGCGCGGTCGGCGACGCCCTGCCGGTAGGTGGTCGAGGACGTGGACCGGATCGACGCCAGCTTGGCGAACATCAGGTCGCCGGGGCACGTCGTGAGGCTGAGCTCGCGGTGACCCATGACCCGGTTCTTGGTGACGACGACACCGTCCTTGTACCGGGTGCTGCCGGCGGAGGTGAAGGTCGTCGAGGACGTGGGGTCCCAGCCGTTGAGCCAGGCCTTCCAGCCGACGAGCTTGCCGACCGAGGCGAGGACGGCCGCGGAGGGCGTCGCCGCCCCCGCCGAGGCGGGGTCGTGGTTGCCGAGCGAGCTGACCCCGAAGGTCTGCGAGTTGAAGCCGCCCGTCTGGGCCCCCACGACGTTGCGGTAGGTCCCGCCGAAGCGCCCCTCGAAGAGGCGGCCGAAGCGGTCGACGAAGAAGTTGTAGCCGACGTCGCACCAGCCCTGGCCCTTGACGTGGTACGCGTAGATGCCGCGCAGCAGGCCGGGCACCTCGTCCATCGTGTAGGTGTTCGCGTTGACCGTGTGGTGCACGACGGCGCCCTTGATGCTCGCGACGGTGTCGGGCGTGCAGGTGCGCAGCGTCTCGTCGGCGCCCCACGCGGCCCGGCCGATGATGGGCGGCTGGCTCGCGCCGGCCCGCGCGCTCGCGGCCGGGGTGCTGCCGACGCCCGGGTCGGCGGGGCTCTCGCCACCGTCGACGAAGGTCGCCGAGATGCGGTCGAGGCGGGTGTCCTCCTCGGAGGTGCGGACCCGGACCTGGACCTCGTCGGACCCGGCCACGCTGATCGGCTCGGTGGCGACCCTGGCCTTCGCCGCCTCCTCGGTGCCCGGGTCGGGCGCGGCGTCGCTGACCCCGAGGGACTGCCAACCGCCCCACGCGCCGTCGGTGCGGGTGCGCACCTCGACCGAGGCGTCCGTGGCGGTCGCCCGGTCCGGGAAGGTGAGGCCGACGACGTCGGCGTCGTCGGTGTCGCGGGTCAGCACGCTCTCGGCGCCCGAGGGCTCGGGCGACGGCGCGACCGAGGCTGCCGCCCGACCGCGCGACGACGCGGTGGCGACCAGCGGTGTGCCGGCCGGCATCGCGACGCGGTCGAGCGAGGGCGCGACGGGGCGTGGCGCGGCGCCGACGGAGACGACGGGAACGACGACACACACCCCGGCGAGGAGGGTGGACGCGGTGAGCAGGCGGAGAGTTCTCATGGGGCGACCCAGACGTGTTCGATCGGGCACCCGGGGGCCGCGCCGCCGAAGCGGGTGCAGGGAGGCCTGGTCGGGTGCGAGAGCCTCGCCAGTGTGTCACAGCGACCACTCCCACACCTCTGTTACCAGAAACTCCGCGATGACGGCTCGCGTATGCTGCCGACCATGCCGCCGGCCCCGTCCGCCCCCGAGGGGTCCGGCCCCCCTCGGGACGACGGTGACAGCCCTCCCACCAGCGCAGATGCCGTGGCCGGCCGCGTCCCGGAGGGCTCACCGGCCCCCGCTGCACCCCCCACGACCAGCCTGCGCAGCCGGGCGGCCCTCAGCACGTACGCGACGGCCGTGCAGGGCGTCGCCCGCCTCCTCTACAGCGTCCTCATCGGCAACCTCGGCTCGCGCGAGCTGCTCGGCCAGACGAACACCTCGCTCTCGCTGTCGGTGCTGACCAGCCAGCTGTGGGCCGCCCCCGCCTCCGCCGCCGGCACCCGCTTCGTGGCCCTGCGGGCCGCCCTCGGCGACGCCGAGGGAGCGGCCGCCGTGGGACGGCACATCGCGACGCGGACCGCCCTCATCAGCCTGGTGCTGCCGACCGTCGTCGCCCTCGGCGGCAGCCTGTGGCTGGGGTTCGGCCCGGCCCACACCGTCGGGACCGTCCTGCTCGCCTTCGCGTACTCGCTCTACAGCACCTCGCGCGGGATCCAGTACGGGGCGCTCCGCTTCCGGCACGTCGCGATGTGGGACACCGTCGCCGGCGGGCTCGCGCTCGTCGCGGTCACCCTCGTCCTCGTCCTCGACCTCACCGCGCTCGCCCTGCTCCCCCTCGCCCTCGGCTACGGCGTCTTCGCCGCGGTCTCGTGGCCGGCCCGGTCGCAGCAGCGCGTCGAGCCCGCCCTGCGCCGCGAGATCGACCACTTCGTGCTCTTCGGCGCCCTGAGCGGGGTGGCCAGCGGCGGCCTGCTCCAGCTCTCGCAGCTCGCGGCGCACGCGTACGCCGGGCCGGCCGAGGCCGGTGACTTCGCCGCCGCCCTCACCCTGGCCACGCCGGCCGCGATGCTGTCGGTGGCCCTGGCGACCGTCCTCATCCCCCCGCTCACCGCCGCCGCGGGCAGGGGCGACCGTGAGGGCGTCCGCCGGCAGAGCGACGCCATCGCCCGCCGCCTCACCGCCATCTTCGTCGGGCTCATGGGGGTCCTCGTCATCCTCAGCCCGCTCGTCATCACGGTCGTCTGGGGCGAGGAGTACGTCGGGGCCACGACGGTCCTCCCGGTGCTCCTCGTCGCCGTGATGCTCACCTCCATCGCCCAGGGCGCGGCGACGACGCTGCAGTCCACGCGGGTCCGGGGGCCACGAGCCGTCGCCTACCTCAACGTGGGCGGCTTCGTCGCGAGTGTCGCGACCTGGCCGTTCCTTGCTCCCCGCCTCGGCATCGACGGCGTGGCGCTGGGCTACCTCGTCGGTGCCGGGCTGGCGTCCCTGGCGATGATGGCCACCGTGTGGCGCGTCGAGCGGCACCGCTGGCTCGACCTCACGGCGCGGCTCGTCGGCGGCACGGCCCTCGCCGTCGCCCTCTTCCTCGTGACCCACCGCCTCGAGGGGCTCGGCGGCGTCCTGGCCCAGGTCGGGGCCGCGCTGGCCTTCGGGCTCGTCTGGCTCGCGCTGACCCGGCGCGACGTCCTCGCCCTCTGGGCCACCCTGCGCGGGCGCGAGGCCCCCTCCGCCACGTCCTAGGATCGTCGGGTGCGCCCGACCCTCACCGTCCTCATGACGGCCTACCACGGGACCTCGGTGGAGGAGCTGGAGCGTTCGGTCGCCTCGATCGTCGGGCAGACCCGCCCCCCGGAGGAGTTCCTCGTCGTCGTCGACGGCCCGGTGCCCGCCGAGCTCGACGACGCCATCGACGCCGCGGCGCGGGACCACCCGACGGTCCGGGTCGAGCGGCTGCCGGTCAACGTCGGGAGCGGGCTCGCCTCGGCCCGCGGTCTCGAGCTCGCGAGCGGCGACTACGTCGCGCGGCACGACTCCGACGACGTCTCCCTCCCCCAGCGGCTCGAGCGCCAGATGGCCGCCGTGCAGGAGCGGGGTCTCGACCTCGTCGGCGCCGAGATGCTCGAGTTCGAGGGCTCCCCCGACCACGTCATCGGCCGGCGCACCGCCCCGACGAGCCACGAGGCGATCGTCCGGCGGCTGCGCCTGAACAACCCGGTCAACAACCCGACCGTCGTGTTCCGCCGGGCGCTGGCGCTCGAGGTCGGGGGCTACGCCGACCTGCGCTACATGCAGGACTACGACCTGTTCGGCCGGCTCCTCGCCGGTGGCGCCCGGGCCGAGAACCTCCCCGAGCCGCTCGTCCTGTTCAACGCCGGCGACGCGATGATCGGCCGGCGCGGGGGGTGGCGGATGGTGCGCAACGACCTCGACGTCCAGCGTCGGCTGCGCGACACCGGCGCCTTCGGCAACGTGCTGCTCGCGCGGAACATGGTCGTGCGCACCGGGTTCCGCGTCATCCCGCCGACCCTGCTCAAGAAGGTCTACGGCGCCGTGTTCCGTCGCCGGGAGGGAGGCACCGCATGAGCGCGCTCACCTGGGTCGTCGTCTCCTACGGCGGTGTCGACGACGCCACCCGGCTCGTCACCTCCTTCGGGGCGGATGCCCCGGTCGACGTCGTCCTGTGCGCCAACAAGCCGGGCGACAGCGACGCGGCGAGCGCCGCCTTCGCCGACGACCCCCGCGTGCGGGTCCTGTCCTTCGAGGACAACCCCGGCTACCTGCCGGCCTTCCACCGCGCCCTCCCCGAGGTCGACACGAGCCACCCGGTCGTGCTGTCGAACTGCGACCTCGTCGCCGACCCCGGCACCGTCGAGGGGCTCCTCGCGGCCGTCGCCGCGCACCCCGACGCCGGGTGGCTGGCGCCGTCGGTCATCGGCAGCCTCGGCACCGACCAGAACCCCAACCTCCTCGCGCCGCCGTCCGCCCGGTGGCTGCGGGCCCTGGCCGCCGTGCACCGCGTGCCCGTGCTGGCCGACCTCCTCCTGCTCCGCAAGGAGGGCCACAGCTCGCGCACGGTCACCGGTGTCGAGCCCGGGGCCGCGGTCTTCGCCGGCCACGGGTCGTGCGTCGTGCTCACCCCCGCCTGGTTCGCCGCCGGCGGTCGCACCGACTACCCGTTCGCCCTCTTCGGCGAGGAGCTGTGGTTCGGACGCGAGTGCGCCCGGCTCGGGCTCACCGTCCGCTACGTGCCCGAGGTCGTCCTCCGGCACGCCGAGCACGCCGCGACGGGCCGCCGGCGCCGCGGGGCCGTGGCGCGGCAGAAGTACCAGGGCCTGCGCTACTGGGCCCGCCAGGCACGGGACGCCGGGTGGTGACCGGGCGGCGAGCGCCCTGGTGCCGCCCCCCGCGCGTTCTCGTAGGCTGTCCGCGATGAGCACCACCGACCCCCGGACCGACGACGTCTGGCTCGTGGTGCCCCTCTTCGACGAGGCCGCCGTCATCGGCGACGTCGTCCGCGGGGCCCGGCGCACCTTCCCGAACGTCGTCGTCGTCGACGACGGGTCCGCCGACCAGGGGGCCGCCGAGGCCGAGGCGGCCGGCGCGGTCGTCGTCCGCCACCCGGTCAACCTCGGCCAGGGCGCGGCGCTGCAGACCGGCTTCGAGTACGCCCGGTCGGTGCCCTCGATGCAGTGGGTCGTCACCTTCGACTCCGACGGCCAGCACCAGGTGGCCGACGTCCTCGAGATGCTCGACAAGGCCCGGACCGAGGACCTCCAGGTCGTCTTCGGGTCGCGCTTCCTCGACGACCGGACGACGCCCAGCCTCCTCAAGAAGCTCGTCCTGCGGTTGGCCGTCGGCTACACGAACATGACGACGGGCACCCGGCTCACCGACGCCCACAACGGGCTGCGCGTCCTGCGCCGTGACGTCGTCGAGCGCCTCGACATCACCCAGAACCGGATGGCGCACGCGTCCGAGCTCGTCGAGCAGATCGGCTCGATGAAGGTGCGCTACGGCGAGAGCCCGGTCCACATCCTCTACACCGACTACAGCCGGTCCAAGGGCCAGTCGCTGTGGAACTCGGTCAACATCCTCGTGGAGCTGATCCTGCGATGAAGCTCGTGGTCGTCCAGGTCCTGCTCATCGCGGTGGTCTTCGTCGTCGCGGCCCGGCTGTTCCGCTCGCGCGGGGCCCGGGCGCAGGCCATCCGTCGCCTCGGCGTCATCGCGTTCGTCGGGTTCGCCGTCGTGTCGATCCTCCTCCCCGACGTGTGGACCCGCATCGCCCAGGACTTCTTCGGCGTCGGACGAGGCACCGACCTCGTCCTGTACTCCCTCGTCGTCGCGTTCCTCAGCTTCACCGTGACGACCTACCTGCGCTTCCGCGACCTCGAGACGCGCTACACCCGGCTGGCCCGACGGATGGCCCTCGACGAGGTCCGCCACCACCACCACCACGACGGTCCCGGCGGACCCGCCGGACCCCCGCCCGCCGCCTGAGGGGTCAGCGCACGCGGTACAGCTGCACCGTGTCGGCCGGGTCCTCGTAGACCAGCTCCCACGACGCGGGCACGGTCGGGTGGTCCTCCAGCCACGGCGCGAGCGCCCGACGGCAGTGGTCGCAGACGGCGTCGTCGGCGCTGTAGAACAGCACCCCGTCCCCCGGTCCGGGGGCCCCGGTGCCCGTCAGGCTCATCGGGGTGCCCTGCCAGACCTTGGCGCCGCCCCAGACCTCGCGCTGGTAGGCCGGCAGGATCCGCTTGGTCTCCCAGTCGGTCCAGACCTCCTCGAGAGCGAGGTCGCGCGATGCCATGTCGGAGCGCAGCTGCGCGAGGCCGTCGCCGCCGTTGACGGCGAAGGCCGACACGGTCGGGACGTACTGCACGGCGTGGGTCACCGGCCACGCGAGGGCGAGGACCGCCACGACGACGGCCACCAGCCGGCCCGAGGGCCGTCGGGAGGTCGCCACCCGGCGGACGAGCCAGGCCGCGCCGACCGCCACCAGGCCGCCGATCACGAGGGCGACGAAGGGGAAGTACTGGATCCAGTAGCGCGGGACGATGAGCGTGCCGAGCGGGCGCTGCGGGAACAGGACGCCACCGAGCAGGACGTTCGCGCCGTAGACGGTGATGAAACCGAACGACGCGAGGCGCACCCCACGGTCGCGCACGAGGATCGCCAGGACCGCGACGACCCCGCTGACGACGAGCCAGACGCCGTCGCCGCGCTCGAGCGCCGCCTTCGGGATGGACAGGAAGAAGCCCCACCGGGTGCGGTCCGCGTCGTCGATCCGCAGGGGCGGCGGGGGCGGGGCGTTGCCGACGCCGGTGGGGTTGGTGCCCATCAGCGTGTGGAGCTTGAGGAGGGGGTCTCCGTAGACGAGCCCGCTGATACCGACGTCGAGGACCGCCCAGCCCAGGACCGGCGCGGCCACGAGGGCGAGGTTGCGCAGCACCCGGCCCCGCTGCCACAGCACCGCGAGGACGATGGGCCACGCCAGCAGCCCGGTCTCACGGACCTCGAAGCTCCAGCCGAGGAGGAACCCCGTGACGAGCAGCCATCCGAGGGCACCCCGGCCGGTGAAGCCAC
>CAWIAT010000015.1:0-92137 GCA_963834225.1 uncultured Actinomycetota bacterium | reverse complement strand
ATTAACCACTACTGTTGCTGTGCCCGTTAAGGTCTGTGAACATGTTGTGCTCGGCCTGCTCACTGATACAAGTGTCAACACCTGGTTGGCTGTCGCATTGGCTACTGTTACTGTCGCCGTGCCACCTGAACCTATTGTTACTGTCTGATTCGCTGCTCCATTGATATTATAAGTAACCACATCATTGGCTGTGCCTGTTATCGTAAAGGTGGCTGTGGCTCCTGAACATATCGGTGATGTGGCTGCAACCGTTGCTGTAGGTAATGGATTAACCACTACTGTTGCTGTGCCCGTTAAGGTCTGTGAACAGGTTGTTGCAGGATCACTTACTGATACTAACGTCAACAACTGGTTGGCCGTCGCTCCATTTACTGTTACTGTTGCTGTACCTCCGGCGCCTATCGTTACTGTTGTATTCGCTGCTCCATTGATATTATAAGTAACCACCGCATTGGGTGTGCCTGTTATCGTAAACACTGCATTGGCACCCGAACATATCGGTGATGTGGCCGCAACCGTTGCCGTAGGTAATGGATTAACCACTACTGTTGCTGTGCCCGTTAAGGTCTGTGAACATGTTGTGCTCGGCCTGCTCACTGATACAAGTGTCAACACCTGGTTGGCTGTCGCATTGGCTACTGTTACTGTCGCCGTGCCACCTGAACCTATTGTTACTGTCTGATTCGCTGCTCCATTGATATTATAAGTAACCACATCATTGGCTGTGCCTGTTATCGTAAAGGTGGCTGTGGCTCCTGAACATATCGGTGATGTGGCTGCAACCGTTGCTGTAGGTAATGGATTAACCACTACTGTTGCTGTGCCCGTTAAGGTCTGTGAACAGGTTGTTGCAGGATCACTTACTGATACTAACGTCAACAACTGGTTGGCCGTCGCTCCATTTACTGTTACTGTTGCTGTACCTCCGGCGCCTATCGTTACTGTTGTATTCGCTGCTCCATTGATATTATAAGTAACCACCGCATTGGGTGTGCCTGTTATCGTAAACACTGCATTGGCACCCGAACATATCGGTGATGTGGCCGCAACCGTTGCCGTAGGTAATGGATTAACCACTACTGTTGCTGTGCCCGTTAAGGTCTGTGAACATGTTGTGCTCGGCCTGCTCACTGATACAAGTGTCAACACCTGGTTGGCTGTCGCATTGGCTACTGTTACTGTCGCCGTGCCACCTGAACCTATTGTTACTGTCTGATTCGCTGCTCCATTGATATTATAAGTAACCACATCATTGGCTGTGCCTGTTATCGTAAAGGTGGCTGTGGCTCCTGAACATATCGGTGATGTGGCTGCAACCGTTGCTGTAGGTAATGGATTAACCACTACTGTTGCTGTGCCCGTTAAGGTCTGTGAACAGGTTGTTGCAGGATCACTTACTGATACTAACGTCAACAACTGGTTGGCCGTCGCTCCATTTACTGTTACTGTTGCTGTACCTCCGGCGCCTATCGTTACTGTTGTATTCGCTGCTCCATTGATATTATAAGTAACCACCGCATTGGGTGTGCCTGTTATCGTAAACACTGCATTGGCACCCGAACATATCGGTGATGTGGCCGCAACCGTTGCCGTAGGTAATGGATTAACCACTACTGTTGCTGTGCCCGTTAAGGTCTGTGAACATGTTGTGCTCGGCCTGCTCACTGATACAAGTGTCAACACCTGGTTGGCTGTCGCATTGGCTACTGTTACTGTCGCCGTGCCACCTGAACCTATTGTTACTGTCTGATTCGCTGCTCCATTGATATTATAAGTAACCACATCATTGGCTGTGCCTGTTATCGTAAAGGTGGCTGTGGCTCCTGAACATATCGGTGATGTGGCTGCAACCGTTGCTGTAGGTAATGGATTAACCACTACTGTTGCTGTGCCCGTTAAGGTCTGTGAACAGGTTGTTGCAGGATCACTTACTGATACTAACGTCAACAACTGGTTGGCCGTCGCTCCATTTACTGTTACTGTTGCTGTACCTCCGGCGCCTATCGTTACTGTTGTATTCGCTGCTCCATTGATATTATAAGTAACCACCGCATTGGGTGTGCCTGTTATCGTAAACACTGCATTGGCACCCGAACATATCGGTGATGTGGCCGCAACCGTTGCCGTAGGTAATGGATTAACCACTACTGTTGCTGTGCCCGTTAAGGTCTGTGAACATGTTGTGCTCGGCCTGCTCACTGATACAAGTGTCAACACCTGGTTGGCTGTCGCATTGGCTACTGTTACTGTCGCCGTGCCACCTGAACCTATTGTTACTGTCTGATTCGCTGCTCCATTGATATTATAAGTAACCACATCATTGGCTGTGCCTGTTATCGTAAAGGTGGCTGTGGCTCCTGAACATATCGGTGATGTGGCTGCAACCGTTGCTGTAGGTAATGGATTAACCACTACTGTTGCTGTGCCCGTTAAGGTCTGTGAACAGGTTGTTGCAGGATCACTTACTGATACTAACGTCAACAACTGGTTGGCCGTCGCTCCATTTACTGTTACTGTTGCTGTACCTCCGGCGCCTATCGTTACTGTTGTATTCGCTGCTCCATTGATATTATAAGTAACCACCGCATTGGGTGTGCCTGTTATCGTAAACACTGCATTGGCACCCGAACATATCGGTGATGTGGCCGCAACCGTTGCCGTAGGTAATGGATTAACCACTACTGTTGCTGTGCCCGTTAAGGTCTGTGAACATGTTGTGCTCGGCCTGCTCACTGATACAAGTGTCAACACCTGGTTGGCTGTCGCATTGGCTACTGTTACTGTCGCCGTGCCACCTGAACCTATTGTTACTGTCTGATTCGCTGCTCCATTGATATTATAAGTAACCACATCATTGGCTGTGCCTGTTATCGTAAAGGTGGCTGTGGCTCCTGAACATATCGGTGATGTGGCTGCAACCGTTGCTGTAGGTAATGGATTAACCACTACTGTTGCTGTGCCCGTTAAGGTCTGTGAACAGGTTGTTGCAGGATCACTTACTGATACTAACGTCAACAACTGGTTGGCCGTCGCTCCATTTACTGTTACTGTTGCTGTACCTCCGGCGCCTATCGTTACTGTTGTATTCGCTGCTCCATTGATATTATAAGTAACCACCGCATTGGGTGTGCCTGTTATCGTAAACACTGCATTGGCACCCGAACATATCGGTGATGTGGCCGCAACCGTTGCCGTAGGTAATGGATTAACCACTACTGTTGCTGTGCCCGTTAAGGTCTGTGAACATGTTGTGCTCGGCCTGCTCACTGATACAAGTGTCAACACCTGGTTGGCTGTCGCATTGGCTACTGTTACTGTCGCCGTGCCACCTGAACCTATTGTTACTGTCTGATTCGCTGCTCCATTGATATTATAAGTAACCACATCATTGGCTGTGCCTGTTATCGTAAAGGTGGCTGTGGCTCCTGAACATATCGGTGATGTGGCTGCAACCGTTGCTGTAGGTAATGGATTAACCACTACTGTTGCTGTGCCCGTTAAGGTCTGTGAACAGGTTGTTGCAGGATCACTTACTGATACTAACGTCAACAACTGGTTGGCCGTCGCTCCATTTACTGTTACTGTTGCTGTACCTCCGGCGCCTATCGTTACTGTTGTATTCGCTGCTCCATTGATATTATAAGTAACCACCGCATTGGGTGTGCCTGTTATCGTAAACACTGCATTGGCACCCGAACATATCGGTGATGTGGCCGCAACCGTTGCCGTAGGTAATGGATTAACCACTACTGTTGCTGTGCCCGTTAAGGTCTGTGAACATGTTGTGCTCGGCCTGCTCACTGATACAAGTGTCAACACCTGGTTGGCTGTCGCATTGGCTACTGTTACTGTCGCCGTGCCACCTGAACCTATTGTTACTGTCTGATTCGCTGCTCCATTGATATTATAAGTAACCACATCATTGGCTGTGCCTGTTATCGTAAAGGTGGCTGTGGCTCCTGAACATATCGGTGATGTGGCTGCAACCGTTGCTGTAGGTAATGGATTAACCACTACTGTTGCTGTGCCCGTTAAGGTCTGTGAACAGGTTGTTGCAGGATCACTTACTGATACTAACGTCAACAACTGGTTGGCCGTCGCTCCATTTACTGTTACTGTTGCTGTACCTCCGGCGCCTATCGTTACTGTTGTATTCGCTGCTCCATTGATATTATAAGTAACCACCGCATTGGGTGTGCCTGTTATCGTAAACACTGCATTGGCACCCGAACATATCGGTGATGTGGCCGCAACCGTTGCCGTAGGTAATGGTAATACAGTTACCACAATTGAAACCATACTATCGCACCCCTGGGCATTAGTTTCTCTCACCTGGAGTGTTGCTGTTCCCACACTTGTCCAGTTTATTGAGATCAAATTCCCTGTTGCCCCATTGGTTATGGAACCATTTGCACCTGTTAATGGTGTAATGGTCCATTGATACGTAGAGCCCCCATTTAATACCACCCCATAAGGTTGAGTAGAATTCAGACAAACGGTATGGTTGCCCGTATTTGCATATTGTGCCATAGCATTTGTTGCACATACTGATAGTAACAGCATGAAGGCCCATCTGGTAAACCGATGACGTGGTTTCATTTTCGTAAATTTTTTATTAGCAATTAGTTGAAAAGCAGTTGGTGTACTGATCTCAATGGGGGTTGCTTCCTGATCGCCGGAAAAGATCCGGGATAAATTATTTTTTATTTCGGGTAATGAAAATTTCAACAACCGGAGCCGTTGCAAAAAAGGATAGCCAAAATGTAGCGGTTTGTTTCCCGGTACTTTCTTTTATGCTTTGATTGCTGAACTTTTTCATACTCTTTATTTTAATTAGTTATGCGTAATTACGGGTGTTGGTTTTGAGGTAACTGTTATGGTGGCTGTTTGCTGACAATTATTCGTATTGGTATATGTTATTGTTGTTGTTCCTGCAGCCACGCCGGTTACAAGTCCTGCTGATGATATTGTTGCTACTGATGGATTAGAGGAAGTCCACGCATTGGCCGCGGCTGTTGGTGAACCCGTTAACTGCGTGGTTGCGCCCACACATACCGTCAATGTCCCGGTGATGGTTGGCAATGGATTAACTGTAACGGCAGTTACCCCTGATGTTGTGGAACAGTTATTACTATTGGTTACTGTAACTGTATAATTTCCTGCAGCCGTTGCTGGATAGGTTTGCGATGTAGCGCCTCCTATAGGGGAGCCATTCAAATTCCATTGGTAACCTGAAATAGTACCGCTGCCCGCTGTTGAACCGGCAGCGGATAAAACTGAATTTCCTCCGGCACAAAAAGAAGTTGCGCCGGTTATGGTTGCAACGGGCAATGCATTTACTGTTACTGTAGCAGTAGAATTAATTAGTGAAGTTGGCTGACAAGAATTATTATCGGCAACTGTTACAAGCGTATAAACAAAAGGACCTACTACATTGGTTGGAACAGCTACTGTTACTGAATTACCTGAGGTGGTAGTTACTGTTGTATTCGCTCCATTGTTAATGTTATAGGTAAAAGTATAAGGTGCTGTACCGCCCGCCCCTGTAAAAGTTATATTGGGAGAAGTACTGTTCTGGCATACCGCGGTAGTTCCGCTGATCGTTGCTGTTGGCCTTGGATTGATAGTTACCGTTACGGTTGAAGTCCTGTTACAACCAGAACCATCTGTACCGGTAACGGTATAAGTATAAGTACCCGGGGTATTTGTATTTGTAAAAGTAACAGAAGCCCCGGTAGTAGAACTTAAGAACGCTGTATTGGCAGGGCCACTCCATGTATAAGTATATGTTGCACCACTTGAGGCAGTTAAAGTTATCCCGGGATTTGCCCTTTGACATATGGCGCCCCCACCTCCTATAGTAATTGCCGCTAATCCTGAATTCGGCCTGTCACGCTGTGTACCGCCAACTGAAACGTCATAAGCTATACACCCTCCTGATGAAACCTGGAGCCAATAACAATCATTATTTAAGGGGATATAAGTTGGTGAAGTAGCACCAGGTACCGGTGTAGAAGCACCGGAGCCACAATTATTACTGGAGTACCATTGGTAGGTATAGGTACCATCTCCACCCGTGGGTGTACCGGATAAAGAAAAGATAACGCCCATAGGCGAAGAACAGGAGGCTGTTTGGGTCCAACTAAATGCTACCGGGTTTAAATTTGGGTTTACCCTAATAGTACCCGTTGCAATTACCGGGCAAACTCCATTAGCTGTAATGGTATAATTAAACGTTCCGGAAGCTGTTGGTGTACCGCTGATAGTTTGGGTTGCAGCATTGAAAGAAACTCCGGGCGGTAATGTACCTGTTTGAGTTGCACTTGTAGCAGTACCCCCGATAGCATAATCAATAGTTTGAAAAGTGTTTACCGAAGGATTACCAATACAAACGTTTTGATTATCTGTTCCGGCAGCTGTGGTTAAATTAATTGTTGATAAACCATTTACTGTAACCGAAGAAGTGGTTCTACTACAGCCTGTTGCTGTTTCGGTAAATGTAAATGTTACCGAACCCGGTGCAACTCCCGTTGCTACACCACCATTAGTGACCGTTGCCAGAGAATTGTTGCTGCTCACCCATGTGCCCCCCGTAGTTGGTGATAAGGTTATCGTACTTCCTACACATACTGTTGCAGGGGCACTTACCACAGGTAATGCGTTTACAGTAACAGATGTTGTTGTGTTATTACATCCTGTTGCTGTTTCAGTGAATGTAAAAGTTACACTACCGGGTGTTACACCTGTTACAACTCCTGCATTGGTTACTGTTGCAATAGTATTGTTACTACTTGCCCATGTGCCACCCGTAGTAGGTGATAACGTTATATTACCTGCAACACAAACCATTGCAGGTGCTGTAACTACCGGTCTTGCATTTACAGTAACAGAAGATGTGGTTCTACTACAGCCTGTTGCTGTTTCGGTAAATGTAAAAGTTACTGCACCCGCAGCAACTCCGGTTACAATGTTGCCACTTACAGTTGCCTTGGATGGGTCATTGCTTATCCATGTACCTCCGCTTGCAGGTGTTAATGTTATTGTACTTCCTATACATACAGTTGCTGCGGATGTGCTAACAACCGGCAATGCATTTACAGTTACTGATGATGTTGTATTGCTACACCCTGTTGTGGTTTGTGTAAATGTAAATGTTACTGCACCTGCTGCAACTCCTGTTGCGATGTTGCCACTTACTGTTGCTCTCGATGGGTCATTGCTTATCCATGTACCTCCGCTTGCAGGGGTTAATGTTATTGTACTTCCTATACAAACTGTTGCTGCTGATGTGCTAACAACAGGCAATGCATTTACAGTAACTGATGATGTTGTATTGCTACATCCTGTTGATGTTTCCGTGAAGGTAAATGTTACTCCACCCGCTGCAACTCCTGTTGCAATGTTGCCGCTTACGGTTGCCTTCGATGGATCATTACTTATCCATGTACCTCCGCTTGCAGGTGTTAATGTTATTGTACTTCCTATACAAACTGTTGCTGCTGATGTGCTAACAGTTGGCTGGTAAACTGTAAAGGTTTCGCTCTTTTGACAACCATTATCATCTTTGTAAGAAATAATGGTAGTTCCCGCTGTTGCCCCTGCAGTAATAGTTGCGGTTGCAGGTGTTGTAGAAGTTATAGTGACAGTTGCTATAGAAGTATTAGAAGATGTCCATGAATTTGTTGCTGCTCCCGATCCAGAACCGGTAAGGTTTGATGTACCACCAGGGCAAACTAAAAGAGTTCCGGTAATAGAAGGCAAAGGATCCACTGTTAAAGAAACCGTAGCCTGGCAACCATTGTTATCAGTATACGTAATGTTTGTTGTGCCTGCAGAAACCCCTGTTGCAATACCTGATGAAGTTATTGTAGCTACAGCAGGATTTGATGAGATCCATGGATTAATAGCATTTGGTATTCCTGAACCTGTTAACTGTGAAGGAGCACAAATACTTAATGTACCGGAAATAGTTGGCAGCGCTTTAATAGAAACTGTTACTGTCCTTTGACAACCCTTATCATCAGTATATGTAATGTCAGCATTACCGGGAGACACACTTGTAACTAATCCTCCTGATGTAACCGTTGCAATAGTAATATCAGATGATACCCACGGAGTGGTTGCATTTGGACTGCCGGTGCCAGTTAATAAGGTTGATGCGCCCATACATACATTCAGGTTACCTCCTATTGCCGGTATGGGATTTACATTGATAGTTCTTGTTGCCGTTACAACTCCGCAGGGCCCTGAAGGATCTTCCGAGGTGAGAGTGAGAATTACCGGGCCTGTATAGTTTGCTGCAGGCGTATAAGTTGTTGAGGCTATGCCGGCATTATTCTGTAGTAATGTATTGCTTAATGAACCTCCGCCACTTGTTATTGACCAGGCACCCATGGTTGCTCCGCCACTAACACTTGCTCCTGTTAAAGTAATTGCAGCTGGGGTTGGGGATTGACAAACATTATCAGGACCGCCGGGTGTTACAATTGCTTTTGGATTTACTGTTACATCTCTTGTAACTGAACTTGTTTCCGAACATGTAGTTACACCGGGACCATTATTATTAGGTACAGTTATAGGAAATATTACAGTTACCTGGTAGGAACCCGTTTCAGATGGTGATGCATTTGTTACGGTTAATGTTGCTGAAGTAGCGCCACTGGTTACTACCCCATTTACCGTTCCATTGGTGAGGTTAACCCCGTCTTTTTTCCATTGATAGGAGTTCGGGGCATTGCCTGATGTGCTCGCCGTAAAAGTAAAAGCACTTCCTTCACATATCACTGTAGTAGTTGTTGTAGTGGCACCAGGCGAAATACCTGTTATCTCATTTACAGTTAGTGTTGCAGCATTTGATGTAACAATACAGCTGTTAGCATCTGAAATAACCACCCGGTATTGTGTGCCATTTAAATTAACGCCATTAGCACCACCAACTCCTATATTACCAACGCTTAACGAAACGGGGGATGTACTCGTGGTACCGGAAGCCCCGGTAATATTAGGCCAGGCCCCACTTATATTGGTCCAGGTTATCCCGTCTGTGCTGGATTGCCACTGGTATGTTACTGTTCCTACAGGAGAAAACGCTGCGCTGAAATCAACTACGCTATTTCCTTTACAATCTGCCTGGGATACAGGGTGCGAGGTAATAATAGGTGGAGTATTTATGGTAGCAGTTACCGGTGTCCTGGTTGCAGACACACAACCGGAAGTGGTATTTCTTGCCTGGGCATAATAAATTGTTGTGGATGCCAAAGCAGGATTTGTATACGAATTGCTGTTGCTTAAAAATGCGGTACCGCCTGATGCTGCAGCGTACCAGTCAATTGTTTCACCGGCCCCAGGAGTTGCTGAAATGGTAATCGAACCTGGTCCGCATCGTGAAGCACCTGTGCCCCCTGGGGCCGATGGCAGGGGATTTATAATAACTGTTATGGGATAGCTACCGCTAACACAACCAGTACTACTATTTCTTACGGTAAGTGTAGCATTGTAAGTAGCGGGCGCTGCAGCAGCAGGAACTGTTAGCACTATGGGAGTTGCCGGCAAAGCAGCATTTGTAATATCCGTAAAACCAGCCGCATTCGCTGCCGCGTCATAATCGATACTGTATTGAGTGGGGCTGTTGGTAGTAGCCGAATAGGTAAGGTTAGCAGAAGTTACACCACTGCATACTGCAGGGTTTGCACCCAGGGTTATTGTTGGTAATTGATTAACGGTTATTGTTGCTGCTGCTGAGTTAACTGAAGGGCAAACTCCACTCTGCACTACTGCTCTGTATTGTAAAGTTGCAGTTAAATTATTATAAGACTGTGAGGTTGTGGTATTGGCAATTGTTGTCCAAGTAGTTCCATTTGGCGAAGATTCCCATCGGATAACATTCCCTGTTTGTCCACTTAATGTCAAAGTTCCACTATTACTTCCTGAACATACTGTAGCACTAGACGCAACTGTTCCTCCAACTGACTGTGCATTTATAGTAAAAGCAGCAGAAGTGCCAGTAGTTGCACCTTGAGTTACTTGAATAATATAAGATGAACTGGTAGTAGCTGATAATGGAATTGAAACACTAATATTTCCCGAACCATTGAAACTGTTAGACCCAGTTGCCAATGGAGAGGGTACGAATGTCCCGTTAGCTTGACTTAGATTGGCAGTATAAGTCCTGTTACCCGATATGCTTGAAGTGATATTAACAGTAATATTTGTACCTGCACAAACAGGTGGTGTAGGGGAGATACTATTTATGGTTATTGTTTGCGCCTGTACTCTAACAGCAAAAAAAGAAATTAGAAATAATGATATTATTGAAACGAAAATATTCCTTACCGGCAAACCAATAGCCCTATACCATACTTGGGGGAAATTCTCAATATTTTTCGAGGTATAGTTCATTCAAGTCAATATCATTAATGCGCAATTGGCGTAAGGAAATTGCAAGGGATATTGACAGGTACGGAAAACGGTGATCGTATGTATCATTTACACCATAATCCACACAGAAATGTATACCTGTGAGTATAAGAATGGAAATAAATAATATGCGTCTTTGGGTTGGCGGTGTTTGTCGCAGGATAGTCAGAAAGCCAGCAGTAAAGGTGCTAACCGTTTTGGTTTCAATTACAGTAAGTCCTATTCACAGAAAAAAGTCAATTAAAAGAAGATGGCTTTTGGTAGGAGAGGGATGTAAAAGTATATAATTACCACTTAAGAAACAACAGATTAGAAAAGTTAATTAAATAAATTTCCATACCCTAAATTGAGTATTGTTGATATGAATTCAGAACCCTATGAGGGGTGTTCTCTGAATAATTTCTAACGTTCCCTTGCAAAGAAAGTAAGCTTCCATTTTGCCGGATAATATTTTATGTATCATTTATTGAAAAGAGCCTCAGCATTTTGTGTCGTTATTAGTGCGATCTCCCCCGGTGCAATATTTTTTATTTCAGCCACCTTGTGCACTACATATTTTATATAGCTGCTTTCATTTCTTTTGCCCCTGAATGGTACAGGCGTTAAGTAAGGCGCATCTGTTTCAAGAACAATATGCTGCATGTCTATTTCTTTAAGTACCTCTGCAAGCCCGGAATTCTTATACGTTACAACGCCCCCAATACCCAAATAAAATCCCATATCAATTATGTCCAGGGCATTTTGCAGCGTTCCGCTGAAGCAATGAAATATGCCCCGAAGATTTTTACCCCGGTATTCTTTTACCACATCAATCGTTTCCTGCGTTGCATTCCGTGTATGGAGTACCACCGCCAGATCGAATTGTAACGCCCATTGTATTTGCTGATGAAGGCTTTCATATTGCTGGCTGGTAAAAGTTTTGTCCCAGTAAAAATCGAGGCCAATCTCTCCTACGGCGGCAAAACTTCTTTTTTGAAGCCAGTTGTACACCTGCGCCAGCTCTTCCTTATAATTCTCTTTTACAGAACAGGGATGCAATCCCATCATGGCGGAACACCTGCCGGGGTATTTTTTTTCCAGCGACAGCAGGTTAGCAGTTTCCGTACTGTCTATAGCAGGTAAATAGAATTTTTCAACCCCTTCCTCACCTGCCCTTTTTATCACTTCATCAATATCTGCAGCAAATTCATCTAAGTAAAGATGGGTGTGGGTATCAATTAACATAACCAAAGTTAAAGACAACGTTTGTTATGCTGACAAATGAATAATTGTTTATGCAGTAGAATGTGCTTATCATGCTGAGGCACGAAGCATCTGCCTTTCTCTTTATCTTTAATAGATTCTTCGTACCTCAGAATGACAATACGGGTTGGTATGATGAATACGACAGTCCCTGAGATTTTACCTTATCCGGAGGTCGATTCTTCGTTTAGGTAATTTCATAGACCGGATGTGTATTAGTGTACGAGAGGTGAATTCGTTGGTATCTAAAATAATCCCATTTATTCAAACGCCTAAAAAAATTATTTGGATTATTTTAAAAAGTATTTACCTTTCGCGGAGTTTTCATAGGGTACGGATTAAAAACGGGCCAGGGTGTCTACCCCGGCCCACTTTATGAAACGCCACCTCATCCGCCCTTTGGGCACCTTCTCCTGAAGGAGAAGGAAAATGCACAGTTCTATTATTTTCAAAAAAATTATAAAACAATACTCCTGAATTCAAATCCTTTGTCAGCAAAATATTTCAACACCTTAGGCAATGCATGCTGAAGTCTTTCCATTGCTTTCTCACTGTCATGAAACACAACCACAGAGCCGGCTCCAGCGTTCTTAGCTACCGTTAAATAACATTCTTCCCCTGAAACTTCTTTATCAAAATCACCACTCAGCACACTCCACATAACCGGTTTCAGTTTATATTTTTCGGCTGGCAGTTGTTTCAACTGGAACTTTGTAATTCGTCCGTAAGGCGGGCGAAATAAATTGCTGTCTATTATTTTTTTTGCTTTGTAAATATTGTCCAGATAAACCGCATCATCGGTTTTCCATCCGTTCAAATGGTTGTAGGTATGGTTGCCAACGGCATGTCCTTCATCAATTATTTTTTTATAAAGACCAGGATTTTCGTCCACATTTTTACCAATACAAAAAAAAGTTGCCTTTGCATTGTACTTCCTTAACTCATCCAGTACAAATGTCGTAGCAACCGGGTGTGGACCGTCATCAAATGTCAGGTAAAGTACATTTTCAAGCGTGTTTATCTTCCAGATACATTCAGGATATATCTTTTTTAAAAGCCATGGGGATTTTACGAGGTAAAACATGGTGCAAAATTACAAAGGTTTGGGGTAGGGTATAAGGCGTAAGGTTTAGGGTTTAGGGTATTACCTTATACCTTCTACACTTTACCTTATACCTTAATTTCTATCTTTGCTTCTATGAGTAAAAAAGTAAGAGTTCGTTTTGCGCCAAGCCCTACGGGTGGTCTGCATTTGGGTGGTGTGCGTACCGTTCTGTATAATTATCTTTTTGCAAAACATCATGGCGGTGATTTTATTTTACGCATCGAGGACACTGACCAAACCGCTATGTTGAAGGCGCTGAACAATATATTATCGAATGCTTACATTGGTGCGGCCTTGAGCCCGATGAAGGCCCGCATGTTGGGGGAACTTATGCACCTTACCGCCAAAGTGAACGGAAAGGTATTTATAAAGAGTATGCAGAGCAATTGGTAAAAGAAGGACATGCCTATTATGCTTTTGATACACCGGAAGAAATTGAAGCAATGCGAGAAGAACAAAAGGCCAAAGGAAAACATACCCTGCATTATGATCATCATGTTCGCGACAAATGAAGAACTCTTTAACTTAATGCCAACGGAAACACAACAATTATTGGAGCAGGAACGCCTTATGTGATCAGGATAAAAGTGGAACCTAATGAAACGATCTTTTTAGAGATATGATCAGGGGCAGGATGGAATTCAATACAAAGAATGTAGATGATAAAGTTTTACTGAAGGCAGATGGAATGCCTACCTACCATCTGGCTGTTGTGGTGGATGATTATTTAATGAAGATAACGCATGCATTTCGCGGCGAAGAATGGCTGCCCAGTGCACCTGTTCATGTTTTGCTTTGGAAATATTTAGGATGGGCCGATGATATGCCGCAATGGGCACATTTACCGTTGATATTAAAACCCGATGGCAATGGCAAGCTAAGCAAGAGAGATGGCGACAGGCTTGGCTTTCCGGTATTTGCAATGAACTGGACAGATCCTAAAACAGGGATCCCGATAGCAATCGGGATATAAAAGGTTTTAAAGAGCTTGGATTTTTGCCGGAAGCATTTATAAACCTGCTGGCGGTGCTGGGCTGGAACGATGGAACTGAACAGGAAATATTTACACTGGAAGAGCTGGTAGAAAAATTTTCAATGGAAAAAGTACATAAATGCGGGAGCAAAATTCGATTTTGAAAAAGCAAAGTGGTTCAACCATGAATGGATAAAGAAGTTGCATGTTTCAAGCTATAAGCCGCAGGTAGAACAAATTTTTAAGGAGAAAGGCATTACGATTGATGATAATGAAAAATTTATAAAGGTTTTAGAGTTGGTTAAAGACCGCTGTACTTTGCTTACTGATTTTTATGACCAGTCTGTTTTCTTTTTCGTTGCTCCAACAACAATTGATGTTGATCGATAAAGCCAAAATGGAATGAGAAAAAGCAAATGTTTTTTATAGAGCTGGTAAGAGCATATAAATTATTACCGCAGTGGGATCATGATGATCTTGAAAATACTTTTAAGGAAATTGCCGCGGCACACCAGTTAAAACCCGGTGAACTGATGCTGCCTTTACGCATTATGCTGGTAGGCGGTAAATTTGGTCCCGGAGTTTTTGATATTGCTTCTGTGATCGGGAAGGAAGAGACGGTGAAGAGGATCGAGAAAACATTGGGTTTGCTGTAGGTTGTTGGTCAGGCGACCAACAAAGGCATATCTTGCTGTAACAACTTTTACAAAGTAACGTATCAATAATAAACTTAAATCCATCATTGCGAGGTACGAAGCCTGTCCGAACGGGTCATCCGGGCGGGCAATCTTATATTGTGTACCGGTACTATTAGATTGCTTGGTCGTTCCTTCCCGAATAATTTCGGGACAAGCTCTCGCAATGACGTAACAATACAATGAACTGGCTCCAGCAAAATAAACTGATCGCTTTTCTTGCATTTGTAAAATTCGTACTCCCATTTATTGTTCATCCTGCCTGGGAATTACACAGGGATGAATATTTATATTACCAGCAGGGTCAACACCTGGACTTCGGGTTCCTGGAAAATCCACCATTGATAGGGTTGTTAAGTTATATATCATCATTATTAGGCGGATCTTATTTCTGGATAAAGTTCTGGCCGGCTTTATTTGGTGCACTTACATTGATCGTTACTGCTGCTATTGTAAAAGAACTGGGTGGCAAACTATTTGCACAGTTTGTAGCAGCATTGGGGATCCTGTTCTCTGCCTATATACGAATTCATTTCTTATTCCAGCCAAATATGCTGGATATATTTTTCTGGACACTGAGCGCCTATTATTTAGCGAGATATATCAACAAGCAGCAAAATAAATATTTGTATCTCTTAAGTTTTGCGCTTGCACTGGGATGGTGGAGCAAATACTCTGTTATCTTTTTTATCGCAGCTATGGTATTAGCTATACTGCTTACGAAACACAGGATACTTTTTACAAAAAAACATTTTTGGTTAGCAATCCTGTCTGGATTAATCCTTATAACACCAAATATTATATGGCAGTACTTTCACAAGTTTCCTTTGGTGCATCATATGGAAGAGCTGCAGGAAACACAACTGAGATACATTAATAAAGCAGATTTTATAAAAGATCAAGTACTAATGCTGCTGCCCATATTTTTTGTATGGACGGGAGGATTGATATGGTTATTGAAACAAGGCAATTATCGCATTATTGCATACATGTTTTTTATTGTGATAATCCTCCTGATGCTGGGCAGCGGCAAAAGTTATTACTCACTGGGCGCATATCCCATGCTGCTGGCTGCGGGTGGTGTATGGCTTGAAGGGATTAGCAGACGACGAACGTGGATACGGTATGCAGCAGTAAGTGTTATACTGGTACTTGCATTGCCATTTGTTCCCGTGCTATTACCAATGCAGTCACCGAAGGCAATGGCTGCATTCAATAAAAAATATAGTATAGTAAAATTAGGCATACTAAAATGGGAAGACCTGCGTGATCATCCATTGCAACAGGATTTTGCAGACATGTTGGGATGGAAAGAGATAACCCAAATGGCTGAAAAATTTTATACCAGCTTACCGGATTCTATAAAACATAATACATTTATTTATTGCAGGCACTACGGGCAGGCAGGGTCGTTGAAATATTATTCAAAAGATCCATCATTCCGTTCGAAAGTATTTTCTGATAATGGCACTTTCCTTTTATGGATACCTCACGACATCGATTTTAAATACCTTCTCTTTATCGGGAGAAGAATGCCAGGCAGTGATGATGAAGTGTTCAATCATTTTGAAAAAAGAACGGTTATAGATTCTGTGAGCAATCCTTTATCAAGACAGTTCAGGGATAAGATCATTTTCTTTGAGAATGCAGATTCACTTGCAGGCAAATTAGCAAGAAATGGGTTGAATGAAATGAAAGCAGAATTTGGGAGATAGTCTGAACTGGGATTTTTGGGATTAGTGGATGAATGGGATTAGAAATCATATTTGCAATGTTCTCATAATTCCCATGCATCTCATAAATCCCCGTTCAGACTATTTCTGTTTCTCCATCAACTCCACGATCTCTATCCAGTGAGAGCTGTACAATGCCGTAAGATGATCCACATCATTTTTCTCCAAACGAATTATATCCTTTGTATTATCTATCGCATGTTGCGGCGTTCGTATGCCCGGGATCACTGTGCTAACAGCATCAAAGCTTAAAATAAAACTTAATGCCAGCGATGTTTTACTGATATTATATTTTTTGCAAAGTGCCCAGGCATTTTGCTCAAGAATGGTATTTGTCCTGCTGATGATCTCTTTCGTCAGTCTGAAAGTCCGGTGATCATCCTTCGCAAAGGTTGATTCTTCTGTAAACTTTCCTGTAAGCAAACCAAACTGCAAAGGCATGCGTGCAATAACGCCATAACCGTTCTTGTGGGCTGATTCCATAACAGGCAAGGCTTTTTGATTGATAAGATTAAACACTAACTGGACGACCTCGAGCGGGGAGAGGCGCTCATCGCCTGGCAGGTTCAACGGGTCGGGCATCAGCTGCTCCGGCGTCAGACGAAGACGCCGTCCTCGGACGCCCCGCTGCCACTGCCGGCGATCGCTTTGCGGGCGATTGAGCGGCATCGGATCGAGGAGAATCGGCGACGGCTCGCGGCGGGCGAGATGTGGGGTGACTGCGGCCTGGTCTTCACGACTCGGTTGGGCGATCCACTCGACCCACGCAACTTCCACCGTGACTTCAAGCTTCGAGCGAAGAAGGCCGGTGTTCCCGTCATCCCCGTTCATGCGACTCGGCGGACGTGCGCCAGCCTGCTCGTCGCTCTAGACGTTCACCCGCGGGTCGCCATGGCTGTCCTCCGTCACAGCCGTATCGCTCTCACCATGGAGATCTACTCCCAGGTCTCGTCGAACTCCACGCGCGATGCACTGAAGCGCCTTGGAGGCGAGCTGTCCGGGTGGGAACCATGACGGACCATCGTCGAGAGACTCCGGTGGATGCACGCCCTGCCGTGAGGCGCACTTCGACCGGTGCCGAGGGTCGGGCGCATGACCAGCCCTTGCCCTACTGCAGTACTTCTCTGGGGTACGGACGCGAAAGAGGCCCCTCCCGACGAGCGGAAAGGGCCTCTGACCTGCGGTGGAGCCAAGGGGACTCGAACCCCTAACCCCCTGCTTGCAAAGCAGGTGCGCTACCAATTGCGCCATGGCCCCTCGACGATGCCGCCCCGCACCGCACGAGGCGAGCGGGCGTCATCGACGGGTTCAGCTCTTCGGGGAGTCGGTGGCTTCCGCCCAGAGCCGGTTCTCGGCCTGCTTGGACGAGATCTTCTTCTGGACCGCTAGGGCTCCGACTGCCGTCGCGAGCACGAGGAGGAGCTTCTTCACCGGGTCACCGCCTGGGAGTGAGGGATCGGGGTGGTGGGCCTAACAGGACTTGAACCTGTGGCCTCTTCCTTATCAGGGAAGCGCTCTAACCGTCTGAGCTATAGGCCCGTCCGCCGATCGGCGTGCGCAACCCACGGAGGGAGGCGCGGTGCACGAGGTTACCCGATCCCCCGGCCCTGCCCCAAAACGACGACAGGGGCCCGAAGGCCCCCGTCGAGCGAGCACCGGATCAGTCGTCGGTGAGGGTCAGCTGGACCCCGCCGACGAGGGCGCTGGAGACGTTGTAGAGGAAGGCCGCGAGGGTCGAGATGGCCGTGATGAGCACGACGTCGATGACCGCGACGACGATCGAGAGGGAGAGCACGCGGCCCAGGCCGATGAAGTCCATGATGTCGAAGCGCGACGTCCCGTCCTGGACGACCTGGCCGATGACGCCGTTGATCTGGTCGAAGACCCCCATGCCGGCGAGGATCGTCCACAGCACGAAGACCATGACGACCATCGCGATGCCGAGGGCGACCGAGAGCAGGAACGAGATCTTCATCGCCGACCACGGGTCGACCCGCGAGACGGTGAGGCGGACCCGGCGGTTGGCGGCCGGGCGCGGGGCACCAGCCGCGCCGGCAGACCCAGTGGCAGGGCCGTCGGCGGGACGGCCGTCGGGCGACATCGCTGCGGGACGGGCGGGTGCCTTGGTCGCCGGGACCGGAGCCGTCGGTGCGGTGGGGGAGGCCGTGGGCGCGCCCGCGGTGCGGCGCGCGGCTCCCTCAGTCGCGCTCGTCGCCGGCGCACCGGCACGCCGGGCCGAACCCGACGCACCCCCGGAGGAGGACGCAGATGACGGCAGGGGGCGTCCCGCGTGGTCTGCCGTGCTCACTCACTTGCCTCCTGTGTCGTCGTCGTCAACCGACGGTACGGCATCGGTCACCTCGTCAGCGACCTCCGAACCGGGCGCGCCATCGACCGAGACCGCATCGTCATCGGTGCCCGATCCGGCATCGCTCGTGGTGAGCGCCTCGGGCTCGACGGGGGGCAGGGAGCCGTCGTCGGCGAGCGCTGCATCCTCGACGGCCTCGACCGCTTCCTCGACCTCACGCTCGGGGTTGCGGGCGATGGCGACGATCGCGTCGTTCTTGCCGGCCTTGGCGAACTGCACGCCCATCGTGTTGCGACCGGTGAGCCGGACGCCGTCGACCCGCGAGCGCACGACGTTGCCGCGCTGGAAGATGACGAGCACCTCGTCGTCGGCGTCGACGGTGAGGGCACCGACGAGGTCGCCGCCCTTGTCGGACAGCTTCGCGACGGCGACACCGAGGATGGCGCGGCCCTTGACGTTCCACTGCGAGGCCTTCGACCGCTTGGCCAGGCCCGTCTCGAACATGGCGAACACGTCGGGGTCGGTGCCCTCCTCGATGACCGACATCGAGAGCAGCGAGTCCTCGCCGCGGAACTTCATCCCGGTGACACCCGAGGTGGCCCGGCCCATCGGGCGCAGCGTGGCGTCGTCGGCGTGGAAGCGCACCGACTGTCCCTTGCGGGAGACGAGGAGGAGGTCGTCCTGCTCGCCCACGAGGCCGACGCCGACGAGCTCGTCGTCACCGCGCAGGTTGATGGCGATGAGGCCTCCGCTGCGCGGGCTGTCGTACTCGGTGAGCCGGGTCTTCTTGACCAGGCCGCCCTTGGTCGCGAGCAGCAGGTACTCGGCGGTCGCGTAGTCGCGGATCGCGAGGACCTGGGCGATCTCCTCGCCCGGCTGGAAGGCCAGGACGTTGGCGACGTGCTGGCCCTTGGAGTCGCGGCCGGCGTCGGGCAGCTCGTAGGCCTTGGCGCGGTAGACCCGGCCGAGGTTGGTGAAGAAGAGCAGCCAGTGGTGCGAGGTCGTGGTGAAGAAGTGGTCGACCATGTCCTCGCCGCGCAGGGACGCGCCGCGCACGCCCTTGCCGCCGCGCTTCTGGCTGCGGTACGCGTCGACCCGGGTCCGCTTGGCGTAGCCGCCGCGCGTGATGGAGACGACGACGTCCTCCTCGGGGATGAGGTCCTCCATCGACATGTCGCCGTCGAAGGGGAGGATCTGGGTGCGCCGGTCGTCGCCGAACTTGCGGACGATCTCGGCGAGCTCCTCGGAGATGATCGAGCGCTGGCGCAGCGGCGTCGCGAGGATGTCCTCGAAGTCCTTGATCTGGTCGTCGAGCTCGTCGTGCTCGTCGATGATCTTCTGGCGCTCCAGGGCCGCGAGGCGTCGCAGCTGCATGTCGAGGATCGCCTGGGCCTGCAGCTCGTCGATCTCGAGCAGCTCGATGAGGCCGGTGCGCGCGGCGTCGACGGTGGGCGAGCGCCGGATGAGGGCGATGACCTCGTCGAGGCTGTCGAGCGCCTTGAGCAGGCCGCGCAGGATGTGGATGCGCTCCTCGGCCTTGCGCAGGCGGTAGGCGGTGCGCCGCTGGATGACGTCGACCTGGTGGTCGACCCAGTGCCGGATGAAGGCGTCGATCGGCAGGGTGCGCGGGACGCCGTCGACGAGGGCGAGCATGTTCGCGCCGAAGGTCGTCTGCAGCTGGGTGTGCTTGTAGAGGTTGTTGAGGACGACC
This sequence comes from uncultured Actinomycetota bacterium, assembly GCA_963834225.1. Lineage (GTDB taxonomy): Bacteria > Actinomycetota > Actinomycetes > Actinomycetales > Dermatophilaceae > Oryzobacter. The sequence continues at coordinate 71,954 of CAWIAT010000015.1, read as the reverse complement.
TTGGCCACGGCGTCGCGCTTGAGGACGATGACGAGGCGCTGGCCGGTGCGGCCCGAGGTCTCGTCGCGGATGTCGGCGATGCCGGAGAGGCGGCCGTCCTTGACGTGCTCGGCGATCTTCTGCGCGAGGGAGTCGGGGTTGACCTGGTAGGGCAGCTCGGTGATGACGAGGCACTGCCTGCCCTGGATCTCCTCGACCTCGACGACCGCGCGCATGATGACCGACCCGCGGCCGGTGCGGTAGGCGTCGTCGATGCCGCGGCTGCCCATGACGAGCGCGCCGGTGGGGAAGTCGGGGCCCTTGATCTCGGCCATGACCGCGGCGAGGGTCTCGTCGCGGGTGGCCTGCGGGTGCTGGAGGACCCACTCGGCGGCCGCCGCGACCTCGCGCAGGTTGTGCGGCGGGATCTGGGTGGCCATGCCGACCGCGATGCCGGCGCTGCCGTTGACGAGCAGGTTGGGGAAGCGGCTGGGCAGGACCTCGGGCTCGAGGGTCTTGCCGTCGTAGTTGGGCCGGAAGTCGACGGTCTCCTCGTCGATGTCGCGGACCATCTCCATGGCCAGCGGCGCCATCCGGCACTCGGTGTACCGGGGGGCGGCGGCGGGGTCGTCGCCGGGGGAGCCGAAGTTGCCCTGGCCCTGGACGAGCGGGTAGCGCAGCGACCAGTCCTGGACGAGCCGGACGAGGGCGTCGTAGATCGAGGTGTCGCCGTGCGGGTGGTACTGGCCCATGACGTCGCCGACGACGCGGCTGCACTTGTTGAAGCCGCGGTCGGGCCGGTAGCCGCCGTCGTACATCGCGTAGACGACGCGGCGGTGCACGGGCTTGAGGCCGTCGCGCACGTCGGGCAGGGCGCGGCTGACGATGACGCTCATGGCGTACTCGATGTACGACCGCTGCATCTCGGTGTTGAGGTCGATCGGCTCCGTGCGGTCCGTCTCGATCGGCGGCTGCTCAGTCATCAGGTTCCTTGGCTATCGGTACGTCAGGGGGCGCGGGGGCGGGGCGGCGTCAGATGTCCAGGAACCTGACGTCGCGCGCGTTGCGCTGGATGAAGGAGCGGCGCGACTCGACGTCCTCGCCCATGAGGATCGAGAAGATCTCGTCGGCGGCGGCGGCGTCGTCGAGGGTGACCTGCAGCAGGACCCGGTGGTCGGGGTCCATCGTGGTCTCCCACAGCTCCTGGTAGTCCATCTCGCCCAGGCCCTTGTAGCGCTGGATCGGGTTGTCCTTGGGGACGCGCCGGCCCTTGCTCTGGCCCTCGGCGAGGAGGGCGTCGCGCTCGCGGTCGGTGAAGGCGAACTCGTGCGGGGCGTTGCTCCACTTGATGCGGAACAGCGGCGGCTGCGCGAGGTAGACGTAGCCCGCCTCGATGAGCGGCTTCATGAACCGGAAGAGCAGGGTCAGCAGCAGCGTGCGGATGTGCATGCCGTCGACGTCGGCGTCGGCCATCAGGACGATCTTGTGGTACCTGGCCTTCTCGATGTCGAAGTCCTCACCGATGCCGGTGCCGAACGCCGAGATGAGGGCCTGGACCTCCTGGTTGGCCAGCGCCTTGTCGAGGCGGGCCCGCTCGACGTTGAGGATCTTGCCGCGGATCGGCAGGATCGCCTGGTTGAACGGGTTGCGGCCACGCACCGCGGAACCGCCGGCCGAGTCGCCCTCGACGATGAAGACCTCGGAGACCGCGGGGTCCTTGGCCTGGCAGTCGCGCAGCTTGCCGGGCAGGCCGCCCGACTCGAGGACCCGCTTGCGGGTGGCCTCGCGGGCCTTGCGCGCCGCCATCCGGGCGGCCGAGGCCTGGATCGCCTTGCGGACGATCTCGCGGCCCTCGTTGGGGTGGCTGTCGAGCCAGCCGCCGAACTCCTCGGTCATGGCCCGCTGGACGAAGCCCTTGACCTCGGAGTTGCCGAGCTTGGTCTTGGTCTGGCCCTCGAACTGCGGCTCGCCGAGCTTGACGCTGATGACGGCCGTCAGGCCCTCGCGCACGTCGTCGCCGGTGAGGTTCTCGTCCTTGTCCTTGAGCTGGTTCTGCTTGCGCGCGAAGTCGTTGACGAGCTTGGTCAGCGCCGCGCGGAAGCCCTCCTCGTGGGTGCCGCCCTCGTGGGTGTTGATCGTGTTCGCGTAGGTGTGGACCGACTCGGAGTACGAGGTGGTCCACTGCATCGCGAGCTCGAGGGAGAGGGCGCGCGAGACGTCCTCGGTCTCGATGCTGATGACCTCGGGGTGGACGGGGTCGGACCGCTTGGAGGTGACGAGGTGGTTGACGTAGTCGACGAGCCCGTTCTCGTACCGGTAGGACACCGAGCGGGCGGTGACCGTCTTGACGCCGCCGCCGGCGCCCTCGTCCTCGTGGTCCTCGACGACGGTGATGTCGGTGTCGACACCGTCGAGGTCGAGGTCCTGGCTCCCCGTGGGGGCCGTGACCCGCTCGTCGACGAGGTTGATCGTCAGGCCCTTGTTGAGGAAGGCCATCTGCTGGAAGCGGGCCCGGATCGTCTCGTAGTCGTAGTCGACGGTCTCGAAGATCTGGTCGTTGGCCCAGTACGTGATGGTGGTGCCGGTGCGGTCGGTCTCCTCCATCTTGGTCAGCGGCCCGGTGGGGACGCCGTGCTCGAAGGACATCCGGAACGCGTGGCCCTTCTGGCGCACGCAGACGTCGAGCCGGGTGGAGAGGGCGTTGACGACCGAGGAGCCGACGCCGTGGAGGCCACCGGACACCTTGTACCCGCCGCCGCCGAACTTGCCGCCGGCGTGGAGCTGGGTGAGGACGAGCTCGACGGCGCTGACGCCCTCGGTGGGGTGCATGTCGGTGGGGATGCCGCGGCCGTTGTCCTTGACCCGGACGGCACCGTTCTCCATGAGGGTGACGTCGATGGTGTCGGCGTAGCCGGCGAGGGCCTCGTCGACCGCGTTGTCGACGATCTCCCACACGAGGTGGTGCAGGCCGCGCTCGCCGGTGGAGCCGATGTACATGCCCGGGCGCTTGCGGACGGCCTCGAGCCCCTCGAGGACGGTGATCGAGCCGGCGTCGTACTCCTGGCCTTCAGCCTCGGGGACCGGGACCGCCACCGGGACCGCCACCGGGTCGGTGGGCTCGGTCGCCGCCACCGGGGTCTGCTCGGGGGTCTCGTCGGGCTGCTGCTGCGCCACGGGTCTCCTTCATCAGGGCACCCCGCGCGGAACCGCCCGGCGGGGCTCATGGATCGCGCCCGCGGCGTGGAACGCCGTGGGCGCGCGATCACCTCCCATTCTAGCGGTCCGAACCGTCAGGACTTGCCCCGGGGAGGCCCGTGTGGGCACCTTTCCGGCGCGAACGGGTATCGGTCCGACCCCCGTCACGCGCCCCGGCCCTCCAGAGGCCGTGACCGCCGTTTCCCGGACCGTGCCGGTGCACCTCCTCGGCGGTCGTCCGGCTCAGCGGTCGGCGCGGTAGACCTGCACCGAGCCGACGGGCTCGAACCCGGCCCGCAGGAGGGCGCGCAGGCTCGGGACGTTGCCCGGGCTGACGCAGGCGACGACGGGTTCGCCCGGCGGCACCAGGCCGCGGGCGGCACGGGCCAGGGCGGTGCCGAGGCCGGCGCCGCGCTGCGCGGGGGAGACCTCGAGGCTCATCTCGGTGAGCCCGCCGAGGCCGGTGGCCAGGGTGAGGACGGTGTCGTCGTCCCCGTCGAGGCCGTGGACCCGGACGTCGCCCCGGATGGGCAGGGCGTGCCGCACCCGCGGGTGGTCGAGGAGGTCGGGCCGTGGGACGACGCGCGGGTCGGGCTCACCGGTGCCCGCCGCGACCAGGACGGCGTCGAGGACGTCGACCCAGCCCCCGGCGCCGGCGAGGCGCGTCATCACCCGGGGGTCGTGGGCGTGGCCCCAGCCGTCGACGCCGAGGGCCTCGAGCTCGGCGTCGGTGACGTCGTCCGGAGCGGTGACGACCGCCCGGCCGGTCACCGACACGACCGCGTGGACCCCGGCGCGCCAGGTCGGCACCCGGCGCCACGACCCGTCGACCGGCTCGCGCGGGCCGCGCCAGGCACGCAGCAGCAGCTCGGCGACGGCGTGGGGGGCTGCGGGTGGGTTGCCGGTCACGCCCCGTCGTCCTCCGGCGCCGGGGTGCGGGTGGCCAGGCACCGCTCGAACACGGCGAGCGGCTCGGTGGGGATCGGCACCGGGCGCCGCGACTGCCTCCCGATGTAGACCTGCACCCACTCGCAGTGCGCGGCCGGCTCGTCGACCCCGGGGAGGAAGAGCGCGGCCTCGAGGACGACGCTCGTGCGACCCGTTCGTCTCACCCGGACGCCGATGTCGACGGTGCCGGGGAAGGAGACCTCCGAGAAGTAGCGGACGGTCGACTGGGCGACGACCCCCTGCGCCTGCGCCACCCGTTCGTCGATCCCGGTCTCGGCGACCATCCACGCGTTGATCGCGGTGTCGAAGAGCTCGAGGTGGACGGCGTTGTTGAGGTGCCCGAGCATGTCGTTGTCGGCCCAGCGCGTCGTCGCCGACGAGAGGTCGTCGCAGTGCTCACGGCGCAGGTCGCGCGGCTCGGGGTCGGTCATGCCCCGATCGTAGGCCGGTGCGGCTCAGCCCTCCCCGGGGGAGAGGGTGCGCTCGAACAGGCCGCGGACGTCATCGCTCAGCTGGGGCTCGGGAAGCTCGAGGTCGAGCGGCGGTGTCTCGCACCGGACCCCGTAGCAGAAGGCGTCGGGCATCCGATCAGTCGCGGCGGCCTCGCGGGCGATCGCGATGAGGCGGTCGTCGGCGAGGAGCGACTGCCAGGCGCGGGTGTCGCCGTTCGGCAGCTCGTCGAGGACGACGGTGCGCTCGAGCGTTCGACCGGCGAATCCGCCGGTGCGGCGGACGCTGACCGCGGTGGAGGGGGCCGGCGCGGACGGCGCGTCGGCGCCACCGCCGTCGTCCGCGCCCGGGGTCCGGGGCGCCGGCTCGCCCGGCGTGACCCCGACGGCCTCCCAGGCGGCGCGCACGGCGGTCGCGACCTCGGAGTCGGCACCGTGGCGGGCGCCGGCCGCGGTGAGGGTGAGGGCGGCGAAGGTCGCGAAGTCGCAGTCGGCGGAGATGTCGCCGGTGATCGTGTCGACCCAGACCTGGCCGGCGACCTCCCACGCGTTGCCCCCGAGCGTGGTCGCGAGGACGTGGAACGCCTTGTTCGGGATGCCCGAGTTGATGTGGACGCCACCGTTGTCGTCGGTGGTCTCGACGTAGTCGCGCAGGTGGGCGGGCTGTGGGTCCTTGCCGAGGCGCGGGTCGTCGTAGGCGGTGCCGGGCGCCGCCATCGAGCGCAGCGCCACGCCCTCGACGTCGTCGGCGAGCAGCTCGGCGCCGACGAGCCAGTCGGCCTGGTCGGCGCTCTGGCCGAGCAGGCGCTGCTTGACGAGGACCCCGAACACGTCGGACACCGACTCGTTGAGCGCCCCGGACTGGTCCTGGTAGTTCAGGCCCGAGGTGTACTGGGTGACCCCGTGGGCCAGCTCGTGGCCGATGACGTCGAGGCTGCGGGTGAACGGCTGGAAGATGACGCCGTCACCGTCGCCGAAGACCATCTGGGTGCCGTCCCAGAAGGCGTTGTCGTACCGGGTGCCGTAGTGGACGGTCGCCACGAGGGGCAGGCCCCTGCCGTCGAGGGAGTTGCGGCCGTAGACCTCCTGCCAGAGGCTCCACGTGGCGCCGAGGCCGTCGTAGGCCTCGGTGACCTCCTGGTCGGTGGTGGCCGGGGCCCCCTCGGCGCGCACGAGCTCGCCCGGGAGGGTCGTGCCGTTCTTCGCGTCGTGGACCGCCCGCTGGGGGCCCTCGGCCGTTCCGCGCTCTGGGCGAGGCGCCGGGCCCGGGGTGGCGGCCGTGCTCGGGCGGCGCAGCTCGGCGGTGCGCCGGCTGCGGCGGAGGTCGTCGTCGGCGAGCAGGGTCGCCCTCGCCCACGCCGCGACCGCGGGGTCGTCGGACGCCGCGAGCGCCTCGAGGAGGTACGGCGGGACGATCGAGCACTGGTGCGGGGCGGGCTGCTTCCTCATGGGACCACCCTGCCCGCGGCCACCGACACCCGCGACCCGTGACCGGCTCCGGGGCTGGGCTCAGGCGTCGGCGTCGGGAGCCGGTCGGTCGTGGCCGGCCCACGTCGAGGGCGGGTCGCTGCCCGGGAAGGACTCCTTGTCCATCTCCTCGACCAGGGCGTCGTCGTGGGCGAAGGCCGCGTCGGGGTCGGCGCTGGTGGGCTCGGTCCCCTGCGGGCTCTTCTCGGACTCCTCGGTCACAACCACGAGAGTACGCCGGGCAGGGTCCCGTGCGCCGGGGTCAGCCGGGTCGCCGGGTCAGCGGCGGATCGCCGCGGCCATCCGCTCCCGGGCGACCGCGCTGTGGAACAGCAGGCCCGACAGGCGGGCCATCTCGTCACCGCGGGCGTCGAAGTCGGCGACGAGGTCGGCGGCGAGGAGCCGCTTGGCCTCGACGAGTCCCTGCCGGGCGCCGGCGCGCAGGTCGTCGAGGACGCCGGTGACCGCGGCGTCCATCCCTGCCTCGTCGACGACCCCGGTGACCAGGCCGTGCTCGAGGGCCTCGGTGGCGGCGAACTGGCGGCCGGTGAGGAACCACGCCGACGCGGCCCGCGAGGTGAGCCGGGCGCGCAGCGGGATCGAGATGACCGCCGCCGCGAGGCCGAGGCGCACCTCGGTGAGCGCGAAGGTGACGTCGTCGCGGCACACGACGATGTCGGAGGACGCGACGAGGCCCAGCCCCCCGGCCCGCACCGGCCCGTCGAGGCGGGTGACGACGGGTACCGGGAGCGCGGCGATCGAGCGCTGGAGGGCGATGAGGGCGCGCGCCGCCTCGACCATGTCGACGGTGGCCGCCTCCTTGAGGTCGGCTCCGGCGCAGAACACGGGGTGCGATGAGCGGAGCAGGACGCCGTGGAGCGACTCGTCGGCGCCGGCCTCGGCGAGCGCCTGACCCAGCTCGGCGACGAGCCGCCGCGACAGGGCGTTGCGGTTGGCCGGGGAGTCCAGGGTGATGACCGCGATCCGGTCGTCGTCGTGCCGCTGCACCAGTGCGTCGCTCACGACCTCGACCCTAGCCAACGTCGCCCTCGCCGGCGTCGCCTCGTGTGCTCAGGTGGCTGCCCCACGCGACCACCTGAGCCCACGCGGCGGATGGGGGTCGGGGCCCGGCGCGGCTCGGGGGACGGCCGGGCTCAGCCGTAGGTGTCGCGGGGTCCTCGGCCGTCCTGGACCCGCTTCGAGCCGTGCTTCCACGTCGGCCCCGCGGGCCCGACGACCCGGATCTCGGCGACGGTCCCCTCGCCGACGTCCTCGGCGAGCCGCCCGAGCAGGCTCGAGGAGAGCAGCCGCAGCTGGGTGGCCCACGAGGTGGAGTCGGCGCGAACCGTGAGGACCCCCTCGGTGAAGTCGACCGGCTGGCAGTGCTGCGACACGTCCGGGCCGACGATCGAGGGCCAGCGGCCGATGACGGCGCCGACCGCGACGTCCGCGCCCCATCCACGTTCCACGACGAACTGGTCGAGCTGGTCCCCGAGCAGCTGGGGGTCGCGGCCCGTCGACCGGCGGTCGACGGGGACGTCCTTGGTCCGCCGCCGGGGCTTCAGTCCCGGCCGCAGGCCCTTGGCCCGCGCCGCCGCCCTCGCCCGGGCCAGCGCCGACCGGGCGGCCTCGGCGGCGTCACCCATCGACGTCGCCTCGACATCCCCTGTGCCGGAACCGTTCTCGACCCCGTGCGGTCGCCACACCATCGGCCGGGTCCTGGGGCTCGTCAGGCATCCTCGGACACCTCGCCCAGCCTCACGGCGTACGAGCGCCCGGCCAGGCCCTCGGGGACGTCGGCCGGGACGGCCGCGGTGATGAGGACCTGCTCGCAGTCGGCGACCATGGCGGCGAGCCGCTCCCTCCGGCCGGAGTCGAGCTCGGCGAAGACGTCGTCGAGGACGAGGACGGGGTCGTCGCCGAGGTCGGTGCGCAGCAGCTGGAACGCCGCGAGCTTGAGCCCGAGGGCGAACGACCACGACTCCCCGTGGCTCGCGTAGCCCTTCGCCGGCAGCTCGCCGAGGGTGAGGACCATGTCGTCGCGGTGCGGCCCGACGAGGCAGACCCCCCGCTCGACCTCCGCCGTGCGGACCTCCGCCAGCGAGGCGAGGATCTCGTCGTGCAGCTCGGCGACCTCGGGGACCTCACCGTCAGCGAGCCTGGCCGCCGTCTCCTCCCGCAGTGACGCCTTGTACGACACCCGCGCGTCCGACTGGCCGGCGCTCACCTCGTCGTAGGCCTTGGACAGGTAGGGACCCAGGTCGCGCAGCAGCCGCAGCCGCGCGTAGAGCAGCTGCGAGCCGACCTGGGCGAGGTGGGCGTCCCACACCTCGAGGGTCGTCAGCGCCGCCTCCCTCTCGGCCGCGGCGTCGACGCCCTCGGTGTACTGCCGACGGCGGCGGGCGTTGCGGCCCAGGTAGGGCTGGGCGGACTTCAGCAGGGCACCGCGCTGCTTGACGATCTTGTCGTAGTCCGAGCGCACCCCGGCCCAGCGTGGCTGCCGGGCGACGAGGAGCTCGTCGAGGAAGCGACGACGCTCCCCGGGGTCGCCCTTGACGAGCGCGAGGTCCTCGGGGGCGAACAGGACGGTGCGCAGGGTGCCGAGCACGTCCCGGGGTCGGGTCAGCGGGGACTTGTTGAGCCGCGCCCGGTTCGCCCGCCCCGGGTTGATCTCGAGCTCGATGAGCGTCTCGCGCCCGTCACGCACCACGGCGCCGCGCACGACAGCCTGCTGCGCGCCGAACCGGACGAGCGGGGCGTCGGTCGCGACCCGGTGGCTCGACAGGGTCGCCAGGTAGCCGATGGCCTCGACGAGGTTGGTCTTGCCCTGGCCGTTGAGGCCGACGATCGTGCTGATCCCCGGGCCGAGGGCGAGCTCCGCGCTCGTGTAGCTCCGGAAGTCGCCGACGGAGAGGTGCCGGACGTGCACGCCCGCGCGCTCAGCTCTTCTTGGCGGCGCGCTTCCGCGTCGAGCCGGTCCCGGAGGTGGGGCCGGCACCCGCGGCGCGCTTGCGCTGACCGGTCGAGCCGGTGCCCGACGACGGACCCGCGGCGGCCGCCGTGCGGCCCTTGGCGGCAGCGGCCTCGGCGGTGCGTGGGGGCTTCTCCTTCGCCGCGGCCTTCTTCGTCGCGGCGGTCGCCGACGCGGGGCCGGCCTTGGCGCCGCTGCGCAGCTGCTCGCCCTCGGCGGTCGTCATCACCTGGTGCCCGCCGAACTGGCCGCGGAGCGCGGCGACGGCCTGCATCGTCGGGGAGCGGTCCTGCCGGGAGGCGAAGCGGGCGAAGAGCGAGGCCGAGATGACCGGCATCGGGACCGAGAGGTTGAGCGCCTCCTCGACCGTCCAGCGGCCCTCGCCGGAGTCGGAGGTGTAGTCCGACACGTCCTCGAGCGAGGGGTTGTCCTCGAGCGCCTTGACCATGAGGTCGAGCAGCCAGGACCGGACGACGGTGCCGCGGCTCCACGCCTTGAAGGCACCGGGCACGTTCTCGACGATGTCCTTCTTCTCGAGCAGCTCGTAACCCTCGGCGTAGGCGTGCATCAACCCGTACTCGATGCCGTTGTGCACCATCTTCGTGTAGTGGCCAGCCCCCACCTTGCCGGCGTGGACGAAGCCCTCGTCGCGGGGACCCTCGGGGCGCAGGGCGTCGAAGATCGGCATCGCGCGCTTGACGTTGGCCGCCGTGCCGCCGACCATCAGGCCGTAACCGTTGTCGAGGCCCCAGATCCCGCCGGAGACACCGCAGTCGAGGTAGCCGATCCCCTTGGCCTTGAGCAGCTTCTCGTGCTCGAAGTCGTCGGTGAACTTGCTGTTGCCGCCGTCGATGACGAGGTCGCCCTTGTCGAGGAGGTCGGCCAGCTTCGACACCGTGTCGGAGGTCGGCGCCCCGTGGGGGACCATCACCCACACGACGCGCGGGGCGTCGAGCTTCTTGACCATCGCCGCGAGGGTGGCGGCGTCGGAGACGGATCGGTCGCGGTCGTAGCCGACGACCTCGTGCCCGGCGCGACGCAGGCGCTCGCGCATGTTGCCGCCCATCTTGCCCAGACCGACCAGACCCAGCTGCATCTCGGAACTCCTCGTGGTGGGGCGACGCGGAAGGTGTTGGGGCGAGGCTACGCCCGGCGGGGTGGCGACCGGCGGGTCAGGACGCGAAGCGGACGGGCATGAGGACGTAGCGGTAGGACGTGTCGGCGTCGCCGTCCTCCTCGGCCTGGCCCGAGAGCACCGCGGGCCGCGAGGACTGGGTGAAGGAGATCCGAGAGAACGGGGTCCCGACGGCGCCCAGGCCGTCGAGGAGGTACGTGGGGTTGAACGCGATCTCGATCTCGGGGCCGGTGAGCCGTGACTCGACGGCCTCGGAGGCCTGGGCGTCGTCGCCCGCGCCGGCCTCGATGCTCACCTGGCCGTCGGAGAAGCGCAGCCGGATCGGGGTGTTGCGCTCGGCGACGAGCGCGACGCGCTTGACCGCCTCGACGAGCTCGGCGGTGGAGACGACCGCCTCGGTCTCGGAGGTCGTGGGGAAGATCGAGGAGACCTTGGGGTACTCGCCGTCGAGCAGCCGGGTCGTGGAGCGGCGCTGGCCGGCCTCGAAGCCGACGAGGCCGTCGCCCCCGGCCGCGGTGCCGAGCGCGACGTCGATCGAGCCGCTCGCCCCGAGGGACCGGGCGGTGTCGGACAGGGTGCGCGCCGGGATGAGGACGACGTGGCTGGCGTCGGTGTCGGTCGGGTTCCAGTGCAGCTCGCGCATCGCGAGGCGGTACCGGTCGGTGGCGAGGAGGGTCATCGTGTCGCCCTCGATCTCGACCCGGACCCCGGTGAGGATCGGGAGGGTGTCCCCGCGGTCGGCGGCGACGGAGACCTGGGCGACGGCCTGGGTGAACAGGTGGCCGTCGACCGACCCGCTGGCCTCGGGGGAGGTCGGCAGCGTCGGGTAGTCGTCGGCGGGCATCTTCAGCAGGCTGAAGCGGGAGGAGCCACAGGTCACCTGGACCTTCGAGCCCTCGGTGACGACGTCGATCGGCCGGGCCGGGAGGTTGCGCGAGATGTCGGCGAGCAGCCGGCCGAGGACGAGGACGGTGCCGGACTCGGCGACGTCGGCCGCCACGGTGATCCGGGCCGAGACCTCGTAGTCGAAGGCGGACAGGGTGAGCGTCCCGTCGTCGTCGGCCTGGAGCAGGATGCCGGCGAGCACCGGCACCGGAGGACGGGCCGGGAGGCCGCGGGCCACCCACGTGACCGCCTCGGCCAGGACGTCGCGCTCGACGCGGAACTTCACGGCTGTACCCACCTTCGTGCGGCGCGAGGTCATCGCGCCCTGCTCGTGCCACAGATCTGACCGCTCGCGAGGACGAGGCGCGAGGACGCGCCCGACTCCGGCGGGGTGCCCGACACTAGTGCACGCCTTCGGGGTTCGGTACCTCGTCCCGGCGGACTCGTCCGCTCGTGTTTCGGCCGGTCACCGGCCGGTCGTCAGCAGGTCGTGGTCGGGGGACGAGATGTCATTTCCAGGTCTCGTCGTGGCAGTAGGAGCTGTGGACTCTGTGGACGAGGTGACGTCCTCGCAGGTCGCCAACGGAGCCACCGGGTGTGGACGACCCGTGGACGAACCGGTGGACGACGCGGTGGGGGTGTTGACGGTCGCCGGCGGTTCACAGCTCGTCCACCTCGCCACCCCGGTCCGTCCACCTCTGGCGGGGTGTTGTCCACACGTGTCCACAGGGGCTGTGGACAACTGTCGGGGCGACAGCGGTGTGGCAGGTGGGACGGGAGGAGTTGTCCACAGGGTTGTTCACACACCGTGGACCCACGTGCCGGGTGGGGACGCATGGGGCCGGAGCATCGCCACGCGGGGCCCAGCGCCCGCCAACCTTCGACAACGGCTCTACACAGCCTGGGGACAACCTGTGGACGACGAGGGTCCGGCAGGTCAGTGCGACTGCTGCTTGATCCGGTTGGTCAGCTCGGTGACCTGGTTGTAGATGGCCCGCCGCTCGGCCATCAGCTGGCGGATCTTCTTGTCGGCGTGCATGACCGTGGTGTGGTCGCGGCCGCCGAACTGCTGCCCGATCTTCGGCAGCGACAGGTCGGTGAGCTCGCGGCAGAGGTACATCGCGATCTGCCGGGCGGTGACGAGGACCCGGGAGCGCGACTGCCCCTGGAGGTCGTCGAGGGTCAGGCCGAAGTACGCGGCCGTCTGGGCCATGATCGTCGCCGGCGTCACCTGGCTCGAGGCGTCGTCGGGGATGAGGTCGCGCAGGACGATCTCGGCCAGGCTCATGTCGACCGGCTGGCGGTTGAGGCTCGCGAACGCGGTGACCCGGATGAGGGCTCCCTCGAGCTCGCGGATGTTGGTCGAGATGCGCGAGGCGATGAACTCCAGGACGTCGTCGGGGACCGAGAGCCGCTCCTGGATGGCCTTCTTGCGCAGGATCGCGATCCGGGTCTCGAGGTCGGGCGGCTGGACGTCGGTGAGCAGGCCCATCTCGAAGCGGCTGCGCATGCGCGCCTCGAAGCCGCTGAGCAGCTTCGGGGGGAGGTCGCTGGTGATGACGACCTGCTTGTTCGCGTTGTGCAGGGTGTTGAACGTGTGGAAGAACTCCTCCTGCGTCTGCACCTTGCCCTGGAGGAACTGGATGTCGTCGATGAGCAGGACGTCGACGTCGCGGTAGCGCCGCTGGAAGTTGCTCGCCTTGTCATCGCGGATGCTGTTGATGAAGTCGTTGGTGAACTCCTCGGAGTTCACGTAGCGCACCTTGACGTGGGGGAAGAGGTTGCGGGCGTAGTGCCCGATGGCGTGCAGGAGGTGGGTCTTGCCCAGTCCGGACTCGCCGTAGATGAAGAGCGGGTTGTACGCCTTGGCCGGTGCCTCGGCGACGGCGACCGCGGCCGCGTGGGCGAACCGGTTGCTCGCGCCGATGACGAAGGTGTCGAAGGTGTACTTGGGGTTCAGGCGGGTCAGCTCGACCTGCTCGGGGACCTGCTGGCCGGGCCGGGGGCGCCGGGCCCCGGGGACCTCGACGAGCGGCGGTGCCCCGTTGGCTCCGGCGGGGAGGGCGTGGGCGGCCCCGTGGTCGCCGCCGTCGAGCTCGTCCTCGCCGAGGTCGAGCTCGTCGATCTGCTGGCGGCGGTCGGCGGCCCGGGCGTCGTGGCCCTCGTCCTGTGCCTCCGCCTCGGCGGCGGCCGACTCGACGAGCGAGGGGTCGACGGTGACGGCCAGGCGGAGGTCGCGGCCGAGCTGGGCGCCCAGGGTCGCGGTGACCCGGTCACGCAGGCGGGTCTCGACGATGTCCTTGGTGAAGTCGTTCGGGACGGCGATGAGGGCGGTGTCGTCGAGCAGGCCGACGAGGCGGGCGAGGGAGAGGAAAGCCCTCTGCTGCACCGGGATTCCGTCGGAGTCCAGGACCTCCAGGGTCGTCCGCCACAGCTGGGCCATCGTCGCGTCCGCCACTGGTCGTCGTCCCCGCCTTCCGCCCCCTCGGGCCCTCGTCCGCTGCCGGGCCCCGGGGCCGGTCGTCATCCACATCGTTGTCCACAGGCTGTGGGGATCGCGAGGCGGGGCGTCGTCGGTGTGTCGTTCCGGGGGCGGGCGGTTGCTCCGTGGGATCCTAGAGGGTTTTCCCCAACCCTGTGTACCGTCGACGCCGGTTTGACCCTCGATGCCCCGGTCGCGTACCGTGAACGGGCCTGTTGGTCGGCTGTTTTCGCATGCCCGTGACCCGCGCCGAAGTGGTGCCGGGGACCCCCTGGAAGGGTCATGGGTTTCCGATGGCAGCCGACGACCCGGCTCCCCGAACCCCGGGCCGTCCAGCCCGCCTGTCGAAGATGAGAGAACTGACGTGAGCAAGCGGACCTTCCAGCCGAACAACCGTCGTCGCGCCAAGACGCACGGCTTCCGCCTTCGTATGCGCACCCGTGCGGGCCGCGCGATCCTGGCCGCCCGCCGCCGCAAGGGCCGCTCCGAGCTCTCCGCCTGAGGCGTTCCCGGTGCTGCCGGCGCCGAACCGCCTGCGTGAGCGAGCGGACTTCACGTCGGCGGTCCGGGCCTCCGGAGGTTCTCGGGCCGGCTCCCGGCTCCTCGTGGTCCACGCCCACCAGACCGACGCGCGCGCAGGGCTCCCGCCGCGGGTCGGTTTCGTCGTGTCGAGGACCGTGGGCAACGCGGTCGTGCGCAACCGGACCCGGCGCCGGCTGCGGGCTCTCGTCGCGAGCCGCCTCGCGGTGGTCCCGGCGGGCACCGACCTCGTGGTGCGGGCCAACCCGGCAGCTGCCACGGCCACCTCGGGGGAACTCGCGAAGGCCCTGGATCCGTTGGTGCACAAGGTGATCGGTCGAATCGGAGGGGTGACGTGAGCGTCGGACGGTTGGTGGCGATGCCGCTGGTGTGGTGCATCCGCGCCTACCAGCTGCTCATCTCACCGATGCGCCCGCCGACCTGCCGGTACTTCCCGTCCTGCTCCGCCTACGCGGTGACCGCGCTCGAGGAGTACGGCCCGCTGCGCGGATCGTGGATGGCCGTGCGTCGCCTCGGCCGCTGCCACCCGTGGGCTCCCGGTGGCGTCGACCACGTCCCCCTGCGCGATCCCGCGACCGGGCGGCCGATCCCCGGCACCACCGGACCGCGCGGCATCCCCGCCGACCCCGACCAGGAGGCCGACCCGGCCGCACCCCTGGCCGGGTCGACACCCACCTGACCACCGTCATGACCGTGACACCACTTCGCCGGCGCCGACCGGCACAGCCGTAAGGACAGCATGGGCGACTTCTTCAACACGATCATGGCCCCGATCGAGTGGCTCGTGGCGTGGATCATGTACGGCTTCCACGAAGGCCTGACCGCCGTCGGGCTGCCCGAGGCCTCGGGCTGGACCTGGGCGCTGTCGATCGTCGGCCTCGTCCTCGTGATGCGGGCGGTGATGATCCCGCTGTTCTTCAAGCAGATCATGGCCTCGCGCAAGATGCAGATGATCCAGCCCGAGCTGCAGAAGATCCAGAAGAAGTACAAGGGCAAGAGCGACCCCGAGTCCCGCCAGGCGATGACCGCCGAGACGATGGAGCTGTACAAGAAGGAGGGGACCAACCCCTTCTCCTCGTGCCTGCCGATCCTCGCGCAGTCACCGTTCTTCTTCGGCCTGTTCCAGGTGCTCAACGGACTCGACAACATCGCGACCGGTGACAAGGGCCCGGTGGGGCCGATCGACAGGACCGTCGCGGCCCAGGCCGAGTCCGCGTCGATCTTCGGTGCGCAGCTGTCCGACACCTTCCTCGGCAGCAACGCGACGAGCACGAAGATCGTGACGATCGTCCTCATCGTCCTCATGTCGGCGACGACCTTCCTGACCCAGCGGCAGCTGATGACGAAGAACATGCCGGCCTCGGCGCTGGACAACCCCTTCGCCAAGCAGCAGAAGCTCCTGCTCTACGTGCTCCCGGTCGTCTTCGCCGTGTCCGGTGTCAACTTCCCGCTCGGCGTCCTCGTCTACTGGTTCACGACGAACATCTGGTCGATGTGCCAGCAGTTCTACGTCATCCGCCGACTGCCCGCTCCCGGGTCCCCTGCGGAGAAGGCGTACCACGCGCGCCTGGCGAAGAAGGGCAAGCCGATCCCGGGCGCCCCCACGGCCGCCGAGCTCGCCGAGCTCGCCGCTGCGGAGGAAGAGGCCAAGCAGGTCGGCCAGCGTGCCCAGCCCGCGTCGAAGAAGCGCAAGAAGAAGCAGGGCGGTGGCCAGCAGCCCGGAGCGAAGAAGCCCGGCGCCGCCGCCAAGCCCCCCACGACCTGATCCCCCTGACAGCTGGAGATTCCATGAGCGAGAACACCACCACCACCGACGTCGTGGACACCGAGGTCGTCGAGACCCAGGCGTCCAGCGAGGGGACCGGCACGGTCGGGACCGACGAGTCCATCGACCAGGACGGTCGAGCCGACGCGGGCGACACCGCTCCGGCCGAGCCCGAGGAGAGCGACGCCGACGACACCGACATCGACAGCGCTGACACCGACGGCGTCGGCGACGAGAGCGCCGCCGCCGAGGGCGGAAGCACGCGCGAGGGCTCCGGCCGGACGCGTCGGCAGATCCTCGAGCGCGAGGGTGAGGTCGCGGCCGACTTCCTCGAGACGCTCCTCGACATCTGCGACCTCGATGGCGACATCGACGTCGACATCGACGGGGACCGCGCCGCGGTCTCCATCGTCGACTCCGAGGACGGCCGGGTGCCCCGCCGCCTCGTCGGCGAGGGCGGCAAGGTGCTCGACGCCCTCCAGGAGCTGACCCGCCTGGCGGTCCAGTCGGCCACCGGCGAGCGCAGCCGCCTCATGCTCGACGTCGCCAGCCACCGTGCCGAGCGTCGCGAGGCCCTCGTCGAGCTCGCCGCGGTGGCCATCGCGGAGGTCAAGGAGTCGGGTGAGCGCAAGGCGCTCTCGCCGATGACGGCGTTCGAGCGCAAGGTCGTCCACGACGAGGTCCTCGCGGCCGGGCTCGCCTCGGAGTCCGAGGGCGCCGAGCCGCGCCGGTTCGTCGTCATCCTCCCGGCGTGAGGCTGCGTTTCACGTGAAACATGACGGCCAGGACGAGCGTCCCGCCGCACCGCCAGCCGCACCTCCGGGTGCGGCTGGCCTGTTTGGGCCCCGGTTCGAGCTCGCGGAGCGGTTCACGGCGATCCTCGCCGACACCGGGGTGACTCACGGTCTCATCGGACCCCGAGAGGTGCCGCGGCTCTGGGAGCGCCACGTCCTCAACTGTGCGGTCATCGCCGACGGCTTCCCGCAGGGGGCGTCCGTCGTCGACGTCGGCTCGGGGGCGGGCCTGCCCGGGGTGGCCCTGGCGGTCGTCCGGCCGGACCTCGAGGTGCACCTCGTGGAGCCGATGCTCCGCCGGACGACCTGGCTCGACTCGGTCGTCGTGGATCTCGAACTGACCAACGTCACGGTGCACCGAGGGCGCGCGGAAGAGCTCGCCGGGGTCCTTCGCGCCCCGTGGGTCACGGCCCGGGCCGTCGCTCGCCTCGACAAGCTGGCCCGGTGGTGCGTCCCCCTCCTGGCCGAGGGCGGCACCCTGGTCGCGATGAAGGGGCGCTCGGCCGCCGAGGAGCTCGAGGAGGACCGCCCCGCCCTCGAGCGGCTGGGCCTGCTCGACGCGTCGGTCACCGAGCACGGCGGTGACCTGCTCGACGAGCCGGTGCTCACGGTGGACCTGCGGTTCCGGCCACGCGCGACGCCCGGACCGCGACGAGGCAAGAAGAAGAGGAAGGTTCCCGGCTCCGCCCCGTCGCCGGCACCACCCCCCGGCGGTTCTCGCCCACCCCGCTCGACCACCTGACCGTCTGGTGCCACCCGCCGGTGTGGGAGGTTCTGACGGCCGTGAGGTGGGTGCTGCTGGTCGGCACCGAGCGTTTCACGTGAAACACCTCTCCTCGGGAGGTGTCCAGGTGGGTCACCGGCCGGCCCTGACGGGAGCCAGGGACACCCCTCCGGCCCGGTCGTCGGTCTCGTCACGGATCGTCGGCGCGGCCTCCCGCACGTCGATCGGACCGGCGAAAGGTCCCTCAAGGGCAATCTAGAAGCGGGGTATCAGGGGAGGGTTCACGCCGCTGCGGGCCAAGCCCTCGGCGTCCTCTCGCCACGTTGTCCACCGGTTGTCCCCAAGGATCTGCGCGTGGAGCGATGAGTTGTCCACAGGTGGCCGTCGCCTGGACCCGACCTCTCCCTGGCCGTGCACTGTGGGTCGAGAGGCGACCGCGCCTCATCGAAGGAAGCCGTTTCACGTGAAACATCCGGCAGAGGCGTAGGCCTCAGCGGAAGGGTCGGTGAGCGCGTCGAACGTCGGTTCACCGTCCGTCCGCCATGATCCGTCGCCTCCGTCCAGGGCGCACCAGGGAGGGAGCCTCCGGTCTGATGGTCACCGGTGACCCCCGACCGGTCGCCGGCATCACCGGGCACCGTCCGCAGGGTCGGACCACCGGAAGGACTCGCTCAGCGTTTCACGTGAAACGACGCGTGACCGGTGGCGGCGCGGCAACCATCACCACTGTCGCTCGAGGAGCAGTTGGTCACGTCTGGGCCCCGGGGACAGAGGCCTCCACCCCAGGCGATACGGTGCCTTGGCTGTGGACGACGCTTTGGCGTGTTCGGGGGTCGTGGGGTTGGATGGGCGGGCCGTGGTCCCTCGACGTGAAAGGTGGTCGGCGTGAGTGCCGGAAGTGACCTCACCGAAGAGCGGTTCGCCGCTCCGGGACTGGGCTTTCCCACCCTCGCCGGTCCGGCGACCTCTGCCCTGGGATGGCCGGGGCCGGATGGTGTTTCACGTGAAACAGCGCCGGCTGACCTCGAGGCACTCGAGACCCCCACCACCACCCACGCCCCCGCGACGGTCATCGCCCCGCCGGCGGATCCCGACCAGAGCCCCGTCGTCGCGCCGGCCCCGGCCGACGGCGGCGACACCACACCCGAGGAGCACCCCACCCCCGTGGACGACGTCGCCGAACGCGCCCAGATCGCCGCAGCCATGCCCGGTGCCGACCACCAGACGCCCCTCGCCGCGGCGGTCGCGGAGGACGCCCGCAAGCGCATCACACTGGCCGGCCGGTCGGTGCCCCGCCCGAGCCGCACCCGCGTCCTCACCGTGGCGAACCAGAAGGGGGGCGTGGGCAAGACGACGACGACGGTCAACATCGCGGCCGCGCTCGCCCAGGCGGGGAGCACCGTCCTCGTCATCGACCTCGACCCGCAGGGCAACGCCAGCACGGCGCTCGGCATCGAGCACCACGCGGAGGTCCCCAGCGTCTACGACGTCCTCGTCGAGGGCACGCCGATCGCCGACGTGGTCGCGACCTGCCCGGACATCCCGCGGCTGTGGTGCGTCCCCGCCACGATCGACCTCGCGGGAGCCGAGATCGAGCTGGTCTCCCTCGTCGCGCGCGAGACCCGGCTCGAGAAGGCCGTCCACGCCTACGTCGAGGCCCGGGAGGAGGCGGGGGAGCGGATCGACTACGTCCTCATCGACTGCCCCCCGAGCCTGGGGCTGCTCACCGTCAACGCCTTCGTGGCCGCGACCGAGGTGTTCATCCCGATCCAGTGCGAGTACTACGCCCTCGAGGGACTCTCGCAGCTGCTGAAGAACATCGAGCTGATCCGCAGCCACCTCAACACCAAGCTCCACGTGTCGACGATCCTGCTGACGATGTACGACGGCCGCACCCGCCTCTCGGCGCAGGTCGCCGACGAGGTGCGCGAGCACTTCCCCGACCAGACCCTGCGGGCCAGCGTGCCCCGCTCGGTGCGCATCTCCGAGGCCCCGAGCCACGGCCAGACCGTCATGACCTACGACCCCAACAGCAGTGGTGCGCTGTCCTACCTCGAGGCAGCCGTCGAGCTCGCCGAGCGTGGCGTCTCCACCCGTTCGACCTCCGAGGAGTCCGCATGAGCGAGAAGCGTCGAGCCCTGGGCCGCGGCCTGGGCGCCCTCATCCCCAGTGGGACCGCCACCGCCGACCGCCCCGTCGACGTGTTCTTCCGCGACCGGGACGAGCCGTCCGAGGACGCGACGGGTGCGGGTCCGGCGGACGCCGGCTCCGACGTCCCTGCAGGTCAGGACCCCAGGGACACCGGTGCCGTCGACAGCGCGGCACCCGCCGACACCGACCCGCACGCGCTGCGCCCGGTCCCCGGCGCCGAGTTCGCCGACCTGCCGATCGGCAGCATCCGGCCCAACCCGAAGCAGCCGCGCACCGTCTTCGACGAGGACGACATGGCCGAGCTGGTCAACTCCATCCGTGAGATCGGCGTCCTCCAGCCGATCGTCGTGCGTCCCGTGCCGACCCCCGAGGGTGAGATCCGCTTCGAGCTCATCATGGGCGAGCGCCGCTGGCGCGCCTCCCGCGAGGCGGGCAAGGACAGCGTCCCGGCCATCATCCGGTCGACCGACGAGGACGACCTCCTGCGCGACGCGCTCCTGGAGAACCTCCACCGCAGCCAGCTCAACGCCCTCGAGGAGGCGGCGGCCTACCAGCAGCTCCTCGACGACTTCGGCTGCACCCAGGAGGTCCTCGCCCAGCGGATCGGCCGCTCCCGCCCTCAGATCTCCAACACCCTGCGCCTGCTGAAGCTCCCTCCGGTCGTCGCGCGTCGCGTCGCGGCCGGGGTCCTCTCCGCCGGCCACGCCCGCGCCCTCCTCGGCCTGCCCGACCCCGGCTCGATGGAGCGGCTGGCGCAGCGGATCGTCGCCGAGGGCCTGTCGGTCCGCACCGTCGAGGAGCTCGTCTCGCTCGGCGACGGTGACACCCCGCCTGCTCGCCGGGCTCCCCGGGCCGGTGGCCGTCGACCCCAGCTCGACGACCTCGCGGCCGACCTGTCCGACCGGCTCGACACCCGCGTCCGCATCGCCCTGGGCGCGAAGAAGGGCCGCCTCACGGTTGAGTTCGCCTCGGTGGAGGACCTCAACCGCATCCTCGACACGATGCAGCTGCGCGGCGCCCGCGGCTGAGCCGCGCCGTCGCTCCACCGACGACAAGAGGCGCGGATCCCGTTGAACGACAACGGGATCCGCGCCTCTGCGCGTCAGCGGGGACTCAGCCGAGGAAGGGCTCGAGCTCGCGCAGGAGCTTCGGCTTCGGCATCGCGCCGATGATCGTCTTGACGATCTCGCCGTTCTGGTAGACGTGCATCGTCGGGATGCTCGTGATGCCGAGCTTGCCCGTGATGCCCGGGTTCTCGTCGGTGTTGAGCTTGACGATGGTGACCTCGTCGTGGTCGCGCGCGATCTCGTCGAGGATCGGGGCGACGGCGCGACACGGACCGCACCACTCGGCCCAGAAGTCGACGAGCACGGGCTTGTCGCTGTTGATGACGTCGGCCTCGAACGTGTCGTCGGTGGTCTTGGTGACGGCTCCCATGGAGGGGGTCCTTTCGCGTGGGGTGAGCGGTGGTGTGGGTCCCGATGCTGCCGGAGGGTTCCGACAGCCGGGGGTCAGTGGGTGAGGGCGGGCGTGGGGGCGTGGGCGAGGTGGCGCTCGGCGTCGAGCGCGGCGGCACAGCCGGAGCCGGCGGCGGTGATGGCCTGGCGGTAGGTGTGGTCGACGAGGTCACCGCAGGCGAAGACGCCCGGGACGTTGGTGTTCGTGGTGCGGCCGACGACCTCGACGTAGCCCTCGTCATCGAGGTCGACGACGTCCTTGACGAGCTCGTTGCGGGGGTCGTGGCCGATGGCGATGAACAGCCCGGTCACCGGCAGCTGGCGGGTGGCCCCGGTGACGGTGTCGGTGAGGGTGATCGCGGTGAGCTTGTCGTCGCCGTGGATGCCGGTGACGGCGCTGTTCCACGCGAAACGGATCTTGTCGTTGGCGTGGGCCCGCTCGGCCATGATCGCCGAGGCGCGCAGCTCGTCGCGGCGGTGGACGATGGTCACGGTGCGGGCGAACTTGGTGAGGAAGGTGGCCTCCTCCACCGCCGAGTCGCCCCCGCCGACGACGGCGATGTCCTGGTCGCGGAAGAAGAACCCGTCGCAGGTGGCGCACCAGGAGACCCCGTGGCCGGAGAGGCGCTTCTCGTCGGGGAGTCCGAGCTCGCGGTAGGCGCTGCCCATGGCCAGGATGACGGTGCGGGCGCGGTACTGGGTGCCCTCGGCGTCGACGACGACCTTGACGTCACCCTCGAGCGACACGGACTCGACGTCGTCGGTGATGATCTCGGCGCCGAAGCGCTCGGCCTGGGCGCGCATGTTCTCCATGAGGTCCGGACCCATGATGCCGTCGCGGAACCCGGGGAAGTTCTCGACCTCGGTGGTGTTCATCAGCGCGCCGCCGGCGGTCACGGCACCCTCGAAGACGAGGGGCTCGAGGTTGGCG
Source organism: uncultured Actinomycetota bacterium (assembly GCA_963834225.1). Taxonomy (GTDB): domain Bacteria; phylum Actinomycetota; class Actinomycetes; order Actinomycetales; family Dermatophilaceae; genus Oryzobacter. The sequence continues at coordinate 50,081 of CAWIAT010000015.1, read as the reverse complement.
CGCGCGGCGTAGACCGCGGCGGTCCAGCCCGCGGGGCCGGAGCCGATGATGATGACGTTGCGGACGTCGGAGGTCACGTGGACACAGCCCCTTGTGGTGACGACGGATGGCGACCGCAACATGCGGTGCTCTGGAAGAACCGATCCTAGGGCCGTGGTGTTCCCGCGCGGGGGTCGCCCCGCCGGTCCGGTGGACCGACCCCGCCCCCGAGCGCTCAGTCGAGGCTGGTGGGGCCGGTGATGAGGGCGGGGTCACCGGTCGTGCACGAGCGCTCGACCGCCCAGGCCGTGCGTCCGGTCTCGTCGGTGGCCACGAGGACGGCCGCCGGGCGGTCGTCGACGCGGGCGAGGTCGACGAGCAGCCCCGCCGTCGGGGAGATCCCGAGGGCGTCGGCGCAGGCGCGGGCGCCGATGGGGGTGGCGATCGGGCCGAGGGTCGGGGCCTCGGCCGCGAGGTCGCGCAGCCCGTCGCCGGTCTCGGTGGCCGTCAGGCGCGCCCCGGCGGCGAGGTCCCCGGAGGCGTAGGCCCGCTCGGTGAGGACGACCACGACCCGGCTCGAGCCCGCGTCGGGGGCCAGCTGGGGCGCGGACCCCCCTGCGGCGGCCTTGGAGCCCTCCTCCGCCGACGCACCGCTGTCGGCGCCGCCCCCGGACGACGAGGCGTCGAACGCCGCTGTGAGGCCGCCCTGGCTGACCTGGAGGGCGAGTCCGCCGATGCCGACGGCACCGACGACGGCGGCGGCCACCGCGAGGTGACGGGTCCACGGCCGGCGGCGCAGGGGGACGACGGTGCCAACGGGGGAGGCATCGGCCTCGGGGACGGCATGCAGCGCCGGCGCGGTGGCCTCGACGTCGAGGGCGGCGGTGATCCGCGCGACGAGGTCGTCGGGCATGGGTCCGGGGTCGGGAAGCCCGGCGAGCAGGGCGCGCATCCCCGTCGGGTCGTGCTCGACGGGGGCGTCGTCGTCGTGGGTGTGGTTCACGCAGTCCTCCGGGACGGGCCCTCGGGGTGGGGGTCTGGGGTGGTGGTCCGTCCCCCGCAGGGGACGGGCCGGAGGTGGGACGTCACGGCGCCCCCCTGGGTTCCGTGGGACCGGTCACCCGGTCACCCCGGGGCGTCAGGAGCGCCGCGAGGGCCTCGCGACCCCGGAAGCACCGCGACTTCACGGTCCCCTCGGCCACGCCGAGGATGCTCGCGGCCTCGGCGACCGACAGCCCGTGCATGTCGACGAGGACGAGGGCGAGGCGCTGCCCCTCGGGGATCCGGGCGAGGGCCTCGCGGACGTCGAGACGTGCCTCCACCGAGGCGTGGTGGTCGTGACGGTCCGGGAGGTCGAGCTCGGCGACGTCGCCGGCCCGCCGCACGGTCACCCGCTCGCGGCGGATCCGGTCGAGGCAGGCGTTGACGACGATCCGGTGCAGCCACGTCGTGACCGCCGCCTCGCCCCGGTAGGCGTCGGCGCGGCGGAACGCCGAGATGAAGGCCTCCTGGACGGCGTCGGCCGCGAGCTCGCGGTTCGCGGTGGTGCGCAGGGCCACGGCGTACATCCGGTCGCGGTGGCGCCGGAACAGCTCGCCGAAGGCCACACCGCCGTCGCCGGCCACGTGCCGGGCCATGAGGTCGCGGTCGCTGAGCTCGAGGAGGTCGTCGGACATCGGGCGGCCGGCGTCAGCCGGTGACGACGACCTCGTTGAGCCACGCACGTCGCTTGTCGCGGTCGTCCGGGGTGAGCTTGGTGTACCAGACGACGATGTACTGGCCGCTGACGTCGGCGGGGACCGCGAACGTGACGGTGCCCTCGGCGTCCTTCTTCTCACCGATCTTCGTCGCACCCTCGAGGCGGTTGTCGGGACCCACGTAGACCTCGAGGTCGGCGGCGACGGGGACGGTCAGCTCGACGCCCTGCGGCTTCTTGTTCGGACCGAGGTCGACGACGACGCCGAGCCCCTTCTTCAGGGCGCCGAACTCGTTGGAGCGGTAGTTCTCGGAGAACCAGCCGTCGCCCTTGTCGCCGTCGTAGGTCTTCGGGGTCAGCTGGTTGTTCTCCTCGCCGTCGCCCTCGGGGTCGTAGGCCTCGACCTTGAGGATGGCCAGCGGCTCGGGGTCGCCGGAAGGTGCGGGGGAGCCGCTGTCGCTCGGGGCGTCGGAGGAGGGTGCGGCGGAGGTCGTGCGCGAGGACGCGGTGTTGCCGCCGAGCTCGATGTCGGTGTTCGCGCCGATCCGGGACACCCCCCAGATGCCGATGACGAGGGCGAGGACGAGGAAGCCGGCGACGATCCCGAGGGCGAGCTTGGACTCGTCCTTGGTCAACGGCTCCGCCGGGACGAGGGGGGCCGGGGGCTCGAGGTCGGACCCGGCAGCCGTGGTCCGTGCCGCGCTCGGCTCGCGCGGGGCCGAGGCCGTGTCGGGGGACAGCTCGGAGACCTTGTCGACGGCTCGGCGGGCCAAGCCACCGACCCGGCCGCCGACCGAGCCGAGGGCCGCGACAGCAGCGGCGCCCGCGGCCGCGGCGCCCGCCCCGGCTCCACGACGCTGCTCGTCGTCGCCCTCCCCCGCATCGTCCTCGGCGGTCTCGTCGTCACGGACGTCCGCGTCGACGGGTGCGACGGGCCCGGCCGAGGCTGCCGGCGTCGCGCCGAGGGTCGGGTCGAGCGCGATGACGCGGGTCGCCTCGTTCCCGGGGCTCTCGTCCTCCCCGGCTGCCTCGTCCTCGGTCTCGAGGTCGTCGTCCTGCGCGGCGTCCGCCGGCAGGACGACACGCGGCAGGACGTGGGTGACCTCGTCGGCCTCGTCGTAGGGCTCCGGCTCGTCGTAGGGCTCGGGCTCGTCGAGCCCGGCCGCCTCCACGGTCGACGGCTCCTCGACGTCGACGGGAGCGTCGTCCTCGGCCTGATCGTCGAGCGTGTCGGGGCGCGGGGGCGTGACCACAGGGACCACGGGACGGCCGACGACCTGGCGCGAGGGCCACGGGGCGACCTGGCGGGCGAAGTCGCCCGGGCTCGTGGGGCCCTGGTCGTCGTTGAGCGTCAGGCGGCAGATGGCGTCGAGGTCGCGCGGGACGCCGGCAGCGATCTCGGATGGTGCGGCGACCCCGCCGGGGACGCGCGGTGCGGCGCCGAGGCCGGACCCGCCGGCGCCCAGGGGCCACAGGCCGGTGAGCCCGGCATAGGCGAGCGCCACGACCCCGACCGCGTCACGGCGGGCGGCGTCCTCGGACTCGGCACCCTCGTGACCGGCGCGCACGGCGGCCGTCTCGAGCCCGCGCAGGCGGATGTCGCCCTCGGGCGTGCGCAGGACGTCGTCGGGCTCGAGCTCGAGGTGGTGCATCCCGCGCTGGCGGGCGGTCTCGAGGGCTGCGGCGACCTCACCGGTGATCCGGCGGACCTCGTCGCCGGGCACTCCGCCGTCGGTGACGAGGTCGGTGAGGGCGCGGGCCTCGCTGAGGTCCTCCTCGACGACGTAGGAGACCTCGTCGTCGCTGCCGACGTCGAGGATCCGGACGAAGACGGTGTGGGTGACCGAGGCGGCCCGGCGCGCGGCGTCGAGGAGGTCGGGGGTGCGGCCGTCGTCGGCGCCGATGACGAGGACCGAGACCCGCCGGCCGAGCGTGGTGTCGTCGGCGGACCAGCGCTCGGTGTCACGCCGCTGCTCGAGTCGTCGGTGGACGGCGTACCGCCCGCCGAGGACGGTGCCCGGACCCACACCCCTCACCGCTGCTCCTCCTGGTCGACCTCGTCGGCGCGCACGACGGCGCGGCACCCACCCGAGGGGGTGCTCGACCCATCGTAGACAGGGACGGTCAGCGCCGACGGAGACGACGCGTCACGGGCTCGAGCGCCGCGCTGACCTCCGTGACCCCGAGGGCCCGCGCGACCCCCCAGGTGACGGCCAGCTGGACGGCCGCCGCGGCGCCGAGGACGAGGCCGCCCTCGAGCAGGCCGCCCACCCCGCGGCGCTCGCCGAGGTCGGGGAACACGACGGCGATGAGTCCGGCGAGCGCGAGGGCCGAGACGACGGCCGGCACGAGGAGCTTGAGGTACATCCCCCCGGCGCTGCGCAGCCCGATGTGGCCGTGCATCCGCTTGAGCACCCAGAAGCCGACGGCCGAGGACACGACGACGGCGCAGGACTGCCCCAGGCTCAGGGCGAAGGCCGTGAGGTTGGGGTCGAGCCGCGAGGCGATGAGCGCCCCCAGCGAGGACAGCCCGGTCGTCACGCACTGGATGCGAAAGGACATGAACGTCATCTGGTGGGCGTAGAAGACCCGGTCGTTGAGGTAGGTCCAGGCCATCGGCAGGACCATCCAGACCAGTCCCTGGAGCACGATGGCGATGGCCTTGGTCTCCTGGAGCGTGTTGCTGAAGAAGAAGGTCGAGGCGACGTACGGCGCGAGGACGCCGATGAGGACGACGCCCGGCACGAGGATCACCGACGGCAGCCGCAGCCCGCGGCCGTGCAGCCGCATCACCTCGTCGTGGTCGCCGTGGCTCGCCGCCTCCGACAGCCGGGTGTACAGCGCCGTGACGAGGGAGACGGTGATCAGGCCGTGCGGCAGCATGACGAGCAGGAGGGCCGGGTTGAACGCCGCGAGGCCCGCAGCCGGGTCGCCCGCGGCCTTGCCGAGGTCGGTCGCGCGGGTCAGCACGCGGGAGGTGACGAGGAAGCCGAGCTGGCTGACGACGATCGAGCCGAACGTCCACTTCGCGACGTTGCTGACCTCGCCGAGGCCGACCCCGCGAACCCCCCAGACCGGGCGGTACCGGAACCCCATCCGCCGCAGGGGGATGACGAGGCACACCGCCTGAGCGACGATCGACAGCGTCGCCGACCCGGCGAGGACCGCGATCATCGCGGGTGTCCAGTCGGCCGGCGCCGCGTTCTGCGGGAAGCCCATCTGCAGGAAGACGACGAGGCCCACCACGGCGACGACGTTCGCGAGCGCCGGGGCCCACATGAACCCGGCGAAGCGACCGTTCGCGTTGAGGACCTGCCCGAGGATCGTGTAGAGCCCGTAGAAGAAGACCTGCGGCAGGCAGACGAAGCCGAAGACGACCGCCAGGGCCACGGCCTCGTCGTCCTCGACGTTGAAGTAGAGCGGCACGATCACCGGGGTGAGCAGGGTGAGGACGACCGTCGCGACGGCCAGCGCGGCCAGCGCCAGGGTGATGATCCGGTTGACGAACACGTCGCCGTCGGGGCGCAGCTTCGCCCGGACGATCTGCGGCACGAGGATCGCGTTGAGGGCACCGCCCGCGATGAGGATGTAGAACGAGTTGGGCAACGTGTTGGCCGCGGTGAAGCCGTCGGCCGCGTAGCCCGTCGTGCCGATGACGCCCGTGAGCATCGCGGTGCGCACGAGCCCGACGACGCGGCTGACGAAGGTGCCGCCGGCCATGATCGCGCCGGCTCGCCCGACGCTCGGCTGGTCGCTCACGCGTCGCCGGCGAGGCGCTGCCACGCCACGCGCGCGATCCGGCGCTCGTTGGGGAACGTCAGGTGGCGGTGCGCCTCGCGCAGGGGGAGCCACGCGACGTCGATGGCCTCGTGGTCCGGGTCGTTCTCGATCGTCAGGTGCCCGCCCACGGCCTCGAGGAGGTAGTGGTGGACGTACTTGTGGATCCGGCGCTCGCCCGCGGCGAACCAGTAGTCGATGGTGCCGAGCTCGATGAGGACGACGCCCTCGATGCCGGTCTCCTCGGCCACCTCGCGGGCCGCGGTCTGCGGGAGCGTCTCCTCGCCCTCGATGTGGCCCTTGGGCAGGCACCACTCGACCCGCCCGGCCCGGTTGCGCCGCGCGATGACCGCGATCCGCGCCTCGCCCTCGTGCACGTCGACGACGACGCCACCGGCGCTGCGCTCCTCCACGGCGGGGAGCCGCCGCGGTGGCACCCCCGTCGGGTCGGTCGCGGCATGGCTCATCCGGTCACTGTAACGAGTGGACCCCGGCGCGACCCGGGACCTCGGTGGCACCGGGCACGCCCGCGCGCCGAATAGGCTTGCTCCTCGTGCCCACCCGTCAGCCCCCCGCGGCCGACCTCCGCCAGGCGGTCGCCGAGCTCGCGCCGGTCCTCCCCGTCCTCACCGACCTCGGGGAGCGGTTCGCGGCGGTCGGGCACACCCTCGCCCTCGTCGGGGGTCCGGTCCGCGACGCCTTCCTCGGCCGCGCCGCCACCGACCTCGACTTCACGACGAGCGCGCGCCCCGACACGACCGAGGCCGTCCTCGAGGACTGGGGCACGGCCACCTGGGACATGGGCCGGGCGTTCGGCACCATCGGCGCGCGCAGCGGCGACACCGTCGTCGAGGTCACGACGTACCGCGCCGACGCCTACGACGGACAGACCCGCAAGCCCGTCGTGGCCTTCGGGGACTCCCTCGAGGACGACCTCGTCCGCCGCGACTTCACGGTCAACGCCATGGCCCTGCGCCTTCCCGACCTCGCCTTCGTCGACCCGTACGGGGGCCTGGCCGACCTCGCCGCCGGACACCTGCGCACGCCCACGACCCCTGAGGTCTCCTTCGGCGACGACCCGCTGCGGATGATGCGTGCGGCCCGCTTCGTCGCCCAGCTCGGCCTCGTGCCCGCGCCCGAGGTCTCCGCGGCGATGCGCGACATGGCCGGCTCGATCGCCATCGTGTCGGCCGAGCGGGTGCGCGACGAGCTCGTCAAGCTCGTGCTCGCGCCGCACCCCCGCGCCGGGCTCGAGCTGCTGGGGGCGAGCGGCCTCGCGGCGCACGTGCTCCCCGAGCTGCCCGCCCTCCAGCTCGAGGTCGACGAGCACCACCGCCACAAGGACGTCTACGAGCACTCGATGACGGTGCTCGAGCAGGCGATCGACCTCGAGGGGGCGCCCGGCGGCCCCCCGGAGTCGGTCCCGGGCCCCGACCTCGTCCTGCGCCTGGCCGCCCTGCTCCACGACATCGGCAAGCCGGCCACCCGCCGCTTCGAGGACCGCGGCGGGGTCTCCTTCCACCACCACGAGGTCGTCGGTGCCAAGCTGGCGAGCAGGCGCCTGAAGGCCCTGCGCTTCGACAAGGAGACGACCAAGGCCGTCGCGCGCCTCGTCGAGCTGCACCTGCGCTTCCACGGCTACGGCGACGGGCAGTGGACCGACTCCGCGGTGCGCCGGTACGTCGTCGACGCCGACGAGCTGCTCCCACGGCTGCACCGGCTCACCCGGGCCGACTGCACGACCCGCAACGTGCGCAAGGCCAAGCGGCTCGCGGCGAGCTACGACGACCTCGAGCGCCGCATCGAGGCCCTCCGGGCGCACGAGGAGTTCACGGCGCTGCGCCCCGAGCTCGACGGCAACGAGATCGCGGCCGAGCTGGGCATCCGCCCGGGGCCGGTGCTCGGGCGTGCCTACAAGCACCTGCTGGCGGTTCGCACGTCCGAGGGCCCGATCGGCAAGGAGGCGGCGCGGCAGGTCCTGCGCGAGTGGTGGGCCGGACAGCCCGAGTCCCGGGCCTGAGGAGAGTCGCGATGTCTCCTAGACTGACGGACAGCAGGCCCCCGGCCGGCGCCGAGGGGACGGCCCGGTGTCACGGTGGGTCACCGACGATGAGGGTCCTTGCCATGTCCATGTTCGTCACGTCGTGGGACCGCGACACGGTTGCGGCCGACGGCCGACACCGTTCCCCGTGGCGGACGGCGGGCCGGGTGCCCGGGGGCAGCCGGTTGCCGGGCGACGGCAACGGCCCGGTCCGGCCGTGGAACCGGACTGCGTGATGGGCGTCGTGAGCTACCTGCGTCGAGCCGCCGCCGTGCGCTCTGAGCTGAAGGCGTCCCGAACGGGGGAGCCGATGGCGGGGGTCTTCCGGCCGACGGTCCCGGGCAGCTCGCCCGCGAGCGTCGTCAGCCGGTTCAGCCGTCGAGCGGGCCGGGTGCTCGACCGTCGGGAGCGGGCCGCCCTCGTGCGGGGGGCGCCGTGGGGTGACGTGACGAACATGTCGGTGTACCGGCGCGCCGGCCGTCTGAGGGTCGCCGAGGTCGACCCGTGCGCATCCCCCGCGGACGCGTCCGCGAGCAACCAGCGCCTGGTGGTCGACCTCTGTGACGGCGCCGACATCGACTACTTCCTCGTGCCCGAGTCCACCACCCATCGAGCGCGCGTCGGGGTGAGCGACGGGGACTGGGACCGGCTGGTCGACCTCCTCGTGGGACTCGGTCGACTCCGCCCGGTGTGCGCCGCCGTCGAGGGCCGCTCTCTCGGTGGAGCACGGCGTCGGCACATCGACCTCGTGACCGACGAGCGGATCGCGCGGGCGATGCGGTCGCAGTCCCACGTCGAGGTCTTCGTCACGAGACGAAGCCACCACAGGTCCCAGGTCGTCTTCGACCGGGCCTTCGGCTGCCACGTCGAGCGCTGGTCGACGGCGCCGTCGGGAGCCCTTCGGGCCCCGAACCGCAACGAGCGGACCACTCACGTCGGTGCAACGCTCCGCATCCCCACGACCACCTGGTCCCGCGGGCAGCAGGTGCGGACCCTGCGCCCCTTCGCCGGGACCGGCATGTTCGACATCGACTTCCCGATCGACGTCGTGTACATGTGGGTCGACGGGTCCGATCCTGACTGGGTCGAGCGCAAGAACGCGGCCCTGGTCCGCGAGGGGATGGAGCCGGTCCACGAGGCGGCCACCCCGGCGCGCTTCCGCGACAACGGCGAGCTGCGCTACTCCATGCGATCGGTGGAGCAGTACGCGCCGTGGGTCCGACACATCTACCTCGTCACCGACCAGCACCTCCCGGCCTGGCTCGACCGGGATCACCCCCGCATCACGGTCGTCGACCAGCGCGACCTGTTCGACGGGCACGGCACGGTGCCGAGCTTCAACTCGCACGCGATCGGCGCCCGGCTGCACCACATCCCGGGCCTCAGCGAGCACTACCTCCATTTCAACGACGACGTCTTCCTCGCCCGCCCGGTGCTGCCACAGCTCTTCTTCACGAGCAACGGGGCCTCGAAGTTCTTCCTCTCTCGCAGCACCCTGGGCTTCCACGACGAGGGAGAGGCGCAGCCGCACGAGCGGGCTCGCCGCAACGTGGTCGACCTGCTCGAGGCGGACTTCGGGCGAGTGGCGACGAGGGCGTTCTTCCACACCCCGATCGTCCAGCGGCGGAGCACCCTGCTCGAGCTGGAGGATCGGTACCCGCAGGTCTTCCGGACGACGTGGTCCAACGCGTTCCGCTCGGCGACCGACCACGAGATCAACTCGTGGCTGCACCACTACTACGGCTACCTCACGGGCAACGCGGTGGTCGGATCCATCAGGTACGACTACTTCGACGTCTCCGACGGCGATGCCTGGCGCCGGATGCGCCGGCTCAAGCGCAGCCGTGACTTCGACACCTTCTGCATCAACGACAGTGACGGAGCGACCGACGCGCACCGGGCACGGGTCACGCGATGGATGGCCGGCTACTTCGAGACACCGGCCTCGTGGGAGCTTCCGGTCGTCGCGCCGAGCGAGGGCTCCGAGCCCGCTCACGAGGGCTGAGGAGGCTCCGGCTTCTCGAACGTGCTCGGCATCGGGTAGTACGACTCGAGGAACTCGCTGATGATCCGGGCCTGCACCTCGGGGTCCAGCCGGCGGGAGTCGTGGTCGTTGAGGCAGAAGACGTCGTAGTCACGGTCGCGCAGCAGCGACGCGAGGCGCGCCGGGGTGTCGACGCGGGCGATGTCGGCGTAGAAGTAGCGGATGGTCCCGGGGATCGCGCGCCCCGTGACGTACCCGTAGTAGTGGCCGAGCGACGAGGAGACCGAGATGTCCTCGTGGCTGCGGAAGCGCGACTCGGACGTGCGGACGAAGTCCTTCTCGAACTCCCGCTCGAGGTCCTCCATGACCGAGCGCCGCAGGGAGTGCGGGGTGTGCTGGAACTTCTGCGAGATCGTCAGGCCGTAGCGCTCGAGGAACAGGTCACGGTTGCGCTTCGCGGCACTCATGACCGGCGCGTCCTCGGGCGAGGGGTCGCCGAGGCCGATCTTGGACCCGGAGAGGAAGAAGATCGCGGTGCCGTTGCCGTGGAAGAACAGCGACGGGCTCAGCGGGCGACCGAAGAAGACGTCGTCGTTGAGGTAGAGGTACTGCTCCGACAGACCGGGGATCCGGTGGAGCTGGCTCTCGATCGCGTGCGAGTTGAAGGTCGGAAGGTGCCCGCGGTCCCCGAAGAGCTCGCGGTGCGACACCACCGTGAGGCGCGGGTTGGTGGTGTCGAGCCACGAGGGGACCTGGTCGTCGGTGACGAGGTAGACGTGGCGCACCCAGTCGGCGTACATGTCGAGGGACCGCAGGGAGTACCGCAGCTCGTCCCGCGAGGTGAAGCGGCTCTCGTTCGTCGCGAGGGCGTGGAGGATCTCGCTCCGGGTCGCCGCGTCGTCGTGGACCGCCGCCTTGCGCAGGAGCCACTCGGGGTCCGAGCCGTCGACCCAGGTGTAGACGACGTCGACGGGTTCGCGGACCGAGAACACGTGGGCGCGGTCGATGGTCGCGAGCCGGGGGCGCGGGGTGCCGTCGACGCGACGCAGCTCGGTCTGCTGCTCGGCGGGGACGATCGTGTCGGCCCACCGGTTGGTGCGCGGCGCGATCAGGGTTCCCGCCGGCACCGGCTCCCCGTTGTGGTAGGCGGGCCTGTCGTGCGGGGCCACCTTCCAGAACTCGATGTCGCACCCGAGCTCGGGGCCGCTGAGGAACCCGCCGGTGGGGCTGGCGAGCACCTGGAAGACCCGCACGACCGCCGCCCGCCGGGGGAGGGTCTGCCGTCCGAGGAGGCGGGGGGAGATGGCGCGCGCGTCGCGGACCTTGGCGACGTAGACGGTCAAGGACCGGTGCTCGGCGAGGAGGGCGTCCCACACCCGCCGCCGGTGGGCGCGGTCGACGACGACGACGCGCCTGCGCTCCGCCTGGGCGTCGAGGACGAAGTACGGGACGTCGTGCCGCTCGAGGGCGTCGGCGACCAGGGCCAGGTGGTGCGCGAGGGTGTCACCGGAGCGGAAGGTCGAGACGACCAGTCCGAGGAGCGGCTGCCCGGCCGCCGACACGACGGCCGTGGGGGCCGTGGAAGCGCCGAAGCGCACCGTGACCGCGCGGGAGCGGGCCGTGCGCGCGAGCCGCTGGGGCAGGGTGTGCCCGGTGGCGAGGCGTCGCGCGAACTCCCACGTCCCCGGCGTGACGTGTGCCTTGGCCCACCGTCGGAGGTCGACGGGGACCATCGCGACGATACGCGGCACGCTGGTCCTCCCGTCCGTCCCTCCCTTGCAGCGACCGATCATAGTCGCGCCACCGGGAGTGACCTGCGCCGAGAGACCGGCTGGGACGCCGCGGGGCCGTGGGATCAGGCGGTGGTGTCGACCTCGGAGCGCTTGATCGCGGAGATCTCGACCCCCGTGAGGGCGATGGGGATCATCGGCTCCTGGGTGATGTCGCGGATCGTCAGCTCGCCGGACTCCGCGAACGCGTCGTCGGCGACCTCCTCGACCCGCGTGCTGACGACGGTGATCTCCGGTACGTCTCGACGTCGAAGACGTCGGCGCTGCGCAGGTGGGTGTCGCGTTCGGCCGAGCGGGTGTCGACGCTGGCCGACCTCAGGGTGATGACGACCGAGGACGTCGACAGGTCGTCGAGGTCGGCGTGGACGTGACCCTCGACGTCGTTGGACGACCCGCGCACGGTCGTCACCATCGCGTGGCGCGCGGAGAAGCCGATGCGGGTGTGGGCGGGGTCGAAGTCCCAGTCGCCGGCGGGTCGGCCGGGCGCGGACGCGCGAGCGGGTGGGGAGTTCTCCCCATGGGTCCGTCGGCGCCCGCCCGGTTAGGCTCGGTCCTCATGTCCGTCGTCCCCGGAAGGGAGCCTCGCTCCATGCCCGTCCTCGCCTTCCCGGGACCCGTCGCCCCCGCACCACCGGCGGTGACGCTCGAGGTCCCCGAGGGCTGGGAGCCCGTCCCCGCCGGCGCGGGCCTGCTGCGGGCCAGGGGCACCGGGAGCGCCGGTGACGTCGTCGAGGTCGGCCTCGCCGCGCACACCGCCGCCGGGGTCGACGCGAGCGGCCTGGTCGAGGGGCTGACGACCGCCTCCGCCCCCGCGGGCAGCGAGCTCGAGGACGTCTTCGTCGTCGAGATCGGCGGCCGCGAGTGGGCGGCGCGCAACGTGTCCTGGGACGAGTCGGGCGGGCCGGTCGTCGAGGTCGCGCTCGTCTCCCTCGTCGAGGACGTCGACGTCGATCCCGACGCCGAACTCGGCGGCGAGGCCGCCAGCCGCTTCGTCGTCGCGACCGGGCGGGTTCGCGGCGCGGGCCTCGAGGCCGACTACGACACCCTCCAGTCCGTCCTCGAGACCGTCGTCGTGGGGGAGCGCGGATGAGCCGCGGCGAGCCCCGCCACCTCGGCGGCACCGCGCTGCGGGTGCGCTCCGGCGTCTCCACCCACGTGGGCCGGGTCCGCGACCACAACGAGGACTGCGTCCTCGCCGAGGGCATGGTCTTCGCCGTCGCCGACGGGATGGGCGGTCACGCGGCCGGCGAGGTCGCCAGCCGGATCGCCGTCGAGTCGCTGCGCCACCTCCACGAGCATCCCGCGGAGCAGCCCGACGACGTCGCCGAGGTGCTGCGCGAGGCCAACCGTCGCATCCTGGACTCGCAGAGCCGGGACTCCGAGCAGCGCGGCATGGGCACGACCGTCTCGGGGATCACCGTCGTCGTGGCCGGCGGCCACGAGCACTGGGTCGTGTTCAACATCGGCGACTCGCGGGTCTACCGCCTAGCCGACAACCGGATGAGCCTGGTGACCCGCGACCACTCCGAGGTGCGCGAGCTGCTCGACGCCGGCGTCATCGAGGCCTCCGAGGTCGCCACCCACCCGCTGCGCAACGTCATCACGCGCTCGCTCGGGTCCGACCCGGCGCCCGTCGCCGACACCTGGGTCCTGGCGCCCGTGCGCGGCGAGCGCTTCGTCATCTGCAGCGACGGCCTCTCCGGCGAGCTCGACGACCGCGAGATCATGCTCATCGCGCGCAAGTACGGCGACCCGCAGATCGCCGCCGACCAGCTCGTCGCCGCCGCGGTGCGCGCCGGGGGCCGAGACAACGTCTCGGTCGTCGTCGTCACCGTCGACGCGTGGGACGACGAGGGCGACGACGCCGACACCGCTCCGCGGGCGGGGCTGCTGCAGACCTGAGGTCGTGCGGGGTCACCGGCGTCCCCGGTCCCGCCGTGGGGCTCGGACTCAGTCGATCCCCGTCGCGATGGTCTCGACGACCTCCCAGGTGTCGGGGGCGTCGTCACCGAAGCGCGGACGGAGCAGGGCGACCTCCGAGACCGACCAGATGGGCGACGCGTGACCGTCGAGGTTGGTGACGAGGCGCTCGAGCCACGGCAGCGAGGTCGTCGGGGTCACCGAGCCGAGCGTCATCCGGGCGGCGAAGCGCCGGCGGTCGACGAAGAAGCCGTGGGTCGCGACGATCCGGGGCAGGCGGTGGGCAAGGTCCTCGACGCGCTCGACCTCGCCGACGAGGGGCAGGCCGACGGTGGGGTCGCCCTCCTCCTCGATCGCCCAGACCCCGCTGAACCGCACGCGCGGTGACGGCTCGGAGGTGTCGAGCTCCTCGTTGATGTAGCTGGCGAGGGAGGTGACCATCGGCCGGGTGATGTTGCCGAGGCCGAACACCGGGATCATGAGGGAGGAGCGCGAGACGCGGACGAACTCACCCGGAGGCGCAGGAGTGCGCCCGAGCGCGGTCTCGACGTCGTCGAGGACGTGCTCCGGCGGGACGAACGCCACGGTGACGAGCAAGACGGGGCCTCCTGGGGACGACCCCATCGTGCCCTTCGGCACCCGGGCCCGGCGGGTGGGCGCGCCGGGCGTCGCCACCGTCGTGCCTGCTCGGGTGGCCGCCGGCCGGTGCGGGGGAGGTCGGCGGTCGGTGGTCGTGGCGGGTCGCCCGCTCGGCCACCTGCCGCCGCGGAGCCCGGTTAGTCTGTGGCCGGGGTCCCCTGTCCACGACCCCGAGTGCCCCGCGCCCCGACGTCCCGACCCGCCGCCTGCGAGAGGAGCCGCCCGTGACCACCGTGCGCAGCGTCGTGCACCCCGGGTGGATCGAGGTCCTCGGTTCCGACGTCCACGCGGTCGTCGCCGCGGCCGACCGCCACGCGGAGCCGCTCGCGGCGGCTGCGGCCGACGGCCTGCTCGGCCTGCTCGAGGCGCTGTCGGCCCACGGCCTGGCCGGGATGCCCGACCTCGCAGCGGTCTCGGTCGGTGCCGACGCGGTGCGTGTCGTCGTCCGCGGGGCCGGTGCGGTCGTCCTCGCCGACGGCACCCGGATCACCGCCGAGGGCCGCAGGCCGTGGCGTGACGTCGACGTCGACCTCGCGAGCGCGGGCGACGAGATCTCCGTCGAGGCGCCCGAGCCCGAGGCTCCCGGGCCGCCCCGCGGCTGGCGGCGCCCCGCCCGCCTGACCCGGACCGCCACCGTTCCCGAGGTCGCGGTCGCTGCCGCCGTCCGCGAGCCCGAGCCCGAGTCGGAGCGGGACGAGGTCGACCTCTTGGTCGATGGTGTCCCGGAGGACGGGCCCGTCGCTGATGAGGACGCCCGTACCCAAAGTGACCTATTGGTCGATTCCGGTACGCCCGAGGACGAGCCCGAGCCGGAGATGGAGCGGGAGCCGGAGCTGGAGATGGAGCCGGAGCGGGCCAAGATCGACCTCTTGGTCGATGGAGTCCCGCAGGACGGGCCCACAGCGGATGAGGACGCCCGTACCCAAAGTGACCTATTGGTCGATTCCGGTACGGCCGAGGTAGGGGAAGGGGAAAGGGAAGGGGAAGAGGGCGAGGCGGAGGCGGAGGCGGATCGGGACGAGACGTCGGACGAGGTGCGGGTCCAGCCGGACCTGACCCTCCCGCCGCCGGACGAGGCGTCCGCCGGCCTGTCGCCGGCTGCCCGGGTCCCCGTGTCGACCCCGCCGAAGGGCGGCCTCATCGAGTCGGTGCCGTGGCGCCGTGGCGCGGGCGCTCCGGCCCCCACCGGGAACCCGCCGACCGCCGAGCTCCCGGTCCACACCCCGCCACCCCCGCCGCCGCCGGCCGAGGAGGCCCCCCCGCCCCCGCCGGCCGACGCCGCGTCGGGACCCCGGCCGGAGCCGGTCGCGGACCCCGCGCACGAGACCGTCCACGACCTCGTGCCCGACCTCGTGGACGAAGAGGTCGCCGACGAGCACGCGGCCCCCGACGTCACCACCGACCGCGGCGCCCTCCACCGCAACGACGACGACCTCGACCGTCCCGTCGTCCTCGCCGTCCTCTGCCCCGCAGGTCACCCGTCGCCGCCGCACGCCGGCACCTGCCGGACCTGCGGCCGCGAGATCCCGCCCCAGCAGCCCTTCCAGACCCCGCGCCCCGCCCTCGGCCTCCTCCGCATCTCCACCGGCGGCGCCGTGACCCTCGACCGTGGGGTCCTCCTCGGCCGGGCGCCACGGGTCAACGAGGAGCTCCCGCCGAGCCAGCGCCCGCACCTGCTGCGCGTCGGCGGCGCCGACCGCGACATCAGCCGCAACCACGCCGAGGTCGTCCTCGAGGGCTGGCACGTCCTCGTCCGTGACCTCGGGTCGACGAACGGCACCACGGTGACCCTGCCCGGCCAGGAGCCGGTGCGGCTGCGGCCCACCGAGGACCACGGCATCGAGCCCGGTGCCGTCATCACCCTCGCCGACGAGGTCTCGCTCACCTACGAGGTCGAGGGGTGAGCGCCTCCGACGCGCCCCGCATCCCGGGGCTCGAGCTCGTGCGCCCCCTGGGATCGGGTGGTTACGCCGACGTCTACCTCTACGAGCAGCAGCAGCCGCGGATGAACGTCGCGGTCAAGGTCCTCAAGCGCGAGGGCCTGACCGCCGCGATCCGCCGCCAGTTCGTCGACGAGGCGAACACGATGGCCCAGCTCGGCGACCACCCCTTCATCGTCCAGGTCTTCCGCAGCGAGCAGACGAGCGACGGCGGCGCCTACCTCGTCATGAAGTACTACCCGCCGCCGAACCTCGCCGTGCGCTCGCGCGCCGACCGGATGACGGTCGAGGAGGTCCTGCGGACCGGGATCCAGCTGGCCAGTGCCGTCGAGACGGCCCACCGGGCCGGGATCATCCACCGCGACATCAAGCCGGCGAACGTCCTGGTCAGCCAGTACGGCCAGCCGGGGCTCACCGACTTCGGCATCGCCGGCCGGGGCGGGCACGCCGAGGACGTCGACGAGGACGTCGGCGTCTCGGTCCCGTGGTCGCCGCCCGAGGTGCTCTACGGCCAGTCCAACGGCGACTCGCGCTCCGACGTCTACTCCCTCGCCGCCACCCTGTGGCACCTGCTCGTCGGGCGCTCGCCGTTCGAGCAGCCCGGCGGCGACAACTCCGCCTACGCGCTGATGCCGCGCATCCGGGCCGTCCCCGTCC
Organism: uncultured Actinomycetota bacterium; assembly: GCA_963834225.1. Taxonomy (GTDB): domain Bacteria; phylum Actinomycetota; class Actinomycetes; order Actinomycetales; family Dermatophilaceae; genus Oryzobacter. The sequence goes on along the minus strand of CAWIAT010000015.1, from coordinate 33,658 downwards.
CGACGACCGGCCGCGCCGACGTCCCCGTCTCGCTCGAGCGGCTGCTCGCGCACGCGATGTCCAAGCGGCCGGACACCCGCCCGCAGACCGCCCTCGAGCTCGCCCGCGGCCTCCAGGCCGTCGAGCAGGAGCAACGGCTGGCGCGCACGCCCGTCGTCGTGCTCGACGAGGAGGGCAACACCACCGTCGCCGAGGCCCCGCGCACCGGCAGCCGCCCCGAGAGCGACCACGACCGCACCTCGGTGCGCACCCCGACCTCCGTCGCCCTCCCCGAGACCCCCCGGCCGCCCCGCCCCGCTCCGGTCGAGCCCGACGAGGACGAACCGACGACCGTGAGCGGCGGCGTCATCCTCGGCGTCATCGGCCTGCTCGTCGTGGGCCTGGTCGGCGCGCTGGTGTGGGCGCTGGGCCGTGACGACGAACCGACCGCCCAGCCGAGCGCGAGCGTCCGCACCCAGACGGGAGCCCCGACCCGGGCCGTCGACTACCCCGAGCAGCCCGCCATCGACGCGCGCTCGGCCGCCGGGTCGGTGACCTTCACGTGGAACTACGTCGGCGTCGAGGAGGGCGACTTCTTCCAGCTGCGCGTCGCCGACGAGGAGGCCGCCGTCGCCGACGCCACCGTGACCCCGGTCAGCGGGGCCGCCAGGCACACCGTCGAGGCGGCCGACGGCTCCCTCGTCTGCGCGCAGGTGACGGTGGCCCGCAAGTCGGGCGTCACCTCGCCGCGCTCCGCCATCCGCTGCCAGACCGCCGGCTGAGAAGCCGGCCCGCACACCACCACGGCTCCGGACCGACCGGGAGCCGCCACGAGAGGGAGGGACACCGATGGGCGCCATCGTCGACTTCTGCGGGGAGGAGTTCCCCGCGACCGACACCGCACCCCTGACCATCGGCCGGGTGGCCGACGTCGAGATCGACGACAACCCCTACCTCCACCGCGTCTTCCTCCAGCTGCACCGCGAGCACGACCTGTGGTGGCTCTCCAACGTCGGCTCGACCCTCACGGCCACCGTCGCCGACAAGAAGGGCCTCTTCCAGGCCTGGCTGTCGCCGGGGGCGCGGATCCCGCTGGCGCTCGAGGGCTTCACGGTGTGGTTCACCGCCGGGCCGACGACCTACGACTTCGACATCCTCCTCACCGACACCCCCTTCGTCTCGGTCGAGACCGCCCCCGAGCTCGAGCCCGAGGAGTCCGGTGCCCAGACGACCGTCGGCCGCGTCTCGATGACGCCCGACCAGAAGCTGCTCGTCGTCGCCCTGTGCGAGGGCTTCCTCACGAGCACGTACGCCGGTCACGGCCAGATCCCCTCGTCCGCCGATGCCGCCGCGCGGCTCGGCTGGACGGTCACCAGGTTCAACCGCAAGCTCGACAACGTCTGCCAGAAGCTGGCCGACGCGGGGACCCGCGGCCTGCACGGCGGTCCGGGCAAGCTCGCGAGCAACCGCAAGGCCCGCCTCGTCGAGCACGCGCTGTCCACCCGGATGGTCACCGAGGCCGACCTCGCCCTCCTCGGCTGACCTCGACTTCTTGCGGCTGACCCACCGTCAGACCCCTGTCACCGGGATCTGACGGTGGGTGACCCGCAAGAAGTCGGGGCGGGCGGGGCGGGGCGGGGCTGGGGGGTGGCGGGGCGACGGGGAGTGCTCCCCGCCCCGATCCGGCCAGCGCCAGCGCGCCCGCCGTTAGGCTGGGTGCACCCGGCCGGGGTGAAGGCCGGGGACCCACCGGTGCGTTCCACACGCGGGACGTCCGCGCGCTCAGGAGAGGACGACGATGGCTGCTCGGGGGCCCGGCCGCCGTGCGGTGGGCCGCGCCCGCCGCCGGACGGCGAGCACCGTCGCGGTCGTCCTCGTCGCCTCGGGACTGGGGTACGCCGCCGTGGCGAGCCAGGGCAGCACGGTCCACGAGGCCCGCCTCAACGACTCCGGCGTCTGGGTCAGCTCGGGCGCCCAGGCCAGGTTCGCCCGGGCCAACGTCCCCATCGGCCAGCTCGACACCGGCGTCGCGACGAGCGTCGCCGCCGGCAGCGGGCTCGACGTCCTCCAGGACGGTGCCGCGGTCCTCGGCGTCGGCACCGGGGCCGGCCAGCTCTTCCCCATCGACCCACGCACCTCCACCTCGGGTGACGCCGTCGCCTCGCTCGTGACGAGCCCGCCGAAGGCCGGGGCCTTCACCCCGTCGGTGGTCGACCTGCGCGGTGGGAGCATCGCCCTCCTCGACCGCGAGAGCGGCAAGGTCTGGGCGCAGCGGGTCGACACCCGCCGCGGCGTCACCTCGCTGCCCGGCCTGGCCCCCACCGAGAAGCCGCTGATGTCGATCGGCAAGGCCGGCGCCATCGCGGTCGACCGGAACGGGGCGGTCCACGGCGTCTCCGGCGCCACCGGCAAGGTCACCACCCTCCCCGTCGTCGCCGACCGGTTCGCGCGACCGATCGTCGTCGACACCGCGCTGCGCTCGCCGTCGCCCGACATCACCGCCGTCGGCTCCCGCTGGGTGGCCTACGACGCCGCGAAGGACACCGTCCACACCGAGGCCGATCCCGAGGGGGTCGACGCCCAGGTCACCGCCCCCGGGGGCAGCCGGTACGCCGCGCTCCAGCAGCCCGGCCCCGATGCCGACACCGTCGCCGTCGCCGGACCCGTCCGCACCGTGCTCGTCCCGCTCGACGGCGGCACCTCGCCGGGCGGCGTCGCGATCCAGGAGCAGGTCGACCGGGTCGCCGGCTCCACCCTCGTCACCCGTCCCGTCGTCCTCGGGGGGTGCCTGCACGCCGCCTGGGCCGAGGCCGGGCAGGTCTTCTACGGCGCGAACTGCGGCCGGCGCGGCGACCAGCCCACCGCGACCCTGCCCGCGTCCGGCGAGGAGGACACCCGCGACGGGGTGGCCTTCCGGGTCAACCGCGGCCTCGTCGTCCTCAACGACCTCGACAACGGCGGCGTCTGGGACCTCGACGACAAGCCGACGAAGATCGACAACTGGGACGCCCTCGTCCCGCCGACCAGGCAGGACGACGACAACGACAAGAAGGACGAGAACCTCGTCGACGAGGCGTCCCTCACCACCCCGCCGAAGGCCGAGCCCGACGACCTGTCGGTCCGCCCCGGTCGCACGAGCAAGCTCCACGTCCTCGACAACGACACCGACGTCGCCGGCTCGGTCCTCTCCATCGACCCCGCCGACGTCTCGCGCCCCAGCCTCGAGGGCGTCTCGGCCACCGTCTCCGCCGACGGCCAGGCCATCGACGTCACCGTCCCGGAGAAGACAGAGGACCAGGCGTTCACCTTCGACTACGCCGTCAACAACGGCAAGGTCAAGGGCAAGGGGACCGCGAAGGTCACCGTGCGGGTCGTCGCCGACTCGGTGAACACCCCGCCGACGCTGCGCCGCGGGGCCAGAGCGCTCGCGGCCACGGTCTACCCCGTCATCGCGGGCAAGCGGCTCTCGGTGCCGGTCCTGGCCGACTGGCGCGACCCCGAGAGCGACATCCTCGCCGCGCGAGCCGACGTCGAGGGCGGAGTCGTCGACGGCCAGGGCCGGGTCACCCTCACGGCGCCGTCGAAGGTCGGCAAGGCGCCGATCCCCTACCTCGTCACCGACGGGCGCGGCGGCACGACGAAGGGCTCGGTCACCGCTCAGGTGCTCGGCACCTCCGACGGCAGGTTCGTCCCACCGAGGACCCAGCCCGATGCCGTGCGCGGCGTCGTCGGCAAGCCGCTGCAGATCGAGCCGCTCGGCAACGACATCCCGGGCGCCGACCCCGGCGAGCCCGACGCCGTCCTCCGCCTGCGCGCCGAGGTGCGTCCCGTCGGTCCGCTCGAGGTCGACACCGACCTCGCGACCGGCCAGGTCACCGTCACCGGCTCGGTCGCCGGCACCTTCGAGCTCACCTACTCGGCCCAGACCGGCGCCGGTGCCGCGCCCGGCCGGGTGCGCGTCGACCTCACGCCGCCCCCCGACGGCGTGCCCCCGGTCGCCGTCCCCGACACCGCGACCCTCCACGACCAGGCGCCGGTCATGGTCGACGTCCTGGCCAACGACTACAGCCCGAGCGGCGACGTCCTCGTCACGGCCGCGACCCAGGCCGACGGCGAGAACACCTGGCTCCAGCCCTCGATCTACCAGGGCCGCTGGATCCGGATCGAGGCCAGGGAGCCGGCCCCGCTCGAGGTCGGCACCCAGGGCCGGCGCGGGGTCGTCCGCTACACCGTGAGCGACGGCACCGCACGCACGACCGGCGAGGTCGCCGTCCTCCAGCAGGGCCCGCTCGAGGACTCCCTCCCGCTCGTCCAGGACGACACCGCCACGGTCCGCGAGGGCGACACCGTCTCGGCGCCCGTCCTCGACAACGACACGATGGCCGACGGCATCCCCCTCCAGGTCGACCCCGCGAGCGTCAAGGTCGTCAGCAAGGGCGACGCCCAGCGGGCCTTCGCCTCGGGCAACGTCATCCGCTACGTGCCGGAGGCCAGGGGCCTGACGGCCGAGCGCTTCGTCACCATCGAGTACGCCGCGTTCGCCGACGGGATGAAGGACCGCGCCCAGACCGCCCGGCTCCGGGTGGCCGTCACCCCGCTGCCCACCTCGCAGCGCCCGAACCAGGCGCCGGTGGCCCGCAGCTTCTCGGCGACGGTCACCGCCGGCGACCCCATCACGATGACGGTGCCGACCTTCGGGGTCGACGCCGACGGCGACAGCGTCTCGGTCACCGGCATCGTCGGTGCCGAGGGCGGGGCGGTCGACCTCACCCACGGCCGGGTCGTCGCCATCGGGCCCTCGACGATCCGCTACGAGGCCTACCCGCTCGCGGCGGGTACCGAGGTCGTCAGCTACGAGGTCCGCGACCGGTTCGGTGCGACGAGCCGGGCGTTCGTCCGGGTCGGTGTGGTCCAGCCCGGCGACCCGCAACCCCCGGTCGCGGTCAACGACGAGGTCTTCGCGGCCCCGGGCAAGACGATCACCGTCAAGCCGCTGCAGAACGACCTCATCGCCCGCGGCGACGTGGTCGAGGTCGAGACCGAGCCGCTCAACGACGCGTCCACGAACAAGGCCTGGCGCGTCGAGGACGACAACACGGTGACGACGAAGGTCCCCGCCGACACCAGCCGCCTCCACGAGCTCGTCTACGGCATCAGCGACGGCCTCTTCGACCCCTCGCGCGCCTCGGTGCTCGTGCGCCCCGTCAGGGACTGGGTCAACCCGCCGGTCGCGCGCGACGACGTCGCCGCGCCGAAGCCGGGGGAGGCCTCGACCCTCGTCGACGCCCTCGCCAACGACTCCGACATCGACTCCGACCCCGAGACGCTGACGATCGTCGACGTCCTCCACCCCGACGCGACGATCGAGGCCGGCCAGGTCCGGGTCACGATCCTCGACCACCCGTACGCCGTGCCGTACGTCATCGAGGACGAGGACGGCGCCCGCGCGATGGCGCTCATCCAGGTGCCGACCGGCGCCAACGGCCAGCCCTTCGTCGTCGCCGGCAGCCTGATCCAGATGGACGAGGACGCGTCGGTCACCGTCCCCCTGAACGACCACGTGAGGTCGCCGCGCGGTCGCGTCGTCTCGGTGACGACGGCCGAGACGGTCAGTGCCTCGCCGGCGCAGAACCTCGCGGTGACCCTCGAGGACAACCGCACCCTGTCGCTGCAGGCCTCCGGCGGCTACGTCGGCCCGGCCGCCGTCATGCTCGAGGTCACCGACCAGGACGCCGTCGACCAGAAGGACTTCGGCACGGCCTACGTGTCGATCCCGGTGCAGGTCGGCCCGAAGGTCCCGCTGCTGCGCTGTCCCGACACCTCGCTGCGGGTCGTCGCCGGCGGGTTGCCGCGTGTCCTCGACATCCCGTCGTACTGCCACGCCTGGCTGCCCGTCGGGATGTCGTTCGACGACGTGCGCTTCGACACGAGCTGGCGCACCGAGCCCGACGCCGCGCTCGCGGTCGACGGTGCGGGAGGCCGCCTCCTCACGATCACGGCCGACACCGACGCCGAGACCTCGCAGGGCGTCCTCGAGGTGCGCACCGAGGGACTCGACCAGCCGGTCGGCATCAATGTCGCTGTCGTGGGCCTGGACTCGGCCGAGCTCGGTCCGCCGCGGCTGCGTCCCATCTCGGTGACCGGGCTCGAGGAGGGGCAGTCGCGCACGGTCGACCTCGCCGGGTACCTCGACAGCCCGCTCGTCGCGCCGCAGTGCTCCATCCTCTCGGCGCGGGTCGAGAGCGGGTCGGGGCTCACGGCCTCGAGCTCGGGCTGCACGGTCACGCTCACCGTCGGCGAGCGCCCGTCGCCCGAGGCCACCGTCGCCGTCGTCGTCTCCGACGGACCCGGGCGCCGGGCCGACGGTCGCATCGAGGTGACGATGCTCGGCACGCCGAGCGAGCCGCGCCAGGTCAGCGCCGTCGCCGACCGCGACGCCGGGGGCCAGGCCCGCGTGTCGTGGCTGCCCCCCACCTACGACGGCGGGTCCACGGTCGCCGCCTACACGATCCGGCACACCGGCGGGTCCACCGGGAGCACCGAGTGCACGGCCTCGCCGTGCACCATCACCGGCCTGACGAACGGCAAGGACTACACGTTCACCGTCACCGCGCGCAACGGCGTCGGCGACGGCACGCCGAGCGCCCCGAGCAACACCGTGCGCCCCGACACCCTGCCCCGCCAGGTCACCGGCGTGCGGATGGTCGACCGCGGCGACGGCACCCTGAACATCGCGTGGGACGTCCCCGAGAACGAGGGCAGCCCCCTCGAGAAGTACGTCGTGCGGGTCGTCTCGGCGACCGGCGACACCAGGACCCAGGACGTCCCCGCGGCGTCGACGACCGCGACCGTCGGCGGGCTCGACAACGAGTCCGAGCAGTCGGTGCAGGTGCAGGCGTGGAACGAGCTCGGTGCCGGACCCTTCGGCCCGGCCGTGACGATGCAGTCGGCCGGCACGCCCCCGGCCCTGCCCGCCCCGGCCATCGCGGCGAGCGGCCCCGGCCCGGCCCGGGACTCGGCGACGCTGACGATCTCGTGGGAGCAGGGCCGCCCCAACGGACCGCCCACGATCCGCTACACCCTCTACCGGTCCATCGACGGCGGGGCGTGGACCGAGGTCGCCCGCACCTCTCCCGACGTGCGCACCGCTCGCGACGTCATCCCCTACGACGGGCGCACCTACCGGTACTCGGCCACGGTGACCAACGGCGCCGACATCGAGGGTCCGACGGCGAACGCCTCGTCGTTCACCTCGGTCGGCCAGCCCTCGACCCCTTCCCTGTCAACGGCCACCCCCGACCCCGACGGGCGCATCCGGCTGACCGTCGGCGTCGGCCAGCCGCGCGCGGGAGCGTTCACCGCCATCCGATGGTCCGGCGGCGGCAAGAGCGGCACCCGCGCGTGCGGCTGCACCCCGGGCACGCAGGTCGTCTTCACGACCGACGCCTTCGACACCAGCCCCACGACGTCGCGCGACATCACGGTGTGGACCGTCAACTCCGGCGGCAGCGAGTCCGACCGTGTCTCCCGCAGCGACACGCCGTACCGCGACACCATCACGCCCACCGGGTTCAGCGGCCAGCGCAGCGGCGCCACCGGTGCGCGGTGGGACTGGAACCTCCCGACCAACGGTCGTCCCATCGACCAGGTCCAGCTCGACGGTGCGGTCAACGGCACCTTCGGCGGCAACAAGACGGCGGAGGCCATCGATCGCGGGCCGGGGACCTACCAGCTCCGGGTCCGGTCCCACAGCGCGGCGGGGTGGTCGGCGTGGACCGGCTTCCAGTCGGTCACCGTGCCGCCGCCCGACCCCCAGGTCGTCAACGTCCGTCCGGGGACCTACCGGGTGGACCCGGCCGGTGTCGGTTCGTGCACCCGCTCGCCGGGCTGCCCTGAGATCGACTTCGACGTGCGCGACTTCACGAGTGCTGGGACCTACCGCGTACGGTGCATCAGCCGGACGGCCGGCGACCGCATCTCCGGCAGCCCGCTGACGATCAACCCGCCCAACTCGTACTCCTGGGTGGGACGCTGCCTCTTCGCCCGGGGGACGGGACCGGTCACCGTGGCCCTGCTGCGACCCGACGGCTCCGTCATCGCCCAGGGAACCGACCCCGACTGGTGACCCCCACCGCCCGCACCCCCGACCCCCTCGCCAGCCCACGGAAGGAACACCCCGCATGACCGTCACCGCAGACCAGGCCGCCTGGTTCTCCCAGACGTTCTCCGCCATGGTCGCCAACTGCGACAAGGCGGTGCTCGGCAAGGAGCACGTCATCCGCCTGTCGCTGACCTGCATGCTCTCCGAGGGGCACCTGCTCCTCGAGGACTTCCCGGGGACGGGCAAGACCCAGCTCGCGCGCGCCATCTCGGGCACCGTCAAGGGCACGAACTCGCGCATCCAGTTCACGCCCGACCTGCTGCCCAGCGACGTCACCGGCGTGACGATCTACGACCCGGGGACCAAGGTCTTCGAGTTCCACCGCGGCCCCATCTTCGCCACGATCGTCCTCGCCGACGAGATCAACCGCGCCTCCCCGAAGACGCAGTCGGCGCTGCTCGAGGTGATGGAGGAGGGCAAGATCACCGTCGACGGCGTCCGCCACGAGGTCGGCGCGCCGTTCATGGTCATCGCGACCCAGAACCCCATCGAGCAGGCCGGGACCTACCGGCTCCCCGAGGCCCAGCTCGACCGCTTCCTCATGAAGACCTCGCTCGGGTACCCCGACCACGACGCCACGGTGCGGGTGCTGCGTGACGCCAAGACCCGGGACCGCACCAAGGCCCTCGAGCCCGTCGTCACCTCGAGCGTCGTCATCGACATGGCCGAGCTCGCCGACGAGGTCCACGTCGACGACGCGATCCTCGACTACGTCTCACGGATCGCCGAGGAGTCCCGGCGGCACATCTCGGTCCGCCTGGGCCTGTCGGTCCGTGGCTGCCTGGCCTTCGTCCGCTGCGCCAAGACCTGGGCCATCAGCCAGGGCCGCGACCACGTGACCCCGGACGACATCAAGCTGCTCGCGCACCCCGTCCTCAACCACCGCCTCCTCGTCACCGCGGAGGCCGCGTTCGCCGGCATCACCGTCGACCAGGTCATCACGCAGATCCTCGCCGAGGTCTCGCCGCCCACGGAGCGCCTCGCGTCATGAGCACCGACGACGGGTCGACGTCGCGCCGCCCGGACCTCACCGGGGGCGCGTCCTCCGGTGACGAGGGCGCCACCGTCTCCCGCTCCTCGCTGCGGGCGGGGAGCGGGTCGCCGCCGACCCCTCCCGGGGGGCAGCCCTCGGCGAGTGGGCCCGACCCGGACACCCGTGCCGGGCGCCGTTCGACGAGGACGCCGAAGGCGCCGAGGAAGCCCGGGAAGCCCGGGAAGCCCCGGGAGGCTCGGGCTCCGCGCGCGCCCCGCGTCGGGCGCCGCTTCGCCCTGCCGAAGATCCGGGTCCGTCGTGCTCCGGACCCGGCCGAGGTCCCCGTGGGCCTGCGGGGTCGCGCGGCCGGGGACACCCGCACCCGCACCATCACCCTGCCCCGCGTCACCATCCCGAGCGCGCTCACCGGCACGGGGGCTCGGATCATCGTCCTCACGGGTGAGCGGATCAAGCCGCTCGCCGACTCCACCCGACGCGTGTGGCACCCGGTGCTCGAGGTGCTGCGCTGGGTCTCGCCGCTCGGCTGGACGATCGGCCTCGTCGGCCTCGTCGCGTGGTGGCTCACCGCCCGCTACCAGTGGGTCGAGCTGTCGATGGTCGCGGCCACCTGCCTCGTCCTCGTCCTCGCCTGCCTGGCGCTGGCCGTCGGGCGGGCGAAGGTCCGCATCCGGGTCGACGTCGAGCCCACCCGGGTCACGGTCGGCGACCCCGCCACCGGCCGCATCGAGGTCGCCAACGCCTCGAAGCGCGGGATGCTGCCGCTCCTCGTCGAGCTCCCCGTCGGAGACACCGCGGCCCGCTTCACCCTCCCCGCGCTCGCGTCCGGTCGCACCCACGAGGAGCTCTTCGTCGTGCCGACGCGGCACCGTGGTGTCGTCCCCGTCGGCCCGGCGACGACGGTCCACGGCGACCCGCTCGGCCTCGTGCGCCGCACCGTCGCGTGGACCGAGCGCACCGAGCTGTTCGTCCACCCGCTGACGATCTCCCTCGAGAGCCTGGGCGCCGGCCTCCTGCGCGACCTCGAGGGCGAGGTGACGCCCGACCTGTCGATGTCCGACCTCGCCTTCCACGCGCTGCGCGAGTACCAGCCCGGCGACGACCGCCGCTACATCCACTGGCGCTCCTCGGCCAAGCACGACCGGCTGCTGGTCCGCCAGTTCCTCGACACCCGGCGCTCGCACCTCGCGGTCGTCGTCGACACCACCCCCGACGTCTACGCCGGTGGTGAGGAGGACGTCGAGCTCGCGATCTCGATGGCCGCCTCGCTCGCGGTGCGCTCGATCCTCGACGAGCAGGACACGACCGTCGTGTGCAACCGGCAGTCGGTCTCGAGGACGACCGCCCCCCTCACCCTCGACTCGCTCGCCCGAGCGGAGGTCGGGACCGTCGACGTCTTCGGGTCGGCGAGCGAGGCGTCGAGCCTGGCCCCCGACTGCAGCGTCGCCGTCCTCGTCACCGGCGCCGCCCGCCCCTTCATCCAGGTGCAGCGCACGCTCGGACAGTTCGAGCCCGAGGTCATCAAGGTCGCCGTCGTCGTCGACGACCACGAGCAGGTGGGCGTCCACCGGCACGGTGACCTCGTGATGCTCCACGTCCGTGAGCTCACCGACCTGCGCCGCGTCCTCTTCTCCGGAGCCCTCGCATGAGCAGCCGGCAGCCCACGCCCCAGGGCCCCCGGGACGCCCGCGCCGACGAGGCGCCGAGCTTCGCCACCGCGCTGCGCGGCGGTGCCCCCAAGCGGGCCCGCCGGCGCCGCGACCCCGACGAGCCGGGTCGCTGGCAGGCCGCCGTGCCGTCACTGAACGCCCTCGTCGACGCCGGCTTCGCCCTGGCCCTCGTCGTCATCGCCCTCGTCGGCCTGCGCACCGGGTTCCTCGGCCCGCAGTGGGTCGTGGCCGCCGGCGTCGGACTCGTCCTCGGCCTCGTCATCGGCCACCTCGCGAGCGCCTGGCGGTGGATGGCGATCACGACCTTCCTCGTCATCGCCGCGGTCTACCTCGTCCTCGGCGGTCCGGTCGCGGTGCGCGACAACCTCATCGGCGGACTCATCCCCACGCTGGAGACCTTCCGCGACCTGGCCGAGTGGGCCGTGCTCGGGTGGAAGCGCTGGCTGACCCTGCTGCCCCCGGTCGACGCCCGCGGGCCCGTCCTCGCGCTGCCGTGGCTCGCCGGGCTCCTCGGCGGGGCCGCCACGCTCGGCGTCGCCCGCCGGTGGTCCAACGTCCCCCTCACCGCGCTGGCGCCCGTCGCCCTCCTCGCCGGCTCCATCGCCCTCGGGACGCTCGAGCCCGCCGGCGTCCTCCTCCAGGGGGCGGGGTTCGCCCTCGTCCTCGTCGGGTGGCTCGTCGTGCGGGCGCACCGTTCGCGCCCGCCGGTCCAGAACGGCGCCGGTCGCACCGCGCGGCTGGCCACGGGGGTCGCGCTGCTCGCCCTCGCCCTCGTCGCCGGGCTCTTCGCCGGCCCGCTGCTGCCGGGGGCCGAGGCCGGCGCCCGCCGCGAGGTCGTGCGCACCGCCCTCATCCCCCCGCTCGACGTCTCCCAGTTCCCCAGCCCGCTGCCCGGCTTCCGGCAGTACACCGAGCCGAACACCGCCGAGCTCTACGACGAGCCGGTGCTGCGGGTCAGCGGCCTGCCGGAGGGCAGCGCCGTGCGGTTCGCCACCCTCGACGCCTATGACGGCCTCGTCTGGGGCGCCGCCGACCGCAGCACCGACGGCGTGCCGTTCCAGCAGGTCGGCTCGCGGATCGGCGCCCGCGGTGTCGGGAAGCCCGTCGAGGCCGAGATCGAGGTCGTCGAGGGCGGGTACAGCGGTCCGTGGCTGCCGACCGTCGGCGCCCCGACGCGCATCGAGTTCGAGGGTCCCCGGGCCGACGAGCTGGGCTCCGAGCTCTGGCTGAACACCGACACCGAGACGGCCGTCGTCCCGCGCCAGCTCGTCGGGGGCGAGCGGTACCGGATGACCGCCCTCGTCCAGCGACCCCTGACCACCAGGCTGCCCAAGGAGCTCTCGCTCGCCTCGGGCGGCTCGACCGCCCAGGACACCGACCTCCTCGACGCCCGCCTCGACGCGTGGACCAGCCGCGCCGACGGGACCTGGGGCAAGTTCCTCGCCGTCGCCAACCAGATGCGCACCGAGGGCACCTACACCGACGGCGGCACGCCGAACAGCTTCGAGAAGGTCTACCTGCCCGGCCACGCGGTCGCCCGCCTCGGGCGCTTCGTCAACTCCACGAAGCTCGCCGGCAACGACGAGCAGTACGCCGCGACCCTCGCCCTCGCGGGGCAGAAGCTCGGGATCCCGAGCCGGGTCGTCATGGGCGCCCAGGTGCCCGCCGACGGGACGGTCCGCGGCCGCGACGTCCATGCCTGGGTCGAGGTCCAGCTCTCCGACGGCACCTGGTACCCGATGGCGGCCAGCACCTTCGTGCCGCCGCGCGACAAGACGCCCAGCGAGCAGCAGCTGCTCTCCGAGGAGCAGAAGGTCGGGGCGCAGGTCCCGCCGCCCGCCGGTGTCAACCCGCCCTCGCTCCTCCAGGGACCCGACCAGGCGCAGAACGCCACCGACCTCGCCAAGCGCAAGAAGAGCCCGTTCGACATCGCTGCCTGGCCGCTGTGGATCAAGCTCCTCGTCTTCGCCGTGGTCCTGCCGCTCGTCCTCGCGGCGCTCTACGTCCTCGTCGTGCGGATCCTGAAGAAGCGGCGCCGCCGTCGGCACACGACGACCGGCCCGGTGCCGGCGCGCGCGGCCTGGTTGTGGCGCGACCTCGTCGCCGAGGCGCGCTCGCTCGGGGTCGCCGTGCCCCGGCGGGTCACCCGCCGCGAGCAGGCGCTGGCGGTCGACGCCGCCCTGGCCGTGCCGGTCGCCGGCGGCTCGGTCGATCCCGCGACGATCGAGCACGCCGCGGCCTACCGGGTCGCCGAGTCCCGCACCCCCCGGGCGGCCGTGGTCGCCACCGTCGCCGACGGTGTCGTGTTCGGTCCCGGCGACGGGTCCGAGGAGGACGTCGCCACGGCGGTCGCCACGGCCGACGACGTGCGCTCGGCCCTGCGCACCCGCACGAGCCGCTGGGTGCGCCTGCGCTCCGACGCCGACCCCCGCCCCCTCCTCGCCCGTCGCGAGCGCACGTCGGGGGAGAAGCGCCCCCGCCGCCTCCGGCTCCCGAGCCTCCGCCGCCGCGGCGCCACCCCCACCCCTGCCTGACCCTCGCCCCGCCCGAACCCCACCCCCGCCCGCCCTTCGCCCACCCGATCCCCGGCTCCATCGCACGCTACGGCGCAGTACGTGCTGTGATCACGACACCTACTGCGCCGTAGCGCGCGGTTGAGGGCGCCACACGGGGCGCGACACCGACGACGACGGGCGGCACCCCGTCAGGGATGCCGCCCGCTCTCGTGACGCGTCAGGCCGAGGTCAGCGCTCCTCGGTGCCCGCGATGAAGGCCTCGAGCCTGGCGCGGCCGACGTCGTCGGGCCGCTGCTCCGGCGGGGACTTCATGAGGTAGGACGACGCCGACAGCAGGGCGCCGCCGACCCCGCGGTCCTTGGCGATCTTCGCCGCGCGGATCGCGTCGATGATGATGCCGGCCGAGTTGGGGGAGTCCCACACCTCGAGCTTGTACTCGAGGTTGAGCGGGACGTCGCCGAACGCGCGACCCTCGAGGCGGACGTAGGCCCACTTGCGGTCGTCGAGCCACGCCACGTAGTCGGACGGGCCGATGTGCACGTTGCGGCTGTCGGTCAGACCCGCGAGGGCGCCGGTCAGGTTGGACGTGACGGCCTGGGTCTTGGAGACCTTCTTGGACTCGAGGCGCTCTCGCTCGAGCATGTTCTTGAAGTCCATGTTGCCGCCGACGTTGAGCTGGTAGGTGCGGTCCAGCGTGACGCCGCGGTCCTCGAACAGCTTGGCCATGACGCGGTGGGTGATCGTCGCGCCGACCTGGCTCTTGATGTCGTCGCCGATGACGGGGACGCCCGCGGCCTCGAACTTCGCGGCCCACTCGGGGTCGGAGGCGATGAACACCGGGAGGGCGTTGACGAACGCGACGCCGGCGTCGATGGCGCACTGGGCGTAGAACTTGTCGGCGTTCTCCGAGCCCACCGGGAGGTAGGAGACGAGGACGTCGACCTTCGCGTCGCGCAGCGCGGCGACGACGTCGACCGGCGCGGCGCCGGACTCGTCGATCGTCTGGCGGTAGTACTTGCCGAGGCCGTCGAGCGTGGTGCCGCGCTGGACGGTGATGCCGGTCGTCGGCACGTCGGCGATCTTGATGGTGTTGTTCTCGGAGGCGTTGATCGCCTCGGCGAGGTCCTTGCCGACCTTCTTGTCGTCGACGTCGAACGCGGCGACGAACTCGACGTCGCGCACGTGGTACTCGCCGAAGTTGACGTGCATGAGGCCGGGCACGGTGCCCGAGGGGTCGGCGTCTCGGTAGTAGTGCACGCCCTGGACGAGCGATGACGCACAGTTGCCGACGCCGACGATGGCGACGCGGATGGAACCCATGGTGTCTCCTGGTGGTCGGGTGGTGGGTGGACGGACGGTCCGGTCGCCGCGAGTGCGGCGGCCGGGGCTACGGCTGGGGGCCGGGGTCGGTGGGGTGGCGCCGCTCGGCGTCGATGAGCTCGCTGAGCCAGCGGACCTCGCGCTCGGTCTGCTCCTCGCCGTGCAGCTGCAGGGCCGAGGTCCAGGCGTCGAGGCGCTCGCGGGAGCGGGTGGACGCGGTGCGGACCCGGTCGAGGTCCTCCTCGAGGCGCGAGCGCCGCCCCTCGAGGATGCGCAGCCGCACCTCGTGCTCGGTGCGGGCGAAGAAGGCGAAGCGGACGTCGAAGCCGTCGTCGTCCCACGACGTCGCGTCGGCACGGGCGACGAGTCCGGAGAAGTGCTCCTTGCCGGCGGCGGTCAGCTCGTAGACGACGCGAGGGCGCTTGCTCGCCGGTGCGGGAACCTCGGCGGCCTCGGCGATGAGGCCGCGGCGGAGCAGTCCCTTGAGCGCCGGGTAGAGCGTGCCGTAGGACAGGGCGCGGAACGGGCCGAGGGCGGTGTTGAGGCGGCGGCGCAGCTCGTAGCCGTGGGTCGGGCCCTCGTGGAGCAGGCCGAGGACGGCGAACTCCAGCAGGTGGGCACGGCGGCCGGCCACGGCTCTCCTCCCGTCACGGCGGGCTCCGGGGAACCCACCTGACATACTCGGCGTTTGTCTGTAGGACGCTAACACAGATATATCGAAGCGATACATCCACATCCTGAGGAACGGGCCCGCTCCCGGCGACCCGTGATTCAGGTTTCCCCCAGCAACCCGGTCATACTGGCTGTTGGACTCCACGTCCTGTGGACCCGATCGGGTCCGTCCCTGATCCCCGTCCCCGGAGTCGCATGAGCACCCGCAAGCCCCGAACCCGTGCCGAGGCCAAGTCCGCCCAGGCACCTCGAGCCTCCGCCGCCGCAGGTGGCGCCCGGTCGACCCGCCCGGCCGGCCGCCGCCCGGCCGGGGCTCCTCCGGCCCGCTCCGCCCGCCGGAAGTGGACCGTGCGCGCGCTGTGGACGGCCGCGGCGCTCTTCGTCCTCGGCGTCATCGGGATCGGTGTCGCCTACGCGATGACCGACGTCCCGAAGCCGAACGAGATCGCGACGGCCCAGGCCTCCATCGTCTACTACGCCGACGGCAAGAACGAGATGGCCCGCCTCTCCGACGTCGACGGAAACCGCGAGTCGGTGCCGTTGTCCAAGGTGCCGGACTCGATGCAGAAGGCGATGCTCGCCGCCGAGGACCAGGACTTCTACAGCAACAACGGCATCTCGCCCACGGGCATCGCGCGCGCCGTGTGGGTCGCCGTCAAGGGCGGTCAGGCCACCCAGGGTGGCTCGACGATCACCCAGCAGTACGTGAAGAACTACTTCCTCACCCAGGACCGGACCCTGTCGCGCAAGGCGCGCGAGATCCTCATCTCGCTGAAGATCGACAAGCAGCAGTCCAAGGACCAGATCCTCGAGAACTACCTCAACACCATCTACTACGGCCGCGGCGCGTACGGCATCCAGACCGCCTCGAAGGCGTACTTCCGCAAGGACGTCTCGAAGCTGACGCCGGCCGAGAGCGCCTTCCTCGCCTCGGTGATCCGCGGCCCGTCGTTCTACGACCCGGCCCTCGGCGACGAGCAGGAGGCCAACGCCAAGGAGCGCTCGGGCTTCGTCCTGGACGCCATGGAGGCCGAGGGCTGGCTCAGCCCGGCCGAGCGCCAGAAGGCGACCTTCCCCGAGATCAAGCCGTCCCAGAAGCGCGCCCAGAGCGGCCCCACCGGCTACCTCACCGAGATGGTCAAGAACGAGATCATGGGCACGTACAAGATCGACGAGGACACCATCAACAAGGGTGGCCTGCGCATCGTCTCCACGATCGACCGGGTGAAGCAGAACGCGATGGTCGCCGCCGTCAAGGAGGAGCGTCCCGACGCCAAGGACGTCCACGTCGGCATGGCCTCGGTCAAGCCCGGCGACGGGGGCATCGTCTCGCTCTACGGTGGCGTGGACTACTCCAAGCGCCAGCAGAACGCCGCGACCCAGGACAAGATGCAGGCCGGCTCGACCTTCAAGATCTTCACCCTCATCGCGGCCCTCCAGTCCGGCGACGTCAGCCTCAAGACCCGCTTCGACGGACGCAGCCCCCAGTTCTTCGACGAGTTCGCCGACCCCGGCGCGAGCACCTCCAACGGGCGCCGCGGCCGGGTGAAGAACTTCGGCGACGAGTCCTTCGGCCGGATCGACCTCCTGCGGGCCACCGGCCGGTCGGTCAACACCGTGTACGCCGAGCTCAACATCGAGGCCGGACCCGAGAAGTCGATGAAGGCCGCCGAGGACGCCGGCGTCCAGAGCAAGCTCGCGCCGAACATGTCCAACGTGCTCGGCACCGACTACGTCACCGTCCTGGACATGGCGAACGCCTACGCGACGATCGCGGCCCAGGGCAAGCGCGCGCAGAACTACATCATCAAGGAGATCCGCTTCGTCGACGAGACGGTCCCGACGATCAAGGTCAAGCGCAAGACCCAGCAGGTCTTCGACAAGGACCTCATGGCCGACGTCATCACGGCGATGCAGGAGCCCGTCGACGGGGGAACCGCCCGCTACGTCGGCCAGAACCTCGGCCGCCCCGCCGCCGGCAAGACCGGCACCTCCGAGAGCTTCCGATCGGCCTGGTTCAACGGCTTCGTCCCCCAGCTGCAGGCGGCCGTCGGCCTCTTCCGCAGCGGCAAGAAGGGCGAGGAGCTGAAGATGGAGGACCTGCCCGGCGAGGGCAACATCACCGGAGGCACCTTCCCGGCCAGGATCTGGACCGCCTACATGAAGGTGGCGCTGGACAAGTCCGACGTCGAGGACTTCCCGAAGGTGGCGAACATCAACCCCGACGCCGACCCGCCCCCGCCCCCGCCCCCGCCGCCGCCGCCGACGTCGCAGCCCGAGCCCTCGACCTCGGCGCCGCCCCCGACGACCGCCGAGCCCGAGCCGACCCCGTCGGAGACCAAGAGCAACGGCAACCCCTCCCCGGGGCCACCGTCGCCGTCCCCGACGATCTCACCGATCGTTCCCTGACCCGTTCGGAAGGACGGTGAGCGAGGACGCGCCCCGCGGTGAGCCGGCGCCCCGCCCGACCACGAGCCCGAGGCTCGGCGGTCCCGCGGGGCGCCGGCTGCGTGCGCGTGCGACCGGTCCGCTGGCCGTGCTGGCGCCCGTCGTCCTCCTGCTCGCCCTGCCGCTGGGGGCGGCCGTGCTGCGGCAGGCCTCGTGCCTGTCGACCGGCTGGGCCGGCCGGACCCCCCTCTGGCGGCAGTGCGCCTCCCCGCTCGTCGCCGACGTCACCGGCGCCGACCTCGGGCGCGGGCTGCTCGCCTACCTCTCGGGGTCGGTGCGGGTCGACGAGCCGGTGGTCACGGGGTCGGTGCACGCCCTGCTGGCGGGTCTGGCGCCCGGGGAGGCGTTGACCCAGCAGCGCTGGTTCCTCGCCCTGTGGGTGGTGTTCGCCGCGGCGGTGCTCTGCCTGCTCGTGCTCGCCGTCGGGACGACGTGGCTCCATCCGGCGGCCGACCCCGCCGTCCTCGCGCTCTCCCCCGTGGTCGCGCTCACCGTCCTGCTCGCCCCGACCCTCGTACCGGTCGCCCTCGCGACGGGCGCGGTGTGGGCCCGGAGCCGCGACCGGACGGTGGCGGCGGGCGTCCTCGCCGGGCTCTCGGTCCTCGGCGGGCTGCCCGGTGTCGTCGTCCTGTTCGCCCTCGTCGTCGTGCCCGGGCCCGACGGACGGGAGGCCGGGCGCCGTGTCCTGATCGCGGCGCTGGGGACGGTCGCGGCGGCGGTCGCCGTCGTCGCGCTCCTGGACCCCCGCACCCTCACCGGTCCCGTGCTCGCGTGGTTCGAGGACGGCACCGGCCCCGGGGCGCTGCTCCACCTCGCCACCCTGGCGCGGTTCCCGGTGGGCGCCGGCCAGGTCGCCCTCGTCGGGGTCCTCGGCACGGCGCTCGCGGCCGTCCTCACGGTGCTGGCCGCCCGCCGGCCGCGGGCGACCGTCGGGGCGGTCGCCGCCGTGGGGCTCGTCGCGGTCCTCACGACCGGGCCGTCCCTGCCGCCGGCCGCGTCGCTGTGGGTGCTCCCGTTCGCCGCCCTCGCCGGGCTGCGGTGGCGCGACCACCTCCTGTGGGCCGGCGCCGAGGCGGTCCACGGCATCGCCCTGTACGCGCACCTGGCGGCGGCCACCGACACCGCGAAGGGGATCCCGCCGGGCTGGTACGCCATCGCCCTCGCCCTGCGCGTCGGGGCTCTTCTCTGGGTCGCGCGGCAGGCGTGGACGGCGACGAGTTGGGAGCACGCCCTCCCGGCCGGTACCCTTGCCAGGTTGCCCTCGAGGCACCCTGTGGAAAACCACGGCGGTGCTGTCGGCAGCGCTGCATACCCTCCTGTCACGGACCGACCGTGACCGTACAGACCGAAGGAGGCGGGTTAACGCATGCGTCAGTACGAACTCATGGTCATCCTCGACCCCGAGCTCGATGACCGAACCGTCCAGCCCTCGCTGGACCGGTTCCTCAAGGTCGTGACCACCGATGGTGGCTCCGTCGACACCGTCGACATCTGGGGCCGGCGTCGTCTGGCCTACGAGATCCAGAAGAAGTCCGAGGGCATCTACGCCGTCGTCAACTTCACCTCCGAGCCCGCGACGGCCAAGGAGCTGGACCGCCAGCTCGGCCTCAACGAGTCGGTCATGCGGACCAAGCTCATGCGCCCCGGCGCCTGAGCCGTCCCTCCACCACACGTCACCATCGGAAACGAATCCGAAGGAGCCCCCTGACCCATGGCAGGCGAGACCACCATCACCGTCGTCGGCAACCTCACCGCCGACCCCGAGCTCCGGTTCACCCCCTCGGGGGCTGCCGTCGCGAACTTCACCGTGGCGTCCACGCCGCGCACGTTCGACCGGCAGTCCAACGAGTGGAAGGACGGGGAGACCCTCTTCATGCGCTGCTCCATCTGGCGTGACTCGGCCGAGAACGTGGCCGAGTCCCTCCACCGGGGCACGCGCGTCATCGTCACGGGCCGACTGAAGTCGCGCTCGTACGAGACGAAGGAGGGCGAGAAGCGCACGGTCATCGAGCTCGACGTCGACGAGGTCGGCCCGTCGCTGCGCTATGCCAGCGCGAAGGTCACCAAGGCCGAGCGCGGCGGTTCGGGTGGCGGCTTCGGCGGCCAGGGCGGTGGCGGCTTCGGCGGCCAGCAGAACGACCCCTGGGCCACCGGTGGCTCCGCTCCGTCAGGCGGCCAGCCGGCCGCCGGCCAGCAGGGCGGCTTCGGTGGCCAGCAGGCACCGCAGCAGCCCGCGCAGCCGCAGGGCGGCCAGCAGGGTGGCTGGGGCCAGGCCCCGAGCTACGACGAGCCCCCTTTCTGATCCGACCGACACCGGGGTCCGCGCCACGCACGTGACGCCACGGCCCCACCTCAGAACGACACCATCCCTGGGAGACCAGGGCTCATCCGCCGGGACACCTCCGGCAGAAGGAGAGCACCACGATGGCCAAGCCCGCCATTCGCAAGCCCAAGAAGAAGGCCAACCCGCTCAAGGCGGCGAAGGTCGAGAACATCGACTACAAGGACGCCGCGCTGCTGCGCAAGTTCATCTCCGACCGCGGCAAGATCCGCGCGCGCCGGGTCACCGGAGTCACGGTGCAGGAGCAGCGCCTCATCGCCAACGCCGTGAAGAACGCGCGCGAGATGGCTCTCCTGCCGTACTCGAGCTCGGCCCGCTGATCCTCACCCCACGAAGTTCTTCGCTCGTTCCTCGCTGCGATACTTCGCGGGGACCCCGAGGCGAGTTGACGTAAGGAAACATTTGATGAAGGTCATCCTCACCCACGAGGTCTCCGGCCTCGGTACCGCCGGTGACGTCGTCGACGTCAAGGACGGTTACGCCCGCAACTTCCTCTTCCGCCGCGGCATCGCGACGGCGTGGACCAAGGGCGGCCAGAAGCAGGTCGACGCCATCGCCGCGGGTCGCGAGACCCGCGCGGTGAAGTCGCTCGAGGAGGCGCAGTCCATCAAGGGCAACCTCGAGTCCAAGCCCGTCACCGTCCCGGCCCACGCCGGCCAGAGCGGTCGCCTCTTCGGCGCCGTCTCGACCGCCGACATCGCCGCCGCCGTCAAGGCGGCCGGTGGCCCGGACCTCGACAAGCGCAAGATCGAGGTCCCCACCCCGATCAAGACCACGGGCACCCACGAGGCGCTCGTCCGGCTGCACCCCGAGGTGCAGGCCAAGGTCTCGCTCGACGTCGTCGCCGGCTGACGCCGACACCTCGTCACCACGAGGGCCCCGGACCGCTGACGGTCCGGGGCCCTCGTGCGTCGTGCCCCCGACCTGGTTGTCGGCGGGTGAACCTAGGGTGAGCGCCATGGCCTCGACGACCCGACGCACCACCCGTGGTGCCGCCGCGTACCGCTGCTCCGAGTGCGGGTGGCAGACCGCGAAGTGGGTCGGCCGCTGCGGTGAGTGCCAGGCGTGGGGAACCGTCGCCGAGGCCGGCGCCGTCACCGCCCACACGGCCGCGGCGACCACCGTCGAGCGACCCGCGCTGCCCATCGGCGAGGTCGACGTCACCCATGCCGTCGCTCGCCCCACGGGGGTCGCCGAGTTCGACCGGGTGCTCGGCGGCGGGCTCGTGCCGGGGGCGGTCGTGCTCGTCGCCGGCGAGCCCGGCATCGGCAAGTCCACCCTCCTCCTCGACGTCGCGGCCCGGGCCGCCCGCTCCGGCGAGCACGGCGACCGCACGGTCCTCTACGTCAGCGGCGAGGAGTCGGCGGCCCAGGTCCGCTCGCGCGCCGAGCGGATCGAGGCGATGGCCCGCACCCTCTACCTCGCGAGCGAGACCGACCTCGCGACCGTCCTCGCGCAGGTCGAGCAGGTCCGCCCCGAGCTGCTCGTCGTCGACTCCGTGCAGACCATCAGCAGCGCCGAGGTCGAGGGGTCCGCCGGAAACGTCTCGCAGGTCCGCGAGGTCGCCGCCTCCCTCATCCAGGTGGCCAAGGCGCGCGGGATCGCGGTGCTCCTCGTCGGGCACGTCACCAAGGACGGCTCGATCGCCGGGCCCCGCGTCCTCGAGCACCTCGTCGACGTCGTCGTGCAGTTCGAGGGCGACCGGCACTCCCGGCTGCGCCTCGTTCGGGCCGTGAAGAACCGCTACGGCCCCACCGACGAGGTCGGCTGCTTCGACCTGTCCGACGTCGGCATCGTGGGCCTCACCGACCCCAGCGGCCTGTTCCTCTCCGGGCGCACCGCCGCGGTCGCCGGCACCTGCGTCACCGTGACCCTCGAGGGGCGCCGGCCGCTCGTCACCGAGGTGCAGGCGCTCGTCACGTCATCGAGCCTGGCCACCCCGCGCCGGGCCACGAGCGGGCTCGACACGGCCCGGGTCAACATGATCCTCGCGGTCCTCGACAAGCGCGCCCAGGCCCCGATCGGGGGCAGCGACGCGTACCTGTCGACCGTCGGCGGGGTCCGCCTCACCGAGCCGGCCGCCGACCTCGCCGTCACCCTCGCCCTCGCGGGGGCCATCACCGACCTCCCGCTCCCCGAGGGCACGGTCGCCTTCGGTGAGGTGGGGCTCGCGGGGGAGGTCCGCCCGGTCACCGGCGCGCACCGCCGTCTCGCCGAGGCCGCCCGGCTCGGGTTCACCCGCGCCGTCGTGCCGCCCGGTGTCCTGGGTGCCGGTCCCGTCCCCGAGGGCATCTCCGTCCTCGAGGTCGGCACGGTCGCCGAGGCCGTGGGCCGCGCCCTCCACGAGGGTGTCCGCCGCTGACCGGCCTGCTCGCACCGGCCTCGGTCAGCTCTCGTTGCGGGTTCTCGCACGCCCATCGACTCGCCGCCGCGGGGCTGCTGCCCGATAGGATGCGCTGACCGACTGCGGACTCGACCGCCAGCCCGGCACGCCCTCGCGGTCCCGGGGCCCGGACACCCATCGAAGGAGCCATCGTGGCGGCACAGCCGAGCGACGACGAGCTCCTGCGCGCCACGCTCGCGGCGGTGGCTCCCGGCACCGAGCTGCGCGACGGCCTCGAGCGCATCCTGCGCGGCCGCACCGGCGCCCTCATCGTCCTCGGCAACGACCGGGTCGTCGAGACGGTCTCCACCGGCGGCTTCCCGCTCGACATCGAGTTCTCGGCCACGAGGCTTCGCGAGCTGGCCAAGATGGACGGTGGCATCGTCTGCGACCGCGACGTCACCCGGATCCTGCGGGCGGCCACCCAGCTGGTGCCCGACCCCAACATCGAGACGAGCGAGTCGGGCACCCGGCACCGCACCGCCGAGCGGGTGGCGAAGCAGACCGGTTTCCCTGTCGTCTCGGTGAGCCAGTCGATGCGGATCATCGCCCTCTACGTCGCCGGCCGCCGGGTCGTGCTCGAGGACTCCAGCGCGATCCTGTCGCGCGCCAACCAGGCCCTGCAGACCCTCGAGCGCTACAAGTCGCGCCTCGACGAGGTCACCGGGACCCTGTCGGCCCTCGAGATCGAGGACCTCGTCACCGTGCGCGACGTCGCCAACGTCCTCCAGCGCCTCGAGATGGTCCGCCGGATCAAGGACGAGATCGACGACTACGTCGTCCAGCTCGGCACCGACGGCCGCCTCCTCAGCCTCCAGCTCGAGGAGCTCACCGGCGGCCTCTCCGACGACCTCGGGCTCGTCATGCGCGACTACCTGACCGAGGCGAAGGCGGGCCTGTCGCTGGAGGAGGCGATCGCCAACCTCACGGCGATCGACTCCACCGAGCTCCTCGACCCCTCCGCCGGCGCCCGCGCGATGGGCTTCACCATCGTCGGGGACGCCCTCGACTCCTCGGTGAGCCCGCTCGGCCACCGCCTCCTGTCGAAGGTGCCGCGCCTGCCGGGGGCCATCGTCGACCGGCTCGTCGGGCACTTCGGCAGCCTCCAGAAGCTCCTCGCCGCCAACATCGACGACCTCATGGACGTCGACGGCGTCGGCGAGGGTCGGGCCCGCCTCGTGCGCGAGGGCCTGTCGCGGCTCGCCGAGTCGAGCATCCTCGAGCGGTACGTCTGACCCCGGTCGCCGTGCCGCCCCGCCCCACCGGTCCCGCCCCGGCCGAGGTCGCCGTCCTCCACGAGCGCGTCCTGTCCTGGTACGCGGCCAACGCGCGAGTGCTGCCGTGGCGCACCCCCGACTGCTCGCCGTGGGGGGTCCTGGTCTCCGAGGTGATGGCCCAGCAGACGCCGGTCACCCGGGTCGCCCCGGTGTGGACCGCGTGGATGCAGCGCTGGCCGCGTCCTGCCGACCTCGCCGCCGAGACTCCCGGCGAGGTCGTGCGCGCGTGGGGCCGCCTGGGCTACCCCCGCCGTGCCCTGCGGCTGCGTGAGTGCGCCGTCGCCGTCGTCGAGCGCCACGGCGGTGTCGTGCCCGACGACGAGGCGCTGCTGCGAGAGCTCCCCGGGATCGGTGCCTACACCGCGGCCGCGGTCACCGCGTTCGCGTTCGGCCGGCGCACCACCGTCGTCGACACCAACGTGCGGCGTGTCCTGGTCAGGGCGCTCGAGGGGCGGGAGCACGCGGCTCCCGCCCTGACGGCCGCCGAGACGCGCCTGGCCGCCTCCCTCGTCCCCGAGGGCGAGGCCGACGCCGCCACGTGGAACGTCGCCGTCATGGAGCTCGGCGCGGTCGTCTGCCGGGCCCGGGGACCGCGGTGCACCCAGTGCCCGCTCGTCGACCGGTGCGCGTGGGTCCTCGCCGGGCGACCCGCGCACGACGGGCCGGTCCGCCGCGGGCAGGCGTGGCACGGCACCGACCGCCAGGTCCGCGGTGCCGTCCTCCAGCTGCTGCGCGAGGCGCCCGGAGCGCTGCCGCGGACCACCCTCGAGGGCGTCGGCGAGGACACCGGCCAGGTGGAGCGCTGCATCGCCTCGCTCGTCGAGGACGGGTTGCTCGAGCCGGTCGAGGGCGAGCGGTTCCGCCTGCCCGCCTGACCGGTGGCCGACCGGCTGTCGGAACGCGGTGGCGCCGCCGCGCGCGGGGGCGTCACGCTGGACGCATGACGCTCACCGACGCGCCCGCCACCGACGAGGCCACCCCGGTGCACCGCACCCCGGGCGAGCTCGCCGGCTTCCTCCCCGCGCTCCTGGCGGCCCCGAAGGACGTGGGCACCCTCGAGCTGCTCGTGCGCCGGCCGGCCCAGGGCGAGCGCGAGGTCCTCGACGAGGGCGAGCTCGACCTCGCCCTCGGTCTCGTCGGTGACTCCTGGGCCGAGCGGGGCAGCACGCGCACTGCCGACGGTGGGCCCCACCCGGACATGCAGCTCAACGTCATGAGCGGGCCCCTCTCGAGCTTCCTCGCCGTCGACCCGCAGCGCCGGCCGCTGGCCGGTGACCAGCTCCACGTCGACCTCGACCTCTCGCACGACAACCTGCCCGCCGGGACCCATCTGACGATCGGCGACCCGCAGCAGCGCGGCGCCGTCATCGAGGTGACCGACCAGCCGCACACCGGGTGCGCCAAGTTCGTCGACCGCTTCGGTTCCGAGGCGATGCGCTTCGTCAACGGCGCGGCCGGCCGCCCGCTGCGGCTGCGCGGCCTCAACGCCCGCGTCGTCGTCCCGGGCCGGGTGCGTCCCGGTGACCCGGTCACGGTCACCCGCCCCTGACATCGGCTCCCGGGTGCCCACGTGAAACGGCCCGCCCCCTGCAAGGGGCGGGCCGTTCCGTGTGCGAGCAGGTCAGCGGGTGCGGTACACCGGCTGCGACTGCGGGTTGAGCTGGTCGAGGTGGACCGACGCGGCCTTCTGCAGCGACTTGTCCTTGAGCTTGAGCACGTCGAAGCCCTTGACGAGGTCGTTGGAGTAGACGAAGCCGTTGTAGTAGTAGCTCGACCACGTGCCGCCACCGACGAGCGTGGTCTTGCTCAGCGGGCCACGCTCGAAGTAGCCGATCTCCTTCGGGTTCTTCGAGTCGGTGAACTCCCAGACCGAGGTCCCGCCCTGGTACCAGGACTGCACCATGACGTCACGGCCCTTGACCGGGACGAGCGAGCCGTTGTGGGCGACGCAGTTCTCGGTGTTGAACTGGTTGCGCGGGATCTTGTAGTACGACTTGAAGGTCAGCTGCTTGCCCTTGGACAGGGAGTAGATCGCGTTGGCGCCGCGGGTCGGGCCGACCGTGTTGTTGCACGTCGCCGCGCCACCGCCGCCGAGCTCGTCGGTGAAGACGACCTTGGTCGCGTCGGTGTTGAACGTCGCCGAGTGCCAGAAGGCGAAGTTCTCGGTGTCGCTGACCCGCTCGATGACCTTGGGGGCCACCGGGTTCTTCACGTCCATGATGATGCCGTCACCCATGCAGGCACCGGCAGCGATGTCCTTCTTGGGGAAGACGGTGATGTCGTGGCAGCCCGTCGTCGCCGAGTAGCCGGTGCCGGTCGGGCCGGTCCCGCCGGGGTTGCCACCGTCGGGGAAGAGGTTCGGCGTCGCGACGACCCTGGCGGACGCCGGGTTCTTCTTGGGCACCTGGACGATCGAGATGATGTCGTGGGGCGGCTGGCAGTCGGGGAACGTCGAGCTGGGCGAGTAGCTCGAGACGTACAGGTAGTCGTTGCCCTTGTTCTTGCCCTTGCCCGGGAGCAGGGAGTGGGTGTGCGACCCGCACTTGGTCTCGACGGCCTTGAGGTAGCGCGGGGCCGACTTGTTCTTGATGTCGAAGATCTTGATGCCCTCCCACGAGTCCTTGACCGTGGCCGACTGGGTCGTGCTCGCGCAGCTGTCGTCGGACCGCGAGGAGTCGGTGGACAGGTACAGGAGGTTGCCGCTGACGGTGATGTCGTTCTGCGACCCCGGGCAGTGGACCTGGCTGACCGTCTTCGGCCGCTTCGGGTTGGAGATGTCGTAGATGACGAACCCGTTGTAGTTCCCGGCGAAGGCGTACTCCCCCTGGAAGGCGAGGTCCGAGCCGGTCGAGCCGACGAAGGTCCCCACCGGCGCGGTGTTGCTCAGGTGCTGCACCGTCTTGCTGTAGCCGATCTCGTCGACCTCGAGCTGGGTCCCGGACTTGTTCAGCCCGTCTCCCGCGGAGGCGACGCCGATCCCTCCCAGCGCCGTGGCCAGGGTCCCCGCGGCTGCAACCGCGAGGATGCGTGTGAATCTCATGTCCAACCTCGATCTGTCGGCCGGGCAGTGTGGTTCGAGCCTCAGGGTCCGCCCGGACAGGCGTTTGGTCCCATCACCCTGCCTCACACAGCAACTGCATAGAGTAAGCGGAGCGTAAAGAATCTGTTGTGGGGGAACGCAGTTAGGGTGGCTCGGTGAACAGCACCGCTGCCCTGACCGTTCGCCTGCGCCGGATCGGCGTCCTCGGCGCCGTCGCCGGCGTGCTCATCGGCACCGCCGCGTGCACCGGAGGGGACGGGTCGGCGCCGGCCATCACGCCCGCGACCCCCAGCGTGCCCGTCCTCCAGCCGGGTCGTCCCGGCGAGCCGAACGCGACCCTCACCGGGTCCGCCGCGGCCCCCGTCACGACCCCGAGCATCCGCGCGAACGACGCCCGCTTCCTCGCCGACATGGTCGTCCACCACTCGCAGGCCATCGTCATGGTCGATGCCGTGGCCACCGACCTCACCGACTCCCAGGTCGCCTCGCTCGCGTCGCGCATCCGCGACGAGCAGAAGCCGGAGATCGACTTCATGGCGGGCTACCTCGAGCAGCGCGGCGCGGAGGTGCCCCCGGAGGCGACGAACCCCAACCTCATGGACCACGGGTCGCACTCGATGCCGGGGATGGCCAGCGCGAAGGACATCCGGGACCTCGGGGGCGCCACCGGGGTCGCCGCCGACCGCCTCTTCCTCACCCTGATGATCCGCCACCACGAGGGGGCCCTCGTCATGGTCGGGGACCACGCGAAGGCCCCGGCCGACGAGCGGGTCGAGGAGCTGGCGGCCGACATCAACGCCACCCAGTCCAAGCAGATCGGGCAGATGCGCACCATGCTCGAGCGGCTGTCCTGACGACCCGGGAACCGCGCCACTTCGCGGTGGGCGGCTGACCCGCGCCGCCGCGGCGCCTACGCTGGACCTCGGCACGCCGCCCGGCGGTCGGGCGGGTCGAGCTGGAGGAAGAGCGGTCGTGGGGGTCACGAGGAGGACGCGCGCGCCGTGGGTGCTGGCGCTCGCGGCGGCGACGATGGTGCTCGCGCCCGCGGCGGTGGCCGACGAGGGCCTGGCCACGGGTGCCACGAGCCGCTACGTCCTGGACGCCAAGCGCACGACCATCGAGGCGAGCATCACCATCGAGCTGCGCAACGTCACCCCTGACCGGGGCGACACCTACTACTTCTACAACGAGTTCTCGGTCCCGGTCCCGGCCGGTGCGGAGAAGGCGCGCGCCCGCAGCAACGGGTCGTCGCTCCCGGTCTCGCTGCGCGCGACCGACGACGCCTCGACCCGGCTGGCCCTGATCTCGTTCCCCAACCTCCTCTTCGGCCGCAGCCGCACCATCGAGCTGACCTTCGAGGTGCCGGGCGAGGCGCCCCGCTCGAAGGACAGCACCCGGGTCGGGCGCGGCTACGCGTCGTTCGCCGTGTACGGCGTGGGGGACGCCGGGCGGAACACCGTCGAGGTCGTCGCCCCCAGCTCGATGTCCTTCGACGCGACGAGCGAGGCCTTCAGCGCCTCCGAGAAGGGCTCGACGACGACGCACACCGCCTCGACGAGCGACCCCGACGGCGGCTTCTTCGCCGTGGTGTCCCTGCGTGACCCCGCTCAGGCCGACGAGCGCACCGTCGAGGTCGCGGGCACGACGCTCGTGCTGCGCGGTTTCCGCGACGACCCGAAGTGGAGCGACTTCGTCGCCGACCGGGTGACCGCGGGGGTCCCGGTCCTCGAGAAGCTCGTCGGGAACCCGTGGCCCGGTGGGCTCGAGCGGATCCGCGAGGACACGGCTCCCTCGGTCTACGGCTACGACGGCTGGTTCGACCCCTCCGACGACGAGATCGTCGTCGGAGAGCAGTTCGACGCCGACCTGATCTTCCACGAGCTCTCGCACGCGTGGCTCCAGGGCGACCGCTTCACCGAGCGCTGGGTCTCCGAGGGCCTGGCCCAGGTCGTCGCCGAGCGGACCGTCGTGGCCACCGGCGGCACGGCTCGCAGCCACCCGTCGGTGAGCCCGTCGTCGAAGGACGCGCTCCCCCTCAACGAGTGGGGCGGCTCGGCCTCCGACCGGTCGGGGGACATCGAGGCGTTCGCCTACCCCGCCTCCTACCGGGCCACCCGTGACGTCACGCGCGGTCTCGACGACGAGGCCTTCGGGAAGGTCGTCGGGGCCGCCGTGCGCGGAGAGCGGGCCTACGACCCCGCCGGGACCCCCGACCCCGACAGCGGGCGCACGTCCTGGGCGCGCTGGTACGACCTCCTCGAGACCCGTGCCGGCGTCGACAACGCCTCGGCCGTCTTCTCGCGGTGGGCCCTCACCGACGACGAGCGCGAGAACCTCTCGATGCGGGCCACGGAGCGCGCGGCCTACGCGACCCTCGACACGGCCGACGGGTCGTGGCTGCCCCCCGAGGGCCTGCGCGACGCGATGACGGCGTGGGACTTCGAGCGGGCGGCGACGGTCCGCGGCCAGGTCGCCGAGCTCGGCGCCTCGGCCACGGCGGTGCAGCGGGCGGCCACGGCCACCGGCACCGAGGTCCCCGACGTCATCCGCACCTCCTACGAGGCGGCCGACCAGCCCGAGCAGTACGCCGCGCTCGCGACCTCGCTGCCCCAGGCCGCGACCGCGGTCCGGGCCGTCGGCGAGGCCGAGC
Organism: uncultured Actinomycetota bacterium; assembly: GCA_963834225.1. Lineage (GTDB taxonomy): Bacteria > Actinomycetota > Actinomycetes > Actinomycetales > Dermatophilaceae > Oryzobacter. The sequence continues at coordinate 4,210 of CAWIAT010000015.1, read as the reverse complement.
GGGCGGCCTCGTCCGACCGCGACCCGCTCAGCGAGCTCGGGGCCGCGCTGCTCGGTGTCGACGACCGCACCCTGACGTCGATCGGCCTGCTCGGCGAGGGGCGGCTCGCGGAGGCGGCCGCGGTGGCCGACGACGCCAAGGGCCGGGCCGACAGGGCGCTCCTCGTCGGTGTGTCCGTGCCGCTGCTGACCTTCCTCGTCCTCTCCGGGGTGATGCTCCTCGCACGCCGCGTCCTCGTGGGACGACGCGACCGGGCCGCGGCCCGTGCGGCCGCTCACGCCGCCGACCGGCGGCGCCTCCTCGAGGGGCCCGTGGGGGTCGAGGTGGCGGAGGTCGTCCCCGCCGACTGGGCACCCGGGGACGTCACCTCGCCGGCCGACCGCCCCTGACACCCGCCTCGACCCCTCTCGACCGCCCCCGACACCCCTCTCGACCGCTTGCTACGGCGCAGTAGGTGCTGCGATCACAGCACGTACTGCGCCGTAGCGTGCGCCAAAGGCAGGGCGGCGGAGGGCGCGGCGGAGGGGTGTGCGGCGGAGGGCGGGGGCGGACGGGTCAGAGGACGCGGAGCATCCGGGTGTTGCCCAGGGTGTTCGGCTTGACCCGCTCGAGGTCGAGGAACTCCGCGACGCCCTCGTCGTAGCTGCGCAGCAGCTCGAGGTAGACCTCCGGCTCGACGGCCTGCCCCTCGATGACCTCGAAGCCGTGCCGCGCGAAGAACGCGGTCTCGAAGGTCAGGCAGAACAGGCGGGAGAGGCCGAGGTCGCGCGCGCGCTCGACGAGCCGGTCGAGCAGGGCCGTCCCGACGCCGTGGCCGAGCGCGTCGGCGTCGACGGCGAGGGTGCGGACCTCGCCGAGGTCCTCCCACAGCACGTGGAGGGCGCCGCAGCCCACGACCTGCCCGTCGACCTCCGCGACGACGAAGTCGCCGACCGACTCGTAGTAGGCCACGGCCTCCTTGTTGAGCAGGACCCGGCGCTCGGCCAGCGGGGCGACGAGGCCGCGGATGGCGCGGACGTCGGCGGTGCGGGCGGCCCGCACGACGGGCGCCGAGGCGGCGGCGGACGTGCCGGCGGGAGGGCCGGCAGCGGGTGCTGGGTCGTCGGTCGCGGGCACGGATCGAGCCTAGTGCGCCGCAGCCGGGGCATCGGCCCACGCCCGGGGCCCGGAGGACCCGGTCCGGGCCGTGGGTGGCGGGCCGCCGGCTCGACACACCCGAGCCGACCCCGCGCTGTTGAGCACAGCTGGTGCGGGGTACGCCGGCGGCTCCGCCACCCTCTCGCGTCCCGAAGGGGGCGGAGATGGTGGCGGCCCGCCACCGCAGGGGTGGTGGCGGGCCGCGCGCGCAAGGTGCCCCGGAGGCCCTTGCACGAGCCAGTCTGGGGCACGTGGGGCCCCCGTTGGGTCAAGGGACGGCAAATGTTTGGTCATGGGGACCTGTTGCGCCGCAGGTGGGACGCCCGGTAGCGGTCCGACAGGCACCCGCCGAGAGGCCCCCGACCGGCGCGGTCGGGGGCCCCTCGGGACGGCTGGGACGAGGCCGGTCAGCCCTCGGCGACGACGACCGGGACCTCGATGGCCCGCGAGTGCGGCGTGCCCTCGAAGGTGAAGGTGGCGTCCTTCTCCTCGCCCGTGGCGTCGACCGCGACGATCTCGCCGGCCTTGAGCTCGCCGAAGAGGATCTTCTCGGACAGCACGTCCTCGATCTCGCGCTGGATGGTGCGGCGCAGCGGGCGCGCACCGAGCACGGGGTCGTAGCCCTTGGTCGCCAGGAGGTTCTTGGCCGCGGGCGTGAGCTCCATGCCCATGTCCTTGTCCTTGAGCCGCTTGTCGAGCTTGGCGATCTCGAGGTCGACGATCTGCACGATCTCGGACTGGCTCAGCTGCGGGAAGACGATGGTGTCGTCGACGCGGTTGAGGAACTCCGGCCGGAAGTGCTGCTTGAGCTCGTCGATGACCTTGGCCTTCATCCGGTCGTAGTCCGAGCGGGTCTCGGGACCGGCGGAGAAGCCGAGCGAGCCCTTGGAGATGTCCCGGGTGCCGAGGTTGGTCGTCATGATGATGACCGTGTTCTTGAAGTCGACCATCCGACCCTGCGAGTCGGTGAGGCGGCCGTCCTCGAGCACCTGCAGCAGCGAGTTGAAGATCTCCGGGTGGGCCTTCTCGACCTCGTCGAAGAGCACGACGGAGAACGGCTTGCGGCGCACCTTCTCGGTGAGCTGGCCGCCCTCCTCGTAGCCGACGTAGCCGGGAGGGGAGCCGAACAGCCGCGAGACGGTGTGCTTCTCGCTGTACTCGGACATGTCGAGCTGGATGAGGCTGTCCTCGTCGCCGAAGAGGAACTCCGCCAGCGTCTTGGCGAGCTCGGTCTTCCCCACACCGGTCGGGCCGGCGAAGATGAACGAGCCGCCCGGACGGCGGGGGTCCTTCAGGCCGGCCCGCGTGCGGCGGATGGCCTGGGACAGCGACTTGATGGCCTCGTCCATGCCGACGACGCGCTTGTGGAGCTCGTCCTCCATGTGGAGCAGGCGGCTGGACTCCTCCTCGGTCAGCTTGAAGACCGGGATGCCCGTCGAGGCGGCGAGGACCTCGGCGATGAGCTCCTCGTCGACCTCGGCGATGACGTCCATGTCGCCGGACTTCCACTCGGTCTCACGACGCGCCTTCTCGTTGCGCAGGTTCTTCTCGTCGTCGCGCAGGCGTGCGGCCTTCTCGAAGTCCTGCCCGTCGATCGCCGACTCCTTCTCGCGCACGACGGACGCGATGCGCTCGTCGAACTCGCGCAGGTCCGGCGGCGCGGTCATCCGGCGGATGCGCAGTCGCGCGCCCGCCTCGTCGATGAGGTCGATCGCCTTGTCCGGGAGGAAGCGGTCGTTGACGTAGCGGTCGGCCATCGTGGCGGCCGCGACGAGGGCGGCGTCGGTGATCGAGACGCGGTGGTGCGCCTCGTACCGGTCGCGCAGCCCCTTGAGGATCTCGATCGTGTGGGGCAGCGTCGGCTCGGCGACCTGGATCGGCTGGAAGCGGCGCTCGAGGGCGGCGTCCTTCTCGATGTGCTTGCGGTACTCGTCGAGCGTCGTGGCCCCGATGACCTGGAGCTCACCACGGGCGAGCATCGGCTTGAGGATCGACGCGGCGTCGATGGCGCCCTCGGCCGCGCCGGCGCCCACGAGGGTGTGGATCTCGTCGATGAACAGCACGATGTCGCCGCGGGTGCGGATCTCCTTGAGGACCTTCTTCAGCCGCTCCTCGAAGTCGCCGCGGTAGCGGCTGCCGGCGACGAGCGCCCCGAGGTCGAGGGTGTAGAGCTGCTTGTCCTTGAGGGTCTCGGGGACCTCGCCGCGCACGATGTCCTGGGCCAGGCCCTCGACGACGGCGGTCTTGCCGACGCCCGGCTCGCCGATGAGGACGGGGTTGTTCTTCGTGCGGCGCGAGAGCACCTGCATGACCCGCTCGATCTCCTTCTCGCGCCCGATGACGGGGTCGAGCTTGCCCTCGCGGGCGGCGGAGGTGAGGTTGCGGCCGAACTGGTCGAGGACCAGCGAGCCGGCCGGGGTGCCCTCGGCGGGACCGCCGGAGGTGGCACCGGACCCGGAGGACGTGCCCTCCTTGCCACCCTGGTAGCCCGAGATCAGCTGGATGACCTGCTGGCGGACGCGGGAGAGGTCGGCGCCGAGCTTGACGAGCACCTGGGCGGCGACACCCTCGCCCTCACGGATGAGGCCGAGGAGGATGTGCTCGGTGCCGATGTAGTTGTGGCCGAGCTGCAGCGCCTCGCGCAGGCTCAGCTCGAGGACCTTCTTGGCCCGGGGCGTGAACGGGATGTGACCGGTGGGGGCCTGCTGGCCCTGGCCGATGATCTCCTGCACCTGCTCGCGGACGGCCTCGAGCGAGATGCCGAGGCTCTCGAGGGCCTTGCTCGCCACTCCCTCGCCCTCGTGGATGAGGCCGAGGAGGATGTGCTCGGTCCCGATGTAGTTGTGGTTGAGGCCCCGTGCCTCCTCCTGGGCGAGCACGACGACGCGCCGTGCGCGGTCGGTGAACCGTTCGAACATGGTGCTTCTCCTGACGTCGAGTCTCCTCGATGCTAGTCGCGCCGGCTGGGCGCGGCCCCCCGCTTTCGCGAGCGGTCCGGTCGCCGGACGACGCCTCGTATCGAGGGGTCCAACGCGGGCACGCGCCACGGGTGTTCCGTGTTCGCTCTCGGCAT
>CAWIAT010000014.1:0-47466 GCA_963834225.1 uncultured Actinomycetota bacterium | reverse complement strand
TTGGCGAGCAGCACGGGGTCGGTGAGGGCGGCCGAGCACGTCCTCGCTCCCGGCGGTCACCGTCGCGGTCGAGGTCGTCGAGGTCGTGAAGGTGGCCATCGCCCGAACCTAATCGCAGCTCCAGGCGCGGACCCGGGGGCGACGTCCTCAGGGAGTGATGGCGAGCGACGCGAGGACGCGGCGCGCCACGTCCTCGTCACCACTGACGACGACGTGGAGGTCGGCGGGGTCGCGACGGCCCCCGATGAGGCGACCGGCGACCTGGGTCGACATCGTGAGGGTGGTCGTGACGACGTCGGGGTGCTCGTCGCTGTCGCCGGTGAAGAGGGGGATGCCGAGGGCCCTGCCGTCGCGCTCCTCGACCCGCACGCCCGCCCGGCCGACGGTGGGGCCGGTCAGCTCGACGACGACCGCGTTGCCCGGCGGGACCTCGGCCGTCTTCGCCACGATCCTCGGCAGGGAGTCGACGAGGGACGTCATCGCGATGGATGCCGCGGCGCCCTCGAGGCCGCCGGGCCGGCCGAGCGCCTCCCGCAGGTCCTGCTCGTGGACCCAGACGTCGAACGAGCGGATGCTGAGCAGCTGCGGCCACGTCGTCGGGCCGAAGGGGCCCGCGACCGGGCGGGTCTCCCACCCCTCCTCGGAGGCGAAGAAGGCCAGCCGCTCGTCGAGGCGATCCTCGAGCTCGTCGAGGACCTCCTCGAGGGAGCGGTCGCGCCGGGCCTGGACGAACCTCTCCATGAGGGCGCCGAAGTCGTGCTGCACGTGGGCGAGGTCGCTGACGTCGAGGTCGGGCGCGGGGTCGCCGGCCACGAGGGCCTCGGCGCCGGCGACGTGGGCGACCTGGTCGTGGACCGTCCACCCCGGGCAGTCGGTGGGGAGGTCGGCGTCGCCGGGACGGGTGGTGCGGCCGAGGTCGATGACGTTGCGGACGGCCCGGGACCACGCGTCGACGAGGCCGGCGGGGTCGGTGGGCGCCGGGGGGTGCACGGGCATGCGGTCACAGTACCTACGCTGGTGGGCATGGCCACCCGCGAGCACCCGTCGCTGTCGCGACCGCTCGGGCTCGCCGTCGGGGCCGGGCTCCTGGCGGCCGTCGTGGCCGCCCTGATGACGGGAGCGGTCGCCCCGCTCGACCTCGCCGACCCCGGTCCCGTCGTCCGCTGGGGGCTCCCGCTCGTCTCGACGGTGGCGACCCTGGCGGCGAGTGCGACGGTCGGGCTGCTCGGGCTCGCGGCCTTCCTCGTGCCCGAGCGCACGTCGACGCAGCGGCGCTCGACGGCGGTCCGGTACGCGGCCCGCGCGGGGTCGCTGTGGGCCGGCGCGGCGCTCCTCGAGGTCGTCCTCACCTTCGCCTCGCTCGCCGGGACGCCGCTGTCGAGCCCCGACCTGCCGAGCCAGCTCTTCTCCTTCACGTGGACCCTCGAGACGACGCGCGTGCTGCTCATCAGCGCTCTCGTCGCCGTCGTCGTCGCGGTGTCGGCGGCGTTCACGACGCGTCGTGCCCCGATGGCGTGGCTCGCCGCCCTCACGCTGGTGGCGGTCGTCATCCTCGCGCTCACCGGTCACGCCGCCGGGTCCTCGAGCCACGAGGACGCCGTCAACTCGCTGGGGGTGCACCTGCTGGGGGTCGTCGTGTGGGTCGGCGGCCTCATCGCCCTCGTCGCGATGCGCCGCGGCCTCGGGTCCGACCTCGGGGCGACGGTGGCGCGGTACTCGACGGTCGCGCTGTGGTGCTTCGTCCTCGTGACGGTGACCGGCGTGCAGCAGGCGTGGATCCGGCTCGGGTCGTTCGGGGCGATCGCCACGTCGTACGGCGCGATCGTCGCCCTCAAGACGATGGCGCTCGTCGTCCTCGGGGGCCTCGGCTGGTTCCACCGGCGCTCCATCGCGACCCGGCTGGCCGCCGACCCCGGTGACGGGAGGACGTTCGCGCGGCTCGCCGTGGCCGAGGTCGCCGTCATGGGTCTCGCGACCGGCCTCGCCTCGGTCCTCTCCCGCTCCTTCCCGCCGGTGCCCGACGCCCCGCCGGCGCCGAGCCGCATCCTCGAGCTGACCGGGTTCCCCGACCCCGGCCCGATGGCGGCGTCGCAGTGGTTCACGGGGTGGCGGACCGACTGGCTGCTGCTCGGGATCGCGGTGCTGGCGGTGGGGCTCTACGTCGCGGGGGTGGTCCGGCTGCGGCGACGCGGCGACGCGTGGCCGGCGATCCGCACCGTGTGCTGGGTGCTGGGCTGGGCGCTGTTCGTGTGGGCGACGTCGGGAGGCCCGGGCATCTGGGGGCGGGTGCTGTTCAGCGTGCACATGGTCATGCACATGGCCGTGGCGATGATCGTGCCGCTGCTCCTCGTCCCGGGGGCGCCGCTGACCCTGGCGCTGCGAGCCCTGCCGTCGCGGCCCGACCGCACGTGGGGGCCGCGCGAGCTGCTGCTCCAGGTCGTCCACTCGCGCGCGATGCAGGTGGTCGCCAACCCCGTCGTCGCCGCCGCCCTGTTCTTCTTCAGCCTCGCGATCTTCTACTGGACCGGGTTGTTCGAGCTGTCGCTGACGACCCACACGGGTCACCTGCTGATGCTCGCCCACTTCCTCCTCACGGGGTACCTGTTCACCTGGGTGCTCATCGGGATCGACCCGGGGCCCCCGCGCTGGTCGCCCCTGATGCTGCTCGTCATCCTCTTCGTCACGATCTCGTTCCACGCGTTCTTCGGCGTCTCGCTCACCGGGTCCGAGCAGCTGTTGGCTCCGGACTTCTTCGGGCAGCTGAACCTGCCGTGGGGTCCGGTGCCGCTGGCCGACCAGCACCGCGCGGGCGAGGTCGCGTGGGGGATCGGTGAGGCGCCGACGCTCGTGCTGGCGGTCGTCGTGGCGGTGCAGTGGTTCCGCCGCGACGCCACCGAGACCCGGCGCCTCGACCGACAGGCCGACCGCGACGGCGACGCCGAGCTCAAGGCCTACAACGAGCGCCTGCGCCGGCTCCGCGACCACTCCGACTCCCGCTGACCCTCGCCCGCCCTCCTCCCCCTCTCGCGCCCCTCTCGCGCCCCCTCTCACAGTTGGGTGCTGAGATGGTTGCTCGGGCGACCACCTGAGCACCCGACTCGCGGTTCCTGGGGGAGCGGCTCGAGGTGCGGGAGGATGAGGGCATGCGCATCGCGGTGGTCCAGCTCGCCTACGGGGACGACGAGCCCTTCGACGCCCGGGTCGACCGGGTGGCGGGCATCGTCGCCGGGCTCTCGGGGCACGACCTCGTCGTCCTCCCCGAGCTGTGGGCCCCGACCGGCTTCGGCTACCAGGGCTGGGCCGACCAGGCACAGCCGCTCGACGGGCCGTGGTCGAGGTCGATGGCCGATGCCGCGCGCTCGGCAGCCGTCGTCCTCCACGCGGGGTCCTTCGTCGAGCGGCTCGACGCGCCCGGTCCCGACGGGAACGACCTCGCCAACACCTCGCTCGTCCTCGACGCGTCGGGGGCGACCCTCGGGGCGTACCGCAAGATCCACCGGTTCGGGTTCGGGGCGGGAGAGCCCCGGCTGATGGAGGCCGGCGAGGAGGTCGTCGTCCTCGACCTGCCGGACGGCGCCGGGGGGAGCGTCCGCACCGGGCTGTCGACCTGCTACGACCTGCGCTTCCCCGAGCTGTACCGCCGCCAGCAGGAGGCCGGCGCCGAGCTCCTCCTCGTCCCCGCCGCCTGGCCTGCGGCGCGCGTCGGCCACTGGACGCTGCTCGGCCGGGCGCGCGCCATCGAGAACCAGGCGGTCGTCGTCCAGGGCAACACCGGGGGGACCCACGCCGGCACGGCCATGGGCGGCCACAGCCAGGTCGTCGCGGCGACGGGAGAGGTCCTCGCCGAGGTCGCCCACGCCGAGGAGGGCGTCCTGTCGGTCGAGGTCGACCTCACCGCGACGACCGAGTACCGCCGAGCCTTCCCCGTGCTGCCCGACCGCCGCCTCTGACCCCCCGGGGCTCGCCACGCCGCCCGCTCCCCTCCCTCACCTCGAGTCGGGTGCTCAGATGGCTGTCCGGACGGCCACCTCAGCACCCGACTCGCGAGATCTCGGGACGCCCAGGGCGATGAGGTCGCCGACCAGGCCGAAGGGCTCGTGCCGGACCTCGAACGCGGTGGCCCGGATGACGATGCGCGCGGCAGTCGTCAGGCCCCGTTGGCGCTTGACGTCCTCGCCGTACGACAGCACGTCGATGTGGAACGCGCCGTCGACCTCGAGAACGAGGACGCGCCCGTCGGGAAGGTCCCACTCGGCGTCGGTGTAGCGCCACCGGCCCCCACGGTCCTTCCTGCGCCGCTGGCGGGCGGGGACGGCGAGCCCCCAGCGTCGACAGAGCCTCAGGACGTCGACCTCCGCCAAGGACTGCGAACCGCCGGAGAGGTCGGCGAGGAGGGCCCGCAGGTCGGCGGCACGCCGGAGGGGCCGGAGGATGCGCACCCACGGGACGAGTCGCTCGGCCGTGGTGAGCCTCTGTTGGATGCACGCCGCGACCGCACCGAGCGCAGTGCGCACACTCGGCTCGGTCGAGGCGAAGAGCAGCACGGCGGGCTCGAGACGAGCTCGCGCGAGGCCGGCACCCGGGTGACGCAGGACGTCGACCGACCTGCGCGTCCGCACGAACCGGACACCGGGCACGGAGTCGAAGGACAGGTCGTGCTCCACGTACACCGTCACCTCGTCGCGCGCCCATCCGCGGAGCCCGTGGAGACCAGCGGCCGTCAGACCGCCGATCAGCGCCTGCGGTCCAGCGTGCGCGACGGCGACGTGGAGGAGCTGCTCTCGCGACAACGGCCCGGTTGTCGTGGTGTAGACCGCGTGGGTCCGTTCCGTCCACCGGTCCGCCCGGACCTGGTTGCGCACGAAGGCCCGCGGGACGCACAGCTCGCGCAGGTCGCGCTCGCTGAGAACCCCCGCCTGCCGCGCCGCCCGTTGGTGCCACGTCTCGCCCACGGAGGGAGTCTGGTCCGGAGGGCGGATCGGCCCGAGGAGTTCTCCACACCCGACCTCCCGCTGCGAGTCGGGTGCTCAGGTGGTTGCCCTGACAGCCATCTCAGCACCCAACTCGGATGGGGGGAGGAGCCTGGCCCCGGTGGGGGTGGGAGGGTGGGGGGATGGACGCCGTGGTTCGTGAGCTCGTCGAGGCGATGCCGGACGGGGTCGTGACGACCGACCCGGACGCCCTCGAGAAGTACCGCTTCGACTGGACGCACGACGCGACCGCGGGCACCCCCCTGGCCGCCGTCCGCGCCGAGAGCGCCGAGCACGTCCAGGAGACCCTGCGCTGGGCCACCCGGCACGCCGTCCCCGTCGTCCCGCGCGGCGCCGGCTCGGGCCTGTCCGGCGGAGCGCTCGCCGTCGACGGCGGGGTCGTCCTCAGCCTCGAGCGGATGCGCGGCATCGAGATCGACACCGCCAGCCGGGTCGCCGTCGTCGAGCCGGGCGCCCTCAACGTCGAGGTCAAGAGGGCCGCCGCGGCCGAGGCCCTCTGGTACCCGCCGGACCCCAGCTCGTTCGAGATGTGCTCGATCGGCGGCAACATCGCGACCAACGCCGGCGGCCTGTGCTGCGTCAAGTACGGCGTCACCACCGACTACGTCCTCGGCCTCGACGTCGTCCTCGCCGACGGCACCCTCGTGGTCCTCGGAGGCAAGCGGGTCAAGGACGTCGCGGGCCTGTCGCTCCTCAAGCTCTTCGTCGGCTCCGAGGGCACCCTCGGCGTCGTCACCCGGGCGACCCTGCGCCTCCTGCCCGCCCAGCCGCCCGCGGCCACCCTCGTCGCGACCTTCCCCACCGTCGCCGCCGCGGCCGCCGCCGTCATCGAGCTCGGCCGCACGACGCGGGCCTCGATGGTCGAGCTCATGGACCAGGCCTCGGTCAACGCCGTCGAGGACTTCCGGCCCATGGGGCTCGACCGCGACGCCGGCGCCCTCCTCGTCATCCAGAGCGACGCCCCCGGGGCCGCCCGCGCCGAGGAGATCGCCACCGCCACGGCAAGCGTGCGAGGTCGCCGGCGCCAAGGAGGTCTTCGCCACCGACGACCCCGAGGAGGGCGAGCTCTTCGTCCGCGCACGGAGGCTCCACTTCCAGGCGATCGAGTCACGCGGCACGGTGCTGCCCGAGGACGTCGGCGTGCCGGTGCCGCAGCTGCCCGCGCTGCTCGAGGCCGTCGCCGCCATCGCCGAGAGGCACGGGGTCGAGATCCCGATGGTGGCGCACGCCGGTGACGGCAACACCCACCCCGCGATCATCTTCACCCCGGGTGACGCCGACGCCGAGCGCCGGGCCCGCCTCGCCTTCGACGACGTCATGGCCGCGGCGATCGCCCTGGGCGGCACGATCACGGGCGAGCACGGCGTCGGACGCCTCAAGGCCGCCTCCCTCGAGGCCCAGCTCGGCCCCGACGTCATGGCGCTGACCCGCCGGGTCAAGGACGCCCTCGACCCGCAGGGCATCCTCAACCCCGGCTCGGTCCTCGCTCCCTGAGGACGACCGCCCGCCGCCCGTTGGACGGGGCCGGGCCTTCGGAGGAGACTCGAAGTGGCACCCCGCCGACCGGCGAGGCCGTCAGGAGGTTCCCATGTGGTGGATGTGGATCGTCGGGCTCGTCGTCGTCCTCGTCGGCGTGTACGTCCTCGAGCGACGCCGCGGCAGCCAGGGTGACGCCGGCGAGGAGGACCGCCACCTCAACCGTCCCGACATCCGCGGTGGCGGTGGGGGAGCAGCCGGCGACGGAGGCGGCTTCTAGCCGCTCCTCCCCAACGGCCCGGACTCTCGACACCGAACCCGGCACGGGGCATGCTGGCCGTCCACCCGCGGGCGTGGGTGGGAAGGGGAGGGCAGCATGGCGACGACGTTCGGCATCGTGATGATGGGCCTGCTCGTGCTGCTCGCCGTCGTGGGCGTCGTCCTCTGGGCCCGCCAGGTCTCTGCCCGCAAGGCCCGTCGCACGCGACGGCCGACGAGCGAGGCCCCCTTCGAGGAGGAGTCGGCCGCGAGCCACCAGGCCCAGCGGTTCCAGGGACCGGGGAGCTGAGGCAGCCAGGTGGATGGTCAGCACCGTCGTCGGCGCCGGCTGACCGCCTGAGAGACACCTCAGAACATTCGACACACGTTCAACTCCGCAGGTGAGCGTGCGGGAGTAGGGTCACTGCGACCGCCGACCCCGACCCCACGGAGGAACTCATGTACATCGGTCTCGGCATCGTGCTCATCGTCATCGGCGCGATCCTCGCCTTCGCCCTCAACATCGACATCCCGGGTGTCGGCGACGACACCCTCGGGTACATCCTGATGATCGCCGGTCTCGCCGCGATCCTCCTCTCGTTCGCCATGCGTGGCCGCCGTCCCGGCGCCGTGACGACGACCCGCGAGAGCCACGTCGACCCCGGCACCGGCACCCGCGTCGACCGCACCGACATCGACCCCCGCTGAGGCTCGCTGCCGCAGCCGGGACACACGCCGACGGCCCGCCCCCGACGTGGGGGCGGGCCGTCGGCATGTGGTGACCGAGCCGGGAGCGCGCTCCAGGGCAGCGCGCCCGACCCGGGGTCAGGACCTCAGAACGCCGACTCGGGCACGTCCATGAGGAGGGAGTCGGTCGCCTCGGCGACCGCGCGCTCGGCGGACAGGCGGGGGAGGACCTGGCGGGCGTAGAACTGCGCCGCCGCGACCTTGCCCTCGTAGAAGTCCCTGTCCTTGCCGGTGGCCCCGGCGGCGAGGGCGTCGAGCGCCACCGCGGCCTGGCGCAGGAGCAGCCAGCCGACGACGAGGTCGCCGGCGGCCAGGAGCAGGCGCGTCGTGTTCTGGCCGACCTGGTAGAGGTTGTCGATGTCGCCGCCCTGGCGCACGTCGGCCTTCATCAGCTCGCCGACCATGAACCCGAGGATGCCCTGCACGTCCTCCATGCCCTGACCGAGCAGCTCGCGCTCGCGGTCGATCCGGCCGTCGTGGGCGCCGAGGTCCTTGGCGAACTCCTGGATCTGCGAGGACAGGACGGTCAGCGCCTGGCCCTTGTCGCGCACGATCTTGCGGAAGAAGAAGTCGAGCCCCTGGATCGCGGTGGTGCCCTCGTAGAGGGTGTCGATCTTGGCGTCGCGGACGTACTGCTCGACCGGGTAGTCCTGGAGGAAGCCCGACCCGCCGAACGTCTGCAGCGACTCGGTGCCCAGCAGCACCCAGGCCCGCTCGGACCCCAGGCCCTTGACGATCGGCAGGAGCAGGTCGTTGACGCGGCTCGCGATGTCGGCGGCCGAGCCCTTCTCGAAGACCTCCGACCCCGTGGTCAGGAGCTCGCGGTCGACGATGTCCTGCTGCGTCGCCGTGTAGAGGACGAGCGCGCGCAGGCCCTCGGCGTAGGCCTTCTGGGTCATGAGGGAGCGGCGCACGTCGGGGTGGTGCGTGATGGTGACGCGGGGCGCCGCCTTGTCGGTCATCTGGGTGAGGTCGGCTCCCTGGACGCGCTCCTTGGCGTACGCGAGGGCGTTGAGGTACCCGGTCGACAGGGTGGCGATGGCCTTGGTGCCGACGAGCATCCGGGCGTTCTCGATGACGTGGAACATCTGCGCGATGCCGTCGTGCACGTCGCCGAACAGCGTTCCGACAGCGGGCTTGTCGCCGCCGAAGGTCAGCTCGCAGGTCGTGGAGACCTTCAGGCCCATCTTCTTCTCGACGTTGGTGACGTAGACGCCGTTGCGCTCGCCGAGCTCACCGGTCTCGAGGTCGACGTCGAACTTCGACAGGACGAACAGGCTCAGGCCCTTGGTGCCCGGGGACGCGCCCTCGGGGCGGGCGAGGACGAAGTGGACGACGTTGTCGACCATGTCGGACTCGGCACTGGTGATGAAGCGCTTGACGCCGGTGAGGGTCCACGAGCCGTCGTCGTTCTGCGCGGCCCTGGTGCGGCCGGCGCCGACGTCGGAGCCGGCGTCGGGCTCGGTGAGCACCATCGTGCAGTGCCAGCCCTTCTCGACGATCCAGCGGGCCATCTTCTTCTGGTCCTCGTTGCCGAGCAGGTGCATGAGCTTGGCGAAGGAGTAGGAGGCCGCGAACATCGCGAGGGCCGGGTTGGCGCCCAGGAGCATCTCGTTGACCGCCCAGCGCAGGCTCGGCGGGGCCACCGTGCCCCCGAGCTCGGCGGGCACGTCGATGTTCCAGAAGCCGCTCTCGCGGTAGGCGTCGAACGAGGCCCTGAACGAGGCGGGCATCGTGACGGCCTGGGTCTGCGGGTCGTAGACCGGGGGGTTGCGGTCGGCGTCCTGGAAGGACTCGGCGAGCTCGTTCTCGGCGAGCCGCGAGACCTCCTTGAGCATCTCGCGGGCGGTGTCGGCGTCGAGCTCCTCGTAGGGGCCCGAACCGAGGACGTCGGCGCGACCGAACACCTCGAAGAGGTTGAACTCGATGTCGCGCAGGTTGCTCTTGTAGTGGCCCATGGCCGCAGTCCTCCTGGTGGCGAGTGAGCGCTTGCTTACCAGTGTGCTACCCACCGGTAACAAATGCAAGGGGAACCGGATGATGCCGCAGGTGGCGGTGGGCGCGGCGCGGGGCATACTCGGGCGCGTGAGCATCCTCCCCGTGGCGCTGCGCCGGCCGGTCGTGGCGCGCGACACGAGCGAGCACCACCGGGCCGCCACGCCCCTCGAGCTCCTCTTCGACCTCGTCTTCGTCGTCGCGATCGCGAGCAACGCCGCCGAGCTGCACCACGGGCTGTCGGCGGCGCACTACGGCACGGTCGGCGGCTACCTCATGGCCTTCTTCGCCATCTGGTGGGCGTGGATGAACTACACGTGGTTCGCCTCGGCCTACGACAACGACGACGTCGTGTTCCGGCTGCTCACCTTCGTCATCATGTCCGGCGCCCTCTTCCTCGCCGCGGGGGTGCCCGACCTGTTCGCCGACGGCTCGTCGGCCACCGCCGTGACGGGCTACGCGGTCATGCGCTTCGGGATGGTGGGGCTGTGGCTGCGCGCCGCCGCCGGCCACCCCGAGCGGCGGCAGACCGCCCTCTGGTACGCGGGCGGCATCGCCGTCGTGCAGCTGCTGTGGATCGCGCGGCTCTGGGTCCCCGAGGCGTGGTGGGTGCCCACCTTCCTCCTGCTCGTCGTCGCCGAGCTGCTCGTCCCGGTGCTCGCCGAGCGCAACCACGGGTACACCCCGTTCCACCCGCACCACATCGTCGAGCGCTACGGCCTCCTCGCGATCATCGTCCTCGGGGAGGTGATCCTCTCCTCGGTCCAGGCGGTGCAGGGGGTCATGGCCGCGCCCGAGGACCCCGAGGCGTCGGGCGGCCACGTCGCGCCCTTCGCGGCCGAGCCGGCCGGCGGTGCCGCAGCCCTCGACGGCGGGATGGCACCCCTCGTCCTCGGCGGGCTGCTCATCGTCTTCGCGCTGTGGTGGACCTACTTCTCGCGGGACCACGTCCGAGCCATCGAGGAGGGAGGGCGCTCGGTGTGGGTGTTCGGGTACGGCCACTACCTCGTCTTCGCGGGGATCGCCGCGGTGGGCTCGGCCATCGCGGCCGCGGTCGACGTCGTGCAGGGCGATGCCGAGGCCGGGACCCGTGCGGTGGCGCTGGCCCTGGCGATCTCCCTCGGTGTCGTCGCCCTCACGCTGTCGGCCCTCCACGCCCTCGGCGACCACGAGTCGGCGCGCACGATGGTGCCGGCCGTCGCCGTCACGCTCGCCTGCCTCCTCGTCGCCCTCCTCGCGCCGTCGATGGGGACGGCCGTCCTCCTCATGGGCCTGGTGCTCTCGGCCCTCGTCGCCCAACGCGTCTGGTCGACGCGCGGCGGGCTGCAGGAGTCGGCCCGATGACGTCGCCCGCCGAGCGCTCGGTCGTCGACCGGGCCCGTCGCCTCGTCGACGAGGGGCACGTCTGGCAGGCGCGCGACCTCCTCGAGGAGCACGTCGAGTCCGAGCGCGACACCGAGGCGCTGACCGCCCTCGGCGACGTGCTCCACGCCATGGGGGACCTGCCGCGCGCCGGTGCCGTGTGGTTCGCGGCCGGGGCGAAGGGTCCCGAGGTCGACGGTGCGGTCGCGGCCTGGCGCGAGCAGACGGGGGAGGACTTCGTCGCGATGTGGCGCTCGCTACCGGCCTCGGCGCGCAAGGAGCCGCGGCCGCGGCGCATCGAGGCGTTGCGCGAGCGGGCCCGCGCCACCCAGGGGTCGGAGTCCCAGGGCTCCGCCGACGACGGACCGCCCCGCGCCGACGTCCCCGACCTGCCCGACGTCGAGGCCGAGGGCTTCGACGGGGCGTGGCTGATGGCGTGGGTGCTCGCGATCCTCTTCGTCGTCCTCGCCGTCATCGGGTTCGTCACCGTGCTCGGCTGGGTCGTGCCGGGCTGACCGACGAGGCGGCGGTCGGCCCTCCCGGGCCTGCCTCAGGAGCAGCCGGTGACGGTCGCGGCGAGCATGTCGACGTTCTGCTTCAGCGTCGTCGTCGAGTCCTTGCCGTTGACGACGAAGGCGAAGACCTTGAGCCGGCCGTCGGCGCCCTTGGTGAAGCCGGACAGCGCGACGACGTCGGAGAGCCGACCCGTCTTGGCCCACAGCTTCCCGGCGGCGCACTTCGACTGCGCGGTGACGAAGCGCTTGGAGGACGCCGACAGCGTCCCCGTGCGGCCGGCGGTGGGCATGCCCTCGGCCGAGCGCAGCGGCCACAGCTCGGGGTGGGTCGTGTCCACGCCCCGGTCGACGAGCCTGGCGAGCTGGACGGCACTGATCTTGTCGGCGCGCGACAGGCCCGACCCGTCGTACAGGTTGGCCGCGCTCAGGCCCTGCTGGCCGAGGACGAGCGCCTGGGCCGAGCGGGCCCCGGTCCAGGTCGACCCCTTGCCCTCGGCGACGCCGACGAGCTTGTGCAGCGACTCGGCGATCTCGTTGTCGCTGACGAGCAGCATCCGGTTGACCGTCGTCGACAGGGGGGCGCCCTGCGAGCTGGCGAGCACCGGGGCCGCGGGGGCCGCGTTGGTCCGCCCGTAGTACCCGGCCGCGGTGATGCCGTAGGCCTTGAGCCGGTCGCGCACGTACCGGCCGACGTCGGCGCTGGTGTCGGAGGAGTCGCGCTGGTCGCGGACCAGGCCGCGCACGGGAGTGATCGAGGCGGGCACGTAGCTCGACTTCCATCCGGTCGCGAGCGACGGGGTGGGGAACACGTCGTCGTCGACGTACACGCGGACGGGGGCCACGGTCAGGCCGCGCTGGGTGAGGACGGACGCGACGGTCTTCGCCATCGCGTCGAGCTGCGTGCTGCTCAGGCTCGGGTCGCCGGACCCCTCGATGACGACGCGGTCGGGCGCCGAACCGTCGACGACCCTGGTCGTGAAGCGCTTCGTCGGGCCGAAGGCGGTGAGGGCGTTCGAGGCCGTGACGAGCTTGTTCGTCGAGGCCGGCATCAGGGCGGTGGTGCCGTTCTTGGACCAGACGAGGCGGTTGGAGGTCGCGTCGATGACGGCGCCCGAGAAGGCCGTGCCGAAGCGGGCCGTCGTCGCACGGCTCGTGAGGGCGGACCTCATCCGGAGGTCTGCGGCGGAGCCGGCGTAGGTGCCGGTGAAGACCCGGCCCGAGCTCGAGCTGACCGGCGACGGCGAGCCCGTCGCGGCGCTCGCGGTGCCGGTGGTCCCCGCGAGGAGGGCGGCCGTAGCGGTCACGGCCAGGACGGCCGTCACCGTGGCGGGCGCTCGGCGGGAGGTGGTGCGTCGGACGGTGGTGCTCATGACAGGGGGCCCCTCGGCTGCTGGTGCGGCTGTGACCAACGGTGCCCCTGCGACGTCGGTTGCTGACGCAGAGGGTAGCCCCGGGGGGTACCGGATGTCCCCTGCTCGCGCCGATCGGGCCGAACGGGTGAGTCAGGCCAGGGTCAGGGCCCAGCCGAGGAGGGCCGTGGCAGCGAGCGAGGCGACGACGCGCACGAGGTTCCACCGCACCCAGGTCGGCTCCTCGAGGGCGGCGCGCGCGGCCGTCGCCGCGTAGCGGCCTTCGCCGCCCGCCATCTGCTTGAGGGCGTCGTTGCGCGGCAGGTGGACGACGGCCGTGACGACCGTGGTGACGACGTGGAGGACGAGCGCGGCGACGACCCACCAGCGCGACGGGTCGCCCCAGCCGGCGGCGAGGGCGGCCACCGTCGTGACCGGGGCCCCGAGGAAGGCCGTCGCCAGGAAGACCGGGTTGACGATCGACCGGTCGAGGGCGGCGAACGCGGCGACGGCGGGCTCGTCGGGCAGGCGCCTGATCGCGGGCATCACGGTGTGCGCATAGAGGAGGTGGACGCCGGCCAGCAGACCACTGGTGAGCGTCGCCGCGACGAGGACGACCCGGGCCAGCACCATGCGTCCGAGGCTAGCGGGGTGGCGGACCCGTCAGCCGCTGCGCGTCCTCGCGCCGCTTGTGCGCGATGTCGACGCCGATCCCGAAGACGACGACGCCGAGCATCGACAGCCGCACGGGTTGGGTCGCCGGGACGTAGGCGAAGGCGACGACCGCGATGGTGAAGGTCATCAGGTAGACGAGCCCCCAGAAGGTCCATCGCAGACCCGCGACGAGGATGCCGGGAGTCATGGTCGTGCTGCTGGGGCCGAAGCGGTGCGGCGGGGGGTCCGGGGCTGCATGCTTCATCGTGCCGCTGCGGGGGGCCGGATGGGGGTTTGCGTGCCCCGTCGGTGCAAACCTTCGTCGGAGCCGGTGACGGGAATCGAACCCGCGTGTCCAGCTTGGGAAGCTGGCGCTCTACCATTGAGCTACACCGGCGAGCCGGGTCGAGAACCGTCAGGTCCTCCCCGGCGCCGACACTCTAGCCGAACCCGCGGGCCCCACTCGACGCGCCCTCCGGGCTCCGGAAGGCCCGCCGGGTAGCCTGCCCTCGTGCTCCTCTCCGACCGTGACATCCGCGCCGAGATCGACGCCGGACGGGTCCGACTCGACCCCTGGGACCCGGCGATGATCCAGCCGAGCAGCGTCGACGTCCGCCTCGACAAGTTCTTCCGGCTCTTCGACAACCACAAGTACCCGGTCATCGACCCGTCGCTGGACCAGGCCGACCTGACCCGGCTCGTCGAGGTCGACCCGGCCGAGGGGTTCGTCCTCCACCCGGGGGAGTTCGTCCTCGGCAGCACCCTCGAGACCGTCTCGCTCCCCGACGACCTCGCCGCCCGCGTCGAGGGCAAGTCGAGCCTGGGTCGGCTCGGCCTGCTCACCCACGCGACCGCCGGCTTCGTCGACCCCGGGTTCACCGGCCACGTGACCCTCGAGCTGTCGAACGTCGCGACCCTGCCGATCATGCTGTGGCCCGGGATGAAGATCGGCCAGCTCGCCTTCTTCCGCCTCTCCTCCCCGTCCGAGAACCCCTACGGGTCCGAGAAGTACGGGTCCCACTACCAGGGCCAGCGCGGCCCGACGGCCAGTCGCAGCTTCCAGAACTTCCATCGCGCCGACGTCTGAGGCCGGGACCGTGCAGGGACAGCAACCGGGGCAGGCGCAGGGACCGGGGAAGGCGCAGGGCGCGGACCGGGGCGACATCCGGGCCCACGTCGGCTCCGAACTCCCCCACGACACCGGACCACCGGGCCCCCACCCGACCGAGGACGCGACATGAAGAAGCCGAGCACCGGCGTGGCAGAGGACGCCGACGTGCAGGACGCCGTCGCACCGGACGAGCCCGGGGTCGACCTCGAGCGCGAGCTCCTCGACCCCGACGGCGGCGGCGGCGCCGAGCTGCGTGGCCACGTCCCCGACGACCCGCAGGGCGTCGTCCTCGTCCTCCACGGTGGAGCAGAGGCCAGCCACGCCTCGGTGGCCTGGTGGCGCCTCGCCGTTCTCCGGATGGCGCCCTTCGCCGCCGCCGTCGAGCGGCGCGGCGGCGACCGCCTCGCCGTGCTGCGCCTGAAGAACCGCGTCCGCGGCTGGAACGGCGAGCGCCAGGACCCCCTCACCGACGCCCGGTGGGCCCTCGAGCGCATCCGCCACGTCCTGCCCGGCGTGCCGGTCGTCCTCGTCGGCCACTCGATGGGTGGCCGGGTCGTCCTGCGCCTCGCTGGCGACCCCGACGTCGTCGGTGTCGCAGCCCTCGCGCCGTGGGTCGAGAGCGACTCGGTCCAGGCGCGGCCCGGGACGCCTGTCCTCCTCGCCCACGGCAGCCGCGACCGGGTCACCGACCCGCGGCGCACCGCGCTGCTCGCCTCGCGCCTCTACGACCGCGGCGTCGACGTCCGCAGCGTGATGATGGAGAACGACTCCCACGCGATGCTCCGCGACCCCGGCGCCTGGCACCGCATCGTGCGGGACTTCGTCATCGAGGTGCTCGACCCAGACCGAACCAGCTGACGACCCCCCCGAGGGCGAGGAGCACGGCGCACCACACCATCGCCCCGCGGTATCCCGCCGCCATCGCCTCGCGGCCGAGGTAGTCGTCGCCCGCCAGCCCGACGACGGCCGGGAGGGCTGCGACCGCCAGGAGCGACCCGGCGCGGGCGACCGCGTTGTTGACGCCGCTCGCGACCCCGGCCAGCCGGTCGGGGGAGGCGGCGAGGACCGCGGCGGTCAGGGGGGAGACGAGCAGGGCCAGCCCGAGCGAGAACACGACCATCCCGGGCAGGACCGTGAGCCACGAGGGGGAGTCGGTGGCCGCCAGGAGGAGGAGGGCGCCTGCCGAGCACACGAGCGGCCCGACGGTCATCGGCATCCGAGGGCCGGTGCGCTGGGCGAGCGCCGCGGCCCGGCCCGACAGGAGCATGAGCGCGATGGTGATCGGCAGACCCGACAGGCCGGCCTCGAGCGCACTCCACCCGGCGGCCTGGAGCTGGAGCACGACGAAGAGCGACACCCCGCCGAGGGCGCCGTAGACGAGCACGGTCATCGCGTTGGCCGCGGAGAAGATGCGGTTGCGGAACATCCCCAGATGGACCATCGGGTGGGCCGAGCGCCGTTCGACGACGAGGAAGCCGGCCGCACTCCCGAGCGCGACCACCCACGCGGCGGTCGTCACCGCCGATCCTCCGGACTCGCCGGAGGCGGTGAGGGCGTACGTCGCCGCACCGAGGGAGAGGACGGTGAAGGCTGCGCCGAGAACGTCGAACCTGCCTGTGGCAGAGGGGTCCTGACTCTCCGGCACGGCCCTTCTCGTGAGGAGCACCACCACGACGCACAGGGGCACGTTGATGGCGAAGATCCACCGCCAGCTCGCGTGGTCGACGATCCAGCCGCCGACGATCGGTCCGAGCGCGCCCGCGATGCCGGACAGACCGGCCCACGTGCCGATCGCGGTGGCGCGGTCCTCGGGGCGGAACGAGGCCTGGATGAGGGCGAGGGCCCCGGGCGTCAGCAGCGCCGCCCCGACGCCCTGCAGGACGCGCAGCGCCACGAGCTGACCCGGCGTCTGGGCCAGCGCGCACAGGGCCGAGGCGACGGCGAAGGCGGCGACGCCGACGAGGTAGACCCGTCTCCGGCCGTGCCGGTCGCCGAGCGCTCCGCCGACGAGGACGAGGGAGGCCAGGGCCAGCAGGTAGCCGTTGACGACCCACTGCAGCTGGGCGAGCGAGGCGTCGAGGTCGCGGCCCATGGTCCGCAGCGCGACGTTGACCACCGAGCCGTCGAGGATGGCGACGCCCGAGCCGAGCGTCAGCCCCGCGAGCACCCGCCGACCGCGCGCGGAGCTGCGGTCGAGGAACGCCGGGGCCTCGGTCACGACCCATGCGTACCACGCCGGGACGACGACGGCCCGGTCGCTCACCTCGGCCTGTTCGGTGGGCGCGCGACGTCCGTGCAGGTCGAGGCCTCGACACGGCAGGCCCACCCGCCGTCCCGCTCGGCTAGGTTTGGACACCAGACGGAGACCTCCAGGGGGCCCCATGATCCGGTTCGATGCCGTGACCAAGCAGTTCCCGGACGGGACGACCGCGGTCGACGACCTGTCGCTCACCGCTCCCACGGGCAAGATCACCGTGCTCGTCGGGCCCTCGGGCTGCGGGAAGACGACGAGCCTGCGGATGGTCAACCGGATGATCGAGCCGACTCGCGGCTCCATCACCCTCGACGGCCAGGACACCGGCCGGATGGACGAGGCCGACCTGCGCCGCGGCATCGGCTACGTCATCCAGCACGCGGGGCTCTTCCCGCACCGCACCGTTCTCGACAACATCGGCACGGTGCCGCGACTGCTCGGCTGGGACAAGAGGCGCATCGGTGAGCGCTCGCGCGAGCTGCTCGAGCGGGTCGGCCTGGCCCCCGAGCTCGGCGAGCGCTACCCCTCCCAGCTGTCGGGCGGGCAGCAGCAGCGGGTCGGGGTCGCCCGGGCGCTCGCCGCCGACCCGCCGGTCATGTTGATGGACGAGCCGTTCTCGGCCGTCGACCCCGTCGTGCGCGACCAGCTCCAGGACGAGTTCCTCCGGCTCCAGGGCGAGCTCGGCAAGACGATCGTCTTCGTCACCCATGACATCGACGAGGCCATCAAGCTCGGTGACCAGGTGGCGGTGCTGCGCGTCGGCGGCAGGCTCGCGCAGGTGGCCGAGCCCTCCTACCTCCTCGCCCACCCGGCCGACGACTTCGTCGCCGACTTCGTCGGGCGCGACCGCGGCTACCGCGCGCTGCAGTTCCAGCAGGCTCCCCGCCTGCCGCTGCGCTCCGAGCCCTCGGTCGTCATCGGCGAGGTGGCCGACGCCCGCGCCGACTGGCTGCTCGTCGTCGACGACGAGCGCCACCCTCTCGGCTGGGTCGAGCCGGCCCGCATCGGCGGGCGTGCCGTCACCCGCGACGACCTCCACCGCGGCGGCACCGTCGCCCGCGAGCACGGCTCGCTGCGGGGCGCCCTCGACGCCGCCCTGTCCTCGCCCAGCCGGCGCGGCGTCATCGTCGACGAGAGCGGGGCGCTGTGCGGCACCGTCCTCGCGCACGAGGTCCTCACCGTCATCGAGGAGATCGAGCGGCCCGAGCGCGACGAGGCCGACCCCGTCCACGGAGGGGCGGCCTCCGTCGCCGGGGACGAGGCGCGGGCGTGACCTGGCTCGGCGACAACTGGCGCACGGTGCTCGACCTCGCGGTCTCGCACCTGTGGCTGGCCGTCGTCCCGCTGGTCGTCGGGCTCGTGGCCTCGCTGCCGCTGGGCTGGGCCGCGAAGCGCTGGCCTCGCTCGTACCCGGCGATCCTCACCTCGACCGGACTGCTCTACACGATCCCGTCGCTGGCCCTGTTCGTCATCATGCCGCTGGTCCTCGGGACCAAGATCCTCGACCCGTTCAACGTCGTCGTCGCGATGACGATCTACACCGTCGCCCTCCTCGTGCGCACCGTCGCCGACGGGCTGCGGGCCGTGCCCGACCACATCGAGCAGGCCGCCACCGCGATGGGCTACCGGGGCATCCGACGGCTCTTCGGTGTCGAGCTGCCGCTGGCGGTTCCGGTCATCTCGGCCGGGCTGCGCGTCGCGTCGGTGAGCAACGTCAGCATCATCTCGATCGCGTCGGTCATCGGGGTCTCGCAGCTCGGAGACCTCCTCATCGACGGGTACAACCGGGTGATCTGGGGCGAGCTCGTCACGGGTGTCGTCTCCTGCGTCCTGCTGGCCCTGCTGCTCGACGGGCTCATCGTCGTCGTCACCCGGCTCGTCACGCCGTGGCGTGCGGCCCAGGGAGGACGCGCATGATCCCCTCGCTGCTCTCGTGGTTCACCGACCCGGTGAACTGGTCGGGTCCCGACGGAATCCCCGCCCGGCTCGTCGAGCACCTCCAGTACACGCTGATGTCGCTCGTCGTCGCCGCGGTCATCGCCATCCCGCTGGGGCTGTGGGTCGGCCACACCGGGCGCGCGCGCTGGCTGGTGTCGCTGGCCAACTCGCTGCGCGCCGTCCCGACGCTCGGACTCCTGTTCGTCGTGGCCCTGTGGCTGGGGCCGAAGATCCAGGGCGACCTCGCCTTCACCCTGCCGAGCATCCTGGTCCTGGCGCTCCTCGCCATCCCGCCGCTGCTCGCCGGGACCTACGCGGGCATCGAGGCGGTCGACCCCGCGGCCCGCGACGCCGCGAAGGGTGTCGGGATGACCGGGGCGCAGGTGCTGCGGCAGGTCGAGCTGCCCAACGCCCTGCCGCTGCTCTACTCCGGGATCCGCTCCGCGGTCCTCCAGGTCGTGGCGACGGCGACGATCGCCGCGTTCATCGGTCTCGGCGGCCTGGGCCGCTACCTCATCGACGGCATCGCGCTCGGCGACTACGCCCGCGCGGCCGGAGGAGCCGTCGTCGTCGCTCTCCTCGCCCTCGTCCTCGACGGCCTCCTCGCCCTCGCCCAGCGGCGCACCGTGTCGCCCGGCCTCGGAGGGGCTCGCCGCGGTGTCGGTGGTCGAGGGAAGGATTCCCCTGCCCCGGAGGTTGAGGCCGACGCCGCTGTCGCCGCCGTGGCCCCCCGCTCCCCCGCCTGACCCGTCCACCCGTCCCGTTCCCGGCCCGCCCAGCCCGACCCCGCACCCCAGATCCTGACCCGCACGCACAGCCGACCACCCCGCGCCCACCACCCTGAAGGGACCACTCCCATGAAGCGCAGAACCTTCGCCACCGCCATCGCGGCGGCCTCCATCGTCGGGCTCACCGCCTGCGGCGGCGGCAGCGACCCGCTGGCCTCCGACACCGCGTCCGGCGCTGCCACGTCCGCCGCCCCCGGTGGACCCATCGTCGTCGGGGGCGCCAACTTCTCCGAGTCCACGCTCCTCGCCGAGATCTACGCCGGGGCGCTGCGCGCCAAGGGCATCGACGCCACGACGAAGCCGAACATCGGCTCGCGCGAGATCTACCTGCGCGCGCTCGAGGACAACTCGGTGCAGGTCTTCCCCGAGTACACCGGCGCCCTGGCCTTCAACTACGACAAGGACTACGCGGGCACCGACCCCGAAGAGGTCTACGCGCACGTCAAGGAGGTCCTCCCCGACACCCTGACCGTGCTCGACAAGTCGTCGGCCGAGGACAACGACTCGATCGTCGTCACCAAGGAGACGGCCGACAAGTACAAGCTGACGACCATCGAGGACCTCAAGGCCGTCGCGGGTGACCTCACCCTCGCGGCGCCGCCGGAGTTCAAGGAGCGCCCGCAGGGCATCCCCGGCCTCGAGAAGGCCTACGGGGTCACGTTCGGCTCGTTCCGCCCGCTGACGGGTCAGGGCATCATCCAGGCCCTGAAGAACAAGCAGGTCGACGCGGCGAACATCTACTCCACCGACCCGGCCATCGCCGACAACGGTTTCGTCGCCCTCGAGGACACGAAGAAGAACTTCGGGTCGCAGAACATCGTCCCGCTCGTGCGCGCCGACAAGGCCGACCAGGTCAAGGAGACGCTCAACGCCGTCTCCGCGAAGCTGACGACCGAGACGATCGCGGCCCTCCTCAAGGAGACCGACATCGACAAGAAGGACCCCAAGGCCGTCGCCGAGGCGTTCCTCAAGGCCAACGGCCTCGCCTGACCCACCACCTCGGGCTCCCGGCCCGGTGGACGACGAGGGCCCGGTGCGCATGACGCGCACCGGGCCCTCTGCCGTGCTCGGGAGCTGGCTGCCAGCGGCGTCGTGTGCTCAGGTGGCTGCTCGAGCGACCACCTGAGCACACGACTCGATGGCAGCCGCACCACGGGTGCTGCGCCCGAGAGAGTGGCTGTGACGGGGTGGAGTCAGTCCCAAGGGTCGGGCTCGTCGACCAGTGCCGGATCGCCGGTGAACGCGCCGTCAGAAGCAGGCGTGGGCTCCTCCGCCGACTCCGGCTCGAGGACGTCCGGTGCCGGTTCCGGTGCCGGTGCCGCCTGATCGTCGGCCTCAGCCGTACCGGATTCGACCAATAGGTCACTCTGGGTACGGTCGGCGTCCTCGTCGGAGGCCGGCGCAGCAGTGCGTGCGGCGACCGGGGCGGGGGTGGCGGTGTCGGAGGGCTCGTCCCAGGGGTCGACGTCGTCGGTCGAGGTGGTTGCGCTGTCGGGGGTGGCGGGTTCCGGGGCGGCCTGCTCGTCGGCCTCGGCCGTACCGGATTCGACCAATAGGTCACTCTGGGTACGGTCGGCGGGCTGGTCGGAGGCCGGCTCAGCGGTGGGTGCGGTGACCGGGGCGGGGGTGGCGGTGTCGGCGGGCTCGTCCCAGGGGTCGACGTCGTCGGTCGAGGTGGCTGCGCTTTCGTGGGTCGCGGGTTCCGGGGCGGACTGATCGTCGGCCTCGGCCGTACCGGATTCGACCAATAGGTCACTCTGGGTACGGTCGGCGACCGGGGCGGGGGTGGCGGTGTCGGCGGGCTCGTCCCAGGGGTCGACGTCGTCGGTCGAGGTGGTTGCGCTGTCGGGGGTCGCGGGTTCCGGGGCGGCCTGCTCGTCGGCCTCGGCCGTACCGGATTCGACCAATTGGTCACTTTGGGTACGGTCGGCGACCGGGGCGGGGGTGGCGGTGTCGGCGGGCTCGTCCCAGGGGTCGACGTCGTCGGTCGAGGCGGCGGCGTCCTCCTTGGCCTTCTCGGCTGTGGGCTCGCCCTCGGAGCGGCCCGCGGTCGTGTCGTCGACGGCAGCGGGCTGGTCCCACGGGTCGGGCTCGGTCCCCGACGGGTCGACGTTCTCCTCGGCCGGGGCGGGTGCGTCCGTGGTGGGGGTGTCGTCCCAGGGGTCGGCGTCGTCGGTGGTGGCGGGTTCGGCGGACGGGGCCGCGGTAGGGGTGTCGTCCCACGGGTCGGCGTCGTCGGTCGCGGCGGTGGCCGGGGATGTCGGGGCGGCCGCGGTGGGGGTGTCGTCCCACGGGTCACCCTCGGACTCGGCTGCAGGTGTGGCCGGCGCCGCGTCCTCGACGGTGGTCGCCGCGGCAGCGGCCGCGACACCAGCCGCGGCAGCGGGAACCGCCGGGACACGTCCGGACGGAGCGGTCTCGACCTCGGCCGCCGCCTCCTCCACGACAGCAGCCTGGCCGCCGTCCGGGGCCCGACGGACCGCAGCGAGCAGCATCTGCGCGACGTCGACGACCTCGACCTCCTCGGCCTCGCCCGCCGCCTGCTTGGCGGTCAGGCCGTCGGAGATCATGACGCGGCAGAACGGGCAGCCGATGGCGATGCGCTCGGCGCCGGTGGCCACGGCCTCCTCGGTGCGGTTGGTGTTGATCCGGGTGCCGAGCTTCTCCTCCATCCACATGCGGGCTCCGCCGGCGCCGCAGCAGAAGGACTTCTCCTTGGTGCGGGGCATCTCGCGCAGCTCGACGCCGGGCAGCGCGCCGATGAGCTCGCGGGGCGGGGCGTAGACGCCGTTGTGCCGGCCGAGGTAGCAGGGGTCGTGGTACGTCACGGTCGACGCGGTCGATGCCGCGTTGCGGGCCGTCGACATCCCCGGGGTGTCGGACGGACGCGCCACGGGGACGAGCTTCTTCTCGCGCACGAGGCGGTTGAGCAGCTGGGTGTGGTGGACGACCTCGTAGGACCCACCGACGGAGGGGTACTCGTTCTTGATCGTGTTGAAGCAGTGCGCACAGGTGACCACGACCTTGGTGACCCCGAACTCGCCGAAGGTCTCGACGTTCTGCGCCGCCAGGGTCTGGAAGAGCAGCTCGTTGCCGGCCCGTCGCGCCGAGTCTCCCGTGCAGGTCTCGCCGTCGCCGAGCACCGCGAACGACACCCCTGCGGAGTCGAGCAGCTCGGCCACGGCGCGGGTCGTCTTCTTCGCTCGGTCCTCGTAGGCACCGGCGCAGCCGACCCAGAACAGCCACTCGACGTCGGACGCCTTCTCGACGTCCTGCCCGAGCACCTTCACGGGGAACGGCAGGTCCTTCGCCCAGTCGAGCCGCGCCCGGGCGCCCATGCCCCACGGGTTGCCCTTGCCCTCGAGGTTCTTGAACAGCCCACCGAGCTCGGCGGGGAAGGCGGACTCGATGAGGGTCGCGTAGCGGCGCATGTCGACGATGTGGTCGACGTGCTCGATGTCGACGGGGCACTGCTCGACGCAGGCGCCGCAGGTCGTGCACGACCAGAGGACGTCGGCGTCGATGACGGCGTCGGGGCCGTGCGGGTTGTAGGCGGTGAGGGGAGAGGCGATGTCGTAGCCGGTGTTCCCGACGAGCGCCATCTGCGACCAGTCGACCGCCGAGGGCGCGCCGTCGACCCCGTGGGTCGCGTCCGTCGCCGCCTGCCTCGCCGCGACCGAGGCCAGGGCCTTCGAGCCGTCCCCGTCGTGCTCGGCCAGCGCCGTGAGGTAGGGCGCCTTGGCGTCGGCGTGGTCGCGCAGCGCCATCATCAACAGCTTGGGCGACAGCGGCTTCTCGGTGTTCCACGCGGGGCACTGCGACTGGCAGCGACCGCACTCGGTGCAGGTCGAGAAGTCGAGCAGGCCCTTCCACGTGAAGTCCTCGACGGCGCCGACCCCGAGGGAGTCGCCCTCCTCCATCTCCTCGAGGGCCTCGAGGGTGAACGGCTCGCCGCCCACGGTCAGGGGTCGCACCGCTCCGAGCGCGGTGCGCCCCGACGCCTCGCGCTTGAACCAGATGTTGGGGAAGGCGAGGAAGCGGTGCCAGGCGACGCCCATGGTGGGCTGGAGCGCGATGGTGATCATCCACGCGAACGAGATGAGGATCTTCACCGTCGCCACGACGTAGACCCACGTCGCCAGCCCCTCCAGTGACGACCCGGACCAGAGCCCAGCCATCCACCCGGTGAGCGGGAAGTGCAGGGCGAGGGAGGTCTCGGGCTCGAGCCGCTGGACCAGCGCCGACTCCAGGCCGCGCAGCAGGAGGATGCAGATCGTGACGAACAGGATCGTCAGCTCGACGTAGTAGGCCTGCCAGAAGGTGGACCCGAAGAAGCGCGACCTGCGCCCGCCCTCGCCGGCGGCCGAGCGGGGGTGCTCCCGCTGCCGCACGAGCATCAGGACGACGATGCCGACGAGCCCTGCCCACGCGAACAGCTCGACGACCCACTCGAACGGGGGGAAGTGGCCGATGAGGGGGAGCCGGTAGTCGGGCTGGACCAGCTGGAAGAAGGCGTTCACCAAGGTGGTGAACAGGACCATGAAGGCCAGCGCGGTGAACCAGTGGGCCACGGCCACGACCTTGAGCCGCGCCATCCGGGTGTGCCCGAGGAACTCCTTGGTCAGCGTCCACGAGCGCGCGGCCGGCGAGCCCGTGCGCGAGGTGTCCGGCCGGCCCAGCCGGTAGAGCGCGACGAACCGGCCGACCTGGCGGAAGAGCAGGGCCCACCCGATGAGCGGCACGATCGTGCACAGCACGAGGGCGATGACCTGGACCGCCCCGAGGCCGCCGAACCGCTCGTCGGGCATCGGGATGACGTCGCCGGCCAGGGCGGGCGCGAGCAGGGCTGACATGTCGCGCAGCCTACCGGCGGGTAAGCGCCCGCTCACCTGCCTGTGACGACCGTCAACGACCGACGGGCGCCGCCGTCGAAGGTCGGGCGGGGATCGCGGTTGCCCGGCTGTCCTTCTCGGGGTACCCCGTTCGTCTCTAGGGTGAGGCCGGACACCGGTGCGGCCCGACCACCGAGAACCAAGGAGTCGTCATGACCCAGTACGCAGCCATGATCTACAGCCGCGACGTCGACTGGACCCTGCCCGAGTACGCCGAGGAGATCGCGCAGTACGGCGCGTTCGCCGAGGCGGCGGGCGCCGTCATCCGCGGGGGTGCCGCGCTCTACCCCACCTCGACCGCCACCACCGTGCGGGTCGAGGCCAAGGGCGGCACTGCGATGACCACCGACGGGCCGTACGCCGAGACGAAGGAGGCCCTCACCGGCTTCTACCTGTTGGAGTGCGCGGACCTCGACGAGGCCGTCAAGGTCGCCGCGACCATCCCCGGCGCCTGGGACGGTGCCGTCGAGGTGCGCCCCGTCATCGAGTTCCCGATGTGAGCGCCGTCGCCTCGGGGGTGGGTTCGCCCGCCCCCGAGGACGCGCACCGCGCCCTAGAGGAGATCGTCCGGGTCGCGGGCCGCGACGTCCTCGCCACCCTCGCCCGCTGGACCGGCAACCTCGCCCTCGCCGAGGACGCCGTGCAGGACGCCAGCCTGCGGGCGGTGCAGACCTGGCCGCGCGACGGCATGCCCGACAACCCGGTCGCGTGGCTGCGCACCACGGCGCGACGGTGCGCCGTCGACCTGATCCGCCGCGAAGCGGCCCGGGCCCCGAAGGAGGCGCTCGCCGCCGGACCTGACGCCGACGTGGTGCTGGCCGCGGAGGACCCGGAGCCCGCAGTGGTCGAGGACGACCTGCTGCGACTCGTCTTCACCTGCTGCCACCCCAGCCTGGCGCCCGAGACCCGCGTCGCGCTGGCCCTGCGCACCCTGTGCGGCCTGGGCACCGAGGAGGTCGCCCGGGCGCTGATCGTCTCCGAGCCGACGATGGCCAAGCGGCTCACCCGCGCCCGTCAGAAGATCCGGCTGGCCGGCATCCCGTACCGGGTGCCCTCGGAGGAGGACCTCCCCGAACGGTGGGACACGGTGCTCGCGACGACGTACCTGATGTTCAACGAGGGGTACGCCGCGACGGCCGGCCCCGAGCTGACCCGCCCCGCGCTGGTGGCGGAGGCGCTGCGGCTCACCCGGCTGCTGCACCGACTGCGCCCGACGGACGCGGGGGCGACCGGCCTGCTCGCGCTGATCCTGCTGCAGGACTCGCGCCGCGCGGCGCGGACCGATGACGCCGGCGGCGCCGTGCTGCTGGCCGACCAGGACCGGACCCGGTGGGACCGGACCGCCATCGCCGAGGCGGTGCCGCTCGTCGGCGAGGGGCTGCGGCTGTCGCCGGCGCACCCCGACCCCTACGTCGTCCAGGCAGCGATCGCCGCCTGCCACGCCCTCGCGCCGTCGTGGGAGGACACCGACTGGGGCGCCATCGAGTCCTGGTACGACGTGCTGCGACGCGTCGACGACGGACCGGTCGTGCGGCTCAACCACGCCGTCGCCGTCGCCGAGGCGCGCGGGCCGCAGCAGGGCCTCGACCTCGTCGAGGGCATCGACGGACTCCACGAGTACCCGCTCTGGCACGCGACCCGAGCCGCCCTGCTCCGCCGGCTCGACCGGCCCACCGAGGCGGTCGCGGCCGACGACCGTGCCCGCGGCCTGCCGCTCAACGCCGTGCAGCGCGGCCTCCTCGACCGTTGAGCCCGCCGAGGCGGTCCCGAGACGTCGTTGTGCACGTCGATAACCGTCTGTTGGAATATGCATAAGCAGGCGTCGGTTGCCCCGATGTCGGCTCGTCCGACCGCGTGCTGGTGCCCTCCGGCGCCGCACCACGTTCCACCAGCGAAAGGCGCACCGATGCCCATCCTCGACGACGTCACCCAGGCCGTCGGCAACACCCCGCTCGTCCGGCTCAACCGGATCATCGAGGGCGACGCGATCGTCGCCGCGAAGCTCGAGTTCTACAACCCGGCGAGCTCGGTGAAGGACCGCATCGGTGTCGCGATCATCGACGCCGCGGAGGCCTCCGGACAGCTCCCGCCCGGTGGCACCATCGTGGAGGCCACCTCCGGCAACACCGGCATCGCCCTCGCGATGGTCGGCGCGGCCCGCGGCTACAAGGTCGTCCTCGCCATGCCCGAGTCGATGAGCAAGGAGCGCCGCGCACTGCTGCGCGCCTACGGCGCCGAGCTGATCCTCACCGACCCCGCCGTCGGGATGAAGGGCGCCGTGGCCACGGCGGAGGAGATCGTCGCCGAGCGCGAGGGCTCGGTCCTCGCCCGGCAGTTCGCCAACGAGGCCAACCCGGAGATCCACCGCAGGACCACAGCGGAGGAGATCTGGAAGGACACCGACGGCCAGGTCGACATCGTCGTCGCCGGCATCGGCACCGGTGGCACGATCACCGGCGTGGGCCAGGTCCTGAAGTCCCGGAAGCCCGGCGTGCAGATCATCGCCGTCGAGCCCGAGGAGTCGGCCATCCTCAACGGCGGCACCCCCGGGCCGCACAAGATCCAGGGCATCGGCGCGAACTTCGTCCCCGAGATCCTCGACACCGAGGTCTACGACGAGGTCATCGACGTCAACGCCGCGACCTCGGTGGAGTGGGCCCGCAAGGCCGCGACCCAGGAGGGCCTCCTCGTCGGCATCTCGTCCGGGGCTGCCCTCGCGGCCGCGAACCAGGTCGCCTCACGCCCGGAGAACGCCGGCAAGACGATCGTCGTCATCATCCCGAGCTTCGGCGAGCGCTACCTCTCGACGATCCTCTTCGAGGGTCTCGTCGACTGACATGGGCATCGTCCGTGCCGCCCGGGCGAGGATCCGCGAGGACCTCGACGCCGCCATGCGGCGTGACCCCGCCGCCGCGAACCGGCTCGACGTCGCCGTGAACTCGCCCGGGCTGCACGCGATCTGGGCCTACCGGGGCCTCCACCGACTCTGGCAGCGGCCAGCCGGCCGGCCCATCGCCCGCGCCCTGTCGACCGGGGTGCGTGCGGTGACCGGCGTCGAGATCCACCCCGGTGCGCAGATCGGCCGGCGCTTCTTCATCGACCACGGGATGGGTGTCGTCATCGGCGCGACCGCCGTCGTCGGCGACGACGTCATGCTCTACCACGGGGTCACCCTGGGCGGTCGCTCGCTGGCCCGCGGCACGAAGCGCCACCCCACCGTCGGTGACCGCGTGACGATCGGGGCCGGAGCGCGAGTCCTCGGCGACATCGAGATCGGCGACGACGTCCAGATCGGCGCGAACTCCGTCGTCGTCAAGCCGGTCCCGGCCGGTGCGGTGGCGACGGGCATCCCCGCGCGGGTCCGCTTCCCCGAGCACCCGGCGATGGACCCCTACGACGCGCTGTTCGCGGAGCCCGCGCTCTTCATCTGAGGAGTCACCGCCACCCGCGACCGCTCAGCGAACGCGCGACCCGGCCGTCCGCGGGGGTCGCGGCCTCGCCGACCGACACCGGTGCCGGGGCCCAGTCGGCACCGAAGGCACAGAAGAGCCGCCCCTCCTCGACCCCCGCGCTCGCGATCTCGAGCGCCTCGGCGGCGTCGAGCCCCTGTGCGAGGACCCGGTGGTACGCGGTCATCACGGCGTGGGCGTCGTCGTCCCCGACCGGGCCCACGGCTGCGACGACGCTGCGGACCCCGGTGGCGAGCAGGCTGGCCGTGAGGCCCAGCGCCTCGTCGCCGGACCGCACGTGGGTGCGGCCGACCTCGCACGACGACAGCACGACGTGCTGCGCGCCGACCCCGGTGCGCTGGAACTCGTGGGCGAAGACCGGTCCGTCACCCATGACGACCGAGGAGAACAGCGGGCTCTCGTCCTGATGGATGCCGTGCGCCGCCACGTGGACGATCGTGCTGTCGGACAACGCTGCTCGTAGCTGCGACCCCGTCGACACCGGGCCACCGGGACGTCGCACGACCCCCCAGACGCGGGCGACGTCGTCGGCCTCGCTCGCCGAACGGGCCAGCCCCGGGCCGGCGAGCGCGACGACCCGCTGGCCGGCCGTCCGCACGCCCACCGGCACTGACCGGCGGGCCCAGAAGGTCGCTGACGGCGCGACGGTCACGACCCGTCCACGGATGCCCGGGACGAGGCGCCACGGCAGCGACGCGAGGGTGCTCGAGGGGATGATGACGACCCGGTGGGCGCGGGGCAGGACGGGCGCGAGGATCTCTCCGAGCGAGACGACGGTGCGCATCATCGAGCGCTCGATGACGGCCTCGAGGTCGGTCCCGACGGCGAGGCGTCGCGTGGCGAGGTCGGCGCGCAGGCGGGCGGCAGCCTCGACCACCCGACCACCACCGCGGACGCGGGTCAGCCTCGCTCCGCCCGGGGTGACCGTGACCGCCCAGAGCTGGTCGCGGTGCAGGAACAGGCTGAGGAGGCCGGCGCGCGCCTGCTCGAGGAGGGGGCGCAGGGCGGCGACCGCGACGGGCCGTTCCTCCGCGGGGGCGAACGCGGTTCCCGACTGCTCCCAGTCGCGGCGGGCGACCGCGCGCTCGACCTCGCGTGCGGCCGCCTCGAGGGTGGAGCGGCGCAGTGCGTCGGGGGCGTCGTAGGCCTCGGCGTGGAGACGCCGCGCGTCGGCCGTGAGTCGGGCGAGCTCGACGTCGGGCGAGGCGACCAGTGGCGGAAGCCGCTGCGAGACACCGCGCCACAGCTCGGTGGCGTCGAAGACCTGGGCAGGGGAGCCGGTGGCGATGGCGAGGTCGAGGTGCGCGTCCCGCAGCCGACGGGTGTGGAGGGCGACGGCCGTGCGCGAGTCGATGGAGGTGTGTCGCGCCTGCTCCACCGCGAGCCGGTGCGCACCGCGGCGCAGCTCGCGACGGACGAGGTCGGGACGTCCTTCGGCGGCGTGCAGCTCGGCGAGGGCGAGGGTGCGCTGGAGCCGGAGCGGGAACGAGGCCGCCCGCCTGACCTCGGGGCGGGCGAGGTGGCGCCGCGCCTCGTCGAGCCGACCCACGAGCGCGTTGGCCTCGGCCGCGAGGACGGCTGCCTCGGCCGTGACGGCGCTCGCGCGGGCGGCGCCGTCGGCGAGCTCGGTGAGGGTGGTCGCCACCGCCTCGGGGTTGCGTCCGGCGAGCACGTCCGCCTGCAGGCGCAGCAGCGACGCTCGCACGGCCCAGGCCGCCTCCGACCCCCGGGCGAAGCGTCGCTCGGCCCGCGCGGCGTAGCGGCGGGCATCGGCGTGCTCGTGGCGGAGCAGGGCGAGGCGGGCCCGTTCGAGGTCGGCCTCGGCGACGTCGTGCGCGATCCCGCCGCTGCGGGCGGCCTCCTCGCCCTCCTCGAGCGTCTCCATGGCCTGGTCGACGAGGCCGGCCTCGGACAGCACCCGGGCCCGGTCGAGCACCGCGCCGGGAGGGAGGAGCTCGCCGCCCAGCGCCCGGGCCTGCTCCATGAGGGAGAGGGCGCGCGGGAGGTTGCCGAGGAGGAGCTGGAGCCGCCCGCGGTTGTGCACCGCGGCGGCCGCGAGGTCGGGGAAGCCGAGGGCGACGGCGTCCTGGTGCGCCCTCCGGAGCCGGACGTCGCTGTCGTGGTACCGCCCGAGGAACTGGTAGGTCAGGCCGAGGTTGAGGTGGAGCAGGCAGCGGGTGCGCGGCGCGACCTCGACGGTGAGCGCGACGCCCTCGAGGAGCTCGCGGGTGCGCTCCCACTCGCCGACCCGGCCGTGCAGCCCGGCCCGCTGGACGACGGCGAGGGACCGCACGTGGTTGGGCCGCGCGTCGACGAGGAGCCCGTCGGCGGTGTCGAGGAGGGCGAAGGCCCCGTGCCGGTCGCCGCGCTGGACCCGGGAGACCGCGTGGGTGACGTGCACCCGGGCGCGCAGGACCACGGCCTCCTCGGGCGGCTCCACCTCGCGGTCGAGCCGGCGCAGGGCCCGGCGCAGGAGCGACTCGGCGCGCGCCGGCGCCCCCGCGGCGTTGGCGAGGACGGCTTCCTCGACGAGACGGGTGACGTGGTCGTGGAGGACCGGGTCGATCCCGGGCCTCAGATCTCCACGGTCGGCGTGATGACGGGGCGGACGTCTCCCGCGGGCAGGAACACGAAGTGGACCAGCCCCCGCGGGGCGGGGTCGATCGTGAACCGGCCGTCGTCGTCGACCTCGACGCGCAGGGTGCGGGTCGCGCCACGGATCTCGACCGTGACGGCGGAGTCGTGGCCGGTGACCCAGCCGTCGACCCGCACCTCCTCGGCGTCGATCGGGGACAGGGTGACCATGACCGAGAGCGTCTCGGCGCTGAAGGTCAGGGTCTGGGTCCGGGTGTACTCGGAGCGCGCGAGGGCGCTCTCGGCACCGACGCGCTGGAGCTCGGCGACCTCTGCGTGCAGGGCCTGCACGGTGAGGGCGAACTTCACGTCGTCGGCCAGTCCCGCGGGGACGGGGTCGGCAGCGCGCAGGACGTCGGCGAGGGCGGTGAGGATCCGCCCGTCGAACTCGTCGAGCGGCTCCGTGGCCAGGTCTCGGTCGGCGTTCACAGGGCACCTCCCCAGGCGGGGTCGTCGGCGAGGGCGGCGCGCAGCTTGGCCAGGCAGCGCCCTCTGGTCGGGCCGATGCTTCCCACCGGCATGTCGAGTGACTCGGAGACCGCCGCGTAGTCAGGGCGGTCGGAGAACGCGATGACGCGCAGCAGCGCCTGGCATCGCGGGGTGAGCCGCTGGACGTGCGCCCACAGGACGCGGTGGTCCTCGCGGTGCACGGCCACGGCGGCCGGGTCGGGCTGGTCGTCGGGCAGCGACTCGTCGAGCTCGGCGCCGGTGCGGCCGTCGACCTTGTGGGTCCGCCAGCACTCGCGCCGGACGGTGACGATGAGCCAGCCCATGACGGCCTGCGGGTCCTTGATCCGCCCGGCGTTCTCGACGAGCCGGAGCCACGCGGTCTGCACGGCGTCCTGGGCGAGCGCGTCGGCGGCCCCCTGGGCCCGGGCGGTGTGCCAGAGGACGGGGGTCAGGAGGTCGACGAGCTCGTCCATGGCGCGGACCTCGCCGTCGCGGTAGGACCGGAACGAGGTCGCCGCGCGCGTCGAGAGGGTCTGCACCGTGTCGTCGGCGGTCACGGCGTGCCCTCGAAGCGGTCGGTGTGCGCTGCGGCGACGACGGCGGTCGCCGCGGTCCGCGAGCGCGAGGTGCCGGTCGTGGTGACGGCCGAACCGGACCGGACGACCTGCGCCGCGACCTCGCCGGCGATCCACGGTGACGCGAAGCTCGTGCCGCTCCACACCGCGAAGCCCGAGGAGAAGTCGTCGAAGTCGACGCTGGACCGCGTCCCGGGCCCCACGCCCTCGACCTCGATGACGGAGCGCAGCGAGCCCGACAGCGTCGTGGGCACCGTGGAGACGACGCCCGCGCCCGGGGCGTGGGCCGTGACCCAGTCGCCGACGTTGGAGAAGAGCGCGACGCTGCGGTCGTCGGGGTT
Organism: uncultured Actinomycetota bacterium; assembly: GCA_963834225.1. GTDB lineage: Bacteria > Actinomycetota > Actinomycetes > Actinomycetales > Dermatophilaceae > Oryzobacter. The sequence goes on along the minus strand of CAWIAT010000014.1, from coordinate 15,666 downwards.
GGTGGCGCCGACCCCGACGAGGCCCTCCTCACCCGGGGTGGCGAAGGCCGCCGGGAAGAACCGGGCCCGGGTGGAGTCGTTGCCGGCGCACGCGACGACGACGACGCCCTCGTCGGCGAAGTCCTGGAGGAGGTCGTGCAGCGCGGTGTCGTCGGCGTCCTCGGGGGTCTCGTGGTAGTACCCGAGCGAGAGGTTGAGGACGTCGAGGACGCCGTGGGCGATCGTGCCCGGCGCCGCCTTGGCGGCGCGGTGGCGGGCGAGGAGCCGGCTCAGCGCGGTGACGACGTCGTCCTCGAGGGCGGCGCCGTCGGACGCCATGACCGGCACCGAGAGCACGACGGCCTCGGGGCAGCGCTGCCGCACGACCCCGGCGATGAAGGTGCCGTGGCCGCACAGGATGTCGACGAGCCCGTTGACGTCGTCGAAGACGACGCCGGTGTTCTCGGGGTCGCGCGAGGGCTCCTTCCACACGCCGATCGGCTCACCGTCGACGGTGACCCTGCGGTGCGCGCCGGGACACGTCGACGGGCCGGTGCAGTCCTCGGCGCTCGCGTCCTCGTCCTCGGCGGGGAACCACGGGTGCGCTCCGAGGCCGGTGTCGAGGACGGCCACGACCGGTGCGTCCTTGCCGGGGGTGATCGCCGCGCGCGGGTCGGGGGCCGACCACACGACGGGGGTGCGGCCACCGATACCGGGGCTGCCGTACTCGGCGAGGAGGCCGCCGCCGCCCCAGACGCCGCCGCCTCCACCCCAGACGCCACCGCCGCCGCCCCACACCCCGCCGCCTCCACCCCAGACGCCACCGCCGCCGCCCCACACGCCGCCACCGGCGGTGAGGACGTGCTCGACGGAGACGCCGCCGGCCAGGCTGCGGCCCCGGCGGTCGCGGCGCTCGCGGCGCCGCTTCTCGGCCTCGCCCATCTGGCCGCCGGGCTCGGGCAGGCGTCCGAGGCCGAGCTTGTCGTAGAGGAGGGAGCCGCGCTCGGAGGTCTCCATCAGCGTGGTCTGGAGGAAGCGCCAGGCATCGGGCGACTTCCCGGCCCGGGCGGGGTCGCCGGAGAGGCGGATGCGGGTGACGATGACCTGTCCGTCGGGCCCGAGTGCGTCGGCGGCGGGGCCGCGGGTGGGCAGGGGCACGGGCTCACCGACGGGCTCGATGACGAACGGGTCGGGCAGGCTCGCGGCGTACGCGACGAGCTCGTCGACCCGCGTCGGCCGGCCCTCGTCGTCGAGGTCGGGGTCGGTGACGTCACGCACGAGGAGGGTGTCGCCGACGTAGACGGTCGGCAGCGGCGTCGGCTGGCCGGGGGCCAGGACCGCCGTGTCGGGGTCGAGGACGCGGGCGCCGAGCCGGCGCGCCAGCAACGGGGAGACGAGCGGGACCGGGGGGAGGGAGGAGGGGTCCTCGACGACCGGAGCGGTCGGGGGGCGCGACCGGTCGGGCACGCTCTCGTGCGAGGGCTTCTCGGGGGACGTGCCAGCCATCGTGGCTCCTGGTGCGGAATGGGGACCGGGTGCGAGAGCGGTCTCGCCCAGCGTAGTGACTCTGTTCATCACCCGACAGGAGGTCGGGAGGGCGGCCCTGATACACGGCGACCTGCGCGTTTCCGTCGCGCGTCGTCACACCGCGGTCGGGCTGTCGTCAGGCCGGTCGTCAGGCCGGTCGCGGGCGGGTTCGCAGACGTTCTCCGCGGCGTGTATCAGGGGGCGCCGGACGCGCTCCTCGTCGTCGTGGAACCCAGCGGGATCCGCGGTGCGACCGTTCCGAGCTCAGGGGCGGTTCGGGTGCACCGGGACCGTGGGGCGCCGTGACGTCGCACGAAGGTGCGCCGTCGTGGCGACGGTCCCTCACACGGGGAGCCGGCCACGCCGGACCGGCGCCGCAGGGGGCGCAGGAGGGGTCGGCGTGGCCGGCGACCACGTGTCGGCACCCAGGAGCGGCCGGTCCGGCGCGCCCTCGCGGGGCAGCGGGGTCGAGCGGGTCAGGCGGCGCCGTCGGAGCGGCGCGTCGCGGCCGCCCAGGGGTCGCCGTGCGGCGGGGTCGTGTCGGCCCCGGATCCGTCCGGTCCGCCGGGGGGCGTCCCCGGAGTGGTCGCGATGGCCTCGGTCGTCACGGTGCGGCTGGCGCGCAGGCGCTGCCCGGTGGCCCGTGCGGCGTCGGCGACCAGGTCGGCGACGACCGGTGCGGCCTTGGTGCGGGCGGCCTCCTTGGCGACACCCACCTGCTTCTGGACGGGCCCGCTGTTCCAGACCTTCGAGGAGGTGCGACGGATCTGCTCGTACCGCTGCTTCCCGGCGCGCGCACCGAGGACGTAGCCGGTGGCCAGACCGGCGAGGAACGTCAGCTTCGCCATGGGTGGCTCCTTTCGTCGGGACGGTGCCCTTCGTCGGCTCCCGACCCTACCCAACCGAGGGCGCCACGAACCCCGGCGTCCCGTCCGGTCTGCCGCCCGGCGCCCGGTCGGAGGTGTCCCGACGGCGTGGGCTGCCGGTGGAATCCCTCGAACGGGCCGGAAGGAGCCCCCCGGCACGTCATACCCTGTGACGTGCCCGGCCGGTCCGGGCGAGGAGGGCTCGCATAGTGGCCTAGTGCGGCGGTCTTGAAAACCGCTATGGCGGCAACGTCATCGTGGGTTCGAATCCCACGCCCTCCGCCGGACGACACCTGACGAGTCGCTGAGAGCGCGGCCGGGACGCCCTGACGACTCGCCCCGCCGGCCTGCGTCACCGGGCTAGGTTTTCGGGCGTGACGGCGCCCCACCCCGACGAGGACTCCGGCGGGCTGCCCGTCGTCGAGGCCGTCCGGGAGGTCGCCGAGGACGTCGCCGAGCGCGCCGCCGAGGTCGCGAGCGACGTGGCCGAGTCCACCGGGGAGGCCGCCGCGGCCTTCGCCCAGGTGACGACCCACGCCGCGGAGGTCGCCGAGACGCACCCGACGGTCTCGACCGGCGCCCGCGTGGGGTTCCTCCTCGACGGCCTGCTTCACGTCGCGATGGGGTGGGCCGGCCTCGGCATCGCGTGGGGGTGGGCCGGCACCGCCGACGAGTCGGGGGCCCTGACGACGATGGCCGACACCGTCGGAGGCCGTTGGGTCCTGTGGGTCGGCGTCGTCGGCTTCTCGGTCGTCGCCCTCTGGAACCTGGCCCGCGCCATCACGGGTCGGCACTGCCACACCGGCCTCAAGCGGCTCGAGCACGGCGCCGACGGGATCGCCTACGTCACCGTCGCCTGGAGCGCGGCCGCCTTCGCCCTCGGAGCGGGGACCTCGAGCCGGGACTCGAGCGTCGGCATCACCAGGGCCCTGCTCGACCTACCCGGCGGCACGGTCCTGGTCGTCGTGACCGGGCTCGCCGTGGGGGGAGTCGGGGTCTTCAGCATCTGGTCGGGCTGGACCAAGGACTTCCTCGTCGACCTCGAGCGCCACCCGGGACGCCTCGCGGAGGTCATGGGCCGGATCGGCTTCATCACCCGCGGGGTGGCGTTCGGGCTCGTCGGCTGGCTGTTCCTCGCCGCCGCGTGGACCCGCCGTTCCGAGGACTCGACCGGCCTCGACGGCGCGCTGCGCTTCCTCCAGGACGCCCCGCTCGGGCGCTACGAGCTGAGCGTCATCTCGGTGGGGCTGATGTTCTTCGGCGTCTACCTCGTGACGCGCGCCCGCCACCTGCGCCGCTGACCCCGGCGGCGGCCGACGGTGCGGGCGTCAGCGCGTGGGCGGGGGGATCTCGCCCGAGCCCCGCACCACGAGGGTCGGCTCGGTGACGACGTGCCGGGGCGGGGTGTCGTCACCGTCGATCCGGGCGAAGAGGAGCTCGGCGACGGTCTTGCCGATCCGCGCGACGTCCTGCCGGATGACGGTGAGCGGCGGGTCGAGGAGGTCGGCGAGGGGAAAGTCGTCGAACCCGACGAGGGCGACCTCACGCCGCAGCCCACGCTCGGCCAGCGCCCGCACCACCCCGGTCGAGAGGATGTTGCGGGCGGTGAAGATCGCCGTGGGCGGGTTGGCCATCGCGAGGAGCTCGTGGACGACCTCGCTCGCCTGGTCATGGGAGCGCAGCCCGTCGATGACGAGGTCCGGGTCGGGGCGCAGCCCGCGGGCCGTGTAGGCCGACCGGAAACCCGTGATCCGCTCGTTCGCCGTGTAGATCGTCGACAGGTCCGAGAGCGCCGCAATGCGCCGGTGTCCCTGCGCGAGAAGGTGTTCGGCGGCCATGGCCCCGCCCGCCCGGTTGTCGGTCATCACCGAGTCGGCGTCGACCCCGCGAGGAGGTCGGTCGACGAAGACCGCCGGGGTCCCGGTGCGCAGCTCGGCGACGAGGTAGTCCTGACGGTCGCTCGCGGGCATGATGACCAGGCCGTCGACGCGGCGGGTCACGAGGTCGTGGACGAGCTCCTGCTCGCGCTCGCTCTCCTCGTCGAGGCTCGCGGCGAGCACGGCCGTGCCGCGCCTGCGGGCGACGTCCTCGAGGGCGCGCAGGAGTGAGGCGGAGAACGAGTTCGACAGGTCCTGGACGAGGGCGCCGACGAGACCGGAGCGTGCCCCCGTGCGGCGCAGGTTGCTCGCCGCGAGGTTGGGCCGGTAGTCGAGGCGCCGGACCGCGGCGGCGACCCGCTCCCGGACGTCGGCGGAGACCCCCACCTCGTCGTTGACGACCCGCGACACCGTCTTGAGGGAGACACCGGCCAGGGCCGCGACGTCGCGCATGGTGGCGCGGCTCGACTGCCCGGACAACGATGTCACCTTCACATCACGATGTGTAGTCCATGTATTGACGCCAGCGCAAGGGGAGGGTAGAAATGGCCCTGACAACGTTGTCACGGCGGTGTCGTCCAGTAGAGACTCAAAGGAGAGTTCGCACCATGTACAACGCTCACAGCACGGCCTCGCGCATGACGCGCCGGGTCCTCGCGTCCGTCGGCATCGCCGGCCTCGCCCTCGGTGTCGCCGCCTGTGGTTCCGACGACGGAGGGACCGGCGGTGGCGGTGGCGGCGATGACCAGATCGGCGTCTCGCTCATCACCAAGGACTCGTCCAACCCCTTCTTCGTCGCCATGCAGAAGGGCGCCCAGGCCGACGCCTCGAAGAACGGCGTCAAGCTCACCGTCGCCTCCGGCAAGCAGGAGGGTGACGACGCGGGCCAGATCGCCGCCATCGAGCAGGCCGTCGTCCGCGGTGACAAGGGCATCCTCATCACCCCGATGTCCAACGGCGTCAACGACGCGATGAAGAAGGCCCGCGACGCCGGCCTCTACGTCATCGCGCTCGACACCCCGCCCGACCCCGCGGACACCGTCGACATCACCTTCGCCACCGACAACCGCAAGGCCGGTGACCTCATCGGCAAGTGGGCCGCGGCGCAGCTCGCCGGCAAGCCGGCCACCATCGCCCTCCTCGACCTGTTCAACGACAAGATCGTCTCGGTCGACTACAACCGCGACCAGGGCTTCCTCGAGGGCATGGGCATCGACGTCGCCGACGGCAAGAAGAACGGCGACGAGGCCAAGACCGGCAAGTACAGCGGTGGCGACTACACCATCGTCTGCAACGAGCCGAGCAACGGCGCCGAGGACGGTGGCCGCACGGCGATGGAGACCTGCCTGTCCAAGAGCGACGGCATCAACGTCGTCTACACCATCAACGAGCCGGCCGCGGTCGGCGCCTCGGCAGCCCTCAAGGCCGCGGGCATCACCGACGCGATCATCGTCTCGGTCGACGGCGGCTGCGCCGGCGTCGCCTCGGTCAAGGACGGCACCATCGGCGCCACCTCCCAGCAGTACCCGCTGAAGATGGCGACGCTGGGCATGGAGGCGGTCGCCAAGATCGCCCGTGGCGGAGAGAAGCCGACCACCACCGAGGGTCTCGACTTCTTCGACACCGGTGTTGCGCTCGTCACCGACAAGCCCTCCGACGGCGTCGAGAGCATCGACACCACCGAAGCCACGAAGATCTGCTGGGGCTGACCCCGATGTCGTCGTCCACATCGTCTGCTGCCGCCGAGTTCGCTCGGCGGCGGCAGAGCCCCGTCCAGCGGGTCCAGCACCTCCTCCACGGCTACCCGTGGCTGAGCCCGCTGTTCCTGCTCGTGCTGACCTTCATCGCCTTCTCGGTCATCAACCCGCGCTTCGCCTCCCCGAACGCGCAGTCCCTCCTCCTCCAGCAGGTCGCGGTCGTCGCGTGCCTGGCCATCGGGCAGACGCTCGTCATCCTCACCGCGGGCATCGACCTGTCGGTGGGGGCGGTCACCATCCTCGCGATGATGGTCATGGCGACGCTGGCCGCCGAGAGCGGCGTGCCGGGGTTCCTCGCGATCCTCATCGGCGTCGCCCTCGCGGTGGCCGCCGGGTTCCTCAACGGGTTCCTCGTCACCCGGGTGGGGCTGCCACCGTTCATCGTCACCCTGGGCACGCTGTCGATCTTCACGGCGATCGCGCTGCTGTACTCCGGTGGCTCGAGCATCCAGAACAACCGGCTGCCCGGCCTCATCAACGTCACCGGCGAGACCTTCAAGGTCGGCCCGTTCAACATCACCGTGGGCGTCATCATCGTCCTGGTGCTCTACGCGGTCGTCGGCTTCGCCCTGTCGCAGACCGCGTGGGGTCGGCACATCTACGCCGTCGGTGACGAGCCCGAGGCGGCCCGCCTGTCGGGTATCGCCAGCAAGCGCGTCCTGCTCTCGGTCTACACCGTCGCCGGCCTCATCTACGGCATCGCGGCGTGGGTCCAGATCGGCCGGGCCGGGGCGGCCACGCCCAACGGCATCCCCGACGCCAACCTCGACAGCATCACCGCGGTCGTCATCGGTGGCACCAGCCTCTTCGGTGGCCGCGGCGGACTGATCGGCAGCCTCCTGGGCGCGATCATCGTCGGCGCGTTCACCCTGGGCCTCTCCCTCGCGGGCGTGGACCAGCAGTGGCGCCTCTTCGCGATCGGCGTCCTCGTCATCGTCGCCGTCTCGGTCGACCAGTGGATCCGGAAGGTCAAGGCATGAGCACCATGGAGCGGCTGCCCCTGGCGGTCGACGAGATCCCCGCCGACAAGCGGGCCAAGTACGAGGCCCAGCCGATCCTCTCGGCGCGTGACCTCGTCATCACCTTCGGCCGGGTCATCGGCCTCGACGGCGTCAACGTCGACCTCTACCGGGGTGAGGTGCTCGCGGTCATCGGCGACAACGGCGCGGGCAAGTCCACGCTCATCAAGTGCCTCACCGGCGCGTACACGCCCGACTCGGGCCAGATCCAGCTCGACGGCGAGCCGGTCAGCTTCAAGCGTCCGCAGGACGCCCGGGAGGCCGGCATCGAGACGGTCTACCAGCAGCTGGCCGTCATCCCCGCCCTCGACATCGCGAGCAACCTCTACCTCGCCCGCGAGGAGCGCCGCCCGGGTCCGCTCGGGTCGGTGCTGCGGATGCTCGACAAGAAGGGGATGAAGGAGCGCGCCGGCGCGGCCGTGGAGAAGCTGGGCATCCAGACCATCCAGAACATGGGCCAGGCGGTGGAGACCCTCTCGGGTGGCCAGCGCCAGGCCGTGGCCGTGGCCCGTGCCGCGGCGTTCGGGAGCAAGGTCGTCGTCCTCGACGAGCCGACCGCCGCCCTCGGCGTCAAGGAGTCGGGGATGGTCCTCGACATGGTCAAGCAGCTGCGCGACAACGGCCTCGCGGTCATCCTCATCTCGCACAACATGCCGCACGTGTGGGAGGCGGCCGACCGCATCCACATCCAGCGGCTCGGCGGCTGCGCCGGGGTCATCACGCCGCAGTCGCACGACATGGGAGAGGGCGTCGCCATCATGACCGGCGCCACGAAGCTCACTCCCTCGTGAACGCGGGGCGCCGCACCTGACGGACGACCAGGTGCGGCGTCCCGTCCCCACGTCCCATCGTCCACACCAGATCCGGAGGTCACCATGACCATCGTCGTGGGCTACATCCCCCGCCCCGAGGGCCTCGCCGCCGTCGACGAGGCGATCGCCGAGGCCGAGCGCACCGGGCAGCGCCTCGTGGTCGTCAACACCGGCCAGCACGGCGACTACACGCACGCCAACTTCGCCGCGCCCCAGGACATCGACGCCCTCGACACCCAGCTCACCGAGCGCGGCATCGAGCACGAGGTCCGCCAGCCGACCCGCGGCCTGGCACCCGCCGACGAGCTGCTCGACACCGCTGCCGAGGTCGACGCCTCGCTCATCGTCATCGGCCTGCGCCGGCGCAGCCCGCTCGGCAAGCTCATCACCGGCTCGACGGCCCAGCAGGTGCTCCTCGACGCCACCTGCGACGTCCTCGCCGTCAAGGCGCCACTCTGACCCGACCGGCCCGCCGCCGGTACGCCGCACCCGGGTTCGTCCGCTGGATGAACTGATGACGGGGTGCCGCGCGTCGGCCCGGCCTGCGTGCTAGCGTCGCTCGCGGTTGCAGCAACAGCACCACCTTGAAGGTCGACGATCACGCGCCGAAGGGGACTGGAGTTCGCATCCACGGCCGGTACGACGTGTGCCGGTCGCGTGCTACCCACAGAAAGAGTTACCCCCGATATGGCACAGGGCACCGTGAAGTGGTTCAACGCTGAGAAGGGCTTCGGATTCATCGCCCAGGACGGCGGCGGCCCCGATGTGTTCGTTCACTACTCCGCCATCGACACCCAGGGCTACCGCAGCCTCGACGAGAACCAGAAGGTCGAGTTCGAGGTCACCCAGGGTCCGAAGGGTCCGCAGGCCGAATCGGTCCGCCCCGTCTGACCCCGGACTCCGCGAGTCCTCGCGAAGGCCCCGTCCGGTTCGTCCGGGCGGGGCCTTCCGCCTGCCCGGTGCTCGTCGTTCCGGCGCCTGCCCCCCTGCTCGCTCAGCGCCTTCGCACTGCTGCACCCCACGTCAGCAGTGCGACTGCGGGGCTGGTCGGATGTCCGACGCCGGCCCTTCGCACTGCTGCACCCCACGTCAGCACTGCGAACACCCGCGACCGGCACCGAGAGGCACCGTGCCGCCGCCGCTCGCCGGCGCGGTCGGCCCGGCCAGCCGCGGGCGAGGTCAGCCGCGGGCGAGGTTGGCCAGGAACGACGCCGCGATGGGCGCCGCGACGGTGCCGCCGCTCGTGCCGGCCTCGACGAGGACCGCGAACGCGACGTCACCCTGGTAGCCGATGAACCACACGCGCGGCGGGGTGTCGGGGTCGGAGCCGTACTCGGCCGTGCCGGTCTTGCCACGGACCGGCCCGCCGGGACTGTCGCGCAGGGCGGTTCCCGTTCCGGACGACACGACCGAGGCCATCATCGAGCGGAGGTCGGCGACGGTCGTGCCGTCGAGGGGGGTGGGCCGCGGGTTGTTGCCCTCGTCGGCGACGAGGGACGGCGCGATGAAGGTGCCGCGCCCGACGGTCCCGGCGAGGACGGCCATCGCGAGCGGCGAGACCTCGATGCGGCCCTGCCCGATGGCGGCGGCCGCGGCGTCGGTGCCGCCCGTCGTCTCGGGGACGCTGCCGTCGAAGGCCCCCGCGACGCCGAGCTGGTCGGCCCAGCCGGCGCCCACCCCGAGCGCCTTCGCGGCGGTCGTGAGGTCGTCGGGGGCGAGCTTGCCGCTCAGCCCGACGAACGCCGTGTTGCACGAGACGGTGAAGTCCTCGAAGAAGGTCGGGTCGCCGGTCGTCGACTCCCCGGCGAAGTTGCGGAACTCGCGACCGTCGACGACGGCCGTGGCCGGGCAGGCGACGAGCGTCGTCGTCTGCGTGATCCCGCGCGTGAAGTAGGCGTAGGTCGTCGCGACCTTGAAGGTCGACCCCGGCGGGTAGCGCCCGGTGAGGGCGCGGTCGAAGCCGCTCGTCGGCGAGTTGGCCGCGGCGAGGACCTCGCCCGAGGGGACGTCGACGGCGACGAGCGCGGACGCGGCCTTCAGGTTCGCCGAGGCGAGGGCCTGCTCGGCGGCCTCCTGCACCTGCGGGCTGAGCGTCGTGCGGACGTCGGCCCCGTTGGTCGCCGCCTGCTCGAAGAGGGTGGCCCCGCCGCTCGTCGTGACCGAGAGACCGGTCGTGCCGCGCAGCGCGGTGTCGTACTGGCCCTGGAGGCCGCTGCGTCCGGCGCGGTCGCCGGCGACGTAGCGCCCGGCCCCCTTCTCGACCATCTCGGCGGTGACGTCGCCGTAGCTGCCGAGGAGCGGCTGGCCGAAGGTCCGCGTGGGCGCGAGCGGCTGGGTGCCCTCGCGCGCCAGGACGCCGACGAGGTCCTCGAGCCGGGCGCGGCGCGACTCGTAGTCGGCCTCGCGGTAGGTGATGGCGGTGATGGGCGCCTTCGAGCCGGCGTCGGTGGCCTTCCTCAGCGCGGCGACGAGGGAGCCCTTCTTCGCGTCGACGACCTTCTCGAGGCCGGCCGCCGACGCCGGCGTCGCGTTGACGGGGTCGAGGAGGATGGAGAAGACGGCGCCGAGGGGCATGAGGGCGCGACCCTCGCGGTCGAGGAGGTCGCCGCGGGTGCCGGTGGTGCGCTCGACCTCGACGGTCTCCCCGGCCGCCAGGTCGGGGTGCCAGGGCGAGCGACCGGCGCCCGGCGTCGCGACGAGCCAGCGCGACCCGTCCTCGACGGCCGTGGTGCGGACGGTGTACTCCCACGCCGTGTCGCCCGGCAGCGTCCACCGGACGGTGAGGTCGGTCGTCGCCGAGGTCCCGGTGCGCCGGACCCCACCGGGGCGGACCGTCACCGGCGCCTGCTCGAGGTCGGCCAGCGCGGTGTCGAAGTCCTCGGCGACGGCGGGGGAGGCCAGAGGTGCCGCGGTCAGGTCCTTGGCGACCCAGGCCGTGGCGAAGGCCTCGAACGCCCCGGCCGCCGCCGTGTCGCGGTCGGCCTCGCGCTGGCGCCACCAGAGGGCACCACCGAGCCCGCCCACGAGGACGAGGACGGCGGCGACGACGACGGCGACGCGGACCTTCATGCCCCCAGTCAACCGTCCGACCCCCGATCGGGCGCCCGCGGGGTGCGCGCAACCTCGTCGCCGGGCCACCCCGAGGCCGGACCGGTACCAATCCGTGCGTCGTCGATCTTTTGATTCCACAGGGCGTCCCGCTCTGGTCTCGCCGCCCCGTGACTGGTTCCATGCTGCAGGGTTCCCCGTTCCCCGAAAGGACCTGACCCGTGTCAGCGTTGACCGACCAACCGCTCGCTGCGAGCGTCTCCACCCCGTCCTACGACAGGGCGGCGGCATCCGTCGGCATCGTCCACTTCGGCTTCGGCAACTTCCACCGCTCGCACCAGGCGATGTACGTCGACCGCCTCATGGAGGCCGGACACGGCCTCGACTGGGGCATCTGCGGCGTCGGCGTCCTCCCCCACGACGCCGCGATGCGTGACGCCATGCGGGCGCAGGACTGCCAGTTCACCCTCGTCGTGCGTCACCCCGACGGTAGCCTCGAGCCCCGCGTCGTCGGCTCGGTCCTGGAGTACCTCTACGGCCCCGAGGACTCCACCGTCGTGTACGAGCGGCTGCTGGACCCGGCGGTGCGCATCGTCAGCCTCACGGTGACCGAGGGCGGCTACCTCAAGAACGCCGTGACCGGCGCGTTCGACGCCGGTCACCCCTCGGTGCGCCACGACCTCGAGCACCTCGACGCACCCGGCACCGCGTTCGCGTACGTCGTCGAGGGGCTGCGCCGTCGCCGGGAGGCCGGGCTGGAGCCCTTCACCGTGCTGTCCTGCGACAACCTCCAGGGCAACGGCGACGTCGCCCGCCAGACGGTCACCTCCTTCGCCCGGCTCGTGGATGCCGACCTCGCCGACTGGATCGAGGCCGAGGTCGCCTTCCCGAACTGCATGGTCGACCGGATCACGCCGGCCACGACCGACGCGGACCGCGACGCGCTGCGCCGGGACTTCGGCATCGAGGACCGCTGGCCGGTTCCCGCGGAGCCCTTCACCCAGTGGATCGTCGAGGACCACTTCCCCGTCGGGAGACCGGGGTTGGAGGAGGTCGAGGTCCAGTTCGTCGAGGACGTCACCCCCTACGAGCTGATGAAGCTGCGGCTGCTCAACGCCAGCCACCAGGCCCTGGCGTACCTCGGCGCCCCGCTCGGCCACCTCCTCGTCGACGAGGCGATGCGCGACGACCACGTGCGCGACTACCTCGCGCACTACATGGCCGACGAGGCGGCTCCGACCCTCGGGGACCTGCCCGGCATCGACCTCGACGGCTACATGACCACCCTTCTCGAGCGCTTCTCCAACCCCGGCATCAAGGACACCCTCGTGCGCCTGGCGACCGACGGAGGCAACCGGATGGCGACGTTCACCCTCCCCACGGTCCGCGCCAACCTCGAGGCAGGACGGGCGGTCGAGCTCGGCGCCGCGATGGTGGCGGCCTGGGCCGAGTACTGGGCCCTCATCGGACGCGGTGGGCTCGGCCCCGACGAGGTGCCCGATGACGTGCACGCCGCCGAGCTCACGGCGGCTGCCCTCGACGAGCGTCGGGAGGCCTTCGTCGAGCTCGAGGCGCTGTTCGGCGACCTCGGATCGGACCCGCGCTTCCTCGAGCCCTACTGCCGCCTGCGGGCGCTCCTCGCCGAACAGGGCGTCCACGGCCTCGTCGACCACGTGCTGGGGCGCTGAGCGTCCCCGACCGGCACCCCCGTCCTACTCGGGTGGCGCCGCCACCTGCGCGCGCCGGCCCAGGCTGAACACCTCGGGCGGCGGCTTCTGTGACGACTCCATGCGCCGGTAGGTGGTGGGGGTCGTGCCCACCTCGGCAAGGAACTGCCGGTTGAAGTTCGCCATGTTGTGGTATCCGCTGAGCGTGGCCACCTGGGCGATCGGGTGGTCGGTGGTGTCGAGCAGGCGCCGCGAGTGGGCGATCCGCAGCTTCTTGACCATGTGGCTGAAGGTCATCCCCGTCGCGCCCTTGAAGTACTTCGAGAAGGTCGGCTCGGACATGTAGGCCAGGCGCGCCGCGGTGGACAGCCGGATGTCGCCGGTGAGGTGCTCGAAGATGTACGTGAGCCCCGCCTCGACGGCCGCCTGCGAGTTGCCGTCGGTGGGCCGGCCCATCCACTCGCTCGCGACGACCTCACGCTCGTCCTCCGGGGCCCGGGCGAACAGCGTGAGCAGCTTGAACAGGTGCGAGAGCTGGTCCGCACCGCGGCTGTTGACGACGGCCAGGACCGTCTCGGCAGCCCGCCACGCCGTGGCGCCGGAGAAGACGAGGCCGCGGCTCGAGAGCTTGAGCATCTCGTCGACCTCGAGCAGCTCGGGCATGACCTCCATGCAGCGCCGGATCCACTCGTCGGTGAACTGGACGACGGCGTCGCGGTCGACGGCCACCTGGCCCGGCTCGAGGTCGCTGACCCAGTCGTGGGGGAGGTTCGGGCCCATGATGCTGACCTGGCCGGGGGCGAAGGTCCCGATGTGGTCGCCGGCGATGAAGCTGCCGTGGGTCTTGGTGATGAGGTGGATCTCGTACTCGGGGTGCGACCCCCAGCCGCAGATCTCGCTGGGGAAGTCGTGGGTGAGGGCGCGGATCGACTGCATGGGGTGCGGGGGGATGACCTCACGGCGCGGCGGGTTCGGCATCGGGAGGTGGTGGGCCGGGTGGTCGTCGTGCGCGTGCAGGTGCTCGACGGCTGCTGTGGGCCTCGACTGATACGAAATCGTGATCCCGACCTTTCGACGTCGTCGTCGCGTTCGCGCCTCTCGCCGCTCTCGGAGGCAGGGGTGGAGCCACTGTGAGGTGGCTCTCAGAAAAATAGTACCGAAACGGGGCCGTTGTTGGTCCTTGTCCGGGGTGCGCGACGGTACCCACCATGGCGGTGTTCCAGGCAGTGGAGGGAAAGACGCACCGGTCCCGACGGGTTCGGCCCCGTGCACCGCATCCGCTTCCGGGAGTGGACGACACACCTACCAAAGGAGTTAGGCATGCTGTGCACATCGCGCGCACTGACGCTCGGGGCCGGCGCGCTGGCCTCGGCCCTCGTGCTCGGGGCCTGTTCGTCGGGCGCCGTGTCCGGGGATGACGGGTCCGGCGCCGCCGGAGGCAACGTCACCCTCAACGTGGCCACCGTGAACAACGGCCAGATGAAGGACATGGAGAAGCTCAAGACCGAGTACGAGACCGCCAACCCCGGCACGAAGGTCAACTTCCAGGTCATGGAGGAGGCCGACCTCCGGTCCGCCGTGACCACGGACGTCGCCAGCGGGGCGGGTCAGTACGACATCGTCACGATCGGGGCGTACGAGACCCCGCAGTGGGGCGCCAACGAGTGGCTCGTCGACCTCACGCCCGAGCTGGCCAAGGACTCGGCGTACGACGTGGACGACATCCTCCCGCCCGTGCGGGACGCGATCTCGTTCGACGGCAAGCAGTTCGCCGTCCCCTTCTACGGCGAGTCCTCCATCCTGATGTACAACAAGGAGCTGCTCGACGCGGCCGACGTCAGCCTGGGGACCAACCCGACCTGGCAGGAGGTCGCCGACGCGGCGAAGAAGGTCAACTCCGCCGACACCGCGGGCATCTGCATGCGCGGCAAGCCGGGCTGGGGCGACCTCTTCGCCCCCCTGACGACGGTCGTGCAGACCTTCGGCGGCAACTGGTACGACGACAAGTGGACCGCCACGGTCAACACTCCGGAGTGGAAGGAGGCCGTGACCTTCTACAAGACGATGCTCGACGAGTCGGGTGAGAAGGACCCGGTGTCCTACAGCTTCAACGAGTGCCTCACCGCGCTCAAGGAGGGCAAGGCCGCCATGTGGGCCGACGCCTCCGTCGCGGCCTCGATGCTCGAGGCGGCTGACTCGCCGGTCAAGGGGAAGATGGGCTACGCCCACATGCCCGTCAACAAGACCAAGGAGTCCGGCTGGCTGTGGAGCTGGAACCTCGCCGTCCCGTCGTCGACGAAGAACAAGGACGCGGCCGTCAAGTTCGTCAAGTGGGCCACGAGCAAGGAGTACATCAAGCTCGTCGGCACCGAGATCGGCTGGAGCAACGTCCCGCCGGGCTCGCGGACCTCGACCTACGAGATCCCCGAGTACAAGGAGGCCGCGGCCGCCTACGCCCCGATCACGCTCGAGGTCATGAGCGCGGTCAACCCGAAGCAGCCGGGCGTCAACCCGCAGAACTGGGTCGGCATCCAGTACGTCTCCATCCCCGAGTTCCAGGACGTCGGCAACCAGTGCGCCCAGCTGATCGCCGACTACATCGCCAACCGCAGCTCGGTCGACGACGCGCTCAGCAAGTGCCAGGACCTCGCACAGAAGGCCGGCGACGCCCACAAGGGCTGACCCCCGCGGGCACCGGTGCCGGGGTGCGCGGTTGACGCCGCCCCGGCACCGGATCCCGGTCCAGCGACACGACGCACAAGGGAGTGCGCATGACCACCACGACAGACCTCGACAAGGTCGAGGCGAAGGCCGCCAGTGACAAGCGCCGCATCCTTCGGCGCAACGCGTGGAGCAGCCGAGGGCTGCTCGCCCCCGCCGTCATCTTCCTGGTCCTGCTGACCCAGGTCCCGTTCCTCGTCACCATCGGCTTCTCCACGATGAAGTGGAACCTGCTCTACCCCGCCGACCGGGGCTTCACCGGCTTCGACAACTACAAGACCGCGCTCACCTCCGGGAACCTCTGGCCCTCGATCGTCGCGACGGTCCTCATCACGGCCTTCTCGGTGGTGCTCTCGCTGCTCTTCGGGCTGCTCTTCGCGGTGCTTCTGGACC
>CAWIAT010000013.1:0-13874 GCA_963834225.1 uncultured Actinomycetota bacterium | reverse complement strand
TGGGACATCGAGATCGGCCGAACGGACCTGCTGCGCGCCGAACGGCGTCGTGGCTTGCAGAGCCGCGCTCACGACGGTGCCGAGATGCCGCCGCGGTGACGCTCGGTGAGCGCGGTCATCGCGTCGACGAGGTCGCGCATCCGGGTCATCTCGGCCACGGTCAGCCCGGCGAACAGCCCGGGTCCCTCGTCGACGAGTGGCGCGTACATCGCGTAGGTCCGGCGGGCGCCCTCCTTCGTCATCCGCACGAGGACGCGGCGCCGGTCGCCCTCGTCGCGGACCCGCTCGACGAGCCCCTTGGCCTCGAGCCGGTCGATGAGCGCCGTGGTCGCCGCGGGGCGCAGGCCGGTCGCGGTGGCGAGGACACCTGCGGTCTTGGGCCCGTCCGCGAGCCAGTCGAGACAGCGAAGGTCGGCCGCTCCGAGGCCGAGGGCCCGCTGCACGGCGTCGTCGTACGCCTGGACGCTGCGCTGGTAGCGCTGCAGCGACGTGCCGAGGTCGGCCACGAGTTGACGACGGGTCGCCATCCAGATACCTTTCGATCATCGAAATATACGAATCCCGTAGGGAAGGACCGGACATGAGACTACTCGTCATCGGAGGCGGTGTCGCCGGACCGGCCGTCGCTCTCGCGGCGGTGCGCCTCGGCCTGGAGGCCACCGTGCTCGAGCGCCGGGCGGTGGCGGACCCCGAGGAGGGATCGTGGATCGGTCTGGCGCCCAACGGACTCGACGCCCTCGAGGTCCTCGGCGTCCTCGACGACGTGCGCGCCATCGGGTACCCGTCGCACACCACCTCGATGTTCGGGGCGACCGGGAGGCACCTCGGCGACGTCACGCTCGGCACGCCCCTGGCCGACGGGACGGTGGCCCTGACGATGAAGCGGTCGGCGCTCGCGGTGGTCCTCGCCGACGCCGCGGAACGGGCCGGTGCCGTCGTCCGGCGAGGTGCCGAGGTCGTCGACGTGGAGGACGAACCGGGCCGACCGGTGCGGGCGGTCCTCGCCGACGGCACGGTCGTCGAGGGCGACCTCCTCGTCGCCGCCGACGGCGTGCGGTCGCGGATCCGGCGGATGGTCGACCCCGCCGCCCCCGAGGCGCGGTACGTCGGCCTGACGAACTTCGGCGGCATCACGCGGGCGGCCGACCTCGGGGACGCGAGCGCGCTGGGTCTGGCACCGGAGGTCTGGCGGTTCGTCTTCGGGCGCCGGAGCTTCTTCGGGGCCCACCCCCTGCCCACGGGCGACGTCGTGTGGTTCGCCAACGTCCCCCGGGAACCGATCGGGCACGCCGAGCGGGCCGCGACGTCGGACGAGCAGTGGCTCGCCCTGCTCGCCGGCCTCGTCGCCGACGACGTCGGCCCGGCGGCGGCCCTCGTCGCCGCGGGGTCGCTCGAGCTCGCCGGCGACAGCACCCACGGCCTCCCGCACGTCCCGACGTGGTGTCGTGGCCGGACGGTCCTCGTCGGCGACGCCGCCCACGCGCCGAGTCCCAGCAGCGGCCAGGGCGCGGCCATGGCCCTCGAGGACGCGGTCGTCCTGGCTCGGTGCGTGGCCTCCGAGGGAGCTGCCGGGCTCGCGTCCTACGAGCGTGCCCGCCGTCAGCGCGTCGAGGCGGTCGTGCGCGCCGGCGCGAGGAGCAGCGGGGCCAAGGTCCCCGGGCGCCTGAGCAGGGTGCTCGTCGAGACGATGCTGACCGGTGTCTTCCGCTCAGGCGTGGCCGCGAGGTCGGTCCTCGCCCAGACCAGCCACCGACTGGGTCGGTGGGTGCCGGCGCCACACCCACGAGCGGGCTGAGGACGTCAGGCGACCCGGGACACCTCGTGCTCGGCGGGGGCCGACGTGCGCGCCGGGACGCGGTGGCCGCGCAGGGCCCGTCCGGTGTCGGCGAGGGTACACAGGGCCTGCCGCCGGTCGGGCATGAAACGGAGGAAGAAGGCCAGCCGCAGCACCCACGCCGTCGCCCCGGTGAGCGGCAGGCCGTAGAGCTCGCCGACCGAGCGGCCGAGCCCGAAGGAGGCCACCCGTCCCAGCCCGCGATAGCGGAACGCCCGCGTGGGACGCCCCCGGACGACGCGGGCGACGTTGGCGCCGACGTGGTGGCCGCCCTTGATGGCCCACAGCGCGTTCGCGGCGACCGGCGCCCCCGTCACCGGGTGCAGCACGCGGGCAGCGTCACCGGCCGCCCAGACGCCGTCGCCGACGGACAGGTCGGGCGCCGTGAGGAGCCGCCCACGGAGGTCGCGCAGCTCGTCGCCGAGCCCGGGAAGGCGGACGGCCCGCTGGCCGGTCGTCGCGAGGACGTCGGCCGTCGGCAGGAGCGTGCCGTCGGACAGCCAGGCCGACCCCGCGGTGACCTCGACGAGCCGCACGCCGCAGCGGACCCGGACCCCGAGCCGCTCCAGCTCTGCGGCGGCCCGCCGGGCCAGGCGCGGCTGCGAACCGGCGAGCTCGGGCACGAGTTGCTCGCCCGCGTGGACGACCTCGACGCGCACCCGGCCCCGGCCCCGGTCGGCCACCGCGGCGGCGAGCTCGACCCCGGCGAGGCCCCCGCCGGCGACGAGGACGAGCGGCGGCCGCGCGTCGCCATCGAGGGAACGGTCGGCGAGGCGACCCACCCGGGCGGCGAGGCGCTCGATGTCGCCGGGCGCGCGCAGCGTCCAGCCGTGCTCGGCGAGGCCGGGGACGAGGGCGGTCGGCTCCCGGCCCCCGGTGCCGACGACGAGGTGGTCCCACGTCATCGTGCGCGTCACGGCCGACCCAGCGGGCCGCCACGTCACGGTGCGGCGCTCGCGGTCGACCTCGGTGACGACGCCGTGCTCGACGCGGGCCAGGGGGCACGCGCTCGCGACGGGGGTGCGGGTGCGCGCGAAGGGCAGGAGGCCGGCGAGGACCTCCCCGGTGAAGCCGTGGAAGCTGTGGGCGGGGTCTGCCGTGACGACGACGACCTCGACCTCGCCGCGCCGGATCTCGCGCCGCAGACCCCGGGCGAGGGCGGCGTACGCGTGGAGCGTGACGTACCCGCCCCCGAGGAGCACGACGCGCGTCATGCCGCCACCCCGGCCCCGACCGGGCCGAGGGCCGCGACGGGGCGGCCGAACGAGGTGGGAGCCGCGGGGACGAAACCGAGGTGGGCCAGGTCGGCCGCGAGGCCGCGGGTGCGGTCCACGAGGTCGAGGCCCGGGTTCCCGATCGAGAAGTGCTGCCGCTGCCCGGACAGGGCGAGCATCGCGGTCTCGGCGAAGCACGCGTAGGCGCGACCGTCGGGGAGGCCGATGTCGCTGCCGTGCAGCCGCAACGAGGGGACGTCGACGACGCCGCCGTCGAGGACGAGGACGTCGGGCCGCTCCACGAGGAGCCCGGGCGAGGTGTTGCGCGGCTGCGTCGCGTCGATGACGACCGCGCCCGGCGCGAGGTGCTCGGCCCGCAGGACCGCGTCGGCCGAGGCGGTGAGCAGGATGACGAGGTCGGCGTCGGCGACGGCCCGCAGGTCGGTGGCGGTCGTCGTGGGGACGCGCCCACCGACCTCGGCGGCCAGGCCTGCGAGGCGCGGCGCCGTGCGCGAGACGAGGACGAGGTGCTCGACCCCGCCGTCACGGGCGAGGAGGCGGGTCACCGCGGTGCCGACACTGCCCGTGGCGCCGACGACGGCGACCCGACGCCCTCCGGTGGGGACGAAGAGGTCGAGGGCGTCGCGGGCCTGGCGCTCGACGGTGGCCGCGGTGAAGGCGTTGCCGTTCGTCACGGCGATGTCCGTGCGGGTGCGCAGCGAGGCCCCGCCGGCGGTGACGGTGGCGGTGAGCGCCCCGAGGCCGACGACCCCGGACCCGAGCGACACGGCGCGGTCGACCGCCCGGGCGACACGTGCCCGGCCCTCGGCCGGTGCCTGGAGGAGGTGCCGGGCGCCGAACGGCACGAGGACGACGTGGCCGACCTGCTCCCCGCCGACCTCGACCGCGGCGATCGTCACGGGAGGCAGCGGAAGGCGGCGCAGCGCGGTGTCGTAGACCTTCTCGGGCACCCGGCCGAGCGGGCGCCAGACGCGGGCGAGGTCCTCTCCGGTGCGCGTGCGGGGGTGGACGAGGAAGGTGAACGAGGTACGGGTCACGACGGCACTCCAGTGGTCGGCGCGGCCGCGAGGTCGGGCCGGTGCGACAAGCAGGAGCGGTGCTGCCCGGTCCTGATACACCGGGCGCCGCCGTGAGCACCCTCACCGGTCGTCCCGCGGTCCGGGCAGCGCTCTCCTGGCGACGTGTGTCATCCTGTGGTTAGGTAAGCCTCACCTTCAGGCCCGCGCCGGGCCCCGACCACCCGAGAGGGGGAGCCGTGATCGTCTGCCAGTGCCACGTCGTCAACGACACCGCGATCGCGGCTGCCGTCGACGCCGGCGCCCGCACCCTCGGGCAGGTCTGCCGGATGACCGGTGCCGGGCGCGACTGCGGGGCCTGCGTGTTCTCGGTCCGACGGCTGGTGTGCGAGCATGAGGCACCCCGTTCCGCCGAGGACCTGGAGTTCCGCGATGAGGCCAGTTGACCCCAGGGTCGTCGAGCTGCTCAACGACGCGCTGACCTTCGAGCTCACCGTCACCAACACGTACTTCCTCCACGCCCGGATGCTCGACAACTGGGGGTTCCCGAAGCTCGGCAAGGTCTTCTACGACCTGTCGATCGACGAGATGCGTGACGCCGACGCCCTCATCAGCCGCATCCTGCTCTTCGAGGGCCACCCCAACGTCCAGCGCCTCAACCCGATCCGGATCGGTGAGGACGCCGAGGAGATGCTGCGCATCGCGCTCGAGGGCGAGATCGCCGCCGTCGCCCAGTTCAACTCCTCCGCCCAGGAGACCCACGACCTCGGCGACCACGCCAGCGCCGCCATCTTCGAGGAGATGGCCCGCGACGAGGAGAAGCACGCCGACTGGTTCGAGTCGCAGATCGAGGCCATCATGCGCATCGGCCTGCCGCAGTACCTCTCGCAGCAGATGGAGACCACGACCCCCTGACGCGCGACGGGTCGGTCCTCGTCGCGTGAGCGGCCGGGGTCAGCCCGTGCCGGGACGGTCGAGCCCCGCGGGGTCGGCCAGGTGTCGCAGCACCGCCTGCTGGAGCAGCCCGGCGTGCGCGCCGTCGACGATCCGGTGGTCCGCGGTCGCCACGAGGACGCAGGTCGGTCTCGCGACGACGTCGGTGCCGACGACGACCGGCCGGTCGCGCACCGCCCCGATGGCGAGGTAGACCGGCACCCGCGCGAACGGCACCGGCGCGAGGAACGCCTCCTCGAGACCGAGGGTGCCGACGTTGGAGACGAAGGCGGTGCCGAGCGGGCGACCCGGTTGTCCGAGCAGTCCGCGGCCCAGGCCGCCGGTGACCAGGCTCGCGACGTTGACCACGGGTCGCATCGCCCAGATCGGCACGGCGCGCATGATCGAGGACGACCGCCGGAACGAGCGGTCCTGCCCGGCGCGCACCGTGAGGGCGCCCGCCTCGACCGCGCGCGCGACCTCCAGGGTGGTCAGGCGGTCGGCGTCGTGCACCCGGACGGGCGCGAGGTCACGGCCGCCCTCGATGTCGACGGCGAACGCGACGGTGACCTCGTGGATGGGCCGCAGACGTCCGAGGACCACGCGGGCCCGTACGTCGGGCACGTCCCGCAGCGCGCGGCCGAGGGCGGCACCGACGAGGTGGGTCAGGGTGACGCGGACGCCGTGCTCGGCCCGGAGCGTGGCCAGGTGCGCGAGCGCGACCGAGACGTCGACCTCGGCGCGGGCGTGGATCCGACCCTCGGAGGGGGCCTTCCAGCTCGCGACGGCGATCTTGCGGCGGACCGTCGGGCGCGTCACGCGCGCACCTCGACCCGGCCGGCGGGTCGGAGGCCGGTGAGGGCGACCCGCACCACCGCACGAGGTGTCTCGGCCAGGGCGGCCAACGGCGCCGCGCGGCGCGGGAGGGTGAGGCGGGGGCGGTCGCCCTCGACGGCGTCGGTGACAGCGAGCGCCACGGCGTCGGCATCGAGGACCGGGAGGACGCGCAGCGAGCGGGCGCGGGCGAAGGCCGCGGCGGCGAGGGGCTGGGTGCTGATGCGGTCCATCATCTCGGAGGCGACGGGGCCGACCTCGACCGTCGTCGTGCGGACACCGGTGCCGCGCAGCTCGATCCGCAGCCCGGCCAGCGCCGCCGACAGGCCGGCCTTCGTGGCGCCGTAGACCGACAGCCCGGGGAAGGTGGCGACCGCCGCGAGGGAGGAGATCCCGACGACGCAGCCGTTCCGCCGGGCGAGCATGGAGGGGAGGACGAGGCGCGTCAGCTCCAGCGGGGCCACGAGGTTGAGGGCCACGGCGTCGGCGACCTCCCCGTCGCGGACCTCGGCGAGCGGCCCGAGGGTCTCGACGGCGGCGTTGTGGACCAGGACGTCGACGGGACCGTGGTGCGCCTCGGCGCGGGCCAGGACGTCGGGGAGGCCGGCCGTGTCGGTGAGGTCGGCGGCGACGGCCGCACCACCCACCCGCTCGGCCAGGGCCGTCAGCGGCTCGGGGCGGCGGGCGACGAGGGTGAGCCGGGCCCCGCGGCGGCCGAGCTCGGCGGCGAGGCGGGAGCCGATGGTCCCGGTGGCACCGGTCAGCAGGACGTGGGAACCGGTGAGCCGCATGCGCACAGTGTGGGTGCTGGAGCCCTCGTCGCCGCAGCGGCCCGGCCGAACGCCCGGTGTCGGACCTTCCGGACTGCCCTGGACCCCCCTCCGGCCCCGGCCACGGCTCCGGCGCCCGCTACGTCCCCGGTTGTGTCGCTCGCTACGGCCCCGGCTCCGGCGCTCGCTACGTCCCCGGCTCAGTCGCTCGCTACGGCGCAGTAGGTGTCGCGATCACAGCACCTACTGCGCCGTAGCACGCGTCTTCAAGGGTGGGGACGGTGGTGCGGGGGTGGGTATCGGGGCGGTTTCAGTCCGGCGTGGCGGTGTCCGGGGTGTCGAGGCGCAGCCCGAGGAACCGCCCGCCCTCGGGGCTGTCGAGCTCGTGGAAGCCCAGCCGCGCGTAGAACGCGAGGGCGCCGGTGTTGGCCGGGTCGACCCCGAGGTGCAGGCCCCGGGCGCCGGCCGTGGCCAGCCGCTCGGCCATCGCTGCCATGACCCTGCGTCCCCAGCCCTGGCCCTGGAGCCGGGGCAGGAGGTCGACGTGGAGGTGCGCCGGGTACGCGTCGACGTACCGGGCCGTCGGCCGCAACGATGAGTGCACCCATCCGATGAGGCCCTCGTCGGCCGGTGACCCGCCACTCCCTCGCGGGTAGCGCTCGCGCAGCGGCGGCAGCCAGACGTCCTCCATCCAGTCCTCGAAGGCCGTGGTGTCGGGCGCGCCGAGGCAGTAGCCGGCGACGCCGTCCTCGTCCTGGACGACGAGCGCCACGGCATCGGGGAAGACGACGTAGGGACCGGCGAAGAGGTGGCCGAGCAGGTCGGGGTCGGCGTGGACGGCGCTCGCGTCCCGGCCCGCGGCGCCGGTCAGGAGGCAGACGCGGTAGAGCGCGGGGAGGTCGTGGACCGTCGCGTCCCGCAGCACCGCCATGCCGCCCACGCTAATCGGGCGAAACGCCCACGGGAGGCCGGGCGCGCGGCTTACGCTCGCCGTCGTCGTGAGGGAGGGAGCAGCCGTGCCGGGTGGAGCCACGGGAGGGTCGGCCCGCCTGTCGTCGGGGGCGACGGCCGTCCTCGTGGCCCTCGGCCTGCTCGTCGGGGGTGCGACCTCCGCGGTATCCGCCGTCGTCGCGACCGGGTCGGCCGCCGTCGCCCTCGGGTGGGACGAGAGCACGACGACAGGCGCCGATGCCGCAGCGGCGCCCTCGCAGGACTCCTCCTCCGCCGCCCCGTCGACGACACCGCCGGTGGAGCCGTCGGAGACGGTCACCCCGACGCCCTCGGCATCGCCGAGCCCCACGCCCACGGCGACCCCCACGGCGACGCCGACCCCGCGTCCGACCGCGAAGCCCGCCGCGGCCACGGGCCTCGTCCTCGTCACGTCGGTCGTCGACGGCGACACCCTCAAGGTCCGGCTCGGCGGGGTCACCGAGCGGGTCCGGGTCATCGGCATCGACACCCCGGAGCTCCGGGGCGGGGAGTGCTACGCGCAGCAGGCGAGCAGCCGGATGCAGTCGCTCGTGCAGTCGAAGAAGGTGCGCCTCGTCCGCGACCGCACCCAGGACGACCGCGACCGCTACGGGCGGCTGCTGCGCCACGTCCAGCTCGCCGACGGCCGCCAGGTCGCGAAGCTCCTCATCGCCGGCGGCTTCGGTGAGGAGTACACCTACGACCGGGCCTACGCCGGTCAGGCCGCCTACCGGGCCGCCGAGAGCGCGGCGCGCAAGGCGGGCAAGGGCATCTGGAGCAGCGGGTGCCTGGCCCCACCTCCGGCTGCCCCCGGCACGTGCGTCATCAAGGGCAACGTCGCCAACGACGGCGAGAGGATCTACCACCTGCCCGGCCAGCAGTTCTACGCCGTCACCACGATCGACCAGGCCAAGGGCGAGCGCTGGTTCTGCAGCGAGTCCGATGCGGTGGCGGCCGGCTGGCGGAAGTCCAAGCGCTGAGCGTCAGGCGGTCGCCGGACCGAAGCCGGTGACCACGAGGACGACCTCGCCCGCCTCGTCGGTCGCGGCGAGGTCGAGCTCCGCGCTGATCCGCCAGTCGTGGTCGCCGTCGGGGTCCTCGAGGATCTGCTCGACGAGCCAGTACCCCTCCTCCTCGGTGACCCTGAAGAGGGCGGGCCCGCGCGCCTCGGGGCCGGTGCCGAGGTCGCCGTACTCGGTGAGGTAGGTGGAGGCCGCGTCCTCCCACTCCTCCGCGGTGAGTCCGCCGTCGAGGGCGGCGAGCGCGCTCCAGCGGCGCAGTGAGACCAGCTCGATGCGCCGGAACATGCTCTGCCGCACCATGACCCGCAGTGCGCGGGGGTTGGCCGACAGGGCGCGGCCCTCCGACGACGGGCGGACGTCGGAGGCCGGGAGGTCGGTGGGGTTGGCGAGCGACTCCCACTCGTCGAGGAGGCTGGAGTCGGTGTGCCGCACGACCTCGCCGAGCCACTCGACGAGGTCGTCGAGCTCCTCGGTGCGGGCCGACGTCGGGACGGTCGAGCGGAGCGCGCGGTAGGCGTCGGTGAGGTAGCGCAGGACGACCCCCTCGGCCCGGGCGAGCTTGTGGTGGGCGGTGTACTCGCCGAAGGTCATCGCGCGCTCGTACATCTCGCGGACGACGGACTTCGGCGACAGGCCGCGCGGGTCGACCCACGGGTGGTTCTGCCGGTAGACGCGCAGGGCACCCTCCAGCTCCTCGGCGAGCGGCCGCGGCCACGAGACGTCGTCGAGGGCCTCCATCCGGTCCTCGTAGTCCATGCCGTCGGCCTTCATCGCACCGACCGCCTCGCCCCGGGCCTCGTAGCGCTGGGCCATGAGGACGGGTCGCGGGTCGTCGAGGGTGGCCTCGATGACGGTGACGACGTCGAGCGCGTAGCCGGGCGCCGCGGGGTCGAGCAGCTCGAGCGCCGCGAGGGCGAAGGCCGAGAGCGGCTGGTTGAGGGCGAAGCCGTCGTGGAGGTCCAGGCCCACCTGGAACGGGCCCTCGGGGTACGGGTCACCCTCGACCCGGAGGAAGCGCTCGAGCGGCCCCGGCTCGTGGGTCGGCCGCGAGGTGGTGGCGGCGTCGTCATCGGACTCGCCCGCGGTGGCGTCGGGCTCCGACGCGGTGATCCCGGCCTCGGCGAGGAGCCGTCCGAGGGAGCCGAGGCCGGCGCCCGGGGCGTCGGCGGCATCGGCGTCGTCGTCGGTCCCGGCGGCCCCGGCGTCGTCCGGGTCCCTGGTCTCGGGGGCCGCCGCCGCCACCGCCTCGTCGACGGGGGCCTCCAGGGGCGGCAGCCACGTGTCACGCGCCGACCCGTCATCGGGTTCGATCACCTCGGCGCGCAGCAGCGACGCCATCACCTGCACCGCCCGCTCGACGAGCGCGTCGCGGCGCGCGTCCTCCTCGTGGTTGTCGAGGAGCAGCGTGTGCAGGGCCGCCTGCTGGCCCTCCCACTGGTCGAGGACGTTGAGGACCATCGCGTGGTTGACGACCATCCGCGACCGCAGCGGCTCGGGGTCCGCCGACACGAGGCGCTCGTACGTCGCCTCGTTGTACGTCAGCACACCCTCGGGAGGCTTGCGGCGCACCACCTTCCGGCGCTTCTTGGGGTCATCGCCGGCCTTCGCCAGCAGCTTCGCGTTCTCGATGACGTGCTCGGGCGCCTCGACGACGACGTACCCCACGGTGTCGAAGCCGGCCCGTCCCGCGCGTCCCGCGATCTGGTGGAACTCACGCGCCCGCAGGACCCGCTGCTTCCGCCCGTCGTACTTCGTGAGCGAGGTGAGCAGGACGGTGCGGATCGGCACGTTGATGCCGACGCCGAGGGTGTCGGTGCCGCAGATGACGGCGAGCAGCCCGGCCTGGGCGAGCGTCTCGACGAGGCGTCGGTACTTCGGCAGCATCCCCGCGTGGTGGACGCCGATGCCGTGCAGCACGAGTCGCTTGAGCGTCACGCCGAAGCCCTTGCCGAAGCGGAAGCCGCCGACGGCCTCCTTGATCGCGGCCTTGCGCGCCGAGGAGACGATGTCGACGCTCATCAGCGCCTGCGCGTTCTCGACCGCGGCGGCCTGGGTGAACGCGACGACGTAGACGGGCGCACGGTCATCCCGCAGGAGCAGCTCGAGGGTGTCGTGCAGCGGGATCAGGACCCACTCGAACTCCAGCGGCACGGGGCGATCGGCCCCGGCCACCGCGACGGTCTCGCGGCCGGTCCGCCGCGCGAGGTCCTCCTCGAACACGGTGGTGTCGCCGAGGGTCGCCGACATGAGGAGGAACTGCGTCGCGGGCATGAGGAGCAGCGGGACCTGCCACGCCCAGCCGCGGTCGGGCTCGGTGTAGAAGTGGAACTCGTCCATGACGACGAGCCCGATGTCGGCGAGCTCGCGCTCGCGCAGGGCGTGGTTGGCCAGGACCTCGGCCGTCGCGCAGATGATGGGCGCGCCGGGGTTGACCGCCGCGTCGCCCGTGAGCATCCCGACGTTCCCGGCGCCGAAGATCTCGACGAGGGCGAAGAACTTCTCGCTGACCAGGGCCTTGATGGGGGCGGTGTACCAGCTGCGCCGGCCGTCGGCGACGGCCTGGGCGTGGGCCGCGACCGCGACGAGCGACTTGCCCGAGCCGGTCGGCGTCGCGAGGACGACGTGCGCCCCACCGGCGAGGGCGAGGACGGCCTCCTCCTGGGCGGGGTAGAGCGAGAAGCCACGCTCACCGGCCCAGTCGAGGAAGACGTCGAAGGCACCGTCCGCGCCGGCGCTGGGGTCGCCGGTGAGGCGGTCGGTGAGCGTCATCGAACCCGATCCTCCCCCATCGAGGGAGCGGGCTCAGCAGGGCCGCTCGTGGTTGGCCTCCCACGACCGCCGGACGAGGTCGGTGAGGACGCCGCGGTCGACGTCCTCGAGGCGCTTGACGTACAGGCAGCCCTTGCCCGTCGTGTGCGGGCCGAGGCGCTCGAGGAGGTCGGTGTTCGAGCCGTAGAACGTCAGGCCGTACAGGGTGAGCGCGGCCTTGCGGGCGGCCAGGCCCACCGCGAACCACTCGCGGTCCTTGCCGTCGGCGGTCCGGTAGGGCTGGCGCCCGAAGCCGATGGTGCCCGGCCCCCACATCACGGGGTCGGCGCCGGTGACCTCGCGCATGAGATCGACGACGGCTCGGGCGTCCTCGCGACGCCGGTCGTCCGCGACGGCGTCCAGGTAGGTCCCGACGTCGCCGTCGTGCGGTTGGGTCCTGCGGTCCGGTGTCGTCGCCATCGGTGCCTCCGGTCGGGGTCGGGGTTGGGGGGGCGGGCGGCCGTCAGCGGCCGCGGGGGTTCTGGCTGGCACCGACGTGCTCGGTCAGCCAGTCGACGAGCGGGCGGACGGCGCGCCAGTCCTCACGCACCCGGTCGACGGCTGCCGGGGTGGTGAGCCAGTCGGGAGACCCGTGGAGCCTGCTGGCGAAGAGGACCTTGTGGCGCAGCAGCTCGAGGCGGGGGTGGTCGGCGGCGACCCCGCGCGGTCGGGTGGCCACCCGGTCGCCGCCGACCTCGAAACCCTGCCCCACGAGCCCGTCGACGATCCCCTGGAGCTCCTGCCCCGACCTCGGGGCATCGACGGCGGCCCGGAAGCGGGGAACCTGGTCGGTGCCGGTGGGGTAGAAGCCGCCGCCGGCCATCAGGCCCCCCGGGGCGACCTGGACGTAGAAGCCCATCCCGGCGACCTGCGAGGTCAGGGCCCCCTGGTGCTCCTTGTACGGGGACTTGTCGGCGCTGAACCTCACGTCGCGATGGGGCCGGAAGAGCTTCGCGGCGCCGAACTCGTCCTCGAGGGCGTCGACGAGCGCCTCCATCGGGCCACGGACGGAGTCGGCGTAGCGCTGCGCGTTCGCCTGCCACCAGGTGCGGCTGTTGTCGGCCTCGAGGTCCTCGTAGAAGTCGAGCGCGTCGAGCGGGATGCCCTGGAAGCCGGTCACCTGTCCACTGTCGCACCCGCCGCCGACGTCGTCACCACCCATCCGGTCGAGGTGGAACCCGACCGCGAGGTGGTGGGTTCTCACCTCGATTCGATGCCAGGCCCAGCGGTTCGAGGTGAAACCCGACTCCGAGGTGGTCGGATCTCACCTCGAACCGGGGCTCAGGGGGCGAGGGCGGCCTCGAGGGTGGCCAGCTCGTCGGCGGTCAGCTCGAGGTCGGCGGCCTGCACCGAGTCCTCGACCGACGCCGGACGCGACGCACCCGGGATCGGGATGACGACGGGTGCGAGCGAGAGCTCCCACGCCAGGGCGACCTGCTGGGGCGAGACCCCGCGGGCCCCGGCCACCTCGGCGAAGGCGCCGTGTGTCGCGCCGAGGTCGGCCGCCCGACGGATGCCACCGAGCGGGCTCCACGGCAGGAACGCGATCCCGAGCGAGGCGCAGTGCTCGAGCTCGGCCCGGCTGTCGAGGAAGGCCGGCGAGAACTGGTTCTGCACCGAGGCCAGCCGGCCGCCGAGGACCTCGTTGGCCTCGTCGATCTGGGCGATCGTGGCGTTCGAGATGCCCGCACGGGCGATCACGCCCTCCTCGAGCAGCTCGGCCAGGGCGCCGACCGACTCGGCGTAGGGCACGGCCGGGTCGGGTCGGTGGAACTGGTAGAGCCCGATCGCCTCGACGCCGAGCCGCTGGGCGGACGCCTTGGCGGCCTGCTTGAGGTAGGTCGGGTCCCCGTTGCGCGTCCACGACCCGTCACCGGGACGCAGGTGGCCGCCCTTGGTGGCGACGACGATGCCGGACGTATCGCCGGTCCAGCTGCGCAGGGCGCCGGCGATGAGCTCCTCGTTGTGGCCCACGTCCCCGGCGTCACGGTGGTAGGCGTCGGCGGTGTCGATGAGGGTGACGCCGGCGTCGAGGGCGGCGTGGATCGTGGAGACCGAGCGCGACTCCTCGGGCCGTCCCTCGATGGACATCGGCATCCCGCCGAGGCCGATGGCCCCGACCCGGAGGTCCGCGATGGCGCGGTGCTGCATGGGTGTCTCCTGTTCGTGGTGCTTGAAGTGTCAACCGGACTACGGTCCTCGGGGCCAACCCGATCGCGTCCCACGGGCTTCCCGTTACACCGAATTCCCCACCCTCGCTGGGCAATGTCTGCCGACGCCACCGGTGCATTCTGGCGGATGGCGACAATGAGCGAGAGCGCCACACTTCCCACACTCGACTGTCAACGGACATCACCCAGCCGGGGTCCCCGCCCCGGCGGTCCGAGGATCCCCGAGGAGCGCCATGACCCGCACCACCACCCGTCTGTTCGCCGCCGTCGCCGTCGCCCCGC
>CAWIAT010000012.1:0-73492 GCA_963834225.1 uncultured Actinomycetota bacterium | reverse complement strand
CGGGTCGCCCGTCCTCGAGCTCGCCGTCGTGGGTGGCCCGGACGCGGGTCGCTCCATCACCCTGTCCCCGCCCGGCGCCCTCGTGGGGAGGTCGGTCCCGCACGGCCTGTCCCTGGCGGACGACGCGCTCAGCCGCGTCCATGCCGCCCTGGACGTCGACTCCTCCGGCGTCGTGGTCCGCGACGAGGGGTCGACCAACGGCGTGCTCGTCGACGGTCTGCGGGTTCGGGGTCCGACCTCGATCGACGCTGCGGCCACGGTCGTCCTCGGGTCCTCGACCCTGCGCGTCCGGCGACTGCCCGGCGCCGGGCTGCACCTCCGAGCGGCCGGCGACGGCCGCCTCGGGCTGCGGACCGCCCCCGCGAGTCTGCCGGTGCCGGGCGACACGGTCGTCGAGGCGCCATCGCCACCAGTCGAGCCCGTCCGGGCGCGCGTGCCGTGGCTCGCCGCGCTGCTCCCCGTGCCGGTCGCCCTGGTGTTGGCCACCTTCCTGGGGCCGCACCTCCTCGCGTTCGCACTGCTGGGACCGGTCCTCATGCTGGGGCACGCCGTCGGTGACCGGGTCGGATCGGGACGGTCGTACCGGAGCGCCTGCGCCGAGCACGACGGGGCGATGCGGGCCGCGCGGGACGACGTGAACCGGCTCCTGGCCGATGAGGTCGCCCGCCTCGACCGCTCGCACCCGGATCCGCATGCCGTGCTCCGCATCGTCGAACGACGCCTCCCCGGCCTCTGGGGCCGCAACGACCTGCGGGTCCGTGTCGGCCACGGCGACACGGCGACCCGCGTCGTGGTGACGGAGGGGTCGCAGGTGGAGCGACCCCTCGCCCGGCACGCACCCGTGGTCCTCGACCTTGCCGAGTCGGCGGGTGTGTCGATCTGCGGACCGCCGGAGCTCGTCGACCGGGCGCTGGCGGGACTCGTCGGTCAGCTGCTCGTCAGCTGCCCGCCCTCGCTCTGCGCGTCGCCGTGAGCCGGTCGGTCGAGGGGTGGGACTGGATCGCCCGGACGCCGCACGCCGTCCCACCGCCCAGCGGGAACGCCGCCGACGAGGCGCCGGCAGCCGGCGGACCGGGTGCCGGGAGGCCCGCGCCGGCTCGCGTTCTCGTCGTCCCGGCCACGGCCGGTGGCGCCGCCGCGGACGTGCTCGTGGCGAGGGCGGCCGGTTGGGTCGTGCTGGCCGGCCTGCCCGAGGACTCACCGCTCGCGGCATCGCCCGTCCTCCGGCTCGCGGCGCCGTCCACGCTGGCCACCGCTCGCGGCAGCATCCCCCTGGTCACCGACCACGTGGGCCCGTGGTGGACCGATCGCGTCTCACGCGCCCTCGCACCACTGCAGGAGGACCTGGCCGAGGACGGCTCGGGGCTCCCGGGCCGGGTCACCCTCGACGAGGTGGCCGTCGGTGCGGGGGCTTCGGAGGCCTCGGACGTCGTGCGGAGGTGGGCGGCGTCCGACGGCCTCCCCCGGGCCATCGTCGGCAGGCGCGCGAACGGCCCCTACGTCGTCGACCTCGTGGCCGACGGCCCACACGTCCTCGTCGGGGGGACGACGGGGTCCGGCAAGTCCGAGTTCCTGCGGTCGCTCGTCCTCTCGCTCGCCCTCGGTTCCCCGCCCGACGACCTCGCCCTCGTCCTCGTCGACTTCAAGGGTGGCGCCGCCTTCGGACCGTGTGCGGCGCTTCCTCACGTCGCCGGTGTCCTCACCGACCTCGACGAGCACCTCGTCGACCGCGCCCTGTCCTCGCTCCGGGCGGAGCTCCGTCGCCGCGAGCGCCTGTTCGCGGAGGTGGGAGCGCACGACCTCGCCTCGTACCGGGCGGGCCCCGGTCGGGCGGAGCCACTCCCCCGGCTCGTCGTCGTCGTCGACGAGCTCAAGGCCCTGGTCGAGGAGGTGCCCCGCTTCCTCGACGGGCTGGTCCGGCTCGCTGCGCTCGGTCGCTCCCTCGGCGTGCACCTCGTGCTCGCGAGCCAGCGACCGACCGGCGCCCTGAGCACCGAGGTCCGGGCGAACATCAACCTGCGGATCGCCTTCCGGGTGCGGGACCGCACCGACTCCGTCGACGTCCTCGAGGACCCGGCCGCCGCGTTCATCGACCCCGGGGTGCCCGGCCGCGGACTGGCGCGCGGTGGTGACGGGGTGCTCATCCCGTTCCAGGCGGCCGTCATCGGGCGCCGGCACGAGGCACCGCCTCCGTTCCTCGACGTCACCCCGGCGGCGCTCCAGGAGCTCGGTCCGGCCACCTGTACCGAAGACCACCGGGTCGCTCGGTCGGCGACAGCCGAGTCCCCGGGCGATCCGCTCGACGAGGCCGTAGTGCTCGTGACCGAGGCCGCGGTGCTCGCCGGTCAGCTCGACGTCCGTCGGCCGTGGTTGATGCCCCTCCCCGACCGCGTCCCGCCGCTGGTGGGGGTCCACGCCGGGTCCGAGGTCGTCGCCGGGCTGGTCGACGAGCCCGACCACCAGCGGGTCTCGCTGCTGGCCTGCGGGCCGGGCACCGGCACCTGGCTCGTCTCCGGGCCGCCGCGCTCAGGACGCTCGACCGCGGCGCGCGCGGTCGTGCTCACTGCCGTCGCGGGGTTCTCACCCGCTGAGGTCCACGTCCACGTCGTCGATCCCACCAGCGCGCTGGGAGACCTCGCAGCCCTGCCCCACGTCGGAACCGTGGTCGCGGCGGGCGACCGACGCGGGCTCGGCGCCCTCGTCGACCACCTCGAGCACCAGGCTCGGCTTCGTCGCGAGGCACGTGACGAGGGCGGTGCGTCGAGGTCGTTGTCCCGGGGGTCGTCCGCCCCTCGCGAGACGCTCGTGGTGGTCGACGGCTGGGACCAGCTGGCGGAGGCCTCTCCGGCCGAAGGGTTCGACCCGATGCTCGAGAAGCTCCTCGCCGTCCTGCGCGACGGGGGTACGACGGGGCTCCGTGGGGTCGTCACGGGCGGGCGCACGCTGCTCCAGCCGCGGTGGGCCGGTCTCGGCGGGACGGTCCTGCTCCTCGGTCGGGTCGACCCCCTCGAGGCGGCCCTGACCGGACTGCGGACGACGGACCTCCCGACGAACCCACCCCCCGGCCGCGGGGTTCGCGTGCGGGACCGCCGCGAGGTGCAGGTCGCAGCGGCCGATGTCGGCACGACGGCCGCACTGGCCGCCCGGTGGGACATCGACGCCACCCCGCCCGCGGCTCGGCCGTGGAGGTACCTCCCCCTTCCCGCGGTGGTTGCTCGTCCACGTGGCGTGTCGGTTCCCGACGCGAACGGGGCACCGCCGTCCGTGGAGGTCGGGTTGGCGGCCACCCCGGCCGGACCTCGGCCCTGGTCGTGGGCCCCGGACCTGCGGGGAAGGACCCTGCTCGTCGCCGGACCGGCTCGGTCCGGGCGCAGCGCCACCCTGACGACCCTCACGATGTCGCTGCTCGACGGCGGTCACCACGTCCTGCTCGTCACCCGGGCGGACGGACCGATCCGCCACCGCCGCCTGACCGTCGGCCCACCCGAGGACGTCACCCTCGTCATCGAGGCGAGGAGGCGTCACCCGTCGCTGGCTGTCCTCGTCGACGACGCCGACCGGCTCGGTTCCGACGCGCCCCTGTTGCCCGTCCTGCGCGAGATCACCGACCTCCTCGACCGTGACGGTGGGCTCCTCGTCGTCGCGAGCACGACGACCGCCCTGGCCACCCGCTTCCGCGGCATCGACGTCGAGGTCGCGCGCAGCGGACCCTCCCTCCTGCTCACCCCCACGCCCTCCGACGGTGAGGCCGTCGGCCGCGGACGCCTGCCCGACATCCCGTCGGTCCCCGGTCGCGGGCTGCTGCTGGGGGTCGACCCTTCACCGGTCGAGGTCCAGGTGTACCTGCCGGACGGGTCAGGACTCGTCGACGTCCTCGGTGACGACGGAGTCGACTCCCTTGGCGGCCAGGGCGACCCAGGCGGTGAGGAGCGCCATGGCGATGAGACCCCACCCCAGGAGTCTCAGCCCGCCCTGGATCATCCCGCCGCCGACGGGGAAGAGCAGTGCGCTCCACACGATCGTCGGGGTCTTGGGCCACGCCGCATCGCCGAGCCACGCCTTGGAGATGACCCCGAGGCCGACGCCGAAGACCGCGATGAGGAGGGCCGACATGAGGACTCGGACGGTGTCGCTCCCCTCCCCGACCGCGAGTCCGTAGACGTAGAACACGGCGAACCCGAGCAGCGCGACGGCCTGCACCCCGGTCAGGGCGGCAGCGGCGCGGCGGGGGCCGCGTGAGATCTCGTCGGGCACGGGCGCCAGCGTATCGACGCGGGCTCGCGCTCCCTCCGGAGGGCTGAGCAGGAGCGCCGGCGGTGCCTGCCCCGCGGACGGCGTGGCGCGTCTCACCAAGGGACGTCCTCAGCACATCATCAGCAGGACCAGCGCGCTCTCGGGGCACATCGCGGCACCGCCGAGGTCGACGCGCGTCTCGGCATTCGTGCAGGTCAGCGGCTCGCAAAGTAATCGGGGAACAGACCGGGGTGGGGCGACCGTTGTTCGAGGGTGGCGTCCACTGACGCCGTGCGACTCGACAGCGCACGTTCGACCCCGTCTTCACGGATTGGGATGCCCCCGCTAGGGTTGAGCAACGGACGTCTGTGCTTGAGACGTCCGTTCCGGCTGCAGTGACGCAACCAGCGCGCCTGCACCCACCCCTAGTGCAGGCGCTCACCCCGACCGCAAGACCCCCGCGACAAGGAGCACCTTCTATGGACTGGCGCGACCGCGCTGCCTGCCTCGACGAGGATCCCGAGCTGTTCTTCCCCATCGGGAACACCGGCCCGGCGATCGCTCAGATCGAGGAGGCCAAGGTTGTCTGCCGTCGGTGCGAGGTCGTCGAGACCTGCCTCAAGTGGGCCATCGAGTCCGGCCAGGACGCCGGTGTGTGGGGCGGGATGAGCGAGGACGAGCGTCGCGCGCTCAAGCGTCGCAACGCCCGCGCCCGCCGCGCCGGCTGAGGCCGACCACCCCGTACTCCAGCACGACGAACGCCCCGGCGCCCGGCTGACACCGGGCGCCGAGTCATGTCCGAGGTGGTTCACCGGCCCAGCGGTCGGAGCTTGCAGACGAAGACGACCCGGGTGCCGTGCGGGTCGTTGCCCTCCCAGCGGATCCGACCGCGCAGGTCGGCGGCCAGTGACGTGACGATCCGGGTACCGAGGCCGGCCAGGACCGGGCGGAAGCCCGCCGGGAGCCCGGCGCCGTCGTCGGCGATGACGACCGTCAGCTGGTCCTCCCCCGACTCCAGGGTCACCCGGTCGACCGTGACGTCGACGTGGCCACCCCGGTCGGCGAGCCCGTGCTCGACGGCGTTCTGGACCAGCTCGCTGATGATCATCGCGAGCGCGGTGGCGTCCTCGGCGCGCATCCGCCCGAACCGCCCGGTGAACGAGGACTCGACCCGCTGCTCGCGGGTGGCGACCTCGACGACCGCCCGCAGCCCCTGCACGGCGATCTCGTCGAAGTTGACCGTCTCGTCGAAGCCCTGGCTCAGCGTCTCGTGGACGAGGGCGATCGTGCCGACGCGGCGCACGGCCTCCTCGAGGGCGCCGCGGGCGTCACCGTCGGGGACGCGCCGAGCCTGGAGGCGCAGCAGCGCCGCGACGGTCTGGAGGTTGTTCTTCACCCGGTGGTGGATCTCGCGGATCGTCGCGTCCTTGGTGAGCAGCTCCTGCTCGCGGCGGCGCAGCTCGGAGACGTCGCGCAGCAGGAGCAGCGCCCCGATGCGGACCCGTCCGACGATGATCGGGATGGCGCGCATCGTGACGGTCGCGCTGGAGGTCTCGACCTCCGTGCGCCACGCCGCCCGACCCATGGCGACGACCGCAAGGGCCTCGTCCACGGCCATCCCCGCGCGGGAGAGCTGGTCGGCGACGACCTGCGCGAGGACCTCGCCGGTGACGTTGCCGACGTGCCCGATCCGGTGGATCGCCGACACGGCGTTGGGGCTGGCGTATCGGACGAGGCCGTCGACATCGAGGTGGATGACGCCGTCGCCGACGCGCGGGGCGCCACGGCGCATGCCCGTAGGGGCGGAGGCCGAAGGGAAGTCGCCGGTCGACACCATCCGCATGAGGGAGTCGGCGAGGTCGCGGTAGGTCAGCTCGAGGCGGCTCGGGGTGCGAGCGCCGGTGAGGTTCTGGTGACGGGTGACGACGGCGATGACGCGTCCTTCGCGGCAGACCGGCACCGCGTCCTCACGGATCGAGATGTCCTCGCGCTGGGTCGGCTCGGCCTTGGCGAACATCTGCTGGGTGCGGGCCGCCTGGTCGAGCATGGCGGCGCGGGACCGGCTCGACGAGCGGCCGACGATGTCGTCGTAGAAGACCATCGGGCCGGTGTTCGGCCGGACGTGGGCGACGGCGCGCCAGCCGTCGAGACCTCCCCGGACCCACAGGACGAGGTCGGCGAAGGACAGGTCGGCGATGAGCTGCCAGTCGCCGACGAGCAGGTGCAACCACTCGGACTCCGACGCCTCGAGGGTCGTCGTGTCGCGCAGCATCTCGGCCAGCGTGCTCACGCCGCGAGCCTAGGCGACGGGCCGCGACCACCTGCGCGGCGGCCGGCCCGGCAGGCGCCCCGGCCCGAGGGCGCCCACTTCGCACCGGAACCGCCAGGTTCGCCCCACGTCCTCAGTGGGGCGAACCTCCGGTTTCCGGGATCCGGCGGGAAAGGGGTGACCCGGGGGAGGGTCAGGAGGAGGCGCCGACGCGGATCACCGAGCGCAGGGTGCGCAGGGCGACCGAGAGGGCCGCGATGTTGGGGTGGTCCAGGCGCCGGATCGCCGCGAGCGCGGTCTTGCTGCGCTGGATCGACTCCTTGTTCGCCTTCTCCCACGCCTCCCACGCGGCGCCGGGGTCGGAGATGTCGCCGCTGACCTCGATGACCGCGCGGGTCAGCGACTCGAGCACGGCGTAGAGGTCGTCGCGCAGGGCGCCACGCGCCAAGGAGTCCCAGCGGTCGTCGCGCGGCAGGCGGGTGACCTTGGTGAGCATCGCGTCGATGCCGAACCGCTCGGAGACGACGTAGTACAGCGGCGCGACCTCGGTGGGCGGGCGGCCGGTGTCGGTGGCGATGTCGACGATGTCGAGCAGCGAGAACCAGTCGAGGAGCATCGCGGCGCGCTCGGCGAGGTCGGGCGCGACCCCGGCCTTGACGAGCTCGGCGGTGCGCTTCTCGAGCCGCTTCTTCTCGTCGCCGCGCAGCAGCGCGGGCACCTCGGGCCCGAGCTCCTGCACGACGCCCTTGAACCGCTCGACCTCGGCGCCGATGTCGAGGCGCGACGGCCGCGAGGTGAGGAACCACCGCACGGCGCGGTCGAGGAGCCGGCGGAACTCGAGGTAGAGCATGGTCTGGGCCGCGGTCGGGACCTGGTTGTCGAGCGACTCGACCTCACGGACGTACTCGGCCAGGCCGAAGACCTCGCGGCAGACGACGAACGCCCGGGTCACCTGCTCGGGGGTGGCGCCGGACTCCTCCTGTGCCCGGAAGGCGAAGGTGATGCCACCGCGGTTGATCATCGAGTTCACGACGGAGTTCGTCACGATCTCGCGGCGCAGCGGGTGCTGGGCGAGCTCGTCGGCGTACTTCTCCTGGATCGCCGGCGGGAAGTACTGCGCCAGGGCCCGCTCGAAGTACGGGTCGTCGGGGATCGAGCTCGCGAGGATGTCCTCCTTGAGCGCGAGCTTCGCGTACGCGACGAGCACCGAGAACTCGGGCGACTTCAGCCCCAGCCGCTCGTGCGAGCGCTTCTCGATCTCGGCGTCGCTGGGGAGGAACTCGAGCGCGCGGTCGAGGTCGTCGCGCTCCTCGAGCCAGTGGATCAGCCGCTGGTGGACGCTGACCATCGAGTGCTCCTGCGCCCGGGCGTTGCCGAGGAGGACGTTCTGCTCGTAGTTGTCGCGCAGCACGTGGGCCGCGACGTCGTCGGTCATCGAGGCGAGCAGCTCGTTGCGCTCCTCGGTGGTGAGCCCGCCCGCGCGGACGACCTCGCCCAGCAGGACCTTGATGTTGACCTCGTGGTCGGAGGTGTCGACGCCCGCCGAGTTGTCGATGGCGTCGGTGTTGACCCGCACCCCGCTGAACGCGGCCTCGATGCGGCCGAGCTGGGAGAGCCCCAGGTTGCCGCCCTCGCCGACCACCGTGGCCCGCAGCTGCTTGCCGTCGACCCGGATGGCGTCGTTGGCGCGGTCGCCGACGGAGAGGTGGTCCTCGGTGGAGGCCTTCACGTACGTCCCGATGCCGCCGTTCCAGAGCAGGTCGACGGGCGCGAGGAGGATCGCGTGGATCAGCTCGGCGGGCGTCATCTTCGTCGTGCCCTTGGGCAGGCCGAGGGCGTCGACCATCTGCGACGTGATCGGGATCGACTTCAGGGTCCGCGCGAAGACGCCGCCGCCCTCGGAGATCAGCGATGTGTCGTAGTCGTCCCACGAGGAGCGCGGGAGGGCGAAGAGCCGCTCGCGCTCGGCGAACGACGCTGCCGCCACGGGGTTCGGGTCGATGAAGACGTGCCGGTGGTCGAACGCCGCGACGAGCCGGATCTGCTCGGACAGGAGCATCCCGTTGCCGAAGACGTCACCGCTCATGTCGCCGATCCCGACGACGGTGAACTCCGTCGTCTGGGTGTCGACGCCCATCTCGCGGAAGTGCCGCTTCACCGACTCCCACGCGCCGCGGGCGGTGATGCCCATCGCCTTGTGGTCGTAGCCGGCCGAGCCACCCGAGGCGAACGCGTCGTCGAGCCAGAAGCCGTACGACTGCGCGACGCCGTTGGCGATGTCGGAGAAGGTCGCGGTGCCCTTGTCGGCGGCGACGACGAGGTACGGGTCGTCGCCGTCGTGCCGGACGACGCGCTCCGGCGGAACGATCTCACCGGAGACCCGGTTGTCGGTGATGTCGAGCAGACCCGAGATGAAGAGGCGATACGAGGCCTTGCCCTCCTCGAGCCAGGCCTCGCGGTCGACCGCCATGTCGGGCAGCTGCTTGGGGTAGAACCCGCC
This sequence comes from uncultured Actinomycetota bacterium, assembly GCA_963834225.1. Classification (GTDB taxonomy): domain Bacteria; phylum Actinomycetota; class Actinomycetes; order Actinomycetales; family Dermatophilaceae; genus Oryzobacter. The sequence continues at coordinate 64,490 of CAWIAT010000012.1, read as the reverse complement.
CTTGGACCCGGTCGGCACGATGACGGCGTTCTTGACCATCTGCGCCTTCACCAGCCCCAGCACCTCGGTGCGGAAGTCCTCGCGCCGGTCCGACCAGCGCAGCCCGCCGCGGGCGACGGGGCCGAAGCGCAGGTGCACGCCCTCGACCCGCGGGCTGTAGACCCAGATCTCGAACTGCGGCCGGGGGGCCGGGAGGTCGGGCACGGCCTTGGGGTTGAGCTTGAGGGAGACGTACGGCTTGTGCTCGGCGCCGTCCCTGCCCTCCTGGTAGAAGTTCGTCCGCAGGCCGGCCCGGATGACGCCGACGAACGCCCGGATGATCCGGTCGTGGTCGAGCGAGGAGACGTCGTCGAGGGCGTCGAGGATGCGCTGGGCGACCTCCTCCTCGGCGGCGCTGCGCGCCGTCTCGCTCTTCGCACCCCCCGCGTCGGCGGGGGCGAACCGGCTCTCCCACAGGGCCACCAGGTCGTTGGCGATGGCCGGGTGCGAGACGAGCGCGTCCTCGAGGTAGTCCTGCGAGTACGTGGCGCGGGTCTGGCGCAGGTACTTCGCGACGGTGCGCAGGATGACGACCTGGCGCCACTGCAGCTGGGCCGCGAGGACGAGCTTGTTGAACCCGTCGGACTCGGCACGGCCGTCCCACACGGCGGCGACGGCGCCCTCGAAGAGGTCGCGCAGCCGGTCGTGGGAACAGGCGTCCCAGATCGAGGCGCTCGACACGCGGAGCCCGAAGTCGTAGACGTGCAGGGTCGTGCCGTCGGTGCGCTCGACCTCGTAGGGCTGCTCGTCGACGACCTCGACGCCCATGTGGGTGAAGATCGGCAGGATGTCGGTGAGCGAGAGCGGGTCGACGCGGAACAGCTTGAAGCGGCGGGTGTCGTCGGCGCCCTCCGCCTCCTTGTACAGCGCGACGCTCGTGCCCCGGTCGGGTCCGAGGAGGTCGAGGTGCTGGAGGTCGGCGACGCCCTGGTTGACCGAGAAGGTCTCCTCGTAGCCCGTGGGGAAGGCCCGGCCGAACCGGTCCATCAGCCGGTCGCCCCCCTCCTCGCCGTGCTCGGCCCGCAGGGCGTCACCGAGGCGGTCGGACCACGTGCGGCTGACCTCGACGAGGCGCTGCTCGAGGACCTCCTGCTCGGCGCGGTCGAGGGTGCGGACCCGCTTGCCGCGAGGGACGCGCACGACGAACTGCAGTCGGGACAGGGCCGATTCGCTGACCCGGGCCGCGAACTCGACGGACTCGCCGCCGAAGGTCTCGGTGAGGATGTCGGCCATCCGCATCCGGACCGCGGTGTTGTAGCGGTCGCGCGGGATGTAGACGAGGCAGGAGACGAAGCGGCCGAAGTCGTCCTCGCGGATGAACAGCTTGGTGCGGCGGCGCTCCTGGAGCTGGGTGACCGCCATCGCCGTCTCGTAGAGGTTCTCGATGCTCGCCTGGAACAGCTCGTCGCGCGGGTAGCTCTCGAGGACCTCGAGGAGGTCCTTGCCGGTGTGGCTGTCGGGGGCGACGCCCGAGCGCTCGATGACGGCGCGCACCTTCTCGGCGACGAGCGGCACCCGGAGCACCGACTCGGTGTAGGCGGTGGAGGCGTACAGCCCGAGGAAGCGCCGCTCCCCCGTGACGTCGCCGTTGTCGGCGTAGGTCTTGACCCCGACGTAGTCGAGGTGGGTGACGCGGTGGACGGTGGAGCGCGAGTTCGCCTTCGTCAGCACGAGGATGTTCGGTTCGTGCGCCTTGGCCGACGCCTCGGGTGAGAGGACGTCGGGCTGCTCGCCCTGGGGCGGGTCGGACCGGAGCAGGCCCAGGCCCGAGCCGGTCACCGGCGCGAGCACCTCACCCTCGGGCGTCTGGTCGAGGACGTAGTCGCGGAAGCCGAGGAAGGTGAAGTGGTCCTCGGCCATCCAGCGCAGGAACGTCGTGGCCCGGCCGACCTCGTCGGCGTCGACCCCGGCGGGCGGGCTGCCCTCCATCTCGGCGGCCAGCACGAGGCACTTGCTGCGCATCTTCGGCCAGTCCTCGACGGCCTGGCGGACGTCCTCGAGGACGCGGCGCACCGACGCCTCGAGGTGGCCGCGGCGGCCCTCGTCGCTCTCGCGGTCGACCGACAGGAGCATCCACGACTCGGCGAGCTCGCCGACGGCGGCCTTGGTCCCCCGGCCGGTGACGTCGCGGGCGACGACCTCCTCGAGGTGGCCGACGGCGTCGCGGCTGACGACGAGCTGCGGGTGGACGATGAGGTGGATGTCGACACCGGCGCCGACGAGGGCCCCGGTGACGGAGTCGACGAGGAAGGGCATGTCGTCGGTGACGATCTGGATGATCGTGCGGGCGTTGGACCAGCCGTCGGTCTCGGTCGTCGGGTTGTAGACGCGGACGTTGGCGACACCGGGGAGCCGGTCGCGGGCCAGCTCGAGGTGGCTGCGGGCGGCACCGGCGTAGACCTCGGGCGCCCGCGTCGCCAGCTCGTCGAACGGCACGTGGCGGTAGTACCGCCCGATGAAGTGCTCGCCCCCACCGTCCGGCGCGGCCTCCTCGAACGCTGCTGCGATCGTGGCGAGGACGTCCTCGCGGCTGCTGGCCTGGGGCTTCGACATGGTGCGCTGGCACTCCTTGGTCGCGACTCACCGGGGGCGGTGGAGCACCTCGTCGTGCTCGGGTCCGAGCCTAGCCACCCGGACGCGCGGCGCGCGGGTCGGGCTGCCTCCGGACGTCTCGCGGGTGAGACGGGTTGAGGTCCGTCTCCGGCCGCTACTCCGCGATGACGTCGAGGGTGCGCACGGTGGGGTCCGCGGCGTAGGCGATCCGGCTCCCGGCGTCGCGCGCGGCGCGCAAGGCGTCGATCGCCTCGACGGTCACCTCCTCGCCCGGCGCGAGGACGGGGATGCCCGGCGGGTAGGGCGCGACGAGCTCGGCGCAGACCCTCCCGACGGCCCGCTCCACCGGCACGCTCTCGCGGGGCGCGAAGAACGCCTCCCGCGGCGAGGTCACCGTGACGGGGTCGACCGACCACACGCCGGCGCTGACGACCGGCCGCGCCGGCCCCCGGTGCCGCTCGACGGCCTCGACGAGGGCCAGCGCGAGGTCCTCGATGCCGCGCCGGGTGTCAGCGAGGGTGACCATCGCGACGATGGTGTCGCGGTCGGCCATCTCGACGGGCATGCCCCTGGCGAGCAGGTCGGTCTCGACCGCGTTGCCGTCGGCGCCCGTGCCGGGCAGGACGAGGACGAGGCGCGTCGGGTCGACGGTGGGTCCGTCGAGGACGACGAGCCCCGCCACGCGCTCGAGCCGGCGACGGGCCGTGGCGACGGCGGAGATGACCTCGTCGAGCAGGGCGTGCCCGTCGCGCTGGAGCAGCGCGCGGGCGGCGTCGATGCTCGCGAGGATCGCGCCGGCCGGGCTCGTCGTCGCCGTGGCCTCGACGCCGGCGTCGAGGCGCGACCGGCTGATCCGCCGGCTGCGGGCCAGGATGATGGCGCCCTGCGACCACGCGGGCAGGGCCTTGTGCGCGCTCGTCACGAGGGCGTCGGCCCCGGCGGCGAGGGCGTGCGGCGGCAGCGAGGGGTGGAAGCCGAGGTGCGCCCCCCACGCGGCGTCGACGACGAGCGGGATGCCGTGGCGGTGGGCGACCTCGGCGAGCGAGCCCACGTCGCCGACGGTCCCGACGTACGAGGGGTCGCCGACGAAGACCGCCTTGGCGTGCGGGGCGGAGACGAGGGCCGCCTCGAGGGAGGCCGCGGTGACGCCGAGAGGCAGCCCGTGGGTGGGGTCGACCTCGGGCCGGACCCACACCGGCTCGAGCCCGGCGAGCACGAGCCCGAGGAGCATCGAGCGGTGCAGCGTGCGGGCCACCACGACGGTGTCGCCCGGTCGGCCCACCGCGAGGGCGAGCGCCTGGTTGCCGTGGGTGGAGCCGCCGACCGAGAAGCGGCAGAGGTCGGCACCCCACAGGCGTCCGGCGCGGTCCTCGGCCTCGTCGACGACGCCGCGCGAGAGCTTCATCGTGTCGAGCCCGGCGTACAGCGGCACGTCACCGGCGATGACGTCGCCGACGAGGTCGCGGCGGTGCTTGTGGCCCGGGATCGTGAAGGGGGTCGGCGCGTCCTCGTGGAAGCGCAGCCAGGCGTCGAGCAGCGGAGCGTCGCTGCGCAGCGCCCGCGGGTCAGTCGGCATGACGGGCCGCCCACGTGCCGATGCCGAGGACGAGCGCCCGCGCGTAGGCGCGCACCTGCGCCAGGTCGACCCACTCGTCGGCCGCGTGCAGGCCGCCACCCGCGGGCCCGAGGACGAGGGCGGGCACGCCGGCGTCCTGCCAGAGCGGCGCCTCCATCCAGTAGGGGGCGTGCAGCGGCTCGGCCGCGGCCGCTCCGAGCGCCGCGACGAGGTCGGCGGTGAGGGTGGCCGCCGGCCCGGCCTCGTTCTCGCGCCACGCCTCTCGCGACATCGTGAGCGTCGTGGTCGCGGTGACGGTGGGGTCGGCGGCGCGCAGGTCGTCGAGGAGCGCCTCGACCTCGGCGAGCGCGTCGGTCGCCGACTCCCCCGCCACGGTGCGGCGCTCGACGACGGCCCGGGCGCTGCGGGCGAGGACGAAGGGCGAGTCGCCGCCGGTCGCGACGGTCACCATGAGGGAGCCGCGCGGGTCGGGGAGGTCGTGGTGGCGCGCCTCGACGGCGGCGAGGAGCCGCCCGAGGTGGGTGACGGCGTTGACCCCGAGCTCGGGCTGCGAGGAGTGCCCGGCCCGCCCCTCGAGGACGACCTCGACGAGGGCGTAGCCGCGCAGGGAGGCGGTGGGCGCGAGCCACGTGGGCTCCCCGATGACGGCCACGTCGGGCCGCACCCCGAGGCCGGGGAGCGCGGCGAGGACCGCCTCGGTCCCGAGGCTGGCGTCCTCCTCGTCGGCGACGAGGGCGAGGACGACCCGCCCCGGCGTCCCGGCTGCCGCCAGCGCCTCGGCGGCGACCACCATCGAGGCGACGCCGGCCTTCATGTCGCTCGTGCCGCGACCCGCCATCCGGTCGTCCGTGACGGTGGGCGCGAACGGGTCGGCCATGCCCTCGACGCCCACGGTGTCGACGTGGCCGGTCAGGACGACGGTGGGGCCCGACGATCCGGGGGGCCCGACCGCGACGAGGCTCGGACGGGAGGGGTGGCCGGGCGGGATGACGACGTGCGTCTCGAAACCGCTGCGCCGCAGGCGCTCCGCGAGGTACTCGACGATCGCACCCTCGCCGGGCGCACCCGGCGCGAGACCCGGGTTGACCGAGTCGATGGCGACGAGCTCGGCCGTGAGGGCGACGGCGGCCTCGGCGACGTCGTCGCTGGTCAGGCGCTCGGCGTCCCGGTCGGTGGCGCGCTCGTCGGTGTCCACGCAGCGACCCTACGCCGTGCCGCCGACCGGGGGTGTGGATGACGCCGGGGGGTGGGGCTGGGGCCTCACTAGGGTGGACCCGTGCCGCTCGAGCCCGACCCGATGCGCGCCGCGGAGGTCCTCGCGCGGCTCGAGGCGCTGCGGGTGGTGGTCGAGGAGTCGCAGGACGACGTCCTCGCCTCGCTCGTCGTCACGGGAGAGCCGCACGCGCAACGGGTCCTCGACGACTGGCTCGACCAGGTGGCCGACACCCTGCGGGTCGTGGGGTCCACCGCCGAGGCCCTCGGCCCCGTCGTCGCCAGGTTCGCTGGCCCGCGCGCCGTCGACCGCTCCCCCACCCGGACGGAGGTCGAGCCGTGACCGTCGTCCCCGGCGACCCGGCCTCGCTGTCGGCCTGCGCCCGGACGGTCGGTGAGGTCGCGGGACGACTGCGTGCCGAGGCGGGCGGGCTGGAGCACGCGACCGCCGCCCTCGGCGAGAGCTGGACCGGACGCACCTCGGCGACGACCCGTCGTGCGGCGGCCGACCTCGCGGGGGCCGCGGCCTCCGTCGCCGACGAGCTCGTGCGCACGGCGCGCGCCCTGCAGGACGAGGCCACCGACCTCGCCGACCTCGTCGCTCGCGAGCGTGGGGTGCGCGAACGCGCCACCGCCGCAGGGCTCGACGTGCGCGCCGGACGGGTCGAGCTCGCCTGGGGTGTGAGCGGGACCGCCGACGCCGGCCGGCACGACGCGCAGGAGGCGACCCGCGCCGCCCTCCAGGCCGACCTCGACCTCGTCGCGGCCCAGCACGCCCGCCGGCGCGACTTCGTCCTCGGGCTGCTGAGGACGTCGACGACGACGCTCGCCGAGGTCGCGCGCGGGCTGCGCCCCGGGTGAGAGGATCTGCGCACCGACGACGAGCGAGAGGACACGGGCGTGCGACTGCAGACTCGCGAGGAGCTGGCCGGGACCGTCGACGAGGTCCACGCCCTGCTCACCGACCAGGCCTTCCAGGAGGCCAAGTGCGACGCGACGACCGACGGCGGCACCTACACCGTCGACGTCACGGCGGGCCGCGCCGGAGGGCGGGTGCGCACCGAGCGCCAGCTGCCGTCCGACGGGCTGCCCGACGTCGCGCGCTCCTTCGTCGGCGAGCACCTCACGATCGTGGAGGTCATCGACTGGGCGACCCCCGGCGGCGACGGCTCGCGCGAGGCCGTCATCGACATCCACGTCAAGGGTGCGCCGCTCACCATCAAGGGCGCCCTGCGGCTCGTCCCGAGCGGCACGGGCACCGCCGAGGTGATCGACGCCGACCTCAGGGCCAACGTGCCCCTCATCGGCGGCCGGCTCGAGAAGGCGGCGGCCGAGCCGATCACCACGGCCATCGCCATCGAGATCGAGCTGCTGCGGGAGTGGCTCGCCCGCTGAGGGACGACCCGGCCGGGGCTCAGCCCATGTGCGGGTAGCCGTGCGAGGTCGGCGGCACGAAGTTCTCCTTGATGGAGCGCACCGACGACCAGCGCAGGAGGTTCGCCGCCGAGCCCGCCTTGTCGTTGGTGCCCGAGGCCCGGCCACCACCGAACGGCTGCTGCCCGACGACGGCTCCGGTCGGCTTGTCGTTGACGTAGAAGTTGCCGGCCGCGAAGCGCAGGCGGTGCATGGCGTCGGCGATGACGGCGCGGTCCTGCGCGATGACGGCGCCGGTGAGCGCGTAGGGCGCGGCGGACTCCATCTGGTCGAGGACCTTGTCGTACTGGCGGTCGGGGTAGACGTGGACCACGAGGATCGGGCCGAAGTACTCGGTGGAGAACATCTCGTCGGTCGGGTCGCTGCTCGCCACGACGGTCGGTCGCACGAAGTACCCGACCGAGTCGTCGTAGCTGCCGCCGGCGACGACGTCGAGGTGGCTCGTCGCGTGGGCGCGGTCGATGGCCTTCTTGTGCTTGGCGAACGCGCGGTCGTCGATGACGGCGCCCATGAAGTGCGACAGGTCGGTGACGTCGCCGACCGACAGGCCGTTGGTGATCTCGACGAGGTCCTTCTTGATGACCTTCCACACCGAGCGGGGGACGTAGGCGCGCGAGGCGGCGGAGCACTTCTGGCCCTGGAACTCGAAGGCGCCGCGGACGAGGGCCGTGCGCAGGACGTCGGGGTCGGCGCTCGGGTGGGCGAGGACGAAGTCCTTGCCGCCGGTCTCCCCCACGATGCGCGGGTAGTGCCGGTAGCTCGTGAGGTTGTCGCCGATCTGGCGCCACAGGTGCTGGAAGGTCGGGGTCGACCCGGTGAAGTGCAGGCCGGCGAAGTCGGGGTGGTGGAGCACGACGTCACTGACCGCGATGCCGTCGCCGGCGACGAGGTTGATGACGCCGGGCGGCATCCCCGCCTCCTCGAGCAGCTCCATCGTCAGCTGGGCGGCGAGCTGCTGGGTGGGCGAGGGCTTCCAGACGACGGTGTTGCCCATGAGGGCAGGAGCGGTGGGGAGGTTGCCCGCGATGGCGGTGAAGTTGAAGGGCGTGACGGCGTAGACGAAGCCCTCGAGCGAGCGGTAGTCGCTGCGGTTCCACAGCCCCCGCGAGTTCGCCGGCGGCTGCTCCTCGATGATCTGGCGGGCGAAGTGGACGTTGAAGCGCCAGAAGTCGATGAGCTCGCACGCGGCGTCGATCTCGGCCTGGTAGGCGGTCTTGCTCTGGCCGAGCATCGTCGCGGCGTTGATCCGGGCGCGCCACGGGCCGGCGAGGAGGTCGGCGGCCTTGAGCAGGATGGCGGCGCGGTCGTCGAAGGCGAGGTCGCGCCAGGCGGGGGCGGCGGCCACGGCGGCGTCGACCGCGGCGGTGGCGTCGGCCTTCGTCGCGTTGCGGGTCGTGCCGAGGACCTTCCGGTGGGCGTGCGGCTGGCGGACGTCGATGCGCGCGCCCTTGCCCGTGACGCGCTGGCCGCCGATCGTGTGCGGCAGGTCGTGCCTGGTGGAGCCCAGCTCGACGAGGGCCACCTCGAGGGTGGCGCGCTCGGGGCTGCCGGGCGCGTAGTCGAGGACGGTCTCGTTGGTCGGGCTGGGGACGTGGGTCACGGCGTCCATGCGGTGGGGCTCCTCGTTCTCGTCACGACGTCGGGTCGCCCTCACTCTCCCGCCGGAGCGACCCGCCACGCAAACCCGCCGGGTCGGCCTCAGCCGCCGGCGGCGAGGGCACGCACGTCGTCGAGCTCGGTGACGTCGTACCAGAGGAGGTCGGCGACGTCGGTCGCCCCGGGCTCCTCGTCGACGTGGAAGGACACGAACCGGCGGCGCTCGAGCGGTGCCGAGATCTCGACCCGCGACGGGACGTCGGGACTCGTGGGGTGCAGCACGGTGGCCGCGTCGACGTCGGCGGACCCGATGACGCGACGAGTCCGCCCACCGGCGCTCGACCCGAGCGCCTCGTCGGCCGCGGCGCGCCACGCGGTGTGCTCGAGCTCCTCCTCGTCGGTGGTCAGGCCCGGGCGCCCGAGGCCCGCCGTCACGGCGTGCGCGAGCAGCGGCGCCGGCCCGACCGCCCCTCCGCCGGCGAGGGCGTCGAGGTCGGCGGTGGACAGGACGAGGTAGACCCGGGTCAGCGGCATGGCGTCGTCCTCACCGGACCCCGACCCGAGGGGCGTCGAGGAGCTCCTGGAGCGCGTCGACGACGCCGCGACCGAGGACGTCGGCGTCGGGCATCGCGTCGCGGTCGGCGTACAGGCCGTAGTAGACGCCGCCCTCGTACGAGGTCACCCCGATCGACAGCGCCTGGTCGCGGCCGAGCGGCGTCACGGGGTAGGTCGAGACCATCCGGGCGCCCGCGGCGTACAGCGGCGTCTGCGGCCCCGGGACGTTGGTGATGACGACGTTGTAGAGGCGGCGCGAGACCATGCCGCCGAGCCGCGCGCCGAGGGCGTGCATCGTCGGTGGCGCGAAGCCACCGAGCCCGGCGAGGGTGTCGGCGGCCACCGCGCGGCGCGCCCCGCCCTCCATCTGCTGGCGCATCGCGAACGCGATCTGGTGCAGCCGCATCGACGGCTTGGACTCCCCCACGGGCAGGTCGACGAAGCACGCGGTCATCTGGGCGCCGGTGGGGGCGTCGTCACCGTCGTGCACCGAGACCGGGACCATCGCGCGGATGCAGGTGCCGGGGTAGACCGACTCGCCGCGGGTCAGCAGCCACGACCGGAACGCGCCCGCGACGGTGGCCAGGATGACGTCGTTGACCGAGACCTCGTCGGCGAACGACCCCTGCCCGAGGCGGGACCGCACGGTGCGGTAGTCCTCGAGGTCGGTGCCGACCATGACGTAGCGCCGGGCCCGCCCGATCGAGGCGTTGAGCGGCGAGGTCGGTGCGGGCCGGGTGGACACGCGCGCGACGGTCGACAGGACGTCGCCTGCGACCGAGGCGACCTTGCCGAGGGTCTTCTTGACGTCGGCGACGCCGTGCTGGACGGTGTCGACGACCTGGCTCGGCGTGCGGACCGCGTCGGTGACCGCCCCGACGACGAGCTCGACGGCGCTGGGCTCGGGACGGGCCCGCCACGTCGTGACGATGCCCTCGACGCCGGAGGGGTTGCCGTCGACGAGGACGTTGCCGATGTCGACCGCGCTGATGCCGTCGACGAGGCTGTGGTGCGTCTTGGTGATGATGGCGAAGCGGTCCTCGGCCAGGCCCTCGACGAGGTAGACCTCCCACAGCGGGCGGCTGCGGTCGAGCGCGCGCGGCTGGATGCGGGCGACGAGCTCCTCGAGCTGCTCGTCGGAGCCCGGTCGCGGGAGGGCGCTGCGCCGCACGTGGTAGCTGATGTCGAAGGTCCGGTCATCGACCCACACCGGGTTCGCGAGGCCGCCGGGCACCGTCTTGATCCGCTGGCGGTAGCGCGGGACGTGGGCGATGCGCTCGCTGATGAGGGCGACGAGGCTCTCGTAGTCGAACCCCTCGGTCGGGGCGTCGAAGACCATGACCGAACCGACGTGCATCGGCGTCGTCGCGTCCTCGAGGTGGAGGAAGGACGTGTCGAGCGAGCTCAGCCGGTCTGCCACGGGCCCATCGTGTCAGACCGCGCGCCCGCGCTCGGGAAGGACCGTGTCGGTGGACGGTGACACCGGTCTCCTCGCGCGACGCCCGTGGCGACGCTCTCGACGGCCGGTCCGCGTGGTCGGTGCCGCCATCCGGGGGTCGAGGTGACCGGCGAGGTCGGTGACCGCGGCGACGAGGTCGCAGTGGGGAGCGGTCTCGGTGAGGGCGCGGCCGGCGAGCGCCGCGGCATCGCACTGCTCGCCGGCCCACGGCAGGAAGCGGACCCGCTCCATCCCGGCGAAGCGGTCGAGGACCTCGCGGACGGCTCGCTCGGGCCGTGGGCCGGCGACCGAGGACCGCAGCCTGTTGACGACCACCGTCGGCGAGGGCGACGCGACGACCGCCACGTCCTGGACGGCGCGCACGAGGCGCTGCAGTCCCACGGGGTCGGCCGAGCCGACGACGACGAGCTGGTCGGCGGCCTCGAGCGCGGCGAGGGCGGAGGCGTTGCGCCGCGGGGCGAGGGTGTCGTAGCTGAGCTCCTCGTCGTCCTCGATGGCGAAGCCGACGTCGACGACGACGTGCTCGGCGACCCGGCGCGCGAGGCGCAGGACGTCCTCGACCGCCGCGGTGCGCAGCTCGGGCCAGCGGTCGGCCCGAGGGAGCCCGGTGAGGACGCGCATCCCCGGCAGCACCTCGGGCGCCAGGCGCGCGAGGGTCGGGACGTCGAGGGTGCCCTGCTCGCTCGCTCGCGCCGCCGCGGCGACGCCGGGCGCCTCGTCGACGAGCCCGAGCACCTGGGCGACCGAGGCGCCCCAGGTGTCGAGGTCGACGAGCAGGCTGCGCACCCCGGCACCGGCGAGGACGGCCGCGAGGGTGGTGGCGACGGTCGTGCGGCCGGGCGCCCCGGTGGGTCCCCAGACGACGGTGACGGTTCCGGGCGGGGAGTCGCCGGCGCTGCCGCCGGCCGGGTGGGGCGGGTGGCGCTCCCTGCCCCGGCCCGGACCCGCCCTCCCCGAACGGGTCGGCCCCGACGTGGCCGGTCGTCGTCGACCCGGCGAGGGCCGCGAGCGCCGCGCCGACCTCGGGGGCGGCGTCATCAGGATGGAGCAGGGTCGCGACGCCGAGCTGGCGCAGGCGCCGCTCGCCCTCGTCGTCGCCGGTGGGCACCAGGCCGGCGACCCGGACGCCGTGGCCCGCGAGGTGGCGCACGGCGTCGCGGTCGAGGCCGCGCAGGTCGGGCGAGACGACGGCCACGCGGGCCATCCCGGCCGCGCCGACCGACAGGAGCTCGGCGAGGTCGGCGCAGCGCCGGACGAGGGTGACGCCGGTGGCACCTTCGAGGACCCGGACGAAGTCGGCCTCGTCGCGGTGCGTGACCGCGGTGACGACGCTCGTCACGAGGTCGCCGCCGTCACGCCCCCGGGGACGGGGACGAGGGTGATCCGGGCTCCGGCGTCGACGTCGGCGACCAGGCCCTGCACCTCGGCGCGCGGGACCATGACGTGCACCGCCCGGGTGTCGGTGGCCCCGCCCAGCACGTCGTCCTCGCCGGCCACCCGCGCGACCGCGACGGCCTCGAGGGCCCGTTCGGGACCGGCGTAGCTGGGGAGGCCGACCGTGGTCTCCCTCGTCGGCCGGTTGACGTAGACGTCGACCACCGAGCCGCGGGCCAGCGTGGAGGCCGACGTGGTGTCGACGAGGAGGGCGACCTGCTGGACGTCGACGCGCTCGGGCCCGCCCACCGCCGAGGCCGGGACGAGCTCTCCGGGACGCAGGTCGCGCAGCGCGAAGGTCCGCTCGGGCAGGGCGGTGTCGGCCGACAGGTAGGAGGCCGCACCGTCACCGAGGAGGACGTCGACGCGCACGAGGTCGGTCTCGGTGAGCTGCTGGCCGGGCGCGACCTGGCCGCGGGCGGCCCACACGGGGACCCGGTCGTCGGCTCGGGCCACCACGAGGGCGCCCAGGACGGTGGACACCAGGACGAGGAGCACCCCGACGACGAGCCGCGAGTCCCGCCACGACGGGCGACGCAGCCGGGAGGCCGTCGGTGTGGGCAGGTCGGTCATGGCGGAGATTCTGGTGGAGGTCGGCCCGGCGCGCCTCCGGAGCGGCGTGGCCTGTGGACAACCCCGGCGGAGGGCGGGCCTGTGGATGGCACACTGACGTCGTGGCCCGCCGCTTCATCCCCCTCACCGAGGTGTCCGAGATCCTCGACATCTCGGCGGCGCAGGCGTACGCGCTGGTCCGCACCGGTGACCTGCCGGCGATCAAGGTCGGCGGGCGCGGCCAGTGGCGGGTCGAGACGGCCGAGCTCGAGCAGTACATCCAGCGGATGTACGCCGCGACGCGCGGCCTCGTGACCGCCCGCACCGACGAGCCGGCCGAGCCCGAGGCCTGACGCCCCGCCCGCGTCCCGACTCAGCGCCGGGACTCCACGAGCAGCAGGGCGGCGGTCGCCACGGTCGTGACGGCGGTGACGTTCTCGCGTCGCCGCGCGGTGCCCTCGGGGTGCTCCGCGAGGTCGAGGTGGTCGGCCCCGACGCCGTCGATGGTGCCGACGAGCACCGCCTCGTGCCCGATGAGGTGGACCGCGACGCTCGCCCGGTCGCGTGACAGGGCCCGCAGGGCGTAGCCGAGACCGAACCGCCGGGTGGTGGCGGAGACGGACGCCGCGCCGCGAGACCGCTCCTCGGTCGCGGCCACCGTGGCGAGCGCGGTGATCGGGACGAGGACCTCGCGTCCCGAGGGGCGCACCAGCAGCCAGCCGTCGCCGAGGTCGGCCAGCTCACCCTCGACCCGACGCCCTCCGAGCAGACCGAGGGCGACCGTGGACCCGAGCAGCTGCGCCAAGCGGTCGGCGAGCGGGACGAGCGCGCGCTCGCGGCGGGTGCGCTCGGCGACCTCGTCGTCGAGCTCGCGCCGCTCCCCCGCGGCGAGCTGGCCCTCGAGGTCGGCGAACAGGCGGTCCCAGCGCATCACTCCCCCTCCGTCGTCCACAGCCTAGGGCGCAGCCGTTGCGGAGGTCGGTCGGCAGGTCTAGCGTCCACCGCATGCACAGTGCACCAAACAGCACCAAACGACCCTATCTCGCTCTCCGTGCCGGCCTGGCCGAGATCGTCCTCGTCTCCGTCGGCGTCGGCCTGGGGCGGGTCGTCGCCGACGGCGCCGGGCGGCTGGCATCGGCGGCGCCCGTCCGGGCCGACGAGCTGCTCGTCACCGTGGTGGCGGCGGTTGCGGCGGTCCTGTCGGCCTGGCTCGCGTCGGTCGTCGCGGCGTCGGCACTCGCAGCGGTCCCGGGGGTGGTCGGCCGGGTCGCAGGGGGCCTGGCCGACCTCGTGGCCCCGCGCGTGCTGCGACACGTCGTCACGGTGTCACTCGGCCTGACGGTCGCGGCCGGGGTCGTCCCGGGAGGCTGCGGCGCGGCGGCGTCTCGCTTCCCCGCGGTCGTCGAGCTCGACCGGCCGGACCCGTCGTTCCGGCCCCTCCCCGACCCCGGGTGGTCGGTGCCGGCCGTCAGCGGGGTCGGCGGTGGTCCCGACGACGCCGTCCCCCGGGTCGACGCCGGCCCGGCTGCCGGGGTCGCCCCCGACCCGGGCTGGGTTCCCACCGCACCGGTCGTCCGTCCGCAGCCCGACCTGCGGGTTCTCGCCCCGGTGCGACCCGCCGCCGCGCGCGAGGTCGCCGAGGTCGTCGTCCGGCGCGGCGACACCCTGTGGTCGATCGCGGCGCGGCAGCTCGGTCCCGACGCGTCCGAGGCGGAGATCGCGGCGGCCTGGCCCCGCTGGTTCTCCGCGAACCGCCACGTCGTCGGCAGCGACCCCGACCTCCTCCTCCCCGGTCAGGTCCTGCGGGCCCCCGAGGGGGCCGCGTCGTGAGCGCCGGCGTCCTGCACGTCGCGCCCCGGCCGCGCCTGCTGCCACCGGCCCTGCCCCTCGACGAGGCCGTCCGGCGGGCCCGGCAGCAGCGCGAGGAGCGGCTGGGGACCCACGGCTACATCCAGGACGCCCTGGCCGTCGACTTCGCGGCGGCCTCCGACGACCAGGTCTTCGGGCCGCAGCGCACCCTGCGCGCCGACCTTCCCGACCCCGCGCGCTGGGCGGCTCGGATCACCCTGGCCGTCCTCGAGGTCATGACCGGCGCTCGTCCTCCCACCCAGGTCCTGCGCTGGACGACGCCCGAGGTCTACGCCGTCCTGGCCCGCCGCAGCGCCCGGGTCGGGCGGCGCGTGGCGGAGGGCCGGGCGCCCCGCGCCCGCCAGCGCATCGTGGTCCAGCGGGTGCGGGTCTGCGAACCGGCCGACGGCGTCGCCGAGGTGGCCCTCGTCGTGCGCCACGGTCCCCGCGTGCGCGCGGTCGCGGTGCGTCTCGTGGGTCAGGACGGCAAGTGGAAGATCGGCGCCCTGCAGGTCGGGTGAGCCGAGCCCACCACGCTCCCCGGACGGGCGGGAGCCCCGGTGCGAACACTCGCAACGGGGCTCCTCGGGCTGTCGCCCTGCGGCGTCAGCGTCGGCCGTGGCACATCTTGAACTTCTTGCCCGAGCCGCAGGGGCACGCGGCGTTGCGCGGGGTGCTCGCGAGCTGTTCGTCGGTCAGCTGGGCGGCGGCGGCCGGAGCCCCCTCGTCGCGCTCCTCGACACCACCGGTCTCGCTCGGCGCGGAGTAGTGCAGCGCCCGGGTGCGGGGTCGCTCGACCCCGACGCCGAACACGTCGACCTTCGGGTGGGCGTCGGTGCCGCGCGCCTGCGGTTCCTCGGCCACGGCGACGTCGCCCTCACCCTCGGCGATCGCGGGCGCGGCGCCGGCCATCGCGCCGAGCATCTGCGAGACGTGCATCGGCTCGACGGACGGGGCGGCCGGCTCGGGGGCGTCGACCTGGACGTCGACGTGGAAGAGCAGCCCGACCGACTCCTCCTTGACGGCCTCGTTCATCGTGTTCCACAGGGCGAACCCCTCGCGCTGGTACTCGACGAGCGGGTCGCGCTGAGCCATGGCCCGCAGGCCGATGCCCTCCTGGAGGTAGTCCATCTCGTAGAGGTGCTCGCGCCACTTGCGGTCCAGGACCGAGAGCATGACCCGCCGCTCGACCTCACGCATGACGTCCTCGCCGAGCGCCTTCTCGCGCTCGTCGTAGGCGTGGTGCGCGTCGGAGAGCAGCTCCTCCTTGAGCTTCTCGGAGGTCAGCCCCGCCCGCCCGTCGGTGGCCGACTCGAGCTGGTCGGGCGTGATCGACACGGGGTAGACCGCCCGGAGGGCGCCCCACAGTCGCTCGAGGTTCCAGTCCTCGGGGAAGCCCTCGGCCGTCTCGCCGTCGACGTAGCCCTCGATGACGTCGTTGACGAAGAAGCGCAGCTGCTCGTGGAGGTCCTCGCCCTCGAGGACGCGGCGGCGCTCGTCGTAGATGACGGTGCGCTGGCGGTTGAGGACGTCGTCGTACTTGAGGACGTTCTTGCGGATCTCGAAGTTCTGGGCCTCGACCTGCGCCTGCGCCGACTGGATCGAGCGCGAGACGAGCTTCGACTCGATCGGCTGGTCGTCCTCGAGCTTCGCGGTCGTCATGACCCGGTCGACGAGGCCGGCGTTGAACAGCCGCATCAGGTGGTCCTCGAGCGAGAGGTAGAACCGGGACTCACCCGGGTCCCCCTGGCGGCCGGAGCGACCTCGCAGCTGGTTGTCGATGCGACGCGACTCGTGCCGCTCGGTGCCGAGGACGTACAGGCCGCCGAGCTCGGTGACCTCGTCGTGCTCGGTCGCCACGTCGGCCTCGGCGGCGGCCAGCGCCTCGTCCCAGGCCGCCTCGTACTCCTCGGGCGTCTCGTGGGGGTCGAGCCCGCGGGCCTTGAGGTCGGCGACCGCACGGAACTCGGGGTTGCCACCGAGCATGATGTCGGTGCCTCGACCGGCCATGTTCGTCGCGACCGTGACGCCGCCCCTGCGACCGGCGTCGGCGACGATGGTCGCCTCGCGCTCGTGGTGCTTGGCGTTGAGGACCTCGTGCGGGACACCGCGCCGGCGCAGCTGGTCGGAGAGGTACTCGGACTTCTCGACCGAGACGGTGCCGACGAGGACCGGCTGGCCCTTCTCGTTGCGCTCGACGATGTCGTCGACGACGGCCTTGTACTTGGCCTCCTCGGTGCGGTAGACGAGGTCGGCCTGGTCGACGCGGATCATCGAGCGGTTCGTCGGGATCGGCACGACGCCCAGCGTGTAGATCGAGTTGAGCTCGGCGGCCTCGGTCATGGCCGTGCCCGTCATGCCCGAGAGCTTGTCGTACATGCGGAAGAAGTTCTGGAGGGTGATCGTCGCGAGGGTCTGGTTCTCGTTCTGGATCTGCACCCCCTCCTTGGCCTCGATCGCCTGGTGCATGCCCTCGTTGTAGCGGCGGCCGGCGAGCATGCGCCCCGTGTGCTCGTCGACGATGAGGACCTCGCCGTTGAGGACGACGTAGTCCTTGTCGCGCGCGAAGAGCTCCTTGGCCTTGATGGCGTTGTTGAGGTACCCGATGAGGGGGGTGTTCGCCGACTCGTAGAGGTTCTCGATGCCGAGGTGGTCCTCGACCTTGTCGATGCCGCGCTCGAGGACGCCGACGGTGCGCTTCTTCTCGTCGACCTCGTAGTCGCCCTCGCCGGACTCGAGCTCGCCGCGCTCGAGGCGCTGCACCATCCGCGCGAACTCCTGGTACCACTTCGTCGGCTGGTCGGCCGGCCCCGAGATGATGAGCGGCGTGCGGGCCTCGTCGATGAGGATCGAGTCGACCTCGTCGACGATGGCGAAGTGGTGCTCGCGCTGGACCAGCTCGGCGGTCGACCACGCCATGTTGTCGCGGAGGTAGTCGAAGCCGAACTCGTTGTTCGTGCCGTACGTGATGTCCTTCGCGTACTCGGCGCGACGCTGCTCGGGGGTCATCGCGGAGAGGATGCAGCCGGTCTCGAGGCCGAGGAAGCGGTGGACGCGGCCCATCAGCTCGGACTGGTACTCGGCGAGGTAGTCGTTGACCGTGATGACGTGCACGCCCTTGCCGGTGAGGGCGTTGAGGTAGCTCGGCAGGGTCGCGACGAGGGTCTTGCCCTCACCGGTCTTCATCTCGGCGACGTTGCCCTGGTGGAGGGCGGCCCCACCCATGATCTGGACGTCGAAGTGGCGCTTGCCCAGGGTGCGCTTGCTCGCCTCGCGGACGGCCGCGAAGGCCTCGGGCAGGAGGTCGTCGAGGGTCTCGCCGTCGGCCAGGCGCGCCTTGAACTTGTCGGTCTCGCCGCGCAGCTCGGCGTCGGTGAGCTTCTCGAAGTCGTCCTCGATCGCGTTGACCTGCGCCGCGATGTCGGCGAGCCTCTTGAGGGTCCGCCCCTCACCGGCGCGCAACAGCTTCTCGACGATCTTCACGAGTGGAACTCCCTTGGCGTGACTGATGGCGGTCTCTCGACCGGACCTGCCTAGGGTAGTCGAGCGCCCGGCGGCCCACCGCAGACGGCCGACCACCGCAGGCACCAACGACGCGCGCGGCGGGGTGAGTTCCCCGGAGGCCGTGGCCGGTGGTTGGGTGGGTGCATGACCGGTCAGCCGTACCCCGACTGCGTCCCGGAGCTCACCGACGGCGTCGTGCGCCTGCGCGCCCACCGCCCGGAGGACGTCGAGCGCCTCGTCGAGCAGTGCTCCGACCCCGAGACCCTGCGCTGGACCACCGTGCCCCGCCCGTACAGCCCGGGCGAGGGGCTGGCCTACCTCGCCGTCATCGAGCGAGCGTGGAACGACCCCGACGGCGAGCGCTTCTGGGTCGTCACCGACGCGAACGACCCCGAGGGCGCCTACCTCGGCACCGTCGACCTCCGCCCCCGTGGCGGCGGTGCGGCCGAGACCGGCTTCGGCCTCCACCCCGAGGGTCGGGGTCGCGGCCTCATGGCCGGCGCCCTGCGGCTCGCCGCGCGCTGGTGGTTCACCGAGCGCGAGGGCGTGCGCGTCCACTGGGCCGCGGTCCGTGGCCACAGCGCGTCGTGGCGGGTCGCGTGGGCGTGCGGGTTCACCCACCACGGCACCATCCCCCAGCTCCAGGCGAACCCCGACGACCCGTTCGCCGCCGCGTCGGACATGTGGCGCGCGAGCCTCGGGGCCGACGACCCGATGGAGCCGCGCACCCCGTGGGAGGAGCCGCCCGTCCTCACCTCCGACGACGCCGGCGGGCTGTTCCTCCGGCCGTGGCGCGACTCCGACGTCGCCTCGCTCGAACCCCGCGACCAACCGGCGCACCACATGCCGGCGCGCGGCGTCCTGGACGCCGACACCTTCCCCGAGTGGCTGATGACCCGGCGCGAGCGGATGTCGCAGGGGACGATGCTCAGCTGGTGCGTCGCCGACGCCGCCACCGACGGCGCCCTCGGGGAGGTCCTCGTCTTCGTCGCCGAGGGCACCCTCGACGACGACACGGCCGAGCTCGGCTACCAGGTGCTCCCGAGCGCCCGCCGCCGAGGGGTCGCCCGCGCCGCCGCCACGGCCCTCGCCCGGCACGCCCTCCTCCCGAAGGACGCCGGGGGCCTGGGCCTGCGTCGGCTCGTCGCCCAGACGGCCGAGGACAACGTCGGCAGCAACCGGGTCCTCGACGGCGTCGGCTTCACGATCTGGGGCCGCGAGACCGCCGCCGACGTCCTGCCCACCGGGGCCACGGTCGACTCCCTCCACTGGGAGCTCCTCGCCGAGTGAGACGACGACGCCCCGGCTCGGGGAGCCGGGGCGTCGGTCGGTGGCCTGCTGGTGGGGCGCCTACTCGGTCAGCCGAGAGGGCGCCGGAGGCAGCGACGCGTTGTTGGCGGCGTTGTACTTCAGCTTGAAGGTCGACGGGGTTCCGCTGAAGTCGATGTCACCGACGACGACCAGCGAGTCCAGGGTGTCGCCTGCACCGTTCCCCCGGTAGTTCAGCGTCCCGCTGAGCGCGTAGATCGTGCCTGTCGAGCCGGCGGCGCCGTTGCCCCGGAACGAGAACGTGCTCGAGTTGTTCTTGTCGGCGACGAGCGCGAAGCCGGCTGGCATGCCCGTCCACGGGGACGTGAGAGGGGCCGAGATGGTCAGCGCGGCGTTGCCCGCCGACGTGATCTCGCCACCGTCCTCACCCTCAGCGCAGCGCCGGGGCGCGGACGGCGTGCCGCAGACGAAGTACATCGTGACCCCCGTCGCCTTGACGACGTCGTTGCCGTTGAGGCTGGTCGTCCCGGTGAAGACGTACAGGCCGGGAGCCATCGACGAGCACGGAGCGATCGCGGCGTACACCCGCCCCGGCCCACCGGTACAGGAGTTCGTCCCGGGCAGCAGTCCCATGGTTGCCGGATCGGGCAGAGGGAGCCCCGCGAAAGGGTCGCTGACGGGAGGCTGGCCCACCGCGGGCGCCGGGTCGAATGTCCCCTTCGACGGTTTGGAGCCCTGGAGACTGATGGAGCCGCCGGACGTGATGATGACCGAGCCCTGAGGGTTGGACACCAGGGTTCCGTTGATGGACACACTGGTTCCCGCAGCCTCGATGTCACCGTTCTGAAGGTCGTGGTTCCCGTCACCGACAATGCACAGGCCGCACGCCGACGCGCCCCCAAGACCCATGACGGCCTCCGCCGCCCGGCCGGCCGTGATGGACGGCACCCCGACGATGGACCCCAGCGACGTCGCCACCTCGGCGTCGATGGCCACGTTGGCGCGCAGTGTGCTCGCGTTCTGGCACGAAACAGAGGCAGTGGAGATGTCGGCGGCCGTCACCGTTCGCGTCGTGGGCGCGTTCAGGGCTGCGAGCTGGGCTGCGAACCCCTTCCTGGACGCGGCGGACGGGTACTTGGCGTCGAAGGCCGTTCGGAACTGAGCACAGGTCTTCGCATTCACTTTCGAGCCCTCGACCCTGGCCTCGTTGATCATGGCCAGGGTTGCGCTGTCGGCACCGGCGCTGTACGCCCGCGACTGCGCGTAGGAGCTCCCGAAGTCCAGGACGAAGGCAGCGAGGATCAGGAAGGGCATGAGCAGGAACGCCGTGATGATCGCCACCGCCCCCTGCTCGGAGCGACGTGGCGTCGGTGTGCTCAGGCGTACTCGCATCGGAAGACACCTTTCGACGTGAGGACGATGGGGTTCATGTAGGGAAGGGGGAACGGCGGCGTCGAGCTGTACGTCGCTGCGAGCTGAAGGGTCACGCCTTGAGCCGCCCCGGCGCACGGAGTCGCAGCGGCGCAGGGGTTATCGCCGTCACTGCGCGAGAGAGCGAAGCTCACGGCAGCCGGATTCATCCCGACCCCGCCCACCATCGCGTTCTTGGCGGTCGTGTTGATCTGGGTGCAGGTCAAGGGCGCACTCGACAGCGGATCGACGATGGCCGTCCTGGCAGCGTCCCGCGTGCCGTTGTTCAGGGCCAGCTGCTGCGCGAACACGAAACCGAAGTCGATGATGGCGCCGACGAGGAGGACCAGGACGGGGAGGATGATGGCGAACTCGACCGCAGAGGCCCCCCGCTCAGCGCGAGGAAGCCGACGACATCTGGATCTGAGCACGTCCGTACGTCCGATCGGGCGGCGCCCTGCCACTGCCCTCGGCTCATCATGAACCCCGGCTCGTGCGTTGACCAGCGTTTCGGGACTCCCGCCACCCGGGCGAGTCCACCCCTCTCAGGCGGCTCACAGCCGCGCGTGGCGGCGGGTGGCCGGGAACGCGCCTCGAGTCACTGACGCGGCGGCGAGAACGCGGCTTCCCTCAGACCGAGCCAGCCGGCGAGCAGGCCGAGCTCCTCGTGGAGCTCGCGGACGTCGTCGAGCTCGCCGCGTCCCTCCTCCCACGTGGTCCGCCGGACCCGCAGGACGCCGGCCGCGCGGTCGGACTTGAGGTCGACCCGGGCCACGAGCTCGTCGCCGAGGAGGAACGGCAGGACGTAGTAGCCGTGCACGCGCAGCGGCTCGGGGACGTAGATCTCGAGCCGGAAGTCGAACCCGAAGACCGCCCTCGTCCGGTCCCGCTGCCACACGAGGGAGTCGAACGGCGAGAGGAGCGCCCGAGCCCGGACCCGGCGCGGCCGCCGTGCCTCGTGGTGGAGGTACGCCGGCCGGTGCCAGCCCTCGATCGTGGCCGGCACCAGCGTGCCGTCGGCGACGAGCGCCTCGATCGCCGGGCGCGCCTGCTCGGGCTTGAGCCGGAAGTAGTCGCGCAGGCACTGCTCGGTCCCGACGCCGTGCGCCCGTGCCGCGATCTCGACGAGCCTGCGGAAGGCCTCCTCGTCACCCGGGCGGGCCGCCGGGTCGAGCGCCTCCGCCCGCCAGCGCGGCGGGAGCACCCGGGACGGGAGGGCGTAGCGCCGCTCGAACTGCTGGGTCCGTCCGGCGCTCGAGACCTCCCCCGACCAGAAGAGGTGCTCGAGGGCGTTCTTCACGAGGGACCAGTTCCAGCCCCAGTGCTCGCGGTCCCGCGGGAGGTCGTGGGCGAGGGCGGCCTCGACCTGCCGGCTCGTGCGGGGCCTTCCGGCGGCCACCTCGGCCAGGACCGCCGCCACCAGCTCGGGGTGGTCGCGGGCAACGCGCTGCATCCCGCCCCATGCGTCGGACCGGGCCCGACGCATCCGGAAGTCGAGCAGCGGCCAGGTGCCGGGAGCCACGAGGGAGGCCTCGTGCGCCCAGTACTCGACGACCCTGCGGGGAGCGACGTCGCGGGCCCGGTCGAGCAGGGCGCGGTCGTACGGCCCGAGCCGGGAGAAGAACGGCAGGTACTGGCTGCGGACGACGACGTTGACGCTGTCGATCTGGATGATGCCGACCGTGTCGATGACGCGCTGGACGTCGCGCGTCCCCGCGACCTCGGGACGCGGCCGGGCGAAGCCCTGGGCGGCGAGCGCGATCCGGCGTGCTGCGGGTCGGGTCAGGTGGACCGGGTCGAGCGGTTCACTCATCCGTCGGCAACAGGTGCTGGCGGTGGGCGAACACCGCCGCCTCGACGCGCGAGTGGAGGTGCAGCTTCTCGAGGATGTTGCGGACGTGGTTCTTCACGGTGTTCTCGGAGATGACGAGCTGCTCGGCGATCTCGCGGTTGGCCATCCCCCGTGCGACGAGCCGCAGCACCTCGACCTCGCGGTCGGTGAGCTGCGGGGGCGGCGAGCCTCCCTCCGCGCGCACCGGGACCTTGCTGAGCCGGGTGAACTCGCTGAGCAGCGTCGCGGCCATCCCCGGCGGGATGATCGCCTGGCCGTCGTGCACCCGGCGGATGGCGTCGGCGACCTCCTCGCCCGGGAGGTCCTTGAGGAGGTAGCCGCTCGCCCCGGCCTTGATGGCCTCGAACAGGTCGGACTCGTCGTCGGACATCGTCAGCATGAGGATGCGCGCCTCGGGCACGGCCACCCGGATGCGGCGGCACGCCTCGATGCCACCGACCCCGGGCATCCGCACGTCCATGAGGACGACCTCGGGGTTGAGGCGCAGGACCGCCTCGACCGCCTCCTCGCCGTTGCTCGCCTCGCCGACCACCGTTGCGGCGCCGTCGAGCTCGACCACGACCTGCATCCCGCGGCGGTAGAGGTCGTGGTCATCGGCGATCACCACGCGGACAGGGTGGTCCCCCCGCCCCTGAGTGACGTCCCTCTCGTCAGCATCCACGTCACCCATCGTCGCAGGCAGCGGGCACCATGTGCACCACCACCCCCACCGGGGTTCTCAGAGAACCCATCGTGGGTCGCCTCAGGACGCGGCGGCCTCGACGTCACCCGGCTCCTCGGCCGACGCCGCGAGGGAGCCATCGAGGTCGAGGTGGAGGACGCCGTAGCTCCAGCCGCGCCGCCGGTACACGACGCTCGCGCGGTCGGTGTCGACGTCGTGGAAGAGGTAGAAGTCGTGGCCGACGAGCTCCATCTGGCTCAGCGCGTCGCTCAGCGTCATCGGGGTGGAGTGGTGGATCTTCTCGCGAACCTCGACCGGGCTGTCGCCGAACGGGTCGTCCGTCGTCTCGTCGTCAGCAGCGGCGGGCTCGGCCTCGGCCGGGGCCGGGATGCGGGCGGTGGCGTGCGCCACGGACTCGGGGGTGCGGCGACCACGGTGGACCTGTCGCTTGTCGTTCTTCCGGCGGAGTCGCTCCATCAGCTTGTCGATCGCCATGTCGAGCGCGGCGTGCTTCTCCTCCGCGCACGCCTCCGCTCGCACCACGGGGCCACGTGCGTACAGGGTGATCTCCACCCGGTCGCACTCCTTGGCCTGCCGACGGTTCGGCTCGTGGCTGACCAGCACCTCGATCCGACGGGTCCGTGGCTCGAGCTGGCTCACCTTGGCGAGCTTCTCCTCGATGTGCGCCCGGAAGCGGTCGGAGACGGTCAGGTGCCGTCCGGTGACGACGATGTCCACGTGGTCCTCCTCGAAGCTGGGGGATGCTGCCTGCACTGCGCTGGCTCTGACGTCGGGGGCACCACCTCCGGGAGATCGAGGACCGTGACCACCGACGCTAGCCCGGGTGGACGTGGCTCACAAGGCCAACGCACGGGTGCACGGCCCGGTCGAGGGGTCCGCGCCACCGCGACGCCCACCACGTGGGCCGCTCCGGCCCGTCTCAGGACGCGGGACGCCTCGGCCAGGGTCGCGCCCGTCGTCACGACGTCGTCGACGAGGACGACCGTGGCCCCGCGCACGGTCGCCGCGGCATGGGGACGCACCGCGAGGGCGCCCCGGAGGTTCGATCGACGTTCGGCCCGCGACAGCCTCGACTGGTCGCGCACCCGCCGGGAGTGGCGGAGGGCCGGGACCACGACGAGGTCCGGCCGGAGCCCGAGCGGCGGGCCCCGGACCACGACGGCGGCCCGGCGGGCCAGGGTGGACACCGGGTCTCCCCCACGACGGCGCCTGGCCGCCGAGGACGTCGGCACCGGGACGATGAGGACGCGCCCTCCCCGCGCGAGGGCCGACCGCAGCACGAGGTCGCCGCCCAGCGCCGACGCCATCGAACCGGCGAGGAGCGCGACGAGGACGCCCGTGGCATCGGCGCGGTCCTCGTCCTTCCACGCCGACACGAGCCGCCGCAGCGATCCCTCGAACCGCGCGGCGGCGTGGACGACGAGCACGCTCCCGTCCTCCGGGTCGACCAGAGCCTGCGGGCCGGTGTCGGGGCCCGTCGCCACCAGCGCGGTCCGACAGTCCTCGCACCACGAGCCCCGGCCCACGCCGCATCCCGCGCACCGCTGCGGCAGCACGAGGTCGGCGGTCGCAGCCATCGCTCGCCGCACGGCTCCCCTCGGTCCTCCGGTCACCCCGCCCACCCTCGGCCACCGTCGCCGGACGCACGAGCCCCGGTCGAGACCTGTGGACGACGCCACCCCGGCGATGCCGCTGGGGACGAGGGCTCAGCCGGCCGCGACGGCGAGGTCGTCGGCAGGGCCGGTGTCGACCCACTGCGACCCGGCCCGTCCGAGGAGGCGGCCCGTACTCGTCGTGACCCACAGGTCACGTTCGCCGCCGGTCGAGGTGATGGCCGCCGCGTCGCGGACCGCGGTCAGCGCCCGCACGTCCCCGCCGACGCTGAGGATCGTGGGCTGGAGGGTCTTGCCGTCGACGACGCCCAGGGTGGCCAGGGTCCGGTCGTCGAGCCAGCCGAGCGAGACGGCGCGGGTGAGCGGTGCGGCGAGGCGCAGCGGCAGCGCGAGCCTCTGGGGCACGCCACCCCCGCCCCGGACGATGCCGGCCACGTCGATGCGGTACCCGGTGCCGTCGGCCGCGACGGACAGGACGGCCACCCGGTCACCGTCGGGGGCGACCCGCGACTCGAGGACCCGCCGGCCGTCGAGCCAGCCCGCCTCCACCGCACGGGCCCTCGCCGCGTCCCGGTCAGCCGGGTCGGACCGGACGTCGACGACCCAGAGGCGCGGGCCGTCCGGACCCTCGCTCGACACCCCACCCATCCACAGCCAGCCCCGGCGGTCGTAGGAGGGAGCACCGACGTCGTCGGCGTCGAGCGGGACCTCGTAGCGGTTGGTGCCCTTCCACCGTGAGACGCCGCCCTCGCCGGGGTCGGCTCCCGCCAGCTCCGTCCCGTCGGCCGACAGGGCCAGGTGGCGGAAGGCGGCGTCGACCGGGGGGTAGGAGACGGACGTCGGCGGCTGCCGGGGGTCCTGCTCGCTCGACGCCGGGTCGAAGCCGACGACGTCGGTCCCCCGGCGCACCACGGGGTTCGCGAGGGTGGCTTCCGGTGGTGTGACGAAGCCGAGCTCGGAGAGGGTGCCGGCCGAGCCGTCGAGGCCGACCAGGTCGACGGGCACGCCGTCGACGGACAGGGCGACCCGGGCCACGGCGCCGTCCTGGGTCAGGGTGCTGACGAACTGGGCCCAGAGGTTCTGCCGGGTGGCCTCCCCCGGTTGGAGCCGGCTGGAGATGAGGTTGACCGTCGCCACCCCGGCGTTCACCGACACCGCGTCGCCGAGGAGGCGCGCACGGTCGGGGACGGCGGACGTCGCGGCACCGCGCAGGTACGTGGGGACCGCCGTGATCTGGGCTCGGGCGAGCCGGGTGGCGAGCTTGTCGACCGGGAACCAGCGGATGTCCTGCACGAGGGCCCGCCGGCTCGTCGACACGTAGTGGACGGCGTACGGCTGGACGAGGCGGGTGATGTCGGTCCGCGAGATCCACCGCCCGAAGCCCTCGGGCAGCTCGGACAGGCGCCACTCGCCCCCGACGGTGGAGAGCCGGAAGGTCGCACTGACGGTGCTGCCCAGCCTGGCGGCCGTGTAGCGCCCCTCGGCGTCGACCGTGCCCGCCGCCTTCCCGGTGACCCGGACCGTCGCGGGGTCGAGGAGGGTCGCCGAGGGCGGGGTGTCGTCGGCGAGCAGGACGATGGTGTCGTCGGGCTGCCAGCGCTCGCTGACGACAGAGGTGAGGAAGGCGCGCGCGTTGTCGTAGGCGGCGTCGCTCGCCGCCCCGGCGCGCAGGAACCCGCGGACGATGCTCTCCTGCCCGGCTCCGGCGACCGGGCCCGGGGGGGCCACCCGCACGGCGGGCGGGCTGCCGCTGCCGACCTCGAGGCCCTGTTCCACCGGGCCGCCGCGCGACAGGCCGCCGCAGGCCGTGAGGACGAGGACGAGCGCGACCCCCACCGCGGCGGCGGGGTGCCGTCGGCTCACGGGTCCTCCGTGGGGCTGAGCGGGAGCGGCGACCCGTGGAGGGTGTCACCGGCCTGCTGGGGCAGCGTGAGGCGGAACCGCGAGCCGACGCCGCGCTTGCCCCACGCCTGGAGCCACCCGTTGTGGAGGCGGGCGTCCTCGAGCGAGATCGAGAGCCCGAGACCGGTGCCGCCGGTGGTGCGGGCGCGCGCTGGGTCGGCCCTCCAGAAGCGGGTGAAGACGTTGGCGGCCTCCCCCGGCCGAAGCCCCACGCCGTGGTCCTCGACGACGACGGCGACGGCGTCCATCCCGGTGTCGACGTGGATGTCGACCGGCCGTCCCTCCCCGTGCTCGATGGCGTTGACGACGAGGTTGCGCAGGATCCGCTCGACCCGGCGCTCGTCGACCTCGGCCTCGGCGGGGCCGGAGGGGGCGTGGACGGTGACGACGCTCCCCCGACGCTCGGCGAGGGGCCGGGCGGCGGCGACGACCCGCGTCAGGGTGCCGGTGATGTCGACCGGCTCGACGTCGAGGGCAGCCGCCCCGGCGTCGAAGCGGCTGATCTCGAGCAGGTCGGACAACAGGGCCTCGAACCGGTCGAGCTCACCGGCGAGCAGCTCGGCCGACCGCGCGACGGTCGGGTCGAAGCCGGTGCGGGCCTCGTGGATGAGGTCGACGGCCATCCGGATCGTCGTCAGGGGCGTGCGCAGCTCGTGCGAGACGTCGGAGACGAAGCGCTGCTGGACTGCCGAGAGCCCCTCGAGCTGGCGGATCTGGGACTGGAGGCTGTCGGCCATGCCGTTGAACGACGTCGCGAGGAGGGCGAGGTCGTCCTCGCCGCGGGTGTGCATCCGCTGGTTGAGCTTCCCGGCCGACAGCCGCTGGGCCACCTCGGCCGCCCGGCGCACCGGGGCGACGACCTGCCGGGTCACCACCCAGGCGACCGCCCCGACGAGGAGGGTGAGGATGATCCCGGCGAGGACGAACGAGTTGCTGATGAGCGCCATCGTCGCGACCTCCTGCTCCATCGGGTAGATGAAGTACAGGTCGTAGAACCCGGCGTTCGGGATCTCGATGACGCTGCCGACGATGACGGCAGGGAGCGACTCGCCGCCCACCGCCACCTCGGTCATCTGCACCTGCTGCCGCTCCGGCGACCTCGCCACCTGGGTCCGGAGGTCCGAGCTCACGGCGGACAGGTCGAGGGCGCCGCTCGTGAGTCCCGCGAGGACGACCTCGCTCTCGTTGCCGACCGAGCGCGACATCACGACGTAGCGGGTCGGGACCTCCTCGGGGGCGGTGAGGATGCGCGACATGATGTCGCGGGCCGCCTGGTTCAGCTCGTCGACGGAGGTGGAGGTGGAGTTGTCCCAGTAGGTCTGCGCCTGACCCGTGAGGGCGAGAGCCTCGTACTCGGCCCGACCGACCCGGTCGTTCTCGAGGCCGTTGGCGATCTGCCCGTGGAGCACCCCTCCGAGGAGGGAGACGACGACGAGGCCGAGCGCCATCGTCGTGGTGACGACGCGCAGCCGCAGGGACTGGCGCCAGCGGCGGACCACCAGGCGCGGCAGGCGGCGGGCCTCGGTGGCCGCCGCCGAGGCGAGCTCGACGGCCCGTGAGGGCGCCGCGAGGCCTCCCGGCCCGCGCGCCGATCCGCCGTCGGGGGGCTCGAGATCGGGCCGGAGGTCGGGGCGGCGACCGGCCGGAGCGTCGGTCGAGCCGCCAGGAGCCCCGGCGTCGCCCTGCGAACCGTCGCCCGGGGGGACGGGGGTCCGGACGCCGGTGTCGGCGGGTCCGGACACGGTCAGGCCCTGCCCGCCTTGTAGCCGACCCCGCGCACGGTGACGACGATCTCGGGGTGCTCGGGGTCGTGCTCGATCTTCGAGCGCAGCCGCTGCACGTGGACGTTGACGAGCCGGGTGTCGCCGGCGTGGCGGTAGCCCCAGACCTGCTCGAGGAGCACCTCACGGGTGAAGACCTGCCACGGCTTGCGGGCCAGGGCGACGAGGAGGTCGAACTCGAGGGGGGTCAGGCTCAGCGGCTGGTCGTCGCGGGTCACCGAGTGGCCGGCGACGTCGATGGCGAGGTCGCCGATGGTCAGGCGCTCGGGCTCGGGCTCGTCGCCGCGGCGCAAGCGGGCCCGGACCCGGGCGATGAGCTCCTGCGGCTTGAACGGCTTGACGACGTAGTCGTCGGCTCCCGACTCGAGCCCGAGGACGACGTCGAGGGTGTCGGTCTTGGCCGTGAGCATGACGATGGGGACGCCGGACTCGGCGCGGATCTGGCGGCAGACCTCGAGGCCGTCGATCCCGGGGAGCATGACGTCGAGGAGGACGAGGTCGGGCCGGTGCTCGCGGAACGCGCCGATGGCACCGGTGCCCTCGGCGACGTGGTCGACCTCGAGGCCCTCGTTGCGCAGGACGATGCCGAGCATCTCCGCCAGTGCCAGGTCGTCGTCGACGACGAGCACGCGACCCTTCACGTCGGCCGGTCCTTTCCCCACGGTGCCAGAATCCGCGTCATCCTCCCACAAGGACCCGTGAACACCCGCGTTTGTCGAGAGTCCGGGGCCCGGAGTAACTAGGCTCGCGGCGTGACCCGCACCTCCCGCCTCCAGGGGCTCGACGCATCGGCCAGGATCCGCCTGGTCTTCGCGCTCCTCAGCCTCGTGCTCGCGGTGGTCACCGAGAAGACCGAGGTCGTGGTGCCGTGGCTGCTCCTCGTCGTCGTCCTCGACCTCGTCGTCGTGGCGCTCGACTCGATGCCGGTCGCGCGCAAGAGCCTGGTCAACACGCTGATCCTCACGCTCCTCACCGGGTCGGCCGTTGCCGCCGGCGCGGCGTACGCCACCATCGGCACCGGCGCCTCCCTCCTCGCGCTCCTCCCCGTCTTCCACGCGGGCTCACGTCACGTTCGGCTGGGTTTCCTCCTCACGTCGGTGGGCGCCGGAGCCGCGTTCATCGGGTGCGTCCTGTTCCTCGACTCCTCGCAGACCCACACGAGCAGCGACGTCCTCCTGTGGTTCGGCGCGGTCATCGCGATGGGGCTCCTCGGCCTGTGGAACGCCCGGCTCGCGAACGAGCGTGACCGCTACGACGCCGACCCCGCCGCGCGCGAGGCCATCGAGCTCATCCAGCGGCTCCAGGACCTGTCCTCGCAGATGTCGACCGGACTCGACGCACCCGCGAGCGCGACGCTTGCCCTCGACCTCCTCGCCGCAGAGGTGCCCTCGACGCGTAGTGCCGTCCTCGTCACCGAGGACGCCGAGCACCTCGTCCCCGTGGCCCTGCGCGGGTCCACCCGGGCGCCGTGGCACATCTCCGAGCACGTCGCGAAGCTGCTGCGCTCCAACCCGTCGAGCTGGCAGCCGACCGAGGTCGCCTTCACCGACGAGATGGGCCGCCGTCGTGCCCTCGTCGTCCCCTTCGCCCTCGGCAACGGGTCGACCACGGTCCTCGTCGCGGAGCGGTCGGAGGAGAAGAGCTTCACGCAGGCCGAGCGTGACGTCGCCCGGGACGTCACCCGGCGGATCGCCCCGACCCTCCAGGCCGGCCTGCTCTTCGGCACACTGCGCCAGTTCGCGAGCCTCGAGGAGCGCAACCGGATCGCCCGCGACATCCACGACGGCATCGCCCAGGAGCTCGCCGCGCTCGGCTACCAGGTCGACGCGCTGCGCTCCCAGGCCGGCCCGCCGGGCATCCCGATGCGCGACGGCCTCGACACCCTGCGCGAGCAGCTCTCGACGGCCATGGCCGACCTTCGGCTCCACATCACCGAGCTGCGCGTGGCCGAGCGCCCCGGCACCGGGCTCGGAGCCGTCCTCGGCGCCGCGGTGCAGAGCTTCGGCAGCGTCACCGGCGTCCGCACGACCGTGACGGTCAGCGAGAGCCAGCGCCGGATGGACCCACGGGTCGAGATCCTCATCCACCGCCTCGTCATGGACGTCCTCGCCGACGCGCAGGCCTCCGGGGCCCGCAACGCGTGGGTCTCCCTCGCCACGTCGGTCGCAGGACCGGCCAACGTCGACATCTCCCACGACGGCGACCCGCGGCTCGCGAAACGGACCTTCCGCGACCCCGCCCTCGACACGCTCGACGCGACGCTGTTCGTCCGGACCGAGCCGAACAGCCGGACCACCGTTAACCTGACCGTCGAAGAGCCCGCACCGGTCGGTGCGTCTCGTGAGCGGTCTTGACCGAAGGAGCTGCCGTGGGGATCAGCGTGGTGCTCATCGACGACCATGCCGTCGTGAGGGAGGCCGTGGCAGCGATGCTCGGCGCCCAGGAGGACGTCACGGTCATCGGGCAGGCCGGCTCGCTCGCCGCCGGCCTCTCCCTCGTCGACCGCGTCCTCTCGGCGCCGGTCGAGGACCGGCTCGTCGCCGTCGTCGACGTGACGATGCCCGACGGCAGCGGACTCTCCCTCGTTCGGACGGCCCGCGAACGGTCCACCGACATCGGCCTGGTCGTCCTCACGATGCTCAACGACGACGCGACGCTGCTCGAGGCGCTCGACGCGGGGGCCTCGGCCCTGGTGCGCAAGAGCGCCCCGTCCGAGCAGGTCATCAACGCCGTGCGTCGCGCGGCCGACATGCCCGGTGAGTTCTCGGCCAGCGGTCTCGCCGAGGCGATGCGCCGCCGCAGCGAGTCGCCGCAGACGACGCTGACCGCCCGCGAGACCGAGGTCCTCGAGCTGCTCGTCGAGGGCGCGTCGGTGGCCCAGGTCGGCCGCCAGCTCTACATGAGCCCGTCGACGGTCAAGACCCACATCGGCAAGATCTACGAGAAGCTCGGGGCCCACAACCGGGCGAGCGCCGTCATCGCCGCGGTGCGGCTCGGCCTCGTCCAGGACGTCGACCGCTGATCCGCGGGCCTGACCGGGCCCACCCATCCCCTCCGGGGGGTGGGACCGGTCAGAGGATCCCGCTCGAGAAGGTCTGGATGATCCGGATGGCACCCGGGCCCATGATGACGATGAACAGGGCCGGGAAGATGCAGAGCAGCAGCGGGAAGAGGATCTTGACCGTGACCTGCTGGGCCTTCTCCTCGGCGCGCTGACGGCGCGCGACGCGCATCTCCTTCGTCTGCTCGCGCAGGACCGCCGCGATGGGAAGTCCCATGCGGTCGGCCTGCACGAGGGCGCTGACGAAGTTCTTGACCTCGGGGGTCGTGACGCGCTCGCCGAGGGACGCGAACGCCGCTCCGCGGCCCTTGCCGATCTGCATCTCGGACAGGACGCGGGCGAACTCCCCGCCGATCGGGCCGGGCACCGTCTTGGCGACCTGCATGATCGCGGCGTCGAAGCCCTGGCCGGCCTGGACGCAGACGGTGAGCATGTCGAGCGCGTCGGCGAGCCCCTTGGTCAGCTCCTGCTGGCGCTTGGCCCCCAGGTTGTAGACGAGGAGGTCGGGCAGGAAGAAACCGAAGACGCCCGCGCCGGCAGCGAGGATCAGGCCTCGGACCGAGAGCCCGAGGAAGGCGACCGGGACGAAGGCGAAGATGACCAGACCCACCGCCTTGGCTGCCATGATCCGCTCGATGTTCCACCCGGCGGGGTTGCCCGCCTTGTCGAGGGAACGCAGGATCCGTCCTGCGGTACCGCCGGGCGAGAGTCGCTCACCGATGCGCCGCATCGCCCCGACGATCGGCTCGACGAGGCGGTCGCGGGTGGCGAGCTCGTTCTTGCCGACCATCTTGGTCGTCGGGGCGTAGTCGATGAGCTCGAGGGAGCGGGCCACACCGGTGGTCTCGCCGGAGCCGGTGCGCCCGATGAGGGCGACGACGGCCACGCCGAGCACGACGATGACACAGCCTAGGAAGAGGAGCACGTCATACCTCGATCGAAACGGTCTTTTTCATCCAGAAGATTCCGAGGATCATCGCCACGATGCCACTCACCGACATGACGAGCCCCATGAAGGTCGTCCACAGCAGGCTGACGTACTCGTAGTTGGTCCACATCGAGAACATGAAGATGCCGACGGGGAGCGCGATGAGGATGTACGCCGAGAGGCGACCCTCGGCCGAGAGGGCGCGGACGTGTCGCTTCAGCGACTCGCGCTCGCGCAGCGTCGCCGAGGTCGTGCGCAGCGTCTCGGCGAGGTTGCCGCCGACCTCGCGCTGGATGCGGATCGCCATGACGGCCCACCGCATGTTCTCGCTCTTCATCCGGACCGCGACGTGCTCGAGCGCGTCGGAGATGTCGAAGCCGATCCGGCTCTCCGCGAGGGCACGGGAGAACTCCTTGCCGGCCGGCTCGGCGGCGTCGCGGGCGACGGAGTCGAGGGCCTGGAGGAGCGAGAACCCGCTCGACAGGCTCGTCGCGACGAGCATCATGACGTCGGGGAGGATCGCCTCGAACTTCTTGGCGCGGCGGTTCGCGAGCCAGCGCAGCGCGACGCTCGGCAGGAAGATGCCGAGGACGACGCCGATGAGAGCCCCCACGAGGGGCGCCCTGCTCCCGAGCAGGGCGAAGAACCCGATCCCACCGACGAAGACGGCGAGGATCCTGATGACGAACCACTCTCCGGCCCGCCACGGGAGGTCGGCGCGCTCGATGAGCTGCATCGTCTTGGTCGTCGACTCGCGGCCGGACATGACCTTGTCGCCCATCTGGATGAGCTGCTCGCCCATGCCGGCGCCGTGGTCGTCGGGGCGACGGACGCCGGGGGCACCGGCGCCGAGGCCGTAGTTCTCGATCTCGGACACGCGTGCGCTGCGGCGCGAGCGGAAGGCCGGACCGAAGAAGGCCAGCACGATGACGAAGAGGCCGATGAGCACGGTCACGAGCGCGATCGGGAGGAACGTGCCCGACATCGACGCCATCCGCGCCTCGGGGGCGGCGCCGTTGACCGCGGTGTCGATGACCTGGTCCAGGGAGGTGTCGACCTCGGGGGCGCTCGCCGTGACGTTGATCGACTGGGCGGTCGAGAACTTCTGGCCGGCGGCGCTGCCGTCGAGGACGACCTCGTACTCACCGGCGAGGCCGGCCGGGACGGTGAGGTCGAAGCGGACCTGGCCCTCGAGGGTCTTGGCCGCGGTGTCGAAGGCGGCACGGACCGCGTTGCGGTCGGCCGCGCTGACGACGCTGCCGCCACCGACGTTCGCGAAGCCGTCGAGGACTGCACGGCCCGCGTCGTTCTTGAAGGCGACGACCTCGGCTCGGACCTTGCCCTTGGTGAGGGCGATCGTCGCGGCGCGTCGCTGCTGCGCGTCGCGCGAGACGTTGTCGTTGGCGCCGGCGACGGTGTCCTCGCCGTCGCTGAGCAGGATGATGCTGCGCTCGCCCTCGGTGCCCAGTGCCGACACGGCGTCCTGGACGGCTTCGTAGAGCGCGGTCTCACCGCGGGCCCGCAGCCCGTTGACGACGCTCTGGACCTTGGCGCGGTCGGTCGTCGGCTGGACGTCGACGCCGGCCGTCGACGCGAAGCTCACGACACCGACCTTGACGTCCTTCGGGACCGCCGCGAGGAAGTCCTTGACGGCGCTGCGGACGGTGCCCATTCCGGCCTCGCCCATCGAGCCGCTCGTGTCGATGACGAGCATCGTCGAGCGGGTCGAGGTCGTGGCGGGGGCGAGGGTGACGACGGCGGACTTGCCGTCGACCCGGGCGATGACCTGGGTGGTGTCGATCTGCTTGGGGTCGACCCCGCGGATGACGAGCGACCCGGTGACGTGCCCGTTCGCGCTGCGGAGGTCGCTGAACGTCGCCGACGCCTCGGCCGACGCCGAGGCGGCACCGGCGAGGAGGGCCGTCGCGGCGAGCACGACGACACCGACGGTCCGGGTGAGGACCGTGCGGGCAGCGGCAGGGGTCACAGGCGAGCCCCGAACGTGAAGAGCGACGGCGGCAGCTCGACGCCCATGTCGGCGAGGTCCTGGGTGAACGCGGGACGCAGGCCGGTGGAGACGAGGCCACCCTTGAAGCGGCCCTGCTCGTCGCGCCCGGCGCTGAAGTCGAAGGTGAAGATGTCCTGGAGGGTGATCGTGTCGCCCTCCATGCCGACGACCTCCGAGATCGCCGTGACCCGGCGCGAACCGTCCTTGAGGCGGGCCTGCTGGATGACCATGTCGAGCGCTCCGGACACCTGCTCGCGGATGGCGCGCACCGGCAGGTCGACGCCGGCCATGAGCACCATCGTCTCGAGACGCGCGAGCGAGTCGCGCGGGCTGTTGGCGTGCAAGGTCGTGATCGAGCCGTCGTGGCCGGTGTTCATGGCCTGGAGCATGTCGAGCGCGGCGCCGTCACGGATCTCACCGACGACGATGCGGTCGGGCCGCATGCGGAGGGAGTTCTTGACGAGCTCGCGGATGGCGATCTCGCCCCGACCCTCGATGTTCGACGGGCGCGACTCGAGCCGCAGGACGTGGTCCTGGTGGAGCTGGAGCTCGGCGGCGTCCTCGATGGTGACGATGCGCTCGTCCTCCGGGATGAAGGAGGAGATGACGTTGAGCAGGGTCGTCTTCCCCGACCCGGTACCACCGGAGATGACGATGTTGCGCCGGCCCGCGGACACAGGCCTTGATGAAGTCGCGGACGGCGGGAGTGAACGTCCCGAAGGCGATGAGGTCGGCGTCGTTGAACGGGTCCTTGGAGAACTTGCGGATCGTGAGCATGGCGCCGTCGAGCGCGATGGGCGCGATGACCGCGTTGACGCGGGAGCCGTCGGGCAGGCGGGCGTCGACGAGCGGGCTCGCCTCGTCGACGCGACGGCCGACGCGACCGACGATCTTGTCGATGACGCGGCGCAGGTGCGACTCGCTCGAGAAGTGGGTCTCGACGGGGTAGAGCTTGCCGGAGCGCTCGACGTAGATGGAGTCGGCGCCGTTGACCATGATCTCGCTGATCTCCGGGTCGCGCAGCAGCGGCTCGAGCGGCCCGTGCCCGAGGATCTCGTCGGAGACCTCCTGGGCGATCCGGGTGCGGTCGGCGTGGCTGAGCGGTGTCTGCTCGCCGTCGATCGTCTGCTGCAGCGTCGTGCGGACCTGCGCGGCGAGCTCGGCCTCGGGGAGGTGCGGGTCGTACAGGCGCGGGCCGAGGTTCTCGATGAGCGCCTGGTGGACGCGCTCCTTGACCTCGGTGAAGGGGTCGACGACGCGCCGCTTGGGGGCAGGTGCGCCCGGTGCGGTGTCCGCGCCGGGCACCGGTGCGGTGCGGCGGACGCTGTCGAGACGGTCGGCGAGGCTCATCGTCGGCTCCTGCTGAAGAGAGACTTGCGGGCGGGCTGGTGGTCCTCGGACCCCTCACCGGGCACCTGCTCGCGCAGGTGGGCGTCGGCGAGGTGGCGGATCGAGACGCTGACGCCGTTCTTCGGGTCGTCCAGGACGATCGGGACGCCGCGGTTGACCGAGGCGGGTACGGCCAGCGAGTTCGGGATGTTGACCGCGATCGGCGTCTTGATGGCCGTCACGACGTCCTCGGGGCGCAGCCCGACCTTGGTGTCGGCCTTGTTGAGCACGATGATGCGGGCGTCCTTGGGGCTGCCGAGCATGTCGAGCGTGTCCATCGCGACGCGCAGGTTCTTCACGGCCGGGATGTCGAGCGTGGCGATGAGGACGAGCGAGGCGCTGATGTCGCAGGCCGCGAGGACGTGCTCGGTGAACGACGGCGGGGTGTCGACGATGACGAAGTCGTAGTTCTGCCGGGCGACCTTGAGCAGCTCGGTGACGACGTTGACCGGGATGCGGTCGGCGTCACCCGGGTCGTTCGGCGCGCAGATGACGTCGAGGCCGCTGGCCTCGTGGTGCGTCACGAGCTGGGCCAGGCCGGACTCGTCGAGGTGGCCGCTCATCGCGACCGCGTCGAAGATCGAGCTGGCGGGCAGCAGCTGGAGGCTGATGGCGACGTCACCGAAGGCGAGGTCGAGGTCGACGAGGAGGGTCCTGACCCCGACCGAGGCGAGGTGCACCGCGACGTTCGTCGAGAGCGTCGTCTTGCCCACCCCGCCCTTGGCGGAGAAGACGGTGACGATCTTGCCGGTGTCCTTCGCTGCCCCGCCGGCGTGGCCGAGGAGGCGCGACGTCAGCTCACGGCTGCGCCGCAGGGCCTCCCCGAGGGCCGACTGGTCGTCGGCCGCGACGACCTCACGGACGCCGGCGCGCAGCGCGGCTCCGAGGGTCATGACGTCGACGCGGCTACGGAGCAGGATGACGCCGAGCTCGGGCCGGTCGAGGCGGGCCGCCTCGGCGAGCTCGCAGGCCTGCTCGAGGGCGACCTCCGGGCCGATGACGACCTGCTGGACACCGAGGTTGTCGTGGAGGACGCGGGCGACCATCGAGGCCGAGTCGAGGGCCTGGGTGTCCGGGCCGAGGACGAAGCGGAAGCGCTCGAGCGCGTCAGGTGAGGAGTCCCAGAGGATGTTCACCAGATCACCCGAAGACGTTCTTGGTGGTGGTCTCGAGCTTGGGGTCCACCTTGACCTCGGCGCCGCGGAGGCCGGCGTAGAGGGTGAACTCGTTGATGCCGTGGACGAGCTTGGTGGCCTGCTCCGGCGTCACCGCGAGGGTGACGAGGAAGCTCGCGCCGGCCGCCTGGGCAGCACCTGGGTCCTCACCCTCCTCGGTGGGGGCGGCCGCGACCACCCCGCTCTGCAGCGGCGTCGCGCCGATGCCGATGACCTGGATGTTGTCGAGGAGGACGCCTGTCGCGCTTCCCGGAGCAGGCGCTGTGGCACTGTCGGAGGCGGGCGCGTCGTCCTCGTGGGTGGCGAAGATCGTGATGAAGCTGCCCGGGGTGACGAAGCTGCCGACGCGGGCTGGGTCGGAGAGGGCCACCGACACGGCGAGCTTGCCGGTGGGCACCTGGATGAGCTTCTCGCCCACGGGGCTGTCACCCCAGGACGCCGCCAGGACGTACTGCCCCGGCGCGATGTCGGTGAGCGCCAGGAGCGCGCTGTTGTCGTCCGTGACCTGGGTGAGTGCGCCCGCGGGGACTCCCGCGGCGGGGACCTGGGTCTGGGTGAGCATCTTGAGCCTGATGGCGTCGCGGATGCTCGTCCCCGCGGGGATGGCGAGGGACGAGGTGAAGACCGTGCGCGGGCTGGCCGCGGCGACGGCACGCGCGTCGGCGTTGCGCGCGTAGAGGAGCACCATCACCCCGCCGATGAGGGCGAGAACGGCGGCGACGACGATGGCAAGGATCCGACGACCCATCACGATTCCTTCTGCAAAAGTTGTACGGAGGTCGGCCGGGAGCGGCCGGTCAGATCTTGGTGGCTGCGTCGACGAAGAACGACGACAGCTTGTTCCCGAGCGTGAGCACCG
Source organism: uncultured Actinomycetota bacterium (assembly GCA_963834225.1). Taxonomy (GTDB): domain Bacteria; phylum Actinomycetota; class Actinomycetes; order Actinomycetales; family Dermatophilaceae; genus Oryzobacter. The sequence continues at coordinate 26,799 of CAWIAT010000012.1, read as the reverse complement.
CCACGATGATGGCGATCGCGATGAAGGAGACCATCAGGGCGTACTCGGCGGCGGTGGCGCCGCGGTCGCCCGTCAGGGTTGCCCTGGAGTGGACGGCGAGCCTGGTCAGCTGAGTTGTCATGCTCTCACCTCTGGTCTGCTGGGAAGGTGACGGGCGCCGGCCGAGCCCTCTGTGCGCTCGGCCGACGCCCGACGGTACGTCACTCAGATCTGGGTGGCGGTGTTGTTGAAGAGGCTGGAGAGCTTGTTGCCGAGGGTGAGCACGGCGATGATGATGACGACGGCGATGAGGGCGACCATGAGGCCGTACTCGACCGCGGTCGCGCCCTTCTCGTCGTTGCGGAGCATGAACATCTTGGTCTGGAACTTGGCGATGGCGCGGATCATGGTGTTGCCTTTCGATTCTGACGTGTGGTGGTCCTGGGTGGTGCGAGGTAAACCTCTCACCTCGTTCCCGGGTGGACCATGGCCCGATGAGGCCAAGGTGCAACCCCGAACGGTCGAACGGGGTCACCCGTTCGGACGATGTCTCGTGACGGTGCCCGGGTCGTCAGATGCTGGTCGCGGTGCTGTCGAACAGGCTGCTCAGCTTGGTGCCGAGGGTGAGCACGGCGATGATGATGACGACGGCGATGAGGGCGACCATGAGGCCGTACTCGACGGCGGTCGCACCCTTCTCGTCGCGGAGCATGAAGAGCCTGGTCTGGACGGTGGCGAGTGCTGTGGTCATGGTGAAGCCTTTCCCTGACTTGGTGGAGTGGTGCGCTCAGCACTGTGAGGCTCCGCAGAGGTGGGAGCGATTGGCGGAACGGCCCATGGGAGACGCCGAACGGCCGATGCCCATCAGCCGTTCGGTGGATGGCGGGTCCGAAAACCCGCACAACCGCGCGGTTCAGGCCCCAGAGGGACCTTCCATCATGTGGGTTTGCTGAGGACGACAAGGCCGTCAAGGCGGGTCTCGACCCGCCAGCCCGCCTGCGCGAGAGCGCTTTCACACTCACCGTCGACGACCGCGATCGTCAGAGCAGGGTCCGGGACCCGGCAGTCGTGGAGGAAGTCGAGGAAGCCCTTCTGCGTCTCCCGGGTGAAGGCGTCGACCGGGTTCGCCGCCCACACGGTGATGCCGTCGCGCGCGAACGTCTCTGCCTCGGGCTCCTTCGCCAGCACGGGACGGTCCCCCGCGATCCGACGCAGCTCGGGGACGAGGGCGTGCCCGGGGGCCCGCACGCTGTCCTCGCGACGGACGAGCTGGACCCCGACGAGACCGACCGCCAGGACGGCCACGACGACGAGGCCGGCGGCGGCGACCCGGGTCGTGGCCAGGGCCTGGCCGTCGACGTCCCGGGCTGCTGGTCGCCGTGCTCCGGCCGCGGCCACGGGCACGAGGAAGAGCAGCAGCCAGATCCCGTGCCGGGCCGCATCGGCGGTGCCGACGACGAGGCCGGCGACGACGAGCCACTCCCAGCGGGTCAGCCCGCGAGCCGCCAGGACGAGGAGGAGGACGCCACCCGACACCATCGCGACGTCGAGGGGGTTGGTGAGGGACGGCGCGGCCCAGAGGTCGGTGCCGCGCAGAGCCGCCTCGTTGCGCAGGGCCGCGACGTAGTACTCCGGGGTGCGCAGGCCCGCCGAGGTGAGCACGAGCGCCGACAGGCTGAGCAGCCCCACGACGGCACGGCGCACGAAACGATGGCCGCGCCCCGCGAGGACGAACACCCCGAGGACGGCGATGCCGACGAGGACCGCGCCGTGGAGGTTGCCCCAGAGCACGACGAGCGGCGGGACGAGCCAGATCGCCCGGCTGGGGCGGTCGGCCTCGCGGCGCAGCAGCCACACCAGGGCCACGAAGGGGACGAGCGAGAGCGACGGGAACCGGACGACGACGAGGGCCGTCGACCCCCCGATGACCGCCAGCGAGACCGCGAGCGCGATCCGGCCGTCCCGCGCCCCGAGCCGGCGGGCATCCGAGACCAGGACGAGGAGCGCGCTCGCGACGATGACGAGGTGGAAGGCGGGCAGGGCCCACCACCCGAGGTCGTCGACGAGGGAGAGCATCACCTCGGCGAGCAGGGCCGGGTTCGGCCAGTCGAGCTGGGGGGCGGTCGCGAAGGGGATCCCGGTGGGCAGCCCGCCCTCACGACGTGCCGCGTCCCCGAGCGCGACGACCCAGAGCAGGTCGGCCCCCAGCACCAGGAGCCCGGAGACGCCGACGACCCACGCCCCCACGACCACCTCCGCAAGGGGAGGGCGCCGTGGGCGGCGAACCTGCTCGACACCCTGGTCCACCGCGACATCCTCGAAATCGGCTGGTCGTGAACGTTGCTCGACCATAATCGACCAGTGACCCCGGACCGCGAAGGACGCACGGCGCCGCGCCAGGTCCTCGAGCACCCCTCCGCGCCGTCGGGGAGAGGTCGACCACGGCTCGTGACCGTGGGCGCCCTGGCGATCGTCGCCCTCGTCCCCTTCATCATCCTCAGCGTCGCCCTGCGCCCCGTCGACGACCCCGACGCGTTCTGGCACGTGCTCTCCGGCCAGAACGTGTGGCGCACCCGCGACGTCGTCACGAGCGACCCCTTCGGCCGCTTCAGCGCCAACGAGTGGGTGCAGATCGACTGGCTCAGCGACCTGCTGATGTATGCGTCGTACGTGTCGGGCGCCCTTCCCGGCGTCGCCTGGCTGTACGTGGCCATGGCCGTGATCCTGTTCGCCGCCCTCTACCGGGCCTGTCGGGACGTGGCGCCCCCTCTCGTCGCGGGGGTCATCGCCACGGTGGCGTGGGCGGGAACCTCGGCCAGCCAGGGGTTTCGCCCACAGACCATCTCCTTCATCCTGCTCGTCGTCACGCTGATGGCCTGGCAGCGTGTCCGGCGCGGCGGGAGCACCCCGTGGTGGCTCGTCGCGCTGTCGTGGGTGTGGGCGTGCAGCCATGGCCTCTGGTTCATGGGCCCCCTCGTCGGGGGCGCGGTCGTCGTGGGCCTCGCTCTCGACCGCGCCCGGCCACCACGCGAGCTGCTCAGGCTGCTCGCGGTGCCGGTGGCCAGCGGACTGGTCGCGATGGCCACACCGATCGGGCCGCGCCTGCTGACCGCCCCGCTCACCGTGAGCTCCTATGCCGGACTGGTCACCGAGTGGCGTCCACCGGACCTCCACGAGCCCTACGTCGCCGCGACGGTCCTGCTCATCCTCGTCGTCGCGGCCGGATGGGCCCTGTCCGTGGAACGGGCCCCTGCACCGGACCTCCTGCTGTGGGTGATGGCAGTGGGCTGGACGCTGTTGTACGCACGAACGGTCGCCGTCGGGGCCGTCATCCTCGCCACGCTCGCCGCCGGGGCCCTCACCCGCCTCACCCACCTCGACCCCGAGGGCACCCGGTCGCGTCTCGAGCGCCTCGTCATCCCGCTGTCCGTCGTCGGTGCCGTCGCCCTCGCGGGTGCCCTCGCTCCCGGCATCGCGTCCCGTCCGGGCAACATGCCCACCCCGGTCGCCGCCGGCATCGACCGGCTTCCTCGTGACACCGTCGTCCTCAACGACGACGGAGCCGGCGGCTGGCTGCTGCTTGCTCATCCCGAGGTCCATCCCGTCATCGACACCCGCACGTACCTGTTCGACATCCCCTACATCGAGCGGTACATGGCCGCCCGGGCGGCGCGGCCGGGCTGGGAGCGGTTCGTCGAGGAGACCGGCGCGACCGCTGCCGTGCTGCGCTCCGACGAGGTCCTCGTCCCGGCCCTCGTCGACGATCTCGGCTGGTCGGTCACGCAGAGCTCCGGTGGATGGTCCGTCCTGGCCGCCCCGGCCACGCGGTGATGGTCTCGGGTTCCGCCCGACGACCGGCCCGTCCTCGGGAAGCCGGCCGAGCACCGGTTCGCGCCGTCGCGGTGGGCACGGTCGTGGGCGTCGCGACGGCGGGGACCGTCGGCCTCCTCGCCTCGCCGTGGCTCGCGGTCCCGCTGGCGCTGCTCCTCCTCGTCGTGGCGCCGACGTCCGGCCGGCTGGACCGACGGCTCGCGCTCAACCTCTCGCTGGTGGCCGGCTGGGTGCCCGCCGTGCTGTGGATGCCGCCGGTCCTCGGTCCCGGGACCGCAGCCGGACTCGGGCTCGGGCTCTCGGCCGGCCTCGTGGCCGGCGCCGCGGCCTCCGCCCCGCGTCGCCTCGTTCCCACCGCCGCCCGGCGGGACGCAATGATCGCGGTGGCCGCCGGCCTGGCCGCGGTCATCGCCTGGCCGCTGCGCGCGCCGGGGTCGGCGGACCGGACGCTCGCGATGCTCACCACCGGGATCGACCACGGGTACCACTACTCGATCTTCCTCGAGCGTCGGCTGGGCGCAGCAGGGTCGGGTCCGCTCGCTGCCCAGGCCGACGCGAGCGGGTTCGCCTTCGCGGAGTACCCGCAGTGGTTCCACCGGATGCTGACGGTGCTCTCCCAGGTCGCCCACGGCGATCCCGGCAGCGCCACGACCGAGCTGAGCCGCTACGCCCAGCTCGAGTGGGTGGTCTTCATCGGTGTCGCCGTGCTCGTGACGGCTGCCCTGCTCCAGGCGCTGCCCGCGCGTGCCCCGGCCACCCTCGTCGTGCCGGCCGTCGTCCTCGTCCTCGGGCTCTGGCTGGGGGTGCCCGGCGCGGTGAACCTCATCCAGGGCCACCTCAGCTTCCTGCTCGCGGCCACGGCGCCCGCCGTCGTGCTGCTCCTCCTCGCCCCGGTCTCCGAACGGCTGCGCCCGGTGACCCTGGCCGCGGTCGCCGGGTCGCTGCTCGTCGCGGCGTCGTGGATGCTGCTCCTCCCGCTGGCCGCCACGGCGGTCCTCGCCCCGTTCGCCGGGCTGTGGCGGCGGCCCTCGGCGTCGGTCCGGCGGGCCGTGCTCGCCGTCGGCGGGGCGATCGCGGTGGCGGCGTTCCTCTTCGTCCGACCGTGGCTGGGCGCGATCGGCCTCCAGGCCGTCCTCACCGACGGGACGATCCCGCGACTGCACCTCTGGGCCCTCGTCGTACTGCTGGTGGGCGTGGTGGTCCTCGTGGTGGTGCTCCGCCGACGGGTGACCGGGCCCGAGCTGCTCCCGCACCTCGTCGTCGTCGTCGTCTCGGTGCTCCAGCTCGTCGTCCTCGGCGGGTACATGCTCGCCGAGGTGGGTGAGCTCCGGTACTACTTCTGGAAGCTGGCACTCGGGTCACTCCTCGTCTCCCTGCTCGTCGGCGCCCTCGCCCTCGTGACCACCCTCGGCCCCCGGTCGCCGCAGCCGGGCGGTGGGCGTCGCGCGCGACTGACGTCGCTCGTCGCCTGCCTCCTCGCGGCGGTCGGGGTCGGGCCCTTCCTCCAGGACGTGGGCGCGCCCTCTGCGGGCTGGGCCGCCGTCGTGCCGATCTCCCTCGCCCAGCGACCTGGTTCGGGCGAGGCCGGTGACGTCGACCTCGTGCTGCGACTCGCCGCCGCCACCTCACCCTCCGTCGCCGCGCGGACCCGGCTCGTCGCGACCCGTGCCGACGACATGAACACGGGTCACGCGCTCGTGTGGTTCCACGCGCTCAGCCACTCGGCGACGCACCGGGCGATGGACGAGAACACCCTCGTCTACGAGCTCGCCGACGAGCCCGACGACACGAGCCTCGCGGTGCGCATCGCACAGGAGACGCTCGTCGCACCGGACCGGCGGGTCGCCGTCACGGACCCCGACGTCTATGCGGCGGTGCTGGCCGCCGTGACTGCGCAGGACGCCCGCCGTGTCGTCCTCGTGCGCTGAACGACGCGCTCCGGGTCCCCCCGATCACCCGGCCTCCGGCAGCACGCGGACCTATGCTGGCGGGGACCTGACCACCCACCGTGGGGGATGACCTCGTGACCGACGGCCGGACCGACGACCTGCGCATCGCCGCCATCGTCCCCTGCCACGACGAGGAGACCGCCGTGGGCCGGGTCGTCGCGGACCTGCGGGCGGCGATGCCCGCCATCGAGGTCTTCGTCTACGACAACTGCAGCACCGACGGCACGGTCGCGGCTGCCCTCGCCGCGGGAGCCGAGGTCCGCACCGAGCCGGTCAAGGGCAAGGGCAACGTCATCCGGCGCGCCCTCGCCGACATCGACGCCGACGTCTACGTCATGGTCGACGGCGACGACACGTACGACGCGGCTGCCGCCCCGGAGATGGTGCGGGTCCTCCTGTCCGGGCCCTACGACCAGGTCACCGGCGTCCGGACCCCGAGTGACAGGAGCGCCTACCGCTCCGGTCACGAGATGGGGAACCGGATGTTCAACCGGGTCGTCTCCCGGATCTTCGGCTACCCGGTCAACGACATGCTCAGCGGCTACCGCGTGTTCTCGCGGCGCTTCGTCAAGTCCTTCCCCGCGATCTCCCGTGCGTTCGAGATCGAGACCGAGCTGACCGTCCACGCCATCAACAACCGGGTCCCGCAGGCGGAGGTCCCCGTCGGGTTCAAGGACCGCCCCGAGGGGTCGGCGAGCAAGCTGCGCACGTACCACGACGGGATCCGGATCGCGCGGATGATCACCCGGCTGCTGCACCACGAGCGGCCGATGGCTCTGTACTCGAGCATCGCGGTCCTCACCACGCTCGCCGCCATCGGCCTCGGCATCCCCGTCATCGACGAGTACCTGCGCACCGGGCTCGTCGGCCGCTTCCCCACCGCCTTCCTCGCGGCCTCGCTCGTCGTCGTCGCGTTCATCGTCCTCGTCGTGGGGATCCTCCTCGACGGGCTGCGCAAGATCCGGCAGGAGAACACCCGGATCGCCTACATGGCCATCGCTCCCCCGCCCCGCCGTGACCTGCCGAGGGCGACCGGCGTCACCGCGCCCACGGTCGAGGTGAGTGAGCCCGGCCCGTCCCACGTGCCCGCGCCGGAGCGGTCGTCGGAGCGGGTTTGAGCGTCAGCGCCGTCGTCGTCGGCCACGGCGACGAACCCCTCCTGCCCGACTGCCTCGAGGCACTCGTCGCCCAGCTCGGTCCCGACGACGAGGTGGTCCTCGTCGACCACGGCATCCGGTCGGTCCCTGAGGTCGACCGCGTGCGGGTCGTCACCCCGTCGTCGAACACCGGGTTCGGGGGTGGCTGTGCCGCTGGGGCCGCCGCGAGCACCGGTGAGGTCCTCGTCTTCGTCAACTCCGACGCCATCGTGCGACCGGGCGCGCTCACCGCATTGAGCCGGGCCGTCGCCGACTCCGGGGTCGGGCTGGCAGGGGGCCTGGTCCTCCTCGCCGACCGTCCTGACACCATCGACTCGGCGGGGCTACCGGTTCACCTCAGCGGCCTCAGCTGGTGCGACCTCTACGGCGAACCCGTTGCCGCACAGGGCGATCCGCGCACCGTCACCTCCGTCGCCGGCGCCCTCTTCGCCTGCCGGCGCGACGTCTGGGACCGGCTCGGGGGGATGGACGAGCAGTACTTCATGTACCACGAGGACACCGACCTCAGCCTGCGGTCCCACCTGGCCGGGCTCGACGTCGTCCTCGTTCCGGGCGCGGTCGCGACCCACGACCACGACTTCTCCCGCAACCGGCGGAAGATGTTCCTGCTCGAGCGCAACCGCCTCCTCACGGTGCTCGGCGACTACCCCGGACACCTCCTCCTGCGCGTCCTGCCGGTGCTCCTCCTCCTCGAGCCGCTCTACCTGCTCATCGCCGCCCGCGACGGATGGGCGAGGGAGAAGCTGCACGCCTGGTTCTGGCTCCTGGGGCACGCGCCCGCCGTCGCGCACCGCCGGCGGAAGGTGCAGTCGCAGGTGACGTCGCCCCATGCCCTCGACACGCTGCTCTCGGCGACGATCACGCAGACCCAGCTCGACGCACCGGCCGCGATGGGCGCGCTCAACAGGCTCCTGTCGCTCTACTGGACGCTCGCCCGTCCGCGGAGCGGGGGCGGAGCGTGACCTCGTGGTCCGCCGACCGTCCCGGGGCCGTGGTCCTCGCGGCGTTCCGGCCCGACCCCGAGCTGTTCCGCGTCCAGCTCGAGTCGATCCGCGACCAGACCCGCGCCGACTTCACGTGCCTCGTCGGCGCCGACGGTGACCGGGCGTCGGTCCAGCAGCTCGTCGACGACGTCGTCGGGAGGGACGAGCGGTTCCGGGTCGTCGGCTGGGACGACAACCTCGGCTTCTACCTCAACTTCGAGCGGCTCCTGGCGGCCGTTCCCGACTCGGTGGCGTGGGTCGCCCTCAGCGACCAGGACGACCGGTGGCACCTCGACAAGCTCGAGCTCCTCGTCCCGCTGCTGGAGGGTTCGGCGCTCGCCACGGGGCAGGCCCGTGTGGTGGAGATCCCCGGTGAGCGCGTCGTGCTGGCCACGACCGACCGCCGGGTCGTGGGCCCCCGTGACCTCCTCGTCCAGAACCAGGTCACCGGGGCGCAGACGGTGTTCCGCCGCGACCTCCTCGACGTCGCGCTCCCGTTCCCGCGCCTGCGCACCGAGACCCAGCTCCATGACCACTGGCTCGCCCTGTGCGCCGCCGCGACCGACGGGTACACCGTCCTCGACGAGGTCGTCCAGGACTACGTGCAGCACGGTGCCAACGTCGTGGGCGAGGTCGCGACTCATAGAGGTTGGACCCCGACACGATTCGTCCGCCGAATCATGGAGTTGGCTGACACGTATGAGGGTAGCCATGGAATCGTCCAGTGCGCTCGAGCATGCCAGGTGCAGAGCTTCGGCTGGCGTCGCCTTATGATCCAGAGCCTGGCCGAGCGTCTCTGACTTCTTACCGCCGAGCGTTGCCCAAGTGCAGAGTCAACTGGATGAGCGGGGTTCTGCGGGGAGTATGTTCCGCCTACTCCTTCGGGCCACGCGATCATCGAATACGTCAATGTGGGTCGTCGCAACATTCTCGCCGGGGGTGCCTTATGAGGCGTTCGTCCGGTGGTCCTCTAACGCTATGGGCCGAACGTGAGCCTGCCAGTCCAGAGTGCGTACCACAACGGGTCATGGCCTCGCTAGTTCGAGGCATCGAGCGGTGCACGCGCTGCCACAACAGCCGTCAGTTGCACCATGAGGATGGCGGCTTCCACTGCAATAACGGCCCAGATCACTGCCATCGGTCCATATCCATGGCCGACGACGAGACCCAACACCACCAGCATCACCGCACCAAAGCCGGTTGACCTTGCCAACTGGCGTTGTCCGCCTAAAGGAACAAGGACGGCAAGGGCGTTGACCTGTGTGACGATCAGGATGACGACCAGCACGGAGAACGCGTTCACCTGCGCCTGGGTGACCGAAACGGAGCCCGCCGACAGCGCCCGCGCGCCCAAACCGCCGAGCAGGGCAAAGACTGTTCCCACAAGGATCGCTACAGCGCTCGCAAGCCCAATTGCCTTTAGACCTCGTCGCCGTCTCTCCTGCGGAGGGCTCAGCGCAACCCATCTTTGCGTCACTTGGAGGAATGGTGCCAGGGCTGCCACGGCGTACTTCACCATGCGGTCTAGGAGCAAGTACGCCGCCAGCACCGGCGAGCCTGCAGCGCCGTACAGAAGGGCAGGGCCATGACCGTTCACGCCCCCCGCGACGCTGGCCACCATCAGGCCACGGTATCTACGGATGAAGGTGAAAACGGATGCGCTCTTGACAGGCAAGGCGTTCGTCGGTCGGTCGCGGCTGATTGATCTAGCGGTAAGAAGCAACGCGGATGCCGTTCCCGCCAAATAGGCCGCGGCAAAGCCCATGGGGTTCTCCCACAGAATAGCCAAGCCCACACCCAGGATGCTCCCTGCTGCTATCGGCAGCACTTCCAGACGCAACCATCGCGCTGGCTGTCCTCGGCCGATGAAGTACCAAGAACCAGTCATTCCTAAGAGCAAGGCGGAAAGGCCCGTCAAAAGTCCAGCCACCTTGGCCGTGGGTGAGACCCACGCTACACAGAGGATAAGCAGCGCCGCGATGATTAGCGAGATGACCGCGCGCGCCCGAAACGTGGATAGATAAACGTTCGGTTGGTCTCGTGCTTCCTCGAGCGCGACGACGGACGCCCCAAAACTCACCAACCCAGCGGTGGACACCGTCGTGGCTAGAAGTCCTGCGGTCTGGGCGATCGTGAGAACTTGCCACACTGCAGGGCCAAGGGCCGCCAACAGCCCGGTGGTCTGTACTAGTCCGACGACGGTCTGCACAACTAGGACAACCCCGTACGCGGACAACAGGCGTCCAGTTCTCGGTCGCAGATCAACGAGCGCCGGCAGTTCCCCCCTCCCGCCAGGGGTCACTGTCGTCGCCGCGTTGAAACAAGGCGGTGCAGACCGGCGACTGCCGAGGTCACCCCGCGCCAGTAGGGGACGGCGAGGCTCTGGAAATGGGTCTCACTGAGGAGGGGAGCGACGCAGACGAGAGGAACGCGGATGAGCTTCTCCCTTCGAGGCATCATTGATTTGAGCCGCTTCACTCTGTCTACGTCCGGGAGCCCGGCCTTGGAGTTGGCGTGCGCCAACTTGCCCCTCCGGGCTCCCGCAAAGTAGAGATCTGCCGCGAACGGGGAGAAGTACAGTACATACTCGCTGAACCACTCCTCTAGTGGGAGCGCTCGGACTTCGTGGACGCGGACATTTTGATAGTGATCCCGGCCCATAAACTGAGTGCCCGGAGACTCGTCGGGCTCAGTACGGCGGGTCCCATGCTCGACCCGCCCCCTCGAACCACAGGTGAAGGCGACCAAGCCCCCCGGTCGCGTGAGTCGCACCATCGTGCTCAGGGTTGAGCGCCAATCAGGGTCGTGCTCGAAGCATTCGCCAGAAAGGACTACGTCCCACGATCCGTCTGGATCGTCAATATCTGCTCCCATACACACGCGATCTACCCCCGGACCTTCGACAAGATCAACGCCGTTGAACTCAGAGGACGTCGCGAAGAGGCTCCGCATGCTGCCGTTGACGTTGTACGACCCGATCTCAAGGACCCTGCTTCCTGCGACGACATCCCGGTTGGCGTCTGCGCACGACGCAAAGAAGCCCAGCTGCTCCGGATGGCTCATCGCACATCGCCGCCGACACTAATGACTTTCGGGTGGGGTCGAATCACAGTCCTTCAGCTCCGGGTCTCTAGTTGATCGTAGGAGCGACATCGTAGGCGCCGACCCCATTGGGGACGACGAGGCGTCAGCGCCCATGTGTCACACGAGCGGTCTCGAGGCCCAGCACTTCCACACGGGATGGGCGTAAGCGGCGAGGCGCCTTCCCCTCATCAAAGTGCTGGCGTCCCTCACATCAGGAGACTCGCGTGTCTACCGGTAGCTCCGATCTCCAGCACCCCTGAGGATACGAGTGACAGGGCCCGATGGCTGTGCATCAATGGACGTGCATGCGTATGAGACCTTGCGCCCTCTCAGGTAAGGCGTCGACCTGGGTCCTGCGGCTCACGGAGAACGTCGTCGTCTCGTTGGTCAGGTCGAGCGAGAACGAGGCGTGCCCCGCCGAACAAGGATCCTGTGGACCGTTAGCGCGCCCGCAGGCTGCTGTCGCGGCGCCGCTGAGTCATCGCCAGTAACTCGGTCGACGGGGCATGGGACCGGGTCTGGTACGGCCTTGTCATTGGGCTCTTTGGCGCCGGACCGCTCGGCCACTACCAGCACATCGCCACCGATGCCACGACCCATCGTCGTGGCACGCTTGACACGCCCCCTTCACCCGGTCGGCGGACCGCCCCGACCTGCTCGTGCGTCTGGTCCCTCACCGCTGCCGCCCTCCCCTTGCCGCCGAGGGTCACCAGGTCCGAGAACTTCACGTCGTGGTCGCGCCGCGAGGCCACCCCACCGTCGGCGGGGTCAGGCTTGAGGTGCTCCCATGTGGTCGATGACCGGTTCCGTCGAAGATGTACCGCTCGTCGGGGACTGCCAAGTAGAGGATGCCGCTCGGACGCAGCCGTGCGTCAGGGTGCGCAGCGTGCCGACGGTGTCCTCGCAGTGCTCGATGAAGTGGTTGGCAACGATGAAGCCCTGCGAGCTGTGCGGGACGGACGTCAGGGTCTCGCCGTCGTCGATGATGTCCTGCTCGATGACCGGGAGCGCTGCGAGCCCGGGGTAGTGCCGATGCAGCTCGGCCTTCGAGAAGCGGTCGACCGACCGGACGTCCGCCGACGTGCGCGGGGGTCGTGTAAGGCCCCGATCTCGAGGCCGGAGCCTCGCAGGTGCCGATCAGCGATCATCCGTCGGACGCGGACCTAGCGCCTTGAGGCGCATCTGATCAGCTGCGGCAAGAGGTGCGAGAGGCCTCAGCATGCCGTCGTCCATGCCGGGAAGTTGCGCGAAGCCCCATGGTCCCGCATCGTGAACTCAGCCCTCGTCCTGTTCGGCTGCCTTTCAGCGCTCGCACAGGACGAGACTCGCTCCTCCGTCGAGCTCGCGAACCACGAGGGTCCCTTGATCCACCAGGGACGACACGTCGTGAGCGCCAGCGCCCAACCGTGTCACCCAGGCATGTGATGCGTCACCACCGTCGACGTTGATGGACAGGGCCACTGTGGTCGTCCTCGATACATTGATCGTGAACGGAGCGCTCTCCAGAGGGGCATCGATCGCAGACGTGGTCGGTCCGCACGGCGAGACCGGGGCACCGCCGGGGATGACCCGAACCTGGGCGGACAGGACCGCGCTGAGCTCGTCGGCCCTCGTGATCTCGCCGGCCACCTGCGAAAGGTCCAGTCGAGAAAGGTCCTCAGGCGTGAGGAAGCCGAATGCGGGCGTCCCCGCCATTTCTCGGTACAGCGGTCGGCCCGCGTTCGCGAGGTTCTGGCCCGCTGCCAACGTGCGCGCGCTCTCGCGGGTCATCCTGACCCGCTCACCCGCGACTCCCGGCCAGGCCACGACATTGGCCAGCGCGACCGCGGCGGCCGCGGTCATGACCGCAGCCCGCCTCACACGCCTTCGCGTCATCGCCCGAGTCAAGAACACGAGCAGGAAGGGGAGGAGGAAGGCGGTACCGATGTAGGTATAGCGGGGCAACATCGCATAACCAAGACCGAACGAGACCTTGGACAGGCTCGACACAGCGACCAGCCCCGGACAGCCGAGGAAAAAGACGGTCACGACCCAGCCAGGCCGCAGGTCGGGTCGCCGCGCGATGGTGGTCAGGATCCCCACGAGGACACACACGCCGACGAATGCGAGGAAGGCGGAGACCGGTTGGAGCCCGGGCATGTTGGCCGCCTCCGGTGACCGCCACGGAACAGCGGATGAGATGGCGTTGCCAACGCCCAACATCCAGTAGAGGGGCACCAACAGCACGTCAACCGATGAATGCGGCTGGCCTGGTACCGATGGCCTCTCGAGCAGGAACCACAACGCGTAGATCGTGCCCGGAGGCACCAGGGTCCACGCCAGACGGATGCGACGTTGCACCACGAGTGATACTCCGGAGAGGACCAGGAAGACCGGCGCCAAGCTGTATGTCACGACGTTCACGGTCGAAAGGAGGACGATCACGACGGGGCGGGGTCGGGGTCGGTTCAGCTCGAGGAGGGTAGCCGTTCCGAGAACCATGTTCGCGACGACCCCCATGGGGATCACGAAGAAGATGTTTTCGATTCCGGCGGCGTACAGGGCGAATCCGAGGGAGGCCCATCCCGTCAGCCAGGGATCCGCGCCTCCGCGGATTGCCAGGCGCCACAACAGGTGGCAGAGGAGCAGATGCAGCATCAAGGTGATCGCGATGTATGGCCACACGGACCCGAAACCCAAGGTCACATGGAGCAACGAGAAGACGAGCTTCGGCAGAAGAATCCAGTGCTCATTGTGGCTGTTCATGAGCCACGGGACGGAGAAGTCCCCACGGCTGAGTGCCGAGATGATCGCCCAGTCGTCCCAATAGAACTGGAGACCCTTCGCTGTCCACACCAGCATGATGGCCGCGATCGACAGGGAGACTGCATGGAAGATCACGGGGCCTCGGCCGCTTGCCTCGCCGATTGGAGGCGAACCTCCAACCATGGATTCGCCCTCCCTGGTCACTGCTGACGCGGGCTGCTCCGCGTCAGCGGCCCGCGAACCAGCACCCCTCATCCCGACGTCGCGCCCCAACACCCAGCCTCCGCATTTCCGTCCGCGACCTTCGTCCAGATCCGCTGACCCACGCGCATCAATCGCTGGGACACCGAAATGAACCCGGTCGCGCCTGACGCGTTCCTTCCCGCCATCATCAACCTCGACGGGGGCGCACGTGAACGGTGGTAAAGGCCCCAAGAGGCAGCAGGCCGGCACCCGCCCAGAGACGCTGCACCCCCACGTTGCCCGCCTGGGTCGAGATGAGAAGCCTGTCGTGGCCCTGTTCGGGCAAGCGGGCGAGCATCCCCGTCAGGAGCGAGGTGTAGATCCCCCGGCCACGGTGCGTCGGGCTCGTTCCGGCCAGCTCCACCTCGACGTCGCGTGGCTCGGCCAAGGTTCGGGTAGTGGCGAACGCAAGGAGGCGGTCGTCCTCGCGTGCCACCCAGGTGCGGCTCGGGTCGTCGGCCGCCGTGCGAAGAGCCCACTCTACGTACCCCTCGGTCACTCCTTCGGGATCGAGGTCGGGCGAGGCCGCGTAGTGGCTGACGTAGCGGTCGAAGGTCGCCCGCACGAGCTGCTCGAGGGCAGCGAGTTCCGCCGGCACGTCAGAGAGTGGAGCGACCTGGAGCGAATCCTCGAGGGCAGAGATGCTCCCTCCGGCCCAGTAGACCAAGGTGTCGGCAGGCACCACGCTCGGCCCCGCTGCGACCACATGGGCGCCGAGGGCAGTCAGCGCCGCTGGCCAGCGGACGACGGCCAGGTCGACATCGGGACGCGACACCGCGTCGAGCACGACCTCGACAGCAGCGTGCATGTCTCGCACGTGCGAGCCCACGACCACCCTGATGACGGTCAGCCCGAAGCGCGCACTGTCGTGAGGGCTCGCCGAGACCGTGACCCCCTCACCCGAGAGGTCGTCCCAGCTCATGAGGGACGGTAGGAGGTGACCGCGTCGACGACCCGCTCCACGTCGCTGTCACTCAGGCCCGGGTGCAGCGGGAGACGCACGATGCGACTGGCGACGTCGCGCGTCACCGCGCAGGGGTGCGGGGTCCGACCCAGGCGGCGCCCTGCCGGGGAGGAGTCGAGCGGCTGGTAGTGGAACACGGTGGTCACCTCGCGGACACCGGTGTGCGCCATGAGGCCCGGCTGGTCCTGCGGCGATGGCATCAACACGAAGAAGACGTGCGCAGGGTGGCTGTTGCCCTCGGGCACGTGCATGGTGGTGGCCCTGATGTCGGAGGCCCACGGCGCCAGCTGCTCCGCATAGTGGTCCCAGACCTCCTGGCGACGGGCCTGCATCGACTCGAAACCCTCGCTCTGGGCGACGAGCAGTGCCGCGGAGACCTCGCTCATGAGGAACGACGAGCCGACGTCCTGCCAGGTGTACTTGTCGACCTCCCCACGGACGAAGCTGCTGCGGTCGGTGCCCTTCTCCCGCACCACCTCGGCGCGCGCCCGCAGGGACTCGTCGTTGATGAGCAGGGCGCCACCCTCCCCGCTCGTCAGGTTCTTGGTGTCGTGGAAGCTCTGCGTGGCGAGCCCCCCGAACGTCCCGAGGTGCCGACCGCTCCAGTAGCCACCGAGCCCGTGGGCGTTGTCCTCGACGAGGTGCAGACCCCGGGCCTCGGTGAGCGCCACCAGTCGCTCGATGTCGGCGGCGATGCCTCCGTAGTGGACGACGAACACCGCCTTGGTGCGTTCGGTGATCGCCGCCTCGACCTGCGAGACGTCGAGGTTGAGGGTGTCCGGGCGCACGTCGACGAAGACGGGTGTCGCGCCACGGATCGCGATGGCGGTCGCCGTCGAGGTGAACGTGAAGCTCGGGCAGATGACCTCGTCCCCGGGCCGAGGTCCAACAGGATGGCGGCCAACTCGAGCGCGTGCGTGCACGACGGGGTGGTGAGCACCGAGGGCGCTCCGGTGAGGTCGCGCAACCACGCGTCCGCCCGGCGCGTGAACTCCCCGTCGCCGTGCCACATGGGCGAGGAGAGCACCCTCGCGATGTACTCCTCTTCACGGCCCACCCGGTGTGGTCGGGTCAGCCGCACCTGCGCTATCGGGGGGCTCCTTCGTCGCGGGCGGCATTGCCTCGGTCATGAGGACGACACCTCCCGCGACGGAGCGGCGGACGCGTCGCGAGGCGCGCCTCGGCCGGCTGCACGTCCGGCAGCGACGGCCTGACCAGGTACGCGGGACGCTGCATCGACCGCACGTGCAGGCGGCCGAGGTACTCCCCCAGAACGCCGAGCGAGAGCATGATCGCGCCGGAGAGAACGGCCAGCATCGCGACCACGGTGGTGAAGCCCGCGACCTGCACGACCCCGGCCCAGTACAGGGCCAGCACGGCCACCAGTGCCACCACCCCGAACACGGAGATGAAGAGGCCGAGCCAGGTCACGAGCCGCAGCGGCAGGATGCTGTAGCCGGTGGCCATGTTGAAGGTGTGGCCGAGCAGCGACCGGAAGGTATACCCCGACGTGCCGATGGTGCGCTCGGCCATGCGGACGGGGGCCCGCCGCACCGACGTGGTGGCCCAGGAAAGGACGACGTCGATGCGACACGAACGGGTCGTTGACGTGCTCGAAGGCGTCGCGAAGGTCGGTGCGGAAGGCCCGGAGGGCACTGACGTCCTTGGCGTTCGGCACCCCGGCGACGGCGAGGCCCGCTTTCACCGCGCGCGAGGCGAAAGACCGGAACCAGCCGTGCTCCTCCTCCGTGCGACCCCGTACACGAGGTCGACGTGGGGGTCCTCGAGGGGCTCGAGCAGGGTCGGTAGCTGCTCGGGGAGGTGCTGGAGATCGTCGTCCATCGTCACCACGACCCCGTAGTGCGCCGCTGCGACACCGGCGAGGACCGCGTTGTGCTGTCCGTAGTTCCGGCGGAGCTCCATGACGCGGACGACCCCGGCCGGGAAGGACCGGGCGTTCGCGCGCGCGACGTCGGCAGTGTCGTCAGGGCTCCGTCGACCACGAGGATGACCTCGTGGCGTGGGGTGAGCTGCTCGAGCACCGGTACCAGCCGGTCCACGAGGGCGGGAACGGAGTCGCGTGAGCGGTAGCAGGGGATCACGACTGAGATGCCCTGCGCGGCGGCCGGGGACGCGCGTCCCTCATGTTCGCTCACGGCGACGCCTCCTGGAGACTGGGGTCCTGGTCCACTGCGGTCGGGCGCCTCCGCGCGAAGCTCAGCCGGCTGTTGGCCACGAAGCTCCACACCGCGATGAGGACCATCACGACCACCTGCGCCGGCAGTGGGTCCAGACCCACTAGACGGCGAAGCCGAAGCCCGCCACCGTCGCCAGCCACGGATCCCCTCCACCACGGATCGCGATCCTCCAGAGGAGGTGACACAGCACGAGGTGGAGCCCGATCGTCACGGCCACGAACACCCAAGGGGTGTCGAACCCCACCAGTGCTCCCAGTGCGGCATAGACGAGCTTGGGAAGCAGGATCCAGTGCTCGTTGTGCGGAGCCGTCAGCCAGGCCGGGGACACGTCCCCCCTGTTGACGGCGTTCACGATGGCCCAGTCGTCCCGTGAGGACGCGCGCTCGCCCTGGCGCACCAGGGAAGGCGGTCAGGCCGGAAGGCCGTGGTGCACGCGGCGCTCGTCCTGGCGGGGCGGGAGGGTGGCGAAGAGGGCGTCGATCTGGGTGCCGGCCTCGCGGTAGGCCACGTACATCCGGCCGAGAGCGACGACGGCGACGAGTGCTCCGACGGCGCCGAGCTGGGCGGCGCGGTGGTCGATGCCGAGGCCGTCGTGGAGCCAGGCCTGGGCGAGGAAGGAGACCAGGGCACCGAGGCCCCAGACGCGGACGGTGCGGGACAGCGCCGGCAGCGACGGACGCGCGGCGCGCAGGACGAGGAAGACGCAGACGGCGGCGAGGAGCTGGGCCTCGACGAGGAGGCCGGTGCCACCGGGGACCGAGCTGGCGGGCAGGGCGACGACCACGGCCAGGCAGCCGAGCTGGACGAGCACCCGGGCGGCACCCGGGGTCAGCAGGGCGCGCGGGACGACCGTGGGGAACGCAGGACCGGTCGTGACCGGTCCGCCGACCTCAGTGGCTGCGAGACGAGCCATCGAGACCACCTCCTCGTGGTGACGCCGCAGGGAGTGGCGTCTTCGTGGCAGACCTTACAAACGCTGCGTGGCCAATAGTGAGGAATCCGCAGCGACTCGCCCGTTCGGTCGACGGGCGATCTGGCGGTACGGACGAGGGCCCACCGCGGCCCCCGCTGGCAACACCGCAGGTCAGGGCCGCCGTTGCCCGTAGAACCGAGGCTGAGGGATTGATGAGAGAGGATTCCACATGCTGGAGGCCCGGAAGACCGGCTCTTGCCGGCCTCCGGGCCCCGTGTCCACGGCGCGTCAGCGCCGCGCGTGCTCACTTCAGTAGCGGTAGTGCTCCGGCTTGTACGGGCCGGCGACGTCGACGCCGAGGTACTCGGCCTGCTCCTTGGTGAGCTCGGTGAGCTCGACCCCCAGGGCCTCGAGGTGCAGCTGGGCGACCTTCTCGTCGAGGTGCTTGGGCAGCGTCTCGACCTTGGGGTTGCCCTCGTCGTCGATGTACTCGTCGGTCTTCCCGAACAGCTCGATCTGGGCGATCGTCTGGTTCGAGAAGGAGTTCGACATCACGAAGCTCGGGTGGCCGGTGGCGTTGCCGAGGTTCATCAGGCGTCCCTCGGAGAGCACGATGATCGAGTCGCCGTCCTCGAACGTCCACTCGTGGACCTGCGGCTTGATCTCGGTCTTGGTGATGCCCGAGACCTTCGCGAGGCCGGCCATGTCGATCTCGTTGTCGAAGTGGCCGATGTTGGCGAGGATCGCCTTGTTCTTCATCTGCTGCATCTGCTCGGCGGTGACGACGTTGAAGCAGCCGGTGGAGGTGACGATGATGTCGGCCTTGTCGATGACGCTGTCGAGCTGGGCGACCTGGTAGCCGTCCATCGCGGCCTGCAGCGCGCAGATCGGGTCGATCTCGGTGACGATGACGCGAGCGCCCTGGCCGCGCAGCGACTCGGCGCAGCCCTTGCCGACGTCGCCGTAGCCCGCGACGACGGCGACCTTGCCGCCGATGAGGACGTCGGTGGCGCGGTTGAGGCCGTCGATGAGCGAGTGGCGGCAGCCGTACTTGTTGTCGAACTTGCTCTTGGTGACCGAGTCGTTGACGTTGATCGCCGGGAAGAGCAGCTCGCCGGCCTCGGCCAGCTGGTAGAGGCGGTGCACGCCGGTGGTGGTCTCCTCGGTGACGCCCTTGATCTCGGCGGCGACCTTGGTCCACTTCTGCGGGTCCTGCGACAGGGTGCGGCGCACGAGCGCCTTGAAGACGCCGAACTCCTCGGTGTCGTCCTCGGTGGTGGGGGGCACCTGACCGGCGGCCTCCCACTCCTTGCCCTTGTGGACGAGCATCGTGGCGTCGCCACCGTCGTCGAGGATCATGTTGGCCTGCGCACCGCCGGGCCAGGTGAGGATCTGCTCGGTGCAGTCCCAGTACTCCTCGAGGGTCTCGCCCTTCCAGGCGAACACGGGCACGCCCGAGGGCGCCTCGGGGGTGCCGTTCGGGCCCACGACGATGGCCGCGGCGGCCTCGTCCTGCGTGGAGTAGATGTTGCAGGAGGCCCAGCGGACCTCGGCACCGAGCGCGGTGAGCGTCTCGATGAGCACGGCGGTCTGCACGGTCATGTGCAGCGAGCCGGCGATGCGGGCGCCGGAGAGCGGCTTGCTGTCGCCGAACTCGGCGCGCAGGGACATCAGGCCGGGCATCTCGTGCTCGGCGAGGCGGATCTGGTGACGGCCGGCCTCAGCGAGGCCGAGGTCGTGGACCTTGTGGTCAACGGACATGCGTGAGCTCCTTGGAGTCAGGACGGTGGGGTTGACCCGGCGTCGCCCGTCTGGGCCGCACGTGTGTGGAGGGATATCACCCGCGCCGGCAGCCACCCACTCTAGCGCAGCAAGGGCCAGCGGCCGTGGTCCGCCGGGCCGGCGTCGAACCTCGCCGAGCCGGTCCTGGCCCCCGCGCGCTGCGACATCTCGCAGGGTTCGACGGGGTCGAATCCGTGGGTCACGAAAGTCCCGCCCCGGGCGCTGATCAGGTCGAATACGGGGTACGCCCATCCGGAACCTCGCGATGGGCCGCGCACTGGAGCACCCGGTGCGCACGGCGGGCGCAGGGGTCCGCCGCTCGTCGGCACCGTGGCAGCGGTGGGTGTGCGCGTCGTAGGGGGACGCGGCATCCCGCCCGCACCCGGGCCACGGGCTCGGACCCCCGCCCCGCCCCCTTGGGCGGCCGGACCGTCGTGACCTGCAGGGGGTCCGACGGCCCGGCTCTCCCGAACGTCTCGGTCGTCAAGGGCCCATCGGGGCGCTGCTGCGGGTGGACCGGGACGATCCCCCAGCAGAGGTAGCCATGACCCCCGTGGAACCGAACGACCAGACGATGGACCGCGCTCGTGAGGACCACCGCGCCGCCGACGAGGCTCGAGCCGAGAAGCGAGCAGACGACTGGCGCGCCCAGGCGACGGGGATCGAGGACGGCATGGCCGACGCCGTCGAGCGTGCCGCCGCGACGAGCCCGGGTCGAGCGCGCGACCCTTGCCTCGGGACCGTGCGACGCCGAGGCGCGGAGGAGAGCGCGCTGCCGGACGGCACCGGGCTAGCGTGAGCCATGCCGACCGCCCGCGGATCCCTGTCCTGGTCCCCCGCCACCGAGCACCCCGAGCTCCTCGCCCCGCCCGTCGCGGCCGTCGCCGCGTCGGTGCCCCGGCTCCTCGTCGCCGAGATCGACCCGGGGCTGGCCGACACCGCCGCCCTCTGCGACGCCTACGACGTCGACCTCGCGAAGAGCGCGAACTGCGTCGTCGTGGCCGCCCGCCGGGCCGGGGTGACGACCTACGCGGCCGTCATGGTCCTCGCGACGCACCGGGCCGACATCAACGGGGTGGTGCGGCGGCACCTCGGGGCGCGCAAGATCTCCTTCGCACCGCAGGAGGAGGCCGTGAGCCTGTCCGGGATGGAGTTCGGCGGCATCACCCCCGTCGGCCTGCCCGACGACTGGCCGGTGCTCGTCGACGACGCGGTCGCCGAGGCCGGCGAGGTCTGCATCGGCAGTGGGGTGCGGCGCAGCAAGCTCGTCGTCGAGGCGGCCGTGCTGCTCCGCCTCCCGGGTGCCGAGCGCCTCGCGCTGGCCGCGCCCGTCGACTGATCGCGCGCCGACCTCCGCCGGGGCCGGGTTCAGCCGGTGCGGTCGCGCAGCTCCCTGACGTGGCGCGAGACCGACGGGTCGAGCCCCAGGCCGATGGCGAGGTAGGTGGCCGCGAAGTCGGTGAGGCCGACGAGGGAGGCGAGCCGCTCGATGGGCTCCCCCGGGCGGGCCTCCTGCTCGTGGACGACCGCCCCGGCGTCGCGCGCCGACTCGATGACGGCGTCGGCCAGCGCGGCCGAGCGCGGGTCGAGCTCGGGGTCGCGCAGCGCCAGCAGCCCGAGCCGCGGGGCCGCGGGACCGTCGAGGAAGGGGTCGGCGAAGATGTCGCCCCCGGAGGCGGCGAGGGCACCGGGCGCCCCACCGCCGAAGGGCCCGTCGAGGGTCGCGACGAGCTGGGACGCCGCGTCGGGCAGGGCCCCGTGGGTGGCCGGCACCCGGGCCGTGCGCGCGAGCATCGAAGCGGCACGACAGGCGGCGACGCCGGTGAGCGGCCCGTCGCCGAGGACGACGGGGACGGTCTCGCCGAGGGCCAGGGCCAGCATCTTGGCCGGGTTGACGAACGACTCCGAGCGAGGGGCGGCACTCCTCGGCGACGGCGTCGAGGACGTCGGCCACCCGCTCGAGGGTCGCGCGCGGGACGTGGGCCAGGCCCATCGCGTCGGCCGCGAGGAGGACGGGGGTCAGCATGCTCCACAGCGCCGTGCGCGAGGAGGGCGTCGCCATGGCGACGTCGACGTGCACCCCGCGGGCGCGCGCGCTGACCTCGGCGAGCGGCGAGCCGGCCGACCCCACCGTGAGGAGGGAGGCGCCCCGCCGGGCGGCCTCGGCGGCGAGGGCCAGGGGCCCGGCGGCACGACCCGACTGCGAGACCGCGATGACGAGGTCGAGGGGACCCACCCAGCCGGGCAGGGGGGCGTCGCGACGGGTGAGCACCGGGACCGGTGAGCCGGGCTCGGCGAGGAGGTCGAGGACGTCGCAGACCAGGCTCGACCCGCCGAGGGCGGCGACGAGGACGGAGCGGGGCCGCTCCCCGCCGGAGACCCGCTCGATGCCGGCGTCCTCGGCGGAGACGAGGGCGCGACGGACCTGCGCGCCCGCGGACGCCAGGGACCGCAGCGAGTCGCGGGTGTCGAGTGCCTGGAGCGCGGCCTCGTCATCGAGGCGCTTCTCGTCGACCCAGGGCATCAGGGCTCCTCGCGTCGGCCTAGGCCGGGCGGCGGGCCTCGTCGACGAGGAGGACCGGGACGCCGTCGTCGATCCGGTACGCGAGACCGCACTCGGCGCTCGTGCAGACGAGCTCGGGGCCCTGCTCGCCGGTGGCGTCCCGCAGCTCGGATCGGCAGGCGGGGCAGCGCAGGATCTCGCGCAGCCACGGCTCGACGGGCGACGTGGGGGCCTGCTCGCTCATGGGGTCCTCGGGGTGTCTCGGCGCTGCATCAGGAACGCTGGCGATCCTCCCACACCGGTCAGGCGCGGACGATGGCGAGGACCTCGTCGCGGACGCGCTCCATCGTCGCGGTGTCGGCGGCCTCGACGTTGAGGCGCAGGAGCGGCTCGGTGTTCGACGCGCGCAGGTTGAGCCACCACATCGGGTCGTCGGCGCTGCCGTCACCGGCGTGGGTCAGGGTGAGGCCGTCGAGCTCGTCGGTCTCGACCTCCTGGGTGGTGGCCCAGGCCCGGACGTCGTCGGTGGCGGCGGCCGCGTCGGCGACCGTGGAGTTGACCTCGCCCGACGCCTGGTAGCGCTGGAGGTCGGCCATGACGGTGCTCAGCGGCGCCTCCTGCTCCCCCAGGGCCGCGAGGACGTGCATCGCCGCGAGCATCCCGGTGTCGGCGAACCAGAAGTCGCGGAAGTAGTAGTGCGCGCTGTGCTCGCCGCCGAAGACCGCACCGTGCTGGGCCATCTCGGCCTTGATGAACGAGTGCCCCACCCGGGTGCGCACGGCGCGGGCGCCGGTGGCGGCGATGACCTCGGGGACCTGGGCGGACGTGATGACGTTGTGGACGACGGCGACGTCGGCGGGATCGGCCCCGTCGGCGACCGCGCGGGCGACCTCGCGGCGGGCGATGAGCGCGGTGATGGCGCTGGGACTCACCGGGTCTCCCCGCTCGTCGACGACGAAGCAGCGGTCGGCGTCACCGTCGAACGCGACACCGAGGTCGGCACCGTGCTGCGGGACGGCGGCCTGGAGGTCGACGAGGTTCTTGGGGTCGAGCGGGTTCGCCTCGTGGTTCGGGAAGGTGCCGTCGAGCTCGAAGTAGAGCGGGACGACCTCGAGGGGAAGGGCGTCGAGGCCGGCGCCGGTGCCGAGGACGGCAGGGACGGTGAAGCCGCCCATGCCGTTGCCGGCGTCGACGACGACCGTGAGGGGGCGGATGCCCGACAGGTCGACGAGGGACCGGAGGAAGGCGGCGTAGTCGGCGAGGAGGTCGCGCTCGGTCGTGCTGCCCGTGGCGGTCGCCGGGTCGGTGACCTCGCCGGCGAGGATCTCCTCGGCGAGGGTGCGGACCTCGGCGAGCCCGGAGTCCTGCCCCACGGGGCGGGCACCGGAGCGGCACAGCTTGATCCCGTTGTACTGCGCCGGGTTGTGGCTGGCGGTGAACATCGCGCCGGGGAGGTCGAGGGCGCCGCTCGCGTAGTAGAGGCCGTCGGTGCTCGCGAGCCCGACGAGGGTGACGTCGGCACCGCGGCTGCGGACCCCCTCGGCGAACGCCTGGACCAGCTCTGGGCCGGACGCGCGCATGTCATGGGCGATGACGCACCCGGGCGCGCCGTCGGCGAGGACGACGACCTCGGCGAACGCGGCCCCCAGCGCCCGCGACACCCTCGGGTTGAGCTGGTCCGGGACCGTCCCGCGGACGTCGTAGGCCTTGACGAGGGCGGCGAGGGGGGTGCTGGTCACACCGGCGAGGGTATTCGACTCACTCGACGAGCCGGATCGGGTCCCCGCCCAGCGAGGCCGTCCAGGACGTCGTGTCCGCGGGTTGGGACCCCCCGCCGTAGAAGAACTCGAGCCGCACCCAGCAGCCCGTGGTGTCGGAGTCGTCGCACGAGTACCCGGCAGGGATGGGGACGCTGATCGTCTGCCACCGCCCTTGGTAGGCCGAGCTCACGGGGATCGTGCAGTCGACGAGGTTCCCGTTCGTCACGCCGCTGCCGGTGCACCCGGCGAACTTCCCGCCGACCTCGGCAGGTGGGACCACCCGGATCGTGCTGCCTGCGGTCGCGCCGTCACCGATGTCGAAGAGGTTGACGGTGAACATCTGTCCCTCGGAGCCGGAGGGAACCCTCGCGAGGTAGAAGCGCGACGTCCCGCCCGGGGTGTTGCCGTACATCGCCATCTTGGCGCTGCCGGAGACGGCGATGTTGTCGGCGTCGTCCTTGGCGCTGCCGTAGGCGCGCAGGGCGAACCGGTTGTGGCCGGCCTGGCCGTCGGCGCTGAGCCCGTTGGTGTACACCTGCACGGCGTAGGTCCCGGGCTGGACGAGTCCGTTGAACGTGCACAGGGGCACCCACTGCCGGAACGACTCGGCGACGTCGCTGCGGAAGCCCGCACTGCTCTTGTTGAGCGCTGCCGAGAGGTCGCCGTTGTACGGCTCGAAGGTGCGGCTGCACCCCGCGGCCGCAGGCCATGTCATGGTGTCCCACGGTGTGGCGCCGGGGGTCCGGACGACGAAGCGGGTGCGCAGGAGCCCGGTGTTGAAGGCGACGTCACCGGTGCACCACACGCCCGCGCCGGCGGCGTACCGCGTGGCGGGGTCCTTGACGACCGTACGGTTGCTCGGCAGGGCCGCGGCAGCCGTGAGCCGGTTCGTCGTGTTGTCGGCGCAGGCGTCCCCCACGACGACCTGGGCCGGGTCGAACGCCTCGATCGTCAGGTTGTTGACGGGCTTGTCGACCCGGACGAGGTAGGTGTACCCGTTGGGGTCGTAGTCGGTGTTGGTTCCCGCGGAGCAGGCGCTCTCGGTCGTGCACGCGCGGTTCTGGAAGGCGTCGCCGTAGCTCTTGGCGGCGGCCGGCGAGCCGACGTTGGCCCAGAACGCGCCGGCGTTCGAGCAGTTGTCGCTCTCGGACTTCTTGTCGGGATCCGGGTCGTCACCGAAGCGGTTGCAGGGGCTGCCCATCGGCACCGGCCCTGAGAACTCCGCGACCGCCGAGCGGGAGACCGTCGTCCGGGGGACCCCGAGCACGCCGCCGAAGAAGTTGTCGACCTCACGGGTGACCTCGACCTTGAGCCGGGACGCTCCGGTCCGGGACGGAGTGACGCTGTCGCCGAGCGTCAGGGAGAACCCGTTGGCCGCGGCGTAGGTGCGGGCGTGGGAGTAGGCGGTCGTGGGGTCCCCGGGGAGGGCGGTGACGCCCGCCAGTGCGGCGGCATCGGCGGCCTTCTGCTCCTGCATCGCGACGAAGTACCAGCGCCCGACGTCGACGGAGAAGGCGCAGAGCCCGACGAAGACGGTGAGGAGGAGGGCGGTCACGACGGCGATGTAGCCGCGCTCGTCGCGCGCGGACTCCCCCGCCAGTCGGCGGCGGACGGACCTGGTCCTGCTGGTCATTTGCACCCCAGACGGCTCGGGACGGGCTCGAAACGGAGGACGGAGGCTCGTTGGATCGTGATCGAGCTGAAGATCATGCGGGTGACACCGGGGTGCACCGCGGTGAGGTGGACACCGATGCGGTCCGGCGGCGAGGCCGAGCACGCATCGTGGGTCGTGCTGGGCCAGGCCGACGACGTCTGAGTGAAGGCGGTCCCGGTCCAGGTGAACTTCACGCACGTCGTGCAGTTCGCGAACGAGGAGTACCCCTTGGGGAAGTTGTTCCCGTCGTTGGCCTCGTACACCCACAGCTGGGTCGTCCCCGTTCGGGCGAGCGCACCCGACTCGGCCGTCGCCTTCGCGGCGGCCTCCGTCGCGAAGGTGGACATCCGCGGCTGGCTGGACGCGACCCGGACCGCGGCCGACGCGGCGTTGGACACCGTCAGCGAGTCCTTGAAGTACATGCCGAACTCGAGGATCGCCACGACCATGAGGAGGAAGACCGGCGTGACGAGGGCGGCCTCGACGGCCGAGGCGCCACGCTCGTGACGGCGCGTCACGGGGCCACGCACACGGAGGTGGATGGGATGGGCTCGAGGCGCATCACGGTCTTGTTGCTCACCGTCTGCTCGTCGAAGAACATGAACAGGGCGTTGTAGCGGTACTCGACGAGCACCCCGACCGGGTCGACGACCCCGCCGGCGCAGGCGGAACGGCTGGGCCAGCTCCCCGACGTCGACGCGATGTTGCCGCTGGCGTCCAATGTGAACCGGTAGCAGGCCGATGCGCATGCCGGACCCGAGAGCGGGCTGCCCGTCGTGATGTCGGCCTTGTACACCCAGATCTTCGTGACGCGCCCGGGCTCGAGGGACTTCATCGCGCTGGAGGCCTGGAGTGCAGCATTCTGCGCGAAGGTGGGCGCCATGGGGTCGGTGGACGCCGTTCGAGCAGCCGACCGCGAGCCCAGCGTCATCTGGTACGTGGTCTGCAGGTACATCGAGACGTCGACGATTCCCGCGACGATCGTGAGAAGGAACATCGAGACGATCGCCGCCTCGACGGCCACGGCACCCTGCTCGTCGCGACGCCCGGTGGC
>CAWIAT010000011.1:0-248952 GCA_963834225.1 uncultured Actinomycetota bacterium | reverse complement strand
CTCTTGCCGGGCGGCCGCTGTTCCCGGCACGGAGACCTTTTCTCCGGCGGTCAGTACCCCGCGTCGTCCAGGGCCCTCTCGGTGAGCTCGCGACCCAGGGCGATCATCTCGGCGGCCCGGTGGAAGTCCATCGTGCGGCAGGCGTCGGAGGGGACGCTGACGAGGACGTCGGGCGGGTTGCTGGCCATCCGGTAGCGGGTGATGAGCGCCGCCATGGTGTCGAAGGAGCGGTTGAAGACCTCGCTCGTCGACAGGTCCTTCGGCGCCGGGAGGTAGTCGGGACCGGCGGGGGCCGCAACTCGGTCGGGCGAGCCTGCCGCCTCGAGGACCGAGTCTGCCTCTCCCGCAGGCGAACCCGCGACCTCCCCCGGCTGGTGACCCATGAGGGCTCCGACCCTGGACGTGAGCGAGCGGACCGACTCGGTGATCGCCGCCGTGGCCCGCACGGGCGAGGCCGGCTCGATGTCGACGCCGCGGCTGTGGCCGGCCTGGAGGCTCACGGCGATCGTGAGGTCGGAGCTGACCGCCGTCGTGGGCTCGATGGGCACCGGGTTCATCAGGCCCCCGTCGACGAGGAGGCGGCCGCCGACGACGACCGGGGTGACGACGCTGGGGATGGCCACCGACGCCCGGATGGCCGTGGCGACGGGACCTCGCTGGAACCACACCTCGCGCCGGTTGTTGAGGTCGGTGGCGACGGCGGTGAACGGGACCGCGCAGTCCTCGATGAGGGCGCCGCCGAGGATGTCGGACACCTTGGCGATGATCCGCTCGGCCCGGATCGCCCCTCCGCCGCCGAGGTTCATGTCCAGCAGCCGCCACACGTCGTACTGGGTCAGGCTCGTGGCCCACTCGGTGTACTCCTCGAGGCGGTCGGCCGCGGTCACGCCGCCGACGAGCGCCCCCATCGAGGTGCCGGCGATCGTCACGATCTCGTGCCCGCGCTCGAGGACGACCTGCACGGCGCCGATGTGCGCGTACCCCCGGGCTCCTCCGGCCCCCAGCACGAGGGCGACCCGGGATCCCATGTCGGTCAGGGTAGCCGTCGGCGCGGGTGGAGGATCCGGGGTGCGCCGTAGCATCGGGGGAGGCGAGAGGACGAGGCATGGCCAGGCACCCCCGGACGCGCGGCACGGCGCTCGACCACGCCCACCTGCCTCCCGGACCGCGGCTGCCCCGCCTCGTCCAGAGCGCCGGACTCCTGCGCTTCCGGCACCGGTTCGTCCCGTGGCTGCACCGGCGCTACGGCGACGTCTTCACGGTCCGGCTCATCCCGGCACCGCGGGCCACCGTGTTCTTCACCCGCCCGGACGCCATCCGCGACATCTTCGCCGGCGACCCCGACGTCTTCCACGCCGGCGAGGCCAACTCCATCCTCGGGCCGGTCATGGGCGAGCACTCGCTCCTGCTCGTCGACGGAGCCTCGCACAAGCGGGCCCGTCGCCTGCTGATGCCGGCCTTCTCGGGGCGGGCCATGCGCGGGTACGAGGACCTCGTCACCGACGTCGCCCGGGCCGAGGTCGCCTCGTGGCAGCCGGGGGTCGAGCTGCGGGCGCTCGACCGGATGAACGCCCTCACCCTCGAGGTCATCCTCCGCGTCGTGTTCGGCGTCACCGACGACACCCGCCTCGACCGGCTGCGGCCCCTCGTCACCGCGATCGTCGACGTCAACCCGGCCGTCCTCCTCGGCGGCGCCTTCCCCGCCCTGCGCCGGGTCGGCATGTGGCGCCGGGCCGCCGAGACGATCCGCGACCTCGACGCCCTCATCCACGCCGAGGTCCGCGAGCGCCGGGCGTGCGCCGACCTCGCCGAGCGCGGCGACGTGCTCTCGCAGCTGATCCGCGTCGACGACGGCGGCGACCGCCTCACCGACGCCGAGCTGCGTGACCAGATGGTCACCCTCCTCCTCGCGGGCCACGAGACGACCGCCACGGCGCTGGCCTGGGCCCTGTACGAGGTCGGGAGCTCGGCCGGGCAGCGCGAGCGGGCCCGGTCCGCGGCGACCTCCGGCGACGACGCGTGGCTCGAGGCGGTGCTCAAGGAGTCGATGCGCCTCCACCCGGTCATCCCGATGGTCGTGCGCACCCTCAAGGCGCCGGCGACGGTCGGCGGCGTCGACCTCCCCCGTGGCGCGACCGTGGCGGCCTCGATCCTCGTCGCGCACTCCCGCCCCGAGAACCACCCCGAGCCCGACACCTTCTCGCCCGAACGCTTCCTCGGCACCAGTCCGCCGCCGAACACCTGGCTGCCCTTCGGGGGAGGGGTGCGGCGCTGCATCGGCGCCGGCTTCTCGATGCTCGAGGGCGTTGCGGTGCTGCGCGAGGTGTTCGCCGCGTTCGACGTCGTCGCGGTCGGCGAGGACGAGCCGAAGGTCCGCAACATCACGAGCGTCCCGCGGCACGGGGCACGGGTCGTCGTGTCGCGCCGGCCGATCGCCGAGGTCGCCGTGCCCGTCGAGGTCGTCGCCGCCTCCCCCGTTGCCCGACCGGGGGTGTCGGTGCCCGGTGGCAGGGTCGGGACATGGAGCCACTGAGGTACACCGACGTCCTCGCAGCCGGTCTCGACGACTGGCGCGTCCTCGCCCAGGGCCTGCACGCCCGCTACCGCACCTCGGACGCGTCGTCCGCCGCGGCCTTCGTCGCCGCCGCCGTCGCGGCCGCGGGACCGCACGCCGACCACCTCGACCTCACCCTCGGCCACCGCGGCGTCGTGCTCCGCTCGGCCACCCGGTACGAGAAGGGCCTGTGGGTCACCGCTGACGACGTCGCCGTGGCCCGCGCGGTCACGGGGGTGGCCCGCGAGCACGGCCTCACCGCCGAGCCGGACCTCGTGGTCCAGCTCGAGCTCGCCCTCGACACGTGGTCGACGCCCGAGCAGTCGCGGTTCTGGGCGGCGGTCCTCACCGGCGACGCCGACCACCACCACGCGGGCGGCGGCGTCGTCGACCTCCCGCCGGGCCTGCCGCACGTCTGGTTCCAGGGCACGACGGCACACGACGAGCCCCGGCAGCGCTGGCACTGGGACCTCTGGCTCGCCCCCGAGGTCGCCGACGAGCGCATCGCCGCCGCGGTCGCCGCCGGTGGCACGGTGGTCGACGACTCGGAGGCACCCTCGTTCACCGTGCTCGCCGACCCGGAGGGCAACAAGGTGTGCATCTGCACGGCCCTCGACCGCGACGGGGAGCCCGAGGACCGCGAGGCCTAGCCCGTCGTGACGCGACCGTCCTCGACGTGCCAACGCTGGTCGAGCCGCACCCGCTCGAGCAGCCGCCGGTCGTGGGTGACGAGCAGCAGCGACCCGTCGTAGGAGTCCAGGGCCTCCTCGAGCTGCTCGATCGCCGGGAGGTCGAGGTGGTTCGTGGGTTCGTCGAGGACCAGGAGGTTGACCCCGCGGGCCTGGAGCAGCGCCATCGCGGCGCGGGTGCGCTCGCCCGGTGAGAGCCGCCCGACGAGGCTGGTGACCTGGTCGGCCCGCAGGCCGAACTTCGCGAGGAGGGTGCGCACCTCGGCGGGGGTCAGCTCCGGCACCGCAGCCTCGAACGCGTCGCCGAGGGGGAGGTCCTCGGCCAGCCCGGTGCGGGCCTGGTCGATC
This sequence comes from uncultured Actinomycetota bacterium, assembly GCA_963834225.1. Classification (GTDB taxonomy): domain Bacteria; phylum Actinomycetota; class Actinomycetes; order Actinomycetales; family Dermatophilaceae; genus Oryzobacter. The sequence continues at coordinate 245,361 of CAWIAT010000011.1, read as the reverse complement.
TCGCCGACGGCGACCGACGGGCCGAGCGCCGAGCGTCCCGTGGAGGGCGCGAGCCGGCCGACGAGGAGGCGGAGCAGGGTCGTCTTGCCGGCGCCGTTCGGGCCGGTGACGCCGATCCGGTCGCCGGCGCCCACCTGGAGCGACGCCGGCCCGAGGGTGAAGGACCCGAGGACGGCCGTCACCTCGTCGAGGGTCGCGACGACCGAGCTCGACCGCGGGGCGCTGCCGATCGTGAAGCGCAGCGCCCACTCCTTGCGCGGCTCCTCGACCTCCTCGAGGCGCGCGATCCGCGACTCCATCTGGCGGACCTTCTGGGCCTGCTTCTCCGACGACTCGGCCTGCGCCTTGCGCCGGATCTTGTCGTTGTCGGGCGACTTCTTCATCGCGTTGCGCACGCCCTGCGAGCTCCACTCGCGCTGGGTCCGGGCGCGGGAGACGAGGTCGGCCTTCCGGTCGGCGAACTCCTCGTACGCCTCGCGGGCGTGCCGCCTCGCCACCGCCCGCTCGTCGAGGAAGGCGTCGTAGCCGCCGTCGTAGACCGCCACCCGGTGCTGGGCGAGGTCGAGCTCGACGATGCGGGTGACGACGCGGGAGAGGAACTCCCGGTCGTGCGAGACGAGGACGACGCCCGCGCGCAGGCCGCGGACGAAGCCCTCGAGGCGCTCGAGCCCGGCGAGGTCGAGGTCGTTGGTGGGCTCGTCGAGCAGGACGACGTCGAACCGGCTGAGCAGCAGGGCCGCCAGGGCGGCGCGGGCCGCCTGACCGCCCGAGAGCGAGGTCATGAGGGCGTCGGGGTCGACGTCGAGGCCGAGGTCGGCCAGCACCGCGGGCAGTCGCTCGTCGAGGTCGGGGGCACCGCTGGCCTGCCAGTGGTCGAGCGCGTTCCCGTAGGCGTCCTCGGCCGCGCGGGAGACGTCACCGGCCCCGAGGGCCTCGGCCGCCCGCTCCATCGCGACGGTCGCCGCGGCGACGCCGGTGCGGCGGGCGACGTAGTGCGCGACCGTCTCGCCCGGGACGCGCTCGTGCTCCTGCGGCAGCCAGCCGACGAAGGCGTCACCCGGCGCGGCCGAGACCACGCCGTCGAGCGGGGCGAGGTCGCCGGCGAGGAGGCGCAGGAGGGTGCTCTTGCCCGCTCCGTTGGCGCCGACGACCCCCACGACGTCGCCGGGCGCGACGGTGAGGTCGAGCGACTCGAAGAGGGTCCGGTGAGCGTGGCCGCCGGCGAGGTTCCGGGCGACGAGGGTGGCGCTCATCCGGTGATCGTAGTTTCCGCGGTCGACCCGCCCGTACCGGTGACGGCGGTCGACCCCGTACGCTGGTCGCGTGTCCCGTCGCATGACGAGGACGCACCAGCGACGAGGGGACCCCAGCCCGGTCCCCGGCGGGCACTCGCGGTGGTCAGGTGTGCCGTGTCGGCGGCGCGGCGCTCGCGTCGCCCTTGACGCACGGCGGACCGTCTCCGCACGCCGTCCCGCACGTCGCGGTCGACCGAGTAGAGGGAAGCGTTTGGCACCACGAGCTCCGCGGCGTTCCAGCGCGCCGCGCACCGCGCCGCGTGCACGGCGACGTCCGCGCGCCGTGGACGACGAGGGGATCATCCCCGTCCTCGCGCGCACCGTCCGCCAGGTCGAGGCCGACGCCCAGCACGGGCCGGTGCGGCCGAGCCGCCGCACCGCGTACCAGGTGGTCGCCCTCCTGGTGCGCGAGGAGCGGTCCCGCATCAAGACCGACCCCGACGTGACCGAGGGCGAGCGCACCGCCGTGCTGACCCGCCTCGACGGCATCGCGACGATCCTCGCCAAGACGGCCGCCCGCGACACCTCGCTGCTCCAGCTGCTCGCCGAGGGCGCCGTCGTGTCGTCCGCCGCGGTGAGCCTGAAGAACGACCTGCTCCGCCAGGCCGGGCGCGAGCCCGAGCCGGAGGTCGAGCCCGAGCCCGAGGTCGACGCCGAGGCGGCCGCGACGCCACGCCGGGTGGTGCCGCAGACCGTGATCGCCCGCCAGCTGGCGAACCCCTTCCTCGCACCCGACCTCTCCGCGGCCGCTGCGACCCCGCGCCCGACGACCAACCGGCTCGGCGGCTGGGAGCTGCTCAGCCCGCTGTTCCGCGCCTTCGAGTACGGGGGCGACGCCACGTGCATGCCGCTCCCGGAGCCGTCCGACGTCGTGCACGGCATCCGCGACCTCGAGCTCATGCACCACCAGGCCCAGGTCGTCGCGGCCGCCGCCGACGGCCACCGCACCTTCCTCCTCGCCGACGAGCCCGGCCTCGGCAAGACGGCGCAGGCCCTCCTCGCCGCCGACGCGGCCGGTGCCTTCCCGCTCCTCGTCGTCGTCCCGAACGTCGTCAAGGCGAACTGGGCCCACGAGGCCGAGCTGTGGACCCCGCGCCGGTCCGCGACGGTCGTCCACGGCGACGGTGACACCACCGACGGCTTCGCCGACATCGTCATCGTCAACTACGAGATCCTCGACCGGCACGTCGGCTGGCTCGGCGAGCACGGCTTCCGCGGGATGGTCGTCGACGAGGCGCACTTCATCAAGAACAAGTCCTCACAGCGCTCGCGCCACGTGCTGCGGCTCTCCGAGCGGATCCGGGCCCGCAGCGCCAACCCGCTCTTCATGGCCCTCACCGGAACGCCGCTCATCAACGACATCGAGGACTTCCGCGCCATCTGGCAGTTCCTCGGCTGGATCGACGACACCAAGCCGCGGCCCGCCCTCATGGCGGCGCTCGAGGCGAACGGCCTGTCGCCCGCCGACCGCGGGTTCTACACCGCCGCGCGCACGAGCGTCATCGACCTCGGGATCGTGCGGCGGCGCAAGGTCGACGTCGCCGCCGACATCCCGGCCCGCCGCGTCGCCGACCTCCCCGTCGAGCTCGACGACGAGGCCGGCCGCTCGATCCGCGCGGCCGAGCAGGAGCTGGCCCGTCGCCTCGTGGCCCGGTACCGGGCGTCGCGTGCCGCCCGGGCGGTGGACGTCGACGTCGACGCGATCGACCACGACCTCGTCCGCAAGGTCGCGGCCGCCGAGCGCAAGAACGCCGGCACCGACAAGAGCGGCGACAACGTGTTCACCGTGATGCGCCGGATCGGGCAGGCCAAGGCGGGTCTCGCGGCCGACTACGCCGCCCAGCTGGCCCGCAGCGTCGGCAAGGTCGTCTTCTTCGCCAAGCACATCGACGTCATGGACGCCGCCGAGGCGACGTTCGCCAAGCGCGGCGTCGGCTATGCGTCGATCCGCGGCGACCAGACGCCGAAGGTGCGCGCGGCCAACATCGAGGCCTTCCTCACCGACCCCGAGGTCCACGTCGTCGTCTGCTCGCTCACCGCTGCCGGCGTCGGCCTCAACCTCCAGGTGGCGTCGAACGTCGTCCTCGCCGAGCTGTCGTGGACCTCAGCGGAGCAGACCCAGGCCATCGACCGCGTGCACCGGATCGGCCAGACCGAGCCGGTCACCGCGTGGCGGATCATCGCCGCCCAGACGATCGACCCGAAGATCGCCCAGCTCATCGACGACAAGGCGGGGCTCGCGGCGATCGCCCTCGACGGCTCCGACGAGGAGGTCGGCTCGTCGGCCGACGTCCAGCTCGAGGCGCTCGTCACCCTGCTCACCGAGGCCCTCGAGGCCGAGGGCCCCACCACGGTCGAGGCGTTCGGACCTGCGTGAGGTCCGGGCGCCGGGCGCGTATCGTGGCGTGACTGGTGTCGCTGGAGTGACGAGAGGGACCTGATGACGACGCGCTCGACGACCCTGGCCGCGGCCCTCGCCGCCGGCCTCCTGCTCCTCGCCGGCTGCGCGGACGGCGACGACCCGACGGTGACGACGTCGCCGAGCCCGTCGGCCTCCGAGACGTCGCCGTCGCCGTCCCCCTCGGGGTCGGAGACCGGGTCGGCGTCACCGTCCCCTTCCGGCCCCTCCTCGGGGACGTTCTCGCTCGACGACGTCACCTCGTCGGAGTTCCCGAACCTCGGCCCCGACCTCGGAACCGAGGGTGCCGTTCGCGTCGGCCGGCACACCGGGTACGACCGTGTCGTGTGGCAGTTCGACGGTCCGGACACCCCCAACTTCCAGGTCCGCTACGTCGAAGAGCCCCGCGGCGACGGCAGCGGCGACCCTGTCGAGGTCGCCGGCGACGCCTACCTCGAGGTCATCGTCACCTCGCTGGGCATCCCGGAGTCCCCCGACGACTGCCCCGATGCGGCGCCGTCATCACGGCTCGCTGGAACCGTGTTCGCCGAGGCCGGGTCGTTCTGCGGCGGGTTCGAGGGCATGGGCCAGACCTTCGTCGGGCTCGACGAGGAGCGGCCGTTCCGGGTCGCCGTGCTGGAGAAGCCCTCCCGGCTCGTCGTCGACGTCGAGACCGGCTGAGCGCCCGTCAGCGCGGCACTTCGAGGTCGCGGTGCCACGACTGGGTGCGGTAGTCCGTGACCCACCCCATCGCGACGTAGAGGCCGTCGGCCCCGGTCGGTGAGTCGGCGTCGACCTCGAGCCCGACCCGGTTGCGCCCACGACGCGCGGCGTCGGCGATGACGGTGTGCAGCAACGCCTTCGCCACCCCACGACCCCGAGCCCGGCGGTGCACGCCGATGTAGTCGACGTAGCTGCCCTCGGCGCCGGAGGCGTCCGGGCGCAGGACCGAGGACACGAGCGCCCCACCCGGCAGCGCGCGGCCGGCGGCGGGGTCCTCGACGGTGGCCAACCACCAGTGGTCCCAGCGGTGCCCGGGGTCCTCGCGCAGCCGCATGACGAACTCCGGGAAGCTCTCGCGGTAGGAGCTGAAGTGGTCCTGGAAGGACTCCTCGAGGACCCGATGGACGTCCTGGAGGTCCTGCGCGACGGGGAGCCCGTCGTCGTGCCGGTCGACCGGGCGGACGACGACGCCCTCGCGCGGCTCCGGCCACCCGTCGGCCTCCGACGGGTCGACGGGCCGCGTCATCTGCAGCCAGGTCCGCACGTGCTCGTAGCCCGCTGCCGCGAGCCAGGCCTGCTGGCGCGGGTCGTCGACGTAGGAGCCGGTGTCGAGCAGGGTCGAGCGCAGCCGGCGCATCCGGGCGATGTCGTGGGCGTGGCGCTCGCCGGCGGCGAAGAGGGCTGCGGCGAGGTCGGATGCCGCCGCGTCGTCGAGCCGCGGGTCGACGGTGACCTCGACGAGGGTGCGGCCCGCGGCGCGGTCGTGGACCGAGAGCCAGGCGACGAGCCGCCCCTCGGCGTCGTCGACGAGCACCTGCCGCCGCGTCCAGGAGCCGATGCCGACGAGGAGCCGAAGGATCCCGTCGGGATCGGGCGACCCGCTGCCCTTGGCGGCCCGCTGGTGCGCGGCGAGGAGCCCGGCGACCGGGCCGGCGTCGTCGGCGTCGGGGGTCCGGGCGGTGAAGGGCGCCGGGAGCCCATCGATCGTCACGTCGCTCTCGGTCACGGGCCCCACTCTCCCATCCGGGCGGGCCTAGACTCGCGGGCCACCGGTTCAGCCTCGAGCCGAGTTCCGAGCAGGACACGGAGGACACCATGGCGGACGAGGCGAGCGAGCCGACCCCCACGCGCGGCGACGGCGGCGACGGCGACGGAACCGACGAGGGGCAGCCGTCGCAGGAGACGCTGACCCGCAACTGGGACGAGCTGCTCCAGGAGATCCGGGTGACCCAGACCGGGGTCCAGATCCTGACCGGCTTCCTCCTCACGGTGCCGTTCACGCAGCGCTTCGCCGACCTGACGGCGTTCCAGAAGGACGTCTACCTCGCGGTGCTCGCCGGGTCGGTCATCACGACCGGCCTCGTCGTCGCCCCCGTCGCCTTCCACCGCGCCCTGTTCCGCAAGCGACGCCGCGAGCTGCTCGTCGAGTCGGGCAACCGGTTCGCCCTCGCCGGGTTGGCGACGCTCGCGCTCACCGTGTCGGGTGTCGTGCTCCTCGTCGTCGACGTCGTCAGCGGGACGAGGGCGGGTGTGGTCTCCGGGGGCGCGATGATCGCCCTCCTCCTCGTCCTGTGGTTCGTGCTGCCCAGGGTGCTCGACCGCGTCGAGGGCACCCCGCGCAACCCGCCGCCCAACCCCGAGGACGAACCGGACGCCTGACCCGAACGTCAGCGGCGGACGCGGTGGTGCAGGTGGACGACCTGTCCGATCGTCTCGGCCGAGACGAGGTCGAGGTCGAGCCGCACGTCCTCGGGGAGCGCCCTCAGCCCGCCGCCGATGACGACGGGATGGAGGAAGAGGTGCACCTCGTCGACGAGCCCGGCCCGGAAGGCCTCCGCGGCCAGCGTCGGGCCGCCGATGCTGACGTCGAGGGTGCTCCCACCGACCAGCGTCGCGACCTCGTCGGGGTCGAAGTGGTCGACGAGGCGGGTGCGCGCCGTCGTGACCTCCTCGAGCGTCGTGGAGTAGACCACCTTGTCGGCTGCGCGCCAGATCCGGGCGAACTCGCCCTCGGGTCCGGGGACGTCGCCGGGCATGGTCTCCCACACCTTCATCACCTCGTGGTCGCGCCGACCGGACAGGTACGTGCCGACCTCGCGCTGGAGGTCGTTGACCACCTGGTGCAGGTCGGCGTCGGGCGCCGCCCACCGGAACCCTCCGTCGGGGTCGGCGGTGAAGAGGTCGAGGGAGCAGATCGCGAGGTACCGGAGCCGGGCCATCCGTGCATCGTGCCACCCGCGGAGCAGGCCGCACGGGAGCCGACCGGGTCTTGTGGGGCCGACGGGCGCGCCACCACACTGTGCCGATGGTGCTGCTGGCAGGGCGCTCCCGGTGAGGCGCGCACGCGCCTCACTGGCCCATGTCCTGACCTCTCCGCTGCGGGCCCTGACGAACATCCCCGTCATCCGGCGCGTGGGGTTCCACGCCCACCGCATCAGCGACGGGCTCGACGTCCACTTCTTCCGCACCCTCGTCATCACGCTCACGGGGATCGTCGTCGTCGCGACGGTCGTCGTGACCGCTCTTGAGCCCGAGAAGCGTTCTCTCGGAGGGCTGGTCGACTCGGCGTACTGGGCCGTGACGACGGTGATCGGGTCCGGGGACGCCAGCTACGTCACGAGCGGGGGCGGCTACATCGTCGGCTGGCTCCTCGCCTTCTTCGGTGTCGCGATCGTCGCGGCCCTCACGGCCGCCATCGTCGGCTTCGTCATCGAGTTCCTGCTCAAGGAAGGTCAGGGGATGGGTGCTGCCGGGTACCGCGACCACATCGTCGTGTGCGGGTGGAACTCCACCGCGCGCGAGCTCATCGAGGAGCTCAAGAGCGACGAGTTCGACGCCAAGGTCGTCGTCCTCCACGACACCGAGCGCAGTCCGGCCGGCCCGGGCTGCTACTTCGTCAGGGGTGACGCGACGAGCTCGGAGGACCTCGGGCGCGCCGGGATCCCCGAGGCCGCGGCGGCGATCATCTGCCCCTCGGACGCGAGCAACGAGGCTGACATGCGCTCGATCCTCACGGTGCTCGCCATCGAGACGATGGCACCTCAGGTCCGCACCGTCGTCGAGGTGAACAACCCCAAGCACGTCGAGCACGTGCGGCGGGCGAGGGCCGACGAGATCCTCGTGACGTCACGACTCGCCTCGCGGCTGCTCGCGCGCACCGCGCTCTACCCCGGGATCGCGGCGCTCGTCACCGACATCGTGTCGGGTGGCGAGGGGTCCGAGCTGTACCGGGTCCGGCTGCCCGACGACTACGTCGACCTGACCCTCGACGACCTCTCGGCGCGGCTGCGCGGCGACCACAGCGCGACGCTGCTCGCCGTGGCCCGCGGCGAGCGGACGCTGACCAACCCCCCGTCCGACTTCCGGCTCGAGCGCGGGGACACCGCGATCGTCGTGGCCGAGACCCTCGGCGAGCTGCACCCGATGCGTCCCGACGAGGCGCTCGACCTCGACTCCCGCTGAGGGTCGTGGCGTCGCGCGCCGACGCGTCACGCGGTGCGCGACCCGTCGAACTCGTAGACGATCCCGGAGGTGCCGACGCTCGACCCTCCACCGCACTGGGCGGTCTCCTCGGGGAAGGTGGCGGTGAAGCTGAGCGCGTCGTCGGTGACCGTCATGACCCACGAGCCCTCGGGGCTGAAGTCCTCCGTGCCCTCGCACATGTTCGTCACCACCCCGATCTGCGGCACGGTCTGCGTGACGACCGTCTCGCCCGGTGCCCACGTGATGAACCGTCGCGACGGCGACCAGCCGAGCAGGCGGCACTCCGTGTCGGTACAGGAGACCCCGACCCTCATCGGCGACGTGGATCCGTCACTTCCCGGGACGGTGGTCGTCATCGTTCCCTCGTAGCTGCGCTGCTGCGGGCCGACTGCCCTGGGCGGCGTCGGGGACGGCGAAGCCGGTGCGTTCGGGGAGATCGGGGTGGCTCCCGGTCCGGCCGCACCGGTCGTGCCGGTGCCGCTGGCGTTGTCGGCGGTGTCGCGGTTCGCCACGGCGACGGCTCCCCCGACGCCGATGACGAGCGCAACGGTCCCGGCTGCCGCGACCGCGAGCCACCGACCCCTCGGCAGCCTCGGTCCGGGCGCCATCGACGACGACGCCTCGGCTCGGCTGGACTCGGTGCGCCGGTCCTTGGCCCCGCCGTCGGAGTCGGCGTGTCCGCCGAGGGAGCCGGTGACCGGGTCGCGTTCCCTGGGCACCAGCGCCTCGGGTCGGACGCCGTCCCACAGCCCGGCTCGGCGCGCCTGCTGCGAGCCCGTCAGCTCACGAGCCACCGCGTCCGCCTCTCACGTCGACGGCGCCGGTTCAGGTCGCCGGGCGGTCGTCGCGACCCGCCGGGTCCTCCGGGCGCTTGAGGCGCTCGGCGACGGAGTCACCACTGACGTCGACCGCCTTGTCGACGATCTTCTCCCCCAGGCTCGACGCCGCGGAGATGATCGTCGTGCCACCGTCGGTGACGACCGTGGTCACGCCGGGGGCCGCGGCACCCGCCGCCCCGGCCAGGGCGCTCACGCTCTTGCCCTCCAGCACCCCGGCCAGCTCGTCCGAGGTCAGGCTCCCCTTCTCACCCATGAGACCGTCCTTCCGGTGCTGTCGGGCCGCGCGGTGCGGCCCTCGGCCGCTGACGCGGTGGGGTGAGCCTAGGCACGGGTCGGTGCAGTGCCCATCCCCCGAACGGGCCGTCGCCCAGCCCGTCCGCGTGGACGGGAGCTCCTCCACGGGCGTCCGTCTCGGGCCCCGGTGAAGAGCAGGGCGTCGAGCCGTCCAGCGTCGAGCTCGGCGAGGAAGCCGGCGTGCTGCGGGCGGGGGACCACGGCGTAGCGCGCGGTGCCCCGGGCGGACACGCAGCGCCACGCGGTCGTGTCCCAGGTCGCCCAGGCCGCCGTCGCCGAGCCTGCCGTCCGGACCCGCGGACCCAGGTCGACGCCCCACCGCTGCCCGGACCCGGTCGGCGTGGCCCCGGTGGTCGTCCACGCCGCCGGTGCGTCGGCCTCAGAGGGCAGCGGCGTCGACCCGGCGACGACGGCATCGGTCTCGGCGACGGGAAGCCCGTGCGCCTCGGCGTAGGGCCTGGCCGCCGCCCAGACCCGCTCGAGGTGCTCCTGGGCGGACAGCAGCGCTCCGCGACGCGTCCGCAGCGGGGTCGCGCGACCCGAGACCACGAGGTCGGTGCCGGCGGCGTCGCGGGCGACGTAGGAGCCGAACTTCTCGCGGGCCGGCAGCACCGCCAGCTCGAGGCGCGGCAGCCGGAACCGCCGGTGCTGGAGGAGCCCGACGACGCCGATGAGCAGGACGAGCGCGGGCGCCAGCATCGCGTCCTCGAGGTGGTCGCATCCCACCTCGAGCCTCCCACGGCGGGGACGGACCAGCAGGCCGTCGCCCGCGGGCCCCTCGGTCAGCAGCGCGAGTGCCACGGAGCACCGCTCAGCCAGGTCCCGGGCGACGGCCACCGCCCTGCGATCCGGCACCGTCACGTTGAGGTGCGTCGAGAACCCCTGTACCGCAAGGGACTCCCCCGACAGGATCGACAGCAGCTCGGACCGGGTGGCGGCGACGCAGTCGGTGAGGTCTCGCGCGGTCGACGGTCCCCAGGGCAGGGGTGGGGTGACGGCCTCGGCCTCCCAGCCGTCGCAGGTGAGGGCCGACCCGAGGGCCAGCCGCACCGCGCGACGGTCGCCGGGGTCGAGATGGGGCAGGTCGACCAGCAGCGGGCTCAGGTGGACCCGGGCGTCGACGGGTCGTCCGGAGTCGGTCGTCAGCCGGTACTCGGTCTCCACACCGGCGACGGGTCGCTCGTCGGCCGCCGGTAGGTGCCGCGCGAGCTCGTCGCGCCGCAGAGAGGGAAACACGAGGACGACCCCCTGCCGACGGTCCGGGCTCACGCCGAGTGGTGCCGGTGGCGCCGGCGCGGTGCTGCGAGCCTAGGGACGGGCCGCGTCACGGGCCATCCACCGAACGGCGTTCCTTCGTCCGGCGACGCAGTCGCGGCGGCTGCCTGCTCGGGTGGTGTGCGCGGACTCAGTGGGCGCCGAGGCGGCGGGCCGCCAGGAGCGCGAGGGCGCGGGCGACCTCGACGACCTCAGCGACCGGCACCGACTCCCGCGGTGCGTGGGCGAGCCGGACGTCGCCGGGACCGTACTGGAGCGTGGGGATGCCCCCGACGCCGGTGTAGAGGCGAAGGTCGGAGCCGTAGGGAGCGGCGCCCTCGTGGGGTCGCCGACCGGTGACCACCTCGACGGCGTCGGTGACCTCTCCGAGGAGGCCGTGCCCGTGCGCGAGCCGACCGGAGGCGAACTGCCCGCCGGGCCAGGAGACGACGGGTGGATGGTCGCGCAGCCAGGGGTCCTGCGCCGCGGCCCCCGCGACGGCCTCCTCGAGGGCGCGCCGGGCGTGAGCGGGGTCCTCGCCGAGGCGGACGCCCATCCGGCCCTCGGCGACGAGGAGGTCGGGGACCGAGCTGGCCCAGTCGCCCGAGCGCACGGTGCCGATCGAGATGCCGTACGGGAGAGGGGTGTCCGAGAAGAGAGGGTCGGCATCGGTGTTGCGGCGAGCCTCGAGCGAGCGCAGCGCGACGTGGACGGGAAAGAACGCGTCGATGGCCGAGACGCCCTCGAGGCGGGTGCTGCCGTGCGCGGCCCGGCCGGCCACCTCGAGCCGGAACGTCAGCGCGCCCGCGTTGGCGGTCACGACCCGACCGCTCGTCGGCTCGGTGATGACGGCGACCTCGCCGCCGTGCCCGCGGCGCAGCGTCGCGAACGCCCCGAGGCCGCCGTCCTCCTCGCTGACGACGCTGTGGAGCGCGATCCGTCGCTCGAGCGCGACCCCCGAGCGGTGGAGGGCGCGGGCGACGGCGAGGTTGGCGGCGACCCCCGCCTTCATGTCGCAGGCCCCGCGCCCGTGGAGCACGCCGGTGGTGATGCGCGCCGAGAACGGCTCTCCATCGGTCCACCTGGCGAGGTCGCCGGTGGGGACGACGTCGACATGACCTTGGAGGACGAGGCCGGGCTCGCCCTCACCGGCCCCCGTGCCGACGACTCCGTGGCCCTCGGCCCGCGGCGCCTCGGATCCGGGGAAGGCGGGGTCGGCGCGGAGGGTCTCGAGGTCGAGGGCCCAGAGGTCGACCTCCAGCCCGGCCTCCTCGTACCAGCGGGCCACCGTGTGCTGGAGGTCGGACTCGGCGTCGGTGCCCGTCACGCTCGGGACCCGGACCAGGTCGACGAGGGTCGCGACGAGCTCGGCCTCGTCGAGCGCGTCGAGGACGCGCTGCTCCGCCGTCGTCAGGTCAGCCACCGGCCCAGCGTAGGCCGCCGGCTCGGCGCCCCGGCCTGCCCCGAGCCCGGGCGCGTGCGTCGAGCCCGCGGAATGCGAGGGGTCCCCCGGGGGTTGGGCGCTGTCATGAGCTCCTCGACGGACGCCCCGATCACGCGCGCCTCCGTCGGGCTGCGCAGCGAGCGCGGACCGGTCCTGCTCGCCGTCATGCTGAGCACCGGCCTCGTCGCCATCGACGCGACGATCCTCGCGGCCGCGGTCCCTGCGGTCGTCGGCGACCTCGGCGGGCTGACCCAGTTCCCGTGGCTGTTCTCGGTCTACCTGCTGGCCCAGGCCGTGTCGATGCCCCTCTACGGCAAGCTGTCCGACCTCGTCGGGCGAAAGCGCATCATGCTCGTCGGCGTCGGGCTCTTCGTCGTCGGGTCGCTGCTGTGTGGTGTCGCCTGGTCGATGGGCAGCCTCATCGCCTTCCGCGCGCTGCAGGGCCTGGGGGCCGGCGCGGTCCAGCCCGTGGGGATGACGATCCTCGGCGACATCTACTCGGTGGCCGAGCGCGCCAGGGTCCAGGGCTACGTCGCGTCGGTGTGGGCCGCGTCCTCCCTCATCGGGCCGACCCTGGGCGGGATCTTCGCCGACTACCTGTCGTGGCGCTGGATCTTCCTCGTCAACCTCCCCCTCGGCGCCGTCGCGACGTGGATGCTCTGGACGAGGTTCACCGAGGCGCGAGCCCCCCGCGACCCGGGAGCGCCCCGGCCGCGCATCGACGTCGCCGGCTCGGTCCTGCTGACCCTCGGCACCGTCGCGCTCCTCGTCGCCCTCCTCGAGGGCGGGGTCGTCTGGGCGTGGCGCTCGCCGCAGAGCATCGGGCTGCTCGTCGCGGCGGCCGTGCTCCTCGCGGCGTTCGTCGTCGTCGAGCACCGGGCCGCCGAGCCGGTCCTGCCGCTGTGGGTGTTCCGCCACCGGGTCGTGGGGGCGGCCATGGCGCTCTCGTTCGTCGTCGGGGTCCTCCTCCTCGGGCTCACGTCGTACGTGCCGCTGTTCTCACAAGGGGTTCTCGGGACGGGCGCGATCGTCGCGGGCTTCGTCCTCGCCGCGATGACGATCGGCTGGCCCGTCGCCGCGACGACGGCCGGCCGGATCTACCTGCGTTTCGGCTTCCGCGCGACGGTGGTGCTCGGATCGGTGGTCTCGGTCATCGGGGCGGCCCTGCTCCTCACCGTCGACGGCTCGAGCTCGCCCCTGCACCTCGCCGTGCCGAACTTCGTCATGGGCCTGGGCTTCGGCTGGGTCGCGAGCCCGTCGATCGTCGCCGCGCAGGCGGCGGTCGGCTGGCAGGACCGAGGGGTCGCGACCTCGGCCACCCTGTTCGCCCGCTCCATCGGGAGCGCCGTCGGCGTGGCCGCCTTCGGGGCGCTCGCCAACGCCATCGTGCGCTCTCGCCTCGGCCAGGAGCCCGAGAGCCTCGAGTCACTGCCGCCCGGCGTCCTCGCACCCGCGATCGAGGCCGTGTTCGTGCTGTCCTTCGCGGTCGCCCTCACCCTCCTGCTCGCCTCCGTGCTCATGCCCAAGCGGGTCGAGGAGGTCGTCGACGAGCCGGCGCACGAGGACGCTCCCGCCGGCTGACCGACGGTCGGCTGACCGCTGACCTGCCGCGTGTGCCCAGACGGCTGTGGGAGCGACCATCTGGGCACACGAGGCGGGTGGTGTGGCGCCCTCAGGCGGTGCGGCCGCCCGTGCTCGCGACACCGAGCCAGGTGTGCGGGTTGCCGTCCCAGCACCAGCCGAGCTTCGGCGCCCGTTCGCTGATCCACATCGCCGGTACCCGCCGGTCGCCGCGCCGCGAGCCCGAGAGCATGAAGCAGCGGTTCTTCTCCAGCACCGATGGCGCGTGCGTGACGACCGCGATGCCCTCCTCGATGGTCAGCGGGGTGCGGCCTCGACCGAGGATGACGGGGAGTGCCTCCTCGGGCCTGACGTCGAGGAACTCCTCACCGCGGTCGACGTCGAGGAGGAGGTAGGCGGCCGGGTCGGGGAGCTCGACCTCCGGGATCGGCCGGTAGGGCGCGAGGCCCTGCTCGCCGTGGTTGCGGTCCACGATGCCCGGCGTGGTGCCCTTCGGCGCCAGCCGGAGCAGGGGGACGGTGCGCTCGGGGTCGACGAGGTCGCGGGTGACGACGAGGACGAGCGGCGCGTGGCCGGGCTGGTCGTCGGTCGGCAGGTCGGGCAGGGCGGCGGCCGCGGCGCGCAGCGGTGCGAGGCGGTCGGTGAACGCCTGCTCGGTGAGCCCGGCGAGGGCCGGGTAGCCGAGGGCGAGCAGGGTCTCGACCTGCCGGTCGACGACGCTCGAGGCGCGACGGTGGCGGTGGCTGCGGTGGCTGCGGTGGCTGCGGTGATGGTGACCTCCGGGTCGGTGCTCGGGCGGTCGGTGGTCCGGCGCGCCCGCCGGTTCGGGACCGGCCCATCCTCAACGACGCTCACTCCCCCCTGGTTCCCGGAGCGTCAGGGGCGGGCGACGACGTGGGTCTCGCGCGCCCGCAGCCACGGGATGGCCGCGAGCAGGGTGATCGCGCCGGTGACGCCGAATGCCAGCGAGTACGACCCGATGTCGACGAGGAGCCCGGCCACGATGGGGCCGATGATGGCGCCGGTGTCGGCCGACATCTGGAAGGCGGCCAGGGCCGGGCCGCCGTTGCGCTCGCGACCGACGATGTCGGCGAGCGACGCCTGCTGCGCGGGGTTGAGCGCACCGGAGCCGAGCCCCGCGACGACGGAGAGGACGACGAGCACGGGCAGGTTCGTCGAGAACCCCGTGACCGCCGTCGCCAGCCCGCTGACGACGAGCCCGCTGACGATGAAGGGCTTGCGGCCGATGCGGTCGGACAGCCGTCCCGCGACGGTCAGCCCGACGGCGTTGCCGGCCGCGAACACCGCGAGCGCCATCCCCGCGACCCACGGCTGCTTGCCGATGACGACCGCTGCGAAGAGCGGCAGGATCGCGTTGCGCACCCCGAAGTTGGCCCACCCGTTGGCGAAGCCCGAGGCGATGGCCGCCCGGTAGGCGCTGTCACCCCAGCCCTCGCGGAAGGTCATCGCGGGCAGCGCGGCGGCGGCCTCGTCGGGCCGCAGCGCCGTCCCGCCGAGGAAGATCGCGACGACCGACGCCGCGATGAGCAGCGTGATCGCGTAGACGATGAAGGGCACGCGCAGCCCGAGGTTGCCGAGGAGCCCACCGACGACCGGGCCGCCGATGCCACCGATGAGGAAGGCCGACGCGTACGCCGACGACACCCGGGCGCGGATCGTCGGCGGCGACAGCCGCACCATGAGGGCGACGGCCGAGACCGTGAACATGACGGACCCGATGCCGCCCACGCCGCGGAACAGCAGCAGCTGCCAGTAGGTCTGCGCGAACGCGGTCGCCCCGGTGGAGATCGCGACGATGACCAGGCCCATGAGGTAGACCGGCCGCTCGCCGAGCCGGGCGATGAGGCGGCCGCCGCCGGGCGCGAAGACGAGGCGGAAGAACGCGAACGCCGAGACGACGACCGAGCTCGCGGTGGCCCCGACGCCGAAGCTCTGGGCGAACTGCGGCAGGACGGGCGTGATGAGCCCGAACCCCAGGGCGATGACGAAGGCCGACGCGATGAGGACCCAGATCTCGCGGGGGATGCGCACCTTCTCGCCGGCGAGGTTCGGGAGCGGGGCGGACACGATCGACCAGTATGCCTCCCGTCACCGACACCATGCCGACCGCACCCGGACCCTCGACAAGGACCACCTCGGGCGGGGTCAGAAGCGCTGGACGTAGATCATGGGCAGCCAGCGGGGACGCTGGCGCCACCGGTTGCGCCGACGGCTCACCCCCCATCCGAGCAGTCCGATGATCGTGATGACGAGCAGGGGCAGGCCGAAGACCCAGGCCCGCTCCTGCCAGACCGCCACGGCATTGGGCACGCCGGAGCCGACCAGCTGGTCGCCCGCGAACACGGGGCATGCTCCCTCGAACCGGGACGACACTCGGACCAGGTCGTCGGGAGGACCGTTCACGGGCCGCACGCCGCGGTCGGTGATGAGCGGTATGCCGTCCCGCCATGCTGGTCGGCACCCCCAGCCCTCCCACTCGACGGACGCCCCGGACTGGTCGCCCGAGGGCCAGGCGCCGTTGGCAGAGGGCAGTCCGAGCACCGTCCCGGTGCGGGGGTCGACGACGACGGCGCGCGGCCTCGACCTCGGTGCGGTCGTCGTAGAAGCGCAGGACGAGGACGGCCCGTTGACGGGGCGTGAGCCGGGCGAGGGCGTCCGCGAGCGTCAGCCTGTCGACGGTGTCAGCGTTCGGGTCGGCCGTCGTGGGCCCGGCGGCGCGGTGGTCGCCGAGACCCGGGTGGCCCGCGGGGTCGGGCTGGTGGCGACGCCAGCGCCAGGCGTCGACCGAGCGGGTGTAGAGGATGCGGCGCACGTAGGCGTCCGCCGTTGCGGGGTCGACCCGGCGCCAGTGCTGCGCCGCCCGGACGAGGGTCTCCTGGACGAGGTCCTCGGCGGCGTGGCGGTCGCCGGTGAGCAGGGTGGCGGTGCGCAGTAGCGGCACCCACCGCTCGCGCACGTACGCGTCGAACGCCTCTCGGTCGGCCATGACCACCCCCCTCTCCCGTGGAGCTCCCACCGTGTCACGGAGGAGTACGGACGCAGACCCGCCGACGGGTGGAACCCCGTGCGGAGATCCTTGCCCGGGTCAGCGGACGGTGACCGCCACGAGCAGGGGCACGGCCGCGAGGACGAGGAGGAGGGTGTCGCGCCTCTGCCAGGGAGCCGGCACCCACCAGGTGCGCGAGGACGCCGTGGCGAACCCGCGGGCGTCCATCGCGACGGCGAGGTCGGCGGCGGCGCGCAGGGTCCGGACGAGGAGCCCGAGGGTCAGCGCGCCGAGGTGTGCGGCGACGGTCCGGGGGCTGCCCCACGAGACCCCGAGCCCGCGGATCCGGCGGGCGCGGGCGAGCTCGCGCCAGATCTCACCGAAGGAGTGGACCCGCTGGAGGGCCGCCGCGGTGGCGACGACCGGTCGGTCAGGGAGCCGCAGCCGCTGGGCGAGGTGGTCACCGAGCCGGTCGGGGTCGATCCAGGGGATGAGGACGGCGGAGGGCAGGGTGATGACGAGGACGCGCAGTGCCACGGTGGCGGCGGCGTCGAGGTCGTGGCCAGCGAGAAGCCAGGTCGACCACGCGACCGAGGCTGCCGCCAGCAGGCCCGGCAGCAGACGGATCACCGTGCGGCGCAGCCGGTTCGGTGGCCGTTCGCCCACCCCTGGTGCCGACAGCCCGATGACGGCGAGGACGACCTCGACCGCGAGCACCCACAGCGACACCGACCAGTGCGGCGAGACGACGCCCGCCGGGAGCGCGAGCAGCGCCGCGGCGAGGAGGGCGAGGGGTCCGCACCGCGCGACGAGGGGCACACGGGTCGGCGCGTCATCGGGCGGCTGCGGTGGGGGTGCGAGGTGTTCGACGTCGGTCGCCCGGTCGACGACGTGGGTGTCGTGCGTCGCTGCGACGACGGCTCCGCCGGCGGACCGGTAGGCGGCGACGAGCCCGACGAGGGCGGCCCACGTGCGGCGGTCCTGCCCGACCGTCGGCTCGTCGGCGAGGAGGACGGCCGGGCCGT
Source organism: uncultured Actinomycetota bacterium (assembly GCA_963834225.1). Taxonomy (GTDB): domain Bacteria; phylum Actinomycetota; class Actinomycetes; order Actinomycetales; family Dermatophilaceae; genus Oryzobacter. The sequence goes on along the minus strand of CAWIAT010000011.1, from coordinate 228,018 downwards.
GCAGCAGGGCGGCCGCGACGGCGAGGCGGCGCTGCTCCCCCCCGGAGAGGTGGCGCGGGTCGGCCTTCTGGAGGTGGAGCAGCCCGAGCGTGGTGAGCAGGGCGCGGGCCCGCCCCTTCGTCGCGGCGTCGTCGAGGCCGAGGGCGAGCGAGGTGGCCAGCACCTCGTCGAGCACCGTGGTCGCGACGATCGTCGAGCTCGACCACTGCGGCACCCAGGCCAGGGTGGCGGCGAGGTCGGTGGCGGACAGGTCGGCGGGTGCTGACGCGACGCCCTCCGGCCCGGCGACCCGCACGGCCCCGGGGTCGGTCGCCCGGAGGAAGCCCGCGAGCGCGTGGAGGACGGTCGACTTCCCCGAGCCGCTCGGCCCGACGAGCGCGGTCAGTGTTCCTGGCCGGGCGTCGAGCGCGGACGTGGTCGCGGCCGCCTGCCGGGTGCGTACCCGGCCGTCGACGAGCCGGGTCGTCCGCTCGACGACCAGCGGGTCCGCCCACAGTCGGCCCGTGCTCGCCGGCGTCCCGGGGCCCGCGTCCATGGTCTCGTCCGGCGCCTTCGCACTGCTGCGCCCCACGTCAGCAGTGCGACTGGGGCCGGGATCGGACGGGCCGGCGCGGTCCTTCGCACTGCTGCGCCCCACGTCAGCAGTGCGAAGGCGCCGAATCACACCGAAGACGGCCGGGTCGACGACGACCGGCTGGGGGGCGCCCTCCCCGGGGACCCACACCCCCATCGCCAGCAGTGCCTCGCGCTCGCCGGCCAGGGTCTCGCGCACCGGACCGTCGGCGACGACCCGGCCGTCGTCGGACAGCACGACGAGCCGGTCGACGAGGTCGACCCACGGGCCGAGGACGTGCTCGACGACCACGAGCGTCGGCGCGCCCTCCCGCCCCACGAGCGACGCGACGGCGTCGCGCACCTCCTGCGCCGATCCCGGGTCGAGCATCGCCGTGGGCTCGTCGAGGAGCACCACTGAGGGGTCGAGCGCCAGCGTGCCGGCCAGCGCGAGCCGCTGCGTCTGACCTCCGGACAGCGCCGACGTCGGGGTGTCGAGCGGCAGGTCCCCGAGGCCGACCGCACGCAGCGCAGCCTCGACCACGGCACCCATGGCGGCGCGCTCCATCCGGACGTTCTCCGGCCCGAACGCGACGTCGCGCCCGACGGTGGCCGCCACGACGCCCGACCCCGGCTCCTGGAGGACGAGCCCCACCCCACCCGGACGGGCGCCCGGCTCGAGCCCGTCGACCGTCACCGACCCGACGAGGTCGCCGGCGTCGGCCGTCTCGAGGAGCCCGGCCAGGGCCCGCAGGAGGGTCGACTTCCCGGACCCCGACGGCCCGACGAGGAGGACCCGCTCCCCCGGCTCGAAACGCAGGGACACGTCGCGCAGCACGGGCTCGCGTCGGCCGTAGGGGCGCCAGGTGAGCCCCTCGACCTCGACGAGCCCGCGGCCGCGCGGGGGTGCGCCCGCGGTTTCCACCGGGGGAGGCGAGTCGGTCGTCATCGGCTCAGACGGCCCGCGACTCCCGGTGCTCCTGGCCCGCCGGGAAGGCCGACAGCGCCCCCGCCCGGGCGAGCACCCGCACGAGGAGCCACCCGACGACCCCCGCGAGGACCGCACCCGAGACACCCATCGCGAGGAGGTAGGCGATCTTGTCGCGCGCGACCCACTCGGCGTACCAGCCTCCACCGTTGGCGAGGACCGACAGGACGGGCACGTCGGCCCACGAGGCGGGGAACTTCACGACCTCGAACGCCCACTCCAGCGGCGCCGACAGCACCCCCGCGAGGGAGGCGGCGGCGACCCCGAACAGCTTGTAGCCGAAGACCGCGAACGCGAGCTCGGCTCCCAGGCCCTGGAGGATGCCCGAGACGAGGACGGTGGCGCCCCACTCGGTGCCGGGCAGCATCGAGACGAGCGCCGCGACGACCTCGCAGAACAGGGCCGCGCCCGGTCGCCGCACGACGAGGCCACCCACGATGCCCGCGAGGAACCAGGTCCCGACGAAGAGGCCGTTGAGCGGGGCGTAGCCGAGCTTGAGCGCCGAGACCGGACCGTTGTAGAACACGCCCCAGCCCCAGAACGCGACACCGAGGGCCGCGCCGAGGAAGGCGATGGTGAGGATGTCGACCGTGCGCCAGCCCATGAGCGGCGAGGTCGCGGTGATCGAGCCGCGGCGACGCGCCGCGCTCTCGGTGAGCTGTGTGGCCATGTGCTGCTTCTCCCGTGGTGGTTGGACACCTCGGGGAGGGGCACTCCCGGCACCTCGCAGGCAGCAGCCTCCGGGTGTGCCGGGGGGTGCACCTGAGATTCCCGACTTCCTCCACCGGTGCTAACCGGATCAGGTTCGAGGGTCTGCGGCGGACCGCACTCTCAGCGCCGGAGCGCTCCCCTGTCGTTGGACGCCGTCAGCCTATACCCGCGCGGTTAGGGTGGACGAAGACCCTGCCGGGCCCCCGGCACCACGAACCACTGCTGGAGGAACACCACATGGGACCGCTCGCCTGGAAAGTCCTCGGCACCGGGAGCGCCATTCTCGCCGGTGTCCTGGCCACCAAGCTCGTCAACGCCGTCTGGGGCAGGGCCGTCAAGGACGAGATCAACCCCAAGGACCCCGACGCCCCGCTCGCCAAGGCCGTCGCCTACGCCGCGGTCACCGGCCTCGCCGTCGGCGTCGCGCGCACCTTCACCGAGCGCAAGGCCGCCGCGTACTACGCCAGGTCCGCCGGCCACCTCCCCAAGGAGATCGCCGAGGAGCCCGTCAGCTGACGCGACTCGGTCACCCGGTGTCGAGGGCCGCGATGACGTCGCGCGGTGCCTGTCGGGATGAGGCGACCCACAGGTGCCCCCGACCCGGGTACGTCACCACCCTGCACTCCGGCACCAGCGCGGCCGTCTCGGCGACGACGTCCGGTGGGAAGAACGGGTCCTCGTCGCCGCAGAGGAGGACGACGGGCACCTCGATGTGGGGGAGCGCGGGGCGGGCGTCGAAGGTGAGCTCGGAGCGTGCCTCCACGACGACGTCGGAGACGGGGTAGTCCTTGCCGGACGCCACCATCCGCCCGACCAGCGGCCCGGCGAGACGCCGCACCCATCGCCACCGGGGACCGCGGATGGCGTACTCCGCGAAGACCGCCCCGGCCGCGGACCGGTCGCCACGAGCGAGGGCCTGCGCCAGCCGGTCGTCGACGTCCTTGCCCCAGTCGCTGACCTCGGCGGCCGCTGCGATGACGGCCACCCGACCGAGGAGCTCGCCGTGCCGCGCGGCCAGCAGCTGGGCGACCATCCCGCCGTACGAGACCCCGACCAGGAGGTCGACCCGACCGCCCAGCTCGTCGCGGATGAAGCGTGCGTAGTCGTCGGCGACGTCCTCGACGGTGTGTCCGGCCGGCATCCCCCGTCGCCGGCTGACGTACCAGACCGTGTGGCCGGCGGCCGTGAACGGTTCGAACCAGCGCTCGGCTCCGCGCCCCAGCCGCCCGGACGGCACCGTGCCACCCGGCCCGCCGCCGATGTAGAGCAGGGTCAGGTCGCCGTCACCCCAGGAGGCGTGGTCCATCCCGGCCGCGGACGTCCCACGGCGCACCTCGACCCGGTCGGCCACGCGCACCACCTCGACCCCACGGTCCCGCACCCGGACCAGTCGGCGGAAGGCCCCGCCGGGTCAGGTTTGGTCGGCTCCGCTCATCCGAGGTCGAGGGCGCGGGCGAGGGGCATGCCGGGCCGGTAGGCCAGGTGGTCGTGCGAGGGCGCGTCGAGGACGGCGAGGTCGGCGCGCGACCCGACGGCGACCCGCCCCACGTCCGCGCGGCGGAGGGCCCGCGCCCCGCCGACCGTTGCCGCGACGAGGGCCTCGGCGGCGGTCATCCGCATCTCACGGACGGCGAGGGCGATGACGAACGGCATCGAGGACGTGTTGCACGTGCCGGGGTTGCAGTCCGAGGCCAGGGCGACGTCGACCCCGGCGTCGACGAGACGGCGCGCGTCGACCCACGGCATCCGGGTCGAGAACTCGACGCCCGGGAGCAGGGTGGCGACCGTGGTCCCGGCGGCTCCGGACAGGGCCTCGACGTCGGCGCCGGACAGGAACGTGCAGTGGTCGACGCTGGCGGCCCCGAGCTCGACGGCGAGCCGGACGCCCGGCCCCTCGGACAGCTGGTTGCCGTGCACCCGCAGTCCCAGCCCGGCGTCGCGGCCGGCCAGGAGGACTCGGCGCGACTCGTCCTCGGTGAAGGCGTGGGGCGAGGCGGGTTCGCAGAAGACGTCGACCCAGCGGGCGTGGGGTGCGCAGGCCTGGAGCATCGCGCCCGTGACGAGGTCGAGGTAGGCGGCGCGGTCCTCGCGGGCCTCGGGCGGGACGACGTGGGCGCCGAGGAAGGTGGTCTCCTCGGTGACCTCACGGGCGAGGCGCAGCGAGCGCTCCTCGTGCTCGACATCGAGGCCGTAGCCGCTCTTCACCTCGACGGTCGTCGTTCCGAGAGAACGCATCTCGGCGACGCGCGTGCGGAGCAACGACCGCAGCTCGTCGTCCGAGGCGGCACGCGTGGCAGCCACCGAGACGCCGATGCCGCCCCCGTCGTAGGGCGTGCCCGCCATCCGCGCGGTGAACTCGGCGGAGCGGTCGCCCGCGAACACGAGGTGGCTGTGGCTGTCGACGAACCCGGGCACCACGGCCGCCCCGCCGACGTCGACGCGTCGGTCGGCGACGGGTGCCCGCGTGGCCGGGCCCACCCAGACCACCAGTCCTTCCTCGATGACGACGGCAGCCTCGCGCACGATGCCGAGGCGTTCGCCGGCCGCGACCACATCCCCGAGTACGGGTGTGCCACCGTCGGGGCCGGCGCAGGTCACCAGCTCGCCGATGTTCGTCACGAGGGTCGACCGCGCTCCCGCCCCGATGGGTCCCGCCGTCCCCACCGTCACCGCCGGACCGCCGCGATGGCGTCGGTGAGCATCCGTCCCACGTCGCCCGAGCGGTGCGCGCCGTCGCGGACCACGTGCTCGCCGTGGACGACGGTGTCGGTGACGTCGGCCGAGGTCGCCGCGTAGAGCACCTGGGCCGGCGACACCCCGGCGGTCCGCGGGCTGTCCAGGCGCACCGCGACGAGGTCGGCGAGCTGCCCGGTGGCGATGAGGCCGCCGTCCCAGCCCAGTGACCGGTAGCCGTCGAGGGTCGCCATGGCGAGGAGCGAGGACGGCGCGAAGCGGCCACGCTCGAGGGACTCGAGGCGCTCGTGCATCTCGACCCCGCGCACCTCCTCGAACGGGTCGATGACGGCGTGCTGGTCGGAACCGAGGGTCAGGGCCACCCCCGCGTCGGCGAGGCGGCGGGCCGGCCCGATCCCGTCGGCGAGGTCTCGCTCGGTCGTGGGGCAGAAGCAGGCGGCGGCACCCGCACCCGCGAGGAGCTCGACGTCCTTGTCGGACAGGTGGGTCGCGTGGACGACGGTGGTCGAGGGTCCGAGCAGCCCCTCGCCCGAGAGCAGCTCGGTCGGGGAGCAGCCGTAGAACCCCTCGCACGCGAGGTTCTCGCCGGGCTGCTCCGAGAGGTGGACGTGCAGGGGTCGACCGTCGGTGAGGGCGAGCGCGCCCACCGCGGCGAGGTCGTCGCCCGGGACCGCGCGCACCGAGTGGACGGCGACGCCGATGCGGGTCGTGTCGTCGTCCTCGAGGTCGCCCACCCGCTGCGCCCAGGCCTGGACCGAGCCGTCGCTGAACCGCTCCTGGATGTCGTCGAGCTCGAGGTGCCCGCCGGCGGTCAGGCCGCCCGCGAGGTAGCACGTGTCGAGGAGGGTGAGCCGGATGCCGACCTCGCGGGCCGCCGCGACGACCGCGCGGCCCATGACGTTCGGGTCCTCGTACCGGCGACCACCCGGCGCGTGGTGGACGTAGTGGAACTCGCCGACCGCCGTGTAGCCGGCGAGGAGCATCTCGGCGAAGACCGCCTTGGCGAGCGCGTGGTAGGTCTCGGGGTCGAGCTTGCGGGTGACGCCGTACATCGCGTCGCGCCACGTCCAGAAGTTGCCGCCGTCGTCGTGGGTCCGCCCACGCAGGGCCCGGTGGAAGGTGTGGCTGTGCCCGTTGGCCAGACCGGGGAGCACCACGCCGGCGAGGCGCACGTCATCGGGTCGGGCGGGGGCCTCGGCGAGCACCTCGGTGATGCGACCGTGCTGCACCACCACGCGCACGGACCTGCGGACGCCACCGGGGAGCACGGCGTGCTCGCACCAGTACGCGGTCATCCACCGCCCCCGGCGAGGTCGGAGACGACGTGGGCGAGGGCCGCCACACCGGCGAGGCAGTCGTCGGCGGAGGCCCACTCGTCGGGAGAGTGGGAGACGCCGGTCGGGTTGCGCACGAACAGCATCGCGGTGCGGACGCCGTCGTTGGCGAGGATGCCGGCGTCGTGCCCGGCGCCCGTGCCGAGGACGGGTGCGCCACCGAGGCGAGCGGCGATGCGCGACGCGAGCACGGGGTCGAAGTCGGTCGTCGGCGTCCAGGACTCCTGGGTCACCAGGCCGTCGAACTCGTGCACGACCTGGCGGACCTGGGCCACGACGCGCAGGACGGCGTCGGCGTCCCTGCCGCGGGCGTCGAGCCAGCCGGTCGCGCACGAGGCGATGGCGTTGGCCCCGCCCGGCACGACGTCGACCTTGCCCACGGTGGCCACGCAGCCGTGGTCCTCGGCCGCGCGGCGCGCGGCGATGACGGTCGCGGCGAGGCCGAGCATGGCGTCCTCACGGTCCTCGAGCCGCGTGGTCCCGGCATGGTTCGCCTCGCCGGGGACGTCGAAGCGCCAGCGCCCGTGCGGCCAGATGTCGCTGCCGACGCCGACCGCGCGGCCGAGGTCGACGAGGGCGCGGCCCTGCTCGATGTGCATCTCGACGAAGGTGCCGATCCGGGCGAGGGTCTCGTCGTCACGGCCGAGGTGAGCGGGGTCGCGGCCGGCCGTGCGCAACGCCTCGGCCATCGAGACGCCGTCGCTGTCGGTGAGGGAGCGGGCCCGGTCGGGGTGCAGCGCACCGGTGAGGACGCGGGACCCGGCACACGCCACGCCGAACCGTGAGCCCTCCTCGTCGGTGAAGTTCACGATGCCGATCGGGCGGGCGGGCTGGAATCCCCTCTCCCGCAGGTCGTCCAGCGCGGCGAGAGCCCCCACGACGCCGAGCGGTCCGTCGAACGCCCCTCCGTCGGGGACCGAGTCGAGGTGCGAGCCGATGACGACGCCCGGGTCGCCTGCCGCGACGGCGGCGTCGGGGTCACCCCACCACGCCCACTGGTTGCCGACGCGGTCGGTCGTGACGTCGAGGCCGCGCAGGGCGCACTCCCCGACGAACCACTCGCGCAGGTCGCTGTCGGTGCGGGTCCAGGCGAAGCGGCGGTACCCGCCGCTGGCGTCGTCTCGTCCGACCTCCTCGAGGTCGCGCCACATCCGACGGAACCCCGTGGCGGCCCCAGCTGCTGGAGGCGACGACGACATGGACCCATTTGACCAACTCGGCGCCCGGAGTGGGGCGGCAGGAACAGGCCCGTTGTCTCGCGGGCCAGATTGTCAGAGGTCAGAGGGTGTCGGGACGGCGTGGTGGGCACGATCCCGCCGGGCGGGTCGACGGGGGCAGCGCGGTCGCGGGCCCGCCTACGCTGTCGGCATGACGAGCAGCGGCGAGGAGCGCGCGCTGGGTGCGCTCGCGGCATCCGGGATCGAGCACGAGGTGACCCGGCACGGCCGGGTCGGGTCGCTGGCGGAGGCCGCGGCGGCCCGCGGGGTCGAGCCGCGCGACATCGTCAAGACGCTCGTGGTGCGCCGCGGGGAGGGCGACTTCCTCTTCGTCCTCGTGCCCGGTGACCGCGAGATCTCGTGGCCGAAGCTGCGCGCCCACCTCGGCATCAGCCGGATGTCGATGCCGGACGCCGCGACGGCGCTCGAGGTCACCGGCTACGAGCGCGGCACCATCACACCGTTCGGCTCGACCACCGCGTGGCCGGTCGTCGCCGACGCGACGCTGGCCGGCCGCCGCGTCTCCCTCGGCGCCGGGGCGCACGGGGTGGCCGCCACCGTCGAGGCCGACGCCGCCGTCGCGGTCCTGGGCGCCGACGTCACCGACGTCACCGACCCCGCCTGACCGTCCCCTCCCCGCCCCCACTTCTTGCGTGGTGCCCACCCCTGCGGCCCGGATCCTGGGCCCATCAGGTGGGTGGATCGCAATCAGTCGGGTGTGGGGTCAGTGCTCGCGCATCGGGACGCGGACACCCTGCTGCGCCGCCGTGCGCTCGGCGATGTCGTAGCCGGCGTCGACGTGCCGGATGACGCCCATCGCGGGGTCGTTGGTGAGGACGCGCTCGAGCTTCTGCGCGGCGAGGTCGGTGCCGTCGGCGAGGGACACCTGCCCGGCGTGGAGCGACCGGCCGATGCCGACGCCGCCGCCGTGGTGGATCGACACCCAGCTCGCGCCCGACGAGGTGTTGACGAGCGCGTTGAGCAGGGGCCAGTCGGCGATGGCGTCTGACCCGTCGAGCATCGACTCGGTCTCGCGGTACGGGCTCGCGACCGACCCGGTGTCGAGGTGGTCGCGGCCGATGACGATGGGTGCGCTGACCTCGCCGCTGCGGACGAGGTCGTTGAAGGCCAGGCCCGCCTTGTCGCGCTCACCCTGGCCGAGCCAGCAGATACGAGCAGGCAAGCCCTGGAACGCGATGCGCTCCTGGGCGCCGCGCATCCACTGGTGCAGCCGGTCGTTGTCGGGGAAGAGGTCGAGGACGGCCCGGTCGGTGGCGGCGATGTCCCTCGGGTCGCCGGAGAGCGCGACCCAGCGGAACGGGCCCTTGCCCTCGCAGAACAGCGGCCGGATGTAGGCGGGCACGAAGCCGGGGAAGTCGAAGGCGCGGTCGTAGCCGCCCTGGCGGGCCTCGTCACGGATGGAGTTGCCGTAGTCGAAGACCTCGGCACCGGCGTCCAGGAAGCCGACCATCGCCTCGACGTGCCGCGCCATCGAGGCGCGGGCCCGGTCGGTGAACTCCTCGGGCTTCTTCGCGGCGTGCTCGGCCCAGTCCTCGAGCGCGATGCCCTCGGGCAGGTAGCTGAGCGGGTCGTGCGCGGAGGTCTGGTCGGTGACGACGTCGATGGCCACGCCCCGGCGGAGCAGCTCGGGGAACACCTCGGCCGCGTTGCCGACGACGCCGACCGACCACGCGCGGCGCTCGGCCTTGGCCCGGAGGGCGATCTCGACGGCGTGGTCGAGGGAGTCGGCGACCTCGTCGAGGTAGCGGTGCTCGACCCGGCGGCGCAGGCGGGTCTCGTCGACGTCGACGACGAGGCAGGCGCCCTCGTTGAGGGTGACCGCGAGCGGCTGCGCGCCACCCATCCCGCCGCACCCCGCCGTGAGGGTGAGCGTGCCGGCGAGCGTGCCGTCGAAGCGCTTCTCGGCGACGGCGGCGAAGGTCTCGTAGGTGCCCTGGACGATGCCCTGGGTGCCGATGTAGATCCAGGAGCCGGCCGTCATCTGGCCGTACATCGTCAGGCCGAGCTGCTCGAGGCGGCGGAACTCGGGCCAGGTCGACCAGTCGCCGACGAGGTTGGAGTTGGCGATGAGGACGCGCGGCGCCCACTCGTGGGTCTGCATGACGCCGACCGGGCGGCCGCTCTGGACGAGCATCGTCTCGTCGGGCTTGAGCGTCGTCAGGGTGCGCACCATCGCGTCGAAGGAGCGCCAGTCGCGGGCGGCGCGACCGGTGCCGCCGTAGACGACGAGGTCGTCGGGGCGCTCGGCGACCTCGGGGTCGAGGTTGTTCATCAGCATCCGCAGCGGGGCCTCGGTCGACCACTGGCGGGCGGTCAGCGTGGTGCCGCGGGGGCTGCGCACGGGGCGGGCGCCGTCCATGTCGTCTCCTTCGTCGGGATCCCTCCACTGTGGCGGCGGGCCGCGGCGGACCCAACCCCTCGCGCCGCGACCGTGTCTGTCATCCGAGACTCCCCCGCCGTCCCGCGCCGTACCTCTCAGAGTCGGGTGCTCAGGTGGTCGCCCCGGCAGCCACCTGAGCACCCGACTCGAGGATGGGCGCGGCAGACTCCGGGGATGACGACCTCCGCTGACGACGCCACTCCCGCCGCTGCCTCGGAAGGCCGGGCGCACGCACACCAGGGAGATGCGGACCACATGCACGGGCAGCACGGCCAGGGGAGCGACCACCCCGGCCAGGGGAGCGACCACCACGGCGAGGGGAGCGAGCACGGGCAGCACGTGCACGACGACACCGGGACCCGGGGCCACGTGCACGGGGTGCGTCCCGGCCAGGCGGAGTGGGACGCCCGCTACGGCGAGAAGGCCGAGGGGATCTGGAGCGGCGAGCCGAACCACGCCCTCGTCGTCGAGGCCTCGCGGCTCACCCCCGGCCGGGTGCTCGAGGTGGGCTGTGGCGAGGGCGCCGACGCCGTGTGGCTGGCCGGCCACGGCTGGGAGGTCGTGGCGCTCGACCCGTCGGGCGTCGCCCTCGAGCGGGCTCGGGAGGGCGCCACCGCGGCCGGGGTGGACGTCACCTGGGTCCACGCCGAGCTGGCCGACGTCGCCGACGACCTCCCCGCCGACGTCTTCGACCTCGTGACCGCGTTCTACCCGACGCTCTTCACCGACACCTCGCCCTTGCGCGCCCTGACCCGCCTCGTCGCGCCGGGCGGGTCCCTCCTCGTCGTGCACCACGCCGACGTCGACCCGGAGCGGGCGCGAGCCCACGGCTTCGACCCCGCCGACCTCCTCCAGCCCGCCGACGTCGCGGCCGGGGTCGGCGAGGGCTGGACCGTCGCGGTCGACGAGCGGCGGGAGCGCCTCATCAGCGGGGGCGCCGGGGCCCACCACGCCGACGACCTCGTCGTGCGGGTCGTCCGCAACCCCTGACGCCTCTGGAAAACGTCGGGTGACGGCCGGGTCAGGCCAGGGGGCCGGTGTGCGCCTCGGCGGCCCGGCGGACCGTGCCGTCGACGACGAGGCCGTGCGCGACCTCGATCTCCGGCGCGAGGAAGCGGTCGGGCCCGGGCTCGGAGGCACCGGCGGCGACGAGGGCCTCGACGACCGCCGCCGTGGCCGGCGCGGGAGCCAGGGGCGCCCTGAGCTGGAGGCCGCGCGCTGCCGTGAGGACCTCGACCGCGAGCACCCGCGACAGCCCGTCGACCGAACGCCGCAGCTTGCGCGCGCCCGACCAGCCCATCGAGACGTGGTCCTCCTGCATCGCCGAGCTCGGGATCGAGTCGACCGACGCGGGGACGGCGAGGCGCTTCATCTCGGAGACGATCGCGGCCTGGGTGTACTGCGCGATCATGTGGCCGCTGTCGACGCCGGGGTCGTCGGCGAGGAACGCCGGGAGCCCGTTGCTGCGCGAGACGTCGAGGAAGCGGTCGGTGCGCCGCTCCGACATCGAGGCGAGGTCGGCCGCGACGATCGCGAGGAAATCGAGGACGTAGGCGACCGGGGCACCGTGGAAGTTTCCGTTGCTCTCGACCCGGCCGTCGGGGGTGACGACCGGGTTGTCGACCGCGCTCGCCAGCTCGAAACCGGCCACCCGGGCGGCATGGTCGACGGTGTCGCGGACGCCACCGGCCACCTGGGGGGCACACCTGAGGGAGTAGGCATCCTGGACCCTCGTACACGCCTCGGTCCGGTGCGACTCGCGGATCACGCTGTGCGCCATCACCTTTCGGATGTTCGCGGCGGAGACGGCCTGACCCGGCTGGGGGCGCAGGGCGTGGAGGTCGGCGGCGAAGACGTCATCGGTGCCGAGCAGGCCCTCGACCGACATCGCCGCGGCGACGTCGGCGACGACGAGCAGCTCGCGCAGGTCGTGGAGGGCGAGGCACAGCATCCCGAGCATCCCGTCGGTGCCGTTGATGAGGGCCAGGCCCTCCTTCTCCTCGAGCTCGACCGGGGTCAGACCGACCGCCGCGAGGGCCGCGGCGGCATCGGTGAGGGTGCCGGTTGCGTCGCGGACCGGCCCCTCCCCCATGAGGGCGAGGGCACAGTGCGACAGGGGGGCGAGGTCGCCCGAGCAGCCGAGCGAGCCGTACTCGTGGACGACGGGAGTGATGCCGTGGTTGAGCAGGCCGGCGTACGTCGCGAGGGTCTCCTCGCGGATGCCGGTGCGTCCGGTCGCGAGCGTGGCGACGCGCAGCAGCATGAGGGCGCGGACGACCTCACGCTCGACCTCGGGACCGGAGCCGGCGGCGTGGCTGCGGATGAGCGAGCGCTGGAGGCGGTGGCGCAGGTCGACCGGGATGTGGCGGGTCGCGAGGGCGCCGAAGCCGGTGGAGACGCCGTAGTGCGGCTGGTCGTCGCCGGCGAGGCCGCGCACGACCTCACGGGTGCGGCGGACCTCGTCGAGGGCGGTCGGGGCGACGACGACCGGCGCCCCGTCGCGCGCCACTCTGACGACCTCCTCGATGGAGAGGGGCCCGGCACCCACGGCCACGGGCTCGAGGCCGGGGACCGCGTCCTCGGCAGCCGCGGTGGCGGGGCCGGGGCCGTCACCCGGATACGAGGCCGGCATCGGCAGGTGGGTGCCGTCGGAGGGCGATCCGGGCGTGGAGGTCGCGTCGCTCATGCCCCCATTGGAGCGCCGCCGAGGTCGGGGCGACAGCACCTCCCGCGCTGCGCTGTCTCACCCCCGAGACCCCTGCCGTCCGAGATCGACCGATAGGTCACGTCCGGTACAGGCCCTGCGCGGACGGTCGGTACCTGGCGTGACCTATTGGACGATTCAGGTACGCCGAAGCCGGGACCCGTGCCCGTGCCGTACCGAGATCGACCAATAGGTCACGTCGGGTACGCCGACCACGGCAGGGAGGGCACCGGGGCCGGCGTGCGGAGCGCCGAGGCCGGCGTGCGGAGGCCGAGGCCGACGCCGCGGTCGAGTCCGACCCTTCACCGCGAGTGGCCCCGAACCTCGCGAATGGTCCCCGATATCGGGAGCCACCCGCGAGGTTCGGGGCCACTCGGCGCCCGTCGGGGCCAGGCGGCGTCAGGGGCGGGTGACGAGGATGCCGTCCTCGTCGGCCCACAGGTGGGCACCGGGGACGAACTCGACCCCGCCGAAGGCCACCGGCACGTCGCGGTCGCCCACGCCGTCCTTGGCGCTCTTGCGCGGGTTGGACCCGAGGGCGCGCACGCCCAGGGGCAGCCGGCCCAGCGCCACGACGTCGCGCACGGCACCGTTGACGACGACGCCGGCCCACCCGTTGTCCACGGCCGCGGCCCCGATGAGGTCGCCGACGAGGGCTGACTCGAGCGACCCGCCGCCGTCGACGACGAGCACGCGACCCTCACCGGGCGAGTTCAGCACCGCCTTGACGAGGGCGTTGTCGCGGTGGCAGCGCACCGTGCTCACGGCACCCTGGAACCGCGTCAGCCCACCGATCGACCGCAGCTGCAGCGAGCACGACTGGAGGGCGTCGCCGTGGTCGTCGTACAGGTCGGCGGTCGCGAACACCTCGCCGCTCGTGACGACCTCGCTGCTCGACGCTCCGTCGGCCATCACTGCGCCTTCACGGCGAGGACGGGGCACGTCGCGTCGAGGAGGATCCGCTGGGCGACCGAGCCCATGAGGAGCTTGCCGACGGCCGTGCGGTGGCGCAGCCCGATGACGACGAGCACCGCCGACCGAGCCTCGGCCTCGGCGACGATCGTCTCGGCGGGGTCCGTCCCCTCCTCGACCTGGACGACCTCGACGGCGACGCCGAGCTCGGCGAGGTCACGCTCGACCCGGGCCAGGTCACCCGCGGCAGCCCGCCGCGGGTCGACGAGGATGTCGTCACGCGACATGTTGAGGACGACGAGCGGCTGCGAGCGCAGCCGGGCCTCCTCGACACCGGCACGAAGTGCTGCCTCTCCCAATGCATTCGGCACGTAGCCGACGAGAACGGTCATGCTCCTGGTCCTTCCGTCGTGGCGGTGCGGGCGGGCTCGGCGGCCGACGAGGGGCCGGCATCGCCGTCACCGCCGTCGGAACGGTCGTCGTCGCCACCACGGCCGCGACGCAGCCGCGCCACGAGGGGCCACAGGAGCACGACGGCGATGAAGGCGTAGCAGACCCACGCCACCGGTCCACCGATCAGACCGGAGATGTCACCACCGGTGGTCTGCACCGACCGACGCAGGTACTTCTCGAACAGCGGCCCCAGGATCGCGCCGACGATGAGCGGCAGCACCGGGAGCCCGAACCGCCGCATCGCGAAGCCGAGGAAGCCGAGCCCGAGCAGGAGGTAGAGGTCGAACGGCTGGCCCTGCACCGCGTAGGCGCCCATCGACGCGAAGAACAGGATGCCCGCGTAGAGGTAGGGCCGGGGGATGCGCAGCAGCTTGGCCCAGGTGGGCGCCAGCGGCAGGTTGAGGACGAGGAGGAAGAAGTTGCCGATGAAGAGGCTGGCGACGAGCATCCAGACCAGGTCGGGCTGCCGGGTGAGCAACAGCGGCCCGGGCTCGATGCCGTAGCTCATGAACGCCGCGATGATGATGGCCGCCGTCGCGTTGGTCGGCAGGCCGAGCGCGAGCAGCGGGACCATCGTCCCGGCAGCCGAGGCGTTGTTCGCCGCCTCCGGGCCGGCGACGCCCTCGATGGCGCCCTTGCCGAACTCCTCCGGGTGCTTGGACAGCTTGCGCTCGGTCAGGTACGACAGGAAGGTCGGGATCTCGGCGCCACCGGCGGGGATCGCCCCGAACGGGAACCCCAGCGCGGTCCCGCGCAGCCATGGCTTCCACGACCGGCTCCAGTCCTCCTTCGACATCCACGGCCGGCCGACGGGGATGACCGTGGCCGCCTTGCGTCGCAGGTGGGCCGCGACCCACAGGGCCTCGCCCATGGCGAAGATGCCGACGGCGATGACCACGACGTCGATGTTGTCGGCGAGGAAGGGGCTCCCGAACGTGAGCCGCTGCTGCCCCGTGACGAAGTCGGTGCCGACGAGGCCGAGGGCGAGCCCGACGAGCAGCGCCGCGAAACCTCGCAACCGCGAGGAGCCGAGGATCGCCGCGGTGCCGACGAAGGCCACCAGGATGATCGCCAGGAACTCGGGCGAGCCGAGGGAGATCGCGAAGTCGACGACCTGGGGCATGACGAGCACGATGAGCCCCGTCGCGATGGTGCCGGCGACGAAGGAGCCGATCGCTGCCGTCGCGAGCGCCTGGGCGGCCCGCCCCGACTTGGCCATCTTGTTGCCCTCGAGGGCGGTGACCACCGACGAGGACTCCCCGGGGGTGTTGAGCAGGATCGACGTGGTCGACCCGCCGTACATGCCGCCGTAGAAGATGCCGCCGAAGAGGATGAGCGACTGCTCGACCGGGAGGCCGTAGGTGACCGGGAGGAGGAGCGCGACGGTCATCGCGGGCCCGATGCCCGGGAGGACCCCGACAGCGGTGCCGACGGTGACCCCGAGGAGCGCGATGAGCAGGTTGACCGGTGTGATGACGTCGGCGAAGCCGCCGAGGAGCGCGTTGACGTTGTCCATCAGAGGATTCCCTGGAGGACGCCCGCGGGCAGGTTGACGCCGAGCCCGATGGCGAAGCCGTAGAAGGTGGCGAGCGAGAGGGCGACGCCGATGGCGAGCCCGCGCACGTGGTGCCGGTTGCCGAGCGCGAACGCCGACCCCGCGAAGAGCAGCGCCCCGCTGATGACCCAGCCGAGCCGCTCGATGAGCACCGCGTTCAGGGCGAAGGCCCCGGCGAGCAGCGCGACCGTCTTCCAGTCGGCGGGGTGGCCGAGCTCGATGTCCTCGCCGGCCTCGGCCTCGCCGACCCCACCGCGGAACACGTCGACGGCGTAGAGGACCGCGACGACGATCAGCAGGGCTCCGACGGCGAACGGCATGACGCGCGGACCGAAGGGGTCGTTGCTGCTGGTGACGGCGCCGATCCGGCTCGCGTCGACGATGACGACCACCCCGACCAGGGCCAGGGCCGCGCACAGTGCGTACTGCGCGCGGTCCCTGACCGTGGTGGTGGCCGTGGTGGCCTCGGTGGTCATGTCAGGCCAGGCCGAGCTTCTTGAGGATGTCCGCGACCTCGGTGTCCTGCGCCTTGAGGAAGGTGCCGAACTCGTCACCGGTGGCGAACGCGTCGACCCAGCCGCGCTTCTCGAGCTCGGCCTTCCAGCCGGCCGAGGCGTGCATCTTGGTGAAGGCGTCGATCCAGACCTGCTTGTCCTCGGCGGAGATGCCGGGGGGAGCCACGACGCCGCGCCAGTTGGTGAACTCGAGGTCGATGCCCGACTCCTTGAGGGTCGGGACGTCCTTGAGCGCGGCGACGCGCTCGACGCTCGTCACGGCGAGGACGCGGACGTCGCCGGCCTCGACCTGGTCGAGGAACTCGCCGAAGCCACTGGCGCCGAAGGCGATCTTGTTGCCGAGGAGGGCGGGGAGGAGCTCGCCGCCACCGTCGTAGGAGACGAAGCTGACGGTCTTGGGGTCGATGCCGACCGCCTGGGCGAGCTGCATCGGCAGCAGGTGGTCGGGGCCACCGGGCGAGGAGCCGCCGCCGACCGCGAGGGCCTTCGGGTCCTTCTTCCAGGCGTCGACGAGCTGGGTGATGTCCTGGTACGGGGAGTCCTTGGGCACGACGATCGCGCCGGCCTCCTCGATGAGCTTGGCGATCGGGGTGGTGTCGTTCAGCGAGGCCGCCGACTTCTGCGTGTAGGCCGCGCCGACGACGCCGAGCCCCATCTGCATGGCGAGCTTGCCGTTGCCCTTCTCGTTGACGACCCGCTGGAGGCCGACGGTGCCACCGGCGCCGGGGAGGTTGAAGACCTGGACCGAGCCGGTGATCTTCTCCTTCTCCATGACCTGCGCGGCGGTGCGGGCCGTGGTGTCGTACCCACCACCCGGGCTGTTGGGGACCATGTACTGGAGGCCGGTGGCCGGGGCGCCGCCACCGCTGGCCGAGGACGACGCGTCGGCGCCGCCCTGGTCCTTCGTGGCGCCGCAGCCGGTGAGCGCGAGGGAGGCCGCGACGACGGCCCCGAGGGCGATGCGGTGGAGTCTCATCGTTGAGATCACTTTCGTGTGGTGGAGTCTGACGCGATGATCGTCGTGGCGGGCGACCGGCCCTGTCGCGCTTGTGTCAGCAGAGAAGGTTGAGTTCATAGTGGTCACGCTCAGACGGCGGCGGACGACGCTCGCGGGGCAGCTGTTCGCCCTGCAGCTCGCGATCATCGTCGTCGTCCTCGTGGCCGTCGCGGCGGTCTCGCTGGCCCAGTCGGCGGCGACCTTCGAGCGCGTCGAGGGGCGCCGCGTCTCGGCCATCGCCGAGCAGGTGGCCTCCAGCCCGCTCGTGCGCGCGAACCTCGACCAGCCCGAGCAGCGCACCGGCCTCGCGACCCTGGCCCTCGGCATCGTGACCCAGACCGGCGTGACGTCGGTGACCTTCGCCGAGCCCGACCTCGACGTGCGCGTGTCGACCGACCCCACCCTCGAGGAACGCCGGCTCCCGGTCGGCGACCCGCGCGTGGCCCGGGGCGGCAGCTGGTCGGGCACGCTCGCCATCGGCGGCCAGGACGTCATCGCCTCGCAGGTCCCGGTCCTGGCCGGGGACGACGACGACAGCGACCCGTCGACCGCGTCGAGGGCGGGTGAGCGGCTCGGAACCGTGATGGTGGCCGAGGTGACGCCCTCGACCCTCGAACGCCTGCGGGGCACCTCGTCCTACCTGCTGACCTACCTCGGCATCGCCCTCGCGGCCGGCCTCGGCGGGTCGTGGCTGCTGTCTCGGCGGATCAAGCGGCAGACCCGCGGGATGGAGCCGCGCGAGATCGCCGGGCTCGCCGAGCACCGCGAGGCGATGCTGCGCGGCATCGCCGAGGGTGTCATCGCGCTCGACCCCCAGCAGCGGATCACCCTCGTCAACGAGGTCGCCCGCCACCTCCTCGACCTGCCCGAGCACGCCATCGGGATGTCGATCGCCGACCTGCGCATCGAGGGGCGGCTGCGCGAGGTCCTCGTCGGCGAGAACTCCAGCGCCGCCCGCGCCGACGCCCCCGAGGCCCGTGAGCACCGCGAGCGCCGCGACGACCGCGACGACCTCGTCACCGCGGCCCGCGACGAGGTCGTCATCCGGCGTGGGAAGGTGCTCGTCATGAGCACGATGCGCGTCGTCAGCGACGACCGCGTCCTCGGCACGGTCACGACGATGCGTGACCGCACCGCCCTCGCCGACCTCGAGCGCGAGATCGGCTCGTTCCGCTCGACCGCCCACGTGCTGCGGGCCCAGGCGCACGAGTTCGCCAACCAGCTCCACACGATCAGCGGGCTCATCCAGATCGGCGAGCACGACGAGGTCGTGCGCTACGTCGACGCCCTCAGCGAGCGGCGCCACGCCCTCGACCTCACCGTCAACACCCTCGTCCACGACCCGACGATCGCGGCCCTGCTCATGGCCAAGGTCGCCTCGGCCAACGAGCGCCGGGTCGAGCTCACCCTCACCGAGGACACCCGGCTCGAGCGGCTCGAGACGCACGACGCCGCCGACGTCGCCACCGTCCTCGGCAACCTCGTCGACAACGCCCTCGAGCACGCACCCCGCGGCTCGTCGTCCGAGCCCTTCGTCCGGGTCCGGATCGGGCAGGACGCGAGCACCGTCGAGATCCGGGTCTCCGACTCCGGCCCCGGGATCCCTGACGAGGTGCGCTCGTCGGTCTTCGAGCACGGGGTGACGACCAAGCGGGTCGACCCGATGGAGCACGGGGTGGGCCTCGCGCTCACCCGGCTCGTCTGCCGCCGGCGAGGCGGCGAGATCGACGTCGAGCGGGTCGACGGCGTCACGTCCTTCATCGCCCGGCTCGGCGTCTCGACCTTCGTGGATCCTGCTGCGGCAGAGGCTGTTCCGTCGGAGGCGACCACGTGATCAGGGTCCTCGTCGTCGACGACGACTTCATGGTCGCGCGCATCCACGTGGGGTTCGTCGAACGGGTCGAGGGCTTCGAGGTCGTCGGCGTCGCGCACTCGGGTGCCGAGGCGGCCGAGGCCGTCGCGACCCTGCGCCCCGACCTGCTGCTCCTCGACCTCTACCTCCCGGACCGGTTCGGCCTCGACCTCCTCGCCGACCTGCGCAACGCCGGCCATCCGTGCGACGCGGTCGTCATCACCGCGGCCAGGGAGGGCGACGCGGTGCGGGCGGCCGTGCGGATCGGCGTCACCGACTACGTCCTGAAGCCGTTCGGGTTCGGCGACCTCGAGGAGCGGCTGCTCCGGTACGCCGCCCAGCGCTCGGTCCTGGAGCGGACCGAGGTCACCGGGCAGGCCGACGTCGACCGCGTCTTCGCCCGCACGTCCGCGGGCACGGCGAGCGTCGTGCTGCCCAAGGGGATGAGCCCGGAGACGGCCAAGCTCGTCGAGGACGCCCTCACCGCCGCCCCCGAGACGCTGTCGGCGACGGAGGTGGCCGAGGGCGTCGGGCTCTCGCGGGTCAGCGCGCGGCGCTACCTCGAGCACTTCGTGTCGGTGGGCCGGGCCGACGTCCGGCTCCGCTACGGCTCCACCGGCCGGCCCGAACGCCGCTACCGCTGGGTGGGCTGATGGCCAACGCCCCCGCCGCCGGGCACGCCCTCGACGTCCTCGCCCTCATCGCGCGCCGCGGCGAGCCGGTACCCGCAGCCGCGATCGCCCGCGACCTCGGGCTTCCGCGGTCGAGCGTCTACCACCTGCTCACGGTGCTCGTCGACCGCGGCTACGTCCGGCACCTGCCGGAGGAGCGCCGCTACGGGCTGGGCCTGACCGCCTACGAGCTGGGCTCGGCCTACCAGCGCCAGGCCCCGCTCGAGCGGATGTCCCGCGGGGTCATGGACCGCCTGGCGGAGGCCACCGGCCACAACGCGCACCTCGCCGTCCTCCACGGGCGCGACGTCCTCTACGTCATCGAGCAGCGCCCCCCGGGTCGCCCGCTCCTCGTCACCGATGTCGGCGTGCGGCTGCCGGCCGCGCTCACGGCCTCCGGGATGGCGATGCTCGCCGCGCTGCCCGCCGCCCAGGTCCGCGCGCTCTACCCCGACCGGGCCGCGCTCGTGCAGCGCGACGGTCGCGGGCCGTCCTCGACGACCCAGCTGCGCTCCGAGCTGCAGGCAGTCCGCCAGCGCGGCCATGCAGTCGAGGACGGCCTCGTCACACCGGGACTCGGCTCCGTCGCCGTCGCGGTGCTCGACCACAACGACTACCCCGTCGCCGGGGTCGCGGTGACCTTCCCGCAGGCCGACGTCGACGACGAGGCCACGGCGCGGCTCGTCGCGGCGGTCCGCCGGGCGGCGACCGGCCTCAGCACGCGGCTCGGTCGAGCCACGCGCTGAGGCGTCGGGTCAGGGTGCTGCGCCGGGCGGTGCGGTCAGACGCCGATGCGGTGCCACGGCCCCCAGATCGCGAAGGAGATCCCGGCGCTGGCCTGGATGTTGACGAACAGGGTGCGCCCGTCGGGGCTGAAGGTGGACCCGGCGAACTCGTCGTCGTACCTGGGCTCACCGGTCCGTGAGTTCTGGACCCGGTTGAGCGCGATGTCCCAGAGCTGCCCGCCGCGCGAGAGCCCGCGGACGTAGTTGTCCTCGCTGCCGTCCTCGCACACGACGAGGGTGCCGCGGCGGCTGGCGGTGATGTTGTCGGGGAAGTCGAAGGTCTGCTTGCCCGGCGACTGGTAGACGAGGAAGAGGGTCCTGCTGGCGATGTCGTACCCCCAGACCTGGCCGAAGCCCTTGCCGTACCCACCGGCCGTGTCGGGCCCGGTCATCGCCGCGCCGCCGCCCTGGGTCGAGGTGAAGTAGACGACGCCCCGGTGGAGGACGGTGCCCTCGAGACGGGAGAACCCCGCGGCTCCCTGGGCCCGACCCTGGTTGCCGACGTGGGTGAGCGCGACGTCGTTCCTCGTCGGCGCGACCTCACCGGGCGTGTACGGGAACGTGGGGTCCGGGTCGTCGATGTCGACCCACTCGACCCGGTAGCGGGCGCCCTTGCGCTGGCTGGCCTCGAGGTGCGCGTTCCGCACGCCCTTGACCTTGAGCATCTGCAGGTGGCCGCGGTTGTCGAGGCGGCCGGACTTCATCGGGGAGGTCCGCGGCGTGTAGCGGTAGAAACCCGAGGGGAAGCCGAAGTTGTCCTCGCTGAGGTAGAGACTGCCGCCGCGGGGGTCGAAGGCGACCGACTCGTGGGCGAACCGGCCCGCCCTGGTCACCGGCTCGCCGGTCGAGCGGCCGGTCGTCGGCACCTCGAAGACGTACCCGTGCGGCTTGGTCAGCGTGACGTTCGACGCGCCGCCGAAGTCGGGTCCGACGTCGGGTCCGTTGACGGTCTCCTCGCAGGTGACCCAGGTGCCCCACGGCATCTCACCGCCGGAGCAGTTGACCATCGTGCCGTTGATGCCGGTCCAGGACTTCGCGACGACACCCCTGAGGCTGACGTCGACGACGGTGCAGCCGCCGCGGGCCATCGGGTCGTAGGTGTGGTCGCCGACCGGGCCGAACGCGGGCCCGGCGCCGTTGACCTCGTGGTTGCGCACGAGGGTGACGTTCCCGCGGCGGCGGCCGGGGAAGGCGGCCATGCCGTCGTGGCGACCGGGGAGGGCCGTGCCGTCGTCGAGGGTGACCGGAGCCTCGGTGTCGTGGAAGGAGCGGTAGCGGAACCCGGCGGGAACGTGAAGGCGGACCTTGCCGTCCCGCTCGTCGGGGACCGGGCGCAGTCCCCGGAACGCCGGTGCGCCGAGCGCCGGTGCGCCGAGCGCCGATGCCGGTGCGGCGACCAACCCCTGGAACGGTCCCCCGAGGACGGCGCCGCCTGCGGCGACCGCCCCTCCCTTGAGCACGGTGCGGCGTTGGATCGACATGGTTCTCGCTCCCATCGGTGGCGGACGGCGGATCCTCCACCGTAGGACGCAGGGCGCCCCGATGGGGATGTCCGCACCAGCGGCTTGCGGGAGCGGCACCCGGCCGGACCATCGAGGTCGCCGGGCCCTACCGTGGCGGGATGAAGGCGATCACGATCCCCGCGTTCGGTGGGCCCGAGGCCCTCGTCCTGGCCGAGGTCGAGCGGCCGCAGCCACGCGCCGGCGAGGTGCTCGTCGAGGTCGCCGCGGCCGGGGTCAACCGCGCGGACCTCCTCCAGCGGCAGGGCCACTACGCGCCGCCGCCCGGGGAGTCCGACGTGCCGGGGCTCGAGGTGAGCGGCGTCGTGGTCGCCCTGGGGGAGGGTGTCGAGGGCTGGTCGGTGGGCGACGAGGTCTGCGCACTGCTCGCCGGCGGTGGCTACGCCGAGTACGTCCGGGTGCCGGCCGGGCAGCTCCTGCCGGTGCCCGACGGGGTGTCGCTCGTCGAGGCCGCGGCGCTGCCCGAGGTCGTGTGCACCGTGTGGTCCAACGTCTTCCTCACGGCGAACCTGCGTCCGGGAGAGACGCTCCTCGTCCACGGGGGATCGTCGGGCATCGGCACCATGGCGATCCAGCTCGCCCTCGAGGTCGGGGTGCACGTGGCGGTGACGGCCGGCTCGGCCGAGAAGCTCGAGGCCTGCCGGGCACTGGGGGCCGAGGTGCTCGTCAACTACCGCGAGCAGGACTTCGTCGAGGAGGTGCGCGCGGCCACCGACGGACGCGGCGCCGACGTCATCCTCGACAACATGGGCGCCTCCTACCTCGCGCGCAACGTCGACCTCCTGGCCACCTCGGGGCGGCTCGTCGTCATCGGGATGCAGGGCGGCACCCGCGCCGAGCTCGACCTGTCGGTCCTGCTCCGCAAGCGCGCGGCCGTCATCGCGACGTCGTTGCGGGCGCGGCCCGCCGAGGAGAAGGCGACGATCGTCGCGGCGGTGCGCGAGCACGTGTGGCCGCTCATCGCGAGCGGTCGGGTGCGGCCCGTCGTCCACGCGACCCACCCCCTCGCCGATGCCGCCGACGCCCACCGCGAGCTCGAGGCCAGCACCCACGTCGGCAAGGTCCTCCTCACCACCTGAGTCGCGCTCCGGTCCGGCCGGCCTGTCGGCGGGTGGCCGGGGTGCGGTAGACATCGGCCATGAGCCTCGTCGCCACCGTCCTCACCGCGCTCGTGGCGCTGATCCACGTCTCCATCGTCGTCCTCGAGATGGCGCTGTGGACCACCCCTCGCGGACGCGCGGCCTTCGGGACGACGAAGGAGTTCGCGCAGCAGACCAAGGTCCTCGGCGCCAACCAGGGCCTCTACAACGGCTTCCTCGTCGCGGCCCTCGTCCTCGGCCTCGTCGGCCCGGCCGACCACCGGTTCGCGTTCGCGGTGTTCGGCCTCGCCTGTGTCGTGGTCGCGGGCCTCTACGGCGCGGCCACGGCGAGCCGACGGATCCTCGTCGTCCAGGCGGTCCCCGGCGCCCTCGCGCTCGGCGCCCAGCTGCTCGCCCGCTGACGCCCGGAGCAGTCCGGTCAGCGCACCAGCACGTTGAGGACGACGGTCAGCAGCACGGACAGGACGACCGACACGAGCAGCATGACGAGGCAGCCGGTGGCACCGCCGACGGGGCGGATCTTCAGGGGGGACATGCTCGCTCCCTGCCCAGCAGCGCCGGCTTCATGCTTGACCGGCCGCCACATACTCGGTATACATCTCCCAACGAGCGCGGCATACCGGGTATGCCGCGGCCGCAAGAGAGGGAGTCGGACGTGTCGGTGCGCTCGGGCCTCATGGCCCTGCTCGCGGAGGGCGAGAAGTACGGCGCCCAGCTCCGCAGCGAGTTCGAGGGGCGTACCGGAGGAACCTGGCCGCTCAACGTCGGGCAGGTCTACACGACCCTCGACCGGCTCGTCCGCGACGGGCTCGTCGAGCAGGTCGGTGACGCCGACCCCGACGGCCGCATCGCCTACCGCCTCACGCCCGCCGGCCGCCTCGAGCTCGACTCCTGGTGGGACACCCCCGTCGACCGCACCAACACCCCGCGCGACGAGCTGACGATCAAGCTCGCCCTCGCGGTCACCGCTCCCGGGGTCGACGTCCGACGGGTGGTGCAGACCCAGCGCACCGCGACGCTGCGCCACCTGCGCGACCTCACCCGCCTCAAGCGCGAGGCCCTCGGCGGCGCGGAGGGGGCCGCCGAGGGCACGCCCTCCCGACGCGACGACACCGGGCTGGCCTGGCTCCTCGTCCTCGAGAACCTCGTCTTCGCCGCGGAGGCCGAGGTCCGCTGGCTCGACCACGTCGAGACGATGCTCGCCCGCCGGCCACCGCCGGCACCACCCACCGGCGCCCCCGAGACCGAGGACGCCGCACCCGAGGCCGAGGGCGCCCAAGCCGTCGACCTCGAACCGACCACCACGCACCACGGGGGGAACCACTCATGACCGCAGCACACGTCGTCCTCCGGGACGTCACCCGCGTCCACGGAACCGGCGAGACCGCCGTCACGGCGCTGGCCGGCGTCAGCCTCGAGATCGGCCTCGGCGAGCTCGTCGCCGTCATGGGCCCGAGCGGCTCGGGCAAGTCCACCCTGCTCAACGTCGCCGGCGGCCTCGACCGCCCGACGACCGGCAGCGTGAGCATCGGCGGCGACGCCCTCGAGGACCTCGGCCCGCGCGACCTCGCGAAGCTGCGCCGCCGCCGGATGGGCTTCGTCTTCCAGGACTACAACCTCATCCCCAGCCTCACCGCGGCCGAGAACGTCGCCCTCCCCCTCGAGCTCGACGGCGTCCGCGCCCGCCAGGCCCGGCGCCAGGCCCGCCACACCCTCGACCTGATGAGCCTGATGGACCTCTCGGACCGCTACCCCGACCAGATGTCGGGCGGCCAGCAGCAGCGCGTCGCGATCGCCAGGGCCCTCGTCGGGAGCCGGCGCTTCGTCCTCGCCGACGAGCCGACCGGCGCCCTCGACAGCCACACCGGCGAGGAGGTGCTGCGCGTCCTTCGTGAGCGCTGCGACGAGGGCGTCGCTGGCCTCCTCGTCACCCACGAGGCGCGGCACGCCGCCTGGGCCGACCGGGTCGTCTTCCTCCGCGACGGCGTCGTCGTCGACACCACGGGCGAGCGCGAGACGCCCGAGGACCTCCTCGCGAGCGAGGCAGCAGCGCGATGACGACCCTGGTCCACCCCGACGCGCGCACCGGCGACGCGCCGCACGAGAAGCCCCCCGTCCCCGGCGGCAGCCGGTTCGCGACGTGGCGCTCGACCTGGTCGGTGGCCCTGCGGATGGCGCGGCGCGACGTCCGCCGCCACCGCGGTCGCAGCGCCCTGGCCGTCGTCATGGTCGTCATCCCGACGCTCCTGCTGTCGGCCCTCGTCACCTTCGCCGCGACCTCCGACGTCGCGGGCACCGAGCTGATCCCCCCGATGATGGGCAACGGCCAGGCCCTTCTCGAAGGGCCCGACTCGATGCGGATCAGCCAAGGAGCCTCGTCCCAGCAGGGGTACGGGTCCGGCCCGGACGAGGCCACGGCCATCCCGGGGTTCGACCGCGAGAAGGACTCGTTCGGAAACGCCGCGGCCGTCGCCGCGCTCGTCGGCGCCCCGGTGAGCCCGATCGTCGTGTTCCCCGGACGCGTGACGGTCGGTGAGCGCCGCCTGTCCGTCGACGTCACCGCCCTCGACGGCCGGGTCGACCTCGGCGAGCGGCTCCGGCTCCTCGACGGCCGGTGGCCGACCAGCGCCGGCGAGGTCCTGGTCACCGAGGCCGCGGTCTCTCGCGGCGTCCCGGCGACCGGCACCCTCGCGGTCTCCGTCGGCGGCACCCCCGCGACCCTGACCGTCGTCGGCACCGCGAAGACGGGCGGGATGTGGACCTCCGGTGGCCTCGTCGTGAACGCGCCGCTTCCCGGAGCGGAGACCTCTGCCAGCAGCTCGTGGATCGTCCGCGGCGCCGACCCCGTGACGTGGGAGGACATCCGCCGCCTCAACGGGTACGGCTTCAGCGTCACCTCGGCAGCGGTCCTGCGCAACCCCCCGACGGAGGCGCAGCTGCGCGAGGCGGGTGCCGACACCGCGGTCGCCGCGAACAACGAGCTGCGCCTGATGGTCGCGCTCGGCGCCGTCATGCTCCTCACGACGTGCACCCTCCTCGTCGGCCCGGCCTTCGCCGTCAGTGCGTCCCGCCAGCGGCGGACGCTGGCGCTGGCCGCGAGCAACGGTGCGACGACAGCGGTGCTGCGCCGCACCGTGCTCTCGCAGGCCCTCGTCCTCGGCGGCTTCTCCGCCCTCATCGGGCCCGTCCTCGGCGTCGCGGCGGCCTACGGGGTCGTCGTGTGGACCCGCCGGAACGGCGAGGGGATCCAGGCCCCCTTCGACGTCCGGCCCGGCCTCCTCGCGGCCATCGCCGGGTGCGCGCTGCTCAGCACCGTCGTCGCGGCGCTGGTGCCGGCCCGCCGACTCGGGCGCCTCGACATCGTCGGAGTCATGCGCGGCCAGAGCGTCTCCCCCCGCCCGAACCCGTGGCTGTTCGCCTCCGGCCTCGTCCTCGCCGGTGCCGGCAGCGCGCTCCTCGTCACGGCGACCGGGGCGATGTCAGGGGCGAGCTCCGGGGCCGGGGGCACGCCCATGGTCCTTGGCTTCTCCCCCGACGTCGTCGTGACGATCGGGGCCATCGCCCTCATCCTCGGATCGCTGTTGCTCGTCCCGCTGATCCTCGCCGGGGTCGGACGCGCCGGGGGCCTGCTCACGACGCCGCTGCGGATGGCGGCCCGCGACCTCGCCCGGCACCGCGCCCGCAGCGCCCCGTCGGTCGCGGCGGTGCTGGCGGCCGTGGCCGGGCTGACCTTCGGGCTCACCGGCCTCGAGAGCGACACCGAGCAGCGCCGGGCCGAGTACGTGCCCCTGACGCTCGCCGGTGAGGCGACGATGTCGGCGCAGGCCGCCGACCTCGTCCCGGACGAGGCCGCGGTGCGGGCCATCGTCCCGGGCGCCATCGTCACCCTGAACCAGGTCGTGGACTCCGGTGACCCCTGGGCCAGCGGTCAGCAGCCGACGGCGCCGTACCGGCTCGTCTTCGTCAACGCGCTCCTCCCGGGCTGCACTCCGGAGCAGTCGCTGGGCTACTACGTCCCGCAGCCCGATGGCGAGGCCGACACCGCCCTCGAGCGCTGCGGGAGGCTCGGCACGACGGGGATGGGTGACGCCAGCGTGCTCGTCCTGCCCGCCGACGAGCTCGTCCGCCGCCTCGACCTCGACCCCACGCAGGCAGCCGCGGTCCGCGGCGGTGCCGCCGTGGCCCGAGGGCTGACCGGCTCGACCCTGACGGTCGTGCGGGGCTCGTTCGCCCAGGACCCCACCTCCCCCGAAGCCGTCGAGCCGGACGTGAAGGTCGACCAGCAGGTCACCGTCCCGCTCGTCGCGGCGCCCAACACCAAGGAGGGCGCGGGGGCGATGCTGCAGACCGGCCTGGCCTTCGCCGCCGACACCGCGACCACCCGCGACTGGCCGACCACCGCGCGGAGCCTGACGATCCGCACCGAGGACGGCCGCGCCATCACCACCGAGCAGGCCGAGCAGCTCCAGCAGCGAGCGGGTGACGACACCTACGTGCAGGTCGAGCGCGGCTTCCAGCGCGAGGACCGGCTCGTCGTCGGCATCCTCCTCGGGGTGTTCGCCCTGCTCATCCTCGTGGTGACGCTCACCTCGACCGCCCTGACCCTCGCCGAGCAGCAGACCGACCAGGCCACCCTCGCCGCCCTCGGGGCCACGCGTGGGACCCGGCGGGTCATGGCGGCGGGGCAGGCCTTCCTGCTGGCGGCCGTCGGGTGCGTCCTCGGCGTCGCGGTCGGGCTCGTGCCGGGCATCGCCATCGCCAAGCCGCTGACCTCCGACAGCTGGGACCCCCTCACCGGCCAGCAGATCGCCACCGAGGGGGTGCTCGTCATCCCGTGGCTGTACCTCGTCGTGCTCGGGATCCTCGTCCCCCTGCTCGCCGCGGGGCTGGCCGCCGCCGGCATCCGACGGGCCCCGCAGGTCACCCGCCGCGCCACCTGACCCCTCCTTCCGGGTCGGGTGCTCAGATGGCTGCTCCGGCGACCACCTGAGCACCCGACTCTGGGGTGGGACGGCGGTCGCGCCCCGGCGGTAGGATGGGCGGCAGCACAGGGTCCTGGTGCGTCGCTGGAGGCGGGTTCGGCGCACGCCCGATCCGCCGTACCCGGCGCTCGACCCGAAGGCACCACCGATGTCACCCATCGCCTCCTACCGGCGGCTGTTCACCCTCGCCGGCCCCCTCTACGTCGCCGTCGCGTTCATCGGGCGGCTCCCGCTCGCGATGAGCCAGATGGGCGCGCTCCTCCTCGTCTCGGGGACGACCGGCTCGTACGGCCTCGGCGGTGCGGCGGCCGGCGCCCTCGCCGTCGCCAACGCCGTCGGTGCGCCGGTCGCCGGTGCGCTTGCCGACCGCGTCGGCCAGCGCCCCGTCGTCCTCGTCCAGTCGCTGCTCGGCGGTGCCGGGCTCCTGCTCCTCGTGATGACGTCGCACGCCGAGGCGGCGCCCGGCCTCGTCATCGCGTCGGCAGCGCTGGCCGGAGCGGCGATGCCGCAGATCGGGCCGCTCGCCCGCGTCCGGTGGCGCCCCATCACACGCGCCCAGGGTCCGCGCCAGCCGCGCCTGATGGAGGCCGCCTTCTCCTACGAGGGCGCTGCCGACGAGGCGTCGTTCGTCCTCGGGCCGGCCCTGCTCGGGCTGCTCGTCGTCGTCGCGAGCCCCTCGCTCGCGCTCGTCATCGCCGCGTCGGTGCTGCTCGTGTTCGGCTGCGCCTTCGCCCTGCACCCCACGGCGCGGCTCACCCACGCGCACCGGTCCGCCCTCGACGTCGGGGCGCGCCTCGTCACGGGGACCTTCGTCGTCCTCGCCGTGGCGCAGCTGCTCATCGGCGTCATCTTCGGGTCGATCCAGACGGGCACGACGGTCCTCGCCACCCTTGCCGGAGATGCGGGGATCGCGGGGCTCGTGCACGCCTCGCTGGGGGTCGGCTCGGTCATCGCAGGGCTGGCAGTGGCTGGCCTGCCGTCCCGGTTCGGTTACGCCCCAAGGGTTCTCGTGGCGGCGATCGGCCTTGCCCTGCTCTCGGCACCGCTGCTCGTGACGAACTCGATCCCGGTGCTCTTCGCGGTCGTGCTCGTCCTCGGGTTCGTCGTCGCGCCGTACATGATCTCGGTCTTCATGCTCGGGGAGCGGGCCGCCCCGCCCTCGAAGGTCGGTGCCGCGATGACGCTGCTCGCCGGCGCGACCGGCATCGGCTACGCCATCGGGTCGGGCGTCGCAGGCCGGCTCGCCGACGCCCACGGCCACCTCGGGGCGTTCTCGGTCACCGTGGCCGCCGGGGTGACCGCCGCCCTCCTGGCCCTGCTCGCCCAGCCGACCCTGCGCCGCCTGGACCCGGCTGCCCCCGAGTCGGGTGCCGAGGTGGCGGCTCCCGCGACCACCTGAGCACCCAACCCCGATCAATGGGTGGGCGCTGCCCCGAGGCTGGGGACGTCGCCCACCCGGCAGCCGAGGACGTCGCAGCTCGCGGTGACCGTGCTGAACCGGACGGCCTTGGCGCGGTTGTTCTTCAGCACCGAGAGGTTGACGACGGTGACCCTCACGGCCTCGGCCAGGGCGGCGAGCGTCATCCCACGCTCCTCGAGCAGCCGGTCGAGGTGGCACACGACCCGGTGCGGTTCCTCGACGGGCATCAGACGAGTCCCTCGACGTCGTCGCGCAGCCCACCGTGCCTTGAACGCCTCCGCGAGCATGGCGACGACCATCCCCGAGACGAGTGCGACCCACGGCACGTCGAGCCACGCCGAGGTCACCTCGACCCACGCCGCAGGCCCCGACCCGTCGCCATCCGCCTGGCCGAGCAACGCCCCGCTGACGGCCATGTCGATGAAGTAGGCGATCGGCGTGCCGAGGACGAGGAACCCGCCGATGAGCCGCAGCCGGCGCACGTTGGCCGGGTGGAACGGGTCCCCCGCCGCGACGGTGCGCATGGGCCGCAGGACGGCAGACGGCTCCGGAACGAGCACTTCGATGTCCCCGGCACCGTCGTCGGCGAGCCGCAGCGGGACTCCGGGCGCGCTGACCCTTGTCACGACCTCGAGCGAGTGGTCCTCACCGGCGACCCAGCGCACGACGGGCTGGACGTCCGCTGCGACCTCCCCGGCCCTCCCCGCCGCGTGTGCTCAGGTGGTCGTCCCGGCGACCACCTGGGCACACGCGACGAGTGGGGGCGGGCGGTGTTGCAGGATGGGTCCATGAGCGAGCAGCCGCGTGACGACCGCGACCAGGGCGACGAGGACCGGGGCGTGTCCGCCACCGTGACGAGCGACGGCGAGCGCGTCGTCGTCGTGACCCCCGACGGGATGGGGGTCGCGCTGCACCCGACGCCCGAGGACGCCGAGGCCGGCACCAGCGCCCGGCCCCGTTCGACGAACCCCGCCGACCTCGTCGAGCAGCCGGCCAAGGTGATGCGCATCGGGTCGATGGTCAAGCAGCTCCTCGAGGAGGTGCGCAGCGCCCCGCTCGACGACCGCGGCCGTGCCCGCCTGGCCGACATCCACGACCGCTCCATCGCCGAGCTGAAGGACGGCCTGGCTCCCGAGCTCATCGCCGAGCTCGAACGGATCGCCCTGCCGTTCAAGGACGCCGAGCCGTCGGACGCCGAGCTGCGGATCGCGCAGGCGCAGCTCGTCGGGTGGCTCGAGGGGCTCTTCCACGGCATCCAGACCGCGCTCGTCGCGCAGCAGATGGCAGCGCAGTCGCAGCTCCAGCAGATGCGCCAGCTGCCCCCGGGCGCCACCGGCCAGCACCCGGCCATGCCGCACGGGGCACCGGGCATGCCGGGCGCCGGTCCGCAGGAGCCGGGTCACGCCGAGGGCACCGGCCAGTACCTCTGACCTGACGTCAGGCCTCGCTGCCACCGGCCCCGACCGCCACGGGCGAACCCGGCCGCCCGTCCATCCGGCGGAGCGGCGACAGCCAGCCGAACACCGCCGCCAGCAGGCCGACCGCGACGACCGACACCAGCGCCACCCGCAAGCCGACCAGCCCGGCGAGCGCACTGGCCCCGAGGGCGCCGAACGTCCAGCCGACCCCGAACGAGAGCATCCGGCCGGCGGTGTTGACCCGCCCGAGCAGCGGTTCCGGCGTCACCTGCTGGCGGTACGTCATCGAGTTGAGGATGACGCCCTGGTACGAGACGCCCCACACGACCATCGCGACGACGGCCACGGCCCACGACGAGCTCGTCGTCACGACGATGCCGCTGACGCCGGCCACCGGCAGCCAGAGCAGCGTCAGCTGGTTCGGGGACAGCCGCCGCAACAGCCACGGCGTCATCGCGGCGACGAGCATCCCCCCGATCCCCCACACCGCGAAGAGCAGCCCGAACCTCAACCCGCTCGTCCCCACCCCGAGCAGCCGGTCGGCGAACGGCACCGACAGCGACATGAACCCGGCGCCCGACAGCGACAGCAGGAAGCCGATGACCGTCTGCGAGCGCACCCCCGCGTGCCGCCACAGGAAACGCAGGCCCTCCCCGACCTCGGCCACCAGCACCCGTGGCCGCAACCGAGGCAGTCCGGACCGGCTCTGCGACAAGGGCGTCCGGATCCCGAACACGCACGCGGCGGAGAGCACGAACGACAGCGCGTCGACCCCCAGCAGGACCGCGGGGTCGACGAACGCCAGGAGGACGCCGGTCGCCATCGGGACGCCGAGGTCGAGGAAGGAGCCCACGCCCCAGATCGCGGCATTGGCCTCGCCGATCCGTTCGCGCCCGACGATGGCCGGCAGGGCGCCGAACGCCGCGCCGTCGAAGAAGACGAAGGCCGCCTGCGAGAGGAAGCCCGCGGCGAGGGCGTGGGGCGCGGTCAGCGTGCCGAACCAGTGGGCCAGCGGCACCGACACGATGGCGAGCGCCGCGACGACATCGGCGATGACCATGACCCGCCGCCGGTCGAGCCGGTCGGACAGGGCTCCCGAGAACAGGCCGAGCAGCAGGTAGGGCAGGCCCTCGACGACGGTGATGAGGGCGGTGAGCGACGGGCTGCCGCTCAGCCGGTAGACGAGGACGGGCAGCGCCACGGCGGTGACGAGCGTCCCGGTGATCGAGACCTCGCGGGCCAGCCAGTAGCGCCGGAAGTCGCGGTCGTGCCGCAGGGCTCCCGTCACAGGGCGGACGCGGCGGCTCGACCCGCGGCCCTCCCGGAGAACAGGCAGCCGCCGAGGAAGGTCCCCTCGAGCGCGCGGTACCCGTGGACGCCACCGCCCCCGAAGCCCGCGACCTCACCCGCTGCGTAGAGCCCGGGCACCGGCGCACCCGACCCGTCGAGGACGCGGCTCGCGAGGTCGGTGTGCAGGCCGCCGAGCGTCTTGCGCGACAGCACCCGCAGCCGCACCGCGACGAGGGGCCCGTGCTTCGGGTCGAGGATGCGGTGGAGGGGAAAGGCGCGCTTGGTCAGCTTGTCGCCGCGGTAGCGCCGGGCCGCGCGGATCGCCGTGATCTGCCCGTCCTTGGCGTAGGCGTTGTCGACCTGGCGGTCCCGCTCGACGATCTGCCGCTCGATGTGGTCGGCGTCGAGCGGGGCCTCAGGGGTCAGCGCGTTCATCGCGCCGACGAGCTCGCGGACGGTGACCGCGGTCAGCCAGTCCTCCCCGTTGTCGAGGAACGCCTTCACCGACGGCGTGACCTTGGTGATCGGCCGCTTGAGGACGTCGCGGTAGCGCCGCTCGGTGAGGTCGAGGTTCTGCTCCGACCCCGAGAGGGCGAACTCCTTGCCGACGATCGAGGTGTTGAGGACGAACCACGAGTGGTCGAACCCGCTGTGCCGCAGGTGGTCCAGCGTCCCGAGGGTGTCGTAGCCCGGGTAGTTCGGCCCCGGGAGCCGGTTGCCGGCGCCGTCGAACCACATCGACGAAGGGCCCGGGAGGATGCGGATCGCGTGGCCCGGCCAGACCGGGTTCCAGTTGCGCACGCCCTCGACGTAGTGCCACATCCGGTCGCGGTTGACGACGGTGCCGCCCGCAGCCTCGGTGATCGCGATCATCCGTCCGTCGACGTGGGCGGGCACCCCCGTGAGCAGCTCAGCCGGCGGGTCGCCCAGTCGCGCAGGCCAGTTCGCGCGGACGAGCTCGTGGTTGCCGCCGATACCGCCCGAGGTGACGATGACCGCCTGGCCGCCGTACTCGAAGTCGCCGTCGACGGTCCGGTTGCTCTCGACGCCGCGGGGCGAGGAGTCGGCGGCGAGGACGGCGCCCCGTACGCCCGTGACCGAACCGCCGGTCGTCACCAGCTCGTCGACCCGGTGCCGCGCCCTGTAGAAGACCCGGCCGGCGGCGATGTGCGCCCGCACCCGCTCGGCGAAGGGGGCGACGACGCCGGTGCCGGTCCCCCAGGGAATGTGGAAGCGGGGCACCGAGTTGCCGTGCCCGCCCGAGGTCCCGTCACCGCGCTCGGCCCAGCCGACGACGGGGAAGAACGAGATCCCCCTCTCGCGCAGCCAGGCCCGCTTCTCACCGGCGGCCCACTCGACGTAGGCCCGGCCCCACTTCTGCCCCCAGTGGTCGGGACCGGGAGTGCCGTCGTCGGCGACGAGCCGGTCCCAGCCCGCCGTCCCCTGCCAGTCCTGCCACGCGAGGTCGAAGGAGTCGGAGATGCCCATCCGCCGCTGCTCGGGGCTGTCGACGAGGAAGAGGCCGCCGAGGCTCCACCACGCCTGGCCGCCGAGGTTGGCCTCGCTCTCCTGGTCGAGGAGGACGACCGAGCGCCCGGCCTCGGCGAGCTCGCAGGTGGCCACGAGACCGGCGAGGCCGGCCCCCACGACGACGGCGTCGGCATCCATGGATGAAACCTAGTGCCCGAGGACGCGCAGTCGTCCGCCCTCGACGACGTGAGCAAGGTGCGAGACGTCGGGGATGACGACGTCGGCCACCTCCTCGAGCTCCTCGCGCGGCGTCGTGCCGAGGACGCCGACGAGCCCGCGGCACCCGGCGTCGCGCGCCGCGCGCAGCCCGGCGACGGAGTCCTCGACGACGAGGCAGTCGGCGGGGTCGACGCCGAGCCGGCGCGCTCCCTCGAGCCACGGGTCTGGCCACGGCTTGCCCCGCTCGACGTCGCTCGCGGTGACGACGACCTCGGGGTGCGGCAGCCTCGTCGCGGTGAGCCGGGCCTCGGCGAGGTCGTCGGTGCTCGAGGTGACGATGGCGGCGGGGACCCCTCCCTCGGCGAGGGACCCGAGGAGCTCGGCCGCACCGGGGAGCACCGCGATGCCCGCGACGTCGGCGACCTCGATCTCGCGGATGCGGGCGAACGCCTCAGCCCGCACCCCCTCGGGGAGCAGCTGCGCGATGAGGTTCTCCGCCGTGACGCCGTGGAAGGCCCGCAGGAGGGTGGGGTCGACGCCGAACTCCTCGCTCCAGCGCGCCCACGACCGCTCCACGGACCCGATGGAGTCGATGAGGGTCCCGTCCATGTCGAGGAGGACGGCCGCGAAGGGCTCGGCGAAGACGGACGTGCGAGCGGGGGTCGGCATGGGCCAAGCGTAGGTGGGCGACCTAGGGTGTCCGCATGGCCGAGCCGCGCCCGACCACCCCCGCCCCGGGCGGACGCGCCAGCGGGCCCGGGCGCGTCCGGCGCCTCGTCGGCCACCCGCGCACCGCCGTCCTCAGCTCGACCGCCGCAGCGGTCTCCCTCGTCGGCGGCTGGACGTGGGCCGCGGCCACCCAGCCCGGAGGCTTCGACCAGGCCGCGGAGTCGATCAGCGCCCTCGCCGCGGCCGCCACCCCGCACCGCTGGATCATGACGACGGCGCTCGTCCTCACCGGCATCGCCCACCTCGTCACCGCGTGGGGGCTCGAGGCCGCGCGGCGCCCCGGCCGGTTGCTCCTCGCCGCGGCCGGAGTCGCGACGCTCGGTGTCGCCGCGCTGCCGCTGCCATCGCGTACCGAGTCGTCGCTGGCCCACACCGTCGTCGCGACCCTGGCCTTCGGGCTCCTCGCGGTGTGGCCGTGGTTCGCGGC
This sequence comes from uncultured Actinomycetota bacterium, assembly GCA_963834225.1. Lineage (GTDB taxonomy): Bacteria > Actinomycetota > Actinomycetes > Actinomycetales > Dermatophilaceae > Oryzobacter. The sequence goes on along the minus strand of CAWIAT010000011.1, from coordinate 193,102 downwards.
CCGCCCCGACGGCCCTCCCGTCCTCCACCCGCGCATCGCCCGCCCCGCAGCCGTCGTCCTCGCGCTGGCGGTCGCCTCGCTCGGGCTCGGGATCGGCGTCGGCGGAGGGCTGTTCGGTCTCCACGAGCGTCTCGTCGCCGTCGTGACGGTGCTGTGGCCCTTCATCACGGCGGTCGGCACGTGGTGGTGGTTCGGCCACCGGGTCGGCTCCCGCCGGGTCCGCCACGCCCTGGCCGCCGTCGGCCTGACGATGGCGTGCGCCTTCGCCGGCGTCTCGGCGACCGCCGTCGCCCCGGTCACCGCCGAGACCCGCCACTACAAGGCGAGCGTCTCCCTCGACCCCAACCCCAGCCGTGGCGGCGACCTCGTCGCGACGACGGCGTTCGGCGACATCGTCGTCGGCTTCAGCGGGCCCGCGCCGGGGATCCACGCGGTCCCGCAGGTCAAGGCGTCCATCACCGACCTGCTCTCGCGCCCCGGCGTCTCGCTCGCGGCGCTGCGCCCGGGGCCGGAGGAGCTGAGCGCGGCCATCCGCGACGCCGCGGTCGACGTCGTCATCCGGTTCACGATCGGCGCGCTCGGCGTCGTCCTCCTCGTCCTCGCGGGATGGGCGATGGTGACCCGGCGACGGCCGCCGGCCGCCCTCGTCGTCGCCGCTCTCGTCGGGTGGCTCACGTCGACGTCGGCGGTCGGGGGCTCCCTGTACGCGACGTACCAGCCCGACCGGCAGGAGGCCTTCACGACGACCGGTGTCCTCAGCACGCTGCAGCGCAACCAGGGCATCCTCTCCGACGTCGAGACCCGCGCCACCCAGGTCGCGCCCTACCTGCGCAACCTCATCGCGCTGTCGACCGCGCTCCAGCAGAAGTACGCTGCCGCTCCGCTCGAGTCCGACACCTCGCTGCGCGTCCTGCTCGTCAGCGACATCCACGGCGGCAACCAGTACCCGCTGATGCGCACGATCATCGAGGAGGAGTCGATCGACCTCGTCGTCGACGCCGGCGACCTCGTGAACTTCGGGACCGTCCAGGAGGGCGAGGCGGCCGGCATCTTCGCCGGCATCGAGTCGGTCGGCGTCCCGTACCTGTTCGCCCGGGGCAACCACGACGCCACGAGCGCGACCGACACCGCCGTCCTGGACCGCATGGCGTTGATCCCCAACGTGATCCTTCTCCAGGACGGGGCGGGCGAGTACACCGAGGTCGTCGCCGGCGGGGTGCGGATCAACGGGTTCAACGACCCACGGTGGTTCGGCGACTCGGGCAAGGGCTCCCCCGCCAAGCAGGTGCCGGCCCGTGAGGCCTACCTCGCCGCCTTCACCGGTCGACCCGTCGCCGACCTCGTGGTCAGCCACGAGCCGTGGGCCGTCGAGGACGTCGAGGCCGGGGTGCTCGCCAACGGCCACATGCACTCGGTCGACCTCGAGGGCAACCGGGTCCAGGCCGGGACCTTCACGGGCGGCGGGCCGCTGACCCACTTCCTCGCCGACGAGGGCGGGGAGGAGCTCGTCGGCCAGCCGTCGGCGTTCGACGTCCTCACCTACGGCACCGACTGCCACCTCGCGACACTGACCCGCTACCGGTTCCGCGACGTCATCGAGGGGCGGCCCGCGTACGACGACGTCTCGCTCGTCAACGGCCGCCGGGTCGACGGTCGCGAGGTCGACCCGGCGCGGGTGTGCACCGCCGACGGCGAGGTGACGACCGAGCGGGTGAGCGCGCTCGCGCCGGGGACGAGGCCCGCGCCGACGCCGACGTCCTCGGGGACACCGTCGGTTCTCGCGACCCTGCCGAGCCCCTCGGTCGTGGCGACCCAGCCGAGCCCGTCGGTCAGCCCCTGAGGCCGGGGAACATGTCGTGGCCGAGGGCGCCCATGCCTCCGACGACGTCTCCTTGGTCAACGGGGCGCCGGGTCGACGACCGGGAGGCCGGCCCGACGTGCATCGGTGTGTCCTGAAGACGTCCGTGCACATCCGGTCCCATGGCGCAGACCAGCACGACCTACGATGGCGGTCGTCTACCGCGGCACGAACAGGAGCATCTGCGTGACCCTCAACTCAACCCACCGCTACACCAACACCGCCGTCCTCGCGATCGAGCGGGTCGAGGCACCAGTGGTCGTGACGTCGGACGAGTTGGACGAGCGCCTGGCTGACGTCTACGCGCGGACCAAGATGCGTGGCGGGATGCTCCAGGGCGTCGTCGGCATCCACGAGCGCCGCCGCTGGCGCGAGGGCCAGTCCTTCACCGAAGGCGCCATCGCCGCCGGTCGGGCCGCCCTCAGCGCCAGCGGGGTGGCTTCCGCCGACGTCGGCCTGATGATCAACACCTCGCTGAGCCGCGAGTGGCTCGAGCCGTCCACGGCGGTCTTCATCCATGACGCCCTCGGGATGCCGCCCTCGTGCCAGAACTTCGACGTGACCAACGCGTGCCTCGGCTTCGTCAACGGCATCGAGATCGCCGCGGCCATGATCGACGCGGGCATGGTCGACTACGCCCTCGTCGTCGACGCGGAGGACTCCACACCAGTGCAGGAGGCCACCATCGCCCGGCTCTCCGCGGAGAGCGACTCCTCGCGCGACGTGATCTCCGAGTTCGCGGCGCTCACCCTCGGCTCCGGTGCCGCCGCGATGGTGCTGGGTCGCGCCGACCGGCACCCCGAGGGCCACCGGGTCGTCGCCGCGGTGAGCCGCGCGGCCACCGAGCACCACGCGTTGTGCGTCGGGAGCAACGAGATGATGATCACCGACCTCAAGGGCCTGCTGGCCGCCGGGTTGGACCTGTCCGCGGACCTGTGGTCCGACGCCGCGAAGGAGTTCGGGTGGGACGAGGGGATGGACCGCTACTTCGTCCACCAGATCTCCCAGGTGCACACCGAGGCGATCTGCGCGCGCCTGGGCATCGACCCCGACCGCGTGCCCCGCACCTTCCCGACCTTCGGCAACATCGGGCCCTGCTCGGTGCCGTTCACGATGGCGGGGGCGACCGAGGGCCTCGAGGCCGGCGACCGGGTGCTGCTCATGGGCATCGGGTCGGGGCTGAACGCCTGCGCCCTCGAGATCACGTGGTGACCGCGAGCCCCACCAACGGCTCCCCCGCCGCGGTCGGCGACGTACCCGACCTGTCCGGCCTGCCCGGGCTCGACCCGTCATGGTCGCGCACGGTGACCGTTCCCGACCACGAAGGGGTCCCGCGCACCTGGCACCTGCTCGACAACGGTGCCGAACCGGTGCACGGCACGGTGCTGTGCGTGCACGGCAACCCCACCTGGTCCTACCTGTGGCGCGGCCTGCTGGCCGCGGCCCCGCCCGGCTGGCGCATCGTCGCACCGGACCACCTCGGGATGGGCTTCTCCGAGCGAACGGCGCAGGCGCGGAGCGTCGAGCAGCGGATCGACGACCTCGGCACCCTCACCGCCGCCCTCGGGATCGACGGCCCCGTCGTCACCGTCGGGCACGACTGGGGCGGCATCATCTCTCTCGGCTGGGCGCTGGCGCACCGCGAGCAGCTGCTCGGCGTCGTGCTGGCCAACACCGCGGTGGCCCAGCCCCCCGGGGACCACGGACCCCCGCTGATCCGCCTGGCCCACCTCCCCGGCATCCGCCCGTTCGGCTGCGTCGCCACGCCTCTGTTCGTCCGCGGGACCACCGCCCTGTCGTCGCCCGCCCTGCCACGCGAGGTCCGCGACGCGCTCGCCCTGCCCTACGGCACCGCGGATCGGCGCAAGGCCGTCGGTGACTTCGTCGCCGACATCCCGTTCTCCCACGGACACCGTTCCTACGACACCGTCGCCGAGCTCGCCGAAGGGGTGCGGGGGCTCGACGTGCCCACGCTCATGCTCTGGGGTCCGCGTGACCCCGTCTTCGGTGAGCGGTACCTCGCCGACCTGCAGGACCGGCTCCCCCAGGCCCGGCTGCACCGTTTCGAGGGAGCCTCCCACCTCGTCACCGAGGACGCACCGCAGTACGCGGATGCCGTGGCCGCCTGGTTGGGCGACCTGACGTCCGTCGCTCCGGACGTGCCACCCACCTCCACGCCCGCCGACGTCAGCGTGGAGACGCTGTGGTCCGCGCTCGAGCGCCGCGCGCAGGACCCCAGCCCGGTGATGTCGGTCGCCGGCCGCGTGGTGAGCTGGCAGTCGATGGCCTTGCGGGTCAGGGAGCTTGCCGCGGGGATGGCCGCGGCCGGCATCCGCCCCGGTGACCGTGTCGGACTCCTGGTCGAACCCTCGGCCGACCTCACTGCGGTGGTGTACGCGGTGTGGCGCGCCGGTGCCGTCGTGGTGTTCGCCGACAAGGGGCTCGGCTTCGCCGGCATGCGCCGCGCCCTGCGCGGTGCCGCGCTCGACCACGTCGTGGCGGGTCGGCCCGGCCTGGTTGCCGCCCGCGCGATGGGACTGCCGGGCTCGCGGATCGCGGTCCGGCCCCTGTCGACAGCGGTCCGCCGGATGCTCGGGGTCACCCACGACCTCGACACCCTGGCGCGGCGTGGGCGGCGCACGCCCCTCCCCGCGGAGCCCGGGGCCGACGCCGACTGCGCGGTGGCCTTCACCTCCGGAGCGACCGGGCCGGCCAAGGGGGTCGTCTACCGCCACCGGCAGGTGCGCGCGCAGGTCGACCTGGTCCTGGCCACGTACGGGCTTCAGCCCGACGACACCTTCGTCGCGGCGTTCGCGCCCTTCTCCATCCTCGGCCCCGCCCTCGGACTCGGCTCGTCCGTGCCAGACATCGACGTCACCGCCCCGCAGACCCTGACGGCCGCTCTGTTGGCCGACGCGGTCGCCGCCGTCGACGCCCGCATCGTCTTCGCGTCTCCGGCCGCGTTGCGCCGAGTCGTGGACACCAAGGACGGGCTCGGGCCGGCCCAGCGAGACGTGCTCTCCCGGGTCCGGCTGCTCATGTCGGCCGGCGCGCCCGTTCCCGCCACCCTGCTGGCCTCGGTGGGCCAGGTCCTCCCCGGAGCGAGCCTGCACACGCCCTACGGCATGACGGAGGTCCTCCCGGTCACCGACGTCTCGCTCGAGGAGATCCGCGCGGCGGGCCCGGACGAGGGCGTGTGCGTGGGCCCTCCGCTGCCGGGGGTCGAGGTGTCGCTCGCACCCTTGAACGGCTCCGAGCTCGGTGACGAGCTCACGTCTTCGCCCGACGTGACGGGCGAGATCTGCGTGCGGGCCGCGCACGTGAAGGACCGCTACGACGCGCTCTGGATGACGGAACGGTCGGCCTCACGGCATCCGGGCTGGCACCACACCGGTGACGTCGGGCACCTCGACGACGAGGGACGGCTCTGGGTCGAGGGCCGGCTCGCGCACGTGGTGCACACCGCCGACGGCACGGTGACACCAGTCGGCGTCGAGCAGCGCGTCGAGGCCGTCGATGGCGTGGGCGCCGCAGCCGCGGTCGGGGTCGGCCCGATCGGGGCGCAGGTGCTCGTCGTGGTGGCCGTGCCCGACTCGGCCGGATCACGACGTCCACGGGTGCCCGGCTCGCTCGGGCTCAGGCCGGCCAGTTCCGAACTGGCGCAGGCCGTGCGGAGCGTTGCGGGGGCTCCCGTCGCCGCCGTGCTCACCGCCGACCGGCTGCCGCTCGACATCCGCCACGCCTCCAAGGTGGATCGCTCCGAGGTCGCCCGTCAGGCCGCCCGTCTGCTCGCCGGTCGAGGTGGCTCGTGAGGCAGGCCTGGTGAGGGTCCTGGTGACCGGAGCCTCGGGGCTGCTCGGGCGCAGCACCGCCACGCTGCTCGCAGAGCGTGGTGACGAGGTCACCGTGCTGCAGCGTCGGACGTCAGGCATCGACTGCCGCGAGGTGCTGGGGGACGTGGCCGACGCCGACGTCGTCCGCCGCGCGGTCCGCGGGCAGGATGCCGTGCTGCACCTGGCGGCCAAGGTCGACGTGGTCGGGTCGCTCGCGGACTACGTCCGGGCCAACGTGGAAGGCACCCGCACCATCGTCGACGCCTGCCGAACGCAGGGGGTGAGCCGGTTGGTGCAGGTGTCCTCGCCGTCGGTGGCCCATGCCGGTCGACCCCTGTGCGGCGCCGCGGCGGAGCCTGCCGACCCCCGGGCTGCCCGGGGCCACTACGCACGGACCAAGGCCCGGTCCGAGCTCCTCGCCCTGGCCGCCGACTCCCCCGACCTCGCGGTGCTCGCGGTGCGACCTCATCTGGTGTGGGGCCCCGGTGACACCCAGCTCGTGGCGCGACTGGTCTCGCGGGCCCGGTCGGGAAGGCTGCTCGTGCTCGGCACCGGTGCGGCGCTGATCGACACGACCTACGTCACGGATGCGGTGGACGCACTGGTTGCGGCGGTCGACGCCTGCGGGCCCGATGTCCACGGCGAGCCTCTCGTCGTCAGTGGGGGTGAGCCCCGCACGGTGCTCGAGATCCTCGACCGGGTCTGCCGCGCGGCGGGGGAACCGCCCCCCCGTCGGCACGTGCCCCAGGCGTTGGGCCTCCTGGCGGGCTCGGTCGCCGACGCGGTGTGGGCGAGGACCGGACGCACCGACACCCCTCCGATCACGCGGTTCCTCGCCGAGCAACTGACCACCGCGCACTGGTTCGACCAGCGTCGCACCCGCACCCTGCTCCACTGGTCGCCCCGGGTGGGGTTGGACGCAGGGTTCGAGCGACTGCGTCGGTGGTATGACGAGGGCTGTCCCGACCCGTTGCGCCACTGACCGACCGAGCAACGATCGCAGCGAGGACATGGCAGCAGGCGTGCCGCCGGCCCCGTCGCGGCAACGGCCGCGAGGTGTTCCTCCACCTGCTCGAGAGCCATGACCAAGGATTCCTGGCGGCTGCCCCCGCCAGGTGGCGGGAGCGGCGGGACCCGCTCTGCGTCGCAGCGCCGCCTGCAGGCTTGCGCGCCGCGGCACGTCAGGAGGTGTGGATCGAACCGCCGCAGCGGCGTGACGGGTGCCGCGTGCCGTAAAGGCGTTGCTCATCGTGAGTGCCCCTGCGACCTTGAGTACCTCGAAGCATCTGCCTTCGAGGTCAGGAGCACACGGTGAAGACGCTCAACGTGATGGTGGTGACCTCGCTGCTCGCCTTCGGTGCATGTTCTGCGGCGCCGGAGCCGGCAGTGACGTCCGTCGAGGGCGCCAGCGGCTCGAGCGGGGCGTCATCGTCTGCAGGGACGCCCACGGTTGCGTCGACCGACGGCGCGATCAGCGGCAGGTTCTCCGTCGGGGCACGTCAGCTGAGGCTGGACTGTGTCGGCACGGGATCGCCGACTCTCGTGCTCGAGGGGGGCGACGGGGTCCCGTCAGCGGAGATGGCCGACGTGGTCGAGCGCGAGTTCTCGCAACGAGTACGCGTCTGCTCCTACGACCGCGCCAACACCGGGGCCAGCGACCAGGGGGCCCCGCTACCGCGGCGCACCCCCGAGGTCGTGTCGGACCTGCACGAGCTGCTCGCGTCGGGGCGGGTGCCCGGACCGTACGTCCTGGTCGGGCACTCGGCCGGCGGGATGCTCGTCCAGGCGTACGCCAAGAGCCACCCGGCTGACGTGGTCGGAGTCGTCTCGATGAACCCGGTGCCACCGTGGGACCAGTGGGCCGAGCGCGCCTTCCCGGCGATGACACCGCCCGAACGCACGGAGGAGACCGCCTACTTCGCTGGGAAGGGAAGCCCCGAGACCTTCGACTACCGCCAGATCAGCCAGCAGACCGCCTCGATGCCCGCGCCACCCGACGTGCCGTTCCACCTGCTCGTGGCCTCCATCGACCAGTGCGACACACCGGATGACATCTGCGGCCGCACCTATCCCGCCTACCTGGAGATCACCGAGGCGCTGAGCAAGGACTGGCCGCAGGGGCGATTCACCCAAGCCGGATCCGGACACGAGCTGTACCTGACCAACCCCGAGGCCGTGGTCACCGTCATCGAAGACGTCCTGAGCCGCTGAGCCGAGCCCGGTCGATCCAAGGATGCCCAACCATGGCCGCCGGCAGAGGGATCGGTGAGCCGAGTGCTGCGGCGCTCGCAACGACATCGCAGGCTGGGTCACTCCGCCCTGACGGGGTCAGGGAGCAGTGAGACGTCCGCGTGTCTCCGCCCAGATCGCGGCGCGAACCATCGTCACTCGAGCCCGGCGACGTCGTTCGGCACGTCGACGGCCTGGGCCCGCAGAACCTCGAGGGGGACGATCTCCATCGCGCGCTCGTGAGTCGCAGCGAGGATCACGGGGGCGCTGACCCCGTCGATGTGGGCGCGCAGCCAGTTGCGCGCTGTCACACACCAGCGGTCGCCGGGAACCAGCCCGGGAAACCGGTACTGCGGCGCCGGGGTCATCAGGTCGTTGCCGATCGAACGCTGGTGGGCGAGGAACTCTCCGGTGACCACGGCGCAGATGGTGTGGCTGCCGACATCCTCCGGTCCGGTGGTGCAGGCGCCGTCGCGATAGAAACCGGTCAGTGGGTCCACGCCACAGGGTTCGAGCTGGGTGCCGAGAACGTTGCGCGCCATGGGGGCAGTGTGGCAGGACCGGATCCGGGAGCGCCTGACCCTGGGCCCGCCGCTCCCGGCAAGGTCCTCGACCTGTGGATGACCACCGAGACCCGTGCGTGGTCCTCGCGCGGGACCGACTCACGGTCAGGATCGCGTTCCCGCGTGCCGATGGAACTGCGCGGTGGGCTCCTCGACGACGAGGCCAGGCGTCATGCCGGCCTAGGCGCCACACATCACGGCGACCCGCCGCGCCTGGTCGGCCACCGGCACCGAGTCGCTGGTCACGACGGCGAAACCCCAGACGGCGTCGGCGAAGTCAACCGACCGCGACCCAGCACCGCGGCCGCGAAGACCTGGTCGTCGTCCAGGTGCTACGGCGGATCGCCGGGTACCGAACCCTCGATGAAGGTGAACACGTCGCGGCCGTCCTCGGCACGGCCCCAACGCACGCCCGTCCCGCGCCGGGCTCGCTTCACCGCGCCATCGCGCGCGTGGGCCCGCAGCGACGTGCGTCGTCAGGTTCCGCGTCAGAACCGCGCCAGGTATCAACGGCGCGTTCGAGCTCTCTTCAGGACGGCGACGGATTTCCCGTCATCACTCAAGAGATCAGCTGATGCTTCATCGACAGGCCCACTCCCTGCCGAGGCGCCAGCAGAAGGAGATTGACATGGCCGGCACATTTGTCCTGAAGAAGAGCGGTGACCAGTTCATGTTCAACCTGAAGGCGGGCAACGGCGAGGTCATCGCCACGAGCGAGCGCTACACGACCAAGCAGGCAGCCCTCAACGGGATCGAGTCCGTCAAGACGAGCGCACCCGGCGCGTCGACCGAGAACCAGACGTAGTCCGGGACCGAGCCGCCTCCGGGGGCGTTCCCCACACGGGAGCGCCCCCCCACGACTGTTCGGGCTCGGCAGGCTCGGTGGGCTCGATGGGCGAGGACGACTGCCTGGACTCGGTCTCGCACCTGCATCGTGCGCAGGATGTGCGCGACCGCCCGGTTCACGCCCACGAAGGGTCGGTGGTCCGCGGGCGCGCAACCGCCTCTGAGGTCGCAGCGCTGCTGGCTCGCAGGATCAGTCGGTGGGGCACGACGACGCTGTGGCCATCGGGAAGGGTGGGCTCCTCGAGTCGGCTGAGGATGCTGTCGACGGCGCTTTCTGCCAGCAGGTCCAGGTCTGCGGCGATGGTGCTCAGGCCCGGGGTGGCGTGGCGCCCCTCCTCGATGTCGTCGAACCCGACGACGGCCACGTCGGTGGGGACGTCGCGGCCGCTGTCTCGCAGGGCCTCGATGGCGCCGAGCGCCAGCAGGTCGTTGAAACAGAACACCGCGTCAAAGGACGTGCCCGCCTCGATGAGGTCCGAGACGGCTTGCACACCGGCGGCACGCGAGAAGTGCTCGGTGACGACTTCCAGGGCCGGATCACCGTCGACGCCATGCCGATGCAGCGCCTCTCGGTACCCGGCCAGCCGGAGCTCGGCGGTGGCTGCCGTGGAGCCTCGTTTCGTGCCGACAGCGGCAATCCGGGACCGGCCGGACATCAGCAGGTGCGTCACGGCCTCGGCGGACGCGGCCACGTTGTCCACCGCGACGCGGGTGCGCTGGCTGGCCATGAGGTGCTCGCCCAGCAGGACCATGGGAATCGCGGGTGAGGCCTCGTCCAGGGCTTGTTGGGTCACCGAGATCGGGGAGAGGATCAGTCCGTCGACGATCGAGGGCCGGCGGCCCAGCAGCACGGCGGTCTCGCGCGCGGAGTCCCCGGCGGTCTGCTCCACGAGCACCGAGATCCCCCGGCGGGCTGCCGCGTCGATGACGGCCTCGGCGACCAGCGCGAAGTAGGGATCGCTGACCCGGGGGATCGCCAGCCCGATGAGGCCGCTGCGACCGGTGCGCAGCGAGCGCGCTGAGATGTTCGGCAGGTATCCCAACGCATCGATGGACGCCTGGACCTTCGAACGCATCGACCGGCTGACGTTGGGATGCCCGTGCACGACGTTGGAGACGGTCTTGACCGACACGTCGGCATGCTCCGCCACGTCCCGCAGTCGCACCGCCATTCCGACATCCTTTCCTACGTTGGAAACATCGTGCAACATCTGTTTACAACGGTGTTCCAACGTTGTATACCTAGATGTCTCAGGATCCACACCGTCGTGGGAGGCACCGTTGACGCAGGTCAGGATCGTGCTCGACCCCGCCTTCACCGTGGGCGAGGTCGATCGCCGGATCTTCGGGTCCTTCGTGGAGCACATGGGCCGCTGCGTCTACACCGGCATCCACGAGCCTGCCCACCCCAGCGCCGACGAGTTCGGGTTCCGGGCCGACGTCGCCGACCTCACCCGCGAGGCCGGGGTCAGCCTGGTTCGCTACCCCGGCGGCAACTTCGTCTCGGGTTACCGCTGGGAGGACGGGGTCGGCCCCGTCCACGAGCGCCCCACCCGGTTGGACCTGGCCTGGCGAAGTCTGGAACCGAACACCGTGGGCCTGAACGAGTTCGCCGGCTGGGCCCGCCGGACCGGCGTCGAGCCCATGCTCGCGGTCAACCTCGGCACCCGTGGCGTGCAGGAGGCCTGCGACGTGCTCGAGTACACCAACCACCCGGGCGGCACCGCCCTGTCGGACCTGCGAGCCAGCCACGGGTACCCGGATCCCCACGGGGTGCGCCTGTGGTGCCTGGGCAACGAGATGGACGGGCCGTGGCAGACAGGCCACAAGACCGCGACCGAGTACGGGCGCCTGGCCGTGGAGACCGCCAAGGCGATGCGTCAGGTCGACCCCACCATCGAGCTCGTCGCCTGTGGCAGCTCGAACAGCCACATGTCGACCTTCGGCGCCTGGGAGGCCACCGTCCTGGACCACGCCTACGACGCCGTGGACTACATCAGCCTCCACGCCTACTACGAGGAGCGCGACGGTGACCTCGCGAGCTTCCTGGCGTCCTCGGTGGACATGGACCACTTCATCCGCTCGGTCATCGCGACGGCCGACCACGTCGGCGCCAAGAAGCGCAGCCGCAAGCAGATCAACCTGTCCTTCGACGAGTGGAACGTCTGGTACCAGAGCGACTTCGTCGGCCACACGAACCTGCAGACCGAGCAGGCCCCCGCGCTCATCGAGGACACGTTCTCCCTCGCGGATGCCGTGGCCGTCGGCGGTTTCCTCAACACGTTCCTGCGCCATGCCGACCGCGTCAAGATCGCCTGCCAGGCCCAGCTCGTCAACGTCATCGGGATGATCCGGACCCAGGAGAACGGTCCCGCCTGGCGCCAGAGCACATTCCACCCCTTCGCCCACACCGCCCGGCTCGCCCGGGGCCTGGTCCTGCGCGTCGAGCCCCAGGGCGCCACGCACCACACGGCCCTGTACGGCGAGGTGGACACCGTCGACGCCACCGCGACGTGGGACCCGGACAGCGGCAGGATCGCCGTCTTCCTCGTCAACAGGCATCCCACCGACCACGTCAGCGTCAGCATCGACCTGCGCGCGTTCGCGGGGGCGACGGTCACTGAGTGCCTTCGCCTCGAAGGTGATGACACCACCCGAGCCAACACGGCATCACAGCCGCACGCCGTCCAGCCACGAGCCGACGGCACCCCCACCACGGAAGGAGGAGCCCTCGAGCTGCGCCTGGCGCCGGCCTCGTGGACCTCGGTCGCGCTCATCTCAACCGCCTAGCACCCGCCCCCCGACGAGCCTCACCGGCAGCGCCTGCTGCCAGCACATCCGCCCTGCCGCGCGCCCCATGCGCTCGCCCTCAAAAGGAGATCACGCCATGTCCCACCCCACTGGCACCCGGGACCTGTCCCGCCGCCTCTTCCTCGGCTCGCTCGGTGTCGCAGGCGCCAGCACCGCCCTGTCCGCCTGCTCGGGTTCCAGCACGCCGCCGGGGACCGCCGTGTCCAGCGGCGCCTTCGGCTCGGGCGACACCTACACCGGCCCGAAGGTCGCGCTCAGCTTCTGGAACGGCTTCACCGGTGGTGACGGTCCCTTCATGAAGACGATGGTCCAGGACTTCAACACGGCCAACCCGAACGTCACCGTCTCGATGAACACCCTGCAGTGGGGTGACTACTACGCCAAGGTGCCGACCGCGGTCGCCTCCGGCGCGGGACCCGACGTGGGCATCATGCACATCGACCAGCTGGCCACGAACGCCGCCCGCCGCGTCGTCATCCCGCTCGACGAGATCGCCTCGGGCTTGAAGCTGACCGAGGCAGACTTCAACCCCGTCGTGTGGAACGCGGGCGTCTACCAGGACAAGCGGTACGGCATTCCGCTCGACATCCACCCGCTCGGGTTCTACGCCAACACCGCCCAGCTCACCAAGGCCGGGATCGACACGCTGCCCCAGGACCGGGCCGACTTCGAGGCCGCGGTCAAGGCGCTGCAGGAGCAGGGCGGGGTGAAGAACCCGTTCTGGGTCACGGCCACGTGGCCCGCGCACCTGATGTTCAACTCGCTGATCGCGCAGTTCGGCGGCAGCATCTACGACGCGGAGGGCGCCAAGGCCACGTTCAACTCCGACGCCGGTGTGCAGTCCCTGGAATGGCTGCGCGGGTTCATCGACCGCGGCGCCAGCCCGGCGAACGTCTCCAACGACGCGCAGGCCGTGGCGTTCCGTCAGCAGCGTGACTCGCTGACGTGGGACGGCATCTGGATGATGAACGAGTGGGAGAAGGTCGCCGACCTGGAGTGGTCCGCGGCCGCGGTCCCGACGATCGGTGACAAGCCGGCCGTGTGGGCGAGCTCGCACAACTTCGTCGTGACGACGCAGGCGGCCAAGGACACGAACAAGCTCGCGGCATCCCGGGCCTTCATCTCCTACATCTCCGAGCGCTCCGTCGAGTGGGCCAAGTCGGGGCAGATCCCCGCCCGGAACAGCGCGCGGGAGACCCCCGAGTTCGCTGCCATGGAGGTCCAGTCGACCCTGGCCGATCAGCTCCCCAACGTCGTCTTCCCGCCGTCGGTTCCGGGCATCGGTGACGTCACCGGGCCGACCTGGGAGACGGCCGTCAACGAGGTCATCCTCGGCAAGAAGCCCACCAAGGTCGCCCTGGACGAGGCCGCGAAGAAGGCCGACGCGCTGCTCGATGCCAACCGCAAGAAGTACCAGGCCTGATCATGGCCATCACCACGCCCGCCCCGGCCTCGGTCGCCGCCGAGCCCACCGGGGCGCGGCGGGGCCGGGCGCCATCGGCCGACCCTGCCGCATCCAAGGCCGGCCTCGGGACAGCCCTGATGTTCGTCGGCCCCTACCTGCTGCTGTTCGGGACCTTCGTCCTCGCGCCGATCGTGTACGGCCTCTGGATCAGCCTGCACCAGTGGGACTTCCTGCTGCCGGGCAAGCCGTTCGTGGGACTGCAGAACTATCTCGACCTCCTCACCTCGGGGTCGACGACGGCAGGACCCTTCTGGAACTCGATGCAGGCCACCGCGATCTTCACCGTCATCTGTGTCCCCCTCCTCATGGTGGTGCCGCTGGGGTTGGCCGTCGCGCTCAACAAGAAGTTCTGGGGCCGCAATGCCGTGCGTGCGATCTTCTTCGCGCCCTTCGTGCTCGGGGTCGCCGTCATCGGTCTGCTGTGGCGCTACCTGCTCGACCCCAACGTGGGTGTCGTCAACTACTACCTGGACCTGATCGGCCTGGACCGCATCCCGTTCACCACCGCCACGCCCTGGGTGTGGCTCGCCCTGGTGGTGCCGACGATCTGGTGGACGGCCGGCTACAACATGGTCATCTTCCTCGCGGGCCTTCAGGACATCTCGCCAGAGCTGTACGAGGCGGCTGAGCTCGACGGAGCCAGTGCCTGGCAGCGCTTCCGCCACGTGACGCTCCCCGGGCTGAGGCCGGTGACCGTCTTCGTGCTGACGATCACGATCCTGGCGTCCGCCAACGTCTTCGGGCAGCCCTACCTCATCACCCAGGGACAACCGGGCGAGGAGACCCGCACCGTCATCATGCAGATCGGCGAGGAGGGCCTGCGCCAGTTCAACATGGGAAGCGCCTCGGCGATGAGCACCGTGCTGACGGTGGTCCTGCTGGGCATCAGCCTGCTGAGTCTGTCCTTCCTGCGAGAGCGCACCCCCAAGGAGAGGACGCGATGAGCGCCACGACGACCGCCCCTCCGCGGGCCCCGGTCGGACGTCCCGAACCGAAGCGTCGCGCCCAGATCCCCTGGCGCGCAGTGTTCCTCTCCCTGTTGGCCCTGTCGTTCCTCGCTCCGCTGTTGTGGATGGTCACCACCTCGCTGAAGTCCACGGCCGAGGTGTCGCAGGCCGATCTCACGTTCTTGCCGCAGAACCCGGCCACCGACGGTTACGAGACGATCCTCAGCGCGCCCCAGACCCCGGTCGAGCAGTGGTTCCTCAACTCGATGATCGCCGCCACGGCGCAGACCCTGCTGGTTCTGGTCGTCGCCACGATGGCGGCGTACGCCTTGGCCCGGCTCTCGTTCCCCGGCAAGCGGCTCATCACCGGCATGGTGCTCGCCACCCTGTTCGTGCCACCGATCTCGCTGCTCATCCCGAACTACGTCATCGTCTCCCAGCTCGGGTGGCTGGACAGCCTGTCAGCCGTCATCGTGCCGGGTGCCGCGGGTGCGTTCGGGGTGTTCTTCCTGCGTCAGTTCTTCCTCTCGATGCCGATCGAGCTGGAGGAGGCGGCCCTGCTCGACGGCGCGGGGCGCTGGAAGATCTTCTTCACCGTCATCGTGCCGTTGTCCCGACCTGCGCTGGCCACGCTGGCGCTGCTGACGTTCCTCGCGAACTGGAACGACTTCCTGTGGCCGCTGTACGTGCTGTTCAGCCCTGAACGGCTGACCATCCAGCCGGGCCTGTCAACCCTGCAGAGCGCGTACACGACCGACTACGCCACGATCCTGGCCGGCGGCGCCATCGCGAGCATCCCGGTCCTGATCCTGTTCCTGATCAGCCAGCGGTTCGTCATCGAGGGCATTGCCCGCGGCGGGCTGAAGGGCTGATCCACGAACGCGTCTGGCTGCCCGGCATGAGGGCGGGCAGCCAGACGTCGACGCACCAGAGGAGCCACGATGACCACAGCACTTCCCCACGCACCGAGCGGCACCGTCCAGCCCGAGGCGGCACGTGTTCCCCCCCATCTGTGGGACGGGTACTGCGCCGACCCCTTCGTCCTGCACGCCGACGACGGCCGGTACGTCATGTACGGCACCACGCCGCTTTCCCTCCCGGACGGGCGCGCCTTCCAGGTCCTCGTCAGTGACGACCTGGTGACGTGGGAAGACGTCGGAGGGGCCCTGGTGGTCCCGGAGCCCGCGCCCGAGGGAGTCGAGCACTGGGCGCCCGAGGTGGCCCACGCCGACGGGCGCTACTGGATGTACTACTCGCGCGGTCGTGGGGACGTCGGACACCAGCTGCGCGTGGCGAGCTCGGTCAGCGCGACGGGGCCGTTCGAGGATGTCGGCGTCATCCTCACCGCTGACCTGCCGTTCGCCATCGACCCGTCGCCCTACCGTGACCCGTCCGGGGCGTGGTGGCTGTTCTACGCCAGCGACCTCGTCGAAGGCGAACGTCCCGGAACGGTCATCGTCGTGCAGCGACTCCACGACATGACCCGGCTCGAGGGAGAACCCACGGTCGTCCTGCGCGCCTCCGCGGACTGGCAGATCTACCAACGCGACCGCGACATCTACGGCGGCACCCACGACTGGCACACCCTCGAAGGCCCGGCCGTCATCGATGACGGCCGCGGCGGCGTCATCCTGCTCTACTCCGGGGGCAACTGGCAGACCCCGGGATACGGGGTCGCCGTGGCCACCGCACCGACGCCCGAAGGGCCCTGGCGCGAGGATCCCGACGCCCAGCCGGTGCTCACCAGTGCCAGCACCGGGCTGATCGGGCCGGGCCACTGCAGCGTCCTGGACGACGAGAGCGGCGGGCACCACCTCTTCCTCCACGCCTGGGATCCGACCTCGCACCGGCGTCGCCCGCACCGACTGCACCTGAGCGTCGAGTCCGGCGAGGTCACCGTCGGTCCCGCCGGTGTGACGGGCTCGTGAACCCGCCCCCGGTGACACCGTCCGTCGCCGCCGACGTCAGGTGGACCCACCGAGCCTTCGCGGACGGGCGCGAGATCGTCCACCACGACGAGCCCGGTGCCCAGGTCCGTGAAGCCCGCGACGGTCGAGAGCGGGGCGCGCGTGCCGAGGCCGGCGACCTGCGCTTCGACGCGCTGACGGGGGTCTGGGTCTGCACCGCCGGTCTTCTGAGGTACCTCACCGGGTCCGAGTCCGGTGCCGGGGCCCAGGTCGACGACGTGGCCCCCGACGCGATCGCGCGCAGGCCGCGCGAGGTCGCGCCGTGATGGTGGGCCGCGCCGAGGTCATCGGTCACCTTCGCGACGGGTCACCGGTGCACGCCCACACCATCGGCGGTCTCGGACTGCCACGGCTGAGCGTGCTCACCCTGGGAGCCACCGTCGCATCGCTGGAGGCGTTCAGCCCCGGCACGGACGGTGCCCGCCCCAATGTCGTCCTCGGACACCGTGATCTGGCCGGGTACCTGGCGAGGCCGACGCCGTACTTCGGAGCCACGGTCGGGCGGTTCGCGAACCGCATCGCTGCCTCACGGTTCACGCTGGGGGGCGCCACCCACACGCTGGCTCCCAACGAGGGCGACACCTGCCTCCACGGCGGCCCCGGAGGGTTCCACTCGCGCGTGTGGACGGTCCTGGCCGCGGCCCCAGACATGATCGCGCTGGAGCTGGTCAGCGCTGACGGGGACCAGGGGTTCCCCGGCGAGCTCACGGCAACGGTCGTCTACACGGTGGCCGAGGCGTCGGTTCGCATCCACTACGAGGCGAGGACCACGGCATCCACCGTCGTCAACCTCACCAACCACACGTACTGGAACCTGGCAGGCGAAGGATGCGGGAGCGTCGACCGGCACCGTCTCACCGTCGACGCCGAGCAGTACCTGCCCATCGACGGCCACTCCCTCCCGCTGGCGGGACCGGAGCCGGTGGCCGGCACGCCCATGGACCTGCGCCACGGCGACCCCATCGGTGCCAGCGTCAGGACGTCCCATCCCCAGACGGCCGACACCCGGGGCATCGACCACTGCTTCCTCATCTCCGGGGACGGCATCCGGCGGGCGGCGCGCCTCGAGGACCCGGGCACCGGCCGCAGCCTGGAGGTCCACACCGACCAGCCCGGCCTGCAGGTCTACACCGGCAACTACCTCGACGGCAGCGCGATCGGCACATCGGGGCGGCGGTACCGCCAAGGGGATGGCATCGCCCTGGAGGCCCAGGGCCTGCCCGACGCCCCGAACCGGGACTGGGCGCCCTCGACCACGCTCTCCCCCGGTCAGCTCTACACCTCGACGACCGAATGGCGGTTCAGCGAATGACGACGAGTGCAGCCACCGCAGACCTCGAGGCCCTGTCCGGCGCGGGGATCACCGCCCACCGCGGGGCCTTCGACGTCGCGTGGGTCGATCGGCTCCATCGCGATGTCCTCGCGGCGTTCGAGGAAGCGCGCCGCCGCGAGGGGGGAGCCATCGGGCGGGGCCCGCATCGCTGGTACGTCGAGATCCACCCCGAGCAGCTGAGCGGTTTCGTCGAGCTCGTCACCCACCCGTGGGTGACCGGGATCTGTCGGTCCGTTCTCGGGCCCGAGTACCGGATCATCGAGATCGGTTTCGACATCCCGCTGCCGGGAGCCGTCGACCAGCCCTGGCACCGCGACTTCCCCTCCCCGGAGCAGACCCACACCCAGCACCGACTCACCTCACTGGCCTTCAACATCAGCACGGTCGACACCACCCCGGACATGGGGCCCTTCCAGATCGCCCCGGGCACCCAGTACGAGGCGGGTCTGGACTGGGAGCACCAGATGTTCCCGCCCCGGGCGGAATGGCCCCGGTACCAGGCCGCGTCACAGCTGCGGATGCCGCAGCGGGGCGACATCTCCGCACGGTCCGCGCTGGCGCTGCACCGCGGAACCGCGAACCAGAGCCAGCTCTGCAGACCCGTCGTCGTGCTCGGGGTCATCGCGCCCGAGGTCGGCCCTCGGGACCGGCACGACATGACGGTGACGCGCCCCTTCTGGGAGGGCCTTCCCGACGAGGTCCGTCGACACCTCGACGCCCGCGTGGTGGACGCGTTGCAGCCGGTCGTGCAGAAGCACGACATCGAAGGTCTGGTCATGGGAGCCGCGGATGACTGAACCCCCCTGAGGCGCCCGCCCCCAAACCACCAACAAGGAAGTCCTCACCGAACGGAGACCATGACATGCCTGTGACCAGACGTCTGCCCGCCCGACCGGGCGCGAGGTGGGGGCGATGGGCCCTGCTCGCGCCGCTCGCTGCCGCCCTGAGCCTGTTGCTGGCGGCCCCGGTGGGCGCCGCCCCGCCCAGCGGAGCGAAGCCCAACCCACCGAAGCCTCGCCCGGTGACCCAGAGCTACGAGAACCCCCTCGCACCGCGGGTTCCCGGGAACGGCACGGTCGACAGCTGCGCCGACCCGATGATCATCCAGGGCCAGGACGGTGAGCGGAGGCGGGGTGAGCAGGTCTGGTACATGTACTGCACGACCGACCCGCTCAACGACGACGACGTCGACGCCAACGGCAACCCGGTCTTCCACCGGATCCCCATGAACGTGTCCACGGACCTCGTGAACTGGACCTATGTCGGGGATGCCTTCCCGCTGGACGGCGGCAGCATCCCGGCGTGGATCGACCCGAGCGCGGCCTTCTGGGCCCCCGACGTCGTGTACTCCAGCGCCACGGACCAGTACTACCTCTTCGTCACCGTCACGGAGACGACGGCAGCCGGTGGGGGCAGCGACACCTGCCGTGGGGACGGCGCCATCGGTGTCGCCGTGGCGGACACCCCGACCGGACCCTGGACGTTCTCCGACGAGCCCGTCGTCCGGCCGCGGCTGGACCCGAACGGCGGCGAGTGTTCCTACCTGTGGACCTTCGACCCCGACATCCTTGGTGACACGGTCGCCGACGAGGGGATCCTCTACTACGGCTCGTACTACGGCGGCATGTTCGTCACCGACGTCGGCTTCACCGAGACCGGCGCGAGCGCAGCAACCGAGACCACCACGGATGACCCACGGATCGCCATCGGCAACCGGTACGAGGGCTCGAACGTCGTCTACAACGAGGACACCGGCTACTACTACCTCTTCGCCTCGGCCACCAACTGCTGCAACGGCGCCCTCACCGGCTACAGCGTCTTCGTCGGGCGCTCCACGAGCCCCTACGGCCCCTTCGTCGACAAGGAGGGCAACTCCTTCCTCGACACCAACGTCGGCGGCACCCCCTTCCTGACGATGAACGGCAACCGGTGGATCGGCACGGGTCACAACTCGGTCTTCGTCGACGAGGGCGGGCAGTGGTGGACCGTCTACCACGCGGTCGACCAGGCGGACCCCTTCTACGAGTTCGCCACGGGCTTCACCAAGCGCCCGGCCCTGATCGACCCCGTCGACTGGGTCCGCGGCTGGCCCGTCGTCAACGGCGGTGCCGGGCCGTCCGACACCAAGATGCCCGCGCCCGCCGCGCAGGAGGGCGAGCGCACCCGGTACCGGGCCACGATGGTCAAGCCGCAGGTCGTCGGGCGGCTCCTCGATGCCGACGGGTTCTCTCGGAGCACCCTCGACCGCGACTGGTCGTGGGCACAGGGTCGCGTCGGGGACGCCGTCCCCTCGGGTGGCCTCCTTCGCTGGGAGGTGGAGCACAGCGACCTCTACGTCGACAGCGACACCGCATCCGTGCTCGTGCGCGACGCCCCCCGGGGCGACTATGTCGTCGAGACCACGGTGCGCCTGTCCGGGCTCCCGGACGAGGGTTGCTGCTTCAACTACGCCCAGGCCGGACTGGTGATCTACGGCGACGACGACAACTTCGTCAAGCTGACCAGCGCTTCGATCTGGGAGACGCGGCAGACGGAGTTCGCCAAGGAGCTGAGCCCGGTCCCCGATGGCTGGAGTCGCTACGGCAACACGGTGGTGGGTCCGCCCGGTGATGACTGGACCCACCTGCGCATCGTCGTCGAGCGCCTGACCGGCAGCGAGCGGCGCGAGGCCGGCGGTGACACCGAGCGCTACACGGCCTACACCAGCCAGGACGGCAGGACCTGGGTGCGTGGTGGTGCGTGGACGCACACCCTCGGAAAGCGCGCCCAGATCGGGCTGGTGTCCATGGGTGCCACCGATCAGGTGACCTCACCCATCACGGCTGAGTTCGACGACGTCCAGGTGTTCTCGCTCAAGGCAGGCCATCGCCGCTGACGGGATCATGGCGCGGGGCGGTCCCACCCTCGGGTGAGACCGCCCCGCTGACCGTTGCCCTGGCGCGGCGACTGCTCCCCCCGAGCGGGACACAGGGCGCCCTCTCGGGAGATCCGCGGTCGTGGACGGAGCGCCCACCCCGTCCGCCGTCAGCCTGACGAGCGTGGTGCTCGCGACCACCGAGCCCACGTCGTGTCGGTCGGGTGGATCCATGCGCGTCATGCCGCCGCGAAGGGGTGCGCCAGAAGGGCGCGGCGGCCGGTGCTGCACTCCATGCTGCACCGGCCGCCGCGACCTGCTCAGGGTCGGATGGGCGTCACCTTGATGTCGATGGCCCTGGCCTTGCCGCCCACGGCGTAGGCCGCGACACCGGTCGCCGACGCCGGCGGGTAGATGAGGTCGGTGACAGAGACCTGTCCGCGCTCGGCGAGCACCTCGACCGAGGCGCGGTCGAGGTAGGCCGTGAAGGTCACCTCACCGTCACGCACCCTCACGGGTGCCTCCTCGACGCTCGGGAAGAGCGGGTTGAACCCGACGTCGCCGCTGCGCGTCCGGTCGACGACGAGCGTGCCGTCGCGCCGGACCCCGACCTTGGTGCCCACGGCACCGTCGGCGCTGCGCCGCAGCACGACCCCTGCCTCGGACGCCGAGCCCAGGTCGACGCGGACCTCCACCCGTGCCACCGTCGCGGCGAGCCGGGTCGGCGTCACACCGGCCGCTGCCCACCGCACCTTGGCCTGCCGCTTGTCACGGTTGACCATCACTCGATCGACTCCCGGAACCGGCTCCTGGCGCAGGCGCGGTCCCGCCTTGGTCGAGGTGAGGGACAGCGTGCGGGGCATCGTCATCTGGCCGCGCCACGGGTCCGTGGGCACGTCACCCGCGTACTGCCAGTTGCTCATCCAGCCGATGGCGATGCGCTGGTTCTTGCCGAGCCCGTTGAAGGTCACCCCGGCGTAGTTGTCGCGCCCGAAGTCGACCCAGCCGGCACGCTCGGTCCCGTTCCTGGCCGGCGCCGACGCGAGCATGAACTGGTCGGCAAGAATGTGCCCCCAGCCGCCGGAGCTGTGGTCGACCACCCTGATCTGCGCCGTCCGACCCTGGAGGTCGCTGAGGTCCCAGGACGCCCAGTCGAGGGCCTCGCTGTCCGACCCCGTGCTGGACCGCACGACCTCGCCGCCGACGACCAGGTTGACGGTGGTCTGGGTGTCGCGCGGGCCGGCAGCCGTGTCGGAGAACCGGATGTCGTCCACCATGAGGTGTCCCCAGTCGCCGCCGCTGTGGTCATCCCGGACGACGACCCGGGCCTGCCTGCCCAGCACCGACCTGGCGTCGATGTGGCGCCAGTCCATCTCACCGGAGTTGTTGCCGGTCACCGACCCGATGACCTCTCCTCCCGAGACGAGCTCCACGACGGTCGGCCCACTCGTCCCCAGGGGGTGCGTGCCTCCTGCGATGAGCAGGTTGACGTAGCCCTTGGTCACCGTGAACTCCGGCGACACGAAGGTGCCGACGGCGGGGTCGCACTTGTCGGGCACGACGCACGTGTCGAGCACCTTGTCACCCTGGTGGTTCGGCAGGCTCGAGCTGGTGGCGCCGTAACCGGGGAAGTCCCCTGTGGCACTCCACCCGGCGGGAAGGTGCGTCGCGGGGTCGAGCTCCTCGAAGTCGGTGAAGACCTCGCCCCCTGGGTCACCCTGGGTCGCACCGGGGACGGCTGGGTGGCGGCCACCGCCGACGAGGAAGTTGAGGTACTTCTGGTCGAGCCTGAATTCAGGAGAGGTCAGCTCGCCCTGAGCGGCGTCGAAGTCGATGAAGCTGTTCGCGAGGCGCTCGCCCACGTGGCCGGTGACGGGCTGCTGGCCCGGCAGGGAACCGGATGCGGGCTCGGACCCGAAGG
Organism: uncultured Actinomycetota bacterium; assembly: GCA_963834225.1. Classification (GTDB taxonomy): domain Bacteria; phylum Actinomycetota; class Actinomycetes; order Actinomycetales; family Dermatophilaceae; genus Oryzobacter. The sequence goes on along the minus strand of CAWIAT010000011.1, from coordinate 170,475 downwards.
CGGTCCCCGTCGGGGTCCATCCCGCGTACCCGTCCTCGAATCCCTGCAGCAGCGTCCCGTCGGGGGGCTCGTAGCTGGCGGGCCCGTCCGGCGTGAACGTCGTGCCGTCGAAGTCACCGACGAAGTACTGGGTGCCCGAGCCGCCGGCGATCCCACCGGGGTTGAGGCTCACGAGCATGACCCACTTGACGTTGCGCCGATCACCGTCGACGGCCAGAGGGAAGAGGTCGGGGCACTCCCAGAGTCCGCCGATGGCGTTGCGGGGGCCGAACTCGGAGAGCCTGGTCCAGTTCCTGAGATCGGCGGAGCGCCAGATCAGGACCTTCTGCTCGTTGGCGATCACCGCCACCATCCGCCACTCCTGGGCGGGCTCGTACCAGAACACCTTCGGGTCGCGGAACTCGCGCGAGCCGATGTCGATGACGGGGTTGCCCGAGTACTTGGTCCACGTCTGACCGTCGTCGGTGGAGTACGCCAGCGACTGGGCCTGGATGCCGTCGCGGCCGCTGGCGGCCGTGTAGGCGCTGGTGTACATCGCCACGAGAGCCGGGTTCTTCCTGGTGCCGAAACCGGAGCTGTTCTTCGTGTCGACGACGACGGACCCGGAGAACACGCCCTCGTTCGCGTCGAAGGGGATGGCCACCGGCTGCTCGTCCCAGTGGACCAGGTCGGTGCTCGTCGCGTGACCCCAGGACATGTTGCCCCACACGTTGCCGAGCGGGTTGTACTGGAAGAAGAGGTGGTAGACGCCCTTGTGGAACACGAGCCCGTTGGGGTCGTTCATCCAGTTCGTCGACGGGCTGAAGTGGTAGGCCGGGCGGTGCTGCGGAGTGTCGGCCGCGGCGGGCGCCACCCCGAGGGCGGTGAGGAACGCGACGAGAGACAGGACGACGGCCCGCCGCCAGTTCGTGGCTGTTCGGGTGCTGGTGGCCATGATGGACCCCTTGAGGTTGACAACGTTGTCATCGGTCGTGTCGAACGTTACACGTCGTCCGGGAAAAGCGCGCGTCGAGCACCGTCACCCTCCGCCAGTCCGGGCAGCCTGAAGGGCCTCGTCCTCGTGCGGGGGACATGTCGCCGAGGGTGGTGGCGCCGGCGAGCAGCTCCCGCTGACGCGTCAGGCGTACTCGGTGGGCCCGGGCGTGACGAGGTGGTTCTGTTCGTGAGGTGAGCGCCAGCAGCAGCACCCCGACGGCCAGCAGCACGGCGCCGAGATGGCCGTCGCGGCGCACCAGGACGGCAGCCTCCTCGTTCGCGTCGACCCCGCCGAGGACGCGGACCTGCTCAAGGACCCTCACGAGCGTCCGCCCGGGCTGAGGCCGTGGGCGGTCTCCGGGACCGCGTCACCGGCCGAGGTCGGACCCGATCTCCCACGGGGCGACCGGCGAGTGCTCGAGCACCCAGGTCTCGAGTCCCTGCATGAGGCCGGTGGCCACGAGCAGCCCGATCACCACGAAGAGGACACCCAGACCGCGCCGGAGCCACGAGTGCGGATCGGCCGCCCAGCGCAGCCGGCGCACCGCGCGCTGACCGAGGAGGGCGATGGGCAGGAGCACCGCCACCAGGCCGCCCACGTAGGCGGTGAGCAGCGCGAGGCCACGGCCCGGCTCGGCCGGCAGGACGGTGACCACGACGTACCCGAACAGCGGGCTGCACGAGGTGAACACCGGCCCCAGGGCCACTCCGGTGAGCACCGCCCCGAGGATCCCGTTCCGTCGGTGCGCCGAGGACAGGCCGCGCGCGCTACCCCGGCTGAAGCCGGTGGCGGCCGACAGACGGTCCCAGACCTCGGGGAACATCGCAGCCAGGCCCAGCAGGATCAGCAGGCCCCCGCTCACCCACCTCCACACCGAGGGCGGGATGTCGATGAGCGCGGTCGTCGCCCGCAGTGCGAGGGTGAACACGAACACCGACCCGCCCAGCGAGGCCGTCACGATCACGGCCCGACGCACCGCGTGCGCGTCGGCGGCCCCGGAGACCGACCCGCCGACCACGACCGGTAGCAGGGACAGCGCGCACGGGGCCAGCGTGGTCAGGGCTCCGGCGAGGACGGCCCCGAGGAGCGCCAGCAGCACCTCAGACCGTCTTGGCGAGGATCTCGGCGCCGCCGATCGACCCGGTCCACTTCGCCAGCTCCGCCCCAGACGCGTCGACCTGCACGAAGGTGTGCTGCGTCGTCACGCCGTACTTCTTGCGCAGGTCGTTCTCGCTGTCGAAGTCGACCTTGACGAGGGTCAGGCCGGCGGGGATGCCGTCGCGCGCGATGGCCTCCTCCGTCGCCCGGCAGGTGGGGCACCAGGTCGCGTGGAAGAAGTAGACGACCTTGGTCCCTGCCCGGGACGCGGCCTGCTCGGTGTAGTCGGCCGTGGACAGGTAGGCGCCGGCCGCGGCGTCCGCCGGTGGCGTGGCGGAGCTCCCGAGGGCCGGCGAGGCCGGCGAGGCCGACGAGGCCGACGAGGCCGACGAGGCGGTCGCGTCAGGAGAAACGGTCGCGCCTCGGGGCGCGGTCGTGCCGCAGGCCGAGAACGCCAGGGCTGCCACCGCCGCCACCACGACATGCCGTCGCTGGACCAGCCTCGGGCGCATCCGGGTCTCCTGGAACGGTGTCATGGGGCCAGTCCAACCCACCGCCGCCCCTGGCGCCAGCCCCTACGACGTGCCGTCATCACTCGGTAATACCTCGTGTCGATGCGCCGGCGGGGTCAGGTCGCCGACACGCCCTTGAGATGACGGTGCTCGCGGTGCTCGAGCGGGTGCGGGTGTCGTCCGGGGTCGCGCGGGCATCCTGTGGTTGCGCCGTGGCGTGGGTTTCAGGGCCCTGGGAGCCGGGGCGATTCACGCCCGGCGACGCCGACATCACCGGACCTCACCAGCAGCAAGACCGGCCCACCGCGGACTGCGCGGGAGTGCACCGGTTCAGGCGGTGCGGATCTCGGTGCGGTAGGCGGTGTGCGGCTTCGGCTTGTCGCCGCACGAGAGAGGGGCGTCCGGCAGGGCCTCCGCCCGGACGTCGACGACGGTGCGCCCCGGCATGGCGCCGCGCCCCAGGACCTCGACGGTCGTGTGGTCGCCATCCTCCTCGACCAGTCCCGGAGTGAGGTCGTCGATCCCCCCGCGACCGTGGGCACCCAGCACGGCGACGATCGCCGCCTGGACCGCCGGCAGGAAGCGAGTCGTGCCGCGCAGGAACGTCGCGTCGACGGCGTCCTCGCGCAGTGCGGTGACCGCGGCGACGGCGGTGTCGGGGTCGAGCCGGCCGAGGCACGCTCCATCCGGCAGTGACAACAGGGTCCCGGCGTAGCGGTGGCCGCCGAGATGGGTGCACTCCCACACCTGGTCGGGCAGCGCCTTCGCGAGGGTGGCGACGATCGGCCGGCCGCGGACGGCGCAGCAGGCGTCGCGGACACCGTGGGTGCAGACGAGGACCATCTGGTCGGCGTCCTCGTCGCTCATGCTCAGCGGCGGGCCGAGGGCGTGGGCCGCGGCGAGGAGGTCTTCCGACCGGCGCCAGAAGCCGCGGATCCAGGTGCGGCGGATCGTGTCGACGGCGTACCAGGCGGTCGAGTCGTCGCCGGGCTCGCGGCGGCCGGGTCGGCGGACCAGCAGGACCTTGCCGCCGAAGGACGCACACGTCTCCTCGATGGCGGCGCCCACCGGCCCGAGGAGCGGCGGGGTCTGCATCGGCTTCTTGGCCCACGGTCCCGGGTGCTCGATGAGCAGCCACCGCGACGCGACCGGCGCCGAGCCGGCTTGCGGGTCGGCACGGTGGCGGGACGCGGCGGAGCAGCGCGAGAGATCGGACAGGACCACCCCGCGAGCCTATGCGAGCGCACCCCGGCCGGTGGCGGGACGTCCGAGAGAGCGCTCGACGGGCGGCGCCGCCCGCACCGCACTACGGTCGGCCCATCCGCACACCGTCGTGAATGGAGAACCCATGGCCCACCGTCGTGCCCTGGCCGCAGCCGCGCTGGCCGCCGTGACCGCCCTCGTCGTCTCCGCCGCACCGGCCGCGGCCGCCGCTCCCTCGTACGTCGCCCTCGGCGACAGCTACTCGTCCGGCACGGGCACCCGCAGCTACATCCTCGACGGCACCACGTGCCTGCGGTCGGTGTACGCCTACCCCTCCCTCATCGCCTCGGCCCGCGGGTACGCGCTGAACTTCCGCGCCTGCTCCGGCGCGAGGATCCCCGACGTCACGAGCACCCAGCTGTCGGCGCTGACGACGAGCACGAACTACGTGACGATCTCGATCGGCGGCAACGACGCCGGCTTCGTCGACGTCCTCACGACGTGCGCGCAGCCCTCGTGGCTCAGCAACTGCAACGGCGCGGTCGACAAGGCTCAGAGCTACATCCGCAACACCCTGCCCACGGCGCTCACCACCCTCTATGCCCAGATCCGTTCTCGCGCACCGCAGGCGAAGGTCACCGTCGTCGGCTACCCGCGCATCTTCAACGGCACCGACTGCAACTTCCTCACCTGGTTCTCAGGGTCCGAGATGTCCCGGCTCAACGCGACCGCCGACCTCATGAACAGCACGCTCAGTGGTCGCGCCTCGGCGGCGGGCTTCTCCTTCGCCAACCCGACGTCGCGCTTCGTCGGTCACGCCGTGTGCGACGACCCCGAGTACCTCAACGGCCTGTCGAACCCGATCGTCGAGTCCTTCCACCCCAACCGGCTCGGCCAGTCGAGCGGCTACACGCCCGTCGTCAGCCCGCTCGTCACCGGAGCGACCGTCACGGCCACCCCCGCCCTGATGACGAAGGCCGCCGGTTCCTCGGCGCGGCTCGCCGACCAGCAGCGCCGGTACGCCTCCCTCGACGCCTCGATCGAGCCCGAGCAGTTCGTCGCACCCGACCTCACGACGCCGGCAGCGAAGGCCGCGGCGAAGAAGGCCGGGGTCGACCTGAGGAGCCGCGCGAGCATCGACGCCGCCGACCGGCGGTACGCCGCAGCACAGGCGCGCGTCTTCCTCGCCCGCTGAGGCAGCGCACCGGCTGGCGCGGAGGCCGCGATGTCCGGCACGCGGTCCGGCCACGACGGCCCGGGTCCGGTCCTGAGAGGATCGGCTCCGGGCCGCCGTCGCACCGGGGCACGCGGCCGCACGTCGAGGAGGACGCATGACCGACCGACCGCTCGTCGCCGGGGTCGACACCTCGACCCAGTCCTGCAAGGTCGTCGTCCGCGACGCCGAGACCGGTGAGGTCGTCCGCAGCGGTCGTGCCTCGCACCCCGACGGCACCGAGGTCGACCCGCGCCACTGGTGGTCAGCCTTCGAGGAGGCGACGTCCGGCGGTCTGCTCGACGGCGTCTCGGCTCTCGCGGTCGGTGGGCAGCAGCACGGGATGGTGCTCCTCGACGAGCACGACGAGGTCGTGCGACCGGCCCTGCTGTGGAACGACACCCGCTCGGCGCAGGCCGCCGCCGACCTCGTCGACGAGCTCGGCGCGCAGGCGTGGGCCGAGGCCACCGGGGTCGTCCCCGTCGCCGCGACGACCGTGAGCAAGCTCCGCTGGGTCGCCACCGAGGAGCCCGACAGCCTGAAGCGTGCGGTGCGCTGCGTCCTCCCCCACGACTGGCTCACCGGGCGCATCCTCGGGGAGAGCGGTGGCCGCGACGGCTGGACCACCGACGGCGGCGACGCCTCGGGCACCGGCTACTGGTCGGCCGGGACCCGCTCGTACCGAGAGGACCTCCTGCGCCAGGCCGTCGGCACCGTCGGCGCCCACCTCGACGTGCCGCGCGTCGCCGCGCCCGCCGAGGTCGTCGGGCGGACGTCGGCCCACGCGGAGCGTGGGACCCGCGGGATGGTCCTGGCCGCGGGCACCGGAGACAACATGGGCGCCGCGATGGGCCTCGGCCTCCGGCTGGGCGACGTCGTCGTCTCGCTCGGCACCTCCGGCACCGCCTTCGCCCGGCACGACCGCGCGACCGCCGACCCCAGCGGTGCGGTCCAGTCGTTCGCCGACACCGAGGGCGGCTTCCTCCCCCTCGTCTGCACCCTGAACGCCGCACGCGTGCTGACCTCCGGCGCCGCCATGCTCGGCACCGACCTCGCCGGCCTCGACCGGCTGGCGCTGGCCGCCGAGCCGGGGGCAGCCGGCCTCATCCTGCTCCCCTACCTCGATGGCGAGCGCACCCCCAACCTCCCGACCGCCACCGGCTCGCTCCACGGGCTGACCCGCGGCAACGCGACGCCCGAGAACCTCGCGCGCGCGGTCGTCGAGGGGATGCTGCTCGGGCTCGCCGACGCCGTCGAGCGCGTCCGCGAGGCCGGGTGCCCCCTCGACCGCGTGCTCCTCGTCGGGGGCGCCGCGGCGTCACAGGCGGTGCAGGAGATCGCGCCCGACCTGTTCGGTGTGCCCGTCGCCGTGCCTGCGCCGGGCGAGTACGTCGCGGCCGGGGCCGCGCGTCAGGCGGCGTGGGCGCTGTCGGGTGCGGCCGCCGCCCCGCGGTGGGAGGTCGACATCGACGTCACCGTCGAGCCGGGCGGCTCGGCCGACCGGGCTCGCGGGGCAGAGGTTCGCGAGCGCTATGCCGCGCTCGTCGCCTCGACCTTCCCCGGGGCGCGCTGAGGTCGGCCCGACGGGCCGGTCAGGCGGTGGTGCCGGGCTCGAGCCGGGCCCCGGCCTCGATGACGACGCCGCGGGCGACGACCGACTCTCGCGCGACGACGGCGATGTGGTCGTCGTGCGCCCGGGTGGCGCGGGTCGCGGCGCCGACGCGCGCGCCGGCCTCGATGCGGACGTCCTCGTCGAGGATCGAGGTCGTGACCCGGGCGTTCCTGCCGATCGTCACCCCCGAGAAGAGCACGGCGTCCTCGACGACCGCGCCCTTCTCGATGACGACGCCGGGCCCGATCACGCTGCGCCGCAGCGTTCCTCGCACGATGCAGCCGGGGCTGACGAGCGAGTCCTCGATGACGGCGCCCGCGTCGATGCGGGCCGCCGGTCGCTCGGGCCACTTGGTGATGACGGGCCAGCCGGGCCGGGAGAGGGCGTCGACCCGGCCGGCGAGGAGGTCGCGATGGGCGGTGAGGTACGAGGCGGGGGTCCCGAGGTCGGCCCAGTAGCCCTCGAGCGGCCACGCGTGGACGGTGCCGTCGCGGACGAGCCGCGGGAGCAGGTGCTCTCCGAAGTCGCCGATGCCGGTGCCGCCGTCATCGTCGGTGGGGGCGAGCTCGCGGCGCAGCTCGTCGAGGGTGCGGACGAGGACCTCTGGGTCGTGGACGAAGACCTCCGCCGAGATGGTCGTCGAGGTCGGCGTGTCCGGCTTGTGGTCGATGCCGGTGACCGTGCCGCCGCGGCCGACCGTGATGACCGCCTTGTCGGCCGCCTGCGTCCTGGTGACCTCGGTCGTGACCACCGTGCAGCTGCTCCCGCGCTCGAGGTGCGCCGTGACGACAGCCCGGAGGTCGAGCGCGAAGACCTGGTCGGTCGACATGACGACGACGGCATCGGCCCCGAAGTCTCGGATGGAGTCGGCGTAGCGGTGCAGGTCGTCGCCGTTGCCGCTCGAGAACCCGGTGACGGCGAGCGAGCCCCCGCCCTCCTCCGGCATGAGCCAGCGCAGGCCACCGCTGGTGCGGTCGAGGTCCCACGGGCGGCCCGACGCGAGGTGCCGGTGGAGCGAGGCGGCCTGGTACTGGACGGAGAGCCAGACGTCGGAGATGCCGCTGTGCGCGAGGTTGCTCAGCGCGATGTCGACGAGCTGGTAGCAGCCGCCGAAGGGCAGGGTCGGCTTGGCGCGCTCACGGGTGAGGACGTCCATCCGGGAGCCCTGCCCACCGGCCTGGACGACCGCCAGCACCTTCGACGTCGACCGCACGAAGCCACTGTGCCCCATGGCGACCCGGACGGTCCCGGCTCGGGCACCTAGGGTGACCGGATGAGCGATACCCGTGAGCTCGACCTCGTCCTCGTCGGCGCCACCGGCTTCGTCGGCCGCCTCACCGCGCAGCACCTCGCGCTGCACGCGCCGCCCGGGGTGCGGATCGCCCTCGCCGGGCGCTCGCTGACCCGGCTGCAGCGGCTGTCCCGTGAGCTCGAGGGCGCCGCGCGCGACTGGCCGCTCATCGCGATCGACACCACCGATGCCGCGGCGTGCGCCGGGCTGGCCGCGCGGACCCGGGTCGTCGCGACGACCGTCGGGCCGTACCTGCGCCTCGGTGGCCCGCTGGCGACGGCCTGCGCCGAGGCCGGGACGCACTACGCCGACCTGACCGGCGAGGTCCTCTTCGTCCACCGGAGCATCGCCGAGAACCACACCACCGCCCAGCGCACCGGCGCCCGCATCGTCCACGCCTGCGGGTTCGACTCGGTCCCGAGCGACCTCGGGGTGCTGCTCTGTGCCGAGGCCGCCCGCGCCGACGGGGCCGAGCTGGCGCGCACGGCGCTCGCGGTCCGCAGCATGAAGGGCGGCTTCAGCGGCGGGACGCTCGACTCCGCCCGCACCCAGGTCGACGCGTTGAGGCGGGACCCGTCGAGAAAGGCAGTGGTCGACGACCCGTGGGCCCTCGCCGAGGGTGGGCGGCCGCCTCGGTCCCCGCGCTCCGCGTCGTCGTCCTCGTCGGCGAAGGCCGGCGCGACGTCATCAGGGGGTCTGCCGTCCTGGCTGCCCGGTCCTGTCGGTGACCTCGTCGCCAAGGTCGAGAAGGCCTCGCCCGTGCGCCGCGAGGAGGGCAGCGACCACTTCACCGGACCGTTCGTCATGGCCGCGTTCAACACCCGCGTCGTCGCCCGGTCGGCCTCGCTGCTCGGCTACGGCGACGAGTTCCGGTACCGCGAGTACGCCGACTTCGGCTCGGGGGTGAAGGGCGCCGTGACCGCCGGGGTGACCTCGGCCGCACTGCTCGGCGTCCTCGGCGGGCTGTCGTTCCCCCCGGTCCGCCCGGTGGTCGACCGCCTCCTGCCCAAGCCCGGCGAGGGTCCGAGCGCCGAGGCGATGACGAGCGGACGCTTCCGGATGGAGGTCACCGCCGAGGCCACCGACGGCGCCCGCTACCGATCCACCGTGTTCGCCCCCTACGACCCGGGCTACAGCGGCACTGCCGTGATGTTCGGCGAGGCTGCTCTCGCGCTGTGCGATGACCAGGCCCTCCCTGCCGATGTCTCGGGGGTCCTCACGCCGGCCACCGCCATCGGGCTGCCGCTCGCCGACCGGCTCCGCGCCCACGGCTTCACCCTCGACGTCGCCCGCCTGCCGGACTGAGCACCGCCGGACCTTCTGCGCCGGCGCGGGGCGACACGCCCGCCGCGGCATCGGCCGGGCACTGGGCTCCGGGCGTCAGCCGACCCCGTCGATGAGAGCGCGCAACGCGGCGACGTGACCGCGCAGGGCCCGGTGGCCGGCGTCGGTCAGCGCGACCCACGTGGTGCGTCTCCCGCCGTGCACGCCCTTGCGGCTGCGGACGTAGCCCGCGTCGGCCAGCGCCGAGACGTGCTTGGACAGCACCGAGTCGCTGACCACGAGGGCGGCGCGCAGGGTCGCGAACTCGGCCTCGGACACGGCGGCGAGCGAGGTCACCAGCTGCAGCCGGGCCGGGGCGTGGATGAGGGGGTCGAGCTCGGTCATCGGCCGACGACCACGAGCGCCGCGAAGCCGATGGCTGCGACGAGGGCGAGGGCGGCCAGGACGCGGGGCGAGGCGCCTCGGGCGTAGACCACGGGGTCCCGCAGGTAGGAGTGCCACCACTGCCGGGCGCCGAGGGCGTAGGCCACCCCGCCGGCCACGGCCGCCACCGCGACGACCCACCACACCGAGCCGAGGGCGGCCCACGTGCTGGCGGCGAAGGCACCGAGGTAGGCGGTCGAGGACAGGGTCCCGCTCCCGAGGACGACGCGGCTCGCCAGCCCGTCGACCCGCACACCGTTGGCCCGCCGGAACCGGTACAGGATCGTCGCGGCCACCCCGAGGAAGACCGCGAGGCCCGCCGCGACGACGCCGAGGCCCAGGACCGACTGCGCGGCGATGCCCCAGGCCGCGGTCGCGATCTGCGCCGCGACGGCCACGGCGAGCGCCGGGTAGGAACCCGCGGGGAGGTGGACCTGGCTCACGAGACGGTCTCGGGACCGGTCGGCCACGGCGAGGAGGGCACGAGGGTCGTCGGGGTCGAGGTCGGTCGGGTTGCTTTCCATGCTGGAAAGTATGCGCGCTACTTTCCAGTTTGGCAAGTAGACCTCAGCCTGACGCGCACGACCGACATCGAGCAGGTCTTCCCCGAGCGCACGAGCTACCAGGTCGCCGACTCCACGATCGCCGAGACCACGCGGCTCGATGCCGGCTCGTGGTTCGGCACGGCGTCCACGGGGCAGCGGAGGGTCAGCCCCCGGCGCCCGAGATCGGGCCGTGGTAGTGCCCGTCGTGCTCCGCGCCGGTGCGGTTGGTGACGTTGAAGTCGGCGCGGTCGGTGGTGTCGGACGGGCCGCGCCGGCGCTGCACGACGAGACCGACCACGGCGAGCACCGCGACCACTGCCAGGAGCGTTCCCCAGAGCCACATGACCAGACCTCCTGCTCCTCGACGCCGCACCGCAGGGGTGCCCTTCGAGGATGACGCGGCCCGGGCGTGATGTCCATGGCCCGGACGGGTGGTGCGGCACCTCGGCCCGGCGGCCGGGCGGCCGGGCGGTCAGGCGGTCAGCCCAAGGGCGCGGCGTCGTCCTCGACGATCCGGACGACCCGGGTGGCGCGTGCGGCGGTGCCGATGACGAGCTCGGCGTTGCGCTGGTCGCTGCCGACGGCGCGCTCGCGGGCCTCCTCCTCCGTGCGGCCGAAGTGCACGTGGCGCGCGACGAGGCGGCCGACGCGCACGTCGTCGTCGATGTCGATGAACCAGCAGGCGTCGAGCAGGCCGAGGACCTCGGACCAGGGGCCGTCGTCGTGGAGGAGGTAGTTGCCCTCGACGACGACGAGCCGTACCTCGGGCCCGACCGGGACGGCGCTCGCGATGGCGTCCTCGATCGCGCGACGGAACTCCGGGGCGTAGACGGTGGACCCGTCATCGGCGCGGATCCGGCGCAGGAGGGCGACGAACCCGGCGGCGTCGAAGGTGTCGGGGGCGCCCTTGCGCTCGACCCGACCGAGGCGGGTCAGCTCGGAGTGGGCGAGGTGGTAGCCGTCCATCGAGACCAGCGTGGCGTGGCCGCCGAGCCGGGCGACGAGGGCCTCGGCCACGGTGGACTTGCCCGAGGCCGGGGCCCCGACGATGCCGAGGACGACCCGGGCGTCGCCGGTGAGGAGGGCCTCGGCGTCGCGCCGGAGGGTGTCGAGGGTGGCCGTCGTGGCGGACGTCATCGCGTCGCCCCGACGCGGGTGGGCCCGGTGCTGGCGGTGCGGGCCGTCGCGATGCGGGCGGCGATCCGCTCGGCGTCGATCCGCAGCTCGCGCAGCATGCCGGAGATCGGGTTGGTGAAGCCGGTGAACCACAGGCCCGGGGCGCCGGGTGCCTCGTGGGCGCCGTGGACGAGGGGGAGCTCGCGGGGGTCGAGGACGCCGAGGTGTCCGACGAGCGGCTCGAGGCCGGACCGGTAGCCGGTGGCGACGACCACGGCGTCGGGGCGCAGGGAGGTGCCGTCGGCGAGGAGGACGGCGTCGTCCTCGAGGCGCTCGACCGCGGCCACGGGCTCGACCCGTCCCGCGCGGATGGCGGCGACGATGCCGACGTCCTGGACGGGCACCCGCCCCGCGAGGACACGCGAGGAGAGGTCGTGCTCGGCCTTCGGCATCCCGTGGGCGCTGAGGTCGGGCTCCTGGACGACGGCGAGGACTCCCGCGAGGCGGTCGACGACCGTCGGCGGAAGGCGGCGGACGAGGATGCCGGTGCCCTGCGCCGGCCAGCCGAGCCTGGTCCGGGCGACGATGTGCGGCGGCGTCCGGACGGCCAGCCACACCCGGGTCGCGCCGTGCTCGACGAGGTCGGTCGCGATCTCGGTGCCGGTGTTGCCGGTGCCGACGACGAGGACGTCGCGGCCCGCGAACGGGCGCCCGTTGCGGTAGTCGCGGGCGAGGAGGACCTCCCCCGTGAAGTCGTCGAGGCCGGGCCACTGCGGCACGACCGGTGTGTGGTTGTAGCCGGTGGCGAGCACGACGTGGCGCGCCTCGACGGTGTCGCCGTCGGCGAGGCGGACGACCCAGCGAGCGGCGGAGGTTCCGACGGCTGCGGCGTCGGCCCGGTCGATCCGCTCGACGGTCGCGCCGAAGCGCACGTCGAGGCCGTGGTGGGCGGTGTACTGCTCCAGGTAGGCCACGACGTCGTCGCGCGCGACCCAGCGGCCGAAGCGGCGCGGGATGTCGAGCCCCGGCAGCGCCGACCAGCGGCGCGGCGTGTGGAGGTGGAGGCGGTCGTAGTGCCGGCGCCACGACGAGCCCACCGCCTCGGCGCGGTCGAGGACGAGCGCCTCGACGCCCGCGGTACGCAGGGAGGCCGCGGCGGCCAGACCGCCGGGGCCTGCTCCGATGACGACGACGTCGACGAGGGTCACGCGGGCACGCTACCGTCGCGAGCCCGGACGTGAGACGGGTCTGTCGCCGGTCGCCCGCCCGGACGCCGAGCACGACGCTTCTGTCGTACGACGACCGGACGACCGGAGGACGCCTTGACCGACCATCCACCCACCGTCGATGCACCTGCGTCGACCGGACACCCCCTCGTGAGCGGTGGCGTCGTGGTCCGGCCTATCGAAGACGCGGACTGGGAGGCCTTCCTCCCCGTGTTCCGCGAGGTCGTGGCGTCCGGGGAGTCGTACGCGTACCCGGCAGACCTCGGGTCGGACGAAGCCCGGGCCCTCTGGGCGGAGGCGCCGCCGGGCCTGACCGTCGTGGCGGTCGACGCCGCTGACGGGACGCTGCTCGGGTCGGCCAAGACCGGCCCGAACCGGCCGGGGCGCGGGGCGCACGTGGCGACGGCGTCGTTCATGGTCGGCTCGGCGGCGCGTGGGCGCGGGGTGGGGCGGCTGCTCGGTCAGTGGGTGCTGGACTGGGCCCGGGAGCAGGGGTACGCCGCGATGCAGTTCAACGCGGTCGTCGAGACGAACACCGCGGCCGTCGCCCTCTGGCACGACCTCGGGTTCCGCGTCATCGGGACGGTCCCGGAGGCGTTCGAGTCCACCGAGCACGGACGGGTCGGCCTCCACGTCATGCACCGGTACCTGTGATGGCAGTGCCCGGCCCGGCGCCTCGGGTGCTCGTCGCGAGCGACGCGTTCAAGGGGTCCCTCGGGTCGGTCGCGGTCGGTGAGGCGGTGCGGCTCGGGGTGCTCGACGTCGTCGCCGGGGCCGAGGTGGAGGTCGTGGGCGTCGCCGATGGCGGCGAGGGGACGGTCGCCGCGGCACTGGCATCGGGATGGAGGCCGGTGCGTGCGGAGGTGACCGGACCGACGGGTGAGCCGGTCACGGCGACGCTTGCCGTGCGCCAGCGTGGACCGTCCGCTGGCGGGGGGCGCGTCGTCCTCGTCGAGCTGGCCGACGCGTGCGGTGTGGGACGTCTGCCGGGAGGTGTCCTTGCACCGCTGACCGCGACGAGCCGTGGTGTGGGAGAGGCGATCCGGGCGGCGCTCGACCTCGAGCCGGCGGAGGTCGTCGTGGGCGTCGGTGGGTCGGCGAGCACCGACGGCGGGGCCGGGATGCTGTCGGCGTTGGGGGCGCGCGTCCTCGATGCCGAGGGGCGCGAGGTCGCCGATGGTGGTGCCGCCCTGGCAGGTGCCGCGCGGCTCGACCTCAGCGGTCTCGACCCCCGGCTCGGGCGCACCCGGCTCGTCCTCGCCGCCGACGTCGACAGCCCACTCCTCGGACCGACCGGCGCTGCCGCGGTCTTCGGCCCGCAGAAGGGCGCGACACCGGAGGACGTCGCCACCCTCGAGGCGGCCCTCACCCACTGGTCCACCCTCGTCCAGGCATCGCTCGCCCCCGTACCCACATCGACCAATAGGTCACAGCAGGTACGCGGGAGCGGGACGACGTCGACCAGGAGCGCGATCTCGTCCCGGGACGCCGTACCTGGCGTGACCTATTGGGCGAACTGGGTACAGGCGCTGGGGGCTGGGGCGGGGGCCGCGGGTGGGGTGGGGTTCGCGCTCCTCGCGGTCCTGGGGGCAGAGCTGCGCCGTGGCGTCGACACCGTCCTCGACCTCGTCGGCCTCGACGACCTCCTCGCCGGTGCCGACCTCGTCATCACGGGCGAGGGCTCGCTCGACGCCCAGACCCTCGCGGGGAAGGCGGTCTCCGGCGTCGCTCGCCGGGCCGGCGCCGCCGGCGTCCCCGTCGTCGCCGTCTGCGGCCGGTGCGCCCTGACCCCCGAGGACCTCGCCACCCTCGGAGTCCGCCGCGCGTACCCCCTCACCGTCCTCGAGCCCGACGAGCACCGCTCGATGACGCGGGCAGCCGACCTCCTCCGCGAGACCGGCCGGGCCGTGGCGAGGGAGTGGCTCAGCCCCGCACCGGGGTGAGCGGCTCCTCGCCCGCGAGGACGGCGAGGGCGTTGTCGGCGGCGAGCCCGGCCATCGCGGCGCGGGTCTCGACCGTGGCCGACCCGACGTGCGGCAGGAGGACGACGTCGTCGCGACCGAGCAGCCCGGGGTGGACCCGTGGCTCCTCCTCGAAGACGTCGAGCCCGGCGCCGGCGATCTCCCCCGCCTCGAGGGCCGCGACGAGCGCTGCCTCATCGACGATGGCCCCACGCGCGGTGTTGACGAGGTGCGCGGACGGCTTCATCGTGCGGAGCTGCTCGGCCCCGATGAGGTGGCGCGTCGCCGGCGTCAGCGGGCAGTGCAGCGAGACGACGTCGGCCGACGCCAACAGCTCGTCGAGGTCGACGACGGTCGCCCCCAGTGCCTCGACCGCGCCGGCATCGGGGGTCGACCGTCCGGAGAGCAGGACCTCCATCCCGAAGGCCAGCGCCCGCTGCGCTGCCGCCAGCCCGATCGCCCCCGGTCCGACGACCCCGAAAGTCCTCCCGCGCAGGCCGGTTCCGAGGTTGCCCGTGAGGCTCCAGGCCCACGGCTCGCCCGTCCGCACCCGTCGCTCCGCGGCACCCAGGCCGCGCGTCGTCATCAGGGTGAGGGCGATCGCGAGGTCGGCCGTGGCGTCGGTGAGGACACCGGGGGTGTTCGTCACGACGACCCCGCGCTCGCGACAGGCCGCGACGTCGACGTTGTCGTACCCGACGGCGACGTTCGCCACGACCTTCAGCGAGGATCCGGCGGCGTCGAGGAGCTCGGCGTCGACCTGGTCGACGATCATGGCGACGAGCGCGTCGACCCCGGCGACGGCCTCGAGCATCTCTGCGCGCGGCATCGGCGAGTCCTCGTCACGGTGAACGAGGGCGTGGGCGGCGCCCAGCCGCTCCGCCGCGTCGCCGGGAACACGAGCCGTGAGCAGGACCTGCGCCATCCTCAGATCAGCTTCCGCACGAGGGGGAGCGGGAGGTGGCGGATGGCCTTGCCGAGCGGCACCCACGGCCAGGACGGCACGAGGGCGTTCGCCTTCTCCTTCTCGATGGCGTCGACCATCGCCTTGACGCCGACCTCGGTGTCGACCATGAACGGCGTGTGCTTGACCCGTTCGTTCATCTCGGAGCGGATGTAGCCGGGGTAGATCGTCGAGACGCGGATGTCGAGGTCGGGCTCGCCGAGCATCTCGTGCCGCACCCCCTCGGCCAGCGACGCGACCCCGGCCTTGGTCGCCGCGTACGTCGTGATCGTCTTGCGCATCCCCCGCATCGCGGTGACCGACGAGATCATCACGAGGTGCCCCCGCTTCTGGGCCCGGAAGACCTCCATCGCGGCCTCGGTCTGCGCCAGCGCCGCGACGAAGTTCGTCATCGCGGTCTGCCGGTTGGCGTCGTAGCGACCGGTGCCCAGTGGGGCGCCCTTGCCGAGGCCGGCGTTGATGATGACGCGGTCGATGGTGCCGAAGTCCTCGCGGAAGGCGCGGAAGACCTCGAAGACGGCGTCGTCGTCGAGGACGTCGAGAGCGCGCAGCTCGACCCGGCGGGCCGGGTCGGCGGCGAGGATCTCGTCGCGCAGGCCCTCGAGGCGATCGGTGCGCCGAGCGCAGAGCGCGAGGTCGTTGCCGCGGGCGGCGAGCTGGCGGGCCATCTCGGCGCCGAGGCCGGAGCTGGCGCCGGTGATGAGGGTGGTCGGCATGGCGGTCCTGTCGTCGGGGGTCGGTCGGCAGTCGGGGTCAGGGAGCGGCGGCGATGAGCTCGGCGCACCGGCGGTCGAGGAAGCGGACGACCTCGCGGAACGCGCCGTACGCCGGGTTCGTCGTCTGGCCGTGGTGGAAGCGGTAGTGGATCTGCTGGGCGATGCCGGCGAGGCGGAAGGCGCCGAAGACCTCGTAGAACGGCCAGCGCTGCGCGGTGACATCGAGCCCGCGAGCCGCGAGGTAGCGCTCGACGACCTCGGCACGGGTCAGCATCCCGGGGGTGTGGGTCGGCTGCAGCCTGATGGCGAGGAAGGCGGGGTCGTCATCGGCCTGGACCCAGTAGGCCAGGGCCGACCCGAGGTCCATGAGCGGGTCGCCGACGGTGGCGAGCTCCCAGTCGAGGACGCCGACGACGCGGGTGGGGTCGTCGGGGTCGAGGACGAGGTTGTCGAAGCGGAAGTCGTTGTGCACCAGCACGTGCGGCAGGTCGTCAGGCTGGTGCTCGGCCAGCCAGGCCATCGTCGCCTCGAGGTCGCCGACGTCGTCGGTGCGGGCCTTGCGGTACCGGGCGGTCCACCCCTCGACCTGCCGGCGCACGTACCCGTCGCCGCGGTCGAGCGCGCCGAGGCCGGAGGCCTCGAGGTCGACGTCGTGGAGGGAGACGAGGGTGTCGACGGCGGTGCGGCACAGCGCCCCCACCCCCTCGGTGTCGAGCCCGAGGTCCGGTGGGACGTCCTTCCTCAGGATGGTCCCGACGATGCGCTCCATGACGTAGAACTCGGAGCCGATGACGTCGTCGTCACCGCAGTACCCGACCATCCGGGGCACGAGCGGGAAGCTGGGGGCGAGCGCCGCCTGGAGGTCGTGCTCGCGGCGCATGTCGTGCGCCCCCCTGGCCTTGGTCCCCGAGGGCGGTCGGCGCAGGACGAGGTCGCGTCCGCCGTCGTAGCGCAGGAGGTAGGTGAGGTTCGACGCGCCGCCGACGAACTGGTGCACCTCCGGCACGCCTTCGAGACCTGCTGTGTCAGAGGCGTTCTCACGGACCCATGCCGCAGCGGCAGCCGCGTCGAAGGCATCCTCGCCACGGACCGGGGCGGCCCCCGTCACCGGAGCAGACGTCACGGGAGGAACTCCGCGGGGTCCTGCCCGGCCTTGCGGGCGAGCCGCTTGGCCTGGGAGAGCATCGCCCGCTCGTACAGCGGTCGGGCGAACCGCTTGGTGAGGTACGCCTGACGCCCCAGCGCCTCGGTGAGGACGATCTTCTTGCGCTTGTCGATGCCGGCGAGCACGATCCGGGCGATCGCGGCCGCGTCGGACGTCGCCTGGGTGATGAGGCGGACACCGGCCTCCTGCATCGCCGCGTCCTTGCCGGCGAACGACGCGTGGAGGTTGGTGCGGAAGAACGCCGGGCACACGACGGTCACGTCGATCCCCCACGGGGACAGCTCGAACGACAGCGTCTCGCTCAGCGCCACGACGCCGGCCTTGGTCGCGTTGTAGCTCGCCATCCCCGGTCCGTGGACGAGCCCGGCGAGCGAGGCGACGTTGGCGATCTGACCGCTGCGCTGCTCCTTGAGGAGTGGCGTGAAGGTGTGGCAGCCACGGGCGACACCGAGCAGGTTGATGTCGACGACCCGCTCCCAGTCGGAGATCGCCTCGACGTCGATCCGCCCACCCGTGGCGATCCCGGCGTTGTTGACGAGGAGGTCGAGGCCACCCCACTCGGCCCGCACCCACGCGAGGGCGGCGTCCCAGTCCTGCTGCGAACGGACGTCGAGGCGGCGGTACTCCACGCCGGCCGGGATCGTGTCGGGCCGCTCGTCGGCGAGGTCGACGGCGAGCACCCGGTCACCCCGGTCGGCCATGAGCCGGACCAGGGCCAGCCCCAGCCCGGAGGCCCCGCCGGTGAGCAGGACGCGCCGGCCGCTCATCCGAGGCCACCGGTGGTGGGGGGTGAGCTCGCCGGTGCCGCTTCGGCATACGGCCTCAGGAGGTGGCGGGCGACGACACCGAGGTGGACCTCGTCGGGCCCGTCGGCGAGCCGGAGGCTGCGGGCCCCGGCGTAGGCGGCCGCGAGCGGGAAGTCCTCGCTCATGCCTCCCCCGCCGTGCAGCTGGATGGCGAGGTCGATGACGTCGCACGCCATCTGCGGGACGACGGCCTTGATCTCGGACACCTCGCTCAGCGCGCCCTTGATGCCCACGGTGTCCAACGTCCACGCGGCGTGCAGCACCAGCAACCGGGCCTGGTTGATCGCGATCCGCGCGCGGGCCAGCCGTTCGCGGTTCCCGCCGAGGTCGGCGATGGGCTTGCCGAAGGCGACCCGCGAGGTGGAGCGCTCGCACGCGAGCTCGAGGGCCTTCTCGGCCAGGCCGACGAGGCGCATGCAGTGGTGGACACGACCCGGGCCGAGGCGGCCCTGGGCGATCTCGGACGCGCGCCCGGGCCCGACGAGGACCGACGACTGCGGCAGGCGCACGTCATCGAGGGTGACCTCGCCGTGCCCGAGCGGTTCGTCGTGGTGGCCGAGCGCGCTGAGCATCCGCTCGACCCGCACACCCGGCGCGTCGAGGGGGACGAGGACCATCGAGTGGCGCAGGTGCCGGGGGGCCTCGGGGTCGGTGAGCCCCATGAAGATCCCGAGACGGCAGTCGGGGTGGCCGGCTCCCGTCGACCACCACTTCCGGCCGTTGAGCACGACGTCGTCGCCGTCGATCGTGGCGGAGGCGCGCATGTTCGTGGCGTCCGAGCTCGCGACCTCCGGTTCGGTCATGAGGAAGGCGCTGCGCAGGCGTCCCTCGAGGAGCGGGACGAGCCACTGCTCCTGCTGCTCGGGGGTGCCGTAGGTGAGCAGCACCTCCATGTTCCCGGTGTCGGGGGCGTTGCAGTTGAGGACGAGCGGGGCCAGCATCGAGCGCCCGGTCTGCTCGGCGACGGCGGCGTAGTCGCAGTTCGTGAGGCCGGCGCCGCCGTCGGTGCCGAAGCGGCGGGCCCACTCGTCGCCGTGCCCGGCGGGAAGGAAGAGGTTCCAGAGACCCTGCGCGCGCGCCCTGCCCTTGAGGTCCTCGACCGCGGCGGTCGGCGGCCACGGGTCCTCACCGCGGGCCCGGCGGGCGGCGACGTCGCGAACGAGGTCGGCCTCGACCGGCGCGACCTCGGTGTCGACGAACGCCCGCACCCGCTGGGCGAGGTCGGCGGCCCGAGGCGATGGTGCGAAGTCCATGGACCGACCCTAGACCGCGGCCGGGCCCGCCCCACCGGGTGGTGGCGGGGCGCACGGGTCGGGCAGCCCTGCTCATCCGGGCCGCGGTTCGACGCCCTCTGGCGGCACCTCGCGGTGCGGCAGCGGAGGGCCTGGGCCCGCGCCGCGTCACCGTCCTGCTCCCCGAGGTGTGACACATATACTGACCGGGGTATCCTCACCGGATGCTCGACGCCCTGCGGACCTGGACCGCCCGACGGTGGGGGGCGGCGGCGCTGGGTGCGCTCGTCACCACCCTCGTGATCGCCGTGCCGACGGCCATGCTGCCGACGCCGGTGTTCGGGCGGGAGATCCCGACGACGTGGTGGGCCTGGCCGGTCCTCGTCGTCACCGCGGTGCTCAGCGGGCTGCTCCTCGCCACCTACGTCCGTGAGCCCGGGGCGGCCCGCGCCGCGGCGACCATCGACCGCAAGGGCACGGCTGGAGGGCTGCTCGCCTTCTTCGCCGTCGGGTGCCCCGTGTGCAACAAGCTGGTGCTCCTCGCGCTCGGCTACAGCGGGGCGCTGCAGTGGTTCGCGCCGCTGCAGCCGGTGCTCGCCGTCGGGGGCGTGGCGCTCCTCGGGTGGGCGCTGCGGGCCCGGCTCCGCGGTCAGCTCGCGTGCATCCTCCCCCCTGCTCCGGTGCGTGCTACGGCGCAGTAGGTGTCGTGATCACAGCACCTACTGCGCCGTAGCACGCACCTCAGGGGGTCAGGGGTGGCGGCGCGGGCGGTGGTGGAGGCGCGGGCGGGGGTGGTGACGCGGTCACGGCGCGGTGCGGGCCGCGTCGGCGGCGACCGCCACGGCCAGCGGTTCGACGGTGACCGGGACCCCGTTGAGGACGGCGTTGCCCGAGACGGCCTCGACGACGTCGGGATCGGTGAGGTCGTTGACGGACACCCCCGGGAGGGCGGTGGCGCCCGACATCCGGACCCCGTCGCGGCGGTGGCCGTACCCGTGCGGGAGCGAGACGACACCGGGAGCGACGTCCTCGGTCGCCTGCACCTCGACCTCGACCTCTCCGGAGGCCGAGCGCACCCGGACGCGCTCGCCGTCGCGGATTCCGCGGAGCGCGAGGTCGTCGGGGTGGACGAGCAGGGCGTGGCGCGGGCGCCCGCGGGTGAGCCGCGCCTGGTTGTGCAGCCACGAGTTGTTGTCGCGCTGGTGGCGGCGGCCGATGAGGAGCAGCTCGTCGTCGGCGACGGTGGTGCCGTCGAGGGCGTCGAGAAGGCGCGGCAGGTCGGCGAGGACGACGTCGGCGTCGAGGTGGACCCGTCGGTCGGGCGTGGACAGGCGTTCGGGGAGCCTGGGGCGGAGGGGGCCGAGGTCGAGACCGCCCGGACCGGCGGCGAGGAGCCTGCGCACCGACAGCCCCGCTCCACCGGTGCGCAGGAGGAGGTCGAGCTGGCGGGTCGGTGACGTGCGCAGGCGCGCCTCGGCCTCGAGGGTGCGGCGGTCGAGGCGGCTCCTGGCGGAGGCGACGCGGCCGGCACCCGAACGCCTGGCTCGCTCGCGAAGGACCGCGAGGCCGAGGTCGCGGGCGATCTCCCAGTCGTGCCGGCCGCCGGGGTCCTTGGGCAGGAGCGCGGGGCTGAACCTGGCGGTGTCACGGACCGCGAGCAGGTGGAAGACGAGGTCGTAGTGGTCGCGCTCGAGCGGTCCGGTCGGCGGGAGGACGACGTCGGCGTGCCGGGTCGTCTCGTTGAGGTAGAGGTCGACGGCGACCATCGCGTCGAGGCCGGCCATCGCGGCGTCGAGGCGGTGCCCGCCCGGGGTCGACGACACGGGGTTGCCGGCGATGGTCAGCAGCGCCCGGATGCGGCCGGGCCCAGGGGTGGCCATGTCCTCGGCGAGCGTGGCGACGGGGAGCTCACCACCGAACCCGGGCAGCGAGCGGACCCGGGAACGTCTGCGCGAGAACCCACCCGGGCCTACGACGCCGCGTCCGACGAGGTCGACCGCCGGGGTCGTGAACATCGTGCCGCCGGGTCGGTCGAGGTTTCCCGTGAGGACGTTGAGGGCCTGGACCGCCCACTGGCAGAGCACCCCGAACGACTGGGTGGACACCCCCATCCGGCCGTGGACGGCGGCCGAGGGAGCCGCGGCGAGGTCGCGCGCGAGGCGGCGGACGTCATCGGCGCTGACTCCGCTGACCCGTTCGGCGAGCGTCGGGCGTGAACGGCTCGACGGCGGAGCGCACCGCCTCGAGGCCGTCGACCCAGGCCGGTGGGGTGGCGAGGTCGGCGACGAGGAGCTCGCGCACCATGGCCAGGAGGACCGCGGCGTCGGAACCGGGCCGGACGAAGAGATGTTCGTCGGCGATCCTCGCCGTCTCGGTTCGCCGCGGATCGAGGACGACGAGTCGCCCTCCGCGAGAAGCAAGCTCGCGCCGTCGTTGCGGGAAGTCCGGGACGGTCCACAGCGACCCGTTGGACGCCATCGGGTTGTGGCCGACGAGGACGAGGAGGTCGGTCCGGTCGATGTCGGGGACCGGCAGGAGGAACTGGTGGCCGTACAGGGCCCACGCGACGACGTGGTGGGGGAGCTGGTCGACGGAGGTGGCGGAGTAGCGCGTCCGCGTGCGGAGCAGCCGGACGAGGGTGGGGTGGTGGGTCAGGGCGCCGAGGCTGTGGACGTTCGGGTTGCCGAGGTAGACGGCGAGGGCGTCATCCCCGTGGGACTCCTGGACGCCGACGAGGAGCTCGGCGGCCCGGGTGACCGCCTCGTCCCAGGTGGCCTCGTGGAGCTCGCCGTCCTCGCCGCGGACCAGCGGACGGCGCAGGCGGTCGGGGTCGTCCTGGAGGTCGGGGAGGACGAGCGCCTTGGGGCAGACGTGTCCGCGCGAGAGCGGGTCGCCCTCGTGGCCGCGGATGCCGGCGACGGCGCCATCGGGGGCGAGGGTGACCTCGAGGCCGCACATCGCCTCGCACAGGGTGCAGGCGACGTGCCGGACCTCGCCGACCGATTGCGACTCAGCCACGCTGGGAGCCGTCCTGGGCGTGGGGAACTCGCAAGGAGTCGGGGTGAGGGCGGGTCATCGGCGTCGGGCCTCGAAGACCGGGGCGACCCGCTTCATCGCCGCCTCCCGCGCGATCGTCGTGTTGCGGGTGGCGAGGAGTCGCGCCTGCTCGAACCGCTCGCGGGCGAACGTGCGGCGGTCCCCCGAGCTCCAGGTCCGCTGGAAGAGGCGCTTGGTCGCGGCGACGGCGTCGGGAGAACGGGTGGCGACCTCCTCGAGGAAGCGAGTGGCCGCCACGAAGGGCTCGTCGTGGACCTCGCTGGCCAGGCCCAGCTCGACCGCGCGGGCGCCGCTGACGACCTCCCCCGTCATCGTCAGGCGCTTGGCGACGTCGATGGTCACGAGCTGGGAGAGCGCCTGGATGCCGCTCATGTCCGGGATCAGGCCCCACTTGGCCTCCAGGACCGACCACTGGGCGTCGGCGGTCGTCATCCGGAGGTCGGCAGCGAGGGCGATCTGGAGACCGCCGCCGTAGCAGTGGCCCTGGACGGCCGCGACGACCGGGACCGGGAGCCTGCGCCAGGCCCAGCAGGCCTCCTGGAAGAGGTTGGTGCCGCGCAGGGGGTTCGGGACGAAGGCGCGGGCCACCCGGGGCGGGTTCGCCAGCACGGTGGCGAAGTCGAGGCCGGCGCAGAACGAGTCGCCCTCGCCACCGAGGACGACGCCGCGCAGGGAGCGGTCCCGGGCGAGGCGCCGCGCGGTGGTGACGAGCCCCTCGAGGGTGTCGAGGGTCAGCGCGTTGAGCTTGTCGGGACGGTCGAGGCGGACCTGGGCGATCCCGCCCTCGACCTCGCAGCTGACGGTGCTCGACATGCCGCCACCCTACGGAGCCGCGCGCGTCGGCGGGAGGCGACCGTCGCGAGGGTCACGGTCGCCGCGCTGGCGACGAGGCGGGCGAGGACCACCTGGAGGACGACGGGCCAGGTCTCGAGGGTGAAGGACACGGGTGCCTCCGGGTGCTGGTGCTGCTCGGCTACGGGTGGTGCCGAGCCTCGCGGCCGGTCCTCGCGGCGGCGTGAGGGCGGGGTCGGGGTCCGCTGGGGATCCCTCGCGACCTGCTCGGGGCCGCCCCCTGGGCCTCCGGCGAGCCGGACACCGGTACTGGTTCGCGGGCTACCGTTTGCTTCCCCACGCGACGCAACCCGTTTGCGCCCTCACACGACGCAACCTCGTTTGCACCCCCACACGACGCAACCTCGTTTGCACCCCCACCCGACGCAACCTCGTTTACACCCTCACACGACGCAACCTCTTTGTTTGCACCGCCACGCGACGCACCCTCGTTTGCGTCCTGGGAGGGTGCAATCGGTAGGCCCGTGAACACACCTGTTCGGGACCGAGCCTGGGGCGGCGCCGGGGCACGGGTAGAGCCCTGTCAGGTGGCGCGCAGGGACTCGGGGTCGGCAGGTGCGGCGGCCGGTTCGGCGACAGGTGCGGCCGCAGGCGCACGCGCTTCCTCGACACCAGCCGGTGTCACCGGACCGGCGGGGCGGAAGGTGACCCGCTCCGGATGGTCGCGACGGTGGACGAGCAGCGACGCCCCGAGGATGAGCAGGCCGAGCGCGGCCAGCCCGACCCCCACCCACGACGGGGCGGTGTACCCGTAGCCCGCGCCGATGACGACGCCGCCCACCCAGGCGCCGAGGGCGTTCGCGAGGTTGAGGGCGGCGTGGTTGCTCGCCGCGGCGAGGGTCTGAGCCGGCCCCGCGACCTGCATCAGCCGGAGCTGGAGGTTGATGACGAGCACCGACGCGAGGATCGAGATCAGCGCCAGGACGACGATCGCCGGCACCGCGTAGGGCGCCACGAGCGCGAAGAGCGCCAGCCCGAGGCCGAGGCCGCCCATCCCGATGACGATCGAGCGGATGACCGACCAGTCGCCCATCCGCCCCGCGACGAGGTTCCCGACGAAACCGGAGACGCCGAAGACGAGGAGGAAGACGGGCACGGCCGAGGACGACAGCCCCGTGACGTCGGTGATCGTCGGCGCGATGTAGGAGTACATCGCGAACATGCCGCCGAAGCCGACCGCGCCCACGCCGAGGGTCAGCCAGACCTGGAGGCTGGTCAGCGCGCTCAGCTCGTTGCGGACGGTCTTCGTGCGGTCGCGCTCGAGGTGCGGGACGGCGTAGGCGACGAGCGAGACCGTCGCGACACCGATGACGGCGACGAGCCAGTAGGCCGAGCGCCACCCGAGGTTCTGGCCCAGCCACGTCGCGCCGGGCACACCGAGGATGTTGGCGATCGGGATGCCGAGCATGACCCGACCGACGGCACGACCCGCCTGCCCCCGCTCGGCGAGGTCGACGGCGACGAGCGCGGCGACCCCGAAGAACGCCCCGTGCGGCAGACCGGCGACGAAGCGGGCGGCGGCGAGGGTCTCGTAGCTGGGGGCGAGCGCGCTCAGCACGTTGCCCACGGTGAACGCGGCCATCAGCCCGATGAGCAACGCCTTGCGCGGCCAGGTCGCCCCGAGCACGGCGAGGAGCGGTGCCCCGAGGACGACGCCCGCGGCGTACGCGGAGATCGTGTGCCCCGCGGCCGGGATGTCGACGGAGACGCCGGCGGCGATCTCGGGGAGGAGGCCCATCGTCACGAACTCGGTGGTGCCGATGGCGATGCCGCCGAGGATCAGCGCGACGGTGGCCAGGGTGGCATGACGGGGTCGGGGCACGTTCCGACAGCGTAGAGACCCCGGCCGGCATTCCCGATCCCGTCCACCACCCTCCCTACGATGAGGCGATGCGCGCAGCCCAGGTGTCCCGCCTCGACGGCCCTTCGAGCGTCGAGGTCGTCGACGTCGCCGACCCCGACGACGCCGGCGGCACCCGCGTCGTCATCGAGGTCGTGGCCGCCGGGATCTGCTTCCCCGACGTCCTGCTCACCCGCGGCCAGTACCAGGTGACCCCCGACCTCCCGTTCGTCCCGGGCTCCGAGGTCGCGGGCCGGGTCCGCTCCGCTCCCTCGGGCAGCGGTTTCGGGCAGGGCGACCGCGTCGCGGCGTTCCCCTTCCTCGGCGGGTTCGCCGAGGTCGTCGCCGCCGATCCGGAGGCGGTCTTCCCCCTCCCCGAGCGCACGACCTACGAGCAGGGCGCCGCCCTCCCGATGAACTACCTGACCTGCCACTTCGCCCTCCGCGAGCGCGGACGGCTGCGCGAGGGCGAGACGGTCCTCGTCCACGGGGCGGCCGGCGGCATCGGGACGGCTGCGGTCCAGCTCGCCAAGGCCTGGGGCGCCCGCGTCATCGCCGTCGTCTCGACCGAGGACAAGGTCGAGGTCGCCAGTCGGGCCGGCGCCGACGAGGTCGTCCTCGCCGACGGCTTCCGCGCCGCCGTCGGCGACCTCACCGGGGGCCGAGGCATCGACCTCGTCGTCGACCCGGTGGGAGGCGACCGCTTCACCGACTCGCTGCGCGCCCTCGCCCCGGGCGGCCGGCTCCTCGTCATCGGGTTCACGGCGGGGTCGATCCCCGAGGTGAAGGTCAACCGGCTGCTCCTCACCAACGTCTCCGTCGTCGGTGTCGGCTGGGGCGCCTGGTGGACGCACCCCGGCGGGCCGGGCGCCGCTTTCCTCCGGCGCCAGTGGGACGACCTCGTCCCGCTCCTGGAGTCCGGGGCGATCGACCCCGTCATCGGGGAGGTCCGCGACCTCGCCGAGGCGGCCGACGCGCTCGCCGCCGTCGACGAGCGCCGGGCCGTCGGCAAGGTCCTGCTGACCCCCTGAGCTCCCGCCCGGCCAATAGGCTCGGGGCATGGACTTCCGCAACGTCTACGCGCAGGGGTTCGCCCGGGTCGCGGCGTGCACCGTGCCCGTCACCCTCGCCGACCCGGCCGCGAACGCCGCGCGGCTCATCGACGAGGTCCGCCGCTGCCACGACCTGGGGGTCGCGGTCGCCCTGTTCCCCGAGCTCTCGCTGTCCGGCTACGCCATCGACGACCTGCTCCTCCAGGACGTCCTCCTCGACGCCGTCGACACCGCGGTCGTCACCCTCGCGGCGGCCACCGCGAAGCTCCTCCCCCTCGTCGTCGTCGGCGCCCCCCTGCGCCACGGCAACCGCCTCTACAACTGCGCGGTCGTCATCCACCGCGGGGAGGTCCTCGGGGTCGCCCCCAAGTCGTACCTGCCGAACTACCGCGAGTTCTACGAGAAGCGGCACTTCGCCGCGGGCGCGGGCCACCAGGGCGAGTTCATCGTGAGACCCGGCTGGCCGGGCGCCGACGTCGACGGCGAGATCCCGTTCGGCCCCGACCTCCTCTTCGCGGCCGACGACGTCGCCGGCCTCACCGTGCACGCCGAGGTCTGCGAGGACCTGTGGGTCCCCGTGCCCCCGAGCCACGAGGCCGCCCTCGCCGGCGCGAGCGTGCTGCTCAACCTGTCGGCCTCCCCCATCACCGTCGGCCGCGCCGAGGACCGCCACCTGCTGGCCCGCTCGGCGAGCGCCCGGTGCAACGCCGCCTACGCGTACGCCGCGGCGACCGCCGGGGAGTCGACGACCGACCTGTCGTGGGACGGCATGACGATGGTCTACGAGATGGGTGCGCTGCTCGGCGAGTCCGAGCGCTTCCCGGACGGGCCCCGCGCCACCGTCGTCGACGTCGACCTCGACGCCCTGCGCCAGGAACGGATGCGCCAGGGCAGCTTCGACGACAACGCCGAGGCCTACTCGGCCGACGACGCCGGGTTCCGCGTCATCCCGTTCCGCCTGCGCCCGCCCACCGGCGACATCGGGCTCCAGCGCAGCGTCGACCGCTTCCCCTTCGTCCCCGATGACGAGGAGCGCCTGGCGCTCGACTGCTACGAGGCCTACAACATCCAGGTCTCCGGGCTCGAGCAGCGGATGCGCGCCATCGGCGGCGGCGACCCGTCGCGGATCCCGACGATCGTCATCGGCGTCTCGGGCGGTCTCGACTCCACCCACGCGCTCATCGTCGCGGCCAAGGCCTGCGACCGCCTGGGCCTCCCCCGCACCCACGTCCTCGGCTTCACGATGCCGGGCTTCGCCACGAGTGCCGGCACGAAGAGCAACGCCATCCACCTGATGGAGTCGCTCGGCATCACGTGGGAGGAGCTCGACATCCGGCCCGCCGCCACCCAGATGCTCACCGACCTCGGCCACCCCTTCGGGCGAGGGGAGGAGGTCTACGACGTCACGTTCGAGAACGTCCAGGCCGGCCTGCGCACGGACTACCTCTTCCGGGCGGCCAACCAGCGGGGCGGGATCGTCCTCGGCACCGGCGACCTGTCGGAGCTGGCCCTCGGCTGGTGCACCTACGGCGTCGGCGACCAGATGTCGCACTACGGCGTCAACACCGGCGTCCCGAAGACGTTGATGCAGCACCTCATCCGCTGGGTCGTGTCGTCAGGGCAGTTCGAGGGTCCCGTGAACGAGACCCTCCTGGAGATCCTCGACCAGGAGATCAGCCCCGAGCTCGTCCCCACGAAGGAGGGCGAGAGGATCCAGTCGACCGAGGACTCCGTGGGGCCCTACAACCTCCAGGACTTCACCCTCTTCCACGTCCTGCGCCGCGGCTACCGGCCCTCGAAGATCGCCTTCCTCGCGGAGCACGCATGGGCCGACGCCGCACGGGGTGCCTGGCCGTCGGGTTTCCCCGAGGGGTCGCGGCCGGAGTACGACCTCGCCACCGTCAAGCGGTGGATGACGGTGTTCCACCGGAGGTTCTTCCAGAACCAGTTCAAGCGGTCGGCGATCCCGAACGGCCCGAAGGTCGTTGCGGGGGGCTCGCTCTCGCCGCGCGGCGACTGGCGGATGCCGTCCGACGCGGCCGCGACCGCGTGGCTCGCCGAGCTCGAGGACACCGTCCCAGACCGCTGACCCCGCCCGCTGCCGCTCTCCCCCACCTCGTGCGGCGTTGGTCAGGGGATCGCGGCGAGCTCCTCGAGGTAGTCGTCGACCGTGCCGAGACCGACCGAAGCGCGCCGCACGTCGACCTGCGCCTCGTCCTCGATGGGGGTGCGCGGCTCGGGCTTCCCGGTGGCGTCGGCTCCCCACTGGGTGCCGTAGACCTGCGGCTGTCCCGTGGCCACCCGGACCCGGTCGACGAGGTAGGCGTGGTCGCTCGGGTCGGCGTCCCCCTTCGCGACCGCCGCCGTCATGAGGGCGAGCCCCTGCTCCTGGACCGGGACGTCGAGGTCGGCGTGCTGGACGATCACCCACGCCGCGAACGCCCCGTCGCTGCCGACGAGCCGCCAACCCGGCCAGCCGTGCTCGTCCATGACCTCGACCATCCGGGCGGTGTTCCTCCGGTCGGTCTCGTCCCACGCTGCGGCGAGCTCGTCGGGGGTCCGGGAGTCGCCGGGTGGCGCGACCCCCGTGCGCACGGCCTGGTCCTGGACGAGCATCGCGAGCAGCTCCGTGCGCAGGGCCGGCTCGGCGACCGGGGCGGTCGTCGGCGGCTTGTCGATCTCGACGGGTGCGGGCGCGGGCGCGCGGGTCACCGACGGCGAGGCGGACGGGCTCGGGGAAGGGGACGCGGTCGCGGTGGAGGACGGCGAGGACGCGGGTAGGTCGTCGGTGCGCACGCTGCACGCCGCCCCCACGACCAGCACGGCGGCGGCGGTCCCGACCGCGAGGAGCGCGCGGCCCGGTCCCTGACCCATCGGCAGAGTGTGTCAGGGCGACGTCCTCCGGACCAGAGGTGGCGCGGTGGTCAGCCGACAGGAGTGGCGAGGGCGCCGAGCGCGGGCCCGTCGAGGCGGAACCGGGTCCACTCGTCCTGGGCCACCGCGCCGATCGACTCGTAGAACCCGATGCTCGGCGTGTTCCAGTCGAGCACCCACCACTCGAGCCGGTGGTAGCCGCGCTCGACGCAGATGTCCGCCAAGGTCCGGAGCAGCTTCTGACCGAGGCCCGAACCCCGTTGTGTGGGAGTGACATAGAGGTCCTCGAGCCAGATGCCGTGGGTTCCCGTCCAGGTCGAGAACGACAGGAACCAGAGGGCGCACCCCACCACCTCGCCGTCGACCTCGGCGACGTGGGCGAACACGGCCGGGTCGCCGCCGGCGGGGAAGAGCGCCTCGCGCAGCTGCTCCTTCGTCGCCTCGACCTCGTGCAGCGCCTTCTCGTACTCGGCGAGCTCGCGGATGAGGCGGAGGACGACGGGCACGTCCTCGGCGACGGCGGGGCGGATGCGCAGGGCCACCCGGCGATCCTAGGGCCGCACCGGCCGTCCCCCGAGACCGTCAAGCCACTGGATCGATCGATCAAGCGGCTGGAGGACCTGGGGGGTGCGCGACCAGGACATGGCGGCGCCGCGAGCGTGGCATGGTGGCGCCGTGACCGAGCCGATCTTCCACCTGGCCGAGGCCGACCACTGGGCGCGGGCGCAGCCGGCTGGGGAGTACTGCCGCTCGACCCTCGGGAGGTCGCTCGAGGACGAGGGCTTCATCCACCTGTCGACGGCCGAGCAGTGGCCCGGCGTCCTCGGCCGGTTCTACCGCGACCACGGGGGTGAGCTCGTGCTCCTCACGGTCGATCCCGACCTCCTCGAGGACGAGCTGCGCTGGGAGCCACCGGCCCCCGGGTCCGACGAGCTGTTCCCGCACCTCTACGGACCGCTCCCCGTGTCGGCGGTCACGTCGACCCGTGTCCTCAGCCCTCCGTACCGCGCGCCAAGGGCGTGAGCCGGACGTCACGGACGCGGGGCCCCTCACCGGTGAGGAGCCCCGCGTCCCTCGTCGTTCTCAGTGCTGGCGGACCGGGCCGCGCCGGCGGGAGACGAGGAACAGCGCCGCACCCGCGAGGATGGAGCCGGCCGCCGTGAACAGCAGGGCCGAGGTGGCGTCGGCACCGGTCGCGGCCAGCGCGCCGGTGACGACGCTGACCGTGGCACTCGGCGTCGGCGACGGGTCGCCCGGCGTGTCCGTCGGCGTCACCGTCGGGGTCTCGGTCGGGGTCTCGGAGGGCGTGAGGGTCGGGGTGGGTGTCGCGGTCGGCGCCGCCGTGACCGTGAGCACCGCGGGCCCGGAGGTGGACCCGCTGGCGTCGTCGGACCCTTCGTAGGTCGCGGTGAAGGTCCGCGCACCGGCGTCGTCTCCGGCCGGGATCTCGAGGGAGGCCGTGCCACCGGAGAGGGTTGCGGTGCCCAGCACCGTCGTGCCCTCGCGGAAGGTCACCGTGCCGGTCGCGGGCGCGGAGCCCTCGGGGACCTCGACGGTGGCCGTCAGGGTGACGTCCGTGCCGGTCTCGGTCGTGGACGGGTCGACGACGAGCGTCGTGGTCGTGTCCACGGGAACGACGTAGGTGATGACGACGCTGCCGTCGCCGGTGTTCGTCGTGCGGTTCGTCGCGGTCACGCCCGCTGCGAGGACCCCCGAGCCACCGCCGCCGCCGCCGAATGAGAAGGCTTCGCCACCGTCGCACCCACCGGAGCCGCCCCCGTAGAAGCCGCCACCGCCACCGCCACCGGGGCAGCCGTCCTGGGCCGTGCCGCCGTTGCCGAACGTGGATGGTCCGCTCGCCGGCCCGGTGCCGGCCGCGCCGCCGGGGCCGCCCGCGCCCGGGGCCGACGTCGTGGCGCCCTCGCCACCGTTGTCCACCGGGCCGCCGTCCGAGCCGTCCTCGGCCGCGCCACCGGACCCGCCGTCACCACCGTCCTGGTAGCCGCCGCCGCCCCCACCGCCGGACGCCAGGAGCACGGACGCACCATCGAAGAGGAAGGAGCCACCGCCGCCGGCACCGTCGGTCCCACCGGCGACCTCACGGGCATCGCCGCCGCCGCCGTAGCCACCCGCGGCTCCCGTTCCTCCGACGTTGTCGGCATCCGCGCCCTTGCCGCCGACCACCACGCCGAGCGTGTCGCCGGGAGTGACGGGCACCGTCGCCGTCACCGAGCCGCCATCGCCTCCGGAGCGCGCCGGCAGGCCGCCGATGACGTCCACGTGGCCGAGGCCACCCGAGCCTCCCTCGACGGTGACCGAGAGCGTGCTGACGCCGGCCGGCACCTCGAAGGTGTCCGGCTCGCCGGTGAGGCCGTAGGTCACCGTGCACGTCGAGCCGACGCAGACCGGGGGGGGCGCGGCGGCGGCGGGTGCGGCTCCCAGGAGGAACGGGAGGGATCCGGTCGCGAGGACCAGGACGGGCAGCAGGGGACGTCGGGGCACGGGGGCTCCAGGGCTCAGAGGAAACGGGGGGGCACCGGTCGCTCGGGGCCCGGGCGCACCGTACCGCACCATCGACCCGCCCTGCGTCGCGTCTTCGCAGGTCAGACGCGGCCCCCACCCGCGTCCTCAGCCCTCCGTCCGACGCGCCAACGGCGTGAGCTGGCGCCCGTCGGCGTCGAAGTTCGCCGGGTCGAGCCAGGCGTCGAGGCGGGCGCGCACGTCCGGCCACTCGGCGTCGGTCACCGACCACCAGGCCGTGTCGCGGGTGCGTCCCTTGGTGACGACGGCGTTGCGGAAGACGCCCTCGAAGCGGTAGCCGAGCCGCTCGGCCGCGGCCATCGAGGGCGCGTTGAGGGCGTCGCACTTCCACTCGATGCGCCGGTAGCCGAGGTCCTCGACGACGTGACCCATGAGGAGGCGGTGCGCCTGCGTCGACCCGGCGGTTCGGCGCAGCGGCGTCCCGAGGATGACGGCACCGATCTCGAGGACGCCGTTCGCCGGGTCGATCCGCATGAGGGACAGCACGCCCGCGGGCGCCCCGCCGACGAGGACGACGTACGCCACGGTGGGCGCCGCGACCATCTCGTCGACGAGCGCACGGGTGCCGTCGACATCGGCGGGCCACTCCATCGGCAGGTAGGTCCAGTCGGCCTCGCTCGTGCCCTCCCAGGCGACCCACAGCGCCTCGGCGTCGGCCGGCTCGAGAGGGCGGAGCGTGACGAGCCGGCCGGTCAGGGTCGCTCCGGGCGGGAGCGGGGCGCCCACCCAGCCGTCGACCGGGTCACCGACAGGCTGGCCGAATGCGTTGTGGCGCAACGCCATCAGGGGGTGAGGGCACTGGCCGGGAGGTCGAACCAGCGGAGGTGCTCGAAGTCGTCGGTGAGGACGGCCGAGGTGCTGAGGTCCGGCGGGGTCGCGGCGGCGAGGATGCGCGCGGCGTCGGTGAGCTGCTCGGCGAGGACGTCCTCGCCGGCCCGTTCGAGGCCGCGCGGCACGACCATCTCGCCGGCGTCGGTGTAGCGGACGGCGCCGAGGCGGATCGGCGGCTCGACGACCCCCTCGCGGTGCCGCCACCGTCCGGTCAGCGGGTCGAAGAGGTAGTCGCCGAGGAGCCGCCAGCCGTCGCGCGCGACGAGGCGGACGGCCTCGACGACGTAGTCGGCCACCGTGTCGGAGATGAAGTAGTTGAAGTTCACCCGCACCCAACCGGGCTTGATGCCCTCGCAGCCGCCGGTGATCTCGCGCTCGAACTCGTGGCTGCGCTCGATGTCGATGCCGAGCAGCCGGTGACCGTACGGGCCGGCGCACGAGCAGCCGCCGCGGGCCTGGACGCCGAAGAGGTCGTTGAGCAGGGCGACGACGTAGTTGTGGTGGAGGTACTGGCCCGAGGGGGCGCGCACGACGAACGAGACGATCGACAGCCGCGGGGCCTGGAGGTTGCCGAGGATCTCGATGCCGGGCTCCTGCCGCCAGGACTCGACGGCGCGGGAGAGGAAGTGCTCCTCGCGGGCGCGGATCGTCTCGACGCCCACGGCCTCCTTCAGCTGGAAGACCAGGCCCGCCCGCACCGACTCGATGATCGCCGGGGTGCCGCCCTCCTCGCGGTGGGCCGGGTCGGCGAGGTAGGCGTGCTCCTCGGGGTTGACGTACGCGACCGTGCCGCCCCCCGGGACGACCGGCACGCGGTTGGTGAACAGCTCGCGGCGCGCGACGAGCACCCCCGGGGTCGACGGGCCGCCGATGAACTTGTGCGGCGAGAGGAAGACGGCGTCCTTGTAGGAGAGCGGGTCGCCGCCGGCCGGGGCGTTCATCTCGATGTCGACGTAGGGCGCCGCCGCGGCGAAGTCCCAGAAGGCGAGCGCCCCGTGGGCGTGGAGCATCGCCGAGATGCCGTGGGTGTCGCTGACGATGCCCGTGACGTTCGAGGCGGCGCTGAACGAGCCGATGACGAGCGGGCGGTCGGCGAACTCCTCGAGCCGCTCCCTCAGGTCCTCGGCACAGACCCCGCCGTCGGCGTCCTGGCGGATGGCGACGACGTCGGCGACGCACTCGCGCCACTGCACCTCGTTGGAGTGGTGCTCGTACGGGCCGATGAGGACGACGGGTCGCCGGTCGGCGGGGACGTGGCGGGCGAGGTCCCAGCGGTCCTCGAGGTTGCTCGGGATCCGCAGGCCGAGGATGCCGATGAGCTTCTCGATCGCGCCGGTGCAGCCCGAGCCGGTGAAGAGCACGACGGTGTCGTCGTCGCCGTGGACGCCGTCGCGGATGATGCGGCGCGCGTCCTCCCGCAGGCGGGTCGTCTGCAGCCCGGTGCCGCTGCTCTCGGTGTGGGTGTTCGCGTACCCCGGCAGGACCTCGTCGCGGATGAAGTCCTCGATGAAGGTCAGCGCCCGGCCGCTCGCCGTGTAGTCGGCGTAGGTGACCCGGCGGCGGCCGTAGGGCGTCTCCATGACGTGGTCCTCGCCGATGACGGAGGACCGGATGAGCTGGAGGAGGGCCTCGGCCCGCCCCGGTGCGTCGCTGCTGCCGTGCATGCCCACAGGGTCCCACGGAGGGCGTGCGGTGTCCGGCTCGACGGGCCGGGGCAGCCTCGCATCCGAGACACCGGGGGGTGTCGTCCCGGGGAGGCGGCCGGGGGTCGACAGGTCGGTTCGACGGGTGCCACGCTGGGCCGGTGCGCACCATCGGGATGCAGGCCGCGGTCGTCGGGCTCTCGCTCGGCGCCGTCCTCTCGCTGCCCGCGCTCGTGGTCCTGGCCCTCGTCACCGGGGACGCGGGGCAGACGGCCGCCGCGTGGCCTGCCGTGGCGGTACCGCTCTGGGTCCTGGGCACCGCGCTCGGCGCCCTCGCCGGCGGCCTCCGCCGCCCGGTCGTCGCACCCGCGCTCACGACCGCGCCTCCGGCGGACCACTCCGCCTGACGGGGATCCCGCGCCGTTCGAGGGTTTGCTCGGGTCGAGGTGGAACCCGACCACCAGAGGGTCAGGTTTCACCTCGACCCGTCGAGGGTTCGTCTGCATCGGGATGCAGTTCTGCACTGTCGTGCATGAACGGAGTAGGCTGCTCGACGTGTCCACCCGCTCCCGCACCACCGCCCTCGATGGCGACCGCAGCTCCGTCGTCGCCGCGGCCTCCTCGCTGCGTGACCGCAAGCGTGACGAGACCCGGCGCTCGCTGGCCGCCGCGGCCTACGGCATCGTCCGCGACGAGGGCGTCGACGCCCTGACCGCCGAGGCCGTCGCCGACCGGGCCGGCGTCTCGCGCCGCACCTTCTTCAACTACTTCCCCTCGGTCGACTCCGTCCTCACCGCGAGCATCGCCGAGTTCTTCGACTCCATCGGGGCCCGCCTGGCCGCCCGCCCGGTCGACGAGGACGTCCTCGACAGCGCCGTCGCGGTCATCACCGACCCGAGCGACGTCGATCTCCTCGAGCGGATCGCCGTCATCGCCCGGGCCGCCGAGGTCTCCACCCACGCCCGGGGCCTGTGCCTCGTCGAGCTCAACGCGTGGCTCGAGGACGGTCTCGAGCACTGGCTGCGCGACCGGATGCCCGTGGGCACCGACGACCTCCGGATCGCCACGACCGCGTCGACCCTCGTCGGTGCCGCCGAGGCCGCCTTCCGCGTCTGGGCCCGTGCCGCCGCCGCCGGCGTCGAGGCCCCCGTCCTGCGCGACGTCCTCGCCAGCGCCCTCGACCTCGTCCGCACCGGGCTCGACCCGCACCGCACCGGCAGCGCCGCCGGGCGCCCGTCCTGACCTCTCCCCACCCGAGAAGGCTCCCCATGTCCTCCCTCCTGTACCGCCTCGGCCGCTGGTCGGCGACGCACGCCTGGCGCGTCGTCGCCATCTGGGTCGTCCTGCTCGCCGTCGTCGGCGCGATGGCCGGCACCCTCGGCAAGCCGCTGAGCAGCCGGGTCACGATCCCCGACACCCAGTTCCAGCGCGTCCTCGACACCCTCGGACGCGAGATCCCCGACGCCGCGGGCGGGTTCGCCACCGTCGTCCTCCAGAGCGACGACGGCGCGTTCACCGCCGCGCAGCAGCGGGTCGTCGAGGGCGTCCTCGACGACTGGCGCGCGGTCCCCCACGTCACGCGCGTCATCGACCCGTTCGACGCGCAGGAGCAGCTCGACTCCTCCGGCGCGGCGCTCGAGAAGGCCCGCGCCGACCTCGAGGCCGGCCGAGGCCACGCTCGAGGACGGCCGCGCCCAGCTCGCCGACGGCAAGCTCCAGCTCTCGGGGGGCGAGGGCCTGCTCGCGCAGCTCGAGGCCACGAACCCGACCGACCCGTCGATCCCGGCGCTGCGCGCCCAGGTCGAGGACGGCCGCGCCCGGATCGCGAAGGCCGAGGCCGACCTCACCACGGGTGAGGCCGAGCTGCGCGCCGGGGCGGACCAGCTCCGCGACGGCGCCGCCGTCCGCGCGGCCTCCGGTGGCACGGGCCTGGTGAGCGAGGACCGCACCGTCGCCGTCACCCAGCTCCAGTTCGACGACGCCCCGCAGTCGGTGCCGCTCGAGGACCGCGAGAAGGTCCCCGCCGCGGCCGACGCCAAGCTCGCCGCCGCCGGGGTCACCGCCTACTACAGCGTCGAGATCACCCAGGACGTCGCCCTCGTCGGCCCCGGCGAGGTCATCGGGCTCTCGGTCGCGATCATCGTCCTCGTCGTCGTCCTCGGCAGCCTCGTCGCGGCCGGCCTCCCGCTCCTCGTGGCACTGCTCGGCGTCGGCGTCGGGCTCGGTGCCGCGATGGCGTTCACGGCCGTCGTCGACCTCAACCAGACGACGCCCGCGCTCGCCCTCATGCTCGGCCTCGCGGTCGGCATCGACTACGCCCTCTTCATCGTCAACCGGCACCGGGCGGCCCTGCTCACCGGCGCCGACCCCGTCGAGTCGATCGGCCGCGCCGTCGGCACGGCCGGCAGCGCGGTGGTCTTCGCCGGGATGACGGTCGTCATCGCCCTCGCGGCCCTGACCCTGTCGGGCATGCCGATCCTCGCCGAGATGGGCCTCGTCGCCGCAGGAACCGTCGCCGTCGCCGTCGTCGTCGCCGTGACGATCAGCCCGGCGGTCCTGCGCCTCATGGGGACCCGCGTCATCTCCACGCGCGGCTGGCGCGCGGCCGGCTGGGAGGTCCCGGGGGACCCGACGACCCGGACCGCTGCCGGCCACGCCAACCAGGAAGAGCACGGCGGCTGGTACGTCCGCGTCGTCACCACCCGCCCGTGGCTGACCGTCCTCGGTGTCGTCGCCGTGCTCGGCGTCGCGGCCATCCCGGTCGCCTCGATGCAGCTCGGCCTGCCCGACGGTGGCGCCGAGCCGAGGGGCTCCTCCGCCCAGGTCGCCTACGAGAGCATCGGCGACGCCTTCGGCCCCGGGATGAACGGCCCCGTCATCGCCGTCGCGACCCTCCCCGAGGGCGACCGGCCGAGCACCGACGCCGCAGTGCTGCACGAGCAGGCTCGGATCGCCACGGACCTCAAGGACGTCGAGGGCGTGCGCAGCGTCCTGCCGTTCGGCGTGAGCGACGACAAGGACACCCTGGCGTTCCAGATCGTCCCGACGACCGGCCCCGCCGACCCCGCGACGAAGGAGACCGTCGAGCGGATCACCTCCGCCGCCGGCCTGCTCGAGCGGCACAGCGGCGTCGAGGTCGGGCTCACCGGCCAGACCGTCGCCAACATCGAGCTGTCCGACCGGATGGCCGCGGCGCTACCGGGCTACCTGCTCGTCGTCGTCGGCCTCTCGGTCGTCATCCTCGTCCTCGTGTTCCGGTCCGTCGTCGTGCCGCTCGTCGCGACCGGTGGCTTCCTCCTGTCGATCGCCGCGGCGTTCGGCGCGACCGTCGCCGTTCACCAGTGGGGGTGGGCCGGAGGCTTCTTCGGCGTCAACCACCCGGGACCGATCCTCGCGTTCGGGCCGATCATCCTCATCGGGGTGCTCTTCGG
This sequence comes from uncultured Actinomycetota bacterium, assembly GCA_963834225.1. GTDB lineage: Bacteria > Actinomycetota > Actinomycetes > Actinomycetales > Dermatophilaceae > Oryzobacter. Next base: position 133,011 of record CAWIAT010000011.1, on the reverse strand, counting down.
CCTGGCGATGGACTACCAGATGTTCCTCGTGTCGGGGATGCACGAGGCGCGGGCCCACGGCGAGGACAGCCGCAGCGCGGTCCGCACCGGCTTCGTCCACGGCGCCAAGGTCGTCACGGCCGCGGCCGTCATCATGTTCTCGGTGTTCCTGGGGTTCGCCTACTCGCACCTGGCGATGGTCCGGCCGATCGGGTTCGGGCTGGCCGTGGGCGTCATCGTCGATGCCGTCCTCGTCCGGATGACCCTGACGCCGGCGGTCATGCACCTGCTCGGCGACCGCGCCTGGTACCTCCCGCGCTGGCTCGACCGGCTGCTGCCCGACCTCGACGTCGAGGGCCTCAGGCTCTCCGAGCGCCTGGCCGCGGGCGAGCTCGGCTCGGCGCCGTCCTCCGCGACCGGCACCCGAGCGCGAGAAGGAACCCGCCGTCTCCTGACCCGCCCACTTCTTGCGCGTCACCCACCTCCAACCGGCCGTCAGCGGCTCCGTGAGGTGGGTGACGCGCAAGAAGTGCGGTCGTTCAGCCGACGAGGGCGCGCCGGGGCAGCGCGCTCGGGTGGTGGATGAGGTCGGTGAGGAGGGCGACGGCGCGCTCCGCCGCGGGGTTCGGCGACCCGACGTCGCGGACGAGGGCGGCGAGGTGCCGCACCGGCGCCGGCTGCTCGAGGTGGACCCGCGCCACCGTCGCCGGCAGGCTGCGCGCCGCGAGCCCCGGCATCACCGACACCCCGACGCCCGCGCCGACGAAGCCGATCGCCGTGTAGTGGTCCTGCGCCTGGACGGTGAACCGCGGCCGGAAACCCGCTGCGGCACAGGCCGTGACGACGAGCCGGTGCCCGTAGGACTTCGCGTAGTCGTTGCTCACCCACGTCTCCCCCTTGAGGTCGGACAGGGCGATGGTCCGCTCCCCCGCGAGAGCGTGCCCCCGAGGGACCACGGCGACGAACTGGTCGTCGATGAGGTCGGTGCGGTGGTAGCCCGTCGGCACCGGGAAGTCCGGCGGCTCGATGACGAGGTCGATGTCCGGGCGTTGACCGCGGTGCTCGACCTCGGTGAGGACCAGCTCCATCACGAGGTCGGGGTACTCGCTCGTCAGCCGTTTGACGAGCGAGGGCATCCACGCCGCCCCCGCCGACGCGAAGTAGCCGATCGACAGGCGCCCCGACCGGCCGTCGCGCAGGTCGGCGACGACCTGGTCGAGGCGGCCCCACTCGCTCATCACCTCGTCGCTCTGCGCGTCGAGGACGAGCGCGGCCTCCGTGGGGACGATGCCGCGCCCGGCCCGCTGGAACAGGGTCAGGCCGGTCTCCCTCTGGAGCGCCTGGAGGTGCTGGCTGACGGCGGAGGACGTCAGCCCGAGGTTGTCGGCGGCGGCCTGGACGGACCCGCTCGCGACGACGGAGCGGAAGACACGGATACGGTGGGGGTCGAGCATGCAGGAATCTTAAGCCCTACTGCACAACCCCTAAGTAAAGTCGCGTTGTGCTGAATGGTTGACGGGTGGATCATTGGGTCCATGAACACCGCAACGCTCTCCGTCCAGAAGGCTCGCGCCCTCGCCGCCCAGTTCCGCACCTCGCGCCACAACGGCCGCGGTTGGTCCCAGCACACCGACCGCGACCTCGTGCGCGAGTCGCACGAGCTCTACCTCATGGCCCAGGCCACCGCCCCGCGCCTGTACTGAGCCGTCACCCCTCCCGGCAGGCGCCACCGACGCCGCCGCCGGGACGCGATCCCACCCGGGTCGCACCGCTGAACTGACCCTCACGCCACGACCTGGCGGGGGGTCAGTGTCGTTTCCGGGGGTCCGCGCAGGTCAGCGCGCATGTCCAAGGCTGGGCGGGTCTGCACGCAAGGGCCCGCGACCGGCCCGTCGGTGGTTGGCTGGCGGGACACGGCGCCGTCCGGTGCCGACCGACGAGAAGGGTGCAGCAGATGAGCGACATCCCCATGGACGACCAGCTGCCCGACGGCGACGGGAAGCTCGGCGACGCCGAGGGCCCCGCTGACTCGGGCGCCGGCGACGCCGGCCTCCCCGGCGAGCACGACGGCGGCGCCGACGGCGGCGCGGGCGGCGTCGGCGACAGCGAGCCGGAGGGTCCGGCCGACAGCGGCGCGGGCGAGGCAGCGACCGAGGGCGAGCACGACGGCGGGGCTGACGGCGGCGCGGACGCCTCCTGATGACCCGACCCACCGACGCCCGGGACGCGGCCGATCCGGCCGTGCTCCCGGGCGCGGTGGTGCCCGCCCGAACGCCGCGGGCGGACCGCGGGCTGGCGACCTTCGTCGCCGTCGACCACGAGACCTTCGCCCGCGACCACTGGGGACGCGCGCCCCTCCTGACCCGCGCCGACGAGCTCCCCGAACCCACCCACGGCTTCGGCCCCGACGCCGTCGACGAGCTGCTGTCCTCGCGTGCCCTGCGCACCCCCTTCCTCCGGATGGCGCGCGACGGCGCCACCCTCCCCGACTCCGCCCTCACCCTCGGTGGGGGCGTCGGCGCGACGGTCGGCGACCAGGTGAGCGAGGACAAGGTGCTGCGCCTGTTCGCCGAGGGCGCGACGATCGTCCTCCAGGCCCTGCACCGCACGTGGGAGCCGGTCGGGCGCACCGCCCGCGAGCTCGCCGCCGACCTCGGGCACCCCGTCCAGGTCAACGCCTACGTGACCCCGCCGCAGAACCGGGGGTTCGCCGACCACTACGACGTCCACGACGTCCTCGTCGTCCAGGTCGCCGGGGAGAAGCACTGGCAGGTGCGGGCCCCGGTCCTCGACGCCCCGCTGCGGAGCCAGCCGTGGACCGACCGCCGCGAGGCCGTCGCGGCCGCCGCCCGCAGCGCCCCGGTCGTCGACGCCGTGCTCCGCCCCGGGGACTGCCTCTACCTCCCGCGCGGGTGGCTCCACTCGGCCACGGCACTCGGTGGCGTCAGCACCCACCTCACCTTCGGCATCCACACGTGGACCCTCCGGCACGTCGTCGACGACCTCGTCCGCGCGGCCGCCGCCCACCTCGATGACGACGCCGCGGCCCGCGCCTCCCTCCCCCTCGGCGCCGACCTCCTCGACCCGGCGTCCCCCGGAGCCCTGCGCGAGGCCGCCAGGCGCGCCCTCGACGCGGCCCTCGACGCCGTCGACGACGACGAGCTCGCCCGCCTCCTCGCCGCCCGGGTGCGGGGGTCGCAGCGCGCCGAGCCGCTCGGCGTCCTCGGCCAGCACGCCGCCGCCGACCGCACCCACGTCCATGCCTGGCGGGTCCGCGACGGGCTCGCCGCGCGCTGGGAGGGCGACACCCTCGTCACCCGGGTGGCCCGCGTCGAGGTGCCGGGCGACGCCCACGACACCCTGCGCGTCGTCCTCAGCGGCGACCTCGACCCCGCGCGCCTCCACGGCGACCTGCTGCGCCGCCTCGTCCTCGCCGGCGTCCTCGTGCCGGCCACCGGCGCCGACGGTGGGGGCGAGGGCGCGCCCCCGCTGCCCTAGGACGAGCCCCGGACGACGAGGGTCGTCGGCAGCACCGTCTCGGCGGCGACCTCCCGCCCCTCGAGCCGGGCGAGGAGGAGGTCGGCCATGACGGCGCCCATCTCCTCGACGGGCTGGCGCACCGTCGACAGCTGAGGGTCGGTGTGGCGACACACGGGCGCGTCGTCGAAGCCGACGAGCGAGACGTCGTGCGGCACGCCGAGCCCGACGTCGCGCAGCACCCGCAGCGCACCCGTGGCCATGAGGTCGGCCGCCGCGAAGACCCCGTCGGGCGGCGCCGACCCCTCCGACAGCAGGTCGCGCATCCCCGCCTCGCCGCTGCGCTCGCTGTAGTCGCCCTCGACGACGCGCACCTCGGAGTCGTCGAGGCCCGCTGCGCGCCACGCCTCCCGCGCGCCGGCGAGGCGGTCGAGGCCGGACGACATGTCCCTCGGCCCGGTGATGAGGGCGAGGCGGCGCCGGCCGCGGTCGAGGAGGTGGGAGACCGCCGCGAAGCCCCCGCCGTGGTTGTCGGCGTCGACGACGCACGAGGGGCGGCGCTGTGCCGGGCGCCCCGCGCACACGGTCGGGAGCCCGCGTGCCTCGAGGACGTCGGCGAGGTCGTCGTCGGCGTGGAGCGACAGGAGGAGCGCGCCGTCGACGTGCTGGTCGGTGAGGTAGTCGACGACCCGGGCGCGGTCGCGCGCCCGGCCGGCCATGGTCAGGACGAGCTGGAAGGGGGTGGAGCCGAGTCGCTCGCCGATGCCGCGGACCGTCGCGGCGAAGTAGGGGTCACCGAAGAGCCGGTCGCCGTCCTCGGACACGACGAGGGCGACGGTGTCGGTGCGACGGGTCACGAGGGAGCGGGCCGCCCGGTTGGGGACGTAGCCGAGGACGCCGACCGCCTCGAGGACCGCGGCGCGCGCGCCCTCGGAGACCTGGGGCGAACCGTTGAGCACCCGGGAGGCGGTGCCGCGGCCGACGCCGGCGACCCGGGCCACCTCGTCGATCGTGGGAGGCCGCCCGGCACCCGTGCCGTGGCCGGGTTCCCGGTCGGCCCCGGCACGGGTGCCAGTCGGTGTGAGCCGGGACGAGCGCGGACCTGCCGCGACCGTGCTCCGCGTGGGAGCGCTCCCATCCTCCACGGGACAGTTGTCCCACACGGGGGCTGCGGCGGTCCAGAGGCGTCCGACGGTCGTGTCGAAACCGTGACCGTCGGCGGCCCGGCCGCACACGGGTCCGTCGCGATTGTGTGTGGCGCCCACACAGGTGGGACGGGCGACCCGGCCTACCGTCCTCGACATGGCCGACGCACACGCCGCTCCCCACGGGGCCCTTGCCGGGCTCGTCCCCGACCTCGACGGCCGGACGGCCCTCGTCACCGGAGCCGCGAGCGGGATCGGGCTCGCGGTGGCCCGGGCCCTGGCCGAGTGCGGCGCCAAGGTCCACGCCGTCGACCGCGACGCCTCCGGCCTGGCCGACCTCGCCGACCTCGGTCTGGTGACCCCCGTGACCGCCGACCTCTCCGACCTCGACTCCCTCACAGGGCTCCCGGACGACATCGACGTCCTCGTCAACAACGCCGGCGTCCAGCACGTCGCCCCGGTCGAGGACTTCCCCCTCGACCGGTTCGACCTCATCCACCGCCTCATGCTCGCCGCGCCCTTCCGGCTCATCCGCCAGTCACTGCCGCACATGTACGACCGCGGCTGGGGCCGGGTCGTCAACGTCTCGAGCGTCCACGGGCTGCGGGCCAGCCCGTTCAAGTCGGCCTACGTCAGCGCCAAGCACGGGCTCGAGGGCCTGTCGAAGGTCGTCGCGCTCGAGGGCGGGGCGAAGGGCGTCACCTCGAACTGCGTCAACCCCGCCTACGTGCGCACCCCGCTCGTCGAGCGGCAGATCACCGACCAGGCGCGCACCCACGGCATCGAGGAGTCCGAGGTCGTCGAGGACGTCATGCTCGCGCCGGTCGCGGTCAAGCGCCTCGTCGAGCCCGAGGAGGTCGCGAGCCTCGTCCTCTTCCTCTGTGGTCCCGCCTCCGCGTCGGTCAACGGGGCGTCGCTGACGATGGACGGCGGGTGGACGGCGCACTGAGCGCGGCCGGGCCCGCCCGCGGTCCGCGCGCCCTCCCTAGGATCGGGGCCGTGACGCGCGAGGAGGAGGACACGGGCTCGCTCCAGGACGTCCTCGGCCTGCTCGGGCTGCTCGCCTCCGGTGCGTCGACCGCCGAGGTCGCCGCCGCCCCCGCACCGGGCCCGGCCCGCGACCTCGCCCTGCGCGTCGCCGCCGCGCGCGAGGTCCACCAGCGGCGCGAGGCCGGCCTCAGCGCCCTCCTCGAGACCGCGCGCGCCCTGGCCACCGAGAACGACCCGGCGCAGGTCCTCGACGCCATCGTGCGCCGGGCCCGCGCGCTCCTCGGCGCCGACCTCGCGTACCTGACGCTCTTCGACCCCGAGCACCAGGACACCTACATGCGGGCCACCGACGGCTCGGTGTCGGCGGCCTTCCAGTCGGTGCGCCTGGCGCTGGGGGCCGGGCTCGGCGGCCTCGTCGCCTCGACCCGCAAGCCCTACTGGACCGCCGACTACCGCGCCGACGACCGCTTCCGCCACACGAGCGAGATCGACGGCGCGGTCGGCGAGGAGGGCATCGTCGCGATCTGCGGCACGCCCCTCATCGTCGGCGGCACCTTCGTCGGGGTGCTCTTCGCCGCCAACCGCTCGTCCCGGCCGTTCACCCGTGAGGAGGTCGGCCTCCTCGGCAACCTCGCCACCCTGGCCGCGGTCACCCTCGTCCAGACGCGCGCGCTCGCCGACGCCGAGGACGCCCTGCGCCAGCTCTCGGGCGCCCACGACACGGTGCAGCAGTACGCGGCCGGCGTGGAGAAGGCCGCGGCCGCGCACGACCGGTTCGCCTCGCTCGTCCTCGAGGGCGGCGGTGTCGACGACCTCACCCTCGGGCTCGCCGACCTCCTCGGCGGCTGGGCGGTCGTCGTCGGTGAGGACGGCGCGGTCCGCAGCGCCTCGCCGCGTGCGGGCGCGGTCCCCGACGACCTCGCCGACCTCGACGCCGGCCGCCTCGTCGAGCACCGCGGCGTCTACGCCCTGGAGATCGCCGCCGCCCGCGAGCGCCTCGGCACGTTGATCGTCGGCGACGTCGGCGTCCTCGACGACTCCGACCGTCGCACCGTCGAGCGCGCCGGGGTCGTCACTGCCCTGGTGCTCCTCTTCGAGCGGCAGGCCGCGGATGCCCGCCAGTCGGCGCGCAACCGGGTGCTGTCCGAGCTCGTCACCGCGCGCGGCCCGGTGGAGGACCGCCTGGAGCTTGCCCGCGGCGCCGGCCTCGACCCCGACGCCGCGTACTGCCTGCTCGTCGTCCGCGGCGAGCCCGCGGCCTCGACGCGAGGGCTGCTGCTCTCAGCCGGGTCGGCCCTCGGCGAGGGCGCGCTCGTCGGGTCCCACGAGGGCGACACCGTGGCCCTCGTCCCGGGCGACGACCCCGACCAGCTCGCGCGGACGACGGCGCAGCGGATCGGGCGGCGCACCGTGGCGACCGTCGCGGGGGTCGGGCCCCTCACGGGTGTCGAGGGTGTCCCGGCGGCGCATGAGGAGGCGGTGCGGACCGTCGCCGCCCTCGTCGCCCTCGGGCACCTCGGGCGTGGCGCCGCCGCCACCCAGCTCGGCTTCGCCGGCCTCATCGTCGGCTCGGCCCCCGACGTCGAGTCGTACGTCCGACGCGAGCTCGGCCCCGTCGCGGAGTACGACGCGAAGCGGGGCACCGACCTCGTCGCGACCCTCGCCGCGTTCTTCGAGGCCGGCCGCAGCCCGCTCCGCGCGGCCGGGCTGCTCCACGTGCACGTCAACACCGTCGCCCAGCGGCTCGAGCGGATCGGGGCACTGCTCGGTCCCGACTGGCAGGAGCCCGAGCGGTCGCTCGAGCTCCAGCTCGCCCTGCGCCTCACCCGCCTCCTCGACCACCCCTGAGCCCCCGGCCGGCCGACGTCGGGTCGGGCGGGGTGACAGGGTGGTGGCGTGCGAGCCCTGACCTACGACGCGTTCGGCGCGACCCCGCGGGTGGCTGAGCTGCCCGACCCGGTGGCTCCCCCCGGCGGCGCCGTCGTGCGCGTCCTCGCGAGCGGCCTCTGCCGCAGCGACTGGCACGGCTGGATGGGCCACGACGACGACATCACGACGTTCCCGCACGTCCCGGGTCACGAGCTGGCGGGGGTCGTCGAGACGGTGGGCTCCGGGGTCGACCCCGGCTGGGTCGGCGTGCGCGTCACGGCCCCGTTCGTCATGGCCTGCGGTGAGTGCGCCGTCTGCGCCTCGGGCAACGGCCAGGTGTGCCCGCAGCAGCGCCAGCCGGGCTTCACCGACCCCGGCTCGTTCGCCGAGCTCGTCGTCGTCCACGCCGCCGCGACCAACCTCGTCCGGCTACCCGACGACCTCGACGTGCGAGCGGCCGCCGGGCTGGGCTGCCGGGTCGCCACCGCGTACCGGGCCGTGGCCCACCGCGCCGAGGTCGAGGGCGGCGAGAGCGTGCTCGTCATCGGCTGCGGCGGGGTGGGGCTGGCGGCGGTCGCGGTCGCGCGCGCCCGCGGGGCCCTCGTGTGCGCGGTCGACGTGTCCGCGGCGTCCCTCGACCGCGCGCTGTTCCACGGGGCCGACGAGGTGGTCGACGCCTCGATCGGGCCCGACCGGGTGCTCGAGGCGGTGCGCCGCTGGTCCGGGGGCGCCGGGGTGGCGGTCGGCATCGACGCCCTGGGGTCTCCCGAGGCGGCGCGGACGAGCATCCTGTCGCTGGCCCGTCGTGGCCGGCACGTCCAGGTCGGCCTGCTGCCGCCTGCGGCCGGGCGCGCGGCCGTGCCGATGGAGCGGGTCATCGGCTGGGAGCTCGACGTCCTCGGCAGCCACGGCATGGCGGCGGGCGACTACCCCGCCCTCCTCGAGGACGTCGCGAGCGGTCGCCTGCCGCTCGGCGACCTCCTCGCCCCCGACACCGAGCCGCTCGGCCTGCAGGCCGCCGGCGAGGCGCTCGTCGCGATGGGGACGGCACCCTCGCGCGGCATCGTCGTGATCGACCCGACCCGCTGACGGCGACGGCGACGGCGACGACGTCGGCGACGGCGACGGCGTCGGCGTCGGCGTCGGCCCCGGGAGCGAGGCGTCAGTCGGGCAGGTGCGCCAGGAGCAGGGCCGTGAAGTCCTCGGGACGCTCCATCGAGGGCAGGTGGGCGACGTCGGGCCAGTCGACGCGGGTGGCGTCGCGGACGAGCCCCACGACGAGGTCGGCCGCCGCGCGGGAGGCCTCGAGGTCGTGACCACCGACGAGAACGGTCGTGGGACAGACGATCTCGTCGAGCCGGTCGGCGACGGGCGGGTCGAGCTCGACCTCGTCGACGTCCTCGGGCCACTGCTCGTCGAGCACGAAGACCGCGTGCTGCATCGTCCGCACGGCCTCGATGACCGAGGGGTCGACGGCGGACGCGTCGCGCCCGGGACCGACGACCCAGGCATCGATGTTCGCCTCCGTCGCGGCGTGCAGGTCGTGCTGGGCCAGGGCCGTGCGCTCGGCGGCGAGGAAGTCCTCGAGGTCGTCGGTCCGCTCGGTGAGGAGCGCGCCACCGGGAGGGGCGAGGAGGAGCGAGGCGACCCGGTCGGGGTGCACGACGGCCAGGCTCGCGGCCACCCCCGCGCCGAAGGAGGCCCCGACGAGGTGCGCCCGGTCGATCCCGAGCCGGTCGAGCAGGCGGATGACGTCGCCCACGGGGTCGAGCGGTCCGGTGGGCGGGGTAGCCGACTCGCCGAACCCGTGGAGGTCGGGGCGCACCACGTCGCGCACGGCGGTGAGGGCGGCCCACTGCGGGTCCCACATCCGGCGGTCGGCGACACCGGCGTGGAGCAGGACGACCGGCAGCGCGCCGGTCGGGCCGCCCCGGTCGTGGGCGAGCCCGGGCCGCGGGTCGGCTGCCGTCACCGGCGAGTGGGCGGGACGGGGGCGGCGCTCGTGGAGGTCATCCCGCCATCAAACGCCCCACCGCCTCCCGGCGCCACCGACTTCCAGCTCCGAGCCACGCCGCACCCGGACCGCAACGGGGGTACCGGTCGAAACTGCTCAACCCACTGGATCGATCGATCCAGTGGGTTGAGCATCTCGGGGCAGCACCGGTTCGGGGTGACCCCGAACTCGTGTCCTCCCCCAGGTGGGGAACAGGGGGAGAGCGCACCTTTCCGGGTGCAGCGGCCCGGGTGGCGCTCAGCGAGGGTGGAGACTGCCGGGATGGGACTGCGGGACCGCTGGGAGGAGCGGGTGCTGCCGCGCCTGACCCACAGCGCGCTCCGGGCCGAGCCGGCCCTGACCTGGCGCCGGGGCGTCTGCGCCGGGGCCCGCGGCGTCGTCCTCGAGATCGGCTTCGGCTCCGGACCCACCCTCGAGCACTACCCCCCGTCGGTGACCCGGGTCCTGGCCGCCGAGCCCGCGGACCTCGCATGGGAGCTCGCCGCCGAGCGGATCACCGCCTTCGGGCGGCCCGTCGAGCGCATCAGCACCGATGCCGCGCACCTCCCCCTCGCGGACGCCAGCGTCGACACGGTCGTCTCGACGTGGTCGCTGTGCACGGTCCCGGGCGTCGAGGACGCGCTCCGCGAGTCCCGTCGCGTCCTGCGCCCCGACGGCGCGCTGCGCTTCGTCGAGCACTCCCTGAGCCCCGACGAGAAGGTGGCGCGGACCCAACGGCGGATCCAGCCGTGGTGGGGCCCCATCGCCGGCGGCTGCCACGTCGACCGCGACCTCATCGCCCTGATGGGCGACGCCGGCCTCACCGTCGAGGTCGACCGTGCGGCCTCGGTCGCGGGCTGGCCGGGACGTCCGTGGGGCTGGTTCGTCACCGGTTCGGCACGACCCGCAGGAGCGTGACCGCGCGCACGTCCCTCAGGCGAGCGAGAGGAAGAGCTTCTCCATCGCCGCGACGTCGGACACCTGCGCGTCGGGCTGGGTCAGGCACTGGCGCAGGCCGACCGCGATGACGGCGAACCCGGCGCGGTCGAGGGCCTTGGAGACCGCCGCGAGCTGGGTCACGACCTCCGAGCAGTCACGGCCGTCCTCGATCATCTTCAGGACGCCGCCGATCTGGCCCTGGGCACGCTTGAGCCGCTTGACGACGGCCTGCATCTCCACGGGGTCGAGCTCCATGTGCGCGCCTCCTGAACGGGTGGACGGCGCGACCCTACAGGCGGCTGACCTGCCGCGTCAGGCGTTCTGCTGCTCCGCTGCCGCACCGGTCTGCGCGGCGGCGAGCTGGGCGCGCACGTCGTCCATGTCGAGGCCCTTGATGCCCTCGATGACCTGCTCGAGGCCCGTGGGCGGCAGGGCGCCGGACTGGCGGTAGACGAGGATGCCCTCGCGGAAGGCCATGATCGTGGGGATCGAGGTGATCTGGGCGGCGCCGGCGAGGGCCTGCTCGGCCTCGGTGTCGACCTTGCCGAAGACCACGTCGTCGTGCTTGACGCTGGCCTTGTCGTAGGTGGGCGCGAACTGGCGGCACGGCCCGCACCACGACGCCCACCAGTCGACGAGGACGATGTCGCTCGACGTGATGGTGCTCTCGAAGGTGTCGGCGGTCAGCTCGACGGTGGCCATGGTGCTCCTCTGGGTCGACGGTCGTCGTGGTCGTTGCAGGACCCCACCCGGGGTCCGGCGTGTCGAGGGGTGGAACACGGAACGCGGCCCGCATCATCCCGTGGCGTGCGTCACGGCAGGATGGACGGCGTGTCGGCCACCCTCCCGCGTGCCCTCGACGCCGTCCTCGACGGCCTCTCCGCCGACGCCCTCCGCCGCGCCACCGCCACCCTCATCGAGGTCTACCGCAGCGGCTCGCCGCCGAGCGCCCAGGTCCTGCGCGACCCGACGACCGCGGCCGCGTACGCCGCCTACCGGATGCCGGCCACGCACGCCGCCGTGTCGCGGGCGCTGCGCCACGCGACCGACCTCGTGCCCGACGACGTCCTCGCCGTGCGGTCCCTCGTCGACCTCGGCGGGGGGACGGGAGCCGCCACGTGGGCCGTCGCCGACACCTTCCCCGACCTCGAGGACGCCGCGGTCCTCGACGGCTCGGCCGCCGCCCTGGCCCTCGGTCGCCGGATCGCCGCCCTCGGGGAGGGGCCGGTGACCAACGCGTCGTGGCAGCGCTTCCTCATCGGCGCGGATCTCCTTGTGCCGCAGGCGGACCTGGTCACCGTCAGCTACGTCCTCGGTGAGCTCGACAGCCGGCTCCACGCCACGCTCGTCGACGCCGTGATGGCGTCAGCGCGGCTCGCGCTCGTCGTCGAGCCCGGGACGCCGCGGGGCTATGCCGCCGTCCTCGCCGCCCGCGACCGGCTCGTCGCCGGGGGCTGGCACGTCGTCGCGCCGTGCCCGCAGGACGGGCCCTGCCCCGTCGCCGCCCGGGCCGGGGACTGGTGCCACTTCGCCGTGCGCCTCGACCGCTCGGCGCTGCACCGACGGGTCAAGGCCGGCGCCCTCGGCCATGAGGACGAGAAGTTCTCCTACGTCCTGGCGAGCCGCGACCCGCTGCCCCGCGCGGCGGCTCGGGTGCTGCGGCACCCGGTCCGTCGCAAGGGCCTGGTCCAGCTCGAGCTGTGCGACACGCGGGGTGCCCTGAGCAGGGCGGTCGTCACCCGGCGCGACCCGACCGCGTACCGTTCGGCGCGCGGCGCGTCCTGGGGGGACGCGTGGCCCGACAGCCAGCCCGGATAGGGTCGGACCGTACGACAACGAGCTACCCAAGGAGCAGACACATGACCAAGAAGGACATCGCCCAGGCCGTCTCCGGCCGGACCGACGTCTCCGCCACCGCGGCCGAGGAGATCCTCACCGCGGCGCTCGACGTCATCGGCGAGCAGCTCGCCAAGGGCGAGGAGGTCCGCCTCGCGGGCTTCGGCACCTTCGAGACCCGTGACCGGGCGGCCCGCACCGGCCGCAACCCGCAGACGGGCGAGGAGATCGCCATCGCCGCGTCGACCTCGGTCGGCTTCAAGGCCGCCGCGCAGCTCAAGCGCGCCGTCAACGGCTGACGCGAGCACCTGCGCGCCCGAGGCGCCGGTCACCCCCGGGGTGGCCGGCGCCTCGTCGCGTCTCCCCGCTGAAACCACCCCCGAGCGACTGATTCCGCAGCCCGGTCGCCTCAGTAGACCCCCTTTCAGAGGCAGAAGGCGCTGCGTATGCTCGGAACCATGCACCAGTACATCGGCGGGGAGCGGCGCGCCGCGACCTCGGGCGAGCGCTTCGACGTCCTCGACCCCAGCACGAACGAGACGCTCGAGACGGTGACCCTCGCGAGCACCGCCGACGTCGACGACGCCGTGGCCGCCGCCGCCCGCGCCTTCCCCGAGTGGTCACGGGCCACCCCCGTCGAGCGCTCGAGCGTGCTGCTGCGGGCGGCCGCGCTGCTCGACGAGCGCGCCGAGGAGCTGGCGCGGCTCGAGAGCCGCCAGGCCGGCAAGCCGATCCGCCTCGCCCGCGAGTTCGACGTCCCCGGCACCGTCGACAACACCGCCTTCTTCGGCACCGCCGCCCGCCGCCTCGACGGGATGGCGAGCGCCGAGTACTCCGGCGACCACACCTCGAGCATCCGGCGCGAGCCGATCGGCGTCGTCGGGTCGATCGCGCCATGGAACTACCCGCTCCAGATGGCGGCCTGGAAGGTCCTCCCGGCGATCGCCGCGGGCAACACGATCGTCCTCAAGCCCGCCGAGATCACGCCACTCACCTCCCTCCACTTCGCGGAGGCCCTCACCGAGGCGGGCGCCCCTCCCGGCGTCGTCAACGTCATCACGGGCACGGGGTCCGTCGCCGGCGAGCACCTCGTCGGCCACGAGGGCGTCGCGATGACCTCGTTCACCGGCTCCACCGCCGTCGGCCGCCGCGTCATGGCCACCGCTGCCCGCACCGGCAAGCGGGTCCACCTCGAGCTCGGCGGCAAGGCGCCGTTCGTGGTGTTCGACGACGCCGACCTCGAGGCCGCCGTCCACGGCGCCGTCGCCGCGTCCCTCATCAACACCGGGCAGGACTGCACGGCGGCCACCCGGGCGATCGTGCACCGCTCGCTGCACGACGCCTTCGTCCAGGGCGTCGCCGACCTCATGGCGCAGGTCCGCATCGGCGCCACCGACGACGAGGCCACCGACCTCGGGCCGCTGTCCTCCGCCGCGCACCGCGACAAGGTCGCCGGGATGGTCGAGCGCGCCCGCGGGTACGCGAAGGTCGTCACGGGCGGGGCGACGCCCGGCGGCGACCTCGCCCGCGGCTGCTACTACGAGCCGACCCTCGTCAGCGACGTCCCGCTCGACTCGGAGATCTGGCGCGACGAGGTCTTCGGTCCCGTGCTGGCCGTCGTCGCGTTCGAGCACGACGACGAGGCGATCCGGCTGGCCAACGACACCCCCTTCGGCCTCGCCGCCTCCGCCTGGACCCGCGACACCTACCGGGCCGGCCGCGCCACCCGCGAGATCGCCGCCGGGTGCGTGTGGGTCAACGACCACATCCCGATTATCAGCGAGATGCCCCACGGCGGGTACGGCCACAGCGGCTTCGGCAAGGACATGTCGGCCTACTCGTTCGACGAGTACACCAACGTCAAGCACGTCATGCACGACACCACCGCCGTCGCGCACAAGCCCTGGCACCGCACGATCTTCACCCTGCCCTCCTGACCCCTCCACCCCTCACCCGTCCCTGTCGGGGCGTCGACCCCGTCGCGCCCTAGGCTGGTGCGCGTCCACGCGACGAAAGGCCGACGATGACCGACTTCCTCACCCCGCAGGTCCACCCGGACCCCGAGCGCGGGTCCCGCGTCGCGCGCGACGACCGCGCCCACGTCTTCCACTCGTGGTCCGCCCAGGCGCTCATCGACCCGCTGCCCATCGCGGGGGCGTCGGGCAGCCACTTCTGGGACTTCGAGGGCAACCGCTACCTCGACTTCTCCAGCCAGCTCGTCAACGTCAACATCGGCTACCAGCACCCGAGGCTCGTCGCGGCGATCCAGGAGGCCGCGGCCCGCCAGTGCACCATCGCGCCCAGCTTCGCCGACGAGTCGCGCTCCGAGGCCGCGCGGCTCATCGCCGAGCGGGCCCCGGGGAACCTCGACAAGGTGTTCTTCACCAACGGCGGGGCCGAGGCCACCGAGAACGCGATGCGGATGGCACGCCTGCACACCGGCCGCCACAAGGTCCTCGCCACGTACCGCAGCTACCACGGCGCCACGGCCGGGTCGATCACCGCGACCGGCGACCCCCGCCGGTGGGCCAACGAGCCCGGCATGTCCGGCATCGTCCACTTCTGGGGCCCGTACCCGTACCGGTCGCCGTTCCACTCCACGAGCGCCGAGGAGGAGTGCGAGCGCGCCCTGCAGCACCTGCGCGACGTCATCATGGTCGAGGGGCCGTCGACGATCGCGGCGGTCATGCTCGAGACCGTCGTCGGCACCAACGGCATCCTCGTCCCGCCGGACGGGTACCTCGCCGGGGTCCGCGAGATCTGCGACGAGCACGGGATCGTGTGGATCGCCGACGAGGTGATGGCCGCCTTCGGCCGCTGCGGCGAGTGGTTCGCCGTCGACCACTGGGGCGTCGTCCCCGACCTCCTCTGCTTCGCCAAGGGGGTCAACTCCGGCTACGTCCCGCTCGGTGGCGTCGTCATCAGCGAACCGATCGCGCAGACCTTCGAGGAGCGGGTCTTCCCCGGCGGCCTGACGTACTCGGGCCACCCGCTCGCGTGCGCGTCGGCCGTCGCGTCGATCCGGATCTTCGAGGACGAGGGCATCCTCGAGAACGTCCGCAAGGTCTCCGACACCGTCATCGCCCCGCGCCTGGCCGAGATCGCCGAGAAGCACCCGAGCGTCGGGGAGGTGCGCGGCCTGGGCTTCTTCTGGGCCCTCGAGCTCGTGAAGGACCCGGCGACCCGTGAGCCGCTCGTGCCGTACAACGCGAGCGGCGCCGCCGCCGGCCCGATGAACGAGTTCGCGGCCGCCGCCAAGGCCGAGGGCCTCTGGCCGTTCGTCCACTTCAACCGGACCCACGTCGTGCCACCGTGCACCACGACGGCCGAGGAGGTGGCCGAGGGGCTCGACATCCTCGACCGCGCCCTCGACGCCGCCGACCGTCACGTGCTCTGATGGGTCTGGTCGACGACGCCCTCAAGGTCCGCGACATCGTCGGCCGTGGGTTCCGCGCGGTCCGGGCCCGCCGCGCGGTGCAGGCCGAGCTCGCGGGGCGGCCGCCGATCCCCGACGGCACCGTCGAGGTCGCCGTGTACTTCACCGACGGGACCGAGAACCTCTACCAGCTCGACCAGTGGTACGAGCCGCTGCGCCGGCTCCACGAGCGCCACCACGTCACCGTCCTGTCCCGCCAGTGGGCGACCACGCGCGCCCTCCTCGCCGACTGCCCCGTCCCGGTCCACCACGCCTCCGACATCGACCGGGTCGAGGAGTTCCTCCACCGGCAGCCCGTGCGGCTGGTCCTCTACGTCAACCAGAACCAGATGAACTTCTCGGCGATGCGCTTCGCCGACCCGGCCCACGTCTTCATCTGCCACGGCGAGTCCGACAAGGACTACATGTCGAGCAACCAGCTCAAGGCGTACGACCACGTCTTCATCGCGGGGGACGCGGCGCGCGAGCGGATCCTGCGCAAGCTCGTCGGCGTCGACGAGTTCCGGATGATCGAGGTCGGGCGCCCCCAGGTCGACGTCGACTACCCCGGGCCGACCCTGCCCGCCGACGGTCGCACCGTCGTCCTCTTCGCCCCCACCTGGGAGGGCGACCGCGCGAGCATGCGCTACTCCTCCGTCGCGAGCCACGGCCCGGCCCTGGTCCGCTCGCTCGTCGCCACCGGCCGCCACCGGGTCGTCTACCGCCCGCACCCGCGCACCGGGATCGTGCTGCGCACGGTCAAGGCCGCCCACGAGGAGGTCGTCGCGATCCTGCGCGACGCGAACCGCGCCGACCCCGCCGCGGGCCACGTCATCGACACCGAGGGCGGCTTCGGGTGGCAGCTCGCCGCCGCCGACGTCGCGGTGATGGACCTCTCCGCCGTCGCCTACGACTGGCTGGCGACGGCCAAGCCGCTCCTGCTGACCCGGCCGGCCGAGCCCCGGGCCGTCGTGCCCGACGTCGGCCTCACGACCGCGATCGAGCTCTTCGACGCGGCGTCGGCCGCGCGGGGGGCCGAGGCCGTCGACGCGGCGATGGCGCGCCCCTCCGACGCCCACGCCGCGCTCGTGGACCACTACTTCGGCGACACCACGCCCGGCGCGAGCATGGCGCGCTTCCTCGACGCGTGCGACGAGGTCGTCACCGCCCGGGCCGCGGCCCTGGCGTCCCGCGCCGCGGGCAACGGCGTGGACCCCCTGAGCGACCCCGCGGTCTGACCGCCGACGATGGCATCGGCCGCACGCCGCCAGCTGGGCCTCATCGCCGGGGTGGCCGTGCTCGTCATGGCGACCTGGTTCTCGGCCTCCGCCGTGGTGCCCGCCCTGCGCGCCGACTGGGGGGTCTCCTCCCTCCAGGCGACGCTGCTCACCGTCGCCGTGCAGGTCGGGTTCGTCGTGGGCGCCGTGGCGTCGGCGGCCCTGAACGTCGCCGACCGGTTCCGCGCCGAGAGGGTCATGGCCCTGTCGGCCCTGGTAGCCGCCGGCGCCACGGGGCTCATCGCCGCCCTCGTCGACGGGCTGCCGTGGGCCGTGGCCCTGCGCTTCCTCACCGGCGTCGCGCTGGCGGGCGTCTACCCGGTCGGCCTGAAGCTGATGACCTCGTGGTTCGACCGCGCGCGAGGCATGGCCCTGGGGGTGCTGGTGGCCGCCCTGACGCTCGGCAGCGCCCTGCCGCAGCTCGTCAGCTCGTTCGCGCGGCTGCCGTGGCGGGGTGTGCTCGCCGTCTCGGCCGGCCTCGCCCTGGCCGGAGCGGTGACCGCGTGGGTCGCGGTGCGCCCCGGACCGCTGGCCCGTCCGGCTCCGCCGCTGGCCCCCCGCTTCGTCGTCACCCTGTTCCGGGAGCGGGGTCCGCGCCTGGCCAACCTGGGCTACTTCGGCCACATGTGGGAGCTCTACGCGATGTGGACCTGGGTCCCCGCCTACCTCGCGGCCAGCACCACCGCACACGACGGCACGCCGCCGGGTCGCGCGACGGTGGGCGTCACGGCCTTCCTCGTCATCGGGGTCGCGGGGGTGCTGGGGTGCATCGGCGGTGGCCGCCTGGGCGACCGGGTGGGCCGCGCCCGGGTGGCCGGCTGGGCGATGCGCCTGAGCGCCGCGTGCTGCGTGGCCGCCGCCCTCGTCTTCGGGCTCTCACCCTGGGTCGTGGTGCCCGTGCTGCTGGTGTGGGGGGTCACCGTGATCGCCGACTCCGGGCTGTTCTCGACCTGCATCGCCGACGTGGTCGACCCGCGGTACGTGGGCACGGCACTGACCACCCAGACCGCGATCGGGTTCCTGCTCACCGTCGTGACCATCAACGCCGTGCCGGTGGTCGTCGACCTCGTCGGCTGGCGCGTCGCGGTGCTGCTGCTCGCGCTGGGCCCCGTGGCCGGAGCCGTGGCGATGGCCCGCCTCGACGGCCTGCTGCGCCTCACGGGCGGGGTGAGGGCCGCGCCGGCTCCGTGACCCCGCAGGCCTTCGCCGCGATGGCGAGGGCGGCCCGCACCTCCTGTCGGTCGGCCCGGTCCAGCGGGCCCCAGGGGCGCTGGACGTCGGCGTCGCGCAGGCACTGGCGCTGGGCGTCGGTGAGGCCGTCCCAGAGGCCCGGACGAAGGGGAGCGTGACGTCGCAGGCGTCCGCCGCCTTGGACCCTCGCGCGCAGCGCCGCGCGCTCGGTGTCCGAGGGCGGCCCGACGGGCCGGGTGCCGACCTCGTCCTTCAGGCAGGCCTGCTGGGTGTCGGTGAGGCCCTTCCACCAGCCCTTCGCGGCGCGGGCGGGCGCGGCGGAGGTGGCGTCGGCCGTGGAGGCCGCAGGCATCGCGGCCTCGACGGCGCTGATCCGGGCCCACGGCGGCACCGTCGCCGCCGCCTCCGAGCCGGGGCGGGGCGCGGTCCTCACCCTGAGGCTGCCGCTCGACGCCCGCTGAGCCCGCTGCACCCGCTGCACCCGTCCACAGGCGGACGACGGCTTTCACGGATGTCGGTCCCCGGGCTTACGGTTGGTCGTTCAGGGTTCGGGCAGGGCGAACCCGAGGTCGGGTGCGTGACGGAGGTTCCGTGGTGGGTCGGGTGTTCACCGTCGACCGCATCGCCGACCTCACGAACCGCGAGCTCGACGAGGTCTGCGGCACGGTCACCGTGGCGCGCGGCCTCGCCTACGCCAAGCACGGGCACGTCGTCGACCTCGAGGTCTCCGACGACGGCCGCGAGGCCCGGGGGTGGGTCGGCGGCAGCAGCGGGCAGACCTACACGACCCGCGTCTCCCTCACCCCGGTGGCCGCCCTCTCGGCCGGACGTCTCGAGATCCGCCGCTGGGACAGCACCTGCTCGTGCCCCGTCTCGGGCGACTGCAAGCACGCCGTCGCCGTCGCCGCTGCGGTCCGCGAGCGCCAGCCCGTCCTCGACCGCCTCGCCGGCCGGCCCGCGGCCCCGCCGCGACCCACGTGGGAGCGCGCGCTCGGCGGCCTCCTCGACGACCCCGACGTCGCGACCGAGCACACCGCGGTCGGCCTCCTCATCGAGGAGGCCGTCGGCCCCGGCCGCGCCCGCGTCGTCGAGGGCGGGCGCCCCCCGCTGCGCCTGCGACCCGTCGTGCCCGGGGTCCGCGGGGGCTGGATCCGCACCGGCGTCTCGTGGGAGTCCTTCGCCGGGGGGTACTACGGCCTCGGCCGGGTCAGCTTCTCCGACGACCACCGCGACGCCCTCACCGCCATCGCCGACGCGCACCGCCGGTCGGTGCGCGCGTTCGGCTACGGCCGGATGCCCGACGCCATCGCGCTCGACCACCTCGGCCCGGGGTGGGTCGCCCTCCTGCGCGCCGCCGACCGCGCGGGCGTCCGGCTGCTCACCGATGCCAGCGGCGTGGGCGAGGTCGCCTTCGCCCCCGAACCGGCCGAGCTCGTCGTCGACGTCGTGCGCACCGACGACGGCGCCGAGCTGCGCCCCCACCTCGACCTCCCCGGCGGCGTCGGCAGCGCCCACCTCATCGGCTCCCCGGCCACGGGGTTCTGGCTGCGCGACGACGACGTCCTCGTCCTCGGCGCCCTCGCCGAGCCGCTCGACGGCACCCGCCAGCGGCTCCTCGACCTCGGGGTCGTCGAGGTGCCCGAGGCCGACTGGGCCCGCTTCACCGTCACCCACCTCCCCGGGCTGCGCCGCAAGGCGCGCGTGCGCTCCCTCGACGGCGCCCTCGACCTCCCCGAGGCCGTCCCGCCGCGCCTGTCACTGCGGCTCACCTTCGAGCCGGGGCACCGCGCCCGGCTCGAGTGGGCCTTCCGGTACGGCACCTCGAACGGCGGGGTCCTGGCGCCGCTCGCGAACGAGGACCCCGACCCGATGCGCGACCGCGCCGCCGAGCGCGCCCTCGTCGACCGGCTCCACGAGGTCGCGGCGGTCGACTCCTTCACCCCGCTGTGGCAGGTCGTCGCCAAGGCCCGGCGCCTCGTGCCCGAGCTGCGGCTCCACGGCATCCGGACCGTCGACTTCACCACCGACGTCCTGCCCTCGCTCCGCGAGCTCCCCGACCTCGAGATCGAGGTCGTCGGCGACGAGCCCGACTACAGCGAGGCGCTCGAGGCACCGCTCATCCAGGTGTCGGCCACCGACGTCACCGACGGGTCGGGCGGCGCCGCGGCCTCGGCCACCGACTGGTTCGACCTCGGCATCGCGGTCACCGTCGGCGAGGAGGACGTCCCGCTCGCCCCGCTCATCGAGGCACTCGCCCGTGGCCACGAGCAGCTGATCCTCGACTCCGGCACGTGGTTCACCCTCGACCGCCCCGAGCTCGAGACGCTGCGCGCCCTCGTCGAGGAGGCTCGCTCCCTCCAGGACAAGCCCTCCGACCCGCTGCGGATCTCGGCGGTCCACGTCGGGCTGTGGGAGGAGCTCGCGGCGCTCGGCGTCGTCGAGCAGCAGAGCGAGCGGTGGTCGCGGTCGGTGTCGGCCCTCGTCGACCTCGACGCCGGCGACCCCGCCGAGGTCCCCGCCTCCCTCGACGCGACCCTGCGGCCCTACCAGGTCGACGGCTTCCGGTGGCTGTCGCTGCTGTGGGACCGCGGCCTCGGTGGCGTCCTCGCCGACGACATGGGGCTGGGCAAGACCCTCCAGATGCTCGCGATGGTCCTGCGGGCGCACGAGCGCGGCGAGCTCACCGACCCGGTGCTCGTCATCGCGCCCACGTCGGTGCTCTCGACGTGGGAGGGCGAGGCCGCGCGGTTCGCCCCGTCGCTGCGCACCGTCGTCGTCGACAGCACCCGGGCCAAGGCCCGCCGGACGCTGTCCGACACCATCGAGGGCGCGCAGCTCGTCATCACGTCGTACGCGGTCGCCCGGATCGACGAGGCGGTGTGGCGCTCGCGCCCGTGGGGGGCCGTCGTCCTCGACGAGGCGCAGTTCGTCAAGAACCACCAGGCCAAGACCTACCAGGCGGTCCGGCGGCTCTCGGCGCGGGCGAAGTTCGCGATCACCGGCACCCCGCTCGAGAACTCGCTCATGGACCTCTGGTCGCTCCTGTCGATCGTCGCCCCCGGCCTGCACCCCCGGCCCGCGCTGTTCCGCGAGCGCTGGGCCAACCCCATCGAGCGCGACGGCGACGCCGAGCGCCTCGCCGCGCTGCGCCGCCGGATCCGCCCCCTGATGCTGCGGCGCACCAAGGAGGCCGTGGCCACCGAGCTGCCTCCGAAGCAGGAGCAGGTCCTCTCGGTCGACCTCCACCCGCGGCACCGGGCCGTCTACGACCGGCACCTCCAGCGCGAGCGCCAGCGCCTCCTCGGGCTCATCGACGACCTCAAGGGCAACCGGATCGCCATCCTGCGCGGCCTCACCGTGCTGCGCCAGCTCTCCCTCGACCCCTCGCTCGTCGACGACGCCTACGCCGGGCTCGCGTCCTCGGCCAAGATCGACACCCTCGTCGAGCAGGTCACCGAGCTCGCCGAGGAGGGCCACCGGGCGCTGGTGTTCAGCCAGTTCACCGGCTTCCTCAAGCTGGTCCGCGAGCGCTTCGAGGCCGAGGGCATCGCCTACGAGTACCTCGACGGCTCCACCCGCAACCGCGGCGAGCGGATCGCGGCGTTCCGCGAGGGCGTCGCACCCGTCTTCCTCATCTCCCTGAAGGCCGGAGGGTTCGGCCTCACCCTCACCGAGGCCGACTACGTCTTCGTCCTCGACCCGTGGTGGAACCCCGCCGCCGAGGCGCAGGCCGTCGACCGCACCCACCGGATCGGCCAGACCCGGCCCGTCAACGTCTACCGCCTCGTCTCGCACGACACCATCGAGGAGAAGGTCGTCGCCCTCCAGCAGCGCAAGCGCGACCTGTTCACCCGGGTCGTCGACGAGGGGTCGGCCCTGTCGTCGGCCATGACCTCCGACGACCTGCGCGCCCTCCTCGAGCCCTGACCTCTCTGCCGCGGACGCCGTCAGGGTGCCTCGGTCGGGTCGGCCACGTCGCCCGCGACGGCGTCCCGGTACATGACGACCGCGGCCACGCGGCGATGGGTGCCCTCGACGTCGGCGATCCCGAACTTCCGGAAGATCGACGTGGCGTGCTTCTCGACCGACGACAGGGACAGGTGCAGGCTCCTCGCGATGACGGGGTTGGACATTCCCTCCGCCATCGCCTCGAGCACGGTCAGCTCTCGCGGCGTCAGCCGATCCAGGACGCCGGGCGGTGCGCTCGGTCGGGTGCGCCGCCCCATCCGTTCGCGGACCTCGGCGAGCTCGCCCGCCAACGAGTCCAGGTGTCGCAGGACGGGGCCGAAGGCGATGGCGAGCGGGAACACCGGCGCGCCCAGCAGGAACAGGGCCGTGACCAACCCCTGGCGCCCGGGCCCCACGAGAGTGCCCGCGCTCACGAGGACGGCGATGACACCGAGCCCCACGATCGGCCAGCGCATCGCCGCCCGGTCATCGGGCCCAGCGCGTCGGAACCGCACGACGAAGGTGAGCACCGCGCAGAGCGGGAGCACCATGAGCGGGACGACCGCGAGTCCGGCTGCGCTCTCGGGCAGCAGGTGGACGACCGGCCCGAGCTCGCGGGTGTCATCGAGGATCGCCGGGGTCGGCCCGGAGACGGCGGCGACGAGGGGTCCGACGACGGCGACCACCGCTGCCGACGCGAGCAGAGCACGAGAGGGTTGCTGGTCGGGGTACGTCGCGGCCAGCCACACGAGGGCGACGAACCCGGCGACGAAGAGCAGCTGCGACGCGAGGTGGACCCACCCGGCGACCACACCGTCGGCGGCCAGTGCCTGCTTCCCGCCGAGGAACGCCAGGAGGTGGGCTCCTCCCACCACAGCCAGACCGCCGGCGACGCGACCCGGTGTTCCCAGGCGGTAGCCGATGAGCGCCGCGCCGAAAAAGCACGCCGGCACCACGAGGATCTCGAGCACGTGACCAAGTCTGACGTCCCCCTCGGGAGAACACCCCTGCGGTCGACCGTAGAACTCAGGCCTTGCGGTCGACCACGTGGTGCCCGGGGTGGACGGTTCCTAGCGTCGAGACATCTGCTCCCACCTGAGAAAGGCCTGTCATGACCACTGCCCAACGAGGCTCCCAGCTCGTCATCGTGATCCTGGGACTGCTCACGATCGTCTTCTACTCCTCGGTCTACGCCGCCACCGGCGACGACGCGTTCCCCAGCAACGCCAAAGCCCTCATCGCCACGGCAGGGGCGGCCCTCGGAGTCCTGGTGATCGCGCTCGGCATCGCCGGCATCGGCTCGGGCGAACGCTGGGCCTGGCTCGCCCTGTGGGTCCTGCCGGCCTTCTTCGCCGCCCACGCCGCCCTGCTCGGCACCTGGATCCCCGACGGCGTCTTCGCCGCGATCAGCCTCGCCGCGCTCATCGGGACCCGGCCGCGCTACACCGCAGGTGGTCCCGCGCGCCCCTAGCGGACGCTGCGGACCGTGCCCCGGGGTGCCGAACGCGCGGCCACCCGCGCGCCTGGCACCCCCTCGGGGCCGGTGTCAGGGGTGCCGGGGTCGGGCGGCGCTGCCGGGGAACCCGAACCGCGTGAAGACACCGGGGCTGAAGCCGACGTGGTCGGGGGCGCGACCCGCGAGGTCGGGCAACCCCACCGAGGCCATCAGCCCGTCGTCGAGCTCGAGGACCTCGGCGTCGTGGACCGGCCACACCTCGTGGTGGTTGGGGACGTGGAGCGTCCGGCCCCACCAGCGCACGTGCAGACCCCACCGGGCGCTGAGGAACTCGTCGAGCTCGGTGCTCGGACGCGGCGCGCCGACCCGCACCGACACGTGGCTGCGCACCGGCACCCCCCGGCGGCGCAGGCGCGCGTCGTAGGTGTGGACGTCGCCGTCCTGCCGGTACCGCATCCGGGCCCAGCGGTAGGGCAGCCCGAACGCCGCCCGCGCCCCGGCGACGACCGCGAGCCGGTCGGCGTCCAGGCTGAGGAACACGATGCCGCGCCGCCCGGTCCCGTCGACCGAGTAGAGCCGCACGTTGGTCTCGAGGAACGACCCCAGCCACGGCACGCCACGGCCGCGCCCCACCCCGGCGTCGACCATCCGGAACGGGATGAGCCCGACGTAGGTGACGCCGTCGAGGGTGTCCGGCCGCACACCCGGCGGCATCCGGTGCGCGACGACCGCGGGGTCGACGGCCCAGTGCAGGAACGTCAGGTCGCGCCAGCTCTGGTTCATCATCACCGGACCGCGCAGGGCCGGCGCGTCCGGTGCGACGGGCTCGACTCCGGGCACGGTCACGCCCTCATTCTGCGCTCGCCGCATCCCGGCCGCGCCGACGGGTCGACCTCCGGAATCGGGTCGCTCGCCGGACCCCGCCGCAGTGGTCGGCGGACCTCCATCGCGACCTACCGCGCAGTACGTGCTGTGATCACAGCACGTACTGCGCGGTAGGTCGGGTTTCGGGAGGCTTCCGGGGGTCTAGCGTGGCCGGATGCAGCCTCCCCACCCCGTCCGGGTCGTGCGTGGCGACGAGCTCGTCGAGGCCGACCCGACGCCGGGGATGCTGCGCCGCCGCGCCTTCGAGGTGCCGGGGCTGTGGGCGGGCCAGGTGGTGACCGAGCCGGGCACCTCGTCGGGGTGGCACCACCACGACGCCAGCTCCTCGATGCTCTACGTCGTGCGCGGCGTGCTGCGCCTGGAGTGCGAGGGCGTCGAGGGCTGGCTCGACGCGGTCGCCGGCGACTACGTGCAGGTGCCGGCGTTCACCGTGCACCGCGAGTCCAACCCCGGTCGCGAGGCGTCCCTGGCCGTCATCGCGCGGGCCGGCTGCGGCGTCCCCACCGTCAACGTCGCGCACGCCCCGCCGCCGCACGGGTCGCCCCCCGGCTCGCCGCGAGGATGACGGGCGCGCGTGGCCGGGCGACGACGTGCCCGCACCTGAGAGTTCTCGCAGGGCGCGGCTCCCACGGGTTGCGCTCCGGCGCGCGGTGGTGTTCGGTGGGCCGGTGCAGTTGAACCGTGCGGTCCCGGTGCTGTCGGTGCCCGACGTCCCGCGCGCCGTCTCGGTCTTCCGCGACGTGCTCGGCCTCGAGGTCGTGATGGACCTCGGCTGGGTGGCCACCCTCGGCAGCGTCGACGGGCCGCAGATCTCGGTCATGCACGAGGACGCCACGGCGGCCTGCAACCCCGACCTCTCGCTCGATGTCGAGGACGTCGACGTCGCCCACGCGCGGGCGCTCGAGATGGGCCTGGAGATCGTCCACCCCATCACCGACGAGCCGTGGGGCGTGCGCCGCTTCTTCGTGCGCGACGAGGGCGGCAACGTCGTCAACGTCCTGTCGCACTCGGAAATCAGCCTCCAGGACCGCGCCGCCGGCTGACCCGCACGCCCTCAGCGCGACTCATTGCGCATCACCCACCTGCAGGACCCCTGGGAGGGCCTTTCGAGGTGGGCAGATCGCAATGAGTCGGGTCAGTCGGGGCGGGTCATGGCCGCGGGGTCGACCCAGCGGTCGTAGTCGTCGTCGGTGACGTGGCCCGACGCGACCGCCGCCTCGCGCAGGGTCGACCCGTCGCGGTGCGCCTGCTTCGCGATCGCGGCCGCGGCGTCGTAGCCGATGTGCGGGGCGAGCGCCGTGACGAGCATGAGGTCGGCGTCGAGGTGCTCGGCGATCCGCTCGCGGTCGGCCTCGAGCCCGACGACGCAGTGCTCGGTGAACGAGCGGCAGGCGTCGGACAGGAGCCGCACCGACTCCAGGACCGCGTGCGCCATCACCGGGGTGAAGACGTTGAGCTGGAAGTTGCCCTGGCTGCCGGCGAAGCCCACCGTCGCGTCGTTGCCGAAGACGCGGGTCACCACCATCGTCATCGCCTCCGACTGGGTGGGGTTGACCTTGCCCGGCATGATCGAGCTGCCCGGCTCGTTCTCGGGGATCCGCAGCTCGCCGATGCCGGTGCGCGGGCCCGACGCGAGCCAGCGGACGTCGTTGGCGAGCTTCATCAGGGCGCCGCCGAGGGTGCGCAGCGCCGAGCTGACGGCGACGAGCGCGTCGTGCGAGGACAGCTGGACGAAGAGGTTGTCGGCCTGCCGGAACGCCTGGCCCGTCTCGCTCGCGAGGTGGCGGGCGACGAGCGGCCCGAAGTCGGCCGGTGCGTTGAGCCCGGTGCCGACGGCGGTCCCCCCGATGGCGAGCGCCCGCGCCTTCTCCCCGGCGTACCGGACGTCGTCCTGGGCGTCGCGCAGCTGTGCCGCCCACGCGCCGATCTCCTGGCCGAGGGTGACCGGCGTCGCGTCCTGGAGGTGGGTGCGGCCGACCTTGACGATGTCGCCGAGCTCGGCGGCCTTGGCGTCCAGGGCCGCGGTCAGGGCGTCGACGGCGGGGTGGAGCCGCTCGGCCAGCTCGAGCACGACGGCGACGTGGACCGCGGTCGGGAAGGTGTCGTTGCTCGACTGGCTGCGGTTGACGTGGTCGTTGGGGTGGACCGGGTCCTTGCTGCCGAGGACGCCGCCGAGGACCTCGACGGCCCGGTTGGCGATGACCTCGTTGGCGTTCATGTTGCTCTGGGTGCCCGAGCCGGTCTGGAAGACGACGAGCGGGAAGTGGTCGTCGAGGTCGCCACGGGCCACCTCGTCGGCGGCCTGCACGACGGCGCGGGCGACGTCCTCGGGGATGAGCCCGAGGTCGGCGTTCGCGAGGGCGGCGGCCTTCTTCAGCAGACCGAGCCCCCGGATGACGGGGCGCCCCCAGACGAAGGTGTCGCGCCCGATGTCGAAGTGCTCGAGGCTGCGCTGGGTCTGCGCGCCCCAGTAGCGGTCGTCGGGGACCTCGACCGGCCCCATCGTGTCGCGTTCGGTGCGGGTCGCCATGCCTCCACGGTAGGCCGGGCACCGACGCGGGGACAGGCCGCCCGGGGGGTCGAGGTGAAAAGGGACCCGCTCGTGGTCGGGTATCACCTCGACCCGCGGGGCGCTCCTCACGGGTGAAGGACCGGACAGGGTGTCGGGCTGCGGTGGGCTCAGGGACCTCCCGCGAGGGGTTCCCGTCTGTCACACTGCGAACTCTGTCCACCTCGCAGCGTCGCGACCCGACAGGCTCGGCCTCGCGGCGCCCGGCAGAAGGAGCGCGCGTCATGACCGGGCCGTTCGACCTCCCCGCTGCCGACGGCGTGCTCGCGCCGACGGCGCGGATGGCGCGGCGCGAGTGGCGGGCCACCCTCGAGCTCGCGAGGTCGGCCGTGCGCACCCGCGACCTCCACGAGTGGCCCCAGGGCGACGGCCACCCCGTCATCGTCCTGCCCGGCTTCCTCGCCGGCCCCGAGTCGACCGTCTTCCTCCGGGCCCATCTGCGCCGCCTCGGCTACCGGGTCCACGACTGGCGCCAGGGCCGCAACCTCGGGGTCCACCCGGGCCTCGCGGAGTCGCTCGAGGACCTCCTCCTCGAGGTCCACGACCGGTACGGACGCCGGGTCAGCCTCGTCGGCTGGAGCGCCGGAGGCATCTACGCCCGCGAGTTGGCGCGCACCCTGCCGCACTACACCCGCTCGGTCATCACCCTCGGCAGCCCGTTCCGCGGCCACCCCGAGTCGACCCGCGCCTGGCGGGTCTACCGGCTGCTCAACCGCGGCCCGGCCGCCGACGCGCTCTTCACCGAGGAGGCGCGCGCCCGCCGTGCGGCCCCGCTCCCCGTCCCGACGACGTGCATCTACAGCCGGCACGACGGCATCGTCGCGTGGGAGTGCTGCGTCTCCGAGCCCGCCGACCGCACCGAGAACGTCGAGGTCACCGCGACCCACCTCGGCTACGGCCACGAGTACGAGACGCTGCGTGTCCTCGCCGACCGCCTGTCCCAGCCCGAGGACGCCTGGCGCCCGTGGACGGCACCCGAGGTGGCGACGGAGGCGACGGACCAGGCGGGCGGACCCGACGGGTTCGACGAGCGGCACCGCGGCCGGGCCGGCTGACGGGTGGCCCGGTCCGCCTGGGCGTCCCCGCTCGACGCGTTCTTCCTCATGGCGGAGACGCCCGAGATGCCGATGCACGTCGCCTCGCTGCTCCAGTTCACCTACCCCCCGGGCGAGGAGGACACCTTCCTGCGGGCGCTCGTCGCCGACCTGCGGGCGGCGACCGTCGAGCCGCCGTGGACGCTGCGCCTGCAGACCCGGGCGTTCCGCCGCCAGCCGGTGCACCGTTGGGTCGAGGACGAGGACTTCGACCTCGACTACCACGTGCGCCACATGGCCCTCCCGAGCCCGGCCGGCGAGCGCGAGCTCGGCATCCTCGTGTCCCGGATGCACTCCAACCCGCTCGACCTGCGCCGCCCGCCGTGGGAGATCTCGTTCGTCGAGGGCCTCGAGGGTGGGCGGTTCGCGGTCTACGTCAAGATCCACCACGCGCTCGTCGACGGCTTCACCGGGATGCGGATCCTCCAGCGCGGCCTCAGCTTCGACCCCGCGAACCGCAGCCACCCGTTCTTCCTCAGCACCAGGCGGTCGAGCCGTCCGGGACCCCGCCCCGAGCCGGTGGCCGACGTGACCTCGGTGCTCGGCGGACTCGCCACCTCGCTCGGGTCGGTGACCTCGGTCGGCCGGGCCCTGCTCGACACCCAGCTGCGCCGTGGCCAGGCGAGCCCGACGACGGCCGTCACCTCGTACCAGGCGCCGCCCTCGATCCTCAACGGACGGGTCGGCAAGGCCCGGCGGTTCGCGACCCAGCAGCTCGAGGTCGACCGGCTCCGCGCCATCGGGAAGGCCCGGGGCGCCACCCTCAACGACGTCCTGATGGCGGTCTGCGCGGGTGGGCTGCGGACCTTCCTCGCCGATGCCGACGCCCTGCCCGAGCCGCCACTCATCGGCTTCATCCCGGTCAACGTGCGGCCGAAGGAGAGCCAGGGCGGGGGCAACCTCGTGGGGGCGACCCTGGTCTCCCTCGCGACCGACCTCGCCGACCCCCTCGACCGGCTCGCCGCGATCACCGCGTCGTCCAGGGCTGCCAAGGCGCGGATGCGCGGGATGTCGGCCGACGAGGTCGTCGCCTACAGCGCCCTGCTCCTCGCCCCCGCGGGCCTCCAGGTGCTGCGGGCGATGAGCGGCCTGCCCGTCCCGCTCCCGCTGCCGCTGACGCTCAACGTCTGCATCTCGAACGTCCCCGGGCCGAGCGAGCACCTCTACTGGCGGGGCGCCCGGCTCGAGGCCACCTACCCGGTGTCGATCCCCGGGCACTCGATGGCGCTCAACATCACGGCGCACTCGTACGCGGGCACGCTCGACGTCGGCTTCGTCGGCGACCGCGACGGCATCCCGCACCTGCAGCGCCTCGCGGTGCGCACCGGCGAGGCGCTCGACGAGCTCGAGGCCGCCGCCGCACCCTGAGGACGAGGCGGTCAGCCCCGCTGGTGCCGGTCCCGCCCGCCTCAGCCCTCCGGCGCCGCCGTGATGTTGACCATCCACGGGATGCCGAACTTGTCGGTGAGGGCGCCCATCTCGTCACCCCACATCTGCTTCTCGAGCGGCATCATGACGGTGGCGCCGTCGGTGAGGCCGTCCCAGTAGCCGCGCAGCGCCTCGTCCTGGCCGCTGAGCGACACGGTGATGTTGTTGCCCGGGCTGTGGCCGTCCTCCTGCCCGGGCGGCATGTCGGACGCCATGATCGTGAAGCCGTCGGGGGTGGTCAGCTGGGCGTGCATGACGCCGTCGGACCCGGGGCCCTCCATGCCGTACTCGCCGAACGTGTTCATCGTCAGGTCGCCGCCGAGGACGCCCTGGTAGAAGGTCATCGCGTCGCGCGCGGTGCCGGGGAAGTTGAGGTACGGGTTGAGCACGGTGGCCATGGCCATCTCCTTCGGGGTGGGTGGGATCGGACGCTACGCCGACCCGCCGACAGAGGGAACACCCCGCTGCGAGCACCGCGCAGCCACCCGGCCGGGGTCACCGCACGGCCACCGGATCGACGTGCACCGTTCGCCCCACGAGGCCCTCGACCGGCCTACGGTCGGGCGCATGTCCAGTCCCCGCACCCCCCGCCGGGCCGTGGTGGCCACCCTCACCGCCACCGCCCTCGCTGCCGCGACCGTCGCCGCGGCCCCGGGAGCCGCCGGCTCCCCCACCGGTGGAGCAGCCGAGCGCGGCCACGACCGCTCGCTGCGCGTCGCGACCTTCAACGCCTCGCTCAACCGCAGCGCGGCCGGCCAGCTGGTCGCCGACCTCTCGACACCCGACAACGCGCAGGCGAAGGCCGTCGCCGAGACGATCCAGCGCACGAACCCCGACCTCCTGCTCGTCAACGAGTTCGACTTCGTCGAGGACGACGTCGCCGTGGACCTGTTCCGCGACAACTACCTCGAGCGCAGCCAGAACGGCGCGAAGCCCGTCCACTACCCCTACGCCTTCACGGCCCCGGTGAACACCGGCGTCCCGAGCGGGCTCGACCTCGACAACAGCGGCTCGGTCGGCGGACCCAACGACGCCTGGGGCTTCGGCTTCTACCCCGGGCAGTACGGGATGGTCGTGTACAGCAAGCACCCGATCGACGCGCGGGCCGTGCGGACCTTCCAGCACCTGCGGTGGGCCGACATGCCGGGTGCGCTGCTCCCCGACGACCCCACCACCGCGGCTCCCGCCGACTGGTTCTCGCGGGCCGAGCTCGAGGAGGTGCGCCTGTCGAGCAAGTCGCACTGGGACGTCCCGGTCCGGGTCGGCAGGAAGACCGTCCACTTCCTCGTCAGCCACCCGACCCCGCCGGTGTTCGACGGCCCCGAGGACCGCAACGGCACCCGCAACCACGACGAGATCCGCCTGTGGGCCGACTACCTCGGCAACCGACGCACCTCATCGTGGATCACCGATGACGAGGGTCGCCGCGGCGGCCTGCGCCCCGGTTCCTCGTTCGTCATCGCGGGTGACCAGAACTCCGACCCCCGCGACGGCGACTCGATCCCCGGCTCGGCGCAGCTCCTGCTGGACCACCCACGGGTCAACACCTCGCGCACCCCGACGAGCGCGGGTGCCGTCGAGGCGAGCGCGCTCCAGGGCGGCGTCAACCTCACCCACCGCAGCCCCGCGGCCCAGGACACCGCCGACTTCTCCGAGCCTCCGGGCAACCTGCGCGCCGACTACGTCCTGCCGAGCCGCGACCTGAGGATCCTCGGGTCCGCGGTCTTCTGGAAGACCAAGGACGACCCGCTCTCGCGCCTGACGACAGGGACCTTCCCCAGCGACCACCGCCTCGTGCACGTCGACGTCCGGGTGCCCGGAGGCCACGGCAGCCGCGGCTGGCGGTGAGCCCCATGGCTCACCTGACCCGGGCCCCGCGTGTGCGACGCTGCAGCCGTGAGCGACGACGACTACTTCGTGGAGAACACCCTGGGCTGGCTCGCCCGCGACCTCGATGACGACGACGGGTACGACTCACTCACCGAGGCGGAGCGCACCGCGACCCTCGTGTGGGTCCTCGACCAGACCCTGCGCTCCGGCGGGATCGAGGGCTGGGTCACCGGCCACGGCCCCCGCAGCGACGACGCCGTCGCCGCCCTGCGGGCCGTGGGTGCCGGCTCCCACGCCGACGCCCTCGAGCCGGGCCTGCTCCTCTACACCGACCGGGCCGCCGCGGACCCCGAGGCCCGGCTCGGCAGCACCGAGACGGGGGAGACCGGGGCCACGGTCGACACCGACGCCGCCCGCAGTGCCGAGTCCGCGTACCTCACGCTGACCCGGCGTGACGACGTCGTCGAGCGCTACGTGCGGCCGTTCATCGTGCAGCGCCCCAAGGACTTCCCGCAGGACGTCGACGACCTGTGACCGATCCGTCGGTCAGAGGCTGACGGTCTCGTTCTCGCCGTCGTCGGGGGCCTCACCGGTGACCTTGGCCTTGAGGACGCCGACGAGCGTGCCGACCCTGCCCGGGCTGTCCCAGTACTCGGCGCTCTCGCCGTCGACCCGCAGGACGGCGACGCGCGGGTCCTCGGGCTCGCACTGGAACCACGCCTCGGCGAAGTCACTCCACAGCTCGCGGGCCTTCGCGGGGTCCTGGAGCACCGCAGCGCGCCCGGCGACCGACACCCACTTGCCCTCCTCGGTGAACGCGACGTTCACCTGAGGGCTGCGCCGGATCTCCTCGGTCTTCTCCGAGTCGGCGAACGCGAGGAACCACAGCGTGCCGTCGGGATCGGCCTGCTGGCACGCCATCGGGCGGGTCGCCAGCGCGCCGGACTCGTCGTGGACGGTGGTGAGCATGGCGGTTCGCTGGTCCTTGATGAGCTCGTGGACGTGCTCGGCGCCGTTCTCGTGGTGCGACATCGGGGGGCCTTCCGTCGGGTCGTGCGAGGTTCGTCGACGCGGACTGCGTCACACCGTCCCGTACCCCGCCACGTGCGCACCCACCCCCTCGCCCGCCCACCCCGTCGAAGGTGAGGCGCTCTGGGTCACCAGAGCACCGGAAGAGGTGTCGACCGCGCGGTGGGACGCGCGGTCGGCACCCCCGCACGAGCGCATGATGTCCGGATGACCGTGTCACCCCTGTCCGCGCGCGACCTCGCGGGACTCGCCGACGCGCCGCTGACCTACGACCGCGCGATCGTCGGTCACCCGGCACCCGACGGCTACCGCCGCCTCGAGCGCTCGGTCGTCCTCGACCGGCGGGACCTGGCCGGGGCCGCCGACGACCTCTTCGCCTGGCGGATGCACGAGCGGTCAGGGTTGCGCGTCGCCGCCGGCGACACCCCGCTCGTGGACGGCACCGTCGTCGTCCTCCGGCTGGGGCCCGGACCGCTCGCCCTGCGCATCCCGTGCCGCGTCGTCGAGGTCGTCGACGAACCCGGCCGCCGGGGCTTCTCCTACGGCACCCTGCCCGGGCACCCCGAGTCGGGTGAGGAGCGGTTCCTCCTCGAGGAGCAGGAGGACGGCTCCCTGACGTTCTCGATCACCGCCGTGTCACGGCCGGCATCGACCCTCGCCCGGCTCGGCGGCCCCGTCAGCCGCGCCGTCCAGCACTGGATGACGACCCGCTACCTCGCGGCCCTCACAGACGGCGGATGACCCGACGCCCCCGCGTCAGCAGCTCCTCGCGGCGAGTGGGGTCCATCGTGTCCCAGGTGCGCGTGACCATCCGCGAGCGCGGGTTGCCCTCGAAGACCTCGCGGTGGTCCTCGACGAACCGCCAGTAGAGGGCGTCCCAGTCGTCGCGCCACTCGCCGGGTCCGACGTCGGTCATCCTCCTCAGGTAGTTGCTGCCCGAGACGTACGGCTTGGTCGTGATGCCGGTCCCCGCCGCGAACTGCGACATCGCGTGGACGTTGGGCACCATGACCCAGTCGTAGGCGTCGACGAACATCGCCATGAACCACTCGTGGACCTCGTGCGGGTCGGTGCGCAGCAGGCACATGGCGTTCCCCAGCACCATGAGCCGCTCGATGTGGTGCGCGTACCCCCGCTCGAGGACGCCGCGCACGACGTGGTCGACCGGCTCCAGCCCCGTCGTGCCGTCCCACCAGCCGGGGGCCAGGGAGCGGGTGTGCCGGAGGTGGTTCGAGCCACGCATCCGCCGGCCGTAGAGGTGGTAGGTCGCCCGCATGTACTCCCGCCACCCGATGAGCTGGCGGACGAAACCCTCGAGCGACTCGATGGGGACGTCGTGAGCACCGGCGTGGGCCAGGACGGCCTCGAGCACCTCCTGCGGCGTCAGCAGCCCGCAGTTCAGGGCGGGCGAGATGGCGGCGTGGAAGACGAACGGGTGCGCCGTCGCCACCGCGTCCTCGTAGGGCCCGAACTGCTCGAGCCGCTCGGACACGAACTCCCGCAGCCCCTCCCGGGCCTGCTCGTGCGTCACGGGCCACGCGAAGCCCTCGGCCGAGCCGGGGGCGTCGGGGAACGCCTCACCCACCCAGGCGATCGCCTCCTCCACGTGCCCGGTGCGCTCCGGCGCCGACCGCGACGGCACCTCGTGGCCCTTCGGGAGCTTCTTGCGGTTCTCGGTGTCGAACGACCAGCGGCCCCCGACCGGCTGGTCGCCCTCCACGAGGACGCCGAGCCGACGCCGCTGCCACTGGTAGAACGCCTGCATCCGGGCCCGGTGCGCGCCGAACCAGTCGACGATCTCCGCCCGCGCGGTGAGGAAGCCCGGCGACTCCTCGACGTCCTCCGGCCCCAGGACCACCCCGGCCGCGGCGAGCGCGGCCCGTACGTCGCGCAGCATCCAGTCGTCGACGGGGTCGAGCAGCCGCACGGAACCCGGGCGCAGGTCACGGAGCAGGGTGGTCAGCCGTTCCGAGGACGAGCGGTCCGCGTCGGTCTCGACGACGTCGACCCGGAACCCCGCGTCGCGCAGCCGCTCCACGAAGTGCCGTCCGGCCGCCCGGTGCAGCACCAGGCGCTGCGCGTGGAACGGCTGGTGGCGAAAGAGCAGGTCGTCCTCGACGAGCACGAACCGGGTGCCCGGCTCCGCCTCGAGGTGGACCTCGAACAGCTGGTGCGGGAAGAGGAGGCGCACCGGTCGGGCGGGGTCTCGGGCCACGGCCCGACCCTAGGTCGCCGGGTCGGGTCGGCGCCCGCGGGGCCGCAGCCCCGGTGGCCGGTGTCTAGGGTGGGGTCCTGTCGTCCGATGGTCTGTCTAGGCTTGCCAGGACGGAGCCACACCCAGGTGGCCCCCCCAGGGCTCCCGGCGATCGGAAGGGACGGTGCAGACGATGAGTGCCGAGGTGACGTCCGTGGACCTCCACGCGCGCCCCCGCCGCGCCACCTCCGACGACACGCTGGCCCGGGCCGACACCCTGCTCATCGAGACCGTCGCCGGCCTGCGGGCCGCCCTCGAGGCCGCCGCCTCCGACGGCGACCCCACCGACCTGCGCCACGCTCCCCCCGGTGCCCTCGCCGTCGACCTCACCGGTGAGCTGGCGCAGCGCTCCGCGAGGCCCGGCAAGCGCCTCCGCCCGACCCTCGCGCACTGGGGGTGGGTGCTCGCCGGCGGCCGTGCCGACAGCCACCCCGACCTCACCCGGGTCGCCGCCGCCCTCGAGCTCCTCCAGCTCTTCGCGCTCGTCCAGGACGACGTCATGGACCGCTCCGACTCCCGCCGGGGCCTGCCCACGCTGCACGTCACGGCCCGCGACCGGCACCTCGCCACCGGCGGCGTCGGCGACCCCGAGCTCTTCGGCGACAGCGTGGCGGTGCTCGTCAGCGACCTGGCGCTCAGCGAGGCGACCCTCCTCGTCGCGCCGACCTCGCCCGGGGTGCGCGCGGCGTGGCGCCTCATGGCGGTCGAGCTCGTCGAGGGTCAGCTCCTCGACGTCACCCACACCGCCGACCGGCGCCGCGACCTCGCGACCTCCCGCCGGATCGCCCGCTTCAAGAGCGGCCGCTACACGATCAGCCGCCCCCTCCAGCTCGGGGCGCTCGTCGCGGGGGCCGGTCCCGACCTCGTGCGGCGCCTGGTGACCTGGGGCGACCTCGTCGGCGACGCCTTCGCGGTGCGCGACGACGTCCTCGGCGTCTGGGGCGACCCCGTCCTCACGGGCAAGCCCGCGGGCGACGACCTCCGGTCCGGCAAGCCGACCGCCCTCCTCTCCTGGGCCGCCGAGCTGCTCCCCGATGCCGACCGCCCCCTCCTCGCCGCGTGCGACGCCGGCACCCTCGACGACGCCGGCGTGGCCGCGCTCGCGGCGGCGATGGACGCCGCGGGCGTGCGCGAGCGCGCCGAGTCCACCATCTCCCACAGCGCCGACCGCGCGCTGGCCCAGCTCGACGACCTCGGCGCCGACGACGAGGCGGCCGGGGCCCTGCGCTCCCTCGTCGAGTCGATCGCCTGGCGCTCCGCGTGAGGACGACGTGAGGGTCGTCGTCGTCGGCGCCGGGCTGTCCGGGCTGGCCGCCGCCTGCCACCTGACGGCCGCGGGACACGACGTCACCGTCCTCGAGCGCGAGGCCGAGGTCGGTGGACGGGCGGGGACCCTGCGGCTCGGTGGCTTCCGCTTCGACACCGGTCCGGTCGTCATGACGATGCCCGACCTGCTCCACGCCCCGATCCGCGCCGTCGGCGGAGACCCCGAGGCCCTGGTCCCGATGACCCGGCTCGACCCCGCGTACCGGGCCGTCTACGCCGACGGCAGCGAGCTGCACGTGCGCGCCGACATGGCCGACCTGCGCGAGGAGGTCCGGACCGTCATCGGCGAGGAGGACGCCCGCGGCCTCGACCGCTTCCTCGTCTGGCTCGAGAAGCTGCACGAGGCGGAGTTCGACACCTTCATCGACCACAACTACTCCTCACCCCTCGACCTCGTCCGGCACCCCGTGACGGCGGCGCGCCTGCTCGGGCTCGGCGGGCTGGGGGCCCTCGGGCCGGCGGTCGACCGCTTCTTCACCGACGACCGGCTCTCCCGGATCTTCAGCTTCCAGGCGCTCTACGCGGGAGTGGCGCCGGCGAAGGCCCGGGCCGTGTTCGCGGTCATCACCTACATGGACACCGTCCGGGGTGTCTTCCACCCCGAGGGCGGGATGCACGCGGTGCCGCGCGGGATGGCCCAGGCCCTCGCCGACGCGGGGGTCACCGTCCACCTCGGGGTCGAGGTCTCGGCGATCCTGCGCCGGTCCGACGGTGCGGTGGCCGGGGTCGCCACGGCCGACGGTGAGAAGGTGGCGGCCGACGCCGTCGTCTGCACCCTCGACCTCCCGGTCGCCTACGAGCGCCTGCTCCCCGACGTCCCCGGACCCCGGAGCGTGCGGTCGGGCAGCTACTCACCCTCGTGCGTCGTCTGGCACGTCGGTGCGTCCGGCGCCCCGGGCCCGCACCTGCGCCACCACAACATCCACTTCGGCGCCGACTGGGACGGCGCCTTCGAGGCGCTCGTCGACCGCGGCGAGCTGATGCCCGACCCGTCCCGCCTCGTCACCGTCCCCACCGTGTCCGACCCCACCGCGGCACCGACCGGGTCGACGAGCATGTACGTGCTGGAACCGGTGCCGCACACCGGGTCCCGGCTCGACTGGGCGAAGGAGGCCGGTCCGATGCGCGAGCGGCTGCACGCCTTCCTCGAGGCCGGGGGCTACCCCACCGACGTTCGCGAGGAGCTCCTCGTCACGCCCGACGACTGGGCCGTCCAGGGTATGCACCTCGGCACCCCGTTCGCCCTCGCGCACACGTTCACCCAGTCCGGGCCGTTCCGGCCCTCGAACGTCGACCGCCGGGTCCCGGGACTGGTCTTCGCCGGCTCGGGGACGACGCCGGGCGTCGGCATCCCGATGGTCCTCGTCAGCGGCAAGCTCGCCGCCGAGCGGGTGCAGGAGTACGCCGGCACGTCCCGTCCCCGGCCGCGGGTGACCGCCCGATGACGTCCTCGCGCCCCGACGTCCTGGCCGAGGGCTACGCGCGCTGTGCGGCCGTCACCCGCGAGAACGGCACGACCTACTGGTGGGGCACCCGGCTGCTCCCCGTTGACGCCCGCCGCCACGTCCACGCGGTCTACACCCTCGCCCGGCTCGCCGACGACATCGTCGACGACGCCGGCCCCGAGCCCGGGCCCGAGACCGAGGCGGCCCTCGCCACGTTCGAGGAGCGGTTCTTCACCGCCCTCGCGGCGGGCCGCTCGACCGACCCGGTCACCGCCGCCGTCGTCGCGACGGTGCGCGAGCGCGGCATCGACGAGGAGTGCTTCCACCGCTTCTTCCGGGCGATGCGCACCGACCTCACCCGCCGCGAGTACGACACGTGGGGCGACCTCCTCGGCTACATGGACGGCAGCGCCGCCGTCATCGGCGAGATGATGCTTCCCGTCCTCGAGCCGGCGGCGGAGTCGACGGCGGCGGCGAGGTCGCTCGGGCTCGCCTTCCAGCTGACGAACTTCCTGCGCGACGTCGGCGAGGACCTCGACCGCGGCCGGGTCTACGTCCCCCAGGAGGACCTGCGCCGGTTCGGCGCCGACCCGAGCGCGCGGCGGGTCACCCCCGAGTGGCGCGCCCTCATGGCCTTCGAGGTCGAGCGCAACCGCCGCCTGTACCGCGAGGCCGACGCCGGGCTCCCGGCCCTGCCCCTCCAGGCTCGCCGCTGCGTCGCCACCGCGAGGGTGCTCTACTCACGGATCCTCGAGCGCATCGAGGACGCCGACTACGACGTGTTCTCCTCCCGCGCACGGGTTCCCACGCCGGCGAAGGCCGCGCTCGCCGCCCGGATGGTCGTGGCCCGCGAGCCCATGAGGCTCGTCCGCGCCGACCGGGCGAGCCGCGACCCGCACGAGGGCGCCTGGGTCTCCGACCACGCCGTGGTGCTCGTCGACGAGTCCGGCGCGGCCGTGGGCGAGGCGCCGAAGTCGGTCGTCCACCACGACGACACCCCCCTCCACCTCGCCTTCTCCTGCTACGTCGTGGACAGCGACGGACGCCTGCTCGTCACGACGCGCGCCTCGAGCAAGCCGAGCTTCCCGGGTGTCGTGACGAACACCGTCTGTGGGCACCCCACTCCCGGCGAGGACCTCGGCGACGCGGTCCGGCGCCGGGCCCGCACCGAGCTCGGCGTCGACCTCGGCGACGTCCGCCTCGTCCTCCCGCGGTTCCGGTACCGGGCGGCGATGAACGGGATCGTCGAGAACGAGGTGTGCCCCGTCTTCGTCGGCTTCGCCCGATCCGACTCCGTCACACCGGATCCCGAGGAGGTCAGCGACGCTCGGTGGGTGCCGTGGGCCGAGTTCTCGCAGGAGGTCCTCGCCGGACGGTTGACCGTCTCCCCGTGGGCCACCGAGCAGGTCCCGCTCCTCGCGGCCCTCGGTCCCGACCCCCGCGCCTGGGCCTCGGGCCACCGTTCCGACCTGCCGCCCGCCGCCACGCTGGGTCCCGGCGCCGAGGCGGCGTGAGCGTGGACGACCGCTACCAGTACCTGCTGCTCATGGCCGGGTGCCTCGCCATCACGCTGCCGCTCGAGGTCGTCCTGCGCGCCCGGGTGTACCGCCGGCCGCGCCGCCTGCTCCTCGCGCTGCTGCCCGTGCTCGTCGTGTTCGTCGCGTGGGACGTCCTCGGGATCGTGCGCGGCCACTGGACGTACAGCGAGCGGTACACGACCGGCATCCTCCTGCCCCTCGACGTCCCGCTCGAGGAGCTCGTCTTCTTCGTCGTCATCCCGATCTGCGCCCTGCTCACCTACGAGGCGGTCGGCACCGTCCTCGGCTGGCGACGCGAGCGGGGGTCGCGCGATGCCTGAGTACACCGCGCTCGCCGTGCTGTCGGTCGTCGTCGTCCTGCTGCTCGAACGGTTCTGGTTCCGCAGCGGGCTCTTCCGGCAGGCCCGGTTCTGGCTCGCCATGGCGATCGTCTACGCCTTCCACGTCCTCGTCGACGGGTGGCTGACCAAGCTCTCCGCACCGATCGTCATCTACGACGAGGACCAGATCACCGGGGTGCGCATCCCGTGGGACATCCCCGTCGAGGACTACCTCTTCGGGTTCAGCATGATCGTGCTCACCCTCCTGTTCTGGCTGCGCGCCGGCCGGGGCGAGCACGAGCACACCGACCACGTGGAGGCCCGCCGATGACCCGTGACGACTGGGACCTCGCGGGCGCCTTCGACCGCGCCGCCCCCACGTACGACGCGATGGTCGCCCTCTCGCCGGGGTACCACGAGCAGCTGCGCACCGCCGCCGAGGCGCTCGTCGGGCGCCTGCCGTCCGCCGCGGTGGGCCGACCGGTGACGGTGCTCGACCTCGGGTGCGGGTCGGGCGCGTCGACGCGAGCCGTCCTCACCGCCTGGTCCGCCCGCGGCGACGACCCCGCCGTCCTGCGGGTCACCGGGGTCGACGCCTCCGACGGCATGGTCGCCCAGGCCCGTGCCAAGGCGTGGCCCGCGACGGTCGACCTCGTGGTGTCCGACGCGGTGACCCACCTCGAGGGGCTGCCCGACGGGTCGGTCGACGGCGTCCTCGGCGCCTACCTGCTGCGCAACGTGCCCGACCGCGCGCGGCTGGTGCGCGAGGTGGCCCGGGTCCTGGCTCCCGGTGGGGTGTTCGCCCTCCACGACTACTCGGTGGCCGGGTCGCTGCGGGCTCGCGCCGTCTGGGCAGCGGTCTGCCACGGCGTCATCATCCCGCTGGCCGCCGTCAAGCGCTCCGACGTCCCCCTGCACCGCTACCTCTACACGAGCGTGCGCGACTTCGACGCGGTCACGACGATCTGCGACCGGCTGCTCGTCGAGGGCCTCGTCGACGTCCGCCACCGCTCGTACCCGGGGTGGCAGGACGGCGTCGTCCACACCGTGGTCGGGTCGCAGCCCTCGTGAGCCCGCCCCTGGTCCCCCGCCCCGGGCCGCGGTTCCGGCCGGGCCGCGACCGCCGTGCCGAGTTCCACCCGCCCCCCGAGCCGTCGCGCGTCGGCCCGGGAGCACCCGGGGGGCGCCACGTCGTCGTCATCGGCGGCGGCATCGCGGGTCTCACGTCGGCGCTGGCCCTCGCCGAGCGCGGCCTGCGGGTGACCCTGCTCGAGCGCGACGAGCGGCTCGGGGGACGGGTCCGCTCGTGGCCCGTGGCGCTGCCCGACGGGTCCCCCGGTCAGATGAGCCGGGGCTTCCACGCCTTCTTCCGGCAGTACTACAACCTGCGCGCCGTCCTGCGCCGCGCCGACCCGACCCTCGAGGCGCTCCGACCCCTCGACGACTACCCCCTCGCCCGGGCGGGTGGCGGTCTCGACTCCTTCGCCGGCATCCCGCGCACCCCGCCGTGGAACCTGGCGTCCTTCGTGGCCCGCAGCCCGAGCTTCGACCTCGCAGGGCTGGCCGCGGTCGACGTCGAGGCCGCGCTCGGACTCCTCGACGTCGACTTCCCCGACACCTTCGTCGCCCTCGACGGCGTGAGCGCGGCCGAGGTCCTCGACCGGCTGCGCTTCCCCGAGGAGGCCCGCCACCTCGCGCTCGAGGTGTTCGCCCGCAGCTTCTTCGCCGACCCGCGCGAGTTCTCCGGGGCCGAGCTCGTCGCGATGTTCCACCTCTACTTCGTCGGCTCCGCCGAGGGCCTGCTCTTCGACGTCCCCCGTGACGACTACGACTCGACCCTGTGGGCGCCGCTCGGTCGCCACCTCCACGGGCTCGGCGTCGACGTCCGCACCGGGAGGGAGGTCCGCTCGGTCACCGAGGCCGACGGCGCCCTCCGCGTCCTCCACGGTGCGCCCGGCACGCGACGAGGACGAGGAGTGGTCTGCGGCCGACGGCGTCGTCATCGCCCTCGACCCGACCGGTCTGCGCCGGCTCACGGCCGCGTCGCCCGGCCTCGGGGGCGGCGGCGCGGCGGCGCAGGCCTGGCGCGAGTCGGTCGCCGAGGTCCGGTCGGCCCCGGCGTTCGCCGTGTGGCGGCTCTGGCTGTCAGGACGCGTCGCCGAGCACCGCGCCCCCTTCCTCGGCACGAGCGGCTACGGACCGCTCGACAACGTCTCGGTCCTCGAGCGCTTCGAGGGCCACGCCGCGAGCTGGGCTGCGGCAGAGGGTGGCTCGGTCGTCGAGCTGCACGCCTACGCCCTCCCCGACGGCACCGACGAGGCCGACCTCCGCCACCGGATGCTCACCGAGCTGCACCTCCTCTACCCCGAGACGGCGGGTCTGGCGACCGTCCACGAGGAGTGGCTCGTCGAGCGCGACTGCGTCCTCGTCGGCCTCGAGCCGTGGGCCTCGCGCCCGGGCGTCGTGACCCCCGACCCGCGCCTCGTCCTCGCGGGTGACGCCGTCCGGTGCGACCTGCCCGTCGCCCTGATGGAGCGGGCCGCGACCACCGGCTGGCTCGCCGCCGACCGGCTCCTCACGTCGTGGGGGCTCCCCGGCCACGGGGTCTGGTCGGCCCCGACCCGCTCGCGGTTCGGGTCCGTCCCGCGGCTGGCCCGCCGCGGCATCCGGGCCTACCGGTCGGCAGCGGCGCGACGCAGCTCGTAGAGCCGCGCGGCGTAGACGAGGTCGTCGGCCCAGAGCTGGGTGGCCGACGCGCGCATCCCCACCCGCACGAGCGGGGCGAGGGAGCGAGCGACCCGGAAGCCGGTGCGCTCGGAGGTCGCCACGACGGCCTCGGTCATCACGGTCACCGCGGGATGGGCGCCCGGCGCCGTGAGCGGGGTCGCGTGGGTCTCGACGACGCTGCCGACGCCCTCGCCACCGGTGATGGTCATGACGACGGTGTGCGAGTCGGGACAGGTGAACTCGGCGCGGACCGGCACGGCGAAGGTCCGTCCGAGGCGGTAGGCGACGTCGAGGACGAGCCGGTCGGGGGACGAGGCGCGGTCGTCGACGGCGAGGTCGCTGAACGCGTACGGGTGCAGCCAGGCCCCGTGCCACGGGTCGAGGCGGTTCGCCACGATGTCGCGCGGCTCGCACACCGCGCGCAGCGAGATGACCGACGCGATCGCGTCGTGGGACCCCGGTCGGGCCGCGAGGACGGGCCGGGGCGTCGGTTCGGCGCCCTCCTCGACCGGGCCGACCCGCACCCAGAGCAGGACGCCGTCGTCGTGCGCCGCGAAGGTGCGCCACGCGCCGTCGCCCTCGCGCCCGAGCGGCATCCCGTGCCAGCGGCACAGGACCGTGCCGTCGACGACGTCGCAGTCGGACAGCGGGGCGCCCAGGTGCGGGCACGCACCGGGACCGGCGAGGAGCGAGCCGTCGGCGTCGCGCCACAGCACGACCTCGCGGCCGGCGACGGTGCGCAGCAGCGTCCGACCGCCGCCGAGCTCGGTCGAGGC
This sequence comes from uncultured Actinomycetota bacterium, assembly GCA_963834225.1. Lineage (GTDB taxonomy): Bacteria > Actinomycetota > Actinomycetes > Actinomycetales > Dermatophilaceae > Oryzobacter. The sequence continues at coordinate 90,275 of CAWIAT010000011.1, read as the reverse complement.
CGCGGCGACGAGCCACCCGTGGGTCGGCCGGCGTCGGGCGTCGGCGACCGCGGCGTCGATCCGGGCCGGTCTCGCGTCGCGCCACGTGCCGCGCAGGTGCGCCGGGGGCGTCTGCGGCAGTCGGCGCACCGGGACCCGACGCCGGACCTCGGCGCGCCACGAGCGGTCGGTGCGCAGCAGGCTCATCCCGCCACGCTAACCCCCCGCGGGCGCCGCCGACCAGAGTCTCGACGGGCGCCCGACGGGGAGCACACTGGAGCCATGGACATCAGGTCGATGGGCGCGTGGGTGACCGGCGCCGACCTCCGCGTCGGCGCGACCGGCCCACGGACCCCGGAGGACGTCTGGGACCGCTACACCCGACCGGCCGCGTGGTCGACGTGGGCGCCCCACATCCGCGAGGTCGACTACCCGCACGAGACGATCCGCCCCGGGACGACGGGACGGGTCACGGGCGTCGGCGGGATCGTGGCGGTGTTCCGCATCGACACGGTCGACGAGGAGTCCCGACGGTGGACGTGGCGGGCCCGGTCGGGCCCGGTCCGCCTGGCCTTCGAGCACGGCGTCGACCCGGGGCCGGCGGCGTCCGACGCCCCCGGGGGCAGCACCGCCTGGATCCTCGCCCACGGTCCGGGACCGCTCGTCCTCGGCTACGCGCCGGTGGCGCGGTGGTCGCTCGGGCGGCTCGTCGCCGACGACTGAGCCCCGGCGCTCGGCGTCAGGCCCCGGGTGCGACCGGGGTGGGGTCGGCGTCGATGACGATGCCGACGCGCGGAGCCGGCTCGCGGCCCACGACCCGCCCGACGGCGGCCGCGACGTCGGCGAACCGGGCCTGGAAGCCGTACTTGGCGACGACGGCCCGACGGACGGTCCGGACCCCCTCGGCGTCGCGGACCAGCTCGGCGGTCCCGCGGTAGGTCGGGGCTCCGGGCTCGACCTGGCCGCGGATGGAGCAGGCCCGCAGCTCGACGCGCGCGGTGTGGGCGAGGCGCTTGGTCTTGCCCGTCCCATCGACCGAGATGACGACGAGGCGGCTCGGGTCGTCCTCGGCGGGCGAGATCCACACCGGCGACGCGACCGGCGTCCCGGTGCGCCGGAACGTCGTCAGCTCGGCGAACTTCGCGCTGGCCAAGGGGTGCGGTGCGGCGTGCGGTGCAGGGGGTCCCGCGGTCTCGTCCATGCCCTCAGGGTAGGTCGGTGGGTCGCACCGGGGCCCTCCGTCCCAACCTTCGCGACCCTCGATGCGCGAGATCCGCCTGCGTACCGCTACGCTTGACCTCAGTTGTTGAGCTTTCCGTTGTGCAGTGGTTGCAGGATCGTCCCGCCGGGGCGAGAGGCGCTTTCTGAGCAGAGGTACGTAGTAGGCATCACCAACACGGAGGCCACCGATTCGTGGTGGCGCTCCCCTCAGAAAGAAGGCCGATTATGGCTACTGGCACCGTGAAGTGGTTCAACGCCGAGAAGGGCTTCGGCTTCATCGCCCCCGACGACGGCTCCGCCGACGTCTTCGCCCACTACTCGGCGATCAACTCGAACGGCTACCGCTCGCTCGACGAGAACGCCAAGGTCGAGTACGAGACCCAGCAGGGCCCGAAGGGCCCGCAGGCCGCGAACATCTCGGTCATCGGCTGAGCATCGCGCCACCTCGCGTCCTCGAGGACGCACCCCACGACCGCCGTCCGGACTCCGGGCGGCGGTCGTGCGTTCCCGCCCTGCACCGCGGGCTCACGCGCACGCTACGGCGCAGTAGGTGTCGTGATGGCAGCACGTACTGCGCCGTAGCGCGCGCGAAAGCGGGGGCCGGCGTCGTCGTGCGCCGGCGCCGGGCGCGCCCGGTCCGGGGGCTAGCGTTCCCACCATGAGCCCGCGCATCGACCTCAACGCCGACCTCGGGGAGTCCTTCGGCACCTGGGTCCTCGGTGACGACGAGGCGATGCTCGACGTCGTGACGAGCGCCAACGTCGCCTGCGGCTTCCACGCCGGTGACGCGACGACCCTGCGCCGGACCGTCGCCGCCGCGGCCGCCCGAGGCGTCGTCGTCGGGGCCCAGGTCGGCTACCGCGACCTCGCCGGCTTCGGACGCCGCCGCATCGACATGGAGCCCGCCGACCTCACCGCCGACGTGCTCTACCAGCTCGGGGCGCTCGAGGCGATGTGCCGCGTGGCCGGCACCCGCGTCGCGTACGTCAAGCCGCACGGCGCGCTCTACACGACCGCCGCCGTCGACCCCGTCCAGGCCCGCGCCCTCGTCGAGGCCGTCGCCGCCTACGACCGCACGCTGCCCCTCCTCGGCCTCCCCGGTTCGGTGCTCCTCGAGGTCGCGGCCGAGGCCGGTGTCCCCACCGTCACCGAGGCCTTCGCCGACCGCGGCTACACCGCGTCGGGCCACCTCGTGCCGCGCAACGCGGCGGGCGCCGTCCTCCACGAGCCCGACGAGGTCGCGGCGCGGGTGGTCCGGCTCGTCACCGAGGGCACCGTCGTCGCGGTCGACGGATCGGTCGTCGAGGTCGAGGCCCGCTCGGTGTGCACCCACGGCGACACCCCCGGTGCGGTCGCCATCGCGCGGGCGGTGCGCTCGGCCCTCGAGGCGGCCGGCGTCGTCGTCGAGCCGTTCGTCGCCACGGCGTCGTGAGCACCCCGGCGGGCGACCGGCCCGGTCTCGCCGTCGAGGTGCTCCCGGTCGGCGAGGGCGGACTGCTCCTCGAGGTCGCCGACCTCGAGGGGGTGCTGGCCCTGGCCGAGGTCCTGCGTCCGGCCGTCGCCGGCGGCAACGGCGCGTGGGCGTGGGTCACCGACGTCGTGCCGGCCGCCCGGACCGTGCTCCTCGCGACACGGGACGGCGCCGATCTCGCCGCCCTCTCCGCCCTGCGCACCTCCGTCCTGGACCTCGCCGCCTCCGTGCGAGCCGGGTACGGTTCCGGGCGCGTCCAGGGGTCGGGAACCGCACCGATGTCACACCAGGTCGAGGTGGCCGTGGTCTACGACGGCCCCGACCTGGAGGAGGTCGCGCGCCTCAGCGGGATGACGCCCGCCGAGGTCGTCGCCGCCCACACCGGCACCGGGTGGCGGGTGGCGTTCGGCGGCTTCGCCCCGGGGTTCGCCTACCTCGTGGGCGGCGACCCGCGGCTCGACGTCCCTCGCCGGGACACCTCTCGACCCAGGGTCCCCGCGGGAGCCGTGGGCCTGGCCGGGGGGTACTCCGGCGTCTACCCGAGGTCCTCGCCCGGCGGGTGGCAGCTCCTCGGGACCACCGACGCCGTCCTGTGGGACGTCGACCGCGACCCACCCGCGCTGCTGGCGCCCGGAAGCACCGTGCGCTTCGTCGCCGTCGCCGACGCCGACGCCGACGAGGCCTCGCCGTGAGCCGCGCCCTCGAGGTGCTCGCCACCGGTCCGCTCGTCCTCGTCGAGGACGAGGGCCGCCCGGGGCACGCGGCGGTCGGCGTCCCCCGCTCCGGCGCCGCCGACCTCGGCGCCCACCGCCTCGGCGCCCGCCTCGTCGGGCACGACCCCTCCCTCGCGTCGCTCGAGGTCCTCCTCGGCGGCCTCGCCGTCCGGGCCCGCGGGCGGCTCACCGTCGCGCTCACCGGCGCCCCGGCCCCGGCGACCCTCGACGGCCGGCCCGTGGCCCACGCGGCGGTCGTCGACGTGCCCGACGGCGCGGTCCTGCGCCTCGGCACGCCGCGGCACGGCCTGCGCACCCACCTGACCGTGCGTGGCGGCATCGACGTCGTGCCCGTCCTCGGGTCTCGGTCGACCGACACGCTGTCGGGACTCGGCCCGCCACCGGTCGAGCCGGGCGACGTGCTCGTCGTCGGGACGCCGGGACCCTCGTTCCCCACCGTCGACCAGGCCGTCCAGCGGTCGCTCCCACCCACCGGGACCACCCTCCTCCAGGTCCTTCCCGGTCCACGGTCCTCCTGGGTGGGTGACGACGCGGCGCTCGGGGGCCTGCTCGGCCAGGCATGGACCGTCGGCGGTGACAGCGACCGGATCGGCCTGCGGCTCACCGGGTCCCGCGTGGAACGAGCCACCGCGTTCCGCGACCGCGAGCTCCCGAGCGAGGGCCTCGTCCGGGGCGCCGTCCAGGTCCCGCCCGGTGGCGAGCCGGTCGTCTTCCTCGCCGACCACCCCGTCACCGGCGGCTACCCCGTCGTCGCCGTGCTGACCCGTCCCTCGGCCGACCGCGCGGCCCAGCTCCGTCCCGGCGACCGGGTGCTCCTCACCCGGTGACACTCCTCAGCTGAGGTGGTGCGGCTGGACGTTGCTGCGGTGGCCGTGGTCGCTGCCCGCCTTGGCGCCGTTGTGGGTGCCGTGGTGCCGAGCGGTCCCGGGCGCGGTGAACCGCACGACGAGCCCCTTGAACGCCGGGCAGTTGCTGCCCTCGGCGACGGAGTCGAGAGGGACGAGGACGTTGCACTCCGGGTAGTACGCCGCGGCACACCCCCGCGCGGTCGGGTACGACACGACGCGGAAGTCCTCCGCCACACGCTCCGAGCCGTCGACCCACACCGAGACGATGTCGACGAGCTCCCCCTCGTCGAGGCCGAGCCGGGCCATGTCGTCCGGGTGGACGAGGACGACCTGCCGCCCTCCCGACAGGCCGCGGTAGCGGTCGTCGTGGCCGTAGATCGTGGTGTTGAACTGGTCGTGGCTGCGCATCGTCTGGAGCACGAGGTGGCCCTCGGGGACCTCGAGCACCTCGAGCGGGCTCACCGCGAACTCGGCACGGCCGGAAGGGGTCTCGAAGGTCCTGGTGTCCCGCGGAGGGTGCGGGAGGACGAACCCGCCCGGCCTGCTCACCTTCTCCTCGTAGGCGTCGCAGCCGGGGACGACCCTCGAGACGTGCCTGCGGATGGCCCGGTAGTCCTCGGCCATCTCCGCCCAGTCGATCCGCGAGCCCTCGGGTCCCTCGCGGAGCGTCGCCTCGGCCATCCGGCAGACGATCCAGGGCTCTCCGTGCAGCTGCGGGCTCGCCGGTTCGTTGCGACCCACCGAGAGGTGCACGCTCGACATCGAGTCCTCGACGGTGACGCCCTGCCACCCCGCGGTCGTGACGTCGCGCTCGGTGCGCCCGAGGCACGGCAGGACGAGCATCGTGCCGCCGGCCAGCACGTGGGTGCGGTTGAGCTTGGTCGACACCTGCACGTTGAGGTCGACCGAGCGCAGCACCCGGTGGGTGAGCTCGGTGTCGGGGGTCGCCGCCGCGAAGTTGCCGCCGAGCCCCACCATGACGCGCACCCGCGCCTCGGTCATCGCCCGGATCGTGTTGACGACGTCGTGGCCGCGCTCGCGGGGCGGGTCGAAGCCGAACTCCTCGCGCAGCGCGTCCCCGAAGTGGGTGGGCAGCTTCTCCCAGACCCCCATCGTCCGGTCGCCCTGCACGTTCGAGTGCCCGCGGACGGGGCACAGCCCGGCCCCCGGCTTGCCGATGTTGCCCTGGAGGAGGGCGACGTTGGTGATCTCCTTGATCGTCGCGACGGCGTTGCGGTGCTGGGTGATCCCCATGGCCCAGCAGAAGACGGTGCGCCGGGACCCCGCGAGGAGGTCGGCGACGCGCTCGACCTGCGCCCACTCCAGCCCGGTGGCCCGCAGCACCTCGTCGCGGTCGACCTGCCGGACGAACTCCTTCCACGTCTCGAAGCCGGTCGTGTGGCGGTCGACGAAGTCGTGGTCGACCGCGTCGCGCTCGAGGAGCAGGGCACCGAGGGCCTGGAAGAGCGCGAGGTCGCCGTTGATCCGGATCGGCAGGTACTCCGAGGCCAGCTCGGTGCCGATCCCGACGATCCCCTTCGGCTTCTGCGGGTTGTCGAACTTCATCAGGCCGGTCTCGGGCAGCGGGTTGACCGCGACGACCGTGCCCCCGCCCTCGACGCACTTCTCGAGGGCGCTGAGCATCCGCGGGTGGTTGGTCCCCGGGTTCTGGCCGATGACGAGGACGAGCTCGGCCTCGTGGATGTCCGCCAGGCTGACCGAGCCCTTGCCGATCCCGATCGACTCGGCGAGCGCGACCGACGTCGACTCGTGGCACATGTTCGAGCAGTCGGGCAGGTTGTTCGTCCCGAAGGCCCGGGCGAAGAGCTGGAACGCGAAGGCGGCCTCGTTCGACGCGCGACCGCTCGTGTAGAAGACCGCCTCGTCGGGGTCGTCGAGCGAGCGCAGGGTGTCACCGACGAGGGCGAGGGCGTCGTCCCACGAGATCGGCTCGTAGTGCGTGCCGTCGGGACGCAGCACCATCGGTTCGGTGAACCGGCCCTGCTGCCCGAGCCGGTAGTCGCTCCACGTCGCCAGCTCCGCGACCGGGTGCCGGGCGAAGAAGGCCGGGTCGGCCCGTCGCGTCGTCGCCTCCTCCGCGACCGCCTTGGCGCCGTTCTCGCAGAACTCCGCGAAGGAGCGGTGCTCCGGGTCCGGGTCGGGCCAGGCGCAGCCCATGCAGTCGAAGCCGTCGGCCTGGTTGAGCCGCCGGAGCGTGGCGAGGCTGCGCAGCGGCCCCATCTGCCCCGCCGCGCGGTTGACGCTCACGGCGACGGCCTCGACCCCCGCCGCCGCCTGCCGCCTGCGGTGGCGCTCGACGTCGGTCGCGTCGCCGTCCTCGCGCGGAGCGCCACGCCAGGGCTCCAGGATCCGGGACCACCTCGACGTCTCGCTCATCCGGCCACCATCGCACCGGAACCCGCGCCGCAGGCTGACACGGACCGGTGGGTGTCGACGTTCGTCAGGATGCCGGGGACTCCCAGCCGTAGGTGACCTCGGGACGCCCGATGCCGGGGTAGCGGTTCCCCCGTCGCGCGCGGCCGCTGTCGACGAGGTGCTCGGCGTACCGGCGGGCCGTGACCCGGCTGACCCCCAGGGCGTCACCGAGCTCGGCGGCCGACATCGCCGCCGACGACCCGCGCAGGGCCGCCGCCGCACGCCCCAGGAGGTCCTCGGTCATCCCCTTCGGCACCGTCGGCACCGAGACGGGACGCAGCCGCGCGATCATCGAGTCGACCTGCGCCTGGGTGTCGGCCTCGGCCACCCCGCCGAGCTGCTCGCGGTAGGCCCGGTAGGCCTCGAGCCGGGCACGCAGGGTGGGGAAGACGAACGGCTTGAGGACGTACTGGACGACGCCGAGCGAGACGGCCGAGCGCACCATCTCGAGGTCGCGCTGCGAGGTGACGGCGATGACGTCGGCGGCGTGGCCGTGCCCGCGCATCGCCCGGACGACGTCGAGCCCGGGCAGGTCGGGCAGGCCCATGTCGAGCAGGACGAGGTCGACCTCCTCCCGGTCGAGGTGACGCAGGGCGTCGCGCGCGGTCAGCGCCACCCCGGACACCCCGAACCCCACGACCCGGCCGACGTAGGCGGCGTGGGCCTCTGCGACGACGGGGTCGTCCTCGACGACGAGGACCTCGATGCGGCCGTCCGGCGTCACGGCGAGCCCTCCGGGGCCAGGCCCTCCGGTGCCAGGGGGAGGGTCACGGTGACCCGTCCGCCGGGAGGGGCGCCGAGCTCGAGTGTTCCTCCGAGCCGGGTCACGGTGTGCCCCACCAGGGCCAGGCCGAGGCCGCGCCCTCCGGAGCCGTCCGACGGCTTGGTCGAGAAGCCCCGCTCGAGGACGCGCTCGCGCAGGCCGTCGGGGATCCCCGGGCCGGTGTCGGAGACGACGAGCTCGAGGTGGTCGCCGGTGGTCCGCGAGGTCAGCTCGACCCGTCGCTCACCGGCGGTGCCCGTGACGGCGTCGAGGGCGTTGTCGACGAGGTTGCCCACGACGGTGACCACGTCGCGCGCCGAGGCGGTGCCGGCCGGCCAGGCGAGGTCGGGGTCGATGACGAGGTCGACGCCGCGCTCGTGCGCCTCGGCCGACTTCCCGAGGAGCAGCGCCGAGAGGGTCGGGTCCTCGACCCCGGCGACGACCCGGTCGGTGAGGACCTGCGCGCGCACCAGCTCCTCGGTCGCGAAGTCGACGGCCCGGTCGGGGTGGCCGAGCTCGATGAGGGAGACCATCGTGTGCAGCCGGTTGCTCGACTCGTGCGCCTGCGAGCGCAGGGCCTCGCTGAGGCTGCGCGCCTGCCCGAGCTCACCGGTCAGCTCCTCGAGGTCGGTGCGGTCGCGGATCGTCACGACAGACCCGAGGTCGGTGCCCTCGCGGTGGGCCCGGGCCTTGTTGAGGACGAGGACGCGGCGGTCGGTGACGTGGAGGTCGTCCTCGCGGGCGTCCTCGTCGGTCATCGCCCGCACGAGCGGCTCGGCGAGGTCGAGGTCGGCGACGAGGGTGCCCGAGGGGTCCTCGCGCAGCCCGAGCAGCCGCACCGCCTCGTCGTTGGCGAGCCGCACCCGGCCCTCGGTGTCGACGAGGACCAGGCCCTCGGTCACCGAGTGGAGGACGGCGTCGTGGTAGTCGTGCATGGCCTGCAGCTCACCCGCCGACAGCCCACGGGTCTGCCGGCGCACCCGCCTGGCGATGAGGGCCGCGCCCACCCCGCCGAGGAGCCCGGCCACGAGGCCGGCGACACCGAGCGGGACGAGCTCGGCCGACATCAGCTCGTCGACGTCGCCCTTGCTGACCCCGACCGAGACGAGCCCGACGACCTCGCGGCCGTCGAGCACGGGGACGACCGCGCGCCGGCTCGGCCCGAGGGTGCCGACGTAGTCCTCGAGGACGGTCCCCCCGGCGAGCGCGGCCTCGGTGTTCCCGACGAACCTCTTGCCGACCTGGGCGGGGTCGGGGTGGCTGTACCGGATGCGCTCCTGGCTCATGACGACGACGAAGTCGGTCCCGGTCCGCAGCCGCACGCCCTCGGCGAGGGTCTGCAGCGCCCCGCTGGTGTCGCGGGACCGGACGCCGTCGACGACCTCGGGCTCGGCCGCGACCGACTGCGCGACCGCGAGGACCTGGGTCGTCGCCTGCTGGGTCACCGCACGGCGGGCCTGGGCGTACGCCGCCGCGAGACCGGCGAGGACGACCGTCGCGACGAGGGCGACGACGAGCGCCGTCGTCTGGGCCGCGACGCTGCGCCGGAGCACGGCTCACCCCCCCGCGGGGGCGCCGGTACCCCTGAACACTGCGTACACAACGGTGACGATAGCCGCCGGGCGTCCCACCCTTGGACGGATGTCACCCGTCCGGACAAAGGAGTTCGCGCCATGAGCAGCACCCTCGACCAGTCCACGATCCCCGACGCGCCGCCACCCGCCGACAAGAAGCGGGACCGCACCCACTTCCTCTACATGGCGGTCATCGTGGCCATGCTCGCCGGCATCGCCGTCGGGTTCCTCTTCCCGGAGTTCGGCAAGGAGCTCAAGCCGCTCGGGACGTTCTTCGTCAACCTGATCAAGATGATGATCGGCCCCATCATCTTCGTGACGATCGTCCTCGGGATCGGCTCGGTCAAGCGCGCGGCCCAGGTCGGCAAGGTCGGCGGTCTCGCGCTCGGGTACTTCATCACGATGTCGACCGTCGCGCTGGCGATCGGCCTCGTCGTCGGCAACATCGTCAAGCCCGGAGCCGGGCTCAACCTCACCGACGAGCTCGCGAAGAGCGGGCAGGACGCCGTCTCGGCCGAGGCCGAGTCGACGACCGACTTCATCCTCGGCCTCGTCCCCGACACCCTCGTCTCGGCGCTGACCTCCGGCTCGGTGCTCCAGGCCCTGCTCGTCGCGCTCCTCGTCGGCTTCGCGCTGCAGAAGATGGGCACGGCGGGCGAGCCGATCCTGCGCGGCATCAAGCACGTCGAGAAGCTCGTCTTCCGGCTCATGGCGATGATCATGTGGCTCGCGCCGATCGCCGCGTTCGGCGCCATGGCCGCGGTCGTCGGCGCCACCGGCCTCGACGCCCTCAAGAGCCTGGGCCTGATCATGGTGGCGTTCTACGCCACCTGCGCGATCTTCGTCTTCGGCATCCTCGGCACGATCCTGCGCGTCGTCGCGGGGATGAACGTCTGGTCGCTCTTCCGGTACCTCGGCCGCGAGTTCCTCCTCATCCTGTCGACCTCGTCCTCGGAGTCGGCCCTGCCGCGGCTCATCGCGAAGATGGAGCACCTCGGGGTCTCCCGGCCGGTCGTCGGCATCACCGTCCCGACGGGCTACTCCTTCAACCTCGACGGCACCGCGATCTACCTGACGATGGCCTCGCTGTTCATCGCCGAGGCGCTCGACAAGCCGTTCAGCATCGGCCAGCAGATCTCGCTGCTCGTCTTCATGATCATCGCGAGCAAGGGCGCCGCGGGCGTCACCGGCGCCGGCCTGGCCACGCTGGCCGGTGGGCTGCAGTCGCACCGCCCCGACCTCGTCGACGGTGTCGGCTTCATCGTCGGCATCGACCGGATGATGAGCGAGGCGCGGGCGCTGACCAACTTCGCCGGCAACGCCATCGCCACGGTCCTCATCGGGACCTGGGTCGACGAGATCGACAAGGAGCAGTGGCAGGCCGTCCTCGCGGGCGACCGGCCCTTCGACGAGGCGACGATGATCGACGAGGAGGACGAGCCCGGTCCCGACCAGACCGACCTCGTCGGCGACCCGGCGTCGCGCACCGTCGGCCACTGAACGTCGCACGCTACGGCGCAGTAAGGGCTGTGATCGCAGCACCTACTGCGCCGTAGCGTGCGGGCAAGCGGGGGGTGGGGGCGCGTCCCGGGGGTCGGCCGACGGCGTCAGGGTGCGTCGGCGACGGTGACGACCACCTTGCCGCGGGCGCGTCCCGTGGCGACGTGGTCGATGGCCTCGGCCGCCCGCTCGAGCGGGTGGGTGGCGTCGATGACGGGCCGCACGGATCCTGTCGCCACGACGGCGTCCAGCTCGGCGAGGTCGGTGCCGAGCTCCTTCGACACGTGCATGACGAGGCGGTGCCGCACGAACGGGCTGAGCGCCGCCGACGCCAGTGACCGGTGCAGGCCGTCGGTGAACCGTCCGCCCTGCGTCCCGATGCAGACGAGCGTGCCGCGCTCGGTGAGGACGCCGCGCAGCTCCCGCCGGGAGCGGCTGCTCATGACGTCGAGGACGACGTCGTAGCGCACGCCCTCGGCGTCGAGGGCGTCCCGGGTGCGGTCGAGGACGTGGGTCGCCCCGAGCCCGCGCGCGAACTCGACGGCGTCGGGACCGCACACGGCGGTGACCTCCGCGCCGGCCGCCCGGGCGAGCTGGACGGCGAGGTGCCCGACCCCGCCGGACGACCCGACGACGAGGACGCGGCTGCTGGCGGTGACGCCCGCCTCGCGCAGCGCCTGGTGGGCGGTGAGGCCTGAGACGGGGAGGCCCGCCGCCTCCTCCACCGACAGGCCCTCCGGCGGCCGGGCCACGCGGTCGGCCCTCGTGGCGACGAGCTCGGCGAGCGACCCGTCGGCGGTGCCGTGCACGGGATCGCCCACCGCCCAGCCGGGGACACCCGGCCCGACGGCCTCGACGGTGCCGGCGAAGTCCCGCCCCGGTGTGCGGAACCGCGGGCCCGGGCGGCGCACGCCGAAGGCGGGGCGGGCCAGGAGGGGCAGGCCCTCCATGATGTGGACCGTGCCGCGGTCGACGGCGGCGGCCTCGACGCGGACGAGGAGCTCGCCCACGCCGGCCACGGGATCGGGGACGTCGGCGAGGCGGAGCTGCTCGGTGCCGCCGTAGCGGCTCTGGACGATGGCGCGCATCGCGCCTCCTTACGGTGTAAGTCTCGGAGTGCTCACCGCACGGTAGCCTTACGATGTAAGATCCGGCAAGTCCCCGCCACGTGACCCCCGTCCACCAGAGGAGCAGGATGCCCGCCGACCGTCCCGTCCTCAGCCGTCAGCGGGTCGTCGCCGAGGCCGTCGCGCTCGCCGACACCGAGGGTCTCGGCGCCCTGTCGATGCGGGCGCTCGCCGGACGCCTCGGGGTCGAGGCGATGTCGCTCTACCACCACGTCCCCGGGGGAAAGGACGCCCTGCTCGACGCCATGGTCGACGCGGTGTTCGCCGAGATGCACCTCCCGGGGACCGAGGGCGACTGGCGCGCGCAGCTGCGCCTGAGGTCGGTCTCGGGCCGCGAGGCGCTGCGGCGGCACCGGTGGGCGGTCGGCCTCATGGACTCCAGCCGCACCCCCGGGCCGGCGACGATCGCGCACCACGACGCCGTCATCGGCTGCATGCTCGCGGGCGGGTTCACCATCCCTGCGAGCGGCACCGCGTTCGCCCTCGTCGACGCGCACCTCTACGGCTTCCTGCTCCAGGAGAACGCCCTGCCGTTCGAGACCGGCGACGAGCTCGCGGCCATCGGCACCGAGATCCTCGTCCCGGAGGTCCGGGCCGCCTACCCCCACTTCACCCGCTTCGCCGAGACCCACGCACTGCGGCCCGGGTACGCCTTCGGGCATGAGTTCGAGCCGTCCCTCGACCTCGTCCTCGACGCCGTCGAGCGGCTCCTCGACCCGGGTCGGGCGCCCGCGCAGCCCGGGGTGGCCAGGGCCGTGGTGCCGCCGCCGGTCGAGGTCGTCGTGCCCGTGCTCGGCGTCGACGGGTGCCCCGGCGGCTGGGTCGGCTGCGTGCTCGTCCCGGGCGCCCCGCGGCCCCGTGTCGTGGTCGCCGCGACGATCGCCGAGCTCGTCGAGACGGTGCGGGCCGACCTCGACCTGGGCGCCGTCGGCATCGACATCCCGATCGGGTTGCCGGACAGCACGATCCGTCAGGCCGACGTCCTCGCACGGCGCGAGCTCAAGGGGCGCGCGAGCTCGGTCTTCACGACGCTGACCCGATCGGCGTACGCGCAGGACACCCGGGCCGAGGCCGACGTCGTCAACCGTGGGCTCAGCGGCCAGGGGGTCGGGGCCCAGGCCTTCGCGCTGCGGGCCAAGATCCTCGAGGTCGACGCCTGGCTGCGGACCCGGCCCACCGTCGAGGTCCTCGAGGTCCACCCCGAGGTCTCCTTCGCCGCCATGGCCGGGCGGGTCCTCCCGGGCAAGCGGACCGAGCAGGGCCAGAGAGAGCGCCTCGCGGCGCTGGCCGCGGTCGGGGTCGCCTCCCCGTCGGTCCTCAAGGGGTCGGGCTTTGCGCCCGACGACGTCCTCGACGCCTGCGCGGTCGCGTGGACCGCGGCCCGGAGGGTGGCCGGGCTCTCGCGCTCGCTCCCCGAACGACCTGAGGTCTTCTCCGACGGGGTCCGCGCCGCCATCCACGTCTGACCGGACGTATGTCGCCGTGCCGGGTGAGGCGCTGGCAGGGTGTCGTCATGACCTCTCGCGTCTCGCACACCACCATCGACTGCCGCAACGCCTACGACCTCTCCGAGTGGTGGAAGGGGGTGCTCGACTACGTCGACGTCGAGGGCGACCCCAACCTCGAAGGCCACGAGGAGTGCATGATCCTTCGCCGCGACGGCTCGCACCGGCTCCTGTTCATCGAGGTCCCCGAGGGCAAGACGCTGAAGAACCGGATCCACCTCGACCTCGACCCCGTCGAGGGGACGCGAGACGAGGAGCTCGCCCGGCTGCTCGCCCACGGCGCCACCGAGGTCGCCGACCTCCGGGGGAACTGGGGACCGGGCACCGGCTGGGTCGTCCTCGCCGACCCCGAGGGCAACGAGTTCTGCATCCTGCGCAACGCCGCCGAGCGCGCGGCGGCCGGGACGACCCAGGCCTGACACGGCCACGGTCCACTCCGGCCCGGCGGAACAGGGCGTGGTGGTGGGGAGTTGATGCCGGGGACGCGTCCCTCGCCGCGGCCGACCGACCATCTCCAGGAGCCCGCATGACCGACTGGAACCAGAACATCATCGACGAGTTCCGCGCCAACGGCGGCACCGTCACGACGATGGGGTTCGGCCGTGCCCTCGTCCTGCTCCACCACACCGGCGCCAGGACCAGCACCCAGCGGGTGGCCCCGCTCGCCGCGATCCGCGCCGACGGCGACACCTGGCTCGTCGCCGCGTCGAAGGGTGGGGCACCGGACAACCCCGACTGGTTCCACAACGTGCTCGCCCACCCGGACGTCGAGATCGAGACGCCGGACGACGGCACGGTCGAGGTGACGGCGCGCGTCCTCGAGGGGTCGGCGCGCGACGACGCGTGGGGGCGCTTCACCGCGATGTCCGACGGGTTCCGTGACTACGAGAACAAGACGACGCGGGTCATCCCGGTCGTCGAGCTGACCCGTCGATGACGGGCGTCCGGGCGACCGAGGTCGCCGCGTGAGCCGCTGGACGGCCGCCGACGTCCCTGACCTCACGGGGAAGCGCGCCCTCGTCACCGGCGCGAACAGCGGGATCGGGGCGGTCCAGGCGCGCGTCCTGGCCGAGCACGGTGCGCAGGTGGTCCTCGCAGCCCGCCGGCCCGAGGCGGCTCAGGTCGTCGCCGACCGGATCGCGCGGTCGGGGGCGCCCGGCGCGGTGTCGGTCGAGGAGCTCGACCTGGCGTCGCTCGCCTCGGTGCGCGCCCTCGCCACACGGTTCGAGGGACCGCTCGACCTCCTCGTCAACAACGCCGGCGTCATGGCCCCGCCGCGGCGCCGCGAGACGGCCGACGGCTTCGAGCTCCAGTTCGGCACCAACCACCTCGGCCACTTCGCGCTCACCGGGCTGCTCCTCCCCCGGCTGCTCGAGGCACCGGCGGCGCGGGTCACGACGGTGTCCTCGCTCGCGCACCGCACGAGCGACGGGCGCGTCGCAGAGGGGAACCCGCCCGACGACTACGACCCGCAGACCTCGTACGGCCGCTCGAAGCTGGCGAACCTCCTCTTCGCGACCGAGCTGCACCGCCGGACGCGGGAGCCCGGATCGTCGCTCGCGACGCTGACCTCGACGGCGGCCCACCCCGGGGTGTCCAACACCCGCCTGTTCTCCAGCAAGGACGGGATGGGGTCGCTCGCCGTCGTCCGCGCCCTGACCCCGGTCATCGGACGCATCGTGTTCTCCAGCCCCGAGCGAGGTGCCGAGGCGGTGCTCAACGCGGCGACGGTCGCACCCGCGGGTGCGTACATCGGACCGACCTGGCTCGGCGGCTCGCGCGGGCCGGTCGGCGAGGTCGGGCGCTCCCCCTGGGGTGCCGACGCCGACCTCGGCCGCCTGCTGTGGGACCGCAGCGAGGAGCTGACAGGGGTCCACTACCCCGCCTGAGGGCGCCGGCCCGGGCGACACGTGGGCCACGATCGACCAACAGGGGAAACCTGTGCCACCCGCTGGGCCTCGTTGTCAGGCGGCCTGGACCGGACCGCTCCCGCTCCGCTTGCCGGTGCTTCCGGGTGACCTTCCCGTCTGCCTCCCCAGGTCTTCGGACCCGCGAATTCGGTTGTTGTTCATCCACATTGGTCAATCGAACGCTTGTGTTAGACCCCTTCCTCCGGTAGGATCTCGGGTAGGGGAAGGGGGAGTGATGGACACGATGCAGCGGATGGAGACGAGCACACCGGCGGGTCCGGACGAGGTGCTCGCACCCCTGCTCGACATCGCACGGATGCTGTCCGGCCTGCCTCCGATGGCGAGCCGCGGTGAACGTGACGGCTGGGGTGAGGTCGTCCGGACGTGCCAGTCCATCGTCAACGTGGCCACCGCCATCCAGGACGAGGCGGTCGTGCGGCTCGTGGCCATCGAGCCCGTCGCCCACGAGGACGGCACCGTCGCGGAGTCGCCCCGGGCACCCGGTCACGTCGCCCTCGACGGTCCCGCACTCGTGGCGAGCGCCCTCGAGGTCAGCCAGGTCCACGCCGAGCGCCGGGTCCGGGGTGCCGTCCGCCTCGCCGCCGACGGCCCTGCCGGGACGAGCACGTGTACCGGGCTCGGCGCACTCCACGACGCGATGCGCGCGGGACGGCTCGACGGCTACCGCGCCGGTGTCGTCGCCGACGAGCTCGCGGAAGCGCCACCCGAGGTGGCCGAGACCGTCGTGGCCTCGCTCGGCGACCACCTCGACCGCGAGACCGCTCCGCAGCTGCGCCGGCGGTGCCGCCGCCTGCTGGCCCGGATCAGCCCCGACCTCCTGCGCCGTCGGGCGACCCGAGCCCGCGAGGACTGCGGGCTGCGCCGCTGGGTCGGCGAGCCCGGGGTCGACCGGTGGGAGGCCAGCTTCCCCAGCGAGGACGCCGCCCGCGCGTGGGCCGCCATCGACGCCCGGGCCCGGCAGCTCGTCGCCGACGGGACGTGCGAACGCGTCGAGCGCGCCCGGGCGCAGGCGCTCATCGACCTCGTGATGGAGAGCGCGACCGTCACGACGGTCATCACGCTCACCGTTCCGGCTGCCCCGGATGCCCTGGACGCCCCGAGCGCTGGTCGGGCGGCACCGGCTGCGGCGGAGGCCATGGCGTCGTGGGCCGAGCGGACCCGCACAGCTCGGGACGGCGCGTTCGTCGAGGTGACGACCGGACGCGGCACCGAGCCCGTGCTCGTCCCCACGTCGTGGATCGGAGCGCTGCTCACGACGGCACACGACAGCCGCGGCGCCGGGGCCGAGCTCCGGGTCCGCGAGTGCGACGCCGTCACCGGGGCGCTCCTGCACTCCGGCACCACCGACGCCTACCGGCCGCCCGAACGGCTCGCGCTGCTCGTCCGGCAGCGCGACGGCCGGTGTCGCTTCCCCGGGTGCAGCATCGCTGCCCGGTTCTGCGACCTCGACCACGTGCGGCCCTGGCCGTCCGGTCCGACGGCCGCCGACAACCTCGTGTGCCTCTGTCGCCGCCACCACCGGGTCAAGCAACGCCCCGGCTGGCGAGCGGACCTGAGCCCCGACGGCACCCTCACGTGGACAGAGCCGACCGGGCGGGTGCGCACCACCCTGCCCGTCGACGCCCTCCACGCCGTCGCGCTCCCTGCCCCACCGATCGAGGACGTCGCGCGCACCGTCCCGGCCGCAGACACCCGGCAGGTCGTCGGCCAGACCTTCAGCCACGTCGAGTTCGCCCTCGAGCACCTGCTCGGCGACTCGCTGCCGGCCCGCACCACCCGCTCCGGCCTCGGCAGGGACCTCCGCGTCCTCCGCGGCTACGAGGTGCACACGACTCCGCGCCCCGCCGGATGCCGGGCCGCGCGGCCGAGGCGGCAGCGCCGTCGGCGCGACGCCCCTGCGGACCGTCCGCCCTTCTGACGCCGACGAACCGGTACGACCATGCACCGACCGGCACCCCCACGAACCCCCCGAACCTTCACCCCGACGTGACGGGTCCCACCGCGACGCCACGGTCCCCGGACCCGTCTGCAACCCTTGACCCATGTCGTTGCGGCGCGCGAACCTGGCCCGGATCTCGGGCGGGCTGTTCGACGTCCTCGTCGTGGGCGGGGGGATCAACGGCGCCGTGAGCGCAGCCAGCCTCGCCGGGCGGGGCGCGACCGTCGCCCTCGTCGACCGCGGCGACTTCGGGGCCTTCACGAGCCAGGAGTCGAGCAACCTCGTCTGGGGCGGCTTCAAGTACCTCGAGAACTACGAGCTCCCCCTCGTCTTCGGCCTGTGCCGCTCCCGCAACCGCCTGATGAAGGCCTACCCCGACAACGTCCGCGAGATCGGCTTCCTCGCCGCCCTCGACCGCACCGCCCCCTACCGGCCGTGGTTCGCGGCCCTCGGGGCCACCGCCTACTGGGGCATCGGGGCGTTCGGGACGGGGCGGCCGCACCTGCTGAGTGCCGAGGACCTCGAGACCGAGGAGCCCGCCGTCGACACGACGACGGTCCGCGGCGCCATCCAGTACCAGGACGCCTACCTCGTCGACAACGACTCCCGCTTCGTCTTCTCCTTCATCCGTTCCGCGATCGAGGCGGGCGCGAGCGTCGCGAACTACGTCGAGCTCGTCCACGCCGAACGCGACGGCGACCGCTGGGTCTGCACGCTGCGCGACACCGACAGCGGCGAGGAGATGACCACGGCCGCACGGGTTCTCGTCAACGCCGCAGGTCCCTTCGTCGACGCCGTCAACGACGACCTCTCCACGACGACCGGCCACCGGATCGTCTACTCCAAGGGCATCCACCTCGTCGTCCCCCGCCTGACGACGACCAGGCACGACCGCGTGCTCGCCTTCTTCGACGACACCCAGCGGCTCTTCTACGTCATCCCGATGGGCCACCGCTCCGTCATCGGGACCACCGACACCCGGGTCGACGAGCCGTTCACGAGCGTCACCGACGAGGACCGTGACTTCCTCCTCGCGCAGATCAACGCCCGCCTCGACCTCGAGACCCCCCTGACCCGCGGAGACGTGATCGCCGAGCGCTGCGGCGTGCGCCCCCTCGTCGTCAGCCGTGGCGACGGCGACCACACCGAGGCCGACTGGACCTCCCTGTCCCGCAAGCACGTCGTCGAGCGTGACGACGCCACGGCCGTCGTCACCGTCCTCGGCGGGAAGCTCACCGACTGCCTCAACGTCGGGGAGGAGGTCGCCGCCGACGTCGAGTCCCTCGGCATCCCCCTCGAGGACGACCTCCGCAACTGGTACGGCGAGCCCGCCAGGGCCACCCGCTCGGAGTTCTACCGGCAGGCGCGGCTCATGCGGCTCGACAGCCTGCGGACCCGCCCCGATGCCGAGCCGCTCACCGACCGCCTGTGGCGCCGCTACGGCCGCCGGGCCTTCGACATGCTCGAGGCGATCCGTGCCGACCCCCGCATGGGCGAGGACGTCATGGGCTCGACCGACTACCTGCGCATCGAGCTGCACAACGCGGCCGAGCACGAGATGGTCGTGACCCTCGACGACTTCATGCGCCGCCGCAGCAAGATCGACCTCGTCGTGCGCGACGAGGACATCGTGGGGTCGGCGGGCCTGCGCGAGGTCGCCGAGATCCTCTTCGGCCCCGACGCGCAGCGCCGGCTCGCCGACTACCTCGCGGCCAAGACCGGGCGCGAGGCCACGGGCGACGAGCTCAGGCCGGCGGGGTCTCCGCGACCCGCTTGAGGCGCGACAGGCCCCTGTCGAAGTCGGGTCCGACGAGCGAGTCCATCGACTTCACGAGCGAGAACACCCGCATGAGGGGGCTCAGCTCGCCGTCCAACCGCCACTCGACCGTCGTCGAGTCCGCGCCGGAGGGCGTCAGGGTGAACACGAAGGTGCTGTCGGCCGGGAAGGGCTTGTCGAAGTGCAGGTCGGCGCCCACCGTCTCCGGTTCGTCCCGGGTGATCCGCATCCACCCCTTGCCGGCCTTCTTGTTGCCGTCCCACGCGTAGTGAGCCCCCACCCCCTGGTCCGCGCCGGTGTACGTCCGGTCCATCGCGGGGTCGATGTCGTCCCACGGCGACCACGCCCTCCACTCGTGGAAGTCGCGCAGGAGGCCGCGGACCCGCTCGGGCGGTGCGGCGATCGTGGCGGTGCGGGTGACGGTGTACGGCTTTCCCATGGCGGGATCGTCCCAGCCCCGGGCACCCCGCGACCAGCCCCTCGGAGGTCACGACCCGGCCACGGAACGACAGGCAGCCCACGGGTGGCTCGCACCCGAGGTGGAGGACCGGCCGCCGAGTCGACGCCTGACCCGGAACACCGTGGTGGCCCCGACGGTTGGCCCTGTCATGCGCATCCTCGTCATCGGCGGCCACGGCAAGGTCGCCCGCCTCCTCCACCCCCTCCTCGCCGACCGCGGCCACGACGTCACCGCCGTCATCCGCAACGCGGCCCACTCGACCGACGTCGAGGCCGACGGCGCCCGGGCGCTCGTCGCCGACGTCGAGTCGCTCGACACCGACGGCATCGCCGAGCTCCTGCGCGGCCACGACGCCGTCGTGTGGTCGGCCGGCGCCGGCGGCGGGGACCCGCGGCGCACCGACGCCGTCGACCGTGAGGCCGCGATCCGCTCGATGGACGCCGCCGCGGCTGCCGGGGTCGACCGCTACGTCATGGTGTCGTACTTCGGCGCCGGCCCCGATCACGGTGTGCCGGAGGACGATCCGTTCTTCGCGTACGCCGCTGCCAAGACGGCCGCCGACGTCCACCTCCAGGGCGCCGCTCTCGCCTGGACGATCCTCCGGCCGAGCCGCCTCACCGACGACCCGGCGACCGGACGGATCGAGACCTCCCGCACGGGCGCGGGCAAGGGGTCCGTCCCGCGGGCCGACGTCGCCCTCGTCGTCGCCGAGACCCTCGAGCGGCCGGCCCTCGCCGGGGCTGTCGTCGAGTTCAACACCGGCCCGACGCCGGTCGCCGACGAGCTCGACGCCACCCCCACGACCCGCTGACGCCCGCCCGAGCCTCCGGGGGCGCTCGGGGTCGGCTCAGGGTCGGCCCTGAGGGACAGCCGCCGCGCCAGGCGCCACGCTGGGACCCATGACGACGCTCGCGACCCGGACGGCTCCACCGACCCGGGTGACCACCCACCCGACGGTGGCCCGCCGCCGGGCGGCCACGGCCCGGGGCCTCACCGCCGCCGAGCGGTCCGGGGCCCGCCTCGCCGGCGTCTCACTCCTCCTGATGACCCTCGTCTCCGTCCCCGCGGCCGGTCTGCTGGCGTCCGCGACCGCACCCGGCGCGGAGACGACCAGGCTCGTCCTCGGGCTGGCCTTCCTCGTCGTCGCGGCCCTCGACGTCGTCGCGGCCTGGGGCCTGCACGTCATGCTCCGCCGCCGCGCCACACCGGCCTCCACCGCCCAGCTCGTGAGCCGGGCCGGCTACGCGGTCCTCCTCGCGGGGGCCGCGGCCGTCCTCACCTGGCCGGGTGGCGCGGGGACCACCGGCTTCGAGCGGGACTGGGCGGTGGCCCTCATCGTCTTCGGCCTCCACCTCGTCATCGCAGGCATCGCCCTGTGGCAGTCCAGGCTCGCCCCCCGCGGCGTCGCCGTCGTCACCGCGGTCGCCGGTTGTGCCTACCTCGTCGACGCCCTCCTCACCCGCGCCACCGAGACCTCGGCCGCCGTCGTCCTCGTCCCGCTGATGCTCGGCGAGCTCGTCCTCATGGGCTGGCTCCTCCTGGCGTCCCGCACGAGGGCGCCCCGCACCATGGCCCTCCCGACCGCCCGCTGACGACACGGCCCGCCCTCTCTGTCGCCGCCCTCGGTGCACACGGTCGAGCGGGCCAGGCCGGAGACGGTCGTGCCACCCTGGTAGTTGACCGTGACGTTGTAGACCTCGATGACGCCGCAGGTCCAGCCGGTCGTGTTGCCCGCCTTGCACAGCTCGGAGCACTTCTTGCCCCTCCTGACCTCCCTCTGACCCGCCGAAGGGGTCCCGATGGGGTCGCGATGGTCTGGACGTGGGATCCCGCGCGCCCCGGTGGCACGATGGCGGCGTGGGCTACGACCCCGACTTCCTCGCCGCGACCGTGGCGCCGCCGCGGGCGCCCGAGGGCGGCGACCTCCTCGACTACACCCACTTCTCGCTCGACCTCGACCCCGGGCGCCGGCTCGCCTCCTGGGTGGCGTGGAACATCGACGGCGACCGGCTCCATCCCGGGGAGGCGATCCCCCGCTCGGGCACCCGCTTCCGCGCCGACCCCCGCGTGCCCGACGACCACCAGACGCTCGACCCGGTGTACGCCGACAACCGGCTCGACCGCGGCCACGTCGCCCGGCGGGCCGACCTCCTCTGGGGCCCGCTCGAGGAGGCGCTGCGGGCCAACAGCGACTCGTTCTTCTTCCCGAACATCACGCCGCAGATGGACGACTTCAACCAGGAGCGCCTCGGTGGCAGCTGGGGCATGCTCGAGGCGGCGATCCTCTCGGAGGAGGGGCTGCGGCCGCGGCGGCTCTCCCTCTTCGGGGGCCCGGTGCTCGCCGAGGACGACCCGCCCTACCGCGACCTGGTCCGCATCCCCCGCGAGCACTGGAAGGTCGTCGTCTACCGCCTCGAGGGGGTCCTGCGCTTCCGCTGCTTCCTGCTGACCCAGCAGATCGACCCCGGACGGCGCGGGGCGGTCGGCTACCTCGACGAGTTCGACACCTACGCGCTGCCGCTGGCCGACCTCGGGGCCCGCACTGGCCTCACCTTCCCCGGTCTTCTCGAGGCCTCCGGTGACGACGCCCGGACCCCCGGCGAACGACCGACCGACGCGATGCCGCAGCGGTCTCCGCTCCTCGTGCGCAGCGCCCTCGACGTCGAGTGGTGAACGCCGATCAGCGCGTGACGAGCATCGCCCGCGCCGCTGCCCTCAGGTCACCGTCGGGGTCGGCGGCGAGCGCCGCGCGCATCCGCTGGTAGCCCGCGCCGGCGCGCACCATGGTCTCGACGCCGGCGAGCTCTGCCTCGCAGCCGAGCCGCCGGGCCGTCGGGGTGAGGCGCTCGACGAGCTCGAGGAGGTCGTCGGTGACGAGCGCCTCGCGGCTCGCCACGTCCGTGATGACGATCGCCTCGAGCCCGTACCGGGCGGCGCGCCACTTGTTCTCCTGGACGTGCCACGGCGGCAGCGGCGGGGGGAGGGTGCCGTCGTCGAGCCGGTCCTCGAGGTGGCGCACCAGGCAGTGGATGAGGGCGGCGACGGCGGCGACGTCCTCGACCCGGTTGAGGCCGTCGCAGGCGCGGACCTCGATGGTGCCCAGCCGCAACGACGGCCGGATGTCCCAGCGCAGCTCGCTCGGGTCGCTGACGACACCGGTGACGAAGACGTCGCGCAGGTAGGCGCGGTACTGCGACCAGGTCTCGAACTGGAAGGGCAGGCCGGCCGTCGGGAGCTGCTGGAAGAGCATCGTGCGGTTGCTCGCGTAGCCCGTGTCCTCCCCGGCCCAGTAGGGCGAGGAGGCCGACAGGGCGGTGAGGTGCGGGTGGTAGGTGAGCAGCCCGTTGACCAGCGGCCACACCTTCGCCGCCGACCGCACCCCGACGTGGACGTGGACGCCGAAGATCACCATCTGCCGTCCCCACCACTGGGTCCGGTCGATGAGCGTCGCGTAGCGGGCGCCGTCGGTGACCTCCTGGTCGGCCCACCGGGCCGACGGGTGCGACCCACCGCCGTAGAGGTCGACTCCCAGCGTGTCGGCTGCCCTGCGCACGTGGGCCAGGCCGTCGGTGAGGTCGGCCGCGGCCTCGGCGGCGTTGGCGCACACTCCGGTCATCAGCTCGACCGTGTTGGTCAACAGCTCCGTGGTCACGCTCCCGCGGCGGGTGCCCTGGCGGGCGTGGCCCTCGGTGTCCGACTCCTCGGTCAGCTCGAGGACCTCCTTGGCGCGCGGCACGAGGTCGAGGGAGACGGGGTCGACGAGACCGAGCTCCCACTCCACCCCGAGCGTGCGGCCGGCGGACGGCGGGAAGGTCAGCGACTCGACGAGGGCCGCGACCTCTTCCGGTCCGGCGCCCTCGGGCACGGTCGTCATCCGCTCAGCCTAGTGGCGTCGGCGCAGGTCGCCCGGTCCGTGCGGCGGTCGGCGTGCTCAGGCCGCGACGAGCTCGGCGTCCGCGAGGGGCCCGGTGAGCTCGGCCCGACGCTCGGCCGCCCAACCCGGACCGCGCAGGAGGAAGGACCACCGGTCACGCCAGGTGCGGGCCGCCGCCACGTCGCGCAGGATGTCGCGCCACTCGTGGCCGGCGATGCGGGCCGGGTTGTAGGTCTCGATGTTCCTCGTCAGGCCGTAGACGACGCGCTCGCCCTCCGGCTCGAAGGTGCCGAACAGCTTGTCCCAGACGATGAGGATGCTGCCGTGGTTGCGGTCGAGGTAGCGCGAGTTCGAGCCGTGGTGGACCCGGTGGTGCGCCGGGGTGTTGAGCACCTTCTCGAGCCACCCGATCGAGCGGACCGCCTCGGTGTGGATCCAGAACTGGTAGATGAGGTTGAGGGCCCGGGCGTTCTCGATGACGCTCGGCCGCACCCCGGCGAGGGCGAGCAGCCCGTACGGGACCGCCATCGTCAGGCCCTCGGCGACGGGCTGGCGCAGCGCGGTCGAGAGGTTGTACCGCTCGCTGCTGTGGTGGACGACGTGCATCGCCCACAGCCACCGGCTCTCGTGGTTGAGCCGGTGGTTCCAGTAGTAGATGGCGTCCCAGCCCAGCAGCGCGACGGCGCCGGCGGCCCAGCCGGTGCCGAGGTCGCGGCCGTTCGTGCGGAACAGGGTCGTCGCGCTCGTCTGCGCTGCCCAGGTCGTCGCCACCGTGAGGGCGGTCGAGGCGACGGCGGCCGCGGCGGTCGCACCCGTGACGCGCGCCACCAGCGAGGCGGTGTCCCGCTCGGCGTCGGCGGCGGTCACCGGGCGAGCGGTGCGGCGCGAGGCGACCTCGAGCGCCGGGTGGCCGGCCGGCAGGGTCCCCGCCGGCGGCAGCCCGCCCTCGGCCCGGCGGCGCCGCACGACGTCGGCGACGGTCGTCGCGGCGGTGGCCGCGACCGCGACACCCATGAGGACCTTCGACCAGCGCCCGGTCGCGGGGGTCACCGGGTCGAGCAGCCGCTTGGTGACGAACGGCGCGACGAGGCTCCCGATGCCCATCGCCAGGCTGGCCACCGTGTCGGCGAGCTCGTAGTCGCCGGCGCGCGTCGTCCCGGGCGGCGGCGGGTTGCGCCGCTGCCAGAGGTACTCGGCGCCCATCGCGCCGACGTACGCGGGGATCGCGACGACCGTGAGGTCGATCCTGGGCACAGCACGGCCTTCCGCTTGGCTCCGAAGGGGATGGCCGAGCAGGTTACCCTCCAGTAGGTCCCGGTGCCGCCCGGATGTGACGCACCGGGCACGGGCACGCCGGACCGGTGACGTAGCGTCGCGTGCCATCAGGCGTCGGGACGAAGGAGCGCACGTGGCGGTCGAGGAGCCGGTGAGACCGTCAGCGGGCGACGAGGAGGAGGGCGGGCTCGGCCACCGTGCGGCCGTGGCCCTCGTCTTCGGCTCCTCCGCCGCGGTCCTGGTCGTCGAGATCGTCGCCCTGCGCCTCCTCGCGCCGTACCTGGGGCTCACCCTCGAGACGAGCACCCTCGTCATCGGGCTGGCCCTCGCGGCCATCGCCGGTGGCTCGTGGATCGGCGGACGCTGGGCCGACGAGCGCGACGGCCGCGCCCTCCTCGGGACGCTCCTCGGGGTGTCCGGGATCGCCGTCGCGGTGACCCCGTTCCTCCTGCGCGGAGCGGCGTCGTTCGCCGGCGGCGGGTTCCTCGTCGTCGCGGCCGCCGCGGCCATCATCGTCCCGGGCTGGCTGCTCTCCGCCGTCACCCCGATCGTCACCAAGCTGCGCCTGCGCACCCTCGCCGAGACGGGGTCGGTGGTCGGCTCGCTGTCGGGCATCGGGACGGTCGGCGCCATCACCGGGACCGTCCTCACCGGGTTCGTGCTCCTCTCCCGGGTCGCCGTGTCGTGGATCATGGTCGGCCTCGGGGTGGCCCTCGGCGTCGCGGCCGTCGTCGTCGAGGTGCGGGTGCGGCGGAGGGCCACCGCGCTGGCGGCGTCGGTCGTCCTCGTCGGCGGCCTGGCCACGGCCCTCCTGCCGAGCGGCTGCGACGCCGAGACGACCTACCACTGCGCCCGGGTCGAGGCCGACCCCTCGCGCGAGGGCGGGCGCACCCTGGTCCTGGACAACCTGCGCCACTCCTACGTCGACCTCGACGACCCGCTCCACCTCGAGTTCGCCTACGTCCAGGCTCTCGCCGCCTCGGTCGACGCGCGGTGGGAGGCGGGACGGACCCTGCAAGCCCACCACCTCGGCGGCGGCGGGCTCACCCTGCCGCGCTGGCTCGCGGCGACCCGGACCGGGACGTCGAGCACCGTCTCGGAGATCGACCCCGGTGTCGTGGCCATCGACGAGGAGCGCCTCGGGCTGCGGACCGGCCCCGACCTGCAGGTCCGGATCGAGGACGCCCGCCGCGGCCTGGGTGCCGTCACCGACGGCTCCCTCGACCTCGTCGTCGGCGACGCGTTCGGTGGGGTCAGCGTCCCGTGGCACCTCACGACGCGCGAGGCGCTCGGCGAGGTCGACCGCGTCCTGCGCCCCGACGGCGTCTACGCCGCGAACCTCATCGACAACGCCCCGCTCGCCTTCGCCCGGGCCGAGGTCGCGACGCTGCGGACCGTCTTCGGCCACGTCGCGCTCGCCTCGACGCCGGAGGTCGTGACGGGGTCGGGCGGCGGCAACCTCGTCGTCCTCGCCTCCGACTCCCCCCTCGACACGGCGGCCTGGCAGGACGCCCTCGACGGGCGGGGAACCGACTGGCGGGCGATCGAGGGCGAGGAGCTCGACCGCTGGGTGGGCGACTCGATGGTGCTCACCGACGACCACGCCCCGGTCGACCAGCTGCTCACGCCGTACCGGCGCCCCGCCGCCTGACCGGGCGGCACGCAGCACCCGCGGGCTACGCGCCGTCCGCCGGTGGGAGCACCGGGTGGCCGGGGACGGGGTAGATCCCCACCGCCATGCCGTAGGTGGTCCCGCCGCTGCGAGGGATCCGGTCGAACTCCTCGACGAGGTCGCGGATCCGGGTCCAGAACTCCTCGGCGCGCTCCGGTGGGATGCGGGCGTGCCGGATGAAGGACCACAGCTGCCGCTGCTCCTCGGCGGCACGCGACTCGGTCGCCGCGACGACGAAGTCGTTCTGGTCGGTCGGCAGGTCGTGGCCGTCGACGGCGATCGTCACGGTGCGGGCCGCCCGGCCGTAGAACCGCTCCTCGACGGCGCGGACCCGGCGGGTGCGCACGACCTGGATGAGCCCGGCGCGGTGGAGCACCCCGACGTGGTGCGCCACGGTCCCCTTGGGCCGCCCGGTGGCCGCGGCGAGCTCGGCGACCGAGGCCGCACGCTCGGTGAGGAGCGCGAGGACCGTGGTCCGGAACGGGTGGGCGATGGCCTTGACCTGCTCGGCCCGCGTCAGGACGAGCCGGTCGGCGAGGTCGTGACCCGGCGGCACCTCGGGGTGGCGTTCCATCGAGGATCAGACTACAGTCACCGATCAATCGACAATTCTCGATCATTGGAGTCGCTCAGCATGGCCGACGTCGTCCTCTTCCACCACGTCCAGGGCCTGACGCCCGGGGTCCATGCCCTCGCCGACGCGTTCCGCGGCGCCGGACACACCGTGCACACCCCCGACTTCCTCGACGGCGCCACCTACGGCTCGATCGAGGAGGGCTTCGCCGCGGTCAAGGCCAAGGGCTTCCCGGCGCACGCCGCCTGGGCCGACGAGGTCGTCGCCGGCCTGTCGGCCCAGCTCACCTATGTCGGGATCTCCCTCGGCGTGATGCCGGCGCAGCGCCTCGCGCAGACCCGCCCCGGTGCCCGCGGCGCCGTCCTCCTCGAGGCGTGCATCCCGCCGTCGGAGTTCGGCGGGCCCTGGCCCACCGGTGTCCCGGTGCAGGTCCACGGGATGGAGCAGGACCCCTTCTTCGGGCTCGAGGGCGACCTCGAGGCAGCGCGCGAGCTCGTGGCGGAGGTCGACGACGGCGAGCTGTTCGTCTACCCCGGGGACGTCCACCTCTTCACCGACGCCTCGCTCCCGCAGTCCGACCCGGCGGCGACGACCCTCGTCATCGAGCGCGTCCTCGGGCTGCTCGACCGGGTCTGACCCGGGGACCGCGAGCCCGTGCGGAAGCGGTTACCCACGGGTAATGATCTGTCAACGCGGAGGTAAATCTTTGCCCTGAACTGCCCCTCGCGGTGTCACGAAACCCCCGGTGGCCGTGTCGACCGACCTAGGTTCCTCTGCTTATGACGCCCCGGAGGCCCACCGACACGGCCGCCACCCGCACACCACGCGCCGGGGCCGGAGGAACGATTCCCATGAGAACACGACCCACGACGGCCCTCGGGGCCGCGGCGCTGGCCGCCCTCGTCGGCCTCGCGGCCACCCCCACCGCCAGTGCCCAGGAGGACCGCGCCGACGTCTCGGCGTTCCTCGCCGACACCCTCACCGACCTGTCCGGCAGCGAGCGCGCCGTCGTCATGGTCCACGGCACCTCGCTGGCCGCCGCCCGTGACGCGGTCAGCGCCGCCGGGCTGGTGAAGAGCTTCACGTTCGAGCGGGTCGGCGTCGTCGGCGCGGTCGGCACGGCCTCGCAGATCCAGGCAGTGCGCACCGCCCCGGGCGTCACCTACGTCGAGGGCAACCAGCCGCTGTCGCTGTTCCAGGAGACCTCCAACACGGCGACCCGCGGTCTCGAGGCGAGCCGCACGCTCACCGGCGCCGACGGCACGGCGCTCACCGGCACCGGCGTCAGCGTCGCGGTCATCGACTCCGGCGTCGACCCGACCCACCCCTACTTCAGGGAGCCCGACGGCAAGAGCGCCGTCGTCGCGAACCTCAAGACGCTGTGCGACCCGCTCGTCGAGGCCGTCTGCACCGTCCAGCGCGTGCCCGGCAACGTCGACACCGACACGGTGTCGGCCGGCGGCCACGGCACCCACGTCAACGGCATCGTCGCGGGCAACCCGACCACCCTCACCGACGGCGGGAAGCTCCAGGGCGCCGCACCCGGCGCGAAGCTCGTCTCCCTCTCGACGGGGGCCGGGCTGTTCATCGTCGGCGCCGACGCAGCCCTGAACTGGGTGCTGGAGAACCACGCCGCCCCGTGTGGCGCCGGTGTCGCCGCGAGCACCTGCCCGCCCATCAAGGTCACCAACAACTCCTACGGCCCGTCGGGTGGTGGGGAGTTCGACCCGAGCTCCGCGACGGTCAAGCTCCAGCGTGCGCTCGTCGCCGAGGGCGTCGTCTCGGTGTGGGCCAACGGCAACGACGGCGGCGACGGCTCCACGAACCTGTCGAACCCGCCCGGCATCGACCCGACCCCCGGCATCCTGTCCGTGGCGTCGTACTTCGACCAGGACACCGGTACCCGCGACGGCACCGTCTCGGAGTACAGCTCGCGCGGCAGGGCGGGCGACCAGTCGACCTACCCCGACATCTCGGCGCCCGGCGAGGACATCACCTCGTCGTGCCGCCTGTACCTCGCCATCTGCGCGACCGGTCTCGACCCGCGCAACGGCCCCGGTCCGCTCGACATCGGGACCTTCAACACGATCAGCGGCACCTCGATGGCCGCGCCGCACATCGCGGGCATCGTCGCCCAGCTGTTCCAGGCGAACCCGTCCGCGACGCCGGCGCAGGTCGAGGCCGCGCTGAAGACGACGGCCCACAAGTACACCAACGGCGCCGCCTACGAAGCGGGTCCGCTGGGGACGACGTCGTTCGACAAGGGCCACGGCCTCGTCGACGTCGTGGCCGCGGCGACCGCCGTCCGCTGACGGCGCAGCCCACCACCGGCTGCGTCACGGCCGCCCGGTCCGCACCCGCGGACCGGGCGGTCTCGCGGGTCAGCCGTCCTGCAGCTCCTCGGCGTCCTCGACCTCGGTGCCCGAGCGCTTGCCGTGGGCGCGGGCGATGAGGAACAGGACCGTCCCGACGACGACGTAGGCGAGGCTGATCAGCCACGTCTGGGCGCTCTGCCGGGTCAGCAGCGCGACGCTGGCGACGAGGGCGAGGATCGACACGATGCTCGGTGTCCGGAAGTGCGCGTGCTCGACGGTGTCCTTCTTCAACACCAGGACCGAGATGTTCGCCGAGATGAAGACGAGGACGAGGAGCAGCACCGTCGTGTCGGCCAGGGTGCCGACGTCCCCGACGAAGCTCATGGCCATCGTCACGGCGCCGACCACGAGGATCGCGACCCACGGGGTGCGCCGCGTCTCGGCGACCTTGCCGAAGACGCTCGGCAGCAGACCGGCCTCGGCGAGGCCGTAGGTGGCCCGGCTGGCCATCACCATGAACAGCAGGGCACCGTTGCCGATCGCGACGAGCGCGATGGCCGCGAACAGCCACGGCGGGAACGACAGGCCGGAGGCGGTGATGACCTCGAGCAACGGCCCCTCGGAGGCGGCCAGCTGGTCGGTCGGCACGACGAGGGCGGCGCCCAGGGCGATGAGCATGTAGACGACACCGGCGGTGAGGATGGCGCCGAACAGGGCACGGGGGTAGGCCCGGCTCGGGTTCTTGACCTCCTCGGCCATGTTGGCCGCCGCCTCGAAGCCGAGGAAGGAGAAGAACGCGGTGATCGTCGCCGCGAAGGCGCCCGACATGGGGGTGATGCCCTCCGCGAAGGTCGTGATGCGACCCGGGTCGCCGTCGCCCCTGCCGAAGACGATGGCCGCCACGAGGATGATGATGACGAGTCCGGTCACCTCGATGACGGTCGCGCCGACGTTGGCCATGAGCGACTCGCGCACGCCGCGGAGGTTGATCGCGATGAGCGCGGCGATGAACACGAGGGTCACCGGGATCGCGGGCAGCTCGATGAGCTCCTGCAGGTAGTCGCCGGCGAACGCGTTCGCCAGGGCGGCCGAGGTCGTGATGCCCGAGGAGAGCATGAGGAAGCCGACGAGGAAGGTGACGTACGGCTTGTCGAAGGCGCGCTCGGCGTAGCGGGCAGCGCCGCCGGCGTGCGGGTACTTGGTGATCAGCTCGGCGTACGTGCCGGCCGTCAGCAGCGCGAGCACCAGCGCGATGACGAGCGGCAGCCAGATCGCCCCGCCGACGTCCTTGGCCATGCTGCCGACGAGGGTGTAGATGCCGGCGCCGAGCGTGTCACCGACGATGAAGAAGAACAGGAGCAGCGGGGTGATCCCGCGCTTGAGCCTGGTGTCCGTCTCGCCGGTGCCGCCGGGCTCGGTCGTCGTCGTGGCCATGCCGAAGGATTTCACGGGGTCCGGTCCCTCGCGACCCCGAGCGACGCACCGATACGTCGGTGACCGAGGGTGCCGAAACCTGCGGGCGCAGCGTCGTGCGACCGGGGTTCACGCGATGCGGGACGGCGGACGGCCGCCCGGTCGACAAGGGGTTGACCGGGCGGCCGTCTTCTTTCGCCGGGGAGTGCACCACCCCGGAGCTGTGGTGTCGGCGGTCAGAAACCGC
Source organism: uncultured Actinomycetota bacterium (assembly GCA_963834225.1). Classification (GTDB taxonomy): domain Bacteria; phylum Actinomycetota; class Actinomycetes; order Actinomycetales; family Dermatophilaceae; genus Oryzobacter. Next base: position 59,640 of record CAWIAT010000011.1, on the reverse strand, counting down.
CGTCGCGCGCCATGTTGTTGAAGCGTGAGTAGTGGCCCTGGAAGGCCAGCACGATGTCCTTGGTCGGTCCGTTGCGGTGCTTGGCGACGATGACATCGGCCTCGCCGTCACGCTCCGGGTCGGACCGGTCGCGGTGGAGCAGGATGACGACGTCGGCGTCCTGCTCGATCGAGCCCGATTCTCGCAGATCCGACATCTGGGGGCGCTTGTCGGTCCGCTGCTCGGGACCGCGGTTGAGCTGGCTGATGGCGATCACCGGGACCTCGAGCTCCTTGGCGAGCAGCTTGAGGGCCCGCGAGAACTCGGCGACCTCCTGCTGGCGCGACTCGACCTTCTTGCCCGACGTCATCAGCTGGAGGTAGTCGATGACGATGAGCTTGAGGTTGTGCTGCTGCTTGAGCCGGCGCGCCTTGGCCCGGATCTCCATCAGCGACATGTTCGGGCTGTCGTCGATGAACAGGGGGCTGTCGGAGATCTTGCCCATGATGCGGGCCAGCTTGTTCCACTGGTCCTGGCTCTTCAGGCCCTTGCGGAGGTCCTGGAGCTGGATCGTGGCCTCGGCCGACAGGATGCGCATCGTGATCTCGGTACGGCTCATCTCGAGCGAGAACACCGCCGCGGCCATCTTGTGCTTGATGGCGGCCGCACGCACGATGTCGATGCCGATGGTGGACTTGCCGACCGCGGGGCGGGCCGCGATGACGATCATCTGGCCCGGGTGCAGCCCGTTGGTCAGCTCGTCGAGCTCGATGAAGCCGGTGGGGACGCCGGTCATCTCGTCGGAGCGGCCCGAGGCGGCCTCGATCTCGGTGAGGGTGTCGTCGAGGATGTCGGCGAGCACCGCGTAGTCCTCGCCGCCGCGCTTCTCGGCGACCGAGTAGACCTCGGCCTGGGCCCGGTTGACGATGTCGTCGATGTCGCCCTCGCCCTGGGCGTACCCCATCTGGACGATGCGGGTGCCGGCCTCGACGAGGCGGCGCAGCACGGCGCGCTCGTGGACGATCTCGGCGTAGTAGCCGGCGTTGGCGGCGGTGGGGACGGACTGGATCAGCTGGTGGAGGTAGGCCTGCCCACCGATGCGGGTGAGGTCGCCGCGCTTGCCGAGCTCGTCGGCGACGGTGATGGCGTCGGCGGGCTCGCCGCGGCCGAAGAGGTCGAGGACCGCGTCGAAGATCAGCTCGTGGGCCGGGCGGTAGAAGTCGTGGGCCTTGACCGCCTCCAGGCAGTCGGCGATGGCGTCCTTGTTGATGAGCATCGAGCCCAGGACCGACTGCTCGGCGTGGAGGTCCTGGGGTGGGACGCGGTCGTCGCGTGAGCCCTCGGAGGCTCCGCCGAACGCCGTGCTGAGCTCCGCGACGGACACCCGCTCAACCCCTCAGTCCGGCTCCCACCGGGTCGATGACCACTGCTCCACGGGCCCTGTCGCCCTCGGGTGAACTCCACCAGAGAGCACCGACACCGGCTCGTCCGTGCGTCACCGTAGGGTCGCGGACCCCTCCACACCAAGCCGGCCGGACAACATCGTCCGAACGGCTGTGGACGAGGTGTGGACAACGTGGGGAGAACCGCCGGTGGCGATGTGCACACTCGGTGGACAACCCGGTGGACAACCTCGGCGGGGCCCGCGGAACAGGCCCGTGACCTGCGCGTTCACCGTCCACCCCATGTGGAGCGGAGAAAGTTTCGGCGTGTCGTCCGTCCACATGAGGGGATCCACCGAACGGCGTCGGAACGGGTGCGGATGACGCAACGGGACCGCTCGCGGAAACGCTCTCGCGCCTCGTCGGACGGCTCAGCCGGTGCGGCCGTAGCGTTCGGCGCTGCGGGCCCGCGCCCTGGCCGCCTCGACCTCGCGGTCCTTGGGCGGCGCGGTCGTCACGAGCCGCTCGAGGAGGTGCTCGACGACGTGCGCGATGTCGTGCACGGCCTCGTCGAAGGCCTCCTGGTTCGCGGCCGACGGCTTCGTCGAGCCGCTGACCTTGCGGACGAACTGGAGCGCGGCGGCGTGGACCTCGTCGTCGCTCGCGGGCGGCTCGAAGTTGTGGAGCTGGCGGATGTTGCGGCACATGCCTCCACGGTAGGACGAGGACCGGCGATGATGGGCCGGTGAGGACCGTGTCCGTCGACGAGCTGGGCCGGTTCTTCGCGTCGCTCCCCGGGGACCCACGGGTCGTCGTCCCGGGCAACGCCGCGTTCCCGTGGGTGGCCGTTCGGGCGCTCGACGCGAGCCTCGCCACCTACACCCTGCACGCGCTCAACGCCCCCGCCGGGATCCCCGACCGCGAGGGGGTCAGGGCCGAGACCTGCTTCGTCGGCCCGGGGATGCGCCGCCACCCGTCCCTGTCGTACGTCCCGAGCCGCCTCTCCCTCGTGCCCGTGCTCCTGCGGCGTCACCTCGCCCCCGACGTCGTCGTCCTCCACTGCGCGCCGCCGCGCGACGGACTGCTGAGCCTGGGCATCGAGGTCAACGTCCTCCCCGCGGCGGTCGAGGCCTGCCGAGGACGGTCCGGAAGGGTGGTGGCCGTCGTCAACGACCGGATGCCCTACACCTACGGAGACGCCCAGGTCCCCGTCGAGGCCGTCGACCTCGCCGTCGAGGTCTCCGAGCCGCTGCCGACGCACCCGGCCGTCGACCTCGACGACGCCAGCCGGACCATCGGGGAGCGGGTCGCCGACCGGGTCCCCGACGGCGCGACGCTCCAGGCCGGCATCGGCGCCGTCCCGGACGCCACGCTGGCCGCACTCACCCGACGCCGGGGCCTGCGCGTGTGGACCGAGATGTTCTCCGACGGCGTCCTCGCCCTCGACCGGGTCGGTGCGCTCGATCCCGGCCACCCCCTCACCGCGTCGTTCCTCTTCGGGTCGCAGGATCTCTACGACTGGGTCGACGGCAACCAGCGGGTCCGGATGATGCGCACCGAGCACACGAACGACCCTGGCCTCATCGCCCAGCAACGGTCGATGACCTCGGTCAACACCGCTCTCGAGGTCGACCTCTTCGGCCAGGCGAACGCCTCGCGGATCGACGCGCGGATCCACTCCGGGTTCGGCGGCCAGACCGACTTCGTCGTCGGGGCCCTGCACTCCCCCGGCGGGCAGTCGTTCATCGCGCTGCGCTCGTGGCACCCCCGCGCCGACGTCTCCACCGTCGTGCCGCTCGTCGACGAACCCGTGACGAGCTTCCAGCAGAGCGCCGTCGTCACCGAGAACGGCGTCGCCGAGCTCTTCGGCCACGACCAGCGGGCCCAGTGCCGCCACCTCATCGAGGAGGCAGCACACCCGCGTGTCCGCGAGGAGCTGTGGGAGGAGGCGGCCCACCTCGGGCTCGCCTGAGGGAGAGGCACGTTCGATGACGCCGCCGAGCGCAACCCGCACCTCGGACCCTCCGCTCGCCTGGGTCCGCGCCTGGGTTGCGGCACACGACGCCGGCCTCTCGGGTCTCTCCCGGCGCGAGGCCCTCAAGCACCTCTGACACCCCTCGCCGTGCGGCCCGGGGTGGCCGAACGGCCCCGAACCTCCGGTGTGGCCCCCGATATCGGGCGCCACACCGGAGGTTCGGGGCCATCGGGGTCGGTTCGGTCTGCAACAGTGCCGAGGATGGGACGCGCCGAGGACGAGCCCGGCCCGGTCGCCCCCGGTGGCGGACGGGCCGGTGGCCAGCACCGCGAGGTGCTGCGGCTCGCGGTGCCCGCCTTCCTCGCGCTCGTCGCCGAGCCGCTCTTCCTCCTCTCCGACGCGGCGATCGTCGGCCGCCTCGGTGTCGCGCCCCTCGCGGGGCTCGGCGTCGCGAGCGCGGTCCTGCTCACCGCGGCGAACGTCTTCGTGTTCCTCGCCTACGGCACGACCGCCGTCGTCGCCCGACAGCTCGGCGCCGGGTCGCGCTCGGGGGCGATCTCGGCGGGCATCGACGGGACCTGGCTGGCGGTGGGACTCGGCGCCGTCACGGCGGGGGTCGTCGCCCTGGCGGCCGACCCCGTCTGCCGGGTGTTCGGCGCCTCGGACGCCGCCCTCGACGCCGCGGTCACCTACCTGCGGATCTCGGCGCTCGGCATCCCGGCGATGCTCGTCGTCCTCGCGACCACCGGTGTGCTGCGGGGGCTGCAGGACACCCGGACCCCGCTCGTCGCCGCCGTCGGGGGGTTCGGGTCGAACATCGCCCTCAACCTCTGGTTCGTCCACGGCCTGCACTGGGGCATCGCGGGCTCGGCCTGGGGCACGGTCATCGCCCAGACCGCGATGGCCGCCGGCCTGGCCGTCGTCCTGGTCCGGCACGCCGGCCGCGACGCCGTCGCCCTGCGTGCCCACCCCGGCCGGGTTCTCGCGGCCGCGCGCGGTGGGGTGCCCCTCCTCGTGCGCACCCTCGCCCTGCGCGCCGTCCTCCTCGTGACGACGTGGGTCGCGGCCGGCCTCGGCGACGTGCCCCTCGCGGCCTACCAGGTGACCGCGACGATCTGGACCTTCCTCACCTTCATGCTCGACGCCCTCGCCATCGCGGCGCAGGCCCTCACCGGCAAGGCGCTCGGGGCCGGTCAGCTCGACCGCACCCGGGAGGCCACGAGCCTGATGCTCCGCTGGGGGCTGCTCGTCGGCGTCGTCCTCGGGGTGCTGCTGCTCCTCGTGCGCCCCTTCGTCGGGCCGCTCTTCACCCCGGACCCGGACGTCCAGGCGGCCATCGCCGGGGCCCTCGTCGTCGTGGCGCTCGGCCAGCCGCTGTCGGGGTTCGTCTTCGTCGTCGACGGCGTGCTCATCGGCGCCGGCGACGGGGTGTGGCTGGCCCGGGCGATGGCGGTCGTCCTCATCGCCTACCTGCCCGTCGTCCTCGGGGTGCACCTCGCGGGCGACTGGCTCCTCGAGGGGGGCTCACGCACCGGCCAGGTCAACGGCGTCACGTGGCTGTGGATCGCGTTCACCGTCTTCATGGCGATCCGCGGGGCCCTGATGTGGGGACGGGTGCGCACCGACCGCTGGATGGTCGCCGGCGCCACCCGCTGACGCCACGACCGGGAAGGGCCCCGCGGACCAGTGGTCCGCGGGGCCCTTCCGTCTGCCGGTGGTGCCGGTGACGCCGTCCGGTCAGGGACCGACGAGCACCGACCCGGTGCCGAGCAGCGCGCCCGCGGTGGAGCGCACCCTCATCTCACCGAACAGCTGGCGACCGGCGGCCGCGGGGGCCTTCGAGGTCAGCGTGCCCGACACGGTCGTCGACTGACCGCCCGCGAGGGCGATCTCGGTCCCGGGCACCGCGAGGGTGCCGAGGGCCGCCGAGAAGAAGACGTCCCGGTAGTCGTAGAGCGTGGAGCCCGCAGGGACGCTGTAGCCGTCGATGACGACGGTGTACGTCCCGGCTGCCGGGTTGGCCAGCGAGACGGCCTCCTCGGAGTCGCCGTCGGCCGCCTGGCCGACGAGGACGCCGCCGGGGTTGTAGACCGACAGGTCGAGGTCCGCGGAGAGGTCCGACACGTTGCCGATGGCGACGTCGAGCTTCTCGGCGCCGGCCGGGACCGTCACCTCGAACTCGACCGACTCACCGTCGGCGATGGTCGGACGGTCGCTCTTCGCGGAGCCCAGCGATCCACCGGACGCCGTGAGCGTGACCGGACCGAAGTCGTTCTTCACGGTCCACTGCACCGGCGTGGGGGTCCCGACCGGGGCGCTGACGGTCTGCGTGGCCGGGTTCACCGTGACGCCCTGGATGGCGGCGGTGATCCGGTACGGGTTCTTCAGGAACGGCGAGGTGCGCCGCGACTCCACGATCAGCTCCCACACACCCGGCATCGGGTTGGCGTAGGCGCGTGACGTCGGCTTGCACGTCGCCGCGTTGCTGAAGTTCGTGTAGCACTGTGTCGTCGACGTCGGGTCCACGGGCACGCCGTAGGGGTTGAAGGCGATGAAGCGCACCTGGCTGTTCGTCGCGTAGCCGGCCAGGTTGACCTGGAAGGCCTTGGCGCCCGCGGGAACCGTGACGAAGTGACGCTTGACGAGGTTGCGCTCGACGCTCCCGGTCGACGTCGTGCTGAACGACGGCTTCGCGAGGTCCTCGGACGCGACGACCGCGAGCATGACGCGGTGGTCGACGACGCCCGTGGCCGGGTCGTCGATGACGAGGATCGCCGAGTGCAGGCCCTTGGTCTTCGCCTTGGCGATGACGGCGACGTCCTTGGCCCGGTCCTTGCGCAGCTTCACGGACGACGGGACGCTGAACGTGCCGTCGTTGCCGATGAGGCGGACCCGGTGCGAGACGGCGCCGGCCCTGCCCGACGTGCGGGTGACCGAGACGTCGTACGCCTTGGTCTGGCCGACCTTGTGGCCACCCTCGTTCGAGGCGCAGCGGTTGTAGACGCCGGTGCCACGGTCGGGGGTCGCGAGGAAGTCGCTGATGGCCGTGCACACCGGGGCGTCCGTCGCGTACGACTGCGTCGCCGGCGTGGACCTCAGCAGCTTCCAGGCCGCGGGGACGTCCATCTGGCCGGTGCCCTGGGAGACCGCCTCGACGCCCTTGACGAAGTCCGCGGTCGAGTACAGCGACTCGCGCATCTGCGTCGGCGTGATGGGGGTCCCGGTCGAGAAGCCGGCCGAGAGGAGCAGCGCGGCGCCTCCGGCGGCCTGCGGGGAGGCCATCGAGGTGCCGTTGAACATCGCGTAGCCGACGGGCAGCGTGTAGCCGGTCTCCGCGAGGTCGGCCTGCTTGAGCCACTGGGGAACGGTCGAGATCGCCGACCCCGGGGCCATGATGTTCGGCTTGAAGCCGCCGTCCTCACGCGGACCGCGCGAGGAGTAGTTGTGCAGGGTCAGCGGCGTGGAGACGACCGAGCCGTAGTTGGCGAGCCAGGTCTGCTTGCTGACCGAGGACGCGACGCTCACGACGTCGGTGGCCACCGACGGGTCGCCGATCGTGTTGATGCCGGCGCCGCTGTTGCCCGCCGAGATGAACAGCTGGACGCCGTACTCGTCGATGAGCGCGTCGTAGAGACGGGCCCGGGCGTTGTTGCCGTCGTTGAGGGCCGGGAGGCCACCGATCGACATGTTGACGACGTCGACGCCACGGTTGGCGACGAGGTCGACCATGCCGTCGGTCAGCGCGGCCGCGGTGCAGCCACCGCCCCAGGAGCAGGCGCGCGAGGAGACGACCTTGGCGCCGGGCGCCTGGCCGTCCATCTGGCCGCCGAACAGGCTGTTGCCGGCCGCGATGCCCGCGACGTGGCTGCCGTGCGCGTCCTCGACGAGGCCGATGCTCACGAAGTCGGCGGTCGCGGGGAGCGTCGGGTCGCCGTAGGGCGACAGGTCGACGTCCTGGCGGAACTCGACGGTGAACGGCATCCGCTCGACGAGGTCGGTCGCCGGGTCGTCGGTGCCGAAGTGCCCGACGTCGAACTTCTCCTTGTAGGGGCGCATCTTCTCGGACGCCTCGAAGGTCAAGTTCTGGTTCGCGTCGACCCAGGTGTCGTTGGTCGCGACGTCGTACAGGACGCCGAAGCGGTCGGTGGTGTCACCGTCGCGGTTGACGTCGCCGCCGGGCTCGCTCGCCGCGGTGATGGACTCGGTGAAGCGGTTGATCTTGTAGGTGCCGGTGCCCGGGAGGGTCCAGGTGCTGCCCCCGTACGAGGCCGAGGGGCCCGTGACGTCGGTGAGCATGAGGCGCCACGAGGCGTCGCCGTCGAAGATCGGGTCGGTGGCGGTGACCCAGTCGACGATCTTGCGCTCGCCGGTGGAGGTCGTCCTCAGCGCCGGGTGGTCGAGGTCGACACCCGAGTCGATGACACCGATGGTGACGCCGCGGCCGTCCCACGTGGGGTGGGACTTCTTGAACTTCACCGAGCCGATCTCGTTCGTCGGCATGTAGGGGTTGCTCTCGGGGGTCGACGGACCGGGGGCGGCGACGCCGGATGCGGTCGCGCCCTCCTTGCCCTTCGCCTCGACCGACGGGTCGGGCAGGGGGATCGACTCGTTGAGGTCGACCGCGAGGACCTTGGCCTGGCCGGCGACCTTCTCGACGGCCGAGGTCGGCAGCGTCGCGCGGACGTAGCCGATCCGGTCGTTGCGGGTGGCCGTGAAGCCTCCCGCGGCCTTCACGGCGGCGGCGACGCTCTTGGTCGAGCCCTTCTCGGCCGCGATGAGCACGGTGACGCGCTTGTCACCCTTGGAGCGAGCCCGCTCCAGCAGGGTGCGGTCGTGCTGCCCCAGCTTGTCCCTGCGGTCGGCCTTCTTGGCCTTCCCCTTCTCGGCCTTCTGCGTCGGTGCGGCGACGGAGGCCTTCGGCTCCGGCTCTGCGGCCGACGCGGTCGAGACCGCCCCTGCTGCGACGGCCGCCGCGGCCAGGGCGGCCATGGCGACGCGTGCGCGTCCCTTGCGTGGTGTCATCGCGGATCCTGTCCAAGCGAGTGATGTGGAAGTGCCTCGGACGATCGGGCCGAGGCCGGAGTAGTCGACCACGGATCGAGGACGAATGGGAAGGTCGGTACCCAACCTGACCAATCCTTTACCTTCCTGAGGGGAGCAGGGCTGTGCCGCAACCCCGCTCGACACCCCCGAGCGCGGCGGCGTTTGCCGTCCGGGCACGACGTCAGACGTCGACGACCTCGACGGCGGCCTCACGGCGGGGGTCGCCGGCGGCCTCGAGGACGCCGTCGGTGGCGCGGTAGGCCGCGCCGACGCCTCCGAAGAACATCTGCTGCCGGCCGTGGTCGACGCCGCGCAGCCCGGCCCGGCGGAGCGTCTCGGTGATCTCCGGGTCGGTCTCGTGCTCGACGACCGGTCCGTCGACGTCGAAGCGCACGTGGATCCGCGGGGCCTCGATCGCCTCGCGCAGGTCGGCGCCGTGGAGGCAGCCGTGGCCGAGCACCTGCATCAGGGCGGTGGTGATGCGGTCGGCCCCGGGAGACCCGATCGCGAGGACGCGGCCGTCGGCCGTGCGCCCCGTCGTCGGCGCCATGTTCGAGGCGAGCCGGGTCCCGGGAGTGAGGCGGTGGAGGCCGAGCCGGTTGAGCTCGGGCTCGCCGAGGGCGTTGTTCAGCAGGATCCCGGTGCCGGGAACCGTGATCCCGGCGCCGTAGCCGCTCGAGACCGTGACGGCGCAGGCGGTGCCGTCGGCGTCGACGACCGAGATGTTCGCGGTGCTCGCGCTCGTGGGCAGGCCGACGAGGCCGTGCCGGTCGACCTCGAGGAGGAGGTCGTGGCCGGCGGCGTCGAGGTCGGTGGCGAGGTCGTGGACCTCCACGCGGTACCGGAGGACGGCCTGCTGGATGGCGAGGACGTCGTCCCAGCCGAACGAGCCACGGGTCGCGAGCTCGCCGAGCATCACGGCGAGCATCGGACCGCCCACGGACGGAGGCGGGTTCATCGCGAGGTCCCAGTCGCCGACCGTCCGACGCACCGGCGGACGCACCAGCGGGGTGTACTCGGCGAGGTCGCGCTGGGTGACCAGGCCGCCGTGGGCGCGCATGTCGGCGACCATGGCGCGGCCGACCTCACCGGTCGTGAGGACCGACGCACCCTCCCGGGCGACGAGCGAGAGGACCTCGGCGAGGGGGACGTTGGTCTTGACGTCTCCGGCGACGACAGGCGTCCCGTCGTCGCGGGTCACCATCTCCAGCGCCTCGGGGTCGAGCCCGAAGAGGCTGTGCGCCGTGAAGGTGAGGTAGCGCGAGGCCGCCGCCCCCATCGGGTAGCCCGTGCGGCAGGCGGCCTCCGAGGGCGCCACGACGTCGGCCCACGGCAGGGTCCCGAGCTCCTCGACGGCGAGCTCGCAGGCCGTCACCGCGCCGGGGGTGGCGACGGACCCGTGGCCCGCGAAGAGGGTGACGCCACCGCCGTACTCGGTGGTCACCTCGGCCACGCCGCCGCCGAAGGCCTCGACCGGGAGGCCGCGCCCCGGCATCTCGACGTTGCCGTCGATGACGACCGGCTGCCCCGACGCCGACCAGACCGAGACGTAGGCACCGCCCGCGAGGGAGGTGATCCCCGGCTCGGTGCTCATCGCCGCGAGCGCCGCGGCCACCGCGACATCGACGGCGTTCCCGCCGGCACGGGCCACCGCGCGGCCGGCACCGAGGGAGACCGGCCCGGTCGCGGCGATCGCCACCCGTCGACCCATGGGCGCATCCTGCCACCGCGTGACCGTCGCGGGCGCAGGGCTTTCCCGGCGTCTCGTGCGGACCGGTAGCGTGCGGGTGCATGACGCGCCCGCCCCTCGGCATCATCGCCGGAACCGGCTTCTACGACCTGGGAGCGCTCGAGGACACCACGGAGCAGACGGTGACCACCGCGTTCGGTGACGCCCGCGTCACGCGCGGCACCTGGCACGGCATCCCCGTCGTCTTCCTCACCCGCCACGGAGCGGGGCACTCGGTCCCCCCGCACCTCGTCAACTACCGCGCCAACATCCGGGCGCTCGCCGACCTCGGCGTCCGTGACGTCGTGGCCGTCAACGTCACGGGCAGCATCGACCCCGACCTCGTCCCGGGGGACCTCCTCGTCCTCGACGACTTCCTCGACCTCACGAGGCAGCGCCCGGTCACCTTCTTCGACGGCACCACGGCCGAAGGCGTCGTCCACACCGACGTCCTCGAGCCCTACCACCCCGAGATCCGCAGGGAGGTGCTCGAGGCCGCCTCCGCCGCAGGCAGACCCGTGCGCGACGGCGGGGTGTACGCCTGCTTCGAGGGCCCCCGCTTCGAGACGCGCGCCGAGATCCGGATGGCCCGTCTCGCCGGCGCCGACGTCGCCGGGATGACGGGTGTCCCCGAGGTGACCCTCGCCGCGGAGGCCGGGCTGCGCTACGCGGCGATCTCCCTCGTCGTCAACCCCGCCTCCGGTGTCGGCGACTCCGACGAGCCCATCACGATGGAGGAGATCGACGCGGTGCTGAAGACCTCGGCGGCCGACGTCCTCGCCGTCCTCGACGAGCTGGTCCACACCAGGGCGACCCTCACCGACGACGAGGACGGATCCGCCGCATGAGCCGAGTCGTCATCACCGACCTCGCCCTCCTCGTCACCGTCGACGACTCCGACACGATCCTCACCAACCAGAGCGTCACCATCGAGCACGGCGTCATCACGTCCATCGAGCCGTCGGCGGAGCCGGGTTCGAGTGCGCGGCCGCTGGATGGGCCTGGCAGGAGCGCGAGCGAGCGCCAGCGAGCGAGTGCGAGCGGATCGCGGCCGCGCACCGAACCCGGCGCAGCCGACGAGGCCACGGAGTACCTGGACGGAGCCGGCAAGCTCCTGATGCCGGGGCTCGTCAACCTCCACACCCACCTCCCCATGACCCTCCTGCGCGGCCTCGCCGAGGACGTCGACCTCCAGGGCTTCCTCGCCCGCGTCTGGCAGGCCGAGGGCGCGGTCATGGACCCCGCGACCGTCGAGCTCGGCGCCACCCTCGGGGCTCTCGAGTCGCTCCTCGGCGGATGCACCACCCAGCTCGACATGTACTTCCACCACGAGGCCACCCACCGCGGGGCGGTGGCCGCGGGGAGCCGGCACGTCATCGGACCGGTCTTCTTCGACGGACCGGGCCCGGACGGGCTGGAGTGGTCCGCCCGGCTCGCCGGGCTGCGGGACTGGCCCGGGGTCCTCGACGAGATCGGCGGACCTGCGGTCCCCGTCTCGGCGATGCCCCACGCCACCTACACCTGTCCGCCGGAGGGCTTCGCCGAGGTCGTCGCGGTCCTGCGAGAGGTCCTCGCCGAGAGCGGCCGCCCCGGCCTGCTGACGACCCACGTGTCCGAGAACGAGGCCGAGAACGCCGGGATCCGTGAGCGCTACGACGCCACCCCAACCGAGCTCCTCGCGCGAAGCGGGTGGGTCGAGCCCGACCTGCCGCTCGTCCTCGGCCACGGGGTCCACCTCAGCGCGGGCGACCGTGCCGTCCTCGCCGAGGGAACCGTCGCCGTGGGCCACTGCCCCGGCTCGAACCTCAAGCTCGCCAGTGGTGCCCTGAACTGGACCTCGTTGCACGACAGCGGGATCCGCCTCGGGATCGGCACCGACGGGTGCTCGAGCAGCAACGACCTCGACATGTGGCAGGCGATGCGCCAGGCGGCACTGCTCGCCCGGCTCACGAGCGGCCGGCCCGACGTCGCGAGCGCCCACGAGGTCCTGCGCGCCGCGACGATCGAGGGGGCGCGCGCCCTCGGCCTCGGCGACGAGATCGGCTCCGTCGAGGTGGGCAAGCGGGCCGACCTCGTCCTGCTCGACCTGCAGGCCCCGCACCTGACACCGGTCCACGACGTCGCGGCGCTGCTCGTCTTCGCCGCCGGACGCGGCGACGTCACCGACGTGCTCGTCGACGGCGAGGTCGTCGTCCGCGACCGCCGCAGCACCCGGCTCGACACCCCCGCCCTCCTCGCGCGCGCCGCAGACCGCGGCGCCCTGGCCCGAGCCGCTGCCGAGGAGGTGTCGTGAGCGCCGCCCGTGGCGAGACCGCCACGCAGGTCATCGCGCGCCTGAGGATGCAGCCGATCCCCGAGGAGGGCGCCTGGTTCGCGCCCGGGCCGCGCACCCAGGGGCTCAACGCCATCACGGTGCTCCTCACCGACCAGCCCGACGGGTTCTCGGCGATGCACCGCCTCACCATCGACGAGGGGTGGCAGTGGCTGGGCGGGGCCCCCGCGGCCCTGCTGCGGCTGCGGCCGGGTGGCTCGGGCGTCCTCAACTACGTCGACGCCGCGAACAGCCAGTACCTCGTGCGCCGCGGGACCTGGATGGGCGCCTCGAGCCTGGGCGCGTGGACCCTCCTGTCCTGCTGGTGCTCGCCGGCCTTCCGCCCCGAGCACTTCGAGCTCGGCGACCGCGACCTCCTCACGGCCGGCTACCCGTCGTACGCGACCGAGATCACGGCACTGACCCGCGACGAGCCGATCGGCCGGATGCGGTGAGCGCCCTCGTCACCGGGGCGAGCGGCGGCCTCGGTGCGGCCCTGGCGGTGGCCCTCGCGGGGGCCGGTCACGACGTCGGTGTCCACTTCCGGGGCGACCGGTCCGGGGCGAAGGCCGTGGCCGTGACCGTCGAGGGCACCGGGCGGCGGGCGGCCCTCCTCCACGCGGACCTCGCCGTCGAGGGTGCCGACGACCTCGACCGCGCCTGCGACCGGCTCCTCGACGCCTGCACGGACGCCCTGGGACCCGTCGACGTCGTCGTCCTCAACGCCTTCCCCCAGGACCACACGGCGTGGGCCGACCTCGACACGGCGGCCTGGGACGCCATGCACCGCGGCGGCCTGCGCCCCACGACGGCCCTGCTGCACCGCGCCACCGCCCGGATGGGTCCCGGCGGGGTCGCGGTGGCGGTCGGGTCGATCGAGGGAGCGCGCCCGGCCCCGACCCACGCCGCCTACGCCGTCGCCAAGGCCGCCCTGCACCACCTCGTCACCGCCGCGGCCCACGAGCTGGGTCCTCGCGGGGTCCGGGTCGTCGGGGTCGCTCCCGGGCTCGTCGCCCGCGAGGGACTGGAGGAGGCGTGGCCCGAGGGCGTCGCCCGGTGGCGGGCCAGCGCCGCGCTCGGCCGGCCGGTGACTCCCGAGGAGGTCGGGGCGGCCGTGGCGTTCCTCGCCTCACCCGCGTCCTCGGGCATCACCGGCACCATCCTCACCGTCGACGCCGGGTGGTCGTCCGCCCCGGGTTGGTGACTCTCGCCAGTGCAGGGGCCGACATTCCGTCATCCAGACCCTCTAGCCGAGGTCACAACCCGGCAACGACACTCGACCCCTTGGCCGTGCGGCCCGGTTGTGGCCATAGCATCTGCACGTCTGACCCGATCTTCGAGGAGAACCTTCATGAAGTCCACCCGTTTGATGGTCGCCGTGCCGGCCATGCTGGCCCTGGCCCTGGCCGGCTGTGGCGGTAGCACCGGCGGCTCCGGCGGTGGCGCCAGCGCCACCGGCTCGGCCGCCGCCGGCGCCCCGACCGACGACAGCAACTGCGCCGACGCCGCCGTGTTCTGCATCGGCCTCGTCACCGACACCGGCAAGGTGGACGACAAGTCGTTCAACCAGTCGGCCCACGAGGGCGCCATGGCCGCCGAGGAGCAGTCGAAGGGCTTCTACAAGTACATCGAGACCCAGGACGCCAAGGACTACGCCGCCAACATGGCGCAGTTCACGAACAAGAAGTACGACGTCGTCGTGACGGTCGGCTTCCTCATGACCGAGGCCACCGCCGAGGCGGCCAAGGCGAACCCGACGACCAAGTTCATCGGTGTCGACCAGGGCTACGACCCCGCCGCGGTCACCGAGAAGAACATCACCGGCCTCATCTTCCCCGAGGACCAGGCGGGCTACGGCGCCGGCTACCTCGCGGGCCTGCTGACCAAGACGAACAAGCTCGGCCAGGTCCTCGGCCTCGAGATCCCCCCGGTCCAGAAGTTCGCCAAGGGCTTCGAGGCGGGCGCCAAGGCCGCCAACCCGGGCGTCACCGTCACCACCGTCTACCACCCCGCCGGCGACAACGCGTTCAACGACCCGGTGTGGGGTGCCGGCGAGGCCAAGAAGCAGCTCGCCCAGGGCGCCGACATCATCTTCGGCGCCGGCGGCAACACCGGCAACGGTGCGCTCCAGGAGATCGCCAAGGCCTCCGGTGCGGGCAAGGACATCGTTCTGCATCGGTGTCGACACCGACCAGTGGGACACCGTCCCGGCCGCCCAGCCCTGTCTCGTCACCTCCGCGACGAAGCTGATCACCGAGGGCGTCACCGAGACCGCGCTCCTCGCCAAGGACGGCGACTTCGCCGGTCTGCAGACCCTCGGCAAGGCCGGCCTCGCGCCGTTCCACGACTTCGACTCGGTCGTCCCGGCCGACGTGAAGACCAAGGTCGCCGACATCGTCACCCAGATGGAGGCCGGCACGCTCAAGACCGGCGTCACGCTCTGACGATGGACACCGGTCACCTCGCGTGACCACCTCTCACGAGGGGGCGGGCATCCCCGGATGCCCGCCCCCTCGCGCGTGACCCGGACCTCACGTCCCCGCGGTGGCCGACCCGACATCCCGGTCCACCACCCCTCTACCGCCCACCGCCGCTGTCGGGCCAGACTGTGGGCACCCGAGCCATTGGAGTCCCATGTCCGAGACCAGCACGGCCGAGAAGACACCACCCCCGACGCCCCCGGACCAGCCGGAGCGCGACCGGGGCGGGGCGCTGGCCTACCTCGTCGGCCACCAGAGCGCGGTCGTCATCGTCGTCGCGCTCGTCATCTCGCTGGCCATCGGGGCCGCGCTCATCCGCTACCAGGGGGTGAACCCCGGGTTCGCCTACGAGACGCTGCTGCGTGAGGCGCTCGTCGTCGACGGCGCGTTCACCCGCACCCTCCAGAAGACGGCGCCGCTCATCCTCACCGGCCTGGCCGTGGTGCTGCCACTGCGGGTCGGGCTGTTCAACATCGGCGGTCAGGGGCAGTTCGCCACCGGCGCCATCATGGGCGCCTGGGTGGCCTACGTCGCCGGCGGCGCCGGCATCGTCGGGGCCCTGCTCGGCATGGTCGCCGGCGTCATCGCCGGTGCGCTCGTCGGCGTCGTCGTCGGCGTGCTCAAGGCGCGGCGCGGGGTGCACGAGGTCATCTCGACGATCATGCTCAACTACATCGTGGCCGGGGTGGCGTTCTGGGCCGTCATCGAGGGCGGCCCCCTCCAGGCCGAGGCGTCGAAGACGAGCGGGATCCCGCAGACCGAGACCATCCCCGAAGCGGCCCGGATCGGCTCGGTCGCCGGTGTCCCCATCGGCTTCCTCATCGCCGTCGTCCTCGCGGCCTCGTGCTGGTGGATGCTCTCGCGCACCACCTTGGGCTTCAAGTTCAACACCGTCGGGGCCAACAAGGCTGCCGCCGACTACGCCGGCATCGGCATCAACCGCATCGTCGTGCTCTCGATGGCGCTCGGCGCCGGGCTCGCCGGGCTCGGCGGGGCCCTCGAGGCCGAGGGCACGCTGTACCGCTTCGAGCCGGCCATCGTCGGCTCGCTCGGGTTCGACGGCATCACCATCGCCCTGCTCGCCCGGGCGAACCCGCTCGCCACGATCCCGGCGGCCTTCCTCGTCGGCATCCTGCGCACCGGGGCGGCGGGCCTGCAGTTCAACACAGGCATCGCGCCCGAGATCGTCGACGTCCTCCTCGCGATCATCCTGCTGATGGTCTCGATCCCCGTCCTCGGCAAGTGGCTGTTCCGCAGCCGGGCCGACAAGGTCTCCGTGTCCACCGCGAGCTGGGGGAGCTGACGTGAGCGCCTGGGTCACCAAGAACCGCACGACGCTCGTGGTCGCCGGCGTCGTCGCCGTCGCCGCCTACGTCTTCTTCTACGCCAAGAACGACATCGCCCCCTCGATGTACGGGGCCGCCTGGGGCTACGCCATCCCCCTCGTCCTGGCCGCCCTCGTCGGCGTCATCGGCGAGCGGTCGGGCGTGGTCAACATCGGCATCGAGGGCCAGATGATCCTCGCCGCGTTCGCGGGCTTCTTCGCCGCGGCGTTCAGCGGCTCGATGGTCGTCGGCGTCCTCGCGGGCGTCGGCACCGGCCTCATCGCGGGTGGCTTCCTGGCCGTCACGACGGTGCGCTGGCGGATGGACCAGATCATCGCCGGTGTCGTCCTCAACATCATCGCCACGGGGCTGACGTCGTTCTACCTCAAGTCGGGCGAGATCCTCCCGGGGGTCATCCCGAACATCGAGGTGCCCCTGCTGTCGAAGATCCCCCTCATCGGCGAGGTGTTCTTCAGCGGACGCAGCGTCATCGCCCTCGTCGCGATCATCGCGGCGGTCGTCGTCCACCTCATGCTCTTCCACACCCGGTGGGGGCTGCGGACGCGTGCGGTGGGCGAGTACCCGTCGGCGGCCGACACGGCGGGCATCAACGTCGAGCGGCTGCGGATGGTCAACGTCACCATCGCCGGGTCGCTCGCCGGCCTCGCGGGCATCTACCTGTCGATGGACGCGTCGAGCTCCTTCGAGCGCGGGATCGTCGCCGGGCGGGGCTTCCTCGCCCTCGCGATCATGATCATGGGCGCCTGGCGTCCGCTGCGCGCGTTCGTCATGGCGATCTTCTTCGGCTTCGTCAACGCGGTGGCCTCCCAGCTGCAGCAGTCCGGTCTGGGCCAGGGCGAGGGAAGCGGCTTCCTCCACGGCCTGCTCGACATGATCACCGCCCCGCAGATCCTCGGCACGCTGCCCTACGTCGCGACGCTCGTCGTCCTCGGCGTGGCCGCCGGCCGGGTGAGAGCGCCCGCCGCGGTCGGCCAGCCCTACGTCAAGAAGGACCAGTGATGAGCAGCCAGACCCCCGACGGGCCGGCCGTGCCCGACGTCCACCAGGACCCCGCGGATGCCGTCGCCGCCCACCTCGACACCAGCGAGGAGCACCTCGCCGCGGTCGTCACGAACGAGGCGATCCTCGAGCTGCCCAAGGAGGTCTCCGGCTTCGGCGAGGGCAACGTCGGCGAGGTCCTGCTCGACATCAAGGGCCTGTCGAAGAGCTTCGGCCCGGTGCAGGCGAACCGCGACATCAGCCTGGACGTCCGGCGCGGCGAGATCGTCGCCCTCCTCGGCGAGAACGGTGCGGGGAAGTCGACCCTGGTCAACCAGATCTTCGGGCTCATCACGCCCGACTCCGGGACCGTGTCGATCAAGGGCGACACCACGGCCATCAAGGACCCGCGCGACGCCATCGCGCGCGGCATCGGCATGGTGCACCAGCACTTCCAGCTCGTCCCGGTCATGACCGTCGCCGAGAACATGGTGCTCGGTCACGAGCCGGTCAAGGGCGGGCAGGTGCTCGACATCGCCGCGGCGCGCGAGCTCGTGCGGACGCTGTCGGCCAAGCACCGGCTGGCCGTCGACCCCGACGCCGAGATCGAGGACCTGCCGGTCGGGACCCAGCAGCGCGTCGAGATCCTCAAGGCGCTCTCGCGCCAGGTCGACCTCCTCATCCTCGACGAGCCGACCGCGGTGCTGACGCCGCAGGAGACCGACGAGCTGCTCGCCGTGATGAAGGAGCTCGCCAACTCGGGCACCTCCATCGTCTTCATCACGCACAAGCTGCGGGAGGTCCTCGCCGTCGCCGACCGCGTGTTCGTGCTGCGCCAGGGCGAGGTCGTCGGCGAGGTGGCGACGAAGGACACCGACGCCCGCGGGCTCGCCACGCTGATGGTCGGGCGCGATGTCGTCCTGTCGATCGACAAGGCCGACGCGACCCCGGCCGAGACGGTCCTGACCATCACCGACCTCCACGTCAAGGACGACCGCAACCTCCCGGCCGTCAACGGCTTCAGCCTCGAGGTGCGCGCGGGCGAGATCGTCGGGGTCGCGGGCGTCGAGGGCAACGGCCAGCGCGAGCTCGTCGAGGCCCTCGCCGGGATGCGCAAGGTCGTGTCGGGGTCGATGACGATCGGCGACCTCGACCTCACCAGGGCCAACCCGCACCAGACGCACCACGCCGGGATCGGCCACGTGCCCGAGGACCGCGAGAAGCACGGCATCGTCGCCGCGTACTCGATCGCCGACAACCTGGTCCTCAACGAGTTCGACCAGGCGCCCTACGCCAAGGCCGGGGTGCGCCAGTTCGACAAGGTGCGCGAGAACGCCGAGCAGCTGCGCACCGAGTTCGACATCCGCTCGGCCGGGGTGGGGCAGTCGGCGGGGTCGCTGTCGGGCGGCAACAAGCAGAAGGTCGTCGTCGCGCGCGAGATGTCGTTCAAGCCGCGCCTGCTCATGGCGGCGCAGCCCACGCGCGGTGTCGACGTCGGGTCGATCGAGTTCATCCACCGGCGGATCGTCGAGGCCCGTGACGCCGGGGCCGCCGTGCTCCTCGTGTCGGCCGAGCTCGACGAGATCCTCTCGCTGTCCGACCGGATCGCCGTCGTCCACGGCGGCAAGGTCGTGGCCGAGATGCCCGGCCGGGGCGCCGACCGCACCGAGATCGGCCGTCTCATGGCCGGCGACCACTGACCCCCGCCTCCCTCCCCCCGGCGCCCCGTTTCCCGCCGGATCCCACAACCGGGAGGTTCGCCCCACGAAGGACGTGGGGCGAACCTGGGGGTTCTGGTGCGAAGTCCGCGCGCCAGGGCCGTCAGCCGCGGGTGAACGGGGCCGACTGGTAGGTGACCGCGGCGAAGGCCGCATCGGGGACGCCCCTGTAGTCGGGTGACGGGACCTCGACGACGCTGAGGCTCAGCGTCCGCTCGTCCACCCGCGGTGCGAGGACCGTCCGGCACAGCCCGCAGCTCGGCGTCAGCTCGAGCCGGCCGTCCTTGACCAACCAGGTCCCGGCGTCGACCTCCTCTCCGTCGAGGGTGGTCCTGAAGTCGCGACCGTCGAGGACGAGGACGAACCGTCCCGGGAGGCGGAGCTCGTCGAGGACGACGGACCGGTGCGCCTCGTTGCCGCTCCGGGCCAGGGCCTCCGTGGCCTGGGCGGGCGTCACGACCGCGGTGCTCCTCCGGTTACATGCGCGGGTGGGGCGGCGACGACCCGTGCCGGACCGAGCCTCCCAACCGCGGCCGCTCCCGGCCATGGCCCGATCGGACCCTCCCCCGGCGCCCCTTTCCCGCCGGATCCCACAACCGGGAGGTTCGCCCCACGAAGGAAGGGGGGCGAACCGGAAGGTTCCGGGATCCGGCGGGAAAGGTGGGGCGGGTGGGTCAGACGTGGGGTGGAACACGTGGTTACTGTTTCGTAAGTTACGCGAACGTAGGTTACGCTCGCGTATGTGAGCGCACCTTCCATCGACCGACCGACCACGGCGCCAGGCGCACCGCGGCCGCGACTCGGCGCGAACGCCCCCGGACCCCTCGGCGGGGTCCTGCGCGGGGCGCGCCGGGTGGCCGAGGCCCTCGCCTCCCCGCTCGTGCCCGCCGACTACCTCGACCTCCTCGACCCGATGCGGTCCGGCGCCGACCTGCGCGGCCGCATCGTCGAGGTCCGCCCCGAGACCGCCGACGCCGTGACCGTCGTCATCCGCCCCGGCCGCGGCTGGCTCGGCCATGTGCCCGGCCAGTACGTCCGGATCGGCATCGACATCGACGGCGTGCGGCACTGGCGCGCGTACAGCCTCACCCACCGCGCCGACGGCTCGCCCGCCGCGGGTATCCCCGCCGGCTGCATCGCCATCACGACCAAGGCGATTCCCGACGGCACGGTGAGCACCCACCTCGTGCGGGCCACCGCCCCCGGGACCCTCGTCATGCTCGACCAGGCCACCGGCGAGTTCACCCTGCCGACCCCCGCGCCGGCAAAGGTCCTCTTCCTCACCGCGGGCAGCGGCATCACCCCCGTCATGGGGATGCTGCGCAACCACCTCGCCGAGCTCGCCGACGCGGCGCACGTCCACTGCGCGCCCACCGCCGACGACGTCATCTTCGCCGCCGAGCTGCGCGAGCACGCCGAGCACGGCCGCCTCGCGCTCTCCCTCAACCTCGACGACGAGCACGGCGTGCTCCACCTCGAGCGCCTCGACACCCTCGTGCCCGACTGGCGCGAGCGTGAGACCTGGCTGTGCGGTCCCACCGGCCTGCTCGACGCCGCCGAGGCCCACTGGAATGCCGCCGGCGTCGCCGACCGCCTCCACACCGAGCGCTTCCGTCCCACCGTCGTCGAGCCCGGGGAGGGTGGCACCGTCACCTTCCTGCGCAGCGGCCGCGACGTCGAGGCCGACGGCAGCACCCCGATCCTCGACGCCGGCGAGGACGCCGGCGTCCTCATGCCGAGCGGGTGCCGGATGGGCATCTGCTTCGGCTGCGTCGTCACGATGCGCAGCGGAGCCATCCGCGACCTGCGCACCGGGGAGGTCACCGTCGTCGAGGACGACGCGACCCTCCCCGTCCAGACCTGCGTCAACGCCGTCGCCGGTTCCTGCGAGATCGAGCTCTAAGCACTCCACCCGCCGCAGACCGACCGACCACCGGAAGGACACCCCATGACCCTCGCCCCCGAGCGCACCGAGCGCACCCCCAGCCACGGCTCCACCAAGCCGAACGGCATCAACCCGCGGCTGCGCGTCGAGTCCGACGCCCCCCGCCCGCAGCGCCCCGCGCTGAAGAAGTCCGGCCGGCCCAACCCGGCCGCGCACCTGAGCCCCGAGCAGATCGAGGGCATCGGCCACGAGCTCGATGCCCTCCGCAAGGAGGTCATGGACAGCCGCGGCGCCAAGGACGCGGCCTACATCCGCAAGGTCATCAAGACCCAGCGCTACCTCGAGATGGGCAGCCGCGCCGTCCTGCTGTTCAGCAACGTCAAGGTCAAGGGCTTCCGCCCGGCCTGGTGGATCGGCACGGCCGGCCTGTCGGTGAGCAAGATCCTCGAGAACATGGAGATCGGGCACAACGTCATGCACGGCCAGTGGGACTGGATGCGTGACCCGAAGATCCACTCCACCGCGTGGGAGTGGGACAACGCCTCGCCGTCCTCGCAGTGGAAGCACAGCCACAACGAGATCCACCACACCTTCACCAACGTCCTCGGGCGCGACAACGACCTCGGCTACGGCATCCTGCGCGTCGACGAGGACCAGCGCTGGAGCCCGTTCTTCCTCTTCCAGCCGATCTGGCACGTGGGCAACGCCCTGCTCTTCGAGTACTCCATCGCGGCGTACGACCTCGAGCTCGGCGGCTACCTCGCGAAGAAGAACCGGATGAGCGAGGAGGAGAAGGCGAAGTTCCGCAGCGACGCCAAGGAGGTCGTGGCCAAGATCAAGCGCCAGGCCACCAAGGACTACCTCGTCCACCCGCTGCTCTCGGCGCCCACCGGCTCGGCCCGCACGACCCTGACGGCCAACGTCGTCGCCAACCTGGCCCGCAACCTGTGGACCAACTCGATCATCATCTGCGGGCACTTCCCCAAGGGGATCGCGACCTTCGAGAAGACCTCGATCGACGGCGAGACCCGTGGCGAGTGGTACCTCCGACAGATGCTGGGCTCGGGCAACATCAGCGGTTCGAAGGCGATGCACGTCATGAGCGGCAACCTCAGCCACCAGATCGAGCACCACCTCTTCCCGGACATGCCGAGCAACCGGTACGCCGAGATCGCCCCGCGCATCCGCGACCTGATGGAGCGCCACGACCTCCCCTACGTCACCGGCAGCCTCCCCCGCCAGGTCGCCTCGGTGTACTGGAAGGTCGTCGAGCTCTCGCTGCCGAACAAGGTCGAGGGCCGTCGTCGCCGCGACATCGTCAAGCTCGCGCTCGCGAAGTCGTGGAAGAAGAAGTCGCTCGGCCGCTTCTGACCCTTCGGTCACGACTGCTCGGCCGAACGGCGCCGCCCTCCCCGGAACCTCGGACGGAGGGCGGCGCCGTCGTCTACCGTGGGCGCAGCGCAGGGGGCTGCCGACCGTTCCACGTCCCGTCTCGAGGTCCCCTGATGTCGTCCCCCGCGCCCCGCCGGTCGCTGACGATCGCTGCCGCCACCGTCCTGGCCGCCGTCGTGCTGCCGACCGCCGCAGCTGCCGCCTCCGCCTCCGCGGTGGGGACCTCGGCCGACCGGGGGGTCAGCCCGGTCTCCACCTCGTCGGGAC
The DNA here is from genome assembly GCA_963834225.1 of uncultured Actinomycetota bacterium. Classification (GTDB taxonomy): domain Bacteria; phylum Actinomycetota; class Actinomycetes; order Actinomycetales; family Dermatophilaceae; genus Oryzobacter. The sequence continues at coordinate 37,155 of CAWIAT010000011.1, read as the reverse complement.
GCCGCTATCTCATCGACGCCGCCTCCGCCGAGGTGCTGCGCCTCGTCAACGTCGAGCGGGCCCGGGTCGGCTGCTCCGCCGTGCGCTGGGAGCCCCGCCTGGCCACGGCCGCCCGCCTGCACAGCCAGGACATGGCGAACCGGAGGTACTTCAGCCACACCTCCCTCGACGGCCGCTCGCCGTGGGACCGCATCCGGGCCCAGGGCTACACCAGCGGTTCCGCCGAGAACATCGCCGCCGGCCAGAAGACCGCCGCCGCCGTCATGACCGCGTGGATGAGGAGCGCGGGCCACAAGGCCAACATCCTCGCCTGCTCGAACCGTGCGCTGGGAGTCGGCGTCGGCCACGGTGGCCCGTACGGCACCTACTGGACGCAGGACTTCGGCCGGGTGTGAGACCCGTGTGGCGGGTGACGCCGTCACGACCTACCGTTGCCGACACCTCCGACCCCTGACGAAGGCCCCCTGTGATGACGAACAGCCCCTCCACCCGCACTTCTCGCCCCCTCCGGGCCGTCCTCGTGCGCGCCGCCACCTGCGCCGCGCTCGCGGCCCCGCTCGCCCTGGCCTCCGCGGCCCCTGCCTCGGCGGCGACCAATGCCGACCTCGAGAAGCAGGTCATCACCCTCGTCAACGCCGAGCGGAGGAAGGTCGGCTGCGCCGGCCTGCGCACCGGTACCGCCCTGCGCACCGCCGCCCGGCTGCACAGCGCCGACATGGTGAAGTACCGCTACTTCAGCCACACCTCGCGCGACGGCCGCTCGCCGTGGGACCGGATCCGTGCCCAGAAGTACTACTGGGGGTCGGCCGAGAACATCGCCGCGGGCCAGACCACCGCCAAGTCCGTGGTCTCGGCCTGGATGAAGAGCACCGGTCACCGCAAGAACATCCTCAACTGCAAGAACAAGGCGGTGGGGGTCGGCGTCGCGCGTGGCGGGCCGTACGGCATCTACTGGACCCAGGACTTCGGCACCCGCTGAGCCCGGAGCCCCCTCAGGTGGCGAGGTCTCGCGCGGCCCGGGCCTCGGCGAAGTCGAGCCCCGTCGCCGCGCGGACGCGGTCCATGACCTCGAGCGTGGCGACCGTGTCGGCCCACGGCCGCCACGGTGAGCCGGTCTCGCCCGCGCTGACCCGTCGGGCGACCTCGGCGGCCTCGAAGTGCAGGGCGTCGTGGCCGACGGCCGGCTCGTCCCAGTGCAGCGACTCCCCCGACCGCAGGTGCACCGACAGCGGACCCGGACGGTAGAAGAACCGGCCGAGGTCGACCCGGCCGTCGGTGCCCGCGATGCAGGCGGCCTCGGTCGTGTCGGCGAGGATCGAGCACTGGAGGGCGGCGGTCGCGCCCGCCGGCGTGCCGAGGGCGATCGACAGCTGCCCGTTGATCCCGTTGGGGGCGGGGGTCGCGACCGCGGCGACGGCGCTGGGGGCACCGAGCGCCCACGTCGCGAGGGTGACCGGGTAGGTCCCGAGGTCGAGGAGCGGGCCACCGGCGAGGTCGGCGCGCATGATCCGGTGGTCGACGTCGAACCACTCCCCCATGTCGGCGACGACGGCGCGCGGCTCACCGATCCACCCGTCGGCGACCACCTGCCGGACGACGTCGAGCTTGGGGAGGAACAGGGTCCACATCGCCTCCATGCACGAGCACCCCGGCCGCCGCAGCGGCGTCCCCGATGGCGCGCGCCTCGGCGGCGTCGAGGCCGACGGGCTTCTCGACGAGGACGTGCTTGCCCGCGGCGATGGCGAGCAGCGCGTGCGGCAGGTGGTGGTTGTGCGGGGTCGCGACGTAGACGACGTCGACGTCCGGATCGGCGACGAGCGCCTCGTAGGACCCGTGGGCGCGTTCGACCCCCCACCCGGCAGCAGTGCGCTCGGCCGACTGGCGGCTGCGCGACCCGACCGCCGTGACGACCTGGCGGGTGTGCGTCCGTAGCGAGGTGACGAACCGGTCGGCGATCCACCCGGTGCCGAGGATCCCCCACCGCAGCACGGGTGCGTCGAGGGAGTCGGGCACCCGAGGGGTGGGCAGTGCGGTGCGGGTCATGCCGGACACGCTAGCGTTCATGTCCTGACATTTGGACGGTCGACCGAGGGGAGGACACCGGATGGGGGTGCTCCCGGGCGACCCGGCCCTCGTCGCGCTCCTCGTCCTCGGTGCGGCCGTCATCGGGTTCTCCAAGACCGCACTCGGTGGCCTCGGCGTCGTCAGCGTCGCGATCTTCGCGTCGGTCCTCCCGGCCCGCCAGTCGACCGCGGCCATCCTCATGGTGCTGCTCGTCGGCGACGTCATCGCCTGCTGGCACTACCGCCGCGACCCCGACTGGCGCCTCATCCGCCGGCTGCTGCCCGCCGTGGTCCCCGGCCTGCTCCTCGGGACGCTGTTCCTGCGCGTGGTCTCCGACGACGTCCTGCGCCGCTCGATCGGCGCCGTCCTCCTCGTCCTCCTCGTCCTCCAGCTGTGGGTCAAGGCGCGGGGGCGCTCCGAGGAGGGCAGCACGCCCACCGGTCGGCGCGCGCGGGTGTGGGCGGCCGGGTCGGCGATGGGCTTCACGACGATGACGGCCAACGCGGCCGGCCCGGTCATGACCCTGTACCTGTCGGCCTCGGGCATCGACAAGCGCCGGTTCGTCGGGACGAGCGCGTGGTTCTTCCTCATCGTCAACCTCTGCAAGGTGCCCTTCTCCGTCGGGCTCGGCCTGCTCCACCCGGCCGACGTGGCGCGGGCCGGGGTCCTCGCACCGGCCGTCCTCGTGGGGGCCCTGCTCGGCTACGCCCTCGTGACGCGGATCAGCCAGCGCACCTTCGACGTCGCCGTCCTCCTCGCCTCCGCCGTCGCGGCCGCCGCCCTCCTCCTCGGCTGACCCCGGGGCGGCGTCAGGGGCGCAGGCGCGGTGGGACGTTCCACGGGGTGACGACCTGGGGCGCCGAGGGCACCGAGGTCGGTGCCCCGGGCAGAAGCCGGTGCGCCCGCAGCAGCTGGGTGAGCGCGGCCCGCAGGTCGGCCCGCAGGTCGTGGTGCAGCACGGCGGTCAGGACGCCGGTGCGCAGCAGCGCCAGGTTGTCGGCGTCGAGGTCGTGGCCGACGAACGGCACCGGCGCGACCCCCGCCGAGGCGAGCGCAGCGGCGATGCCCGCGTTGCCGCCTCCCATCGAGTAGACGCCGCAGACCTCGACCCCACGCCCGAGCACCCGGGCCACGAGCGCCTTCGTGGCGGCGTCGTCACCGTGGACGTCGGCGACCTCCTCGACCTCGCGACCGGGGTCCTCGACGGCCAGCCGGTCACGGAAGGCCACCCACCGCTCCTGCTCGCCGAGGAAGGCCCGGTGGCTCAGGCCGGCGAGGACGGCGCCAGGCGTGCCGGCGGTGAGCCGGGCGAGGAGGAAGGCGGCGGTCGCGCCCGCCGCGGCGTTGTCGAGCCCGACGTAGGCCACCCGACCCGAGCCGCCGACGTCGGTGACGAGGGTGACCGTGGGGATCCCCCGGTCCCGGGCCCGGCGGACGGCCGCGGCCACCGCGGGGTCGTCCGGCGCCTTGAGGACGATGCCGTGGCTCACCCGCCCTCCGGTCCCCACCCCGTCGAGGACGCGGGCCAGCTCGTCGGGCGAGGCGCCCTCGCTCGCCCGGAACCGGGCGCGCACCGTCGCCGGGCGGGCCGACGCCAGGGCCTCCTCGGTCGCCTCGGTCACGGCGTCCCGGAAACGGCCCGGCGCGTCGACGACGACGTCGACGAGCAGCGTCCGGCGCGAGAGGCGGACCTGGGTCTGCTGCCGCTCGAGCTCGAGGACCGCGGCCTCGACGGCGCGCACGGCCCGGGCGCTCACCCCCGCGCGCCCGTGGAGCACCCGGTCGACGGTGGCCTCGGACACGCCGGCCTGCTCCGCGACGTCGCGGACCCGGTGGCTGCGGCGTCCCATGCCTCCCATCCTCGTGCCTCCTGAGGTCTTTCTGAGGGACTTGGGCACTTCTGGCAGCCCGGTCGCGGGCGGATGCTGGAGACCCGGACGAGCAACGACGCCCCACCGAAGGAGCCCCCGTGACCGCGACGAGCACCCCCACCACCACCCACGGCTTCCGCCGCCGGGAGGACTGCCGCCTCGAGGACCTCCTGGCCGTCGTCGCCGAGCCCACCGACCTCGGGGCGTTCCCTCACGCCGACCGCGTCGAGCAGGGGGTCCTCGTCTACGAGGCGGCCGCGATCCGCCCGCTCCTCGAGGTGCCGGAGGCCGCCGACGCCCTGCGCGCCGAGCTCGCCGACGCCCTGGCCGACGGACCCGGCATCGTCGTCCTCGCCGGGGCGTTCGAGGCCGAGGTCGTCGACCGGGTCACGGCCGTCTTCGAGCAGGTCATCGCCGCCGAGAAGGCCTCCGGTCGCACCGCGGGCGACCACTTCGCCAAGCCCGGCGCCAACGACCGGGTGTGGAACGCCCTCGAGAAGGTCGCCGTCGCCGACCCCGACGCCTTCGTCGCCTACTACGCCAACGACCTCATCGCCCTCGCCGCGACCGCCTGGCTCGGACCCGGGTACCAGGTGACGAGCCAGGTCAACGTCGTCAACCCCGGCGGCCAGGGCCAGACGGTCCACCGCGACTACCACCTCGGCTTCCAGTCGCCAGAGGTGACGGGGCGCTACCCGGGGCGGGTCCACGACGTCTCACCGCTGCTGACCCTCCAGGGCGCCGTCGCCCACTGCGACATGCCCGTCGAGACCGGGCCGACGCTGTACCTGCCGCACAGCCAGAAGTACGCCCACGGCTACCTCGCGTACTGGCTCGAGACGTTCCAGGCCCACTTCGTCGACCACCACGTCCAGCTCCCCCTGGCCAAGGGCGACGCGGTCTTCTTCAACCCCGCCCTCTTCCACGCCGCCGGGACGAACCACACGAGCGACGTCCGCCGCACGGCCAACCTGCTCCAGGTGTCGTCCGCCTTCGGCCGGGCGATGGAGACCGTCGACCGCGACCGGGTGGTGCGTGCGCTCTACCCCGCGCTGCTCGCGGCCGCCGACGCCGGGATGCCGCCGGCCCACCTCGGGCACGTCGTCGCCGCGAGCGCCGAGGGGTACGCCTTCCCGACCAACCTCGACCGCGACACCCCCGTCGACGGGATGACGCCGGCCAGCCAGGCCGACCACGTCCTCGAGGCCCTCGCCGGCCGCCTCTCCCCGGAGGAGCTGGCCGCCCGCCTCGACGCGGTCGCCGGGGCCAAGCGCAGCCACTGAGGGCCGTCCTCAGCGGCTGCGGCGCTCAGGTGAGGAGGGAGCGGACGTCGATCCTCTCGTCGTCGTGGATCCGGTCGACGATCCGCTGCCGGGTCCGCTCGTCGAGGTCGAGTCCCACCTCGGCCAGGCCTGCGTCGAGCTCGTCGCGGACCGTGCCCTCGGGGGCGCTCTCCTGCCAGGAGGTGACCCGGTCGACCACCGCCTGGAGCGCCTCGATCCTCGCCTCGAGCACCTCGCGGGCCTCACCGCCGTCGTTCGCTGTCGTCATCGCCCCAGCCTAGGCAGGAACACCGCTGGACAGGAGGCGTACTGTCACAGGACGGAGTCGCTCAGGCTTCCGAACGCTGGGAGAGCGCCATGTCGGACAAGTCACCGCGACAGAACAGCAAGAAGGCCGGCAAGACCCTCAAGGAGAAGCGGGCCGACAAGCACGCCAAGGCCGACGCGAAGAACCACCTCGACGTGGGGCAGATCGGCAAGAAGTAGCCCCCGACGGCGGCCGCCGGGCACCCCTGGTGCCCGGCGCGGCCGTCAGAGCGTGAAGGCCGCCCGGAACGCGGCGACCGCCTCGGTGGGGTCGCCGCTCGCCCACGCCTCGAGGCCGACGGTCCCCGTGTACCCCATCTCGGCCAGCGCCCGCGCGACGAAGGGATAGGCGATCTCGCCCGTTCCGGGTTCGCAGCGTCCCGGGACGTCGGCCACCTGGATCTCGCCGATCCACGGCAGGGCCCGGCGGCAGAGCGCGACGAGGTTCCCCTCGCCGATCTGTGCGTGGTACAGGTCGAGCATGAGGCGCAGGTGCGGGCTGTCGACCGCGGCGACGAGGGCCAGGCAGTCCGCCGCCGACCCGAACGGGACCCCCGGGTGGTCGACCTCCCGGTTGAGGTTCTCGAGGACGAAGGTCACCCCGTGCGCCTCCCCGATCGCCGCGACCCTGCCGAGCGTGGCCCGTGCGGTGTCCCACATCCCGTCGGTGACGACCTCGACCGGCACCACGGGCAGGCCGTCGCCGTCGAGCCCCGTGCCGTGCAGGTTCAGCCGTGGGATGCCGAGCCGGGCCGCAACCGCGACCGACTCCTCGGCCGTGGCGAGGAGGTCGGCGACGGCCGCCGGCTCGACGAGCCCGCCGCGGACGTAGCCCGTCATCGACGAGAACACCGCGCCCTCGGCGCGCAGGGCGACCAGCTCGTCGAGGTCGTGCCGCGTCCAGTCCCAGATCTCGACCTGGACGTCGAGGGCCGTCAGCCGCCGCACCCGTTGCGCGACGGGCAGGTCGCGGAACACCATCTCGGCGCAGACCGCGAGGGTGAAGGGGCCGCACCGACCGCGGGCAGGCGTCATCATCACGTCCTCTCTCCCGAACTGGCTGCGGCTCAGGCGTTCTGCGGGAACCCGAGCTCGATGCCACCGTGACTGGGGTCGAGCCAGCGCGAGGTGACGACCTTGCCGCGGGTGAAGAAGTTCACGCCCTCCATGCCGTGGGCGTGGCTGTCACCGAAGAGGCTGTTCTTCCACCCGCCGAACGAGTAGTAGGCCATCGGCACGGGGATCGGGACGTTGACGCCGACCATCCCGACCTCGACCTCGTTCTGGAAGCGGCGGGCCGCCCCACCGTCGTTGGTGAAGATCGCGGTGCCGTTGCCGTAGGGGTTGTCGTTGATGAGCTTGAGGCCCTCGTCGTAGGTCTTGACGCGCACGACGGACAGCACCGGGCCGAAGATCTCGTCGGTGTAGACCGACATCTCGGGGGTGACGTTGTCGAACAGGGTCGGCCTGAGGAAGTAGCCCTCACCGTCGGCGTCGACGTCGCCCTCGCGGCCGTCGATGACGAGCGTGGCGCCCGCCTCGGTGCCGGCGTCGAGGTACGAGGTCACCTTGTCGCGGTGTGCGGCGGTGACGAGCGGGCCCATGTCACAGCCGCGGGTGCCGTCGCCGGTGACGAGCTTGCCGACGCGGTCCTGGATCTTGGCCACGAGGTCGTCGGCGATGGTGTCGACGGCGAGCAGGGCCGAGATCGCCATGCAGCGCTCACCTGCCGAGCCGAAGCCGGCGTTGACGGCGGCGTCGGCGGCGAGGTCGAGGTCGGCGTCGGGGAGGACGAGCATGTGGTTCTTCGCGCCGCCGAGGGCCTGGACGCGCTTGCCGTGCGCGGTGCCGGTCTCGTAGACGTAGCGGGCGATCGGGGTGGAACCGACGAAGGACACCGCCTTGACGTCGGGGTGGGTGAGGAGGGCGTCGACCGCCTCCTTGTCTCCGTGGACGACGCTGAGGACGCCGTCGGGCAGACCGGCCTCCTTCCACAGCGCGGCGACGGCGTTGACCGCCGACGGGTCCTTCTCGCTCGGCTTGATGACGACGGCGTTGCCGCAGGCGATCGCGACGGGCACGAACCACAGCGGCACCATCGCCGGGAAGTTGAACGGGCTGATGACCGCGACGACACCCAGGCTCTGGCGCATCGAGTAGACGTCGACCTTCGTCGAGGCGTTCTCGGTGAAGCCGCCCTTGAGCAGGTGCGGGATGCCGCAGGCGAACTCGGCGACCTCGAGGCCGCGGGTCACCTCGCCGACCGCGTCGGAGAGGACCTTGCCGTGCTCGGCCGTGATGAGGGCGGCGATGTCCTCCTTGCGCTCGTTGAGCAGCTGACGGAAGGCGAAGAGGACCTGGGTGCGCCTGGTCAGCGAGACGTTGCCCCACTCGTTCGTCCAGGCCTGCTTGGCGGTGGCGACGACCTCACCGACGAGCTCGGTCGACGCGAGGTCCAGGACCCCGGTCTGCTCGCCGGTGGCGGGGTTGAAGACGGGGCTCGTCCGCTCGGCGGTGCCCTCCCACGGGGCGCCGGCCAGGAGGTGGGTGATGCGGCTGGGGGTCGTGCTCACGGCTATCGGTCCTTGTCGTGCGAGGTGGTGGATTCAGTGTGCCAGTCGGTCGGCAGGTTGCGACATCAGGGCTGTGGACGGTTTCGGGCTACTGAACCCGAAGGTTGAAGGAGACGGACGGGATGTCGGCGAGGTCGACGGGGGCGCCGCTGGCCATCGACCGCGCGCACGCCTCGGCGGTTCGGAACGCCTCGAGGGCGTCGGCGACGGTGCAGGGGCTCGCGGTGGTGCCACGGGCGACGTCGACGAAGGCGGTCAGCTCGGCGACGTACGCGGGGAGGAATCGCTCCATGAACGACCAGTGCCGCGGACCGGGGGGCCACTCGACCGCGGGCTCGGCCGACGTGATCGCCAGGGAGGTGTCGTGCCCGACCCCCAGGGTTCCCTTCGAGCCGTGCACCTCCATCCGCACGTCGTGACCGGCGCCGTTGTAGCGGGTGGCCGTCACCGAGACGAGGGTGTCGTCGTCGAGGACGAGGGTCGCCGCCGCGGTGTCGACGTCGCCGGCCTCGGTGAAGAACGGGTCGCCCTTGTTCGCGCCGACCGCGAAGACCCGCCGCACCTCACGGCCGGTGACGAACCGGATGATGTCGAAGTCGTGGACGCTGCAGTCGCGGAACAGGCCACCGGAGGTCGGGAGGTAGGCGGCGTGCGGCGGCGCCTGGTCCATCGTCGCCGCCCGCACGGTGTGGACGAAGCCGATCTCGCCGGCGGCCACGGCGTCGCGGACCCGGGTGTACCCCTGGTCGAACCGGCGCTGGAAGCCGATGTGGACCGGCACCTCGCTGCTCGCCTCGAGCTCGGCCAGGGCGATGGTCCGTTCGAGGTCCAGCGCGACCGGCTTCTCGCAGAAGGTCGCGATGCCGCGCGACAGGGCCGCTTCGAGGAGGTCGGCGTGAGCCGCGGTCCCCGCCGTGATGACGAACGCGTCGAGGCCGCCGTCGAGGAGTGCCTCGATGCTGGGCGCCGCCGAGGCACCGAGCTCGGTGGCCACGGCCCGCGCCGCCTCCTGGTTCAGGTCGGCGACGACGAGGTCGGTGACCCCGTCGAGCCCGGTGAGGGTCCGGGCGTGGAAGGCGCCGATCCGTCCGGTGCCGGCGAGTCCGATGCGCATGAGCGAGTCCTTGGTGGTCGAGGGGTGGTCAGGAGTCGGTGCCGGTGAGGCGTGGGTCGACGGGCTGGTCGGGCCACGTCTCGCGCACCCAGGCATGGGCGGGGTCGTCGCAGATGAGCCAGGCCCGCTCCGCGCCGGGACCGGCCATGACGTTGAGGTAGTAGAGGTCGGCGTCGGGCGCCGCGACGGCCGGGCCGTGCCAGCCGTGGGGCACGAGGACGACGTCGCCGGTGCGGACCTCGGCGAGGACGTCGATCGGGCGCTCCTGCGTGCCGTAGACCCGCTGGTACCCGACCGGGTCGGTGCCGCGGTCGTCGGTGGAGCGCGTCTCGAAGAAGTAGATCTCCTCGAGCTCGGCCTCCGTCGCGGGGCGGTCTGTGTCGTGCTTGTGCGGCGGCCACGAGCTCCAGTTCCCCGCGGGGGTCACCACCTCGCACGCGATGATGCGGCGCGCGTCGAGCACGCCCGGCACCCCGAAGTTGCGGACCTGGCGCGAGGCGATGCCCGCGCCGCGCAGCTCGACCGGGACGTCGGCGACGGCCAGGTGGTGGGCGCCGACGGGGGCGGACACGGCCTGCGCGGGACCGGCCTCGGGGACGGTCGCGAGGCAGACGGCGACCCGCATCGCGGCGTCGGCGGTGCCCTCGAGGCGCACGGTGGTGCCCGGCGGGACGTAGGCGACGTCGGTGGGCCCGGCGAAGACGTGGGGCCGGCCGACGAGGTCGATGGCCGGGGCCTCGCCGGGAACGACGCGCAGCCCACCGCCGGACAGCGGGACGACGACCGCCTCGTGCGACGCGAGGACCAGCTCGAGGGTGTCGCCCGGGCCGAGCGTGGCAGTCCGCAGGCCGGTGTGGACCCAGCCGTCGAGGGAGGCGTCGACGACGCAGTCCCACGGTCCGGCCGCGAGGCTGCCGTCGGGCCGGCACCAGCGGTCGTTGTCGCGGCCGAGGCTCATCGCGCCCCTCCGTGGACGAGGTCGGCGGCGGCGTCGACGGCGGACGCGACGTCGCCGTCGGGGGGGTACAGCAGCGCCCGCCCGACGACCAGCCCTGCGGCAGAGGGGCACCGGAGGGCCCGGCCCCACTCGGCGAACGTGTCGGCGGGGTCGCCGCTCGGGTCGCCGCCGAGGAGGAGGCAGGGCAGCGTCGTCGCGTCGAGGACGCGGTCCATCTCCTCGACGACGGGCAGCTTCAGCCAGGTGTGCGCGCTCGTCGCGCCGAGGCCGGCCGCGACGTGGATCGAGGAGATGACCGAGTCGGGGTCGAGGAGGTTGGCCACCCGGGTCGGCGCCTGCCGGACCGTGAGGAAGGGCTCGACCATCGCCATGAGCCCACGCCGGGCGAGGGCGGTGACGGCTCGGCCGCTGCCCTCGAGGGTCGCCGCCGTGCCGGGGTCGTCGAGGCAGATGCGGGTCAGCATCTTGCCGCCCTCGAGGCCGTGCGCTGCGAGGGTGTCGGGGTCGTAGCCGGTGAAGCGGTCGTCCAGCTCGAAGACCGCGCCCTGGAGCCCGCCGCGGTTCATCGAGCCGACGACGACCTTGTCGTCGAGCAGGCCGGCGAGCAGGAGGTCCTCGAGCACGTCGGCCGTACCGAGGACACCGTCGACGCCCGGTCGGGTGAGGGCCGTGGCGAGGCGCTCGACGAGGTCGGTGCGCGAGGCCATCGCCCTCGGGTCGTCGCGCACGGCGAGAGCCCCGCGGGCGGGGTGGTCGGCCGCCACGAGGAGGAGCCGCCCCTGGGGGGCGATGGCGTCGGGGCGGCGGCGCTGCGCCCACGCGCGACCCACCGCGCCGGGGTCGGCGATCCGCCGCGCGGTGCTCGGCGTGGTGCCGACGCGGGTCACGACGCGGCCCGGTCGCGCAGGAGGTCGAGCACCTCGTGCTCGGTGGGCATGGCGGTCGAGCACTCGAGCCGTGAGGCGACGATCGCGCCCGCGGCGTTGGCGAAGCGGACGGTGCGCTCGAGGTCCCACCCGGAGAGCAGCCCGTGGCAGACGGCGCCGCCGAACGCATCACCGGCGCCGAGGCCGTTGGCCACCTCGACGGGGACGGGCGGGACCTCGACCCGGTCGCCGGCCGCCGTGACGGCGAGGACGCCCTTGGGGCCCTGCTTGACGATGGCGATCTCGACGCCCCGCTCGAGGAGCGCCGCGGCGGCGGACTCGGGGTCGTCGGTCCCGACCGCGACGCGGCACTCGTCGAGGTTGCCGATGGCGACGGTGCTCGCGGCGAGGGCGTCGGCAGCGGCCCGGGTGGCCTCGGACTCGGCGCGCCAGAACATCGGGCGGTAGTCGAGGTCGATGACCGTGTGCCGCGTGCGGTCCCGCATCTCCCAGGCAGTGGCGTGCGCCGTGCGGCTCGGCTCGGCGGACAGCCCGGTGAGGGTCGTCCAGAACAGACGGCTCTCGCGGACCGCGACCGGGGGGACCTCCTCCGGGCTGACCCTGAGGTCGGGCGCCTGCGGGTAGCGGTAGAAGTACAGCGGGAAGTGGTCGGGGGGGAAGATCTCGCAGAAGGTCACCGGGGTGGGCAGCGAGGGGTCGGTCGTCACGTAGACGGGGTCGACGCCCAGCTCGCCGAGCGAGCGGGTGACGAACCGTCCGAAGGGGTCGTTGCCGGTACGGCTGACGAGGGCGGCGCTGTGGCCGAGGCGGGCCGCGGCCACGGCGACGTTCGCGGCGCTGCCCCCGAGGAACTTGCCGAACGTCTCGACGTCCTCGAGGCCGACGCCGGTCTGCATCGGGTAGAGGTCGACGCCCACGCGCCCGATGGCCAGCACGTCGAACGAGCGTGACAGCGGCACGGCAGGCTCCTTCGGGGGACGCGGCGGGTGGCGGGGACCACCAGCCTCGCCCATGCCGTCGGGTCGTGTCAACATTTGTTAGGACATTTGATCTTCCTCATGTCCGACCCAAGGTGACATACCCTGACCTTTGTGCAGCAGATCCCCGTCGTCATCGACCGGAGCAGCCCCGTGCCGCTCTACCACCAGCTCGCCGAGCAGCTCACCGCCGCCGTCGAGAACGGCACGCTGCGCCCGGGCGACGCGTTCGAGAACGAGCTCGCCCTCGCCGACCGCCTCGACCTCTCGCGGCCCACGGTCCGCCGCGCCATCGCCGAGCTCGTGGCCCGCGGCCTCCTCGTGCGCCGACGGGGCGTCGGGACGACCGTCGCGAGCCAGGTCATCCACCGGCGCGACGAGCTGACGAGCCTCTACGACGACATGGTCCGCCGGGGCCAGACCCCCCGCACCGTGGTCATCGCCTTCGAGACCGGGGTCCTCGAGCCGGCCGCCGCCGAGGCGCTCGGGATGCCCGCGGACACCCCCCTCGTGTCGGTCGAGCGGCTCCGGTCGGTCGAGGGGACGCCGACGGCGCTCATGCACAACTGGCTCCCTCCGCACTTCGCCGACCTCACCGCCGCCCAGCTCGAGGACGGCAGCCTCTACGCCATCCTGCGCGGCCGCGGGGTGCGACCGGTCATCGCGCACCAGTCGATCGGTGCCCGCCGGCCCGTCGCCCGCGAGCGCAAGCTGCTCGACCTCGGACCCGGCGACCCCCTCCTCACGATGTCGCGGCGGGCCTACGCCGCCGACGGGTCGCCCGTCGAGTACGGCGACCACTGCTACCGCTTCGACCAGTACACGTTCGACGTCACCGTCCACGAGCACTGAGCGCGGGCCTTCCCCCTCCCGGCGTTGCCACTATGGTGCTAATGTCCTGACATTGCCTCGTTGAACGACCGGCGTCGCCCCACCCCCGGGAGCCCGGCGCCGAGCCCACCGGAGGATGCCGTGACCACCTCGCCCCTGCGCACCATGACCGAGACGACCCCCACCGCGCTGTGGAACGACAGCTCGACCCTCCCCGAGCTCACCGCCGCCATCGGCTGGGGCGCCGTCGGGGCGACGTGCAACCCGGTGATCGCCCTGGCCGCGATCCGCTCCGACCTGCCGCGCTGGCAGGCACGGATCGCCGAGATCGCGGCGGAGCACCCCACCGCCGGCGAGGCCGAGATCGGCTGGCAGGTCGTCGAGGAGCTGTCGGTCGAGGCCGCGGCCCTCCTCGAGCCGATCTTCGTCGAGCACCGCGGGCGCAACGGACGGCTCTCGATGCAGACCGACCCGCGACTGCGCCGTGACGCCGCCGCCCTCGTGGCCCAGGCCGAGCACTTCGCGTCCCTCGCCCCGAACGTCATCGTCAAGATCCCCGCGACGGCGGTCGGCATCGAGGCGATCGAGGAGGCGACCTACCGTGGCGTCAGCATCAACGTCACGGTGTCCTTCACCGTCCCCCAGGCGGTCGCCGCGGGGGAGGCCATCGAGCGCGGACTGGCCCGGCGCGACGCCGAGGGCCTGCCCACCGCCGACATGGGACCCGTCGTGACGATCATGGTCGGGCGCCTCGACGACTGGCTCAAGGTCGTCGTCGCGCGCGACGGCCTGACGGTCGACCCGGAGCACCTCGAGTGGGGTGGTGTCGCCGCCTTCAAGGAGGCCTACCGGATCTTCGGGGAGCGCGGGCTGCGGGCCCGGCTGCTGTCGGCTGCGTACCGGAACTCGCTGCAGTGGACCGAGCTCGTCGGCGGCGACATCGTGCTGTCCCCGCCCTTCGCCTGGCAGGAGAAGTTCCAGGCGAGTGGCCACGACCCCGAGCCGCGCATCGACACGCCGGTCGACGAGGTCGTCATGTCGTCACTGCGCTCGATCCCCGACTTCGTGCGCGCCTCCACCCCGGACGGGATGACCCCGGCGGAGTTCGACACCTTCGGCGCCACCCGCACCACCCTGCGCCAGTTCCTGGAGGCCGACGAGGCGCTCGACGCCCTCGTGCGCGACGTCATCCTGCCCGCACCCTGACCCGCCGGTCCCCGGCCCGCAGGTCCCCGGGCCCGCGCCGACCACACGACGAAGGAGTCGACGACGATGACCCAGACGGTGCGCCTCACGACCGCGCAGGCGCTCGTGAAGTTCCTCGCGAACCAGTTCTCGGAGCGCGACGCAGCGGAGCAGCGCCTCGTGACGGGCATGTTCGGCATCTTCGGCCACGGCAACGTCGCGGGGGTCGGGCAGGCGCTGCTCCAGGCCCAGGTCCAGTCCGAGGAGGGGGCGACGGGTGACGACGTCCTCGGCGAGCTCCCCTACTACCTCGCGCGCAACGAGCAGGGCGCGGTCCACACGGCCACGGGGTTCGCCCGGGCCCGCAACCGCCTGCAGGTCATGGCGGTCACCACCTCGATCGGCCCGGGCGCCACGAACATGGTGACCGGGGCCGCCCTGGCGACGACGAACCGCGTGCCGGTGCTCCTCCTGCCGTCCGACCAGTTCGCGACCCGCTTCCCCGACCCCGTGCTCCAGCAGCTCGAGGACCCCGGCACCCTCGACGTCAGCGTCAACGACGCCTTCCGCCCGGTCTCGCGCTTCTTCGACCGGGTCAACCGACCCGAGCAGCTCATCCCCTCGCTGATGAACGCGATGCGCGTCCTCACCGACCCGGCCGACACCGGCGCCGTCACGATCTGCCTCCCGCAGGACGTCCAGGCCGAGGCGTTCGACTGGCCGCTGGCCTTCTTCGACAGGCGCGTCTGGCACGTCGGACGGCCCGTGCCCGAGCCCGCGGCCCTCGCCCGCGCGGTCGAGGTCATCCGCTCGGCGAAGCGTCCTCTTGTCGTCGCCGGTGGCGGCGTCGTCTACTCCGAGGCCTCCGAACAGCTGCGTGCCTTCGCGTCCGCGACGGGGATCCCGGTGTCCGACACCCATGCCGGCAAGGGCGCCATCAACTGGGACCACCCGTCCGCGGTCGGTGGCGTCGGTTCCACCGGGTCCGCAGCGGCCAACGCGCTCGCGCACGACGCGGACGTCGTCATCGGGATCGGGACCCGGTACTCGGACTTCACGACCGCGAGCCACACCGCCTTCGCCGGCGACGGGGTCCGCTTCGTCAACGTCAACGTCCTGGGCTTCGACGCCGCCAAGCACGGCGCGACGATGCTCGTCGCCGACGCCCGTGAGGCCCTCGTGGCCCTGACCCGCGAGCTCGAGGGCTGGTCGGTCGACGACGCCCACCGGCAGCGGGCGATCGACCTCGACGCCGACTGGCAGCGCGTCGTCGACGAGTGCTACCACCGCGACCACACCCCGCTTCCGGCGCAGACCGAGGTGTTCGGCGCCCTCAACGAGCTCATGGGGCCCGAGGACGTCGTCATCAACGCGGCCGGCTCGATGCCCGGCGACCTCCAGTGCCTGTGGCGGGCCTCGACCCCCGTGCAGTACCACGTCGAGTACGCCTTCTCCTGCATGGGCTACGAGATCCCGGCGGCGCTCGGCGTCAAGCTCGCGCTCGGTGACGACCACGAGGTCGTGGCGATCGTCGGCGACGGCACCTACCAGATGCTCCCGATGGAGATCGCGACGATCGTCTCGGAGGGCGTCAAGGTCATCATCGTGCTCCTCGACAACCACGGGTTCGCCTCGATCGGCGCCCTGTCGGAGTCGCGCGGGTCGCAGCGGTTCGGCACGAGGTACCGGATGCGCGACGGCGCGACCGGCCGGCTCGACGGCGAGCGAGTGCCCTTCGACCTCGCGGCCAACGCCGCGTCGTGGGGGGCCGACGTCCTGCGCTGCTCATCGATCGCCGAGTTCCGCGAGAACTACGCGCGGGCCGTGGCCGCGGACCACACGACGGTGCTGCACATCGAGACCGACCTCCTGGGCCCCAACCCGCCCGGCACGGCCTGGTGGGACGTCCCCGTCTCCGAGGTCTCGGCCCTCGCCTCGACGCAGCAGGCCCACGCCGAGCACGTCGAGGCCAAGAAGGCCCAGCGGCACTACCTCTGACACGCGCAGGTCAGCTGAGGGGCAGCGGCGCGCCCTCGTCGAGCTCGCGGCGCAGGGCCCCGAGCTGTTCGGTGATGGTGTGCGTGCGGGTTCCCAGCCGTGCCATCGTGACCTCGCCCGACATGCTCGTGTCGTACGGGACGGGCGCGGGCAGACGCGCCTCGTCGGGCGGGGGGCGGAAGTCGAGCAGCCCGGGGTCGACGCCGAAGACGTCGCACGCCGTGTGGGCGAGCTCGCGCCGGGTCACCGCGGTGCCTCCGGCGAGGTGGAGGATCCCGTCAGCGCCACGGTCGACCGCACGGCCGAGGAGCGCTCCGATCTCCGGCGCCACGATCGGGGTCGCCACCGAGTTGATCGCGGGGTCCTCCCACACGGTGAACCGCCTCCCGGCCCGCAGGGCGTCGACGAGGGCGAGGACGAAGTAGCCGAACCCGACGTCCTGCGACCGGGGTCCGGCGGCCCTGGTCTGGTGCAGGCCCTGGACGCCACCCACCCGGGCGACGAAGCCCGACCCGGCGCGCTCGAGGACGACGAGCTCGGAGGCAGCCTTGAGCACGCCGTAGTAGTTCACCGGGTTGGGTGGCTCGTCCTCGGTGACGAGGTGCGCGGTCCCGTCGAAGACCCAGTCGGTCGAGACGTAGCCGACCCGCGTCCCCGAGGCGTTGGCGGCGTCGACGACCCGACGGGTCAGCCCCACGAACCCGTCCCACCCGGCCCGGCGGTCGGCGTGGATGAGGTGGAAGTCGTTGAGGATCGCCAGGTGGGCGACGGCGTCCCGGTCCTCCAGGGCCGCGGCCATCGACGACGCGTCACCGGTGTCGACGAGCCGGGTGGCCCACGGGAAGCCCGGGCCCGGGTCACGCCGGACGAGGCACACGACGTCGTGTCCCTTCGCGGCGAGGACCGAGGCCACGGTCCCCCCGACGAAGCCGGTCCCGCCCGTCACCGCGATGCGGCTCGGGGTCACCCGATCTCCTCCACGCGCACGGGTCGGCCCTCGCGCAGGGACAGCCCGGCGGCCAGCGCCGCCGTCGTGCACGCGCGCGCCGCATCGGTCCCGGCGGGCGACGGCCCACCTTCGGTGAGGAAGCGGTGGAACGCGGCCCACTCCCTCCGGTACGACTCGACGTAGCGCTCGAGGAAGAACCACTGCAGCGGCTCCCCGGTCGTCGACTCCCCCGTGCGGATCCAGGCGTGGTGGCGGACGTGGTTGTCCGACACCGCCATCCCGCCGGACCCGAAGGCCTCGATGCGCTGGTCGTAGCCGTAGACCGCCTGGCGGCTGTTGTCGATCGTCGTGATCGTGCCGTCGGCGTGGGTCATGACCGTGACGGCGGTGTCGATGTCGCCGGCCTCGCCGATGCGGGGGTCGACCCGCACCGCACCGCGGGCGTAGACCTCGACGACGTCGCTCCCGGCGACGTAGCGAGCCATGTCGAAGTCGTGGATCGCCATGTCGAGGAAGATGCCGCCGCTCAGCGCGACGTACTCGGGCGGCGGGGGCGCGGGGTCACGGCTCGTCACCCGCAGCAGGTGGAGGTCGCCGATGCCGCCGGAGGCCACCGCGTCGCGGACCGCCTCGTGGCCCGGGTCGAACCGGCGGTTGAACCCGATCATGAAGGGGACGCCTGCGTCGTCCACGGCGGAGAGCGCGCGGTCGACCTCGGCCAGGCTCAGGCTCACCGGCTTCTCGCAGAAGACCGCCTTGCCCGCCGCGGCCGCCGCGACGACGAGGTCGGCATGGGTGTCGGTGGAGGAGCAGATCGCCACGGTGTCCACATCGTCCGAGGCCAGCAGCTCCTCGATCGACATCACGGGGGCCCCGGTCGCGGCCGAGACGCCCTCCGCCGCCGCCGGTACGGCGTCGGCCACCCCCGCGACGACGAAGCCCGGCATCTCGGCCAGGATGCCGGCGTGCAGCCGGCCGATCCTCCCGCAGCCGATGATGCCGATGCGGCGCACCTCGACCTCCGGTCCTGACGCCACGGCGAACCCTGCATCACGTGTGCTCACGAGACCTCCACCCACTCTCCGTCGTGCTCTGACTGGACCATCGCGTCCAGGGCGCGCCCACTGGCGACCGCGTCGTCGAGCGTGGCGACCTCGGCCGCCTCGCCCGCGACGGCCCGGACGAACCTCATCGCCTCGACGACCTTGGTGTCGTCGTAGCCCATCGCGAGCCCGGCGCCCGGCTGGAACGCGGCGTACTCGCCGTCGCCCGGCTCGCTGAGCACCGTCGTCGTCGCCTGGCCGGCGTACTGGGTGCCCGAGGACACCTGGAGCTCACCGGGCCGGCGGAAGTCCCACCGCACCAGGCCCTGGCTGCCGTGCCCCACCCATCCCGCGCCGACGACGCCGACCCTCAGTGTGTCCACGGTCTACCGGGTGGAGGACTCGAGCTCGTGGGCCAGGGCCTCGAGCTCGGCGCCGCCGGCCATGGCCTGGACGAGCTCCTCGCGCGTCACCGTGGCGCGCTCGAACTGGTGCTTGAGCCGACCGCGGTTGAGCAGGTAGAACCGGTCGCCCACCATGTGCGCGTGGTGCGGGTTGTGGGTGATGAACACGACGGCGATGCCGCGCTCGCGCGCCTGGAGGATGTACTTGAGGACGACGCCCGACTGCCGGACGCCGAGCGCGCTCGTCGGCTCGTCGAGGATGAGGACCTTCGCGCCGAAGTAGACCGCCCGGGCGATCGCGACGGCCTGCCGCTCGCCGCCGGAGAGCGTGCCGACGGGCTGCTCGAGGTCGCGCATGTCGATCCCCATCGCGAGCAGCTCCTCGCGGCAGGTCGCCCGCGCCATGGCGGTGTCGAGGATGCGGAACGGGGTGAAGCCCTTCTGCGGCTCGTTGCCGAGGAAGAAGTTGCGCCACACCGACATCAACGGCACCGTCGCGAGGTCCTGGAAGACCGTCGCGATCCCGGCCGAGAGCGCGTCCCGCGGCGAGGAGAAGGAGCGTGCCTCCCCCGCGACGAGGAGCTCGCCCTCGGTGGGTTGGTGCACGCCGCTCAGGACCTTGATGAGCGTCGACTTTCCGGCCCCGTTGTCGCCGAGGACACACGTGACGGTGCCCGGGTCGACGTGGAGGGTGATGTCGCGCAGCGCGATGACGCTGCCGAAGGACTTGCCGACGCCCTTGAGCGCGAGGGCCGGGGTGACGGTCCCGGCCGCCGGTGCGGGCAGGGTCTCCGGGGTGGCCGGGACCTCGGGGCTGGGCTCGATGGTGTCGGTCATTTGCGGGCTCCCTGGGCGCGGCGTCCGATGAAGGTGTTGACGAGGACGGCGATGAAGAGGATGACCCCGAGGAACAGCCAGGACCAGTCCGTGTTCCAGCCGGCGTAGGCGATGCCGATGAAGGCCATCCCGATGATGGAGGCGCCGATGCTCGAGCCGATGGCCGAGCCGAACCCGCCGGTGAGCAGGCAACCCCCGACGACCGCGGCGATGATGAAGGTGAACTCCTCACCGACACCCTGGCCGGCCTGCATCGACTTCAGCCGCATCAGGCTGATGATGCCGACGAGCGCGGCCGCCATCGACGTGGCCACGAAGAGGGTGATCTTCGTCCGGCGCACGGGGACACCGGTGTTGCGCGCGGCGTTGGCGTCGCCGCCGACGGCGTAGATCCAGTTGCCGAAGCGGGTCTTGGCCAGGATCGTCGTCGCGACGACCGTGATGACGACCCACCAGATGACCGAGATCCGGAAGTTGAACGGTGCCCAGAACGTCGTGCCGAAGATGGCCTGGGCCGAGTCGTAGCCGGGCACCTTGTCGATGCCGGCGACCCGCACCGTGTCGGTGAGGTACTTGGTGACGCCGAGGTTGATGCCGCGCAGGGAGAAGAACATCGCGAGCGTGACGATGAACGACGGGAGCCCGGTCAGCATGACGAGCCAGCCGTTGATCAGGCCGATGCAGGCGGCGAACGCGAGGGTCACGACGATGGCCGGCCACATGCCCAGCCCGTACTCGGTCGTCAGGAGCCCGGCGAGGAGTCCGGAGGTGCCGATCATGACACCGGCGCTGAGGTCGAACTCGCCGGCGATCATGAGCATGGCCACGGGGACGGCCACGATGCCGACGGTGGCGGCCACGTCGGTCCACCGGGCGGTCCCGGCGATCGTCGCGAAGTTCCCGGTCGTGTCGACGAGGGCGAACATGAGGAAGATGACTGCGGCGCCGAGGAGGGCGCCGAGCTCGGGCCGGCGGAGCACCTTGGTGAAGCGCGAGACCGTGGTCAGGCGCTCGTCGGTGTCGGTCGCGGGTGGTGTCGCGGTGGTCGCGGACATGTCGAACCTCTCGGACGGGACGCGGGCGGGTGGCCGGGTGCCGTGGCGGGGCCGCGAGGCCCCGCCACGGCGCGCGGTCAGCGGGTGCCCGCCTCCGCCAGCTTCTGGACGAGGTCGGCGTTGTCCTTGGTGACGAAGCCGGGGCCGGTGTACATCGGCTGGCCGCCACCGAGCTCGTGACCGTTGACCTTGTTGAGGTAGAGCAGGACGACGGACATGTAGCCCTGGGCGTACTGCTGCTGGTCGATCGCGAACGCGAGCTTGCCGTCCTTGATCGCGGTCACGGCGTCACCGGAGAGGTCGACCGTGCCGATCTGGAGGGTGCGCCCGACGGCCTCGGCGGCCGGGATGGCCGCCGCGGTGGCGATGTCGGCGTTGAGGGCGAAGACCGCGTCGATCGACGGGTCGGCCTCGAGCTTGGCCTGGACCTCGGCCTGGCTCTTGGCGAGGTCGGCGAGGCCGGCGGAGAGCTGGAGGTTCTCGACGTTGCCGAAGGTCTCCTTGGCTCCGTCGCAGCGCTGCTGGAGGCCGATGTTGTTCGCCTCCTGGATGGGGCAGAGGACCTTCTTGACCCCCATCTCCTTGAACTTCTTGCCCGCCTCCTGGCCGGCGATGAGCTCGTCCTGGCCGACGTGCGTGAAGGCGCCGAGGTCCTTGAAGACCGCGCTGCCCGAGTTCATCGTGACGATCGAGATCTTCTTCTCGGTCGCACCCTTGAGGGCGTCCTTGATGGCGTCCGGGTTCGGGGCCGAGACGGCGATTCCCTGGCAGCCGCCGGTGATCCCGGCCTCGATGAGCTGCGCCTGCGCCTCGGCGTCGTTGTTCGACTCCTGGTAGTCGAAGGCGACCCCCAGGTCCGCGGCCGCCTTCTGGGCGCCCTTCTTGGCGACCGACCAGAAGCCGCCGCCGTCGCCGTGGGTGTACATGCAGAGCTTGATGCTGCTGTTGTCGCCACCAGCGGAGGCGCTCGCGCCGCCGCTGCTGTCGTTGCCCGAGGTGTCCCCGGCCGCACAGCCCGACAGGACCAGCGCAGTCGCCGCGACGACCGCCAGACCCAGCTTCGGAGCCTTCATGCTTCCTCCTTCGTCGCGGGCCCGGCCCGCCTGCGCATCGTTGCGCCCAAGCGGGCACCCTCATTGGCGCTCGCTAACGGCACACTGTGTCCGACCCCCCGGCCCCTGACAACCCCTTGTCCTGACATTTATGCAAATGTGATGACATTCTCACGTGAGGAGCGCTGCCAGGTCCGCACAGCCCGTCGCGAGACGACCTGGTCACGACCGTCGTCGAGCGCCGGATCGCCGGCATGGTCCTTCTGAGCCCGACGACGGGAGGGGTCCACCTCGTGACCGGAGGCACCTCGGGCCCCGTGGCCCGGATGCACCGGGACCCGCGGCCGCGACTGCTCAGCCGGCCGTCGTCAGTCGCGCAACGACCCGGTCCTGCAGGAAGGCCAGGCTGGCGCGCACGTCGTCGACCGGCCCGGTGCCTTCGGCGGGGATGCCGTCGGTGAGGGCCGTGTCCTGTTCGAGGACGTACCAGCCCCGGTAGCCGGCCTCCTCGAGGGCGACCACCGCGTCGTCGATGGCGACGTCGCCGGTGCCGAGCGGCTTGAACAGCCCCGACTGCACGCCGTGGAGCAGGCTGACCTCACGCGAGAGGACGCGGGCCGCGACGGCGTTGTCGACGTCCTTGAGGTGGACGTGCCCCACCCGCGCCGCGTGCTCGCGGGCGAAGGCGACCGGGTCGACGCCGCCGATCTGGAGGTGGCCGGTGTCCAGGCACCACAGGACGTCGGAGTGCTCCAGGGCCAACGCGACGTCGGCGGCGGTCTCCACGACGGTGTCGACGTGGGGGTGCAGCACCTGGGTCAGCCCGTACTCGGCGCACACGGCGTCGACCTGGGCCAGACCCTCGCCGAGCACGGCCATCCCCGCGGCGTCGAGCGGGACGGGGCGCGACCAGTCGTAGTCCTGGACGACGGCCGTGACGAACATCGTCGCGCCCTGGCCGGCGAACAGCTCGGCGACCTGACGGGCCCGTCGCAGCGCGTCCTCGCGCTGCTCGCGGTCGTGGAGGACGAGCGGGACGAACCCCCCGACGAGGGACACGCCGTGCTCGCGCAGCATCTCGCGCAGCGCCCCGGGGTCCTCGGGGAGGAAGCCCGGCGCCCCCAGCTCGGTGGCCGACAGGCCCAGGGAGCGCAGCTCGGGGAGCACGCGGGACGGCGGCAGCATCTCGCCCCAGCCGGGGACCTCGCACACCCCCCACGAGATGGGTGCTCCGGCGATGCGGCCGGACAGCGGGCCGGGCGCGACGGACATGGTGCCTCCAGGAGATTGAATGTGCTGACAATCGCACAATACCGCCTCGGCCTGTCGCCGGGACACGCCTTCCTCAGTCGTCGTCGAGGTCGTCGATGACGTGGCGCAGGTAGCGCCGGGGCTCGGCCAGGAAGCTGCGGTGGTGGGTGACGACCTCGAGGTCGTCCCAGGTCGTCGGTGAGATGCCGTGCTCCCCGAGCTCGAGCACGAGCGCGCCCGGGATGGCGGCCAGGACCGGCGAGTGGGTGGCGAGGACCACCTGGGTGCGCGGGCGCCGGGCCATCTCGGTCAGCGCGGCGACGAGGTGCAGCTGGGCGGCGAACGACAGTCCCGCCTCCGGCTCGTCGAGGACGAACAGGCCCTCACCGCGGAAGCGCCGGGTGCCGAGCAGGGTCACGAAGGACTCCCCGTGCGAGAGGGTGTGGAAGGCCGGGTCGCCGCCCACCCCGGGGTTGGTGTCGAGCCAGGCGAACAGGCCGTGCATCGTCTCGGCCCGCACGAAGTAGCCCCACCGCGAGGCCCCGGGGTCGCGCACCACGGTGAGCCACTCGTGCAGCGGCGACTCGCTCGCGTGGGTGGAGTGGGTCGCCCCCGTGGAGCCGCCCTCGGCGTTCATCCCCGCCGCCATGGCGAGTGCCTCGACGAGGGTCGACTTCCCTGAGCCGTTCTCGCCGACGAGGACCGTGCAGCGCGTGAGGTCGAGTCCCTCGCGCAGCACCTGGACGACCGCGGGGATCGTCAGGGGCCAGACGTCGGGCTCCGGCAGCTCGGCGTCGCGCGCCCGCTCCACCCGCCGGGCGGGCAGACCCTCGGTCCACCGGGGAGCGCGGGGTGCCATGGCCGCGACGCTAGCGGCGCCCTCCGACGCCTTGCCCTCCTACCGTGGAGGGATGAGCACCGACGACACCACGAACCCCCGACCGGCCGCCGTCCCCTACCTCGCCGTCAGGGGCGCCCGCGAGGCCGTCGAGTGGTACGGCCGCGTCCTCGGCGCGGTGGTCGAGGGCGACCCGTACGTCGGCGACGACGGCTCCATCGGCCACGCGGCGCTGCGCATCGGCGACGGCCTCATCTACCTCGCCGACGAGGCGCCGTCCTACGGCGCCGTCGCCCCCACCGGTCCCGGCGCCGCGGTCAGCCTGATGCTCCCCGTCGCCGACGTCCGGGCCACCCTCGACACCGCCGTCGCCGAGGGCGCCACCCCCGACGACCGCGGTGTCTACGAGGGGTACGGCACGGACAACGCCTGGTTCGTCGACCCCTTCGGCCACCGGTGGGGCATCAGCGGTCCGGTGGGCGGGGAGGGTCGCGGCGACTCCTGAGTCCCGCCGTACGCTTGACCCTCGTGACCGAGAACGCCCCCGCGCCCGCGACCGAGCCCGACCTGCCCGAGCAGCTGCGGATCCGACGCGAGAAGCGCGACCGGATCGTCGCCGCCGGAGGCCAGGCCTACCCCGTCGCCGTGGGACGCACCCACTCCCTCGCCGAGGTGCGCGAGCAGTGGGGCCGGCTCGAGACCGGCGAGGAGACGCAGGACGTCGTCGGGGTCGCCGGACGCGTCGTCTTCGTGCGGACCACCGGCAAGCTCGCCTTCGCCACCCTGCAGGAGGGCGTGGGCACGCGGCTCCAGGTCATGCTCAGCCTCGCCGAGGTGGGCGAGGAGGCGCTCGCCGCCTGGAAGTCCGACGTCGACCTCGGGGACCACGTCTTCGTACAGGGTCGGGTCATCTCCTCGCGCCGCGGTGAGCTCTCGGTCATGGCGGCCCGCTGGGAGATGGCGAGCAAGGCGCTGCGGCCCCTGCCCGTCCTGCACAAGGAGCTCTCCGAGGAGTCGCGGGTGCGCCAGCGCTACGCCGACCTCGTCGTGCGCCAGGAGGCCCGCGACATGGTGCGCGCCAAGGCGACCGCCCTGCGCGCGCTGCGCGGCGTCCTCGAGGGGCAGGGCTACGTCGAGGTCGAGACGCCCGTCATCCAGCTCGTCCACGGCGGCGCCGCGGCCCGGCCGTTCCGCACCCACATGAACGCCTTCGACCACGAGATGGTCCTGCGCATCGCCCTCGAGCTCAACCTCAAGAAGGCCGTCGTCGGCGGGGTCGACCGGGTCTACGAGATGGGTCGGATCTTTCGCAACGAGGGCGTCGACGCCACCCACTCGCCCGAGTTCACGATGCTCGAGGCGTACCAGGCGTGGGGCGACCAGACCTCGATCGCCGCCCTGATCCGCGACCTCTACCTCGGGGTCGCCGACGCGCTCGGCTCGCGCACCGTCGAGACGCCGGCGGGCACCGTCGACCTCGACGGCGAGTGGCGCTGGCTGCCCGTGTACGACGCGGTGAGCGAGGTGGTCGGCGAGAGCGTCACCATCGACACCCCGCTCGGGACCCTCGTCGGACTCGCCGAGCGGCACGGGGTCGAGCTGGCCCCCGGGATGGAGAAGGACAAGGTCTTCCTCGAGCTCCTCGGCGAGCTCGTCGAGCCCGGGCTGCTCCAGCCGACGTTCCTGTGCGACTACCCCGCCATCGCCCAGCCGCTGGCCCGTGCGCACCGCAGCCAGCCCGGCCTCATCGAGGCGTGGGACCTCATCATCGGCGGGGTCGAACGGGGGACCGGGTTCTCCGAGCTGGTCGACCCGGTGGTCCAGCGCGAGGTGCTCACCGAGCAGTCGCTGCGGGCGGCCGGTGGCGACCCGGAGGCGATGCAGCTCGACGAGGACTTCCTGCGGGCGCTCGAATACGGCGCACCGCCGATGGGTGGCCTGGGCCTCGGGGTCGACCGGCTCGTCATGTTCTTCACCGGCGCGACCATCCGCGAGACGATTCTCTTTCCGCACCTGAAGCCGGAGGCCTGAGGTGGTCGACGCCGTGGCGCCCTATCTCACCGCCATTCTCCCGACCATTCTCGTGGCGACGCTGTTCTATTTCCTCATCCGCACGATCATCGAGGGAGACCGCCGGGAGCGGCTCGCCCAGAAGCGCTTCGAGATCGAGGAGGATGCGCGCCGGGCGGCTGCTGCGCCGCCCGCTCGCCCGCCCGGGGACGCCGACAATGGCACCGGAACGGCACCGGGGAATTCTCCCGTCGATTCCTGACATTTGCCACGGGATTCACCATTCCCGGAGCGCACTGATACCTTTTCGGGTGGGCACCAGATTCCCGGTGCCTTTTCGGTCAAGAATCCCCTGAAGGGAAAACCATGGCAAAGAAGGTCCAGGTGCTCCTCGTCGACGATCTCGACAAGAGCTCCCCCGCCGACGAGACCGTCTCGTTCTCGCTCGACGGCGTGTCCTACGAGATCGACCTCACCTCCGGCAACGCCGCGAAGCTGCGCGACGAGCTGGCCGTGTGGATCGGTCACGCCGAGCGCACGGGGGGCCGCAAGAGCTCCGGCCGTGCGCCTCGCGCCTCCTCGCGCGGTGGCTCCAAGACCGACCTGTCCGCCGTGCGTGAGTGGGCCCGCTCCAACGGCCACCAGGTCAGCGACCGTGGCCGCATCTCCGCCGACGTCCAGGCCGCCTACGACAAGGCCCACGCCTGAGCCCTGCGCTCCACCCCGACACGGCGCCCCCCGACCCGGAGGGCGCCGTGTCGTCGATGTCCCGGCGCCACGCGTGGCTGCGCTTCACCACCGGCGGACCACCCCTCGCGCACGACCTCGCCGTCGACGCCCGCGGCTGGCAGCGCGGCCTCACCGCGCTCCAGGGCCGGTGGTACGACGTCGTCGCCCCGCCCCAGGTCGCCGCGGCCTTCGTCCTCCAGTGGCTGCTCCAGGTGCCGGCGCACACCGCGGCGCACGCGGCCGCGGCCGGTCCGTGGCGCGCCCTCCTCGACGGGCTGAGCTTCGACCTCGGTCCCGCCCTCGTCCCCGAGCGGGTCCGGCTCTCGGGACTCGTCGTCGACACCGGCGGCCTCGGCGACAGGCTCGACCGCGCCGAGGCCGACTACCGCCTCGTCGCCGAGCCCCTCGCCGAGTCCTACCCCGCGCAGGCCCGGCTCGGCCCGCACGCCCGCGGGGCCTTCGTCGACGACATGTGGCACGCCGCCCGCCGGGAGGCCGAGTCGGCCGCCGGACTGCTGCGCCCGGGCGTCGGGCCACGCGAGTCGTGCTGCCTCATCTACGCCCTGCCGGGGTGCGTCGAGTGCGCCGGGTGCCCGCGCTCGCGCCGCGTCGGCTGACGAGCGACCGCCCGCACCCGTCAGGGCAGGTCGGCCACGAGGTCGCCGTCGGACTCCAGCCGGTCGAGCACCTCGTCGAACATCAGCTGCTTGAGCGAGTCGGGCTCGGCCGCACCGCGTTCCACCTCGTCCCACGTCCGGGGCGCGGCGACGCAGGGGAGCTCGCGTCCGCGCATCGAGTACGGGCTGATCGTCGTCTTCGCCCCGACGTTCTGGCTCCAGTCGAGGAAGATCTTGCCGGGACGCAGCGACTTCGTCATCTTCCACAGGACGAGGTCGGGATGCCGCTTCGTCATCTCCTGGGCGAGCTGCATCGCGAGGTCCCGCACCTGGTCCGAGCTGAGGTCGCCGCCGAGCCGGGCGTAGAGCTGCATGCCCTTGCTGCCCGACGTCACCGGGTACAGCTCGAGCCCGAGGGCGTCGAGGCGGTCGCGCACGAGGAGGGCGACCTGGGCGCACTCGTGGAGCCCTGCCGGCTTTCCCGGGTCGAGGTCGATGACGAGGCGGTCCGGGTGCTGCGGCTCGCCGTCCTCGAACGTCCACTGCGGGACGTGCAGCTCGAGGGAGTTGAGGTTGACGAGGTAGGTCAGGTCGGCGAGGTCGGTGACGAGCGGGTAGGTGACGTCGTCGACGGGCACGCGGGGCAGCCAGCTCGGCGCACCCGACGGCAGGTTCTTCTCGAAGAACATCTGGTCCTCGACGCCGTGCGGCCAGCGCACCCGGGTCACCGGGCGGTCGGCGAGGTGCGGCAGCAGGACGGGCGCGACCTGGGCGTAGTAGCTGAGGACCTCGCCCTTGGTCGTCTCGGTCGACGGGTACATCACCTTGTCCAGGCTGGTCAGGCGCAGCTTGCGCCCGGCCACCTCGACGCGCGTCACCTCGGGGACGTAGCGCTCAGGCATCCTCGGCCTCCACGAGGTCGTCGGGCGTCAGGTCGGACCGCACGCCGAGGTAGGCCGGCTGGCGCAGCCGGTGCTGCGAGGTCAGCTCGAGGGCGCGCACCTCGATGACGAGCCGCGGCTGGACCCACGTCGTCCCGTTCGCGTCGATCGGCGGGACGTCGTCGGAGAAGGGCGAGTCGTCACGGCCCATCCGCCGCAGCCGCATGGCAAGCGCCTGCCCGGCCGACCCGGCGAGGCCGGACCCCACCCGCCCGGCGTAGCGCCAGCCACCGGAACCGTCGGGCAGTCCGACGAGGACGGCGCCGAGCCGTCCGGCCGAGGACCCCACCTCCTGGCGCCAGCCACCGACGACGACCGAGTGGCTCGCCCGGTGCGCCGTCTTGCGCCAGTCGGGAGAGCGGCGACCGGTGGCGTACGGGGCCGCCCGTCGCTTGCTGACGATCCCCTCGAGCCCTTGGGCGGCGGTCGCGGCGAGCAGGTCGGCGCCGTCGTCGTGGACGGCCGGCACCTGCCAGGCCCGACCGGCGAGGTCGAGCTGCTCGAGCAGCTCGCGGCGGGCGCTCCACGGCTGGGCACGCAGGTCGTTGCCGAAGAGCCGGAGCAGGTCGAAGACCATGAGGGTCACCGGGCGCGACGCCACCAGCTGCTCGGCCTGGCGCCGCTTCGACACGTGCATCCGCTCGGTGAGGGCGTGGAAGCTCGGGCGCCCGCCCTCCAGGGCCACGACCTCGCCGTCGAGGAGCATGTCGTCGTAGGCGCTCCCGAGGGCGTCGAGCTCGGGGAAGGCGGCGGTGACGTCGCGCTCGCTGCGCGACCACACCGACACGACCCCGCCGCGCACGTCGACGAGCACCCGCATCCCGTCCCACTTCACCTCGTGCACCCAGGCGTCACCGGTCGGGACGCGCTCGGCGACGGTCGCGAGCATCGGACGGAAGGGGGCCACGGGCCCATCCTGCCCGCCCGCCCCGGGCCCCGTCCGGGATGTCAGCGAGGTGTCAGCGCCCCTCGCGACCCTTCGTGGACCGGGACCGCCCCGGACCCCACCCCGGAGGTGAGAAGCCATGACCCGATCCCACGCCCACCGGGCCGCACCGGCGACCGTCGCCCTGCTCGCCCTCGCCCTCGCGGGCTGCGGCAGCGCGAAGGAACCGGCCGCGTCGACCACGGCCACCGCAGCAGGCACCGCCGCCTCCTCGGCCCCCGCCGAGACGCCGAGCGCGTCCCCGTCCCCCGCGGGCGGCGCCGGCAAGGACGACCCCCTCACCGGTATCGCGGGGAGCCAGGACAAGGGCATCTGCGAGTGGGTCACCGGTGAGCAGGTCGGCACCCTTGCTCCCAAGCCCGCCACGGGCCCGTTGAAGGGGACGATCACGGCGAACGACACCCCCGACGGCAAGGGCAAGATCCGCCGCTGCATGCTCACCACGAGCGAGGGGACTGCTCTGATCATCGGCACGATCACCTTCGCGTCGACGGCCGACCTCGAGAAGTGGTTCGACGCGCCGGACAAGGGGATCACCCCCGTGAAGGACCTGCCGCAGCCCGCCTCCTACGGGGTGTACAACACGCCGACCGGGCTGTCCCAGAGCATCCAGGTGGGCGACGGGACGATGCTGCGCTACATCACCCGCCCCGGCCAGGGCGACCCCCAGGCCAAGGTCGTCAAGGGCAAGAACGTCCCCAAGACCGACCACCGCCCGGCCCTGCGCTCCCTCTACGACCAGCTCTTCGGCTGACCCACCCCGAGGGACCCACCGGACCTCCCGGTCCTCGACACCCAGCCGGCTCACGCGCCGATGTCGACCCGGGAGACCTCGAGAGCGGCCTGCACCGCCTCCACCGTCCGGTCGACCACCTCCGCCGGCGCCGCGTGGGACGCCGGCGGAGGTCCGGTCCCCGTCAGCGTGGCGATGAGGTCGCGGTCGGACGCGAGGAGGGGCGTCCCGCCGGCCGTGGCCAGGGTCCACGCCGCAGAACCGAGCAGGTCGCGCTGTCGTCCCCGGACCAGGGAGGACAGCGCGGCCACGGCAAGGGCACCGGCCCCCGGGTCGAGGACGAGGAGGCGCACGCTGGCCGTGCGCAGCTCGGACTCGGCCCGGGACCGGTCGCCGGTGCGCAGCAGGTGCAGCCCGAGGTCGCGCCGCACCACGGCGGCCGTCCGGCCGTTGCCCACCCGCTCGAGGTCGACCGCCGCCCGCTCGAGCCGCTCGACGAGCCCGAGGACGTCGACCCCCGCACCGACCGCACGGCGCAGGCTGTGCTTCGCGGCCTCCCCGGCGATGAGCGCGGCGGCCGCGGGTGACCCGGCCGTCGCGGCCGCCTCCTGGCCGAGGTCGACGAGGGTGTCGAGCCGCTCGTCGCCGACGATCCCCGCCACGGTGATCGCGAAGTGCACGGCCACGGTGCGGGCGTGGTCGTCGCCGAGGTCGCCGAACCGGCCGGCGACGACGAGGAGGTCGTCGACCGCCTCGCGCGGCTCGCCGCGGGCCGCCCGGCTGAGCGCCCCGGCGGAGTCGAGGTGGACGTCGATCCACGGCCGCCCGGCCTCGTGGCTGAGCCGCCGGGCGGCGGCGTGGTCGCTGTCGAAGCCGTCGAGGTCGCCCCGCCACCCCCGCGCGACGGCGCGCAGGCCGAGGACGCCTGCCCGCAGGCCGGGGTCGTCACCGGCGCCGAGGAGGCGCACGGCCTCGTCGAGGTCGTCGGAGTGGGCGGCGAGGTGGCCCAGGCCCCGGCCCGTGGCGGAGAGCATCAGGGACTCGGCCCGCAGTGCGGCCGGGACCGCGTCGTCCACGGCGGCCTCGAGGCCGGTGCGTACCCAGCGCTGCCCGGTGGCCGACTGCCCGGACCAGGCCCACCACGGGCCCAGCCGCACGACCGTCGTGAGCAGGCCCGTGGGGTCGTCGGTGGCGAGCCGGCCGAGCACGGCATCGAGGTTGGTCTGCTCGTCGCCGACGACCCGGACCCGCCTCCAGTCCGGCACCTCGCCGTGGACGGCCGGCAGGTGGGTGAGGATCCAGCGGGCGAAGCCCCGGTCGGCGTCCGTGGAGCCACCTCGCCCCGCGGGCTCCGCGACGTCGACGACGGGCTGGAGGACGCGGTGGTGCAGCACCGGCCGGCCGTCGTGGGCCAGGCGAGGCTCGGTCACGACGAGGGAGGATCCGACGAGCTCGCGCAGCACCCGGCGCAGGACGTGGTCGTCGGGCGCCGGCAGCAGGCTGCGGACGAGGTCGGGGGTCGCCCCCGCGGGGAGGTGTGCCAGCGCCGCGAACACCCCGGCTGCGTCGCCCGACAGCCCGAGCACGGCGTCGCGCACCGCCTCCCGGAGGTCGGCGGCGGCCACGCCGTCGGCCGCGTCGGCGCCCGGTGAGAGCACCTCGACGGCCAGCGGCACCCCGCCGCTGCGTCGCCCGACCTCGGCGGCGGTCGCGCCCGGGCTCCCGAGGCGGTGGCCGGCCAGACGCTCGGCGTCCTCCGGTGCCAGCGGGCCGAGGAGGACGGGTCGCTCGCCGGTGACCCCGAGAGGTCGCCGCGACGTCGTGAGGACGGTGAGCTGGGGCAGGGCGGTCGTCAGCGTGGCGACGACGGCGGAGACCGACTCGGCCACCGGGTCGGCGCCGTCGAGGACGACGAGGACGGGCAGCGGCGCCGTGGACACGACGACCGCCTCCAGGCTCGTGCGCGGGCTGTCGTCGGCCGGGGCGAGGCCCAGCTGGAGGGCGACCCGGTGGGCGACGAGGTCGGGGGCCGCGCCGCGCAGGTCGACCCAGTGCGTCGAGCCGCCGCGACCCGACCGGGTGACCCACTCGGCGACGAGCCGGCTCTTGCCCATCCCGCCGAGGCCGTGGACGGTGACGACCCGGTGGCGGGCGACGAGGTCGTCGAGCAGGGCCAGCTCGGCCTCGCGCCCGATGAAGCTCGTCGGTGGCACGGGAGCGGCACCCGGTGCGGCCTCCCAGCCGACCCGGGTCAGCTGCGCCTGGCGCAGGACGGCCTCGTGGGTGAGGCGGAGGTCGCTGCCGGGCTCGACGCCGACCTCCTCGAGGAGCACCTCGCGGGCCTCGCGGTAGGCGGCCAGCGCCTCGGCCTGCCGCCCGGCGAGCGCCAGGGCTCGCATCCCCAGAGCCCACCGGACCTCGCGGGTCGGCTCGGCACGAGCGAGGGCGAGGAGGTCGTCGGCGCGGGCGGCCGACTCCGGCGAGCGGACGACGAGGTCGGCCCAGGTCTCCTCCGCGTGCCGCCACCGCATCCGCCAGTGCCCGGCGAGGACCTCCCACGCGGGCAGGTCCTCGGTGACCGGCGGCAGGGTCGCCGCGAGCGCGTCGGCGAGCAGGGCCCGGGCGGCGGCGGGGTCGGTCGCGACGAGCGCCTCGGCGCCGCTGATCCGCCGCTCGAGGTCCTCGGCGTCCACGCGGGTCGGCACCAGGCGGTAGCGCGAGCCCTCCGAGGCGAGCCACACCGCACCACGACCGGACCCCGAGGGGTCGAGGAGCCGGCGCAGCCGCGAGACGTGGGCGTGGACGGCGTTGACCGAGGTGTCGTCGACGGCGCGGTCGGGCCACAGCCCCTCGACGAGGTCCTCGGCCGAGACCGCCCCGGGGCCGGCGAGGAGGGTGAGGACGAGGCGGCGGCGGACCCGCCCGCGCAGGGCGACGGGCCGCCCGTCGACGACGAGCTCGAGCCCGCCGAGCACCCTCACCTCGAGCCCGGTCGGGGCGGCCGGGATCGACGGGCCCCCTGCGGGGCCTGCCCTGGCCCGGTCCGTCACCGGCCCAGTGTCGGGGACACGGACCCGCCCCGGCGCGGTTTCGACGACATCGGCTCCGGCGGGCCGAGATCCGGGTCCGACCCACCCGCGGGGAGTCCGCTCGGGGTCCTGAACCGGTGCGAGCTCCCCACGGCCCGGGGCCGGGGGCGGGCGGGTGAGGAGGTCGCCGCGGAGGGGGTCCCCCGCGGCCCGCACGGGCCTACGCTGGGGTTGCGCGCTCCCGCCGGAGGGGCGTGAGCACTCGGGAAGGGCGTGGACGGCGATGCGGGCGATCTGGAAGGGCGCGGTCTCGTTCGGGCTGGTCAACGTGCCGGTGCGGCTGTACTCGGCGACCGAGAACCACGACGTGCAGTTCCGGCAGGTGCACCGGGAGGACGGTGGGCGGATCAAGTACCGGCGCACCTGCTCGATCGACGGCGAGGAGGTCTCGTACGACGACATCGCCAAGGGCTACGAGACCGAGGACGGCGACATGGTCGTCCTCACCGACGACGACTTCGCCGACCTGCCCTCGAAGACGAGCAAGGAGATCGGGGTCACCAAGTTCGTCCCCTCGGACCAGATCGACCCGATGTGGCTCGACAAGAGCTACTACCTCGAGCCCGACAAGGCCGCCACCAAGCCCTATGTCCTCCTGCGCGACGCCCTCGAGAGCGAGAAGCGGATGGCGATCGTCACCGTCTCGATCCGCACCCGGATGACGATGGCGGTGCTGCGGGTGCGCGACGGCGTCATCGTCATGCAGACGATGCTGTGGCCCGACGAGGTCCGGGCGGCCGACTTCGCCAACCTCGACGACGACCAGAAGGCGTCGAAGCAGGAGATGGACATGGCCAAGATGCTCATCGACCAGCTCGCCGGTGACTACGAGCCCGACGACTACGAGGACGACTACGCCCTCGCGGTCAAGGAGCTGGTCCGCGCCAAGGTCGAGGGCGGCGAGGTCCGGGTCAGTGCGCCCGAGGAGGAGGAGTCGGGCGAGGTCGTCGACCTGCTCGCGGCCCTGGCCCGCTCGGTCGAGAAGGCCAAGGCCGGCCGCGGCGAGGCACCGGCGGCCTCGACGACGCCGGCGAAGAAGACCGCGGCGAAGAGCACCGCGAAGAAGACCACCGCCAAGAAGGCGCCTGCGAAGAAGGCGACGGCCAAGAAGGCAGAGAAGAAGGCCAGCTGAGCCGTGCCCACTGCGCAGGACGAGGGCGCTGCGGCGCCGCAGGACCGCTCCGTGCCACCCCACGAGCACGACGCAGTGGGTGGCCCGGTGCGCGGCGCCCTGGCCCACGCCGGCCTGACGACCTGGGAGCAGGTCGACGCGCTCGGCGACCGCGAGCTGCTCGCCCTCCACGGGATCGGCCCGAAGGGCGTGCGGATCCTGCGCGCCGTGCCCGAGCCCCCACACCGAGCCCGACGGCATCGGTGACCAGGCGAGCTCACCCGAGCAGGAGGGGCGCAGGGCGTCGGTGACCCAGCGGCCTAGGCTGGCGCCATGCCCGAGGGTCACACGCTGTTCGCGCTCGCCCGCGACCTCCACGAGGCCTTCGCCGGCTCCAGCCCCGAGGTGAGCAGCCCCCAGGGCAAGTTCACCGAGGGCGCCGCCGAGCTCACCGGCCGCGAGCTGCTGCGGGCGACCTCGCGCGGAAAGCACCTGTTCGCCGAGTTCGCCGGCGACCGGTGGCTGCACGTCCACCTCGGCCTCATCGGCAGCTTCACCGTCGACAGCCACGCGTGGACCGCCGAGGTCCCCGTCGTCGGGCAGGTGCGGCTGCGGCTGCGCACCCCCGAGCACGTGGCCGACCTGCGCGGTCCCACCCTGTGCGAGGTCGCCAGCCCCGAGCGGGTCGACTCCGTCCTCGCGAGCCTGGGCCCCGACCCGCTGCGGCCCGACGCCGACGAGGGCGTCGCGTGGGCTCGCATCCGGAGGTCGTCGCGCTCGGTCGCCGAGCTCCTCATGGACCAGTCGGTGCTCGCCGGCGTCGGCAACGTCTACCGCTCCGAGGTCCTCTTCCGGCACCGCCTCTCGCCGTTCACCGAGGGCCGGTCGATGAAGCGCGCCTCCTGGCGGCTCGTCTGGGCCGACCTCGTGCGCCTCATGCCCCTCGGCGTCACGACGGGGCGCATCGTGACCGTCGAGGACCAGGTGCTCGACGTCGAGGCGGCGCTGGGCCGCGGGGAGGTCCCGCGCCTGCTCGAGCGCCGCTCGTCGGTCTACAAGCGGGCCGGGCAGCCGTGCCCGGTCTGCGGCTCGAAGGTCCGCACCCGGGTGGTCGCCGGGCGCAACCTCTTCTGGTGCGGCCGCTGCCAGCGGCGCACCTGAGACGGCACCGCGAGAAGAGGTCGGTCGGGTCGTCAACGCCGGCGCCCCGCCGCCGGTATCCCCTGTGACACGCCGGCACCGGCCGACGTCCTCCAGGAGGTCAGATCAGATGCGACTCACCACCCGCACCATCGCCGCCCTCGCCACGACGTGCCTGCTCGCCACCGCCGCGGCGGTCGGGACCGGCACCGTCGCGTGCGCCACCACCCCTCCCACTCGGGCAGCCGCCGGGCCATGACCGAGGCCTCCTGCGCGGCGAGGCCGTCGGCCTGTCCGCCGACGGCAAGCGCCTGTCGACCTTCTCCCTCAAGGTCCCCGCCCTGGCCCGTGACCACGGCCGGATGGCCGGCCGCGCTGACGACACCCGTCGCGTCGGCATCGACTGGCGCGTGCAGGACCGCACCGTCTACGGCGTCGGCGACGCGGGCGGCGTCTACACCCTCGACGTCCGCCGGGCGAAGGCGACGAAGGTCTCGCAGCTCACCGTGGCCCTCGCCGGCACCCACTTCGGCGTCGACTTCAACCCCGCCGCGGACCGGCTGCGCGTCATCAGCGACACCGGCCAGAACCTCCGGCACAACCCGGTGGCCGGTGGCGCGACCCTCGTCGACGGCACGCTCGCCTACACCCCGGGGACCCCCGCGACCGGGCTCACCGCGGCCGCGTACACGAACAACGACCTCGACGCCGCGACGGGCACCACGCTCTTCGACCTCGACACGACGAGGAACCAGGCCGCCCAGCAGGTCCCGGCGAACGACGGGACGCTCCTGCTCGCCGGTCCCCTCGGCGTCGACGCCTCGCCGGTCGCCGGGTTCGACATCGTCAGCACCGTGCGTGACGGGGTGACGGTCGGCAACGCGGGCTGGGCCACGCTGCGCACGAGCGACACCGGCAAGGCCGCCCTCTACCGGGTCGACCTGCTCAGCGGCTCGGCCTCCAAGGTCGGGACCTTCCGCACGGCCGACGTCGCCGACCTCGCCATCGTGCCCACGCGCTGAGCTCAGGGCTAGCCTTCGTCGACCACCCGTCGACCGGCAGGAGCGCCCGCGTGCCACCGTGGACGACCGCACGGGCCAGCCCCTCCCCCGGACACCCCGGGGAGGGGCTGGCCCGACAGGGCTACGCCCTGCACGGCGCCGAGCTCTACCGCGCCGCCCTCGCCCGCCTCGGTGACGACGCGACCGCGCAGGACGCCGTGCAGGAGACGATCGTGCGCGCGTGGCGGGCGGCCGACCGCTTCGACCCCGACCAGGGGTCGCTGCGGACCTGGCTCTTCGCCATCTTGCGCAACGTGGTCCACGACCAGTGGGCCGCCCGGGCCCGCGGCCCCGCCCCCGCAGGCCCTGCAGGGGAGCCGTTGTCGATCACCGAGCGAGCCAGCCCCACGGAGGTGACGAGCGTGCCCGACCACTCCGACCACGTCGCCGACACCGACCTCGTCGCGCGCGCCCTCGCGCGGGCGAGCGAGGACCACCGCACCGCCATCGTCGAGACCTACCTGCGCGGCCGACCGTACGACGAGGTCGCGGCCGAGCTGGGCGTCAACGTCAGCACCCTGCGCAGCCGTGTCTTCCACGGCCTGCGCGACCTGAGGAGCACCATCACCACCATGGAGGCCGAACGATGACCACGAGCCACGACGAGCTGCGCGAGGCCCTCGGGGCCTACGTCCTCGGCCAGCTCGAGGGCGACCTCCTGCACGCCGTCGAGGACCACCTGTCGACCTGCGCGGAGTGCCGGGAGGTGGCCGCCGACCTCGCCCCCCTCGTGGCACCCCTGCGCGCCGTCGACCCCGACGCCGTCACGGCACTCGCACGCCCGGTCCCGGCGGCCCTCGACGACCGGGTCGAGGGCGCGCTGCGCGCCGAGGCGGCACTGCGCGCCGAGGCGGCGAGTGGCGCCACGGTGACCCGGCTGCCCGGACGCGCCCGTCGCTGGGTGCCCGTGGCGGCGGGCGTCCTCGCCGGCGCGGCGGCCGCAGCGGCCGTCGCGGTGGCGGTCCTGCCCGACACCCCCGCCGGGGCTCCGGTCCTCGCGGTCCGCCAGGTCACGACGGCGCCCGGGGTCACCGCCACCGCCGGGCTCGTCGACCACTCGTGGGGGGTCGAGCTCAAGCTCGTGGCCACGGGGCTGCCCGCCGGACGGGCCTACGACGTGCGGATCGTCGACGACGGCGGGCGCGAGTACGACTCCGGGGCCTTCCTCGGCGTCGACCGCACGGTCACGTGCAGCATGAACGCCTCGGTGCTCCTCGCCGACGCCGCCCGGTTCGAGGTCGTCGACCCCGCCGGAGCGGTCGTCATCAGCGGGCCGATCGCCTCCTGAGCAGGACTTTCCCT